>CANMIP010000009.1 GCA_947497945.1 uncultured Tropicimonas sp. | reverse complement strand
CCCGTCTGGCGCCCCGTCGTGCGCCTCAGCGCCGCCGGTGAAGGGGGTTCTACGGATAGTACGGGACACCCGCAAGCCCTTTCGAAACAGAAAGATGAAGTTTTTTCGACAAAACACACAAGTCACTGAAAACGAACGAATTAATCCAGAAGAAAGTTTCAGGAAAACGTTTGCATTGCTTCCTTCCCCAAGGGCACCTATCGGCGGATCGAGTCGAATTCGGGGTTCTCCACAGCTTTACCCACAGAATCCGCCTCACCCCGGTTCGGACTCATCTCCAGCCACCGCCTCCGACTCGGATTTTGGGGCAGAATCGGGTCTCAGGAAGCCCGCAAGCCAGAGACTCAGCACAAGGAGCGGAAGAAGCGCGGCAAGTCCGGTCCGGAGCGAATAGGCCTCGGCCAGGAAACCGATCATCGGCGGTCCGACCAGGAACCCACAGAGGGCGATCATCGACATGATGGCAATGTTCGGCCCCTCGAACCGGTCGTCCAGCGCCGCCACCGCCGTGACCCCGAGCGGATAACCGACCGACACGCCCAGACCGACCAGCGCGAATCCGAGCCATCCCGCCAGGCTCGGCAGCGGCGCCACCAGCAGCAACACCCCCGATATGGCCACCAGGATCGTCGCACGCGCCAGAAACACCGGACCGACTCGCGCCCGCAGCGCATCACCGAACAGGCGCCCGAGTGCCAGCGCCCCGGCATAGACAGAGACCGCGAGCCCTGCAGCCGTCGCTTCCCCTCCCAGTCTCTGGGCCATGTAGACGGCGGACCAGTCCGACATCGCCCCTTCGGTCATGGCCACGACCAACGCAAAAAGCGAGATCAGGATCAGGGCCGGTGGCAGGTCCAGGATGCGACGGCTGCCCGGGCCGGACCCGGCATTGTCCGCGCCGAGCCGTGGCAACGCCCCGGCGGCGAAGATGCCGGCGATCATACCAGGCACGGAAACGAGGAGCGGAATCCACAGCAGCGGCAATCCCGACGCCAAGGCCGCCATGGCGGAGGCCACCGTGACACCGATTGCCCAGAGCCCGTGGCATCGGCTCATCACGCCGACTTTTCGTTCCTTTTCGAGGCGCCCGGCATAGGTGTTCAGCCCGACCTGCGAAAATGCGCCGACGGCGCCGAACAGCATCAATGCGAGAAACAGCGCCGTCTGGCCGCCCGCCAGCAGGATGATCCAGAGAACAAGCGCCTGTGCGGGCAATGCCGCCATGCAGACCCGGCGCGGGCCGTAACGCCCGATCACGCGCCCGGCGAGGGGGAGGGTCGGCACGATCCCGGCAGGCAATCCCATCAGGGCAATCGCGAGCTGGGCTTCGTTCAGCCCGAGCCCCTCCTTGACGATCGGGATCAGCGCCATCCAGCAGCCGATCGCGAAGGGTTGCGCAAAGAAGAGGAGCATCGTCAGGCGGACGGCCCGCCGGGTATCACTGGTTGTCATGGCGCCCACCGTAACCATTGCGGCGGAAACCGGGAGGGTTCAGGCTGCCGCAGCCCTGCGGCGACGGCTCGGCCGCAAACGCAGGGCCAGCAGCGCGATAACAACGGCAAGGTAGTAGAGCGGCTCCATCTGCCAGCCCTTCACCACCATGACGAAATGCACCGCGCCCAGCGGCACCAGCAGATAGGTCAGCTTGTGCAGCCCGCGCCAACGGACCGGACCAAGCTTGCGGAGCGACCAGTTGTTCGAGGTGATCGCCAGCGGCAACATCATCAGGAAGGCCGCCATGCCGATGGTGATATAGGGACGCTTCAGGATGTCGGCCCATATCTGTGCCGGGATCTGCACGTCCAGCACCAGCCAGACCAACAGATGCGTCAGGATATAGAAGAAGGCGAGCAGCCCGATGGCCCGGCGGAACTTGATCAGCCGCAGCCCGGCGAAACGTTGCAAGGGGGTGATCGCGAGGCCGGCGATCAGAAGCCAGAGCCCCCAGAGCCCAAGCTTGTGCTCGATCACCTTGGTCGGGTCGACCCCCAGCCCACCGGTCAGGCCTTGCCAGAACAGCCAGACCACCGGAACCGCGCCCAGCAGGTAAAGCGGCCAGCTCGGCAGCCGCTTTACCGCGCCATTGATACCATCAACCAGCGCCATCAGTAGAACTTCGCCAGGTCCATGCCGTCATAGAGATCGGCCACCTGCTCGCCATAGCCATTGAACAGGAGCGTCGGCTTGCGCTTGGCGAGGATGCCGCCGCCGATGACCCGCTCGGAGGCCTGGCTCCAGCGCGGATGATCCACGGTCGGGTTCACATTGGAGTAGAATCCGTATTCCCGCCCATTGGTCTTGTTCCAGCTGGTCGGCGGTTCCTTGTCGGTCAGCGAGATCCGCACGATCGACTTGATCGACTTGAAGCCGTATTTCCACGGCACGACGAGCCGGATCGGCGCTCCGTTCTGGTTCGGGATCGGCTCGTCATAAAGCCCGGTGGCCAGGATCGTCAACGGGTTCATCGCCTCGTCCAGCCGCAACCCCTCGACATAGGGCCAGTCGATCACCGGCGAACGCACGCCTGGCATCTCGTCGGGGCGCAGCGCGGTTTCGAAAGCGACGTATTTCGCGCCCGACTGCACGCCGACACGCGCCAGCAGATCCGACAGTTCGAATCCGACCCAGGGAATCACCATCGACCAGGCCTCCACGCAACGGAAGCGATAGATCCGCTCCTCCAGCGTTGTGCCCGCGAGGATGTCATCCATCGTCCAGGTGCCCGGCTTGTCCACCAGCCCGTCGATCTCGACCTGCCAGCCATCGGTGTTCAACATGTGGGCGTTGCGGGCGGGGTCTTCCTTGCCAGTGCCGAACTCGTAATAATTGCAATAGCTGGTGATATGGTCGAGCGGGTTTGGCTCCTCGACCGTCGAGAAGTCCGACTTCACCGCCCCGAGCCCGGCCAGCGCCGGCCCGGCAATCCCGCCGAACGCGGCAGCGCCTATCCCCGCCATGATCTGCCGGCGGTTCAACCAGGCAGCTTTCGGGGTCGTGTCAGACCAGTTCAGATCGTTTTTCCAGCGTCCAGCCATGCTCTTTCTCCTATGCCTTTGCTCCTAGATAGAGCATCCGGCCGCCGCACGGGGGCTTTGACACCAAATCTCACGCGATCGTTGGATCGCGTCAGAAGACTTGCTGCGTGTGCCCGGCATCGGTCGGGCGGTGGAAATCCGGGACCGGCTCGCCCGGGCGGTAGCTGGGATAGATGTCGCGCATCGGCACGGAGGAGCCATCGGCCTGCACGATCCGCACATGCCGGCGTCGCATCTGCCGTGGCTCGGTCACGCCGACCGAATGGGCAATCGTCTCGACCTCCTTGATCATCGCGGTTGCGTAGCGTGCCACCCGCCCTTCCTTCTCCTCGACCACGAGCCCCTGCTGCAATCGCTTGTCATGGGTCGTGATCCCGGTGGGACAGGTGTTCTTGTTGCATTTGAGCGCCTGGATGCAGCCAAGCGCGAACATGAAGCCCCGCGCGGAGGTCACGAAATCGGCGCCGGCGGCCAGTGCCCAGGCAATATCGCCCGGATTGACCAGCTTGCCGCTGGCAATGATCCGGATGCGGTCCTTCAGCCCGTATTCATCGCGCAGGTTCACGATTCGCGGCAGCGCCTCGCGCACCGGCATTCCCATCAGGTCGATCAGCGGCATCGGCGCTGCCCCCGTACCCCCCTCGCCCCCGTCGATGGTGATGAAATCCGGCGCGCTCTCGAGCCCGCGCGCCTTCACGCAATCGAAAAACTCGCGAAAATGGGTGGGCGAGCCGATCACGCTCTTGAACCCGACCGGTTTGCCCGTGACCTCCCGGACATGGGCGATCATGTCCAGCATCTCGTCCCAATCGGAGACCTCCGGATGCCGGTTCGGCGAGATGCTGTCCTGGCCTTCCGGAATATGCCGGATCGCCGCAATCTCGGCGGTGATCTTGGCGCCGGGGAGGATGCCGCCTTTTCCGGGCTTGGCGCCCTGGCTCATCTTGATCTCGAACATGCGGACCTGCTCATGCGCAGCCATGGCGCGCAGCTTCTCCTCCGAGAGCTTGCCATCCGCATCCCGCAGCCCGTATTTCGCCGTCCCGATCTGGAAGACGATGTCGCAGCCGCCTTCAAGGTGCCATGGCGACACCGATCCCTCGCCGGTGTTCAGCCAGATCCCGGCCTGTGCCGCGCCCCGGCTGAGCGCCTGCACCGCCGGCCTGGAAATCGCGCCGTAGCTCATGCCGGAAATATTGAAGATCGACCGCGCAAGAAATGGCGTCCGGCAGTCGGCGCCGATCACCATCGGCTCGGTCATGGCAAACTGGCCATCCACCGGCGGGAAGGCCGCGGGAACGAAGATGGGCGTCCCGACCAGCCCGATATTCCGCGTCGAGCCAAAAGCCACCATGTTGCTGTCACCATCGGAGGCATGGTCGATCCAGTCCCGCTGGGCGCGGTTGAAGGGCAGTTCCTCGCGATCCATGGCGAAGAAATACTGCCGAAAGAACTCTCCCAGCTCGCTGAACCAGCCGCGGAACCGTCCGATCACCGGGTAGTTCCGCCGGATCGCATCCTTGGTCTGCACCCTGTCGACGATGAAGAAGACGACGCCGACCGCAACAACCAGCCCGATCACGAAGACAAAAAGCAGCATCAACATCTGGAGCGACCACAAGGTCCACCCCATAAATTCACCCATCATCTCGCAGCCCTCCCGGCAGTTTCACATGCTCACCCTGAGGCCCCGCGGCGCACCGGGCAAGCCGGTTGATGGCGACACACGGAAAAAACGGCACGAGAAACAAAATGAGGTTTTAAAACTAAGTCATTAAAAATGTTATATTTTTTGACGGCCCACCGAACTTTCCCTTCAAAAATGGCGGCTTTCTCACATCCAATCCCGATCATGGGCCGTAATCACTGCATCGTCCCACCGGGGCGCACCCAACGTCCCACCGGGGCAACCATTCAATCTCGGGAGAGAAACATGATCCGCAGAACCTTTATCGCCCTCGCCGCCGCCGCCACCGTCTTCGCTGGCACTTCCGCCATGGCCGACGGTCACGGCAAGGACATTGTTGACACAGCCGTCGGAGCTGGAAGCTTCAACACGCTCGTCGCTGCCGTTTCGGCCGCCGGGCTCGTTGATACGCTCAAGGGAAAGGGTCCCTTCACGGTGTTCGCTCCGACCGACGAAGCCTTCGCCGACCTGCCCGATGGTACCGTCGAAATGCTGCTGAAGCCTGAGAACAAAGATAAGCTCGTCTCCATCCTGACCTACCACGTCGTCCCGACCAAGGTGATGGCCGAAGATGTTGCAGGCCAGACGGTCTCCGCTGTGACGGTCAATGGCGACAAGCTCATGGTTGATGGCCGCAAGGGTGTGATGATCAACGATGCCGAGGTCATTCAGGCCGATATCATGGCCTCCAACGGCATCATCCATGTCGTGGACAAGGTGATCCTGCCCGAGGGTTGATCCAGTTGCGAGAAAAGGCCCGCCAGTTGCTGGTGGGCCAAATTGGCCGGGCGGAGAAAGCACCGCCCGGCAATTTTTTGCGTCAGCCGCGCCCGGGCACGAGCCGCGAAAAGGCCCGCTTGATGAAGGGCATCTGGCTGAGGACAAGCGCGATGTTGAGCGACAGCAGGATCGCCGCACCGGGCCGGGTCCAGAAGGTCGATAGATCGCCATCCGACAGGTAGAGCGAGCGCCGGAAGGTTTCGTCGAAGAGCGGACCGAGGATGACGCCGATCACCAGAGGCGCGATGGGGTAGTCCATCTTGTTCATTGCATAGGCCACGAAGCCGACTGCCAGCATCAGGTAAAGATCGTTGATGCCGCCGCCGACCGAAAACGAGCCGATGGTTGTCAGCACCATGACGACCGGCAGGAAGATGGTTTGCGGGATGCGCAGCACGTTGATGAAGACGCGCGCCGTCAGCAGCCCCATGATCGCCATTGTCAGGGAGGCCATGACCAGGATCGCCACGACATGGACGATAAGCCCCGGGTCGATCGTCGGGCCGGGGATCACGTTGTTGATCTTGAGCGCACCCAACAGCGCCGCTGCGGGTGGTGAACCGGGGATACCGAGCACCAGCAGCGGGATCAGCGCCCCACCAATGGCCGCGTTATTGGCGGCTTCGGCCGAGAGCAGCCCGTTGACCGAGCCGGTGCCGAAATCCTTGCCGTCCTTGCAGACCGCCTTTCCGACGCCATAGGACACCCAGCCAGCCACGTCCTCGCCCACGCCCGGCAGCGCGCCGACACCGGTGCCGATCACGCCGGAGCGGGCGATGGTCGGGAAGCGTTTCATGACGGTGCCGACCTTTGGCACGATCCTGCCCACATCGACCTTCTGGCCGATGGAACCCGCCGCGCGCATGCCGTCCATGATCTGCGGCACCGCGAAAGCCCCCATCAGGACCGGAACCACCTGGAAGCCAGACATCAGGTAGGACCAGCCGAAGACGTAGCGCGTCTCGGACAGGATCGGGTCCAGCCCGACCATGGCCATCGCCAACCCGATGAGCCCGCTGATCCAGCCCTTCAGGACCAGATCCTTGCTCATGAGCGTGCCGGAAAGGAGGATGCCGAAAAGGGCAAGCAGCGCTTTTTCCGGGCTGGCGATGTTCTTGGAGATCATCAGCAGCAGCCAGACGAAGACCAGCAGGAAAAGCGTGCCGATCAGCGTGCCGATGAAACTCGCCGTGGTGGTCATCCCGAGCGCCTCGCCCCCCCTGCCCTTCTTGGCCAGCGGGTTGCCATCCATCGCCGTGGCCGCCGAGGCCGCCGTGCCGGGGATGTTGAGCAGGATCGACGGGTAGGAGCCGCCATAGATCGCGCCGACATAGGCGCCGATCAGGGCGATGAGCGATTGCTCCAGCGGGAACTTGTTACCGAAGAAGCCGGTGAGGATGGTGACGGCAAGCGTCGCCGTCAGCCCCGGCAGCGCCCCGAAGACGATGCCGAGAAAGACCGAACAGATGAGATAGGGATAGGTGATCGGGTCCAGCGCCAGGTTGGTCAGCGCCGTCCCGAACTCCGTGATCTGGTGAATGAAGAATTCCATACTCTGTCTCCCTTACTTCTGCGCCCAGAGCGGTTTCAGGGTGACGTAGTAGTGGTATTCGATCTGCTTGAAGAGCAGGCCGGAGCGGTTCGGCACGTTCTGCCGGAAGCCGAAGGCCATCGCCAGCACGAGGACCAGCGGCACCAGCACGGCCATGATCGGCGCGATGCGGATCGCGTATTCGTCTCGGTGATAGACCAACGTGTAGATCGTCAGCCCGACCCAGAGCGCCAGCGTGACCCAGTCATCGTCATGCGGCTTGGCCCATTCGCTCTGCGGGAAATGCAACAGGAAGGCATAGAGCCCGGCGGCCGAGAAGACGCTGGCGGCGACGATCATCCGGCGGTGATGCCCGCCGTGGAACCCGTAGATCAGCGCGGAGATCAGCAGCGCCGAGCAGATGGTGAAATCGACCCGGGGGACCAGCGCGAAGATGTAGAAGAAGAGGATGATGGCGATGCAGCCCATCCGGATGAGCTCGGCGCGTTCCCAGCCGATGCCGGCGCCGCGCAGGGCGCGCTCGGCGCCGCCATCCTTGATCGAGATCGCCAGAAGGCCAAGCGCGCAGAGCAGCATCAGGCCAAAGATCCCATAGGGGACAACAGCGGCGGAGTTGTACCAGTCGCCGGAGGTCACGCCGCCGGTCTGGGTGTCGAAGAGGGGGATATCGGTGGTCTGCCAGAGAAAGAAGGCAGAGGTGGCGATGAGGATCAGGGACGTCCAGAAGTCCCGCGCGCGGAGGGCGGTCTTGTCTTCCATGTTCGCTCCAGCAAAGAGAAGAACGGGGCCGCGCGGGCCCCGTTCAGATGGTTGCGACGATTACGGTTTCTCGATGCCGAGCGAGGCCGGGTCGACCTTCGCATTGCCGAGATCCTGGAGCGTGTAGGCGAAGTTGCTTTCCAGACCGGAGAAGAGCTTCTGGGCCTCTTCGCCATACTGGCCGCCGACGTCGTAGTAGTTGTCCGCAGCCCATTTGGCGACGGTTTCACCGGCGATGGCCTTCTCGAAGGCGGCGCCGAGAGCAGCTTTCACGTCATCGGGGGCCGAGTTGTGCACGGCAAAGCCGATGGCCTGCTTGAGCGGCAGATAGGCATCCAGACCGTCATAGATGTCGAAGGCGGAGGGGATTTCCATATCGCCGATCATCGCCTTTTCGGGCGTCAGCGTGGCAAGCGGCTTCAGTTCGCCGCCGAGGATCAGCGGAGCCTGTTCGGCAAGCGAGGTCACGACCAGCGCAACTTCGCCCGCGAGGGCGGCTTCCTGGCCGGGGGCCGAGCCTTTGTAGGGAACGAACTTGAAGGAGGCGTCCGCGCCCTTCTCGATGGCCAGCAGGTTCAGGTGGTGGATCGAGCCGGCGCCGGAGGCGGCAGCGGGGATCGAGCCCGGATCGGCCTTGGCGGCGTCAACGAGTTCCTGAAGCGTGTTGTAGGGCGAGTCCTTGCCGACCGAGATCAGGTCCGGCGAGCCGCCGACGATGAAGGGATACCAGTAGTCGAACTTCTTGTCCCAGCCGCCCTGTACGGCTGCGGTCACGTTGGATTCGGACAGGCCGACCAGCGTGTAGCCGTCATCGGGCTGGTTCATGACATAGACCATGCCGTTCGAACCGGCGACGCCGCCGGTCTGGTTGATCACGTTGATCGAGACGGGCAGTTCCTTCTCCATCTCGGCCATGATCATGCGGTTGATCGTATCGGTGCCGCCACCGGCGCCCCACACGACTGCCGTGGTGATGTCGCGGAACGGATAGTCCTGCGCGAAGCCGGTTCCGGCCATTGCAAGCGTGGCAGCGGCCACAATTCCGGTCAGTGCGAGTTTCATGATTCTCCTCCCGTTTGAAAATCTAATACGACTGTGCATCTGTTTGCGTATACATTCAACAATATCTTGCACGAACCGGCGACGTGAAAGCTTTTGTCACACCCCGGTTCCGGCACCGGCCCGAGAGGGAGCCACCGACGCGGATGCGTTCGGAAAACCTCTTGCGACGTATTGAATTGGGGGGCTGTCAGGCGGCGTGTCACGGCGCGGCGCAAACGGCAACCGCGAGAACGCGCGTGGGAGAAACCTGGGGAAGGAGACGCGCTGTCCAAACTGCGCAGCGCAGCCCGGAACGGCCCGGATCGGGATACGGAGACCGGGCGGCCCGGCTCGGCTATCCCATCAAGCGAGCGGCAAAGCCAAGCTCGCGAAACAAGCGCCGCCCCGCGAGGGACGGCGCATCGCATTGGATCAGCCAGCCGGGCGGGTGGCGACGATTCCGGGCCGGGCCCGGGCCAGCGAGGCGGTGATGGCGCCGGCGAGGCCCGCCTTGATCAGGTCGCCCGGGATGAAGGCGAGGATCGACAGGAAGGCCGTTTGCAACGTCATGTCGAGCATGATCGTCATGCCTATGATGCCGGGGATATAGAGCAAGACGATCCCGCCGATCACGGCGGCGACGGCGGCGGCCACACCGAGCGGCAGGGAGGTCAGTTTCGCGGTGAGCCGGCCAATCACATAGGCGCCGACGACCCAGCCGACGAGAAAGCCCACGGTCGGCCCGGCAAAGACACCCAGGCCCCCTCGACCACCCGCCAGCAACGGCAGGCCGAGCGCGACAAGCAACAGGAAGAGCAGCACCGCCAGCATCCCGCGACGTGCGCCCAGCACGGTGCCACAGAGCATCACGCCGAGACTCTGGGCCGTGATCGGAATGCCAGACATCAGGGTGAATTTCGGCACCAGCCCCAACACCGCGATCAGCGCGGCGAAAAGGGCGATAAGGGTGATATTGCGTTCCATGGGGGCTCCTGTTCGCATTTATTCGTCAGCGTTATACGTAGAAAGATCGGCGCGTGCACGGATCGCTTCCGCCACACGTGTCGCGTCATCGAGCGCGACGAGGAAGATCGGCGCGATCACCTGCCAGCCGGGGCGCCGATGCGAACGCGCGCGCCAGCTCTCCAGCAGCCGCCGCGCATTGTCCATCATCACCGGCACGAAACGGATCACCAGCGCGATGGAAAAGGCAATGAGCCCGGTCTGCACCCCCAGGCGCCGCAGCGGTGCGAGCAGCCACATCAGCAGGTCCACCGCGTCGTCGAGCCGCGTCGTCATGGTCACAAGATTTGCCAGCGCGACCGCCGAGAGCAGCCGCAGGCAGACCACGGCGCCCTCGGCGGGATCGCCAAGCAGGAAATGCCAGAGCCCGACCAGCAGCAGGAAGGGCCAAAGCGGCCGCAGCGACGCCACGCCCTGGCGGAGAAAATCCATGCCGACCACGAGATAGAGCGCAAACACCACCAGCAGCGCCGCAGATTGCGCCCAGACCGTTCCAAGCAGGAAGAGCACGACCGTCGCCAGCGACAGGAGGCCGAATTTCAGCCCCGCCGGCAGGCGGTGATACGGGGTGTCAATCGGCGAGACCAGCGCCAGCATCAGCATCCTCCCGGGTCATCGCATCCAGATATTGCGCCAGCACGACCTCGGCCGGCCCGTCCTGTGCCACTTTGCCCGCTTCGATCCAGATCGCCCGCTCATAGCCGTCCAGAGCCGAGATATCATGGGTTATATGGACGAGGATCGGCGCCAGCTCGGCAAGGTGCCGTTGCAGGGCGCGGGTCGTCGGGATGTCGAGCCCGGTGAAGGGCTCGTCGAGCACAATCAACGCCGGCTCCAGCACCAGCACCGCCATCAGGCAGACGAGATGTTTCTGTCCCTGGCTCAGCGTCTCGACCGAGCGCTCCTCCCAGGCTTGCTTGCCAAAGCGGGCCAGCATCGCGCGCACGGCCTCGCGCGCCTCCACCTTGCTCCGCCCCTGCTGACGCAGCCCGAAGGCGAGCTCTTCGCCAACGGTGGGAAAGATGATCTGGTGATCGGGATTCTGGAACAGGATGCCAATGGTGCGGATCGCAGCCCGGCGATCCTTCGCCACATCGACCCCCATCACCCGGACTTCGCCCGAATCCGGCGCAAGAAGCCCGGTCATCACCCGCGCCAGCGTGCTCTTGCCCGAGCCGTTGCGCCCGACAATGCCGATGCGCCGTTCGGACAGCGACAGCTCCAGCCCGGAAAAGATCTTCCGCCCCGCGAGAGACAAGCCGATTCCCGACAGGCAAACCGCCTCCGGTTCGCCCTGCCGCATCGGTTGACCCGCCACTCGGTTCTCTTCCGCTCGTTTCATCGCGCGCCGTTTACACGATGCCCGAGGGCTTGTCGAAGCCCTTTCCTGCCCGTTCCGCTCCCGGACCCACCAATTCCTTGCCTTAAGGTCAGGTATTCATTTGATGCATAGCTAACAGCCATCGGCTAGTCTTTACCGAACGGTCAATTGCAATCCCCCGAATGAACCGTCATGCAACGCGAGAATTCCGATCTGCCGGGCGAGGCCCGCGACGAAGCCATCGAGCGTCTCTATGACGTGGCGCTCGATCCGTCGCGCTACGAGTCGCTTGTCGATATCTGGGAGGAAGCCCTGAAACCCCTGCGCGAGCAGGCAGATTTCAGTTCGCCGCGATTGCTGGGCGACCCGACCATCTCCAGCCATTTCCGTCGCGCGGAAGCTTTTCTGGACCGTATCGACAGCTCCAGTGCCCGGGCCCAGATGGCGCAGGCGCTTGCCCCCTTCGACAAGGCCGCGGCCTTCCTCTTCGACGAGGCAGGACAGGTGAACGCGGCCAATGCGGCAGCGAACCAGATGCTCGGCCTTGCGGCGGGTGCAGCCCTCGCCGAGATGGCGATCAACCCCGAAGACATCGTCTCGATCGCGGCCGCGGCCCGGACCGTCTTTGGTGGCGAGAAGGACAATGCCGCCGTCCTGCGCGTGCGCTCGCGCGAACGCGGGCATTTCGTCGTCCTCCGGCTGCAACTCACGACGCTGGGCGACGGCGCCCGCCATATTCTCGCAGCCTCCTCCGAGGTGAGCTGCCCGGAAGGGTTCTCCGAGATCCTGCGCCGCGCCTTCGACCTGACCAGCGCGGAGGCCAGCGTCGTCCAGAGCCTCGTCGAATGCTGCTCGGTCAAGGAGATCGCCGAACAGCGCGGCCGTTCGATCGATACGGTCCGGGCGCAGGTCAAGTCCATCCTCTCCAAGACGGAGACCCGCAGCCAGGTCGAACTGGTCCGGCTGGCATTGTCGATCATGGACATGTCCAACCTGACGTTGGAGGTCGAGCTGGCCCCGCGCATCGTCTCTCGCGGCTACGCCACGCTCGAGGAGCGTCCCTTCGAGAGCCTGGACACTCCCGATGGCCGCCGGCTGGACTATCTCTGCCTCGGCGATCCGGACGGCGCGCCGGTCTTCTACCTGCCCGGCGATTACGGATTGATCCGCCTGCCGGCCTCGGCCGAACAGGAAGCGAAGGCCCGCGCGATCAAGATCATCGTTCCGGTCCGGGCGGGCTATGGCATGTCGACCATGCTCGATCCCGACCAGGATTATTTCGAGACCTTCTACGAAGATGCCGGTCAGATCCTCGCCGCCGAGGGCGCAGAAAGCTGCCCGATCCTGTCGACCGGCGACGACTTCTTCGCCGCGGTCAAACTCGCAACCCGCTATCCCGGCCGGTTCACCGCGCTCGTGGCCGCGGCCGGCGTGTTGCCGATGACGCGGCGTGAACAGTTCGAACGCATGGAGAAGTGGCACCGTTTCATCATTGCCGGCTCCAAATACACCCCGCATCTGCAACCTTTCATGGTCAAGGCCGGCTTCTTTCTTGCCCGCAAGATCGGCAAGCGCGGCTTCATCCATGCCGTCTATGGCAACAGCCAGGCCGATATCGAAACCTTCGAGGATGCCGAGGCTTTCGAGGCCATCGTCACCGGCTCCGAGGTGGCGCTGACGGAGGACCGTTCCGCCCATGAAGCCTTCTCCCGCATGATGCTCGGCGAGAAGACGGAAGACTGGTCCGATGCGGTGCACGCGCTGCGCGAGGAAATGCCGATCATCTTCCTCAACGGCACGCAGGACCCGCAAGTGCCGATGGCGACGATGGAGGAATTTCGCCGGGATTATGACTGGATCGACTTCCGCATCTTCGAGGATGGCGGCCAGCTCATCCTGTTTCGCCACTGGCGCAGCACGCTGGACGAGATCGAAAAACACCTGGTCAAAGGTCAATATACCCAAACTGGGGTATGACTCTCCGGGACCCCGCCCGCTAGGGTGGTCCCATTGAAAAACTGGATTGACCTGATACACAGAATTCTTGAAACGGAAATGTTTTCAAAAACTTGAAAGATGACCAAAGCCCCCTGTCCGGCGCGCCACCCCCGGTGCGCCAGAGCGAATCGGGGCCATTCCTGTTTCTATACAGGGCGCGTTTTATTAGTGCCGTACGATTTGAGACTTCGGACGCTTCGTGAGAGGGAAGAGTTTGAAGACGGGCGTCTGGTCCCCCCCTGGGACCAGGCGCCCTTTTTCATCGAGCGCATCGGATCGCAACGCTGGCAGGCGCGGAATCAAGGCGATGCCGCCATGCCCGCCAGCACCATTTGTCAGACAGCACGATCACCTGCATTCAAGGATCGGCATTCAGCGCCGCAAGGACGGCCGCGTCGCGCTCATAGGGATCTTCGCGGAACTGCACCTCCCCATCCTCGACCCAGGCCGTCCAGTAGGTCATCAGGACCGACATCGGCTCCGGCAGATCGATCCGGGTCGTCTCGCCACTCTCCAGAAGCTCTTCCAGACGCGCCTGCGTCCAGGACGGATCGCCCTGCATCAGCAGCCCGGCCAGCACGAACGGATCCTCGATACGCACGCAGCCCGAGCTCAGGTTCCGCTCCTCCTGCTCGAACAACCCCCTGTTATTCGTGTCATGCAGGTAGACCGCATGTTTGTTGGGAAACATGAACTTGATCCGGCCGAGCGCATTGTCGGGCCCCGGCATCTGCATCAGCGACACCCCCGGATTCTTTGCGCTCCAATTGACCGAAGAGGCGGAGATGACCTTCCCGTCCTGGCTGCGCACAACGTAATTGTTGCGCTCCAGATAGCCGCGATCCTTGCGGATCCTCGACAGCTTGTCCTTGCGGAAGATCGACGCCGGAACCGACCATGTCGGATTGACCACCATGTACTCGATCTCGCCGGCAAAGACCGGCGTCTGGCGGTATTCGGACCCGGTGATCGACCGCGTTGCCCAGGCCGGCTTGCCATCCAGCACGACAAAGGTCTCCGCCCCGGCGATATTGACCAGCACGAAATCCTCCCCCAGCCCGCGAATATACCACCGAAACCGCTCCAGGCTCAGCCGCAGCTTGTCGATCCGGTCGGAGACAGGGCGATTGAGCGAGGCCAATGTCTGCGGTCCGATCACCCCGTCTGCCGTCAGGCCATGCCGGAGCTGAAACGCGCGAATGGCGGATTCCAGCGCCTCGTCATAGAGCGTCGGCGCGTCGCCTGCCTCGGCACGCTCCACCGCTTCGGCTGCCAGCCTTGCCCGCAAGGCCGGGATTCGCGCATCCGTCGCGCCGGGCTTGAGTACCTCGCCCTCCGGGATCGCCTCCCAGCCGCCCGAAGCGGCGATGGACTGGTAACGGGCCAGGGCATCCACAAGCTGAAGATACTGAAATCCCTGGTGTTCCAGCGCAACGGCCAGCACTTCGAAGCCCGGCCCCGCGAGATATTCCGCGAACAGTTCCACCGGATCGCGCTCGATGACCGGCCGATCGAAATTCCACGCCGTATCGAGGCTCTCGGGCTCAACCTTGCCGAAGGCCATGTAATGCACGAAGCGCATCGCCGCATCGGATGCCAGGATGTCGAAAGCCGCGACCTGGGCTGCATCCCCGCCCGCTGCCGCGGCCTGCGCCGCCGCCAGGGCCGCGCGATTGAAATCCTCCCGACGGAACCCCTGCGCCTCGGCGCTGTCCAGCGCTGCCTCAAGCGCCTCGATCTGGGCGTCCCAGGCCGGCGCGTTCTCACGGAGTTCGTAAAACCGTTGCAAGGCGTCCGGTGCCGCAAGCTGCGCGCCGGCAACGCTCCCTTCGGCGCGCGCGGCTTCCAGCGCCGCGCCGATCGCCGCCTCGCGCTCCCCGGCCGAGGCGAGACCGCCCCAGGCAAGAAGCCCGAGAAGAATGACTGCGCGAATAGGATTGATCATCAAGCGGGCCTCCGGCTGTTCCACCGGAAGTTGATCCCTGCCCGTCCGCCTCTGTCAATCGAAGATCGACGCCGCGGGTCAGTTGAGCTTGGCTGACACGGCGCGGGCGATGACGCGCTCCTCGTCGGTCTTGACCACCAGCACCTTCACCGAACCGGTGCCGATCTCCTCGTCACTGCGCTCATTGGCCTCTTCGTCCACCGAGATGCCGAGGAAACCGAGCCCATCGGCCACGCCTTGCCGGATCGCCGGCGAGTTCTCTCCGACACCTCCGGTGAAGACCAGCGCGTCGATTCCGCCACCAGCCGCCGCCAGCGCGCCGACTTCGCGGATCACGCGGGCGATGTAATATTCCAGCGCCTGCTTCGCGCGCGGGTCGTCCGATTCCTTGAGCGTGCGCATGTCATGGGTGATGCCGGACAGCCCCTTCATCCCCGATTCCTTGTAGAGCAGGTTGGTCAGCTCTTCCTTGCTCATGCCCTTGTCGAGCAGGTAGAGCAGGATGCCCGGATCGACCTGTCCGCAGCGCGTGCCCATCGGCAACCCGTCCAGCGCCGAGAAGCCCAGCGTCGAGGCAATGGCCCGGCGCCCGACCACGGCAGTCATCGAGGCACCATTGCCAAGATGCGCGATCACGACCTTCTTGTCGGCCAGCTCCGGATGGGCCTTGGCCAGGTAGCCGGTGATGTAATCGTAGCTGAGCCCGTGGAAACCGTAACGGCGGATGCCTTCCTCGTACATTTCGAGCGGCAGCGCGTAGGCGTCATTGGCGAAATCATGGCCGTGATGGAAGCCGGTGTCGAAACATCCGACCTGGATCGCATCCGGGAAGGCCTCCATCGCAGCGCGGATCGCGGCGACATTGTGCGGCTGGTGCAGCGGGGCGAGCTTGTTCAACCCGGACAGTTCTTCGAGGCTCGCCTCGTCCAGCACGATCGGCTCGGCGAAATTCGGACCGCCATGCACGATCCGGTGGCCGACGCCGGTCACCTCGTGATCGCCCAGGATCGGTTTCAGTGCGGCCAGAACCGCCTTCAGCCCGTCCGTGTGATTGGCCTTGCCGAGATCGGTCTCGGTCGTCTCGCCATCATATTTGAGGATCAGCTTCGCGTCCGGCCCGATCCCGTCGATCTGGCCAACGGCAAATTCCTTTGGCTCACCTTCGCCGGTCAGGTACACGGAATACTTGATCGAACTGGAACCGGCATTCAGGGTCAGGATCGCGGACATCGGACCACTCCTTTCGTCAATTTCACCCGTTTCGGCGTGGCCAATCTTGCAACGTCGATGTTGCACCTGCATTACTGCGCCGCAGCATCAGCAGCAAGCGCAGCAGCTGCATGGCAGATGTGCCCTTTGCGCGCAGAGTCGGTTTTCGCGCATTGAACATTGTTTACGTCAGGAATTCGGCCACGAAATCTCGTTCAAGGCAGAAAATGCCCTGAAGCAAGACTTGTCAATAATTGTCAGCGACACTTCCGAAACATTACCCTTCGCCGCCAAATCAGCGCCCGGCAGGATGTTCCAGTGCGAAATTGAGGATCCGGTTCTCGCCCGTCAGCGGCCGCGACCAGAGTGCGGCAAATGTGTCCCTCAGCTCCGCGCCCTCGTGCAGGATCTCGTGGACCGCCCGGCAGACCGGCATTTCGAGGCCGATTCGGTCGGCCAGGTCGATGACCGAAATCGCGTTCACCTCGCCCTCGACCACGACCTTGTTGCCATCAAAGATATTCTGCCGATCGATGCCGCGACCGAGCTGGACACCGAAGCTCATGTTCCGCGACGTGGTGGAAGAGCAGGTCAGCGTCAGGTCGCCCACACCAGAGAGCCCGGCAATCGTCTCGCGCCGCCCGCCCAGCATCTCGGCCAGCGCCTTCATCTCGTCGATGCCCCAGGTGATGAGCGCCGCGCGGGTGTTCTCTGCATAGCCCGCGCCGGTCATCATCCCGCAGGCGATCGCGACCACGTTCTTGACCGCACCCGCAACTTCGACGCCGACAAGGTCATCGCTGATATAGGGCCGGAAGCTGGCCGAGCCGAGCGAGAGCGCCATGCGCGAGGCCGGCGCGGCCTGCGGCTCGCGGCGATGCGCCTGCGCAAAGGGGAAGGCGAGCGTGACAGCGGTCGGGAAGTTCCGGACCGTCTCGCTGGCGAAGGTCGGACCGGAGAGCGCGCCGAAATGATGGCCGGGCAGTTCCTCGCCCGCGACTTCGCTCAGCAATTTGCCCGAGCCGGTCTCGATGCCCTTGGCGCAGAGCACGACAGGCGCATCCGGCGCCAGCCAGGGCTCCATCTGCCGGCAGATCTCGCGCAGGGTGACCGACGGGGTGACGATCAGCACCGCCTCGGCGCCATCGAGCACTGCTTTCATGTCGCAGCTCGCCGCGATCCCCTCGGGCAATTGCACCCCCGGCAGGTAGCGCAGGTTGCAGCCGGTCTTGGCGATTGTCGCGATGTCTTCCTCGTTGCGCCCCCAGAGCCGGACCTCGCGCCCGGCCCGCCGCGCCACGGCTGCCAGCGCCGTCCCCCAGGCGCCTGCGCCGATCACCGCGATGGACCCATAGGGCTGCGGCGCCTTGTTTCGCTCCGGCGCATTCGACTCGGGCATATCTCGCTCCTCCTCTGGTCGTCCGGCGCTTTCGCCCCGTTCCGACGGAGCGCGAATCTAGCGCGCTGCGCGGCGAAGGCAACCGTCCCGAACACCCGGCCAATGCACGGCTTTTCCCGCACGTCCGAGATGATAAGGTGGCGACGAAATTCCGCGGAGAAACAGACCGATGCCATCCCGCTTGCGAAAGTCGCTCACATTCCTGCGTGCCGTCAATGACGGCATCGGCAGCCGCCATATCGGCCTGATCGCCGCCGGCGTCGCCTTTTACGGTCTCTTCGCCATCTTCCCGGCCATCACCTCGCTGGTCACGCTCTGGGGATTCTTCGCCGATCCCGAAATCGTCTCGGACCAGCTCGCGACCTATGAGCCGATGATGCCCGAAGAGGCCTACCAGATCCTCTCCAGCCGGATTCACGCCATCGCCTCGGGCCCCAAGGAAGTGCTCGGCTGGGCCACGGCGCTGTCCATCGGCGCGGCTCTCTGGGCCACACGTGCGGGGACCGCGGCGCTCATTCGCGGGTTGAATGCCGTCTACCAGACACCGCCGCGCAGCGGGCTGTGGAGTGCGATCCTGGCGTTGCTGCTGACAGTGATGCTCATCGCCGTGGCGCTGACGGCCATGGCAAGCGTTGTCGTCGCACCCATCCTGCTCGCCTTCCTGCCGCTCGGGCCCTATTCCGGGCTGGCGGTCGATGCGCTGCGCTGGCTCGTTGGCATCGGGGTCGTGCTGCTCGGCATCGGGCTGCTCTATCGGCTCGGACCCAACCGCCCGGACAAGCGCAGCCCGCTGCTCTCGCCCGGCTCGGTCTTCGCGGTCTGCCTCTGGGCCATCGTCTCGGTCGGCTTCTCGATCTATCTCGAGAATTTCAGCAATTACAACGAGGTCTATGGCTCTCTCGGCGCCGTCATCGCCATGCTGATGTGGTTCTATCTCAGCGCCTTCGTCGTGCTGCTGGGCGGGTTGGTCAATGCCGAGAGCGAACGCCTGACCGACCCGACCGAGCCCGCCACGCCTGCGTCCAAACCCGCGCCGAGCTCCGCGCCGCCAGGGGCTGCGGAAACCCCGGTCGCGTGAGCGGCCCGTTCGGATATGCAAGGCGGGCGCTGCGTTGGCTCGACCGGATGCTGCGGATCACATCCGAGCTCAATCTCGGCCTGCTCTCGGCCGGCGTTGCCTTTTTCGGCCTGCTGGCCTTCTTTCCCGCCATGGGCGCGCTGGTCACGCTCTGGGGCGCCTTCGCCGACCCGGCCGTGATCGAGCAACAGATCCACGCCTATGACCAGGTTGTCCCCGACGCGGCGACCCGTGTCATCGCCACCCGCCTGCACAGCCTCGCCCAGCAGCCCAAGCCCGCGCTTGGGCTGGCCTCGATCACCTCGTTCCTGCTGGCGCTCTGGGTCTCGCGACTGGCCGTCGCCGGGCTGATCCGGGCGATGAATGCCGTCTACCGAACCGGCGCGCGCGGCCCGTTGCGCCATAACGGCCTCTCCATCGCGCTGACCTTGCTGCTCATGGGCGTGGCCATGGTCGCCATCGCCACGATCTTCTTCGTGCCGTTGGCGGGCCAGGTCTTCCTGAACATGCCGCCGCCGGGTGCGGGGGTCGAACTGATGCGCTGGTGCGTCGCGATGGCCGCCACCGGCTTCGGCCTTTCCGTCGTCTATCGCTTCGGGCCGAACCGGGCATCGCAGCGCACGCCCTGGCTCTCCTTCGGCGCCGGCTTCGCGATGCTGAGCTGGGGCCTGGCCTCCTGGGGCTTTGCCTCCTTCCTGCAACTGCACAACCGCTACGATGTCGTCTATGGCTCGCTCGGAACCAGCGTCGCCATGCTGCTGTGGTTCTACATCACCGCCTATGTCGTCGTGCTCGGCGGGCTGCTCAATGCCGAGATCGAAGGGGTCGCTCTCGACAGCGCCTGACCCGCGCCGTGATGGGGCTTGCCCCGCGCCCTGCCCCGGCCTATCCCGGCTCAACCCCAGCCTGACGGACAGCGCCTGTGCTCCTATACCGCCTCCTCCTGACGCTTCTTGCGCCCGTCTTCGCGGCCCTTCTCCTGCTGAACCGGCACAAGAAACACGAAAGTTGGAGCGATCTGGGCGAACGGCTCGGCCGCGTCGCCACGCAGGAAGGGGACGGCCCCGTCCTCTGGCTGCACGGTGCCTCCAATGGCGAGCTGACCTCCGCGCGCGCGCTGATCGAGGCCCTGCTCCGGCGCAACCCCTCGCTCCGCATCCATATCACCGCCAATACCGCAACCGGCCGAAACATGGCCCGGAGCTGGCCCCTGCCCCGTCTGACCGCCAGCCTCGCCCCGATTGACTACCGAGCCTGTCTCATACCGTTCCTTACCGGGATCCGCCCCGACGCACTCCTGTTGCTCGAAGGCGATCTCTGGCCCAACCGCTTCGCGCTTGCCGCCAAACGTGGCCTGCCCGTCGCCATGATCTCGGCCCGCATCTCCGCCGGCAGCTTCTCCAAATGGCGCTATCTCGGAGGGCTGGCCGCGCAGATGACCCGCGCCGTCACCCTGCTCTCGGCCCAGGACGAAGCCTCCGAGAGGCGGTTCCGCGCCCTCGGCCTGCCGGAAGAGACGCTGCTGCCGAGGTTGACGCTGAAATCCTCCGTCCTGATGACGCCGCCCACGCCGGAGCAGCTTGCCCCGTTCAGAACCGTTTTCGCGCGTTCGAACACGCTGCTGGCCGCCTCGACTCATGAGGGCGAGGAAGAACTGGTCCTCGCCGCGTTCCAGGCTGCCCGCGCCGCGCGACCGAAGCTCCAGATGATTCTCGCGCCCCGCCATGTGCCGCGCGGCGACGAGGTCGCGGCGCTGCTGGAGGCCTCCGGCCTGCGCTATCGCCGACGCTCAGCCGGCGAACTGCCCTCAGCGAAGGACGCGATCTATCTCGCAGACACGATGGGGGAGATGGCACTCTGGTATGCGCTTGCGGGACAATGCTTCGTCGGCGGCTCTCTGGTCGACAAGGGCGGGCACACACCCTTCGAGCCGGCACAGTTTGACAGCGCCATCCTGCACGGCCCCTATCTCTCGAATTTCGCGGAGCCCTACGAGGCGTTGGCGCAGGCCGGGGGCGCGCTGGCCGTTGCCGATGCCGAGGCGCTTGGCGCCGCGCTGACCAAGCTGGACGATGCCACCCGCGACCGCCTTGCACGCGCCGCCCGCGCCGGCCTCGCGCTGGAAGCCGGGGATGCGATGATCGCGCTGCTGGAGCGGCTCGAAACGGCCCTGCCGCTCGGCTAGGCCTCCGCCTGGCGGTTCCAATAGCGGAAGGCCGCGAAATCCGCCGGCAGCCCCTGCCCGCTCGCATCCTGCGCCGCCATGCCGACAAAGGCGCCGGTGAAATTGGAATGCTCGCCGCGCCCGCCCTCGTCGGACAGGACCGAAGCGTCCAGCACCGGCCCGATCGGCGTCCAGTCGCCCTCCGTTGCGCGCCAGCGGAACTGCAACCTGTCGAGATCCACATCGACCCCAAGCTCCAGCGGGCCATCCGGAACGGGCACGCCATCGCCAATCGGCCGTAGGACATTCCCTTCCGGCCAAAGCCCGGGACACGACTGGATGGAGAGCACAGGCGCTCCCGCCGCGTCGTGGGACAGGAACAGATAGTGGAACTGGTGCCGGTTGTAATAGGCGGTCAGCCCGGCCTGGGACTGGAAATCGCGCGGCTCGAACGCAAGAACCGTCTCGGCCGAATAGCGCCAGCCCGTCTGGCGACGCGCCACTAGCGCCTGTTCGAACCAGGAGCCGATGGATTCACGGCCAAAGAGGCGCAGATGACCCGGACGCGCCGTGGTCGAGAAGATCCGGTCCGCCTCTGGCGTGCGCAGCCACTGGAAATCTAGGTCTAGCGCGCCGTCGAAGCGATACTCCTTGCGCTCCTCGGTGTAACCGCCGGGGCGCAAGCTGTCCTGCGGATCGTCGCAATACATCCAGCCATCCTCGCCCCACCAGGCGCGGGTGATCCCGGTTTCACGGCCAAGCGGGCAGCGGCGCAATCCCGGCAGCGGGCGTCCGCAGAGGAAACTGTGCCACCAGCCGCCGACATCGCCCGCCGGCTGGCCATGGCCGATCCGCTGCAAGCCCGCCTCCGGTTTCCCGGCGGCCGTCAACACATGGGTCTGCGGGTGCAGCTCATAGGGGCCGGTGATCGCATCGGCGCGCGCATGGGTGACGGCGTGATCATAGCCGGTGCCGCCCTCGGCGGTGATCAGGACGTATTTGCCGTCATGCTTGAGCAAATGCGGCGCTTCGGTCAGGGCACGTTCGGAGCCGTCAAAGATCCGCGTTACCGGCCCGACGAGCTTGCGTTTCGAATGGTCATATTCCTGCAGCAGGATGCCGGCGAAATGCCCGCCCGGATGCGGCCCCTCGGCACCGCGATAGTCCCATTGCATGTTGACGAACCACTTGCGCCCATCGTCATCGTGAAAGAGCGAAGGGTCGAAACCGGAGGAGTTCATCTCCACCGGATCCGACCAGGGGCCGGTGATGTCGGGCGCCGTGGTCAGGTAGTTATGTGCGTCCTTGTAGCTGCCGTCGAAGCGCTTCACATCAGTATAGATCAGCCAGAACAGCCCGTCGGCGTATGACAGCGCCGGCGCCCAGACGCCGCAATTGTCCGGATTGCCGCGCATGTCGAGCAGCGCGGCGCGGTCGAGCGGGCGGGCGACAAGCTCCCAGTCGGTGAGGTTCGTCGATGCGTTGATCTCGACGCCGGGATACCATTCGAAGGTCGAGGTCGCGATATACCAGGTGTCCCCGGCCTTGCAGAGCGAGGGGTCGGGGTGAAAGCCCGGCAGGATCGGGTTGGAGACCATGGTATTGCTCCCATTCGTGGCCAGCGGCGCGGGGCCGGCGGCGTGTTGCCGGAGCCAGAGACGCGCCCGGCTCCATCTGTCAGCATAATCACCGCCTCGCGGCGCAGCGCCAAGGCAAGAAGCGACTGCCGCGCGGTCTTTTCGCAGGAGGGAATGGGCATGAAGGCATCGGCTGTCTTGCGGACGGAGCGGCCGTTTTCCGCGCTCGCAAACAGGAGCAACCAGCGCCGTGCCAGCGTCGGACCGTGGGCTGGCGCCACAACAGTTGAACAGGGCATTTTATCCCTGCCAAATCCGAAGAAGCTCACAACGTTGCACAAGTTTGGCAAAGCGCCAGACCGCCGGGACGGTCCGGCGCTGGCACGGCGCCTTCGGCTTGTTTCCGTGCCCACACACGCTCCGCTCCGCTGTCCACTCACGACTCACAGCGGGCAACGCGCCCCTCCAATAACGCCGTGCTAGCCCTCTGGCGCCTCATAGACGCCAACCATCCAGTTGATCCCGAACCGATCCGTCACGGTTCCGAAACCGGGGCTGAAGAAGGTCGCGGCGAAGGGCATCGTCACCTGCCCGCCCTCAGCCAGCGCGTTGAACCATGCCTCCGCACCCGCGAAATCCTCGGCATCCACCGAAATCGAGCAGCCCGCCATCGCCTGGTACTGCCCCATGTCATCGCTGCCCATCAGCGCGCCGCCGAGAAAGGAAAGCGTTGAATGCATGACCCAACCGGCCTTCTCCGCCGGCATCTCCATCGGTCCCTCGGCGAAGGTCATCATCGTCGCCACCTCGCCGCCGAAAAGCCCGGCGTAGAAATCCATCGCCTCCCGGCACTGGCCGTCCTTGAACATCACGTAAGGGGTCGGGGTCATCGCGCGTCTCCTGAACAAAACACCTGTCGACACAGGCTACAGCGCGCAGTGTAACACGATTCCGACAGGTCCAACGCCTTGCGCGCGCGCCCGCGCCGCGCTAGGTGCCGCCCAAAGCATTCCAAGGAGACCGAAATGGGTTTCAAGACCGGCATCGTGGGCCTGCCGAATGTCGGCAAATCCACGCTCTTCAACGCCCTGACCAGAACCGCCGCCGCGCAGGCCGCGAACTTCCCCTTCTGCACCATCGAACCGAATGTCGGCGAGGTGGCCGTTCCCGATCCGCGGCTGGACAAGCTCGCAGAGATCGCCGGCTCCAAGCAGATCATCCCGACCCGGATGACCTTCGTCGATATTGCCGGACTGGTGAAGGGCGCTTCCAAGGGCGAGGGCCTCGGCAACCAGTTCCTCGCCAATATCCGCGAATGCGACGCCATCGCCCATGTGCTGCGCTGCTTCGAGGATGGTGACGTGACCCATGTCGACGGGCGGGTGAACCCGGTCGAGGATGCCGAAACCATCGAAACCGAGCTGATGCTGGCCGACATGGAGAGCATCGAAAAGCGGCTTCAGGGACTCGTGCGCAAGCTCAAGGGCAATGACAAGGAGGCGCAGCAGCAGGACCGCCTGCTCCGGGCCGCCCTTGCGGCGCTGGAGAACGGCCAGCCCGCGCGCACCATCGAGGTGGACGCCGAGGACGCCAAGGCCTGGGAGATGCTCCAGCTCCTGACCACCAAGAAGATCCTCTATGTCTGCAATGTCGCCGAGGACGAGGCCGCCGAGGGCAACGAGCATTCGAAAGCTGTCGCGAAGATGGCCGCCGAACAGGGTGCGGCTGCGGTCGTGATCTCTGCCAAGATCGAGGAAGAGATCTCCCAGCTCGACCCCGAAGAGGCCGAGATGTTCCTTGCCGAACTGGGGCTGGAAGAGGCCGGGCTCGACCGGTTGATCCGTGTCGGCCATGACCTGCTCGGCCTTCAGACCTATTTTACCGCCGGCCCAAAAGAGGCCCGCGCCTGGACCATCCACCAGGGCGACAGCGCCCCCAAGGCGGCCGGCGTCATCCATGGCGATTTCGAACGCGGTTTCATCCGCGCCGAGACCATCGCCTACGAGGATTACGTCGCCTGCGGCGGCGAGACCGGCGCCAAGGAGGCCGGCAAGATGCGGGTCGAAGGCAAAAGCTATATCGTGCAGGACGGCGACGTCATGCATTTCCTCTTCAACGCCTGACCCGGTCGCGGAAACGCACACCCGCAAGATAGCTCCGCCAAGGATGCACCGCCGAACGACACTCGTTCGGCGGAAGCGCCGTTCATGCGATCGGGGCCGCAGTGACACGATCACGCGAAGAACACATTCTCGTTAACGCCCGGATGCAGGAACGGTGCCCAGCCGAGCTTGCCCCTTCCCCCAACGTTCGAGAACGTCGGACCCGCACACCAGCCGCGCTCCCGGAATTTTTCGAAATTCTCTTTTTGGACAAAGGGTTTGGTTGCGCCCCTTTCAAAGCCGCACGAACACGTCCCGGAGCCCGGGGCGTCTCGGCCTCGACGACCGCCTCGCAGATTTCACATCGCCCGATCTCGAAAAAACTGCGGGAGGTGTGATCCACATTCTCTGGCGTGGCGTAATTCGTGCAGTTCGAAAATGAAAACCAAACCCCGTTCATGAGTTCATTCGGCGCTGTCGCGACCGACCTGGTTGAATTCGGACTGCTGGAAAAATGCGAGACGGAGGATCAAATGACAAATATCGTAAACACGGTCGTGGACATCAGCGGAGCGCCGGGAACGACTGACACCAATGGAGCGGATTTCGATCTGCTGCGGGAGGCCGTCCTGACGGCGGGGCTCGCTCCGGCGCTGAGCAACGAAGACGTCGCGTTCACGGTATTTGCCCCGAACGACGATGCCTTCATCGGGCTCGCCCAGACTCTTGGCTATGGCGGCTCGGATGAGGGTGGCTCGCTCGGGTACATTGTCGATGCGCTCACATTGCTCGGCGGAGGCGATCCGATTCCGCTTCTGCAGAGCGTTTTGACCTATCACGTTCTGGACTCCGGTGCGTTCGATCTGGCAGCCGTGGCCGGGCTCGGCGATGGCGCATCGATCGCGACGCTGCAGGGCGGCAGCGTGACACTCGATCTGACGGCGCCCGGTCTCGTCGATCTTGATCCCGGGTTGCCCGATCCGAACCTGATTGGCTTCGACGTCGATGGCGGCAATGGCATCATCCACGTCCTTGACGGCGTTCTGCTTCCCCTGTCCGTTAGCTCGATCCTGTCGCAGCCCGGAACCGATTTCATCATCGGCGACAATGACGGCGATACCTACCGCACCTGGGGCGGCAATGATTTCATTGATGGCAATGGCGGAGACGACGTCATCCATGCCGGTTCTGGCGACGATGTCGCGATCGGCGGCTCCGGAAACGACTGGATATCGGGGGCGCGCGGCAACGACATCCTGATCGGTGAAGATGGAAACGACAAGATTTTCGGCGGCGGCGGCATGGACACCATGGACGGCGGCACCGGGAACGACTGGATGTCCGGTGGCGGCGGCGCCGACATCATGAACGGCGGAGCCGGGCGCGACAAGATCTATGGCGGTCACGGCGATGATATCATCGAGGGCGGCGCAGGCGACGACCGGATGCTCGGTGGCGGCGGACGCGACACGTTCGTTTTCAAGAATGGCAGCGATGATGACATCATCTTCTTCTTCCGGGACGGCGTCGACAAGATCGACCTGTCGGAATACGAAGGGATCGACAATTACTCCGATATCGAAGACCAGATCGACGGAGTGTTTTTCGGCTCCCGGATCCATCTTGAAGATGGCGACAGCGTTCTTCTGTTCGGAACGCGCGATTACCAGCTGGACGAAAACGACTTCATCTTTGCGGAAGACCTGATTGCCTGATCCGACAGGTTTTTCTTGCCAACAGGCAGGGAAGCCGGCAGTGCTTGCTGCCGGCTTCCTTCTGTCATGAAACCTGGAATGCCGGATTGGCCGCGCTGTCAGGCGATCCTGGCGAGAAGGCGTTCGTAAAGGCCAAGCAACGCGTGCCCCCAGACATCCGGCGTCAGGGCCAGGGCCGCAGAGCCGGAATGGCCGCGCTCGCTGATGGCGCGGATCTCCGACGCGGGCGTGTCCCGCAAAGCGGCAAGCACCCTCAGAAGGTCCGCCTCTTCATTGGCGCGATACTTCCAGCCGAGCCCGCGCGCCTCGACCTCGTCTGCGATCAACGCCATGTCCGAGACGATCACCGGCAACCCGCTCGCCGAAGCCTCGGCCGCGACCAGCCCGAAGGTCTCCCGCATCCGCGACGGCATGGCCAGCGCCCGGAAGCGCCGCGCGATCGCACCGATCTCCTCCGGGTTCATCCAACCGAGGAACTCGACCGCGGGAAAGGCCTGCTCCAGTTCGCCACGAACCGCGCCATCGCCGACAACCGTCAGCGGCACGCCGATCTCGGCGGTCGCCCGGGCCAACCGCCGCACGCCCTTCTCGATTTCGACCCGCCCGACATAGAGAACCCCCGCATTGTCCTCCGCCCGCACCCTTTCGGCACAATAGGGCGTGGCCGGGTTGCGCAGCTCGACAAGGCGCTGTTCAGGGATTCCGCCCGACAGCAGGAAAGGCGCCATCGCCGGGTGGCTCATCGCCACCGCGCCCCAGTCCAGCCGCTGGTCGAAGGCGGTGCGCATCCTGATATGGCGCGCCACCCGCCAGGCCTTCTGCAACCGCGAGCGCTTGTCACAGCCCGCCAGCAGGCAGCCCGCCCCCATTGGCTTGCGGGAACAGACGTCATCCCGGCCGAAATCCATGAAAACGCCGTTGGGGCAGACGATGAAGAAGTCATGGCAATGCACCACCACGCGCGGCGCGACCGGGCGCAGCGCCGCAAAGATCGCGGGCGAGAGGATCTGGGACCAGGCATGCAGGTGGTAGACAGTGCCGGGCGTGTCGTAGTCTTCGATCCAGCGCGCGAGCATCTCGCGCGCCCGGTCATTGAAGATCCCCTTGCGCAGCGCCTCGCCGCGCGACATCTCCAGCAAGCTCCTGTGGCCAAGCGAAACGGTCGTTTCCGCCCCCTCGACCGGCTTGCCGTCATCGCCACAGACAAAGGTGACCGGAACGCCCGACGCTGCAAGCTGCCGAACCGATTTCAATGCCAGCACGGCCGTCCCGCCCTGCGCGACGCTGGTATCATTGATGACAACCACCCTCTCGAGCGTCATGAACGGCACCTCTCAAACCCGTTCTTCGCTTACAGCAAGCCGGCCAGGGTCCAAAGCCCCCAATGGCGGACACAGCGTTTCCGGCGCGCCTCGGGTGGCTCTTGGGAGATGCCCGGCGACAGATACGGACCGGCGGGCCGGAGGCCGTTTCGGACAACGAAAACCGGCAAGCTCCCCTTGATCGGACAGCGAATGACCGGCTAGCCAAACCCTCCTGACCTTTCCCCGGCCGCTCGCTCCAGGCGGCGGTTGGGCCGGGCGCGGAATATCAGGTCCTGTATGACGGCGTTCGACAGCAGGGCCAGTCAGGGGCGGACCCCGTGATCCGCGCCCCCAAAACCTCCCCCTCCCATTCGGGACTGCGCGGAGCGAGGACGGTTGGTGCTGCCGACGAAGCCCGACCGACCAGCCGCCTCCGTCGCAGCGAAGGGAGGGAACATGTCCGTCTGAGGCCTGGCGCCAAACCTGTTCGAAAACACCAACCGTGCAAGGTGCGGCATGCCGGTTGAAAGCCTCTCTTGAGTTTGGCGACCGCAAATTCGACGCATCCCCTTCCCGGCATCCCGAAGAGAGCATGCCCACGGCCCGCACCTCGCCCCTCATTTCTTCGCTCAGACCATGAAAGGCCGCCTGCCAAAAACCGCCATGACCAGGATCGTCGCCGTGGCAGATCCTCGCAGGTTTCGCGTCATCGCGCAGACCGGAGGCGAGGAAGCCCGAAACGGCGGTCCCTGCCTTCAGTCCCGCCGGTGCAGGACGCGAAAACGGTAGCGGCTGTCATCCCCGTCGGCGATTTCTTCCGGACCGACCGCAATTTCCAGCCGCGCACCGCGTGCAAGTTCCAGTGGTCCGAGCGTGATTGCCTGCGGGGCGGTCACCACCTCCTCCAGCAGCACCACACCGTCCAGCGCGATCGCCAGGCCGACACCATCGGAGCTGCGCGCGGACGGCGAGAGCGACACCTCAAGCAGAACAGGCATCGGCTCATGCGCAACGTAGGCATGCACCATCTCGAAGGGCATCGCCGCATCGCCCGCCGGAAGCAGCATATCGGGCAAGAGCCTCAACCCGCCATCATACTCCGCCGCCCGATAGGGCACCCAGGGAACACCATCACGCTCCTGCCCCGGTTTCGTGACCAGGGGATGGATCGTGCCATCCCGCTTGCCAAACCGCTCGAATCCGTCGCCGGGGCTGCGCAGCTTCCTGCCTTTCGGGTAGCCGAATTGCAGGAAACTGTCCGCCAGCACGGATTGCGGGCCAAGCCCCAGCATCTCCACCGAGATCGGGGCCCGGGTCGATCGGATGAGCAGCGGAACCTCTTCGGAGAGTGCGAGCGGTCCGGCAAGGCGTGGCAGCCCGTCCGGACCGAATGCGACAAGGCCCTGCGCGAGATCCAGGCTGCGCGCGGCGCCCCAGATCAGCAAATGCTGGTCGCCAAAGATGCAGGCACGGGTGAACGGGTCGGGAGAGGCATCGCGCGCGGGGCGCCCCTGCAACTCCCGCTGCAGCAGCTTGAACGTCCGCCCGACCGGGGTGATCTCGCCCTCTGCGGTAAGGAGCGGCGCCAGCCCGTCGCCGCGATCGGCCAGCGGATACCAGACCGCATGGCTGACGCCGGACAGGGCCATCGCGCAGTAATACCGCATCAGGTAGCCCGGCGCGGCGGCGGCGTCGGTCAGGCCGAACTCGGTCACCTCGACCGGCATATCGGCGAAGGCGGGCATCCGACGCAGCTCGGCGATCTGGGCGGGGAAACTCTCGGGCGGCGTGTCATAGGGATGCAACGCAAGCGAATCCATCAGCTCCGCGCCGCCAGCCGCAACGACATGCGCGAGATAGCCAAGCGGGATCGAGTGCACGCCACCGCCGAGCACCCGCGCGCCCGTCCCCGCGACAGCCTCGCGAACCGCGGCAAGTTGGGACACATGATAGCCCGCGCGCGCCTCCAGCCCGGCATCGCGCACCGGTCCTTCCAGAAAGTTCGGACTGTTGACCTCGTTGCCGATCTCCACCGCCTCCAGCGCCGGAAACTCTGCCAGCGCGGCCGCGGCGAAACCGGCCTGCGCGCGCATCGCCCCGGCGCTGAACGGCGTGGTGCCGCCATCATAATCCGCGTGGCGGTGGTTCACGATCAGGCTGGCCTCCCCGCCGCCGGCGCCAAGCGGCCCGGGCCAGGCCGTCATCGGCTGATCGAACCGGAATACTCCCGGACCCTGCTCGACCCGCTCCCAGTAGATCTCGTCGCGCAAGCTGCGGATACCGTTGGCCAGCGCCGCCTCCAGCAGATCCGGCCGCTCCGTCTGGCCGAAACGCGACGCGGCGCCAAGCTCCGGGCCGATATTCGGCGGCGCGGCCTGCGCGACGGTTGCGAACAGCAAAAGGGCGATCAAGGCGCGGTGCAAGGCAACCTCCCGGGAAGACCTGCGGCAAACCTGCAGCAGGGCGCGGCGCATGACAAGCCGGACGCCTTAATCCCGCCCGGCAGGTGTTATAGGCAGGGCCGAAGAAAGGAGCCGCGCCCCCGATGGAAATCGTCCCGAGCACATTCCTCGCGTTTGCCGCCGTGCTCGCGATGCTCCTGCGCGGGCCGTATGCGGCGATCTCCATCTTCATGGCGCTGATCCCCTTCGGCGCGACGGCCGCCTTCAACCTGCCTGCGCTTGGTGGCGCTTCCATCGGGCTCGCGGATCTTGGCGCGGTGGCGATCTTCGGCCTTGTCTGCCTGCTTCCCGGCGCCCCCGAACGGATTGCCGGCACCATGCGCCCCTGGCAGCCCGGTTTCTTCCTTCTGCTGCTGGCGCTGGCCTGCATCATCGCCGCGCTCTTCCTGCCACGCATCTTCGCCGGCCAGACCGAGGTTTTCGGCATTTCCCGCAGCGAAGGCCAGATCGGCATCGTTCGCCTTCCGCTGAGCCCCGGCACCGGCAATATCACCCAGCTCTTCCGCATGATGCTCGGCTTCCTGACCTTCTTCGCGCTGGCCACGCTGATGCGCCGACGCCCCGATTCCGGGATCGTCCTGCGGGCGATGATCGTCTGCACCATCGTCCAGTTCGCGCTCGGCTGGACCGATGTCGCGCTGCACGCGCTCGGCCTCGGTGATGCGCTCGACCTCCTCCGAACCGCCAATTACTCCATGCTCTCGGAGGCCCGCATGGGCGGCATCAAGCGCATGGTCGGCGGCTTCCCCGAAGCTTCCTCCTTCGGCTATCTCACGCTCGGGCTCTTTGCCTTCTGGCTCCAGCTCTGGATCTCCGCGCCGGGCAACCGCGCCGCCCCCTGGATGCTCGCCGCTTCCGCGATCCTGCTCATCCGCTCGACCTCCTCGGCCGCCTATGTCGCCGCGGCGGCCTTCCTGATCAGCTTCGCCGCCTGGACCCTGCTCACCCGCCTGCGCCGCAACGCGTCCCGCCGCGCTGTCGCCATCGCCGCCACGGCCGGGCTCGCCCTCTGGATCGGCGCGCTGGCGATTTTCGCCGCCTACCAGCTCGTCCAGCCCTTCGCGGATTTCCTCGACAAGGCCCTGCTCGACAAGATGGGCAGCTCCTCCGGCGTCGAACGCATGAGCTGGAACAGCCAGGCCATGGTCAACTTCTCCGACACGCTGAGTTTTGGCGCCGGGCTGGGCTCGGTCCGCGCCTCGTCCTGGCTGGCCGCCTGCCTCGGATCCATCGGGCTGATCGGCACCGGATGCTACATCGCCTTCCTGATCTCGCTTTTGCGCCTGCCCTGCCCGCCCGAACCGCAGCTGCGCGACAGCACGCTGCGTGGGCTCAAATCCGCCTGTCTCGCCGTTCTCTTCTCCGCCATGCTGACCCATGCCACGCCCGATCTCGGCGTCATCTTCTTCGCGCTGGCCGGGCTCGCGGCGGGCCTGTCGCGCGGCGCGGTGCTCGAATCGCGCCGGCAGCGATCGGACCCGGCGGCAGAATTGCCCGGTCGTGCGTCGACAATCCAACAGCGATCGCAGGCATTGTTCGGCCCGGGACCGTAGAATTAGCCACAAATCTGACGAAGTTTGACTTTCCTGCCGGTGATGACACTCTGCAATCGGGTGGGTGGCACGTCCTGGGCCTGGAGAAGGCCGCGAGGCGCGTTTTGGTTTGATCGGTGGAATTATGAAACAGGACCTTCCCCGGCTGTCTGGACAGCCTTGCGCCGGCCGGACCGGACAGGATGGCCCCGCGCGAAAGCCAGAATCGCGACCGCTCGCCGGAGCGCGAGGCCGCAACGGATGAACAGCAGGATCATGCCCTCGGAGCTGAGCGCCCTTTCCCGTGCCAGACGCACCGCGACAGCCGCCGATTCCGACTCGGTGGACCTGCGCGGGCTGGCGCGCGTGATCTGGCGCCGGCGCTGGCTGGTGCTGGCCTGTGCCGTCGGGCTGGCCGTCCTGACCTATATCGCCGTGAGCCTGTCCAGCCCGACCTATACCGCGCTCGCCAAGGTCATGCTGGACCCGCGCAAGGCGCAGATCGTGACCAATGAGGAGGTGGTGCGCGATCTCGACCTCTCCGAGGAGGTGGTCAATGGCGAGGCCGCGGTGCTGCGCTCCAACGTGCTGATCCAGGACGTGGTCGAAAGGATGGGCGTCGAGCGTTTCGAGCCTATGACCCCCAAGACCTTCGACTGGATCGAGGAGGTCGCCGCCGAGGGCGACCCGGCGGCGCTGGCTGCCGCCGAAGAGCAGCTGATGCAGGCCGTGATCTGGTCCGTGCGCAAGAATCTCTCGGTCTATCTCGAAGGCGACAGCTACGTGATCGGCATCCGTTCGGACGCGCCGGAAGCCCGGCTCGCCGCCGATATCGCCAATACCATCGCCGACACCTATATCGGCGGCCAGATCTCCGGTCGTGTCGACAAGGCGCGCCGGGCGACGGCCTGGCTGGAGGATCGTGTCGAGGAACTGCGCCGGCAGGTCGAGACCGCGGAGGCGGCAGTGGCAGGCTACCGCGCTCGGAGCCTGCTGGCCGATGGCGCGACACTGGAATCTGCCACGGAACAGCTCGGCAAGCTCTCCGGCCAGCTCGTCTCCGCCCGCGCCGACAGCGCCACCGCGCAGGCAAGCTACGAGCAGCTCCAGAGCGTCGCCGACACCGGCGGCTTTCCGGCCGTCGCGCGCATCGTGACCTCGCCGCTGATCGAACAGCTCACCACCGAGCGGATCGAGCTGGTCCGCGAGGATGACAACTGGGCCGAGCGCTATGACGACACCCATGTCGAGCGGGTCCGCATCCGCTCCAAGCTGGCGAGGATCGACGCCGATATCGAGGCGGAGGTGCAAAAGACCCTGGACGTGGCCCGGAACGAGATGGAGATCGCCCAGATCCGCTCCCGGACGCTGGAAGAGGGCATCTCGACGCTGGAAGAGCGTATCCTGTCGATTTCCCAGAACTCGCTCGGGCTGCGGCAACTGGAGCGAGAGGCGCAGGCGGCCCGCTCCAATTACGAAATGCTGTTGACCCGGCTGACCGAGACCCGGACCCAGGAGCAGCTCCAGGAGCCCGACGCCAAGCTGATCGAGCGCGCCGTGGTGCCCTCCAAGCCGTCCAAGCCGCGCCCGAAATTGCTGGCCGTGATGGCCGGCATCCTCGGCGGCGCGGCCGGTCTTGGGCTGGTCTTCGCGCTGGAAATGACGACCCAGACCTTCCGGACAACCCGCGATGTCGAGACCGAGACCGGCTTGCCGGTGCTCGCGAACCTGCCGCTGCACAACCATGGCAAGGACGGGTTGATGGAGGCGACACGGGCGCTGAAGGAGGCGCCCTATTCGCTCTATGCCGAGCGCATGCGGCACCTGCGCACGGCCCTGCTGATGCGCGACGGCGAGGAGACGCCGCGCGCGATCGTGATGCTCTCCAATGCGCCCGATGAAGGCAAGACGACCACCGCGCTGGCGCTGGCACAGATGTCGGTCATGGCCGGAAAATCGGTGATCGTGGTCGATGGCGACCTGCGCCGCTCGACCATGCAGAAGAGCTTCGCCTGGGATATCGAGCGCGACCTCGCGGATGTGATCCGGGGCGATTGCAAGCTCTACGAGGCGGTCTATACCGACCCCGATTTCGGCTTCGACTTTCTCGCCGCCAAGGGCTCGCATCCGGATGTGGCCGACCGGATCTCGGCCCGGGTTCTGTCACCGATCATAGAGGAGCTGAAGCTATTCTATGACGTGGTCATCGTCGACGCGCCGGCCTTGCTGGCCGTGTCGGACGGGTTGGTGCTGGCGCAGGTCGTGGACACGCGGCTGCTCATCGTCGGTTGGGACTCGACCCCGCGCCGCGCGGTGGCTACCGGGCTCGACCAGCTTGCCGAGATGCGGCTGGAGATTGCCGGAATCGCCATGTCCAAGGTCGATCCGTCCCGCAGCCCCGAGCCGAAAATCGAAGGCTATTCCTACGATGCATGAGATCGTGCCCGCGCTGGAACGCGCCCGGCCGCGCCCGTCTTCGGAAATGCGCGTGGCGCTGATCCATTACTGGCTGGTTGGCATGCGCGGCGGCGAGAAGGTGCTCGAGGCGCTCTGCCGGATGTTCCCGCAGGCGGATATCTTCACCCATGTGGTGGTCCCCGACAGGCTCTCCAAGACGCTGAGACGCCACCACATCCGGACGACATTCGTTTCCAGGCTGCCGATGGCCGCGTCGCAATACCAGAAATACCTGCCCTTGATGCCGCGCGCGCTGGAGCAGCTCGACCTGACCGGCTATGACCTCGTGATCTCGTCGGAAAGTGGCCCCGCCAAGGGCGTGATCGCCCCGCCCGAGGCGCCGCATCTGTGCTATTGTCACTCGCCGATGCGCTATCTCTGGGACCAGTACCACACCTATCGCGCGGGCGCGGGCTGGCTGACGCGGCAGATCATGCCGCACATGGCCCACCGGCTGCGCCAATGGGACGTGACCTCCGCCGCCCGTGTCGACCGTTTCGTCGCCAATTCGACCCATGTCGCGGCGCGGATCGAGAAATACTGGCGCCGGGAAGCCGCCATCGTCCACCCGCCGGTCCTCGTCGACGCATTCGCCCCTGCCCCGGCTGGAGAGCTTGGCGATTTCTACCTCTGGGCCGGCGAACTTGCCCCCTATAAACGCCCCGACCTCGTTATCGAGGCCTTCAACCGTCTCGGCCGCAAGCTCGTGGTGATCGGCGGGCCGGAGAAGACCCGCAAGACGCTGGAGGCGCGGGCAAAGGACAATATCACCTTCCTCGGCCATGTTCCCTTCGACGTCCTGAAATCCCACATGGCGCGTTGCAAGGCGCTGCTCTTCCCCGGTGAGGAGGATTTCGGCATCATCCCGGTCGAGGCCATGGCCTCGGGCCGCCCGGTCATCGCCTATGGGCGCGGCGGCGCGCTGGACACGGTGATCGACGGTGAAACCGGGCTGCTCTTCCGCGACCAGAGCACCGAGGACCTGATCGCCGCCATCGAGCGCTTCGAAGCCGAGGGGCTGGACCGTCTCGACCCCGCCGCGCTGCGCGCCCATGCGACACGCTTCGACGCCGCAGGTTTCCGCGCCGGCATGGAACGCGAATTGCTCGGTCAGGGCGTCCGCGTCGCGCCATGACCGAGATCGATCTCTGGATCTGGTCGCTTGCACCGCCGGAGGCGCGGCAGGCAGAGCTGCGTCAGCATCTCGACGAAGAGGAACAGCTGCGCGCCGCCCGCTTCCTGCGCCCGCGCGACCGGCTGCATTTCGAAGCCGCGCGCGGCCGGATGCGGGAGATCCTGGCGGGATATCTCGACAGGCGACCGACGGACCTGCGCTTTCAGACCGGACCGCATGGCAAGCCCTTCCTCCACGCCGCCCCCGCCTTCAATCTCAGCCATTCCGACGGCTGGGCCGCGCTGGCCGTGGGCGGGACGGAGCCGCTGGGCGTCGATATCGAACGGTTCCGCCCCGTCGAGCGGGACCTCGCGAAACGCTTTTTCTCGCCGGCGGAGAACGCGGAGCTGGCAACGCTCTCAAAAGCGGACCGGCCCGCCGGGTTCTTCCGCTGCTGGACCCGGAAGGAGGCGCTGGTCAAGGCGCTCGGAACCGGCCTGACCGTCGAGTTGGACGCGTTCGATGTCTCCCTGAGCCCCGGCGCGCCGGCGGAGATGAAAGCGATGCGCCTGCCCGGCGCGCGCGCCGGGGACTGGTCGCTGACCCATCTCCATCTCGCGGACGACTTCGTCGGCGCCCTGGCAACGCGCGGACCGGCACAGCTCACCCTGCGCGAAGGGACCCTGCCGCTGGCGTGACGTGATCAGCGCGGCGCGGTCTCGCCGAGGAATGTCTCGATCTCGCGGGCGAACGCCTCAACCCCGACGCGCCGCTTCGGGTGATCCACCACCTCTTCGATGAACACCGTCTTGAGCGGGCCGGTCACGACATCTTCCCAGCCGATCGATTCCGGGAAATGGCCGCCGCGCGGGGTGATGCCCGTGATGACATGCAGGACCGGCAGGTCCAGTTTCTCCGGTCGGTAGAGGTCCCGCGCGGCGGAGATCATGTCGATGACCTTCTCCTGGAACGGCTCCAGGTCCGAGTTTCGAATCCGGTCGATCAGGCCCAGTTTCGCGGAGAGTTGCAGGATCCCCGTCTTCCGCACGATGCCGTAGGAGCCGAGCATGGCGGAGAGCGAGAGCGTCCCCTCGCGGACACGTTTTACCTTGCTCGCCAGCGTGTGACGCCGGTTCTGCCAGCGGGCCGCAGGATTGCCGGCCAGTGCCGCGCTGAACCCCGGCTCCCAGACATCCTTCATGACAACGCCACGGATCTCTTCGCCCTCGGCCTGCAGGATACGGGCCGCCTCCAGCGCGAGATTGCCGTGCACGCAATTGCCATAGAGCAGGAAGGGGCCGCCGGGATTGGCGCTGCGAACCAGCTCGGCATAGTCCCCCGCGTAATCCTCGAAGGCGCGCGGCCCGCCAGTGAGCCCGCTCTCGTCCTGGAACAGCCGCACGCAGCTCGCCGGGCGCGGGCGCTCGAAGGCGCGCACAGTGGACAGGATCAGCCCGGCCGTATTGATCGAGACAAACGGCGTCGCCTCGCCGGTCTCCGACAGCTTGAGCACACGCCAGTCATCGGCCTCCTCGACGGGCCGGTCGCCGACCGTCTCGGCCAGCACCGCGGCCAGCGCCGACAGGGTCGCGTGCTCATAGATCGTCGCGATACCGAGGCTGACACCCCAATCCTGCCGGATCCGCGTCAACAGCCGCACGGCCAGAAAGGAATGCCCTCCGAGATCGAAGAAACTCGCCTCCGGCGGCACCTCCGCAATGGAGAGGATTTCGCACCAATGCTGCCGCAGCCGCGCCACAAGCGCCGCATCGGGCTCAACGAGGCGGGTCGGGCGCGGGGCGCCGGGCGCGTTTTTCGGCAGGCGCAGCAGGGCGCGATTGATATCGCCGCGCGCGTTGCGCGGGAAACCGGCCAGCACGGAGACGCCGTCGACCTGCGCCCCTTCCTCGCCAGACTTGCCGAGAAACGCCATCAACCGCGATGGCAGGCTCTCCAGCGGCAGGGTGCCGGTGTCCTGCGCGGTCACGAAAGCCCAGCTCCGCGCGCCTTCGGTCACGATGGTTGCCTCGGCGACCATCGGATGGCCGGACAGGTGCTGGATCGCCGCCCTGGAGAGATCGCTCTCGGCGGTGAACCGCTCGACCAGGCGTGAGTCGACCGGCATCTCGCCAAGCCGCATGTCGGGCCGCTCGACAGCGGCGCGCAGGCTGTCCTGCAACAGATCGAGCAGCCACTCCATCGTCTCCGCTTCGAACAGCGCGGTCTGGTATTGCACGATCAACCGCCACCCCGTCGGCCGACCGATCATCATCACCTGCAGGTCATAGACCGCGCCCGGATAATGCGAGGGGACGGAAATCATCTCGAATGTCTCAAAACGGTGCCCCTGCATGAAGACATTCATCAGGTTGAAATTCATCGAGATGATCGGGTTGCGCGCGGCATCCCGGACCGGGTTCAGCCGCTCGACAAGCTTGTTGAACGGAACCGATTGCCGCGCCAGCGCATCCTCGATCACGCCGCGCGCGGCGCCGATATGGGCGCTGAGCGGGGTCTGCGGGCTGGCCGGCATCCGCAGCACGAGATTGTTGATGAAGACGCCGATCAGCGGGTCGAGATCGCTGTCGATCCGGCCGGCGGTCTGGGTGCCCATCAGGATGTCGTGAGCCCCGGTGAGCCGGTGCAGGCAGGCCACGACCACCGCGTGGCCGAAGGCGAACAGCGTCGCATCTTCCGCGCGCGCGCGCGCCTGCATCCCGTCGGTCAGCTCGCGTGGAAGGTCGACAAAGAGCTCATGAACCTCTGGTTGCTGCTGCGCGGGGCGAGGCTTGTCCGTCGGCAGCTCGAAATAGGGCGCGCCCTCGAGCTGTTCCTGCCACCAGGCGCCCTCGTCCTCCAGAACGCCGCTTTCGAGATATTCCTTCTGCCACAGCGCGTAATCGCCGAATTGCAGCGGCAGTTCGGGCAGGTCCGGGATCTTGCCGGCCTCGAAGGCCGCCGCCGCCATGCCGACCTCGCGGCCGAGAACACCGATCGAATGGCCGTCGAACACGCTCTGATGGGCGGTGATGAGCATCATCGCCCGCTCCGCTTCCCAGCGGACAAGCGTCGCGCGCAGGAGCCCCGCCTCACCAAGATCGAAGGGCCGCGCGCCCTCCTCATGGGCAATCGCGTCGATCCGCGCCATGCGGTCGGCCTCGGGCGTGGTGCGCAGGTCCAGCGCGCCGAGCCGGAACGGGACATGCTCCAGCACCTGCTGCACCGGCTCGCCGTCGCGGGCCACGAAACGCGTGCGCAGGATCTCGTGCCGATCGGTGACCAGTTGGAATGCCTTCTGGAGGTTTTCCGTCGACACCCGTCCCCGGAACTCCCACCGCACCGCGATGTTCAGCGCCGTGTTGCCCGGCTCTATCTGGTCGAGGAACCAGCAGCGCTGCTGCGTGGTCGTGACCGGGAACTCGTCGACAATGGCCGCGCGGGCGCGGCCGGGCGAGATGTCATTCATGATCGGCTCCCGGTCGAGCGTTTGCGGCGCGCGCCATGGCGGAAATCGCGCAGCGAGGGGCGGGCAGGCCCGGTATCGCCGCCGGCAGCGCGGGTGTCGGCCAGGGCGGCCAGCGCGCGGATGGTCGGGTTGGCCAGCACGTCGCGCGCCTCCAGGCCCAGCCCCGCATCAAGCAGCCGCGCGGCAATTCGGAAGACGGCAAGGCTGTCGGCGCCGAGACGGTGCAGGCTGTCGGTCACGCCGATCTCGTCGAGCCCGAGCACCTCGCCCCAGATTTCGGAAATCTGCGTCTCCCGCGCGCCTTCCGGCGCGACGCCTGCGCGGATGGCATGGATCACCGCCCCCTCGCCCGGCTCCGGCAGGGCCTTGCGGTCCAGCTTGCCATTGGCCGTCTGCGGCAGGGCAGACAAAGTCAGCCAGGCCTGCGGCACCATGTAGTCCGGCAGCGCGGCGGCAAGGTTGTCGCGCAGCGCACCGTGATCGGGCGCGCCCTCCGGGTCAGCCACGACATAGCCAACCAACTGCTTGTCTCCATTCGGCTTCTCGCGCAGGGCCACGGCAGCCGCGGCAATTCCCGGCTGCGCGCGCAGACGGGTTTCGATCTCACCCAGCTCGATCCGGTAGCCGCGCAGCTTGACCTGGCTGTCGATCCGGCCGAGCAGGCGCAGCCCGCCATCGGCCTGCCGGATCGCGAGATCGCCGGTCCTGTAGAGCCGCCGCGTCGCTTGCCCGAGCGCCACCTGTCGGAAGGCGGCGTCGGTCAGGTCCGGCCGGTTGAAATAGCCTCGCGCCAGCCCGTCGCCGCCGATATTCAGCTCCCCGACGACGCCGATCGGGGCGAGCTGCCCGGCGTCGTCAAGCACATGCAGATCGGTATTGCCGATCGGGCCGCCAATGGTGATCGGTTCGCCCGGTTGCAGCTGCCGGATCGCGGACCAGATCGTCGTTTCCGTCGGGCCGTACATGTTCCAGAGCGGCCCGCCGCCAGCCATCAGCCTCTCGGCCAGGTCCGCAGCGATGGGCTCGCCGCCGGCGAGCATCTTCAGGCCCGGACGCGGGGTGAAGCCGGCTTCCAGCAACATCGCCCAGAGGGTCGGCGTGGCCTGCATCACGGTGACGTCGCCGCACCCGGCCCGCTCGGCGAGGCGGAACCCGTCCAGCACTTCCGACCGGTCGGCGATGACCACGCGCCCGCCGGCCAGAAGCGGCGCGAAGAGTTCCAGCACGGCGATGTCGAACATCACCGTTGTGACCGCCAGCAGCGAATCCTCCTCCGTGAAGCCCGGTTCGGCGCGCATCGAGGTCAGGAAATTGACCACGGCGCCATGCGGGATCTCGACCCCCTTGGGCGTTCCGGTCGAGCCGGAGGTGAAGATCACATAGGCCGTCGCCTGCGGGTCACGCGGCACCTCGATTGGCCTTGCATCCGGCGTCGCATCCTCGATGCGCAGCCCAGTCTTGCCGGCCTCCGCAACCCATCCGGGCAGAGCGCCTGAGACGAGGACCGCGGAAACCTCGGCCGTCTCGACAACCTGTTTCAGCCGCGCGGGCGGTTGGTCCGGATCGAGCGGCACATAGGCATGCCCGGCCTTGAGCACGGCGATCAGCCCGGCGAGCATCTCCGCCCCGCGCGGCAGCGCGACGGCGACCCGGCCTCCGAGGTGCGGCAGCTCCGACTGGAGCATCGCCGCGATCTCGTCGCTTCGGCGCGCCAGCATCGCGTGGCTCATCTCGCGCCCGGCATGCTCGATGGCGACCCGCGCGCCATGCGCCTCCGCCGCGCGTTCCAACAGGTCGACCAGCGTGGCGGAGCGGTCGAACTCCATCGCCGTGTCATTGCCAAGCGCCGCCAGCGCGGCCTCCTGCTCTGGCGACATCAACGGCAGGGCTGCAAGCGGCCTGTCGGCTGCCTCCGACAGGCTTGCGAGAACGGCGCGGAAATGGCCGATCCAGCGGCGGATCGTGGGCTGCGTGAAGAGGTCGGAATTGTAATCCACCTCGACACTCAGCCCCTCGCCGGTCTCGGCCATGTTGAAGAAGAGGTCGAAATTCACCGCCCGCTTGCCGATGACGGAGGCGCGCGCAGAGAGCCCGCCGGTCTCGAAACGGTCCTGGCGTTTCTCGTAGTTGAACTGGATCTCGGTGAGCGGCATCCGGTTCAGGTTCCGCTCGATTTCGAGATCCTGCAGCAACGCGCCATAGGTCGTATCCCGGTGCTCGAAGGTTTCCAGCACCGTCTCGCCGACGCGCGCAAGATGCCCGGCAGCCGTGGCGCCGGGCGCGAAAGGCACGCGGATGGGCAGCAGGTTGACGCAATGGCCCACGAGCTCCGGGGTCTCCAGAAGCGCCTGACCGCCGATCGGTACGGCGAGGACAACATCCCCGGACCCGGAAAGCCGCCCGAGCGTGATCTGCAGCGCGGCGAAGAGCGTGGAGAACAGGGTGCATCCCTGCTTCGCCCCCGCCTTGCGCGCGGCCTTGAGCAGATCACGGTCGATCAGCTCCATCGCGGTCGCGCCGGCATTGCCCTTCACCGGCGGGCGCGGGGCATCGAGGGGGAGTTCGGGCAGGGACGGGATCTCGGCGACGGTCCGTTTCCAGTAATCCTGCGAGGCGGGCAGCGGGCGGACCTGCGATTGTGCCAGCGCATGGGCGGCGAAAGACGGCGCGGGAGCGAGCTCGGCCTGCCGCCCGTCGCGGGCGGCCGCGTAGAGCGCGAAGAACTCCTCGATCAGCACGCCGAAGGACCAGCCATCGCAGGCGATGTGATGCGCCATGAAGGTCAGCGCGTGGCTCTTGGGGGAGAGCCGGTAGAGCGCGGCGCGGATCGGCGGACCGGCGACGAGGTCGATGGCGCGGGCGGCGTCCTCCTCCTGTGCAGCCGCGAGGGCCGCCTCGGGCTCCGGCTCGGCTTGCAGGTCGACAAGCGGGGCCGGCAGGCCGACAGGCGCGGTGATGGTGAAATGCGCACCGGCGCGATCAAAGCGCATCCGCAGCGCGTCATGGCGGGCTTCCAGCGCGTCCAGCGCGGTCTGCAGGGCCGCTTCATCCAACGCGCCCTCCAGCGTGACGACATAGCCCTCATTAAAGGTTGTCGCCTGTAGCGGACCCATCTGGTGAGACATCCAGATCTCGTGTTGGCCCGGGGTCAACGGGATCTCGACGCCCTCGGCGGGCGTCGCATCGCTCGGACGGGGCGCGGCGAGGATCGCCTTTTCCGGAGCCGCCTGCGGGGCGAGGATGCCGGCCGATTGCAGCGCGTCGAGCGCCGTCTCGAAGGCGCGCAGGATGGTGGCGCAGTCCTCGTCCGTGTGCACCGTCGTCAGGTAGAGCGGGAAGCCGTCGAGCACATGGACGCCCTCCAGCCGCATCAGCGCATAGAGCAGCGTCGCGCGCGGGTCGATCCGGGTGACGTTGAGGACCATCCACCCGTTATAGGCCTCCACCAGGTCGGGCAGGTCCCGCGCCGCCAGCGCCGCACGCATCCTCCCCGCCAGCGCCTCGGCCCGCGCCGGAACGGCGTCCCAGAGCGATGCGCCCTCGCCGTCGAGATGGTCCAGCACGGCCTCAATGGCGGCCAGGACCAGCGGGTGACGCACGAAGGTGCCGGCGAAGAAGGTGGGCGCGGTCTCGGGCTTGCTGTCATCGCCATAGGACCAGGCCCCGCCATCGAGCGCGTCCATGAAGCGGCTGTTGCCGGCCAGAAGGCCGATGGGCAGGCCGCCGCCGATGACCTTGCCATAGGTGGCCATGTCCGGCGCGATCTCCCAGACGCCCTGCATGCCGCGCATATGGGTGCGAAAACCGGTCACGACCTCGTCCATGATCAGCGCGGAGCCGGTCTCCCGGGTGATCCTGCGCAGGCTGCGGACGAACTCGGCAGGGCGCAGCGCCGGGTGGCGGCTCTGGACCGGTTCGACCAGCACGCCGGCGATCTCGGCGACATTGTCGCGGATCCAGTCCAGCGAGGCCGCATCGTCATAGGGCAGGACGACCATGTTCGCGAGCCCGTTGCGCGGAATGCCTGGCGCGATGGGCAAGGCAATGGGATCGCCGCCGCGGCTGCGGCCCTTGACCAGCACCTCGTCGAACTGGCCGTGATAGTCATTGCCGAAGACGACGATCTTCTCGCGCCCGGTGACGGCACGGGCCAGCCGCATCGCGGCCATGACAGCCTCGGAGCCGGTGTTGCAGAAGGTCACGCGTTCATGCCCGAGCAACGTCGCGAGACGCTCGGCAAGCGGGCCGGCCTTGTCGCTCTGCGGGCCAATCGCGTAGCCGCGCTCGAGCTGGGCGGCGACGGCGCGGGTCACGAAGTCGGGCGAATGGCCGAACGCGGTCTGGCCGAAGCCGTTGACCAAGTCGAGCAGACGATTGCCATCGGCGTCTTCGATCCAGGCGCCACGGGCGCGCTCGACCACCAGCGGGAAGGTCAGCTCCTTCCATTCCGGTCGGAAGCCAGCGCAGGTTCGCGGGTCGGCATGTGCGGCGCGATGCGCGTCCGTGGAGCGTTTGGAGGCGGGAAACCTGCGGGAGTAGCGGTCGGTAAGATCGTCGATGAAAGCCTGCTGGCGCGTGCCGATCTCGCCGCCGGAAACATCGGGGCCACGGCCTGTCTTGAAAGCGGAGTTAGAAGGGACGGCGAGAGTGTCGGCGACGGGCGCAGGGATGGCGACGGGCTGTGCGGCGGGGAGCAAAGCCGAGGTCTGTGGCGCGGCGGCAGGTTGCTGCGCCCCCTGACCGAGCAGCTGCAACTGCTGAGAGATCAGCGATTGCATTGCCTGCAATTGCGACTGCATCAGCGCGACGACATCGCCATTTGCCGCGATGGGTCCGGTCGGTTGGGCCATATCAGGCGCGGGGGCGGCCGCGACGGGCTGTGCGGCCGGTGCCGGCGTGACCTGCGGCGCGGATGCGAGGTCCGCGGACAGGACATCGTCCAGATGGGCCGCCAGAAGGGCGACCGACGGGGTGTCGGCCAGAAGGCTGCGGAAGGTCATCTCGACACCATAGCCCTTGGCCAGCGCCTGGCTGACCTGCCCCATGAAGAGGGAATCGAAGCCAAGCTCCAGGAACGGCAGCCCGACATCGGCCGGCCCGAGCTGTTCGCCGGAGAGCTCCGTGAAGATTTCCAGCAATTCCGTCGTCAGCCGCTCCAGGCGCGGCGGCGCCTCGGTCTCATGGGTCATGGAAACCTCGTCCTGGGTCATCACGGGCGCCGTCTCCGACGCGAGTGCGACAACCGGGCCTGCCGCGCCTGAGGGCGGATCGATCCAGTAGCTCTGGCGCTGGAAGGCGGTGCCGGGAAGGGAGGTGCGGCGCCTGGCGCGCGGGCCGAGCCGCGCCCAGTCCGTCGGGACACCCGCCGCCCAGAGATTGGAAAAAGCGGAGGCCATGGCGCAAACATCACTTTCGGTACGGGTGTGGTCCGACAGCGACTTTACAACACCACCATGGCCTCCGCGGCCGAGCGCCTGTGCCGCGAAAGTCGACAATGTCCCACCGGGACCGACCTCGAGGAGCACGGGGGCACCCTCTTCGCAGGCACGCTCGCAGGCGGCCCGGAAGTTCACACAAGCCCGCGCCTGCCGCGCCCAGAAGGCGGGAGAACGGGCTTCTTCGTCTGTCATCCACGCGCCGGTCACGGCAGAGACCAGCGGGATCTTCGGCGCGGCAAGGGCCACACCGGAAAGGCTTTGCTCCAGCGCCGCGACCACCGGATCCATCATCGCGGAATGGAAGGCGTGGGAGGTGTGCAGGCGCTTGGCGGGCAGGCCGGCGGCGGCAAGCCGGGCCTCCAGCGCTTCGATGGCCTCGAACGGACCGGCCACGACCTGCGCTTTCGGCGCGTTGTTGGCGGCGAGATCGACCGAGGCGTCGAGATGCGGTTGCAAAATGTCGAGCGGCGCGCGCACCGAGAGCATGGCGCCGCCGGGCTGGTCCTGCATGAGCTGGCCGCGCGTGGCGATGATGCGCAGCGCGGTTTCGAATTTCATCACGCCGGCAAGCGCGGCCGCAGCAAACTCGCCGACCGAGTGTCCGATCATCGCCGCTGGCGCGACGCCGCGCGCCTGCCAGAGCCTGGCCGTCGCATATTCGACCAGGAAGAGCGCGGGCTGGGTCACGCGGGTGTCGCGCAGAGTGCGCGCGGCGTCTTCGCTGTTGAGGTCGCCACGGGTCAGCAGCGGGGTGATGTCCTCGCCCATGATCGGGCGCAAAATCTCGCCGCCCCGGTCGATCCAGCGGGCGAATTCGGGCTCGGAGGCGTAGAGGCCGCGCCCCATGCCGGGATATTGCGCGCCCTGGCCGGGGAACATGAAGACCACGTCGGGAGCTTCCGCCGGCATCTTCGCAGCGGGCGGACGGGCGCGGCGGAGTTTTTCAACCGCCTCTTCGTGGCTCTCGGCGGCGATGGCGAGCCGCCAGGGGAAGGCGCTGCGGCCGTCCTGCAATGTTCGGGCGGCTTCGGCGAGGTCCGGGGCCGGGCTGGCGTCCAGCGCATAGGCCAGCGTTCCGGCCATTTCGGCCAGCGCCTCGGGGGAGCGGGCCGAGAGCGGCAGCACCTGCGGGCCGGATACGGCCTCGGGGACCGGGACAGGCGCTTCTTCGAGGATGATATGGGCGTTGGTGCCGCCGACGCCGAAGGAGCTGATCCCGGCACGGCGCGGCGTCTCGGAGGACCAGGGTTCCAGCGCGGCAGGGACCCGGAACGGCGTGCCCTCGGTTGCGATACGCGGGTTCAGCCGGGTGAAATTGGCCACGGGCGGGATCTCGCCCGCCTTGAGCGCCAGCGCGGTCTTGATGACCGAAGCCACGCCCGCCGCCGCATCCAGATGGCCGATATTGCCCTTGACCGAGCCAAGCGCGACCGTCCCGGCCTCGCCCGGCCCGAAGGCGCGGGAGAGCCCGTCGATCTCAATGGGGTCGCCCAGCGGGGTCGCCGTGCCATGGCATTCGACATAGGAGATCTCGGACGGCGAGAGCCCGGCATCGCGCTGCGCCATGCGGATCGCGTCGGCTTGACCGGCAACGGAAGGCGCGGTGTAGGAGATCTTGTCGGCGCCATCATTGTTCAGCCCGACGCCTCGGATCACGGCATGGACCGGCTCGCCCGCCTCCAGCGCATCCTCCAGGCGCCGCAGCACCAGCACCCCCGCGCCATGGCCGAAAACGGTGCCGCAGGCGGCTTCGTCGAAGGGACGAACCACACCGTCCAGCGAGGCCATGCCGCCCTCCTGACCGCGATAACCGCGCTTCTGCGGGAAGGTGATGGAGACGCCGCCGGCAAGCACGGCATCGGCGGTCCCGCCGCGCAACGCCTGCACGGCTTCCGCGATGGCGGTGAGCGAGGTCGAGCAGGCGGTGCCGATGGACATGGCCGGGCCGTGCAGGTCCAGCTTGTGGGCCACGCGGGTCGCGAGACTGTCGACCGAGCCGCCGGTGATGCGGGTGTAGTCGCCGAGCTGGAAGCTCTCGGTATAGTCGCGCAACGCCTCGGCCGAGCCGAGCACATTGGCGAGAAGATAGGTCGATTGGGTCGCCCCCGCATAGACGCCGATGCGGCCGGGCGGGCGGGCCGGGTCGATCCCGGCATGTTCCAGCGCCTGCTGGCAAAGCTCGAGAAAGACGCGCGCCTGCGGGTCCATCTGTTTCGCTTCGCGCGGCAGGATGGAGAAGAATTTCGCGTCGAACTGGTCCGCGTCCTCCAACTCCGGGCGAACGGGGACGAAGGTCGGATCGCCGGCCAGTTCGCTGCCGGTCTCCAGTTCCTCGGGCGCAAAACGGCGGATCAGGTTGCGGCCTTCGCGGATATGGCGCCAGAAATCGTCGAGACTTTCGCAGCCGGGAAGCCGCGCGGCCATACCGGTGATGGCGATCGCGCCCGCGCCGGCGGGCCCTGCGCGCCGCCCCCCGTCAGCGGTGTCCCCGGGCGCCATCTCGGAGAGCCGTTTCGCCAGATCTCCCAGCCGCGGGGTCTCGAACATCCGCGTGATCGGAAAACGGCGACCGAGCGCCCGTTCCAGCCGCGCATGGGCTTCGATCAGCAGGATCGACGTACCGCCCGCCTCGAAGAAGGTTGTCTCCCCGGAGACCGGGCCGCAGCCGAGAACCGCGTCCCAGGTCCCGGCGATGATCGCGCGCAAGTCGGCCGCGTCGCCGCTGGCCTCCGCTTTCGGACCGTCAAGCGCGTCCAGAAGCCGAGCAGCCACGGCGCTGCGGTCGATCTTGCCGGTCTGTGTCAGCGGCAGCGCCTCACCGAGCCGCACGAAACGCGGCAGGGTCTCGCGATTGGCCGTCTCGGCGGCCCCGTCGAGCAACGTCGCAACGAAACGTGCCTCGTCCGTCACTGGCGCTTCGGGAACCAGCAGTGCGGCGATCCGCTTCGGGCCGATCTCCGGCGCGATGGCGACGACAGTGACATCCTTGATCCCCGGCTGTCCGCGCAGGACGAACTCCAACCCGTCCAGTTCGACCCGGTGACCGTTGATCTTGAGCTGCCGGTCGACCCGTCCGAGGAAGTCGTACAGCCCGTCGGCCCGTTCGCGGGCCAGATCGCCGGTCAGGTAGACGATCCCTGTGCGGCCCGGGCGCGGATCGGGAATGAAGACCTCGGCGGTCTTTTCGGGACGCCGGAAATAACCGAGCGCAACCGGGTCGCCGGCGAGCACAAGCTGGCCGGTCTCGCCTACGGGCAGCGGGGTCAGATCCGCGTCGACACAGAAGCTCTCATGGTTGCGCAGCGGCGCGCCGATCGGGACCGGGCCGCCATCGAGCAGCTCGGGCGTGACCCTGCAGGTATGCGAGCCGATGGTCGCCTCGGTCGGCCCGTAAAGATTGACGAGCTGGTTCCCGGGCCAGGCCTCCAGCACCCGCCGCGCATGGGGCACGGACATGACGTCGCCGCCGCCGAGATTGACGCGCACGGAGCGGAAAGCCTCGATCCGGTGCTCGATCAGCATGTGGAACAGGCCGGTATAGATCAGCGCACCGTCGACCTCGTGGCGCAACATCACCTCGGCGATATCGTCCAGCGAGGGTTGTTCGGCCTCGACCACGGCAATGGCGGCGCCATGCATCAGCGGGATGAAGATACAGCCCGAGGAGAGATCGCCGGCAAAGGAACAGGTATGCAGGAAACTGTCGCCCGGGCCGAGCTCATCGAACAGCGGATCATCGGTGAAGGCGAGGATGCCGCGATGAGTGACCAGAACGCCCTTCGGCTTGCCCGTGGTCCCCGAGGTATACATGACATTGGCGACATCCTGCCCGCCTGCCTGCGGGAAGCTCTGCCCGGGGGCCGCCTCTTGCGCCAGCGCTTTCGAGAGCGGGATGGCCTGCGCTGTCTCCGGCAGGACCTCGCGGCCGAGGCCGGCCCATTTGTCGGCGACGAGTACATGGGACAGGGACAGGTCCGCGGCGATGAAGCCGAGCCGCTCGGCCGCATATGTCGGATCGAGCGGGACATAGGCAGCACCGGCGCGCAGGATCCCGAGACAGGCGATGATTGCGTCAACCGAGCGGGCCGCCAGCAGGCCGACATGATCGCCCGGCGCGACCCCCGCCGCAATCAGGCAGGCGGCGACCCCGTTCGCCCGCTCCAGCATCGCTTTCCAGGACAGGCTGCGCCCCTCGGCCAGCAGCGCCGCTTCTTCAGGATGGCTATTGGCATGAGCGAGAATCCGGTCGAACAGACCGGCAGGGCGCGCCGCCTTGCCGCCTTGATCCAGCGATACGATATCTCTCTCACCCGTCATTTCTATCCCTTTGGCGGGAAAATCCGGCGACAAGATGACGCCCCGTCACTGACAGTTTCCGCAGATCGGCGGATCCGGCTTTCGACCGATGAACCGCGCCCGTCACTCTCGGAATAAGGGCTGCGAGTAATTTCGCTCAATTCCACTTCATTTTCCCGAAATGCAGTGTGGGTACGCGCCCAATCGAGTCAATGACGACCGAAACGGACAACGGGGAAGGCCCCGGAGCGCACCCCCGGAACCGCGCCTACACAGTTCAAACCAAACAAGATTTACAAACGGGAAACAAATTCTGCCATTTGTTTCCCAGTCTTTCCGAATGTAGGAAAAATGGCGAAAAACAGGCTGAAATATGTCAAAAATACGCCCCTTCCAGCATGGTATTCGCCGCGAGACCTGGTCCCTTTCAGCCACGGCGCGGACCGGAGGAGACAGTCCAGTGCGACCGGTTTGCCGGACGAGACCTGTCCGGAGGGAGGCGCGGGTCAGCGACGGAGCCGGGCCAGCTGCTCCATCCCGTAACGACGATATCCCGGTTCCAGCACGGACAGGGCGGCGAGATAGGCCGCCAGCGCCGGCAGGCTGAGCGCGACCGCGCGCAGGAAGCCGTTCCACCCCGTCAGGACGGCACTGTCCCGCAGCAGGAAGAGCACGAGAATCCCGGCCGCGATGGAGAGCGCCAGCCGGGCACAGCGTCGCGCGATCCCGAGCCAGCGGATGCCGCCCCAACGATGGGTGCACCAGATCGTCGTCCCGACGGCCGCGAAGGAAATCACGACCTCCGAACAGGCCAGCGGAACCAGCCCTTTCGGCGCGAAGACCAGCACGGCGACAAGCGTGAAGAGCAGGAAGACCAGTGCGACCCGTGGCAGGACCCGCACCTGCCCGGCCAGCGACATGATCGGCTCGTTGACATAGGTCAGCAGCGTGACCAGCCGCGCCAGGGTCAGGATCTGCAGCACGGCGAGCATCGGCAACCACTCCGCCCCGAGCAACGCGCGGATCACGTCCTCGCCCATCAGGGCAAGCCATGCAAAGAGCGGCACCGCAACCGCCAGCAGCACCGGGAAGAAGACATCCGCCACCGACTGGAACCGCCCGGTCCCGCCATTGTCGGCCGCGCGGGCCTCGCGAAAGAGGTTCCAGGCAAGGATCTGCGTTGGCACCCCGACGACCTCCGCCGCCGCCCCGGTCAACCGCTCCGCCGCCCGGTAGAAACCGACCGACGCCGGGCCGAGAAAGGCACCGACCATGAAGGTTGCCGCATAGAGGCGCAGGTTGTGGATCATGCGGGCGAAGAAGAACTGCCCGGAAGTGTGCAGCATCTCTCGAAACGCATCGCGCGGCATGCCCGGCAGCGGCGACAGGCGCGTCATGAGGAAGCTCGTCACCAGGTGCGTGGACTGGAAGGCCAACCGCCCATAGGCAAGCGACAGCACACCCTGGTCCGAGTAGAGCGCTACCAGCGCAACGCAGAGCCCGGTCAGCTCGCCGATGATCTCGGCCACCGAGGCCGCGCGCAGCCGCCCCATCCAGGTCAGGATCGCTCGCTGCGCGGAAGATGTGACGGCCAATGTGACCCAGGCCGAAAACAGCATCACGAGAAGTGTCGTCTCGCCGGAAACGCCGATCAGGGGCAGCCCGCTGCCTGCCAGTATGCCAAGCAGGCTTGCCGCAAGCCCGGAGACAATCGCCACCAGCAGCACCTGCCGCGGGACGGTCGAATCGCCGTCCCAGGAGAGGATGTAGGGCGACCAGCCGCCCTCGGCGACACGCATCAGCAGGATCGCGCAGGCGGCCACCAGCGCAAAGGCCCCGAAATCCGCCGGGCCAAGCACGCGCGCGGCCACGACAAAGGTAACAACCTGACAAAACTGGGATAATATCCGCTCGACCATGGCCCAAAGACCGCCGCCAATGGCCTGAGCCGCGCGCGTCTTTCCCGCTTCATCCGCTGCTTTGGGCGCTTTGGAACTGGTCACGGCACAGCAATCCTTGATCTGGCAGGAGCCCGTTCTCGCGGAAGGACAATCGCGAAACCGGGCGCAGGAACGCCCCGCAGCCTGACGACCGCTTTTGAAGCGCCGAAACACCCAACAGCACAATCCCGAAATCGTAAACAGTTTGTTAATGCGAGCTCGGGTGGCAATTGGGCAGGAATGTGGCAGATTGATGGCGGGTGTGGTCCTCATCGACACAAATGGGGGCGATCGCGAGGGCGGTCTTTGATATTGGTATGAACAAGCAGAACGAAACGATCGCTCGTTTCGGCGCGGCTCGTGTTGTTTGCGGTCCATCGAACTCGGCCGAAACGGAAGACACGTCCAGCGTCTTCCCGACGATCAGCGTGTCAAAGCGCATATTCGACATCGTCTTCGCAAGCGTCGCGTTGACCTTCTTCCTTCCGTTCATGATTGCCATCAGCGCGGTGTTGCTGCTGTGCGAAGGCGGACCCGTCTTGTTCCGGCAGACCCGCATCGGACATCGTGGCAAGCCATTCGGCTGCTTGAAGTTTCGCACGATGGTGGTGGATGCGGATACCCGCCTCGAGGAGCTGCTGGCAAAGGATCCGGCGGCGCGCGCCGAATGGGATGTCAGCCAGAAGCTGACCTATGACCCGCGCGTCTCCTGCATCGGCAACTTCTTGCGGAAATCCAGCCTCGACGAACTTCCCCAGTTCTTCAACGTCCTGCGCGGTGACATGTCGGTGGTCGGCCCGCGACCGATCATTGCGGACGAGATCGAGAAATATCGCGAGAACATCCTCGAATACAAATCGGTCCGTCCCGGAATCACAGGGGCCTGGCAGATCAGCGGCCGCAACGACACGACCTATGCCGAGCGCGTGCAGATGGACACGGAATACGTCCGCAACCCGTCATTGCTCAAGGATCTGGAGATCGTGTTCCGGACCGCCAATGCCGTGCTGAGCGCGCGCGGCGCCCGCTGAAACGAGGCCCATGTCACCTCACGCCAAGATCAGGACGCCGAACCCGACCCAGAAGAACAGGCAGACAAGCGTCACGAACCGCCAGGCGACATGTCGCTCCACAAGCAGGATCGAGGGGCAAGTCTTCGTGTTGGGACGGGGCTCAATCGGCGCCATGGTTCAGACCGTTACCGTTACGCCCCCCCAGACGATGCGTGTAAGATGACAGCTGTGAGATATTCAGTCAAAGGGATTTACCCAGATGGACGCCACCACCCGCCCCGCCAATGACAGGCCCTCGCCGGAAGCTGCGCTCTTGCCGCAGAGCCTGCGGCGGCTGATCATCGGCATTCCGACCACGGGTCGGCGCGACGTCCTGACGGCCACGGTCCAGGACATCGCCGAACAGGAGCGCCTGCCGGATCTCGTGGTGCTCTCCGTCGCACAGGAACTCGACATCGATCGCGCCGCCCTGGCCGAATTACCTTTTCCGATCAAAGTCCTGGTCGGCCCTCGTGGTCTGTCCGTCCAGAGAAACAGGATACTGGACCAGCTTGAACCGTCCGATATCCTGATGTTTCTCGATGACGATTTCCTGATGGCGCAGAATTACCTCGCCCGGGTCATGACCTTGTTCGAGCGCCATCCGGACGTTGTCCTGGCCACGGGCGACGTGATCGCCGATGGTGTTGTCGGCCGCGGCTACGACCATGCGACCGGCCTTGAGATCATCGCCGGACAGGCCGACTCGACCGCGCCGGAGCAACTGAAAGAGGTTTATAACGGCTATGGCTGCAACATGGCCGTTCGGGCGCGACCGATCCTGAAATTCGAGCTGCGCTTCGACGAAGCCCTGCCGCTCTACTCCTGGCTGGAGGACATCGACTTCTCGCGCCAGCTTGCGGAATATGGCCGGCTGGTACGCTCCAGCCATCTGCGCGGCGTTCATCTCGGAACCAAGACCGGCCGCACGCCGGGGCTGCGGCTGGGGTATTCGCAGATCGTCAATCCGGTCTACATGCTGCGCAAGGGGACGGTCTCGACCGGAAAGATGCTGACCCTGACGGGCCGGGTCTTCGCGTCCAACCTGCTCTATTCGATCCGTCCGCGGGAATGGACCGACAGCCGGGGCCGCCTGCGAGGCAATCTTCGCGCCTTCCGCGATATCCTGCGCGGAAAAATTGATCCGCTGCGGGCGCGCGAGTTCTAAAGGACGCTGCCGAGCCAGCCGCGCCGCTGGCGATTGCCAGTCGGATTACTCCGTGTCCGGCGCCGCTCCGAGCGACTGCCGAGGTTCGGCGGAGGAAGGATCGCAGCCCGTCAACAGCCCCGCCGCTTGCACGATCTCCGCCGATGCTGTCTGGATGGCGTGCTCCACCAGCGCCTTGGGCTCGATCTCAACCGTTTGCAGCCGCTCCCGAACAGCGCCGACCCGGTCCCCAACGGCATCGAGCCGCGCGTCCAGCATGTCCAGCTTGACGAGGACCGCCTGCCCCGCCTCGGAGCCCAGCCCACCGGCCCCCTCCCGTATCGCGGCCAGATCTGCGCGCAGCCCGGAAATCTCGCCCGTCATGCCCTGCACATCCTCGCGCAGGGGATCGAGGTTGACGACATTCTCCGCCACCCGCGACGCGGCAGTCTCGACCCGATCGGACAAGCGCAAGCCGAGGAACAGGCAGAGCGCGACGAGGATCAGGGTCGCGTTGATCATGGCGATCAGGAGGTCGCGCAAGGCGCGCAGAAAGCGGGAGGACGTCTGGGACATGAGATCACTTTGCCAGGAAAGGTTTGGCGCCACTCTAGCCCCATGCGAATGGCGCCGGGATAAAAAAACGCCCCGACCAACAACTTTCGCTACTCTCGCTATTTCTTTCGAAATCTGCGCAAAACTGTGCAGCCGACAATTCATGTGAACGCTTTTTCTCGCTCATGTGCGCCCATCCCTATAACTTTGTCGCATTACTTTCATTCGACAAGACTTGCGCTCCACATTATGCCATCTGTCCAGTTGATCAGACAGACAGGCCGCGGGCCGGGAAGGAGCGACTGATGCGTATTGCGGTTCTTGGAGGCGACGGTTTCTGCGGCTGGCCGACTTCCTTGCATCTTTCCAACCTCGGTCATGAGGTCCATATCCTCGACAACCTGTCGCGCCGCTGGATCGACACCGAGCTTGGCGTACAGTCGCTCACGCCGATGGATTCCATCCAGGAACGTTGCCGGATCTGGCGCGAGGTCTCCGGCAACGAGATCGCCTTCCACCTGCTGGACCTGGCGAAGGAATACCAGCGGCTCAAGCAATGGCTGGCCGAGATGAAGCCCGACGCGATCATCCATTTCGCCGAGCAGCGCGCCGCGCCCTATTCGATGAAATCGGACCGCCACAAGAACTACACGGTCGACAACAATGTCAGCGCCACGCACAACCTGCTGGCGGCGATGGTGGAGACCGGGATCGACGCGCATCTGGTCCATCTCGGCACGATGGGCGTCTATGGTTATTCCAGCGTTGGTGCAGCGATCCCCGAAGGCTATCTCGATATCGAGATCACCAATCTCGAAGGCGAGAAAAAGGGGCTGGAAGTTCTCTACCCGACCAAACCCGGCTCGGTCTATCACATGACCAAGTCGCTCGATCAGATCCAGTTCCAGTTCTACGCCCAGAATGACGGGTTGCGGATCACCGACCTGCACCAGGGCATCGTCTGGGGCACCCATACCGACCAGACCGCGCGCCACGAGCAGCTCATCAACCGTTTCGATTATGACGGCGACTACGGGACGGTGCTCAACCGGTTCCTGATCCAGGCCGCGATCAACTACCCGCTGACGGTACATGGCACCGGCGGTCAGACCCGCGCCTTCATCCACATCCAGGACACGGTGCGCTGCATCGAGCTGGCGCTTGGCGATGCACCGGAACAGGGCGACCGGGTGCGGATCTTCAACCAGATGACCGAGACCCACCGCGTGCGCGACCTCGCCGCGATGGTGTCGCAGATGTCCGGCTGCGAGATCGCCTTCCTGCCCAATCCGCGCAAGGAGGCCGCCGAGAACGACCTGATCGTGAAGAATGACGGCTTCCTCGCCCTCGGGCTGGACCCGATCAAGCTGGAGACCGGGCTGCTCGACGAGATCGTCCACATCGCGGAGAAATATGCCCACCGGGTCGTCCGCAAGCATGTGCCCTGTGTCTCGGCCTGGACCAAGGACATCGCCCAGCGTGTTGTGCATGACCCCGAGGCGACGCAACTGAAATCGGTCGGCTGAGCCGTGCAGGGTCTGCAGGCAAGCGCTCCGGCCAGCGCCCGGCATGCCTTTGTGACGCTTGTCACCAATGCCGATTATGCGCTCGGAGCGAAGGCGCTTGTCCGCTCGATCCGGCTGACCGGGACGCAAGCCGATATCGTTGTGCTGCACACCGGCGCCGTCGAGGCGCAGGACCTGGCCCCGCTCGCCGCCCTTGGCGCGCGCCTGGTCAAGGTGGACCTGCTTCCGACCTCAGACGCCTTCAACGAAACCCATGCACGCGACCGGCTCCACGGCCGCGCGCCGTTCACCAAGGGCGAGAAGCCAGCCTTTCACACCCCGCTGGACAATTTCGCCAAGCTCCGGCTGTGGCAGCTGGAGGAATATGAGAGCGTCGTCTTCATCGATGCCGACGCGTTGATGCTTCAGAATTGCGACCGGCTCTTCGACTACCCGGAATTCTCGGCTGCGCCCAATGTCTATGAGAGCCTCGCCGATTTTCACCGCCTGAATTCCGGCGTCTTCACCGCCCGCCCCAACCATGCAACCTTCGAGCGGATGTTGTCCGAACTCGACCAGCCGGGCGCCTTCTGGCGACGAACCGACCAGAGCTTCCTGCAGCACTTCTTTCCCGCCTGGCACGGGCTGCCGGTCTTCGACAACATGCTGCAATATGTCTGGTTCAACATGCCGGACCTCTGGGACTGGTCATCGATCCGCATCCTGCATTTCCAGTATGAAAAGCCCTGGCAGCGAGGCCATGCCCGGGCGGAACAGCTTGCCCCCCTGATCGCGCTCTGGGACGCCTTTGCCAGCGACAGCGCCGTGCCGGATATCGCAAGCCTGCCCGGCCCGCTGGCATGAGGCTCGCCATCACCGGCGCAACCGGGCGGGTTGGCCGTTTCATTGTCGAGGAAGCCCTCGCGGCGGGGGACCATGTCGTCTCGATGACCCGCACCCCGCCCGATCACGGTGCCTTTTCCGGCCCGGTCTCCCGCATCGCCTATGATCTTGCAGGACAACCGCCGGCGCTCGTCGGCTGCGACGTGCTTGTCCACTGCGCCTTCCAGCATGTGCCGGGGCGCTACCGGGGCGGCGAAGGCAAGGACCCCGAAGGGTTCCGCTGCGCCAATCTCGACGGCACGCTCAGGCTCTTCGACGCTGCGCGACGCGACGGTGTCCGGCGCATCCTCTTCCTCTCCTCCCGGGCGGTTTATGGTGATCACCCGCCCGGCACGCGGCTCGACGAAGACCTCCCCCCCCGGCCGGACACGCTCTATGGCGAGCTGAAGCTGGAAGCGGAGCAGGCGCTCGCGGCGCTGAACGGGCCGGGCTGCGCCACCGCCAGCCTGCGCGCGACGGGCATCTACGGCCCTGCAGGCCCCGGCCAGAGGCACAAATGGGCACAGCTCTTCGAGGATTTCCGCGACGGCCACCCGATCGAGCCACGCGTGGCCAGCGAGGTCCACGGCGCCGATCTCGCCGCCGCGATCCGCCTGCTGCTTGAGGTCCCCGCCCCGGTGCTCGCTGGGCGCAGCTATAATCTCTCCGACATCCTGCTCGACCGTCATGATCTCCTCGCCTCGGTCGCCGCATTGACCGGCATCCCGTCCCCACTGCCCGGACGCGCGGACGCGTCGAAAGTCTCGGTCATGTCCTGCACCCGCCTGCGAAGTCTCGGCTGGCAACCCGGCGGCTTCGTCCGCCTGAGAGAATGCTTGCCGGGGTTGCTCCCGAAAATTCAGCACGAATCTTTCCAAAGCGGCACAAACTGACGACGGAGCCACGCTTAGCCTGATCTGGACCGGCTGGGAGCGCACAGCACCCGGCGGCTTTCCAGAAGGAGCCGGGAAAGATGCATTTCGGGCTGAGCGAAGAGCAGGAGATGATCGTCTCCACGGTGCGCAGTTTCGTTGAAAACGAGATCTATCCGCATGAGGCGGCGGTCGAACGCCGGGGCGAGGTGCCGCTGGAGTTGGGAGAAGAGATCAAGCGCAAGACGCTCGAACTCGGCTTCTACGCCTGCAATTTTCCCGAAGAGGTCGGCGGCGCAGGCCTGTCCCATGTGGATTTCACACTCGTCGAGCGCGAGCTTGGGCGGGGTTCCATGGCGCTGAACCATTTTTTCGGCCGGCCGCAGAATATCCTGATGGCCTGTGATGACGCGCAACGCGAACGCTACCTTCTTCCGGCCGTGCGCGGCGAAAGGATGGATGCGCTGGCGATGACCGAACCCGATGCAGGCTCGGATATACGCGGCATGAAATGCACCGCGACCCGGCAAGGTGGCGACTGGGTCGTCAACGGCTCCAAGCATTTCATCTCTGGCGCCGAACATGCCGACTTCTTCATTGTCTTCGTGGCGACCGGCGTCGACGACACACCCAAGGGGCCGAAAAAACGCATCACCTGCTTCCTCGTCGACCGCGGCACGCCCGGCTTCGAGGTCCGCGACGGCTACAACTCGGTCAGCCACAAAGGCTACAAAAACTGCATCCTCTACTTCGACAATTGTCGGCTGCCAGATGCGCAGGTCCTCGGCGAGGTCGATGGCGGCTTTGCTGTCATGAACGAATGGCTCTACGCAACGCGCCTGACCGTCGCCGCAATGTCAGTCGGCCGCGCCCGCCGTTGCTTCGACTATGCCCTCGACTATTCCGCCGAACGAAAACAGTTCGGCCAGCCAATCGGAAAGTTCCAGGGGATCGGTTTCCAGATCGCCGACATGATCACCGAGATCGACGCGGCGGACTGGCTGACCCTTGCCGGTGCCTGGCGGCTCGACCAGAGGTTTCCGGCCAATCGCGAGATCGCCTCGGCCAAGCTCTACGCCACGGAAATGCTCGCCCGTGTCACCGACACCACCCTTCAGATCTTCGGTGGCATGGGTCTGATGGACGATTTCCCGATTGAACGTTTCTGGCGCGACGCCCGCGTGGAACGGATCTGGGACGGGACCTCCGAGATCCAGCGCCACATCATCAGCCGCGATCTTCTCCGTCCGCTCGGAGCATGAATTCTTTTGCCTCCGGCGGGGATATTTTCGGAAAAAGGAAATCAGAAAGACACACGAAACGAGAAAGGTGCGCCCGGGCTTGGGCCGCAAGACCGGGCGACTTCCTCTTTCACGGCCATCGGCGTCCCCGCCTGTACCGCTCATGCAGGCTCGCCGATTCTGGTTAAGAAACCTTGACTTCCTTTTTCCGAAAATATCCCCGCCGGAGGCTCCCGCACTCCCAGCCAAATCTGGAGCTTGTCAATGAAGCGCGACCTTTCAAGATTGCTCCGCCCACGTTCCATCGCGGTTCTTGGTTCGGCCTGGGCGCAGAACGTGGTCGCGCAATGCGAGCAGATGGGATTTGACGGTCAGATCTGGCCGGTTCATCCAAAGCGGCCCGAAATCGGCGGGCGCGCGGCGTTTCGTGCATTGTCGGACCTCCCCTGCCCTCCCGACGTGTCCTTCCTTGGCATCAATCGTGAGGCCACAATTGGCGTGGTCGGGGCGTTGGAGGAAATGGGGGCCGGCGGCGCGGTCTGCTTTTCGTCCGGCTGGCGCGAAGTCGGAGCCGACGACCTGCAGGCCAGGCTCGTCGATGCGGCCGGCGAGATGCCAATACTCGGACCCAATTGTTACGGGATGATCAACTATCTCGACGGCGCCATTGTCTGGCCGGACCAGCATGGCGGTCGGCGGGTCGCGCGTGGTGTGGCGGTGATCTCGCAGAGCTCGAATATCGCCATCAATATCACCATGCAGGCGCGCGGCCTGCCGATTGCTTATGTCGGTTGTCTCGGCAATGCCGCCCAGGTCGGCATGGCGGAACTCGCCGAGGCCCTCGTTGCCGATGAAAGGGTCACTGCGCTCGGCCTCTATGCCGAAGGGATCGACGATCCGGTTGCGCTTGCCTGCGTGGCACAGGCGATGCGCGCCGCCGGCAAGGGGGTGGTCATGGTCAAGGCCGGAAAGACGGCTGCCGGCGCGTCCGCCGCCGCAAGCCACACGGCCGCGCTGGCCGGAACGGCGGCGGCCTCTTCGGCCTATCTCCGACAATGCGGTATCGCCGAGGTCTCGACCCTGGCCGAGCTGATCGAGACATTGAATGTCTATCACACCCACGGCCCGCTCGAGGGAGCGCGGTTCTGTTCCCTTTCCTGTTCCGGCGGCGAGGCAACGCTGGTGGCGGATCTGACGGACCGGTCTGTTCTCGAGTTTCCGCCGCCCTCCCCCGATCAGGCCAAGCGCCTGTCAGAACTGCTCGGTCCTCGCGTCCCCATCTCCAACCCGCTGGATTACAACACCTATATCTGGGGCGACAGCGCGCGGACCGAAGCTGTCTTCGCCACGATGCTCGAAGGCTACGACGCCGGGATCTTCGTGATCGACCCGCCGCGCCCGGATCGTTGCGACCCCGCATCCTTCATGCATTCTCTTGCGGCAACCGAAGCCGCCGCGCGGGCCACCGGCAAGCCGGCCTTCCCGGTCGCGACCCTGCCGGAGAACTTCGACGAGGCGTTGGCGATTTCGCTGATCGAGCGCGGAATCGCGCCGCTTTCGGGCCTCGAGACGGCCCTGACCGCCCTCGCGGCGGCCACCACCCAGACCGGGCCGGCAGGTTGGCTGCCCTGGCCCGTCCGTCCGGAAGGTCGATCGCGGGTGCTCTTCGAAGCGGCGGCCAAGCACGAGCTTGCAAAGGCAGGGATCACCGTCCCCCGCGGAGTGTCCGCTGGGAGCCTGGAGGGCCTGTCCGAGGCCGCCGGGACCCTGTCGCCGCCATTCGCGCTCAAGGCGCTTGGCTTGGCGCACAAGACCGAAGCCGGAGGGGTGCGGCTTCAGGTAACCTCGCTCGACGGGCAGGATCCGATGCCGGGAGCGCAAGGCTATCTCCTGGAAGAGATGGTCACGGACGGCGTGGCCGAGTTGCTCATCGGGCTGCGGCGAGACCCGGTCTATGGCGCGACACTGACGGTGGGCCTTGGCGGGATCACGGCGGAGCTCCTGGCGGACACGGTCACGCTTGTTCTGCCCGTGGACGCGTCGGGGATCCGGGCAGCCCTGGGACGGTTGCGACTGGCACCACTGCTGAGCGGGTATCGCGGCCGGCCGCCGGCCGATATCGACGCGGCCATCGACACGGCGCTGAAACTGCAATCGCTGATGGCGACGGATCCCGCCTATAGAGAGATAGAAATCAACCCGCTCATCCTGCGCGAAAGCGGCGGCGTGGCCGTGGATGCACTGATACGGAAGGACATGGAATGACCCAGACACCGATCCGCACCCGCCGCGAGGGCGGAATTCTCGAAGTGACGCTGGACCGACCCAAGGCCAATGCGATTGACCTCGCCACCAGCCGCATCATGGGCGAGACCTTCCGAGATTTCCGCGATGACGAAACGCTGCGCGTGGCGATCTTGCGCGCGGAGGGCGAGAAGTTCTTCTGTCCCGGCTGGGACCTGAAAGCGGCGGCGGAGGGTGACGCGGTCGATGGCGATTACGGCGTTGGCGGCTTCGGCGGCCTGCAGGAATTGCCACGGCTCAACAAACCGGTGATCTGCGCCGTCAACGGGATCTGCTGTGGCGGCGGGCTGGAACTGGCGCTTTCCTGCGACCTGATCCTGGCCTCGCAGACGGCGACATTCGCGCTGCCGGAGATCCGCTCGGGAACCGTTGCCGATGCGGCATCGATCAAGCTGCCCAAGCGCATCCCCTATCACGTGGCAATGGACCTGCTGCTCACGGGCCGCTGGTTCGATGCGGAGGAGGCCAGGCAATGGGGTCTGCTCAAGGAGATCACCCGGCCCGAGGACCTGCTGGAGAAATGCTGGGAGCTTGCCCGGTTGCTGGAGAGCGGACCGCCGCTTGTCTATGCCGCGATCAAGGAGGTCGTGCGCGAAGCGGAGGACATGAAGTTCCAGGACGCGCTCAACAAGATCACGCGCAGCCAGTTCGCAACGGTCGAAACGCTGTACAGCTCCGAGGACCAGCTGGAGGGCGCGCGGGCCTTCGCCGAGAAACGGGATCCGGTCTGGAAAGGGCGCTGAGACAAGGCGAGCCCCGGGGTCCCTTGGCGCGGGGGGGCCGAAAGGGAAATCGGCCCCAGCCTGTCCGCTATCCGGAGACAGCCGGAAACGGGACGGGCGGGACAGCCCGTGCCGTCCCGCCCGCCAATGTCGGATCTTCAGAGCGTCAGATCAGGACCGCAACAGCAATGCCGTTGAATCCAGCGCCGTGGACACAGTCTGGTAATGTTCCGTCGTCTCCTGCGACTGGCTCGACGAGCGCAGCAACAACAGGCCGGCCTCTTCGAGGATGGCAGCCGCCTCTTGTTCCGCTTGCGGCAGGGCATCGGTCTTCACTGCGGTTAACTGACGGCTCGTGGCAACGGGTGCCGTCTGCGGACGCTCCGGGGTCGGCGCGGGGGCCGTGGCCGACTTGGCCCTGATCCGCGGCTTGGAGCGGTCGCGATTTTCCCGCACCACTTTCTCCAGCTTGCCGGATGTCTGCAGGAGGACCTTCCGCATTTCGCGGTTTTCCGGCGTCTTGGGCAGCGAGAGGGCAACCTGCTTCAACTGATCGGCAAGACAGTCGATCTGGTATTCTTCCGGCAGCGAAGCACAGAAGTTCCGGGCCAGGTCGATCGTCCCGGCCACGCCCTCGATGCGGAGCTGTTCGCGCGGTTCCACATGCACAAATACCGGCAGGACGCCCGGCAGCGACTGATGCGGAACCGGGGTCGGCGTGTAGCTCATGACCGGCACATCCATCGGGACTTCGACCGGAACCTCGACCGGGACCTCGACCGGAACTTCAACGGGCGGCTCGATGTCCAGAATAGGCTCCTCCGTAAAGGTCTGGGCCATCGCGACCCCCGCCAGTGAAGCAAAGAGCGCGGCCAGCGAGAGCCGTGCCACCGTGCGCGAAAGGAATTTCAAATCAGAAGACATCTTTGGCGATCCAGTTGAGCGAGAAGACAACACGCTGGCGATCGTCCTGATCGAAAGCGTCGTTGAGAATGACATTGAAGCCGACACTTTCCAGCCCCGGCATCCGGAAGGAGGCGCCAAGATCGACATTGTCCCCGTTATAGGCCACGGACGTGCCGAAATACTCGTGCAAGCCGATGCCAAGCCCGGCGAAGACGCCGGCTTCGCGGTCGAGATCGCGCACCTTGTTGCCCGCGCCGAGGGTCAGCATCAGCGGATAGACATCGCCTCCGATCCGCGCCACGGGGAAGCTCGTGATCGAGCCTGAATAGGCCAGGTCGTCATTCGCTTCCGCGTCGCCCCAGGGAGCGATATTGCGCACGCCCAGGCCGAGATAGGTCGGGATGCCGCCGGAATCGATCCGCTTGGAGCCGCGCACGCCCAGGAAGCCGGAATCGCCGAAATCATCTTCGAGCGACGTGATATGGGCGGTGAATTGCAGGTCGAACAGGTCGTCGCCAACGCCGATACCGAAGCCGAAGGCCGCCGAACCGTCCCAGTCATCTACCAACCCGTTGCGTTCCCGCTGATCGGTGAACGCCACAGCGGCGAAGACCAACCCGTCCGGCGCCACCGTCGCCGCGGGAATGCCAAGCAAGGTCACGTTCTTGGAAAAGGCGCGAACCTTCTCCTCCTGGCTGATGGATTGCTGTGCCGCTGCACCGCCGGCCAGCGCCGCGATGGCCGCTGCCAGTGCGAAACTGCGCCCCAAATGTCCACCTGCCCCGATATTGCGGGTCTCACTGGTCATGTCCTGCTCCAAATCTGACAATGCTCTCCACACGCATCGAAGGTTGGCACCGCGCCGCCTCCAGTTCAAAAGCTTTGACGCTTGGGAAAGCAGCTATTGCGCGATGCTGTCCGTGATGCATCACTCCTCGAGCCCGAAAGCGCGCCGCAGCCCGCGCTCCGTGCCCGGTCCGAAGCTGCCATCGATGGCACCGGAATAGAAATTGCGTTCCTGAAGCCGCCGCTGGAGCGCGGCGCGGGTCTCGCGGCTGAAAAGCTCCGGTTTCTCCTGCAGGTTGATCAGCACCTCGGTCACGCCGGAGCGCAACGCCGCATAGAGGTAATCCGCGGCCTCCTCCGGCCCCTTCCCGGGCACCTGTCCGCGATCGACCAGCACGGCGTAATTGTGCTGCGCCTTGGCGTGGCGCTGATCGGCCGCGCGGCGGAAAAAGTCCAGCGCGAGCGCCGGGTCCTTCGCGAAGCCGAGCTGGCCGTGGAAATGGAAGAAACCGACATCGTTGAGCGCGTCGGCATAGTCCTGCGCGGCGGAGGCTTCGAACAAAGCCTTCGCCCGCGCAGGATCCCCCGTGACAAGGAGCCCTTCCTCGTAGATCTTCGCCAACTGGAACTGCGCCTGCGGATCGCCGGCCTGCGCGGCGCGTTCATACCAGGTGACCGCATCCGCGGGTCGAAAATCGCCGCCCGGATTCATCCGGCGCGCCGCCAGTGCCACCATCGAGCGCGTGTCCCCGGTCTCCGCCAGCGCAATCAGCTCCGGCTCCTTCTCCGCCGGCAGGGCCGACCACGCCGCGACGAAGTTTTCGGTCGGCAATGTGCCCTGCCCCGCAGCCGGACCGGCAAGGTAGAAAGGCGTTCCCGAGAGCGACCCGTAGGAATAGGGCTCCTGCCGGCTTCCTGTCGCCGCCAGGACCTTGTCCCGCACCTGCCGGAACATCAGGCTGATCTCGACCCCCGGCTGCGGCAGCGTCTCGATCAGCGCCGCCGCATAGGGGCTGTTGCCGCCCACGCCATCCAGCGCCACCGAGCCGCCCTTGGCCGCATAGGCAACCAGCGTGCCGCGTTCGGGCGAAGAGGCGGCCAGCCCGCCGCCACCGCCGATACCGCGCGCGCCGCCCGCATCGGTCGCACCCGCATCGCCGGCCAATGCGATCCCGCCGCCCAACGGGTTGTTGCGACAGGCGTCGAGGATCACGATCCGCATCCGCCGCGCCCGGTCGACCACCGCCAGCAGCGTGTCCAGCGAGATCGCCTGCCGGCGCAGGTCGTCATTGCTGCGCGGCTCGACATCCACCGGCAGCAGGAAGTTCTCGCCCTGCACCTGCACCCCGTGCCCCGCGAAATAGATCAGCGCCAGCTCCGCCGTTTCCGAGCGGAAGGCGAAATCCTCCAGCGTCTCCAGCAGTGTCTGCAGTGGCGCATCTATCAGCTCGGTCACCTTGAAGCCGATCTCTTCCAGCGTGTCGGCGACCGCCGCCGCGTCGTTCACCGGGTTGTCCAGCGCCTCGACATGCGCGTAGCCGCCCATCCCGATCACGAGCGCCACACGGTCGGCAGCCGCCACCGCCTGAAGCGGCAACAGCACCAGAAACAGACTCAGAATTCGCTTCAACACCTTCGGAACTCCCCTCCGCGCGCCGCTAGATCAGGCCAGCCGCACGCCACTCCTGCAGTTTCTCCTTGCTGATCTCGAAGTGCATACTGTCTTCGCGGCGAAACCCCGCCCCCCAGATCCAGCCTTCCTCATGGAAGAAATCGGCAATGATGGTCAGGCCGAGCTGCGTCTTGCCATCGGTGAAATTGTCCAGCTGTCCGTTGATGTTGAGATCGACCGCCAGCCCGAAGGCATGGTTGGAATAGCGCCCGCTGGTGCCCCGGATCTGGCGCACGCAGAGCGCGCCGGCCGTGTTGATCAGGTCATGCAGCTTGGGATCGGCCCGCTTGATATTGTCGAACACCGTATGCAGCGACTCCAGGGCCGGCTCCAGCATCGTCACCCGGACCGGCCCGACCTGCTCTGTGCGCAGCATCCCCTTGAGCTTCGGATTGGTCATCGGCTGGCAATCGTCGGACAGCACCTCGCGCGGCTTTCCCAGCATCTCGACGATGAAACTGGACCCGGCAACGGTCAGCGGCTTGTTGAAATTGGTGCGGTCGAAGATCAGCACCACCTCGGTATACTCGTTGCCCTCGATCTCGCCGATCGGGGCCTGGCTGCCGCCGGTTCCGCCGCCCTGTGTCCGCCCGCCGAACACCATTGCCTGGGCAACCTCCGCCTCCAGCTTCTGCACCCGCGCCGAGAGCTTCTCGACGGTCTCGCGCAGCGCCTCGACGCTCTCCTGGAGCAGGATGACCTGGTTCTCCTGGTTGAGGTTTTCAATGATCACATCCTCGACCGCCGCCGCGATGCTGGCCGCGTCGGCTTCCGGCCCGAGGACCGGCTTTCGCCCGAGGTCCAACGCCCGTGGAAGAACGATCCAGAGAACCGGGGCAATCAGAAGCGCAACAGCGATGATGATCGCCGGAACCAATTTCATTCGGTCAACCTGTCAGTTTTTGATCAATAACTTCGGCCTCGAGTAAACTCTCCCGGCGTCAATCAGGCAAGCCCGGATTGGCGCTTCCAGAGGGCACCTGTCCGCACGCGTTCTGCGTTGCCGCGAGGGAAAGCCTGCTGTAGGCTGCTTGCAGTTATCGAATGCTATTGGAGTCTCATATGAGCCGCAGGATTATTACGGCGACAGCGACAGTTATCGCCGCCATTGGACTGGCCCTGCCGGTCCTTGCCCAAGGCACGGATGCCTCCCTGAAATCCGCGCAGGAGCTGCAACAGCTCTTCGAGGAACAGAAGACTCGCGGGCTTGTGATCGCGCCTGCCAGCAATGGCGGAAGCACCAGCCAGGCCAGTGGCGAGGCCGCCGTGACGGCCGCCCCCGCCGCGACGGACGCAACCGTCTACACCCCGGTCGCCGCCGGTACGGAGATCAATATCCGCATCTCCTTCGACTTCGATTCCGCGCTGCTGCGCGAAAATGAAAAACCCAAGCTGACCGCGCTCTGCGAAGCCATGCAGAACATGGAAGAAGAGGTGTTCCGCATCGTCGGCCACACCGACTCCAAGGGCAGCGAGAGTTACAACAGCAACCTGTCGCTGCTGCGCGCCTCCGAGGTGAAGCGGTTTCTCGTCAGCTCCTGCGGCATCGCCGAGGACCGGCTGATCGCCATCGGCGCCGGGGAAGACCACCCGGTCAACGCGTCGGACCCGACCGCCGAAGAAAACCGCCGCGTCGAGTTCCAGCTCATCAGCTGATCCCCTTTCGCCCGTCCGGGGTGGGCGGGTTTGCGCAGGGAGGCGCGGATGACAATGGCGACCGGCGATACGACCTTTCGGGTCGGTGACCTGCTCAACAACACGTTCCGCATCGAGGCCATACTGGGCCGGGGGGGCACCTCGGAAGTCTTCCGCGCGCGCAACGAGATCTCGGGGCGCCTGGTTGCGCTGAAGGTGCTGAAGGCGGAATTCGCCGGAAACGAGGATTTCCTCGTGCTGATGAAGCGCGAGGAGGAGATGCGCGATATCCGCCACGATGCCGTGGTCGGCTATTCGGAGAACCACCGGACCGCCGAGGGCCATATCTACCTGGTCATGGATTTCGTCGACGGCCCTTCGCTCGAAGCGAAGATGAAATCGGGCGGTATGCCGGCCGAGGAGCTGATCACCGTCGGCCGCCGCGTCTGCGAAGGGCTGTCTGCAGCGCATGAGCGCCGAATCGTGCATCGTGACCTCTCGCCGGACAATATCATCCTCAAGGGGGGGGCGCCCAATCACGCCGTGATCATCGATTTCGGCATCGCCAAGGATGCCAATCCCGGCGCCCACACCATTGTCGGCAGCGAGTTTGCCGGCAAGTTCTCCTATGCCGCGCCCGAACAGCTCGGTGGGCATACCGATGCCCGCTCCGACATCTATTCGCTCGGCGCCACGCTGCTCGCCACCTTCCGCGGCGCGAGTCCGAATTCCGGCTCCAACCTGCTGGAGGTTCTGGAGCGCAAGAAAGAGCCCCTGAATCTCGCGGATGTGCCCGAACCGTTTGCCGGGTTGCTCGCCCGCATGACCGCGCCCGAGCCTGCGCATCGGTTCCAGAACTGTCGGGAGATCGTGGCTGAAATCGACAGGATCCAGGCTGGTGGCGACGACACCATGGCCGCGCTCCTGAACGTGCCCGCGGCAGAAGACGCGACGGTGATCCGCCCGGCCACGGCGCCAAAACCCGAACAGGACAAGCCGGGAACGCCCGCCCCCGAGAAGGCGCGCCGCGCGCCGCTGCTGCCGATCCTGCTCGTGCTGCTGCTCGCCGGCGGTGGCGCGGCGGCCTGGTTCGCCGGGCTGTTCGGCGCCCGCCTGCCCGTGGCCGACCCGTTCGTCCTGACGGTCGAGCGCGGTCAGATCGGCGGCCCGGTTCTGTCTGGCGTCGTGCCCTCGCAGGCAATGCTCGACCGGTTCACCGCCATCGCGGAGGACCGCGGCGGCTCGCAAGACCTCGCGCTTGCGCGTGGCGAACTCGCCTCGGACTGGGAAGCGGCCATTGACGCGACGCTGGAGCGGGCGGAGATGCTGGATGTCTACTCGCTGCGGGTCGAGGACAATCTCGTCTCGCTGACGGGGCGCACCGGCGTGGCCGAGGTCCGCGACGGTTTCGCCGCCTGGCTCGCCGCCGCCCCGCCCCATGGGATGCGCATCGAGGGCGATATCGCCTATGACCCGCCGCTCTTGCCGCTGGAGGCGCTGGACCCGATCCTCGCCGATTTCGCGGCCTGTGGCCCGCTGGTACTGGCCGAAGCGCCAGCCGATGGTTACGCGATCGACGACACGATCCATGTCACCGGCACCCTGCCGGCCAGCGAGAACCGCCTCGCTCTGTTCGACCGGCTGGAATCGGCCGCCGAGGGGCGTGATATCCGCATCGAGACCGAGATCCTGAACCCGGCCCTGTGCGAGGCGCAGGCGAGCCTGCCGGAGCTGCCCTCGGGTGGCATCGGCATCGATTTCGCCTTTGGCGATACCGGCCAGACCAATGCCTCGGGGCGTTTCTTCGTTGGCGAGAATCCGGTGATCGACCTGATCCTGCCCGCGGGGATGGCCGACGGTTTCCTCTATGTCTCGATCATCGACGTGACCGGGAGCGTCTTTCACTTGCTGCCGAACGTGAACCGTTCCGGCAACGCGGTCGCGGAGCTGCGTGGCGGCCAGGGCGGCGAGATGCGCATCCGGGTGGCCTACCCGGTTTCGGAAGGCGCGCCGAACAAGATCGCCTTTCTTGTCGATGACAGCCTGCTGGGAAAGAGCAAGGTGCTGGTGCTGCATGCCACCGCCCCACTCTTCGATGCGCTGCGCCCGACAACAGAGAGCGTGGCCGGATATGCCGAGGCCCTGAACGGGGTAGAGGCATCCGGTGCCTCGCTTGACAGCCGGGTGCTGACGCTCGCGAAACCCTGAGACGCCCGCGCGAGTTTTCGGCATTCCTGCATTCCTGCCGGAACGGGTCGCTCCTTGCGCCGAAACCTGTCCGTCGCGTGCCGACAGCAGAAGTGGAGGTTGCGCGCTGTGAGCACGGAAGCAAGGCCAAAGGCCGCCGTGCCAGCGCCTGCCCGTCCCGGCAGGCTGGCGCTTTGTCATCCTTGGGCAACGACTTGAACTTCTTCGGGTTTGGTCGGGATAAAGCGCAGACCACATTCGTTGCAGCGCCATCCCACGGGCAGGCCCCGGCACGGCTCACGATTCGCTTTCTTGCCTCCACGCCGACGGTCCGCAACGCAGACCTCTCGAACCCGGAACATCTCTCCCTGCCGCGATACGCCCAGGGACCGTATGTCAGAGTGCGTCCACCACGATCACGGAGATATTGTCTGCCCCGCCCCGGTCGAGCGCGGTCTGCACAAGCGTCTGGCTGATCGTCTCGATGGGCGCGTCGTTCAGGAAACACGCCATCTCCGAAAGGCCGATATACTTGTTCAACCCGTCCGAGCAGAGCAGGAATCGGTCGCCGGCCTGAAGATCGCCCCGGATCTTGTCCAGCTCCAGAACGTCGCCCACGCCGACGGCGCGGGTGATCACGTTGGATTGCGGATGCGCCTCTGCCTCGTCCCAGCTCATCTTGCCGGCCTCGACCATCTCGCCCACGACCGAGTGGTCATGCGTCAGGATCTCGATCCGCCCGTTGCGCATCCGGTACAGGCGGCTGTCCCCGGCCCAGAACGCCATGAAATGCGCCTCGGCCAGCAGGAGCACGACCACGGTCGCCCCGATCGTGCCCGCCCCGAGATCCGCGGCATGGGCGACAACCCGGTCATGCGCGGCCAGCAGCGACAACCGCACCGCGCGCATCCGCTCCGCCGGATCGCCATTCTCGGGCGCCGTGATCAGCGCCTCGATCACCGTCTGGCTGGCGAAATCCCCCGCCGCATGGCCGCCCATCCCGTCGGAAACCGCCCAGAGATCGCGCTCGGGCAGCGACAGGATCGAATCCTCGTTGATCTTGCGCACATGGCCCAGATGGGTGACCGCGTTGTGTCGAACCCGCCTCATGTCTCCGCCTCCGTCTGCCAGCGCGCATCGGCCCGGTCGAGCATGGCTCGGAACGTCCCGGCATCGGGCAGGTCGCGGGTCGCAAGGTATTCGACCCTCTCCCCGTCCAGCGCGCTCCAGAATCCCGATGCGCCGGCGCGCTCGAAGGCCGGCGGCACCGCCAGTACCGGTCCCGCCATCGCTTCGAATTCCGAGGAAAGCGTTTCCAGACGCTGGCGCAGCACCGCCTGTGTCGTGGTGAACTCCAGTGCGGCAAGTGCCACCGCCTCAAGCGCCTCGAACCCTCCGGTCATCGCCATATGCACCTCCGGCCCGGCCTCCGTGACGGGCGCGGCCAGCGAGAGCGGGAAAGCCCGCCCCACACGGTCCACGGAGGGCATCATCACCCCCGCCACCGCATGCCGCCCCACCAGCCCCGCCGCCAGCGTGAAGCGCCAGATCGGGGCGTTGTAATAGCAGTCCTGCCACCGTGGCCCAAGCTGCTGCCGCGCGACCGGCAGCACGCCGCTTAGCCAGCCATCCCAGGTCGAGGTGAAGCCCGGCGGCACGTCGAGCCGAAAGAAATCCCCGAGCGAGGGCATCTTGCCGAAGGCCCCGAAGGGCCCGAGAAGCGCCGCGCCGGCCATCAGAACGAGGTCGGGCATTTGAATTCGCTCAGCGCCGCCAGGCCAAACGGGTTGTTGACGGAGCCGAGCTGCATCACCAGAACCACCTGCCGGCCACCGACGCGGAAGATGAGCCGCTTGCGGTCCGGCGCGGGCGTGCCCCGGATCTGGCCGGTGTCGAGCAGGCGGAACATGGCCCAGGGTCCGTCGCGGCTGATCTCGCTCTCGCCATTGCCCGGCGGCGCCACGGTCAGCCGCGCCAGCCCGACCGTGCCCGGCCAGCTGATATTGGCCGGGGTCGGCCGCCCGCCACGGATCGCCCGCAGCTTGGAGCCATGCAGCTCCAGCAGCATCTCGCGCGCCGCCGGGTCCAGCGCCTGAGGCGTGATCTGAAGCGAAACCCCGAGCTGGCCGGACGCGAAGAACGTGTCCCGGATCAGCGCGGCGCGCTGGAATTGCTGCAACACCGCCGGCGAGATGCCGAGATCCTCGCCAGTACCCGGCCGGAAGGCCCAGGGATTGACCTGCTGGTCGACGAACTCGGCCAGATGGGTGGTGAAGAAGCCGTCGATCAGCCCACCGGGGCTGAAGAGCTTGGCAAAATCCTGTTGGGCCACATCGGCCCGGGCGCGGCGGTCAAACGGGTAGCGGTTGGCGAGCGCCTGCTGGCAGAGCGGCGCCACATTGGATACCCATTCCTCGTTGAGCGAGGTCCGCACCCCCTTGCGGCCAATGCCGGAGGAGGAGGTGGTGATCTGGGTCGACCAGCGCTTGAGCGGGTCCGGCTTGAGCGAGGCCGCCTGCTGGAACCGCTGCACGACCGGACTCGCGAGCACCTGCCCCGCCCCGCCGATGCTCAGCTTGTTGAGCTCCAGGTAGACCTCCTTGAGAAGGTTGAGATACTCGTCCAGCTCCGAAGGCTGGCCCTCCGGCCGGCCGGTCATCTCGTGCAGCCCGGCAAAGCGCAGTTCGACCTGGGTGCCCAGCGGGCGCGGATTGGCGCCGGAAGCCTCGCCGAAGCTCTCCTCGACCGCTTCCTTCAGGATGCGCTGCCGGTTGCCGAGCCGACGGCGTAGCTCGAATTGCGCCAGCCGGCTCACCGCCGACCCGCCCGCCTGTTCGGCCGCGGCGGCATCCGCCTCGGCGGGATCGACGCATTCCTCGGTCAGCCGGGTCTCGTTCGCCACTGCCTCAAGCACATTGGCAATCGGCGAAGACGGGCTGGAGAGCACATTGGTCACCTCCACCGCGCGCTCGACGGAATCCAGCGGGATGATATCGAGATCGGCCAGGATCGCCTCGTAACGGCCGATCATGTCGGTGAAATAGAGCTGGAAGACACCCGCCGTGGTCTCGATCTTGAAGGTCTCGGACTGCTCCTCGGCCTCCGCCCCGAGCACAAAGGCCTCGCTGGCGAGCTGTTCGTTGACCTTCAGCGCCTCCGGCACGAAGACATCGTGGAAGGCGCAGCGGGTGAAGATGCCGTCGATCCCGTCGCCGAGCGCGGCCCCGGAGGAGCGTTTCATCGCCCGCCCAATCATCGGGTTGCCATCGGTCAGCCGCCATTTGGGCAGGGCGCGGACCTCGGCCGAGTTGATGATGCCGGTATAGATCCGGTCCGATTGCGGCATCGCCTTGATGACGCCGCGCACGGTCTCGATCAGGTGGCCATTGAGCTCGACCTTGCGCATCGGCCGGTCGAGCATGGCCTCCAGGTGCCCCAGCAGGTCCGCCCGCAACTCCTCGCGCGCTGCGCCGGAATAGAACTGTTCCCAGTCCTGCGCCATCCAGTCGAGCACCTGGTCCTTGTTGAGCGGGCCTTGCTGGCCGACCATGAGATAGACCTTGAGCGCCTCGTAGAGCCGGTCGGGGTCGCTCATCGAGGACTGCATCTGCTCGTCGAGCCGCAGCAGGATGCGCGGCAGGAGATGCTGGTTGAGCGCCGCGCGATAGGTCTGTGCCGTCTCGTTGGCGACGAGATCGCCCTGCCAGAGACCGAAGCCGAGCCGGGTCGGACGCGAGACATCCTGCGTCGTCGGGTTGAGCGGCATGTCCCGCAGGATGTTCAGCGCCGGCACGATGCCGGGAAAATCCGTGTCGCCCACCGGGCTTGGCGGAATGACGGCGGCGGCCTCGGTATAGGCGTCCACGCGGGTTGCCGTATCGGCCAGCATCGCCTTGTTGCCAAGATAGGAGCGAGCCCAGAGCCCGCCGACACCGGCCACGACCAGCACCGCCGCGAGGATCGCGAAACGCCGCGACCAGCGGTAACGGCGGGCGACCTTGTCGTCGATGGAGACCAGCCCGGCCTCAGGGAAGATGACGCTTTCGAAGAGCCGGGTGAGGAAATAGCTGCGCCCGGAGCCCTTGCCCGAGCCGATTGCCTGCCGGCCGATGCCGAAGCTCTCGGCCATGCCCAGCATCAGCCGGTCGATCGGGTTGCCCTCCTGGGTGCCGGAGGTGAAATAGACCCCGCGCAGGATATGGCGCTGCTCGTATTTGCTGTCGACGAAGACCTCGGCGAGGAAATCCTGCGCCACCTGCCGGACGGACGACACCTGCCCCGGGAAACCCGCGACAAGCCCGCGCCGTGCCGGGTCTGTCTCGGCCTGCATCCGGTCCACGAGCTGGCCGTTGAGCCGCTCCATCAGCGCCGAGAACTCGGCCCCGAACTCGGCCACGGGCGAGCGCGCGCCCTTGCTCTTGTCGAGTGGCAGCGTGAAGCCCCAGACCTGCTCGCGCTCCTCCTTGCCCATCGGCTCGAAACACTCGGTGAAGCCCGCGATCAGGTCCGACTTGGTGAAGAGCACATAGACCGGGAAGCGCACCCCCAGTTCCTCGCGCAGCTCGCCCAGCCGGCGGCGGATGGCGGCGGCATGACCCGCCCGCGTCGTCTCGTCCTGAAGCGACAGATCCTGCAGCGAGACCGCGACGATGGCGCCGTTGATCGGCTGCCGCTTGCGGTATTTCCGCAGCATCTTGAGAAAGCCCAGCCAGGCGGCATTGTCGGCCTCGGCATTGCTCTCCTGCGTGGTGTAGCGTCCGGCCGTGTCCAGCAACACGGCGTCCTCGGTGAACCACCAGTCGCAATTCCGCGTCCCACCAACACCGCCAAAGCTCTGCACGCCCTCCTCGCCTTCGAGCGGAAAGCGCAGGCCGGAATTGACAATGGCCGTCGTCTTGCCCGCGCCCGGCGGGCCGATCATCACATACCAAGGCAGCTCGTAGAGATGCTTGCGCCCCAGTTTCGACTTGCGCAGCTGCTTGAGCCCGCCGCGCAGCTTCTCCTTGAGCTCCTCCAGCTCCTCCTTGACCAGCTCGTCATCGACATCGGCTTCGACCGCTTCGACGATCTCCTCGGTCATCTTCTCGTCGCGCTTCGAACGACGGATGGCGAGGATCAGGATCCACAGCAGGGCGATGAACCAGATGACGCCCAGGGCCACCCCGCGCCAGAGATAGCCGGCGAAGGGCTGCCAGGTCTCGGTGCCGATCCAGGGGCTGAAGAACCAGAAACAGAGCGACAGCACCGTCGCCACCATCAGGATGACGAAATAGGCCGAGGTGAAAAAACGCAGCACAGCCATCAGTTTTGGTTCCTCACCAGCAAAACCTCGATCCGGCGGTTCTGTGCCCGCCCTTCCTTCGTATCGTTGGAGGCCAGCGGTTCCTTGTCCGCCCGTCCTTCCGCGGAGACCCGGCCCCTGTCCTCGAGCTTGCCCGAGATCATCTTCTCGACCGTGCGCGCACGCGCCAGCGACAGCTCCATGTTCGAGGAGAACCGCGCCGACTTGATCGGGATCGAATCCGAATGCCCGACCACGACCACCGGCCCCGGCTCGTCATTAAGCGCTTCGGCGACACGGTTTACCGGGTTGACGAATTTCTCCGTCAGCACCGGCGAGGCCGGGGCGAACATGCCCGAGCCCTTGATCCGGATGACGATCGTATTGCCGTCGCTCAGGACCTCGACCAGCCCATCCCGGATCTCGGCGGACAGGAACTCCTTGAACTTCTCCGGCACATTGACCACCGGCGCAGGGGGCGGTGGCGGCGGCGGGGCCTTGATGGCAATGGAAGGCGCCGCGCCTGTCTCCAGCACCGAGAACTGCCCGGCGAGCCGTTCTGTATCGCCGCCAAGCGCCCAGCTCAGACCGAAGAAGCCGGCCGTCAGCAGCAGCGCGGCCACGCTCAGCGCGATCCAGACCGGCCGCCAGATCGACAGCACCTTATGCGCGACCTCCAGCCCCTTCCAGCGCGGCGAGATCTCACGTTCGACCGGTCCGCGCTGGCTGCGGATGATCCGTGCCAGCCCGGAGCGCACCTCCAGGTGCCGCTGCGGCCCGCCCTGTTCGACGCGCAACCGGCCCTCGAAGCCGAGCGAGAGGCACATGTAGAGGAATTCCAGCAGGTCGATATTATTGGCCGGGTCCTGCTCCAGCCGCGCCAGCAGGTCGAAGAACCGGTCCCCGCCAACCACCTCGCGGTGGAAGGTCGCGACCATGGACTGCACCGACCAGGAGGAATGCTCGCCCCAGGGTGTGTTCAGCACGACATCGTCCAGCGTGGCGCAGATCGCGTAGCGGGCGACCTTGACGGCCTGATCCGGGCAGCCGGCCTGATGGACCCGGCTTTCGAATTCGCGCACTTCGCCGATCACCTTCTGGCGCAACCCGTCCGGGTCGGCATGCTGGGCGCGGTTGGAGATGCGGGAGGTCAGCGCGAAAAGCGGCGCGGCGCAGGCGACGAGCTGGTTGATGCCGGTGGAGGCCAGCGGCAACAGCGCCGCCTCGCCTGAGGGGCGGGCAGGCTGCGGGCTGCTGCCAGGCGGCACGCCATAGCCGGAGGCGCCGCCCGCCGGTGGGGCGGGCTGATACGGCTGGGGCTCTGCTTGCGGCGCCGGCTGCGCGGTCGGCTGCGGCGCGGCCTGTGGCCGCCGCCCGCCCGGGTTGGGCCGGATCACCGTGCGTTCATTGTCGCCGCTTTCCGAGAAAGGATCGTCGCTGGCCATGTTCCTCCCGTTCCTTTCCTTACCCCTGACGGATCGCCCAGAGTTCCATCTTCAGCCCCGGATAGGAGCCGGACACATGGACCGCGATGCCACCGGAGGTCGTCATCTTGCCCCAATAGGGGCTCTCGGGGTCGAGCTCGAAATAGACCGAGCCGGCCGTATAGGGGATCTGCCGCGGCGCGACGGGGAGCGGGCGCAGCGTGATCCCCGGCAGGGCGGAATTGACCAGCTGGCGGATCTCCTCGACCGGCCCGATCTTGGACTGGCCGCCGAAATGCCGCCTCACGTTTTCCGCCGGCGCCTCGGAGGTGACGGCGAGGACGAAGCCGGCGGTGGTGATCAGCTTGCGGTCGGCGATGACGCCCACGGAGATACCGTATTTGCGTGGCTCCAGCGGGATCGACACCGCGTTCTGCTCCAGCACGGCGGAGAGATAGGTGCGCAGTGCGCGAATGACGGGCGCGAAACTGCCCGTCAGGTCGTGATGCTGATAGGGCGGGAAGGCGGGCGGGCGCATCTTCGGGTCGATGAAGGTGGCCAGTTCGCCGGTCAGCGAGACACATTCGCGGAAGAACCCCTCCGGGTGGACATTCTCGATCGCCAGCATGTGCTGGACCCGCGGCAGGGCGCGGTTGATGCATTGCAGCAGCAGGAAATCCTGGATCTCGGCCGAGCCCTTGGTCCCGCCCTGGGTCAGCCGTCCGGCAAGCGCGGTGGCGCGGTGGTTCAGCAACCCTTCAAGCTCACCGAGGAAGCCATGCAACGGCTGCGCCGCGCGCAGATCCATCGCCGAGGGCACGAAGCCGGTGTCCAGCACCACCTCCTGGTCCGATTTGACTTCGATGATGCGCGCAATCGGGATCACCAGCCGGTCCGCGAGATCGTCCACCTCCAGCGCGAATTGCAGCCGGAGTTTGCCGATGCCGAGCGTGGCAGGCTTGCGCCCCGTCCCCATCGTGTCGGTCACGTCCAGCTCGGCGGCGCGCAGCCGGGCAGCCGAGAGCTCGGCCCCGGTCATGTCGACCTCCAGCGCGCCCTGGCGGCGCTGCGGCAGGCTGAGATAGACCACGCAATCCTTGATCGTCGAGGGCACCTCCAGCGCCGGCGGGTGATCCTCCGTCTCCGGCACGCGGAAGACGGCGCCGTCCGGCGTCACGCCCGAGGCGCTGCGGATGGCGAACTGCCCCACTTTCAGCACCTCGCGGTCGATCTCCAGCGCGCTCACGCCCCAGGCATAGGGCGAAATCCGCCCGGCCAGCCCGCCCAGCTGCGCTTCCATGTAGCGGTCCGCCTGCTGGAAGTGATGCGGCTGCAGGAAGAGCCCTTCGCTCCAGAGTACCTTGCTTTCCCAGGACATCAGCGGCCCTCGTCATTCGTCATTATCGGTCCTTCAGCTTTTCGAGCTGTTCCTGGTAGGCGCGGGTGAACTCCCGGCTGAACAGCTCGTGAAAATCATTCTCGGCCGCATCGGCCACATCGGCATAGATGCGTTCATAGGTTTCCCAGTAACGGGCCTTCTTGCCCTTCAACATGCCGCCCAGGCCCCCGGAGCCGGTGATCTGCCCCTCCAGAACCTGCGGCGAAAGCCGCTCCAGCACCCCCTTCAGCGCCGCCTCCATGCCGGTCATCGTGGCGACCTCATGCGCCTTGATATCGCGCATCGCCTCCTCGGCTGCGGTCTCGGCGGAGAGGTAGCCACGCTGCGGCGGGCGGATCATCACCTCCACGGCCTGCTCCGGCGTGACGGAGAATTTCAGCGGGTTGTTTCCGGACGCGGAGATCCGGGTCTGGTCCATGCGGAACTCGGACTTGATGGCGCTGCGGGTCATCAGGATCTCGCGCAGCCCGTGGATCACGATCCGCAGCACTGCACCGAGCCGCGCGGCGGTTTCCTCGGGCGCCTCTTCGGAGAGATCCAGCTCCCCTGCCCCGGCCGCATTCAGGAGCGCCTCCAGCGCCGCTCCGACATCCGCGCCGCCCGGGGGCACAGGCGCGGGCGTGACGGGAGAGGGCGCGGGAGCGGCTTCGGCCGCCGGCGCCACGGGAGCGCTGGCAGGCGGCGCCGGAACGTCCCCGGGTTCGGTCCCGACGGCAAAGGGGTCGCTCGCGTCGCCGCCACTGGCGGGCGATGCGGGCGTCTCCTCGAGACCGAGATCCATGTCCTCTGGAATGAAAGCACTGCCGGCACCGATCTCTCCGGCCTCGGCCGCAGGCGTCTGCGGGGCGGCGGGCTCCGGTTCCGACGGCTCGGCAAAAGGATCCGCGGGAGGCGCGATGCTGTCTCGGGCGAGCGGGCTGCTGGGCAAGTCGAGATCCCAGTCATCCGGGATTGCCGCATTGGACACTCGCGGCAGCGGCATGTGGTCTTCGACCGACCGGGAATGTACGGACTGGCTCTCGCCCAGCAACGAATCCGGGTCCGGACCGGGGGTAAGCAGGTCGTCGGCCGCGTCATCTCCCCCCAAAGGCGGCAACAGCCCGTCCTCGCCCAGTTCCGGGCGCTTGATCCCGCTCGGCCCCACCGGTCCCTCGCCAAGCAGGTCGTTGATCACGTCGCGCCCGCCGCTGGACGAGGGCGCGTCGAGCAGGTCGGACAGGCCGGTATCGGGCCGCGCACCGGAGGGTGCGACGGCCTGCTGGCCAGCGGGGTCGAGGATCTGCGGGCCGGAAGCGGCCGCCGAGGAAATCCGAACGGAAAGTTCGTAATTGCCGATGCTCAGGATGTCGCCATCATTGAGCGGCGTGGGTACGCGACCCAGGGGGATCTTGCCGTAATTGAGGAAAGTGCCATTGGTCGAGAGGTCGATCACCACCACGTTGCCGTTCTGGTCCTCGATGGCGCAGTGATGCGAAGAAACGACCCGTTCCGGGTCCGGCAGCACAAGGTCATTGCCATTGCCGCGCCCGATGGTCAGCGAGTTGCCGACCATCGAAACCGGTCGCCCGTCGCCGGGGATCGCGCCCGAGGACTGGAATTGCACCACCACGCTCATTCGCGATCCTCTTCGCTCTTCGTCGCGCGGTCGATGCGGCCATTGCCGCCCCGCGCGATGTCGAGGCCGCGGTCGATCACATGGTTCATCGGCCCGACAAAATCGCCGCCCATCGCATCCACCGCCTTGAGATTGATGCCGAAGGCCATCGCCTGCAGCGCCCCCTCCGGCGCCGGGTATTCCTTGAGATCGTCCGGCCCCAGCGTGCCGTCGGCATAGACCGCGATGGCCGCGCAGATCGAGGTGTCGTCCATCGGATCCGCCGCTTCGCTGGCGCGGAAGGCGGCCGCGCGTGTCTCCTCGCTCGGGCGGAAGACCCAGGCCTCGGCCGCCGCCAGCGAGGGCGACGGGTCCGCCTCCGGGCCGATAACGTCGCGCCCCGCCAGGCAGGCCCACCAGGCGCATTCGCGCGCCGGCAGGCTCGCCGCCAGCAGCTTGAGCATGTCGACCAGCGCGCCGGCCGCCTCAAGCTCCGCAAGCACGTCGGCAACACCGGCCGTGGCCGGGCCGGCAAGCGCCGTCTCCAGTTTCAGGTTCGTCCCCGCCAGCAGCCGTGCTGCCGGCTCCTGCGGGATCTTGCTCAGCCCGTCAAATCGACCCGACATTACACACCCCTAGTTGATCATCATGATGCCGCCCTTGAGGATCAGGATTCCATCCCCCTTCACGGTCGTCATCGGCGCCTTGGCATCGAGCATCGCGGTGCCTTCTATCTTGACCATGATCCCCTTGATGGTCACGCCCATCTGGTCGATCTTGATCGAATTCGCTCCAACCTTGAACTCGATGGACTGCATCGCCGTATGCGTGGTCTTTCCCAGGTTCACCTTGGTCGTGTGGTTGCCCATCGAGATCTCTTCGGTGAAGTTTCCCATCTTCACCGTGTTTTTCTGGTTGCCCATCTTCACCGTGTTTTCCTGGTTTCCCTGGGACACGGTTGTCTTGTGATTGCCCTTCTCGACCGTGGTCGTGAAATGGTTGCCGATCTTCTCGGTACGGTCGTTGAACACTTCGTGCACGAGATCGCCCGGGCTCTTGCCACCATCCCCGGAGCCAATCTTGAGCGTGTAATCGTTTCCGATCTCCTCGATCTTGTCGTGATAGACCTTCTGCGTGAGATCGCCCTTGGACTGGTCTTCAAAGCCGATCTCGATGGAGGCGTCATTCTCGACAACCTGCGTGTAATTCTTCTCCGCATGGAGATAGACCTCCTCGGACCCTTTCTTGTCCTCGAAGCGCAGCTCGTTGAAATTGCTAGAGCTTCCCTCCTTGGACGAGCGGGTCTTGATCCCGCTCTGGGTCTTGTTCGCAGGCAGCTCATAGGGCGGCATCGTGTCGGCATTGTAAAGCATGCCGATGACCAGCGGCCGGTCCGGGTCGCCCTCCTCGAACTGCACCACGACCTCCTGGCCGATGCGCGGGATGGCGATCATGCCCCAGTTCTTGCCGGTCCAGGGCATCATGCAGCGCACCCAGCAGGTCGACTTGTCATCGGAGTTGCCGAGCCGGTCCCAGTGAAACTGGATACGGATACGGCCATATTGATCGGTGTGGATCTCCTCGCCGGACGGCCCGACCACCACCGCCGTGTGGCAGCCTGCGATCTCCGGCCAGGGGGTGACGGCCTCGGGGCGGAACTTCTCCTTCTTCGGGATCGCCCGCAGCCGCACGCGGTAGGGATCCGGGCCCCGGATCTCTTCCAGCAGGGAATCTCCCGGCAGACGGCCGATCTCGATCCCGGCGAGATGCTCCTCGTTGAGCTGGTAGACATGGCTGGTCCAGCTGGTGACGAATTCATCCGCCTCGTCGGTCGACGGGTGACCCTTCACGCTGAAGCTGCGCCCGACCTCGAGATTGGACGCCAGGCCCGCCGCCTGCCAGGTCCGGTGGTGAAGAGCCCGTTCTTCCATGCGAATGCGCGCATAGCGCTCGCCCTCGGTGCCGGTGCGGAAGTGACCGGGGTAATCGTAGAACTCACGCTCGTTGAGCCCGTGGCTTCCCTTTGGCAGGTTGCGCGAGCTTTCGAGCAGCGCGCGGGGATTGGTGAAGTCATAGTCGTTGAGCGTGTAGCGGCCCGTCGTGGCCTCGTGGATCGGGTACCATTCCGAGAGATGTTCGAGATTGCGCCGATCCGCCTCCTCCAGCTCCAGGTACTCGATCGTCGCCTCGCATTCGACCGGATCGTGCGCCGCCGAGTCGTCATGCAGCTTCAGCGTCTCTTCGCTGCCATCATGCTCGAAGAAATAGTGGATCCCCTCCTCCTCCATCAACCGATGCAGGAAATCCAGGTCGCTCTCGCGATACTGGACGGTGATGGTGCGGGTCGGGAAATCCTCGGTATAGGCCTCGTCGAACATCACGGCATAGTCGCGCAGCACCTCGGCGATGATCTCCGGCGCGGTCATCTCCTGATAGATCCGGCAATCCCGGTTCAGCGACAGCAGCGCCAGCCGCGAGCGGATCTCGGCCCGGTAATGGCAGGTCCCGTCCGGCGCCCCGACGAAGCGCACATTGGTGCAGATGCCGACATGCCGGCGCTCCCGCAGGCCCGCCTCCAGCCGGTCCGGCGCGTCCGGGACCTTGAAGATCAACTCGACCTTCTGGCCCATCAACGTGTCGAGATCGATCCGCGCAGTGTCGGAGACGAAGTCCACATCCGCCACGCAGGGCTGGTTGAACCCTTCCTCCAGCCGCGCCGCAATCGGCACAAGCGTGTTGGGACAGCTCTCGCAGAGCATGCGGAGCGGGAACTCGGCGATGGCCTCGGGATCAATACGCATGGCAAATCCAATCTCTCAATATGGACCAGTCTAACCACGACCCGGCCGTTCCACCAAACACGCGCTGCCCGTCTTCGCGCCAATCAGCCGAAATCATACGTGAAATCGCCCTCCGCCGCGTCGACATTGACACCTTTGATCGGTTCCTCCTGCATCATCCGGCGCAGGAACTCGGCCGAGACCTCCGGCAGCATGGTGTTGGTGACGATGGCGTCGATCATCCGACCGCCCGATTCCAGCTCCTGACAGCGTTCGACAATCGTGTCGACCACCGCGTCCGTGTAGGTGAAAGGCACGCCATGGCTCTCCTCGACGCGTTTCTTGATCCGGTTGAGCTGTAGCACGGTGATCTTGCCGATCATGTCCGGGGAAAGCGGGAAATAGGGGATGGTCACCAACCGGCCCAGAAGTGCTGCAGGGAAGATCTTCAGCAGCGGCTCGCGCAGCGCCTTGGCGATCCCCTCCGGCTCCGGCATCAGGTCCGGATCGGCGCACATATCCATGATCAGGTCCGATCCGGCATTGGAGGTCAGCAGGATCAACGTGTTGCGGAAGTCGATGGAGCGGCCCTCGCCATCCTCCATATGGCCCTTGTCGAAGACCTGGAAGAAGAGCTCATGCACGTCCGGATGCGCCTTCTCGACCTCGTCGAGCAGGACCACCGAATAGGGCTTGCGCCGCACCGCTTCGGTCAGCACGCCGCCTTCTCCGTAGCCCACATAGCCCGGAGGCGCGCCCTTGAGCGAGGAGACCGTGTGTGCCTCCTGGTATTCGGACATGTTGATGGTGATGACGTTCTGTTCGCCGCCGTAAAGCACTTCGGCCAGCGCCAGCGCGGTCTCCGTCTTGCCGACACCGGAGGTGCCCGCGAGCATGAAGACGCCGATCGGCTTGGACGGGTTGTCGAGCCCGGCGCGGCTGGTCTGGATGCGCTTGGAGATCATCGCCATCGCGTGATCCTGTCCGATCACGCGCTTGCCGAGATGGTCTTCGAGGTTCAGGACGGTCTGGATCTCGTCGCGCACCATGCGGCCGACCGGGATTCCGGTCCAGTCGCCGATGACGGAGGCCACCGCCTGCGAATCCACAATGGGCAGGATCAGCGGGTGCTCGCCCTGGATCTCGATCAGCTCGGCATTCTTCGCCCGCAGCTCCGCCATGAGCGCCGCGCGCGCCTCGCCGGTCGCGGCGGCATCTGCGGCCGCATCGGCCCCCTCTTCGGCCACTTCCGCTTCGGCCTCGGCCACCTCTGCACCGGCCTCATCGACCGGCATCCCGCCGGCGCGCAGCTTCGCCCGAAGCTCCAGGATTCCGTTGACCACGCTCTTCTCGCGCTCCCAACGGGCGTCCAGCTCGGTCAGCCGTGCCTCTTCCTCGGCCTTGAGCGCCGAGATCGCCTCGCGACGCTCATCCACGTCATAGCCCGCGCTCTCGTCGCGATCGATGATCTCCAGCTCGGTGGTCAGCGCATCGATCCGCTTGCGACAGTCATCGACCTCCGCCGGCACCGCATGCTGGCTCACCGCGACCCGCGCACAGGCCGTGTCGAGCACGGAGACCGACTTGTCGGGAAGCTGGCGGGCCGGGATATAACGCGCCGAGAGCGTCACCGCCGCCTCGATCCCCTCGTCCAGCACCTGCACCTTGTGGTGCTTCTCCAGCATCGAGGCGATGCCGCGCATCATAAGCACGCCCTTCTTCACATCCGGCTCGTCCACCTGGATGACCTGGAAGCGCCGCGTCAGCGCCGGGTCCTTCTCGATATGTTTCTTGTATTCGGCCCAGGTCGTCGCGCCGATGGTCCGCAGCGTGCCGCGCGCCAACGCCGGCTTCAGCAGGTTCGCCGCGTCGCCCGTCCCGGCTGCGCCGCCAGCGCCGACCAGCGTATGGGTCTCGTCGACGAACATGATGATCGGGACCGTGCTCGCTTGCACCTCGTCGATCACCGAACGCAGCCGGTTCTCGAACTCGCCCTTCATCGACGCGCCCGCCTGCAACAGCCCCACATCCAGCGACAAGAGCCGCGCATCCTTCATCGTCGGCGGCACATCCCCGCGCGCGATCCGCTGGGCAAAGCCCTCGACCACGGCCGTCTTGCCGACCCCGGCCTCGCCGGTCAGAATCGGGTTGTTCTGCCGCCGCCGCATCAGGATATCGACGATCTGGCGGATCTCGTCATCACGCCCGACAATCGGGTCCATCTTGCCGTCGCGGGCCTGCGCCGTCATGTCGGTGCAGAACTGTTCCAACGCCTCTTCCTTGCCCATCTGGGCCGGGGCCATCGCGCCGGATGCCTCGCCGGGCACAGCCCCGCCGCCGGTGACCGAGCCGTCCTGCGGCCGCAGGCGGTCTTCGGGAGAGCCATCGACAACAGTGCCGAAATTGTCGGAGAGATCGTCCGGCCCCACCTTGCGGAACTCGCCCGAGATCCCGTGCAGGACATGGCGCAGCTCGGAGGTCTTGACCATGCCGAGCACAAGATGCCCCGTCCGAACCTGGTTGGAATTGTACATCAGCGAGCCATAGACCCAGGCCCGCTCCATCGCATTCTCCAGATGCGCCGAGAGGTCGGAGATCGAACTCGCCCCGCGCGGCAGCGCGTCCAGCGCCCTCTGCATGTCGGCGGCGAGACGCGCGGGCTCCAGGTCGTAATGCTGCATGATCCTGTGAATGTCGCTGTCGGGAAGCTGCAGGATCTGCGCCATCCAGTGAACGATCTCCACGTATGGGTTCCCGCGCATCTTGCAGAAGACCGTCGCCCCCTCGACCGCCTTGTACCCCACCTCATTGAGCTTGCCGAACAATGCAACCCTGCTGATCTCTGACATGAAACGTCCCTTCCCTCAAAAATTGCCCCGGCAGCCGTCAGGCCGCGGGCCGAATATCCCTCTGCGGGCTTACATACAGCTCGTCCGCATCGCCCATCCCGGCCCGGTCGCCGATCCAGCTTGTCAGGCCGAGCCGAGTGTCCGCCCCGAGCTGCGCGGCCGGCACGTCCCCGGCGCGCAGCACCAGGTTCACATCCCAGTCCAGCACCTCGCCCAGATGGTTGCGCACGATGTCCGCCATCCGTTCGAGCGACGCCCCGCCAGGCTGCAGCCGCTCGTAATCCTCCCGGCTCAACGGCCCGACGCGCAGGCGGAACTTGGCCGCCCGGCTCCAGACCCGATCCCCGACCACGCTGCCCTGCCCGAGCCCGACCGGGCCGCCGAGATGCCAGTGGTCTTCCGGCTCCAGCTCCAGCCAGTCGCCGATGAACTCCTCCAGGTGCACCTCGGCGGCGAAGAAGGCGGAGAGCATCGAGACCAGCGCCTCCGGCGTCTTCGGCCCGGGCGCGAGATGGCCGGCGAAATGGCGCTTGGCGAGATCCGGCATCCGGTCGCGGGCGCGCAGGTGATCCCCATGCAGCCCCGACAGCGCCGCCACGGCGCTTTCCAGCGGGCCGCCCGCCCCCCGGTCGAGATCGGCCGCGGGCTGGCCGGTCTTCCAGGCGCGGAAAAGAAGTGTCGCCATCCGGTGCGTGAGCATATCCGCGAAGGCGACGAAGGTCTCGTCGCGCTCATTGGCCTGGCGCCCATGCGCATATTCGGTCAGGTGCAACGGCAGCGGGCCGGAGGGGCCGAAAAAGCCGAAAAACCGGTTGGTCAACCGGTCCGGCGCGTCGTCCTCTCCCTGCTCGAACGCCGTCAACGTGACCGGCGGGAAAGCAAGCGACGGCTCCTGTCCGAAACGCATCCCGTCCTCGGACGGGCGCCGCGTCTCGCCAAGCCCGTGCCGGCCCGTGCGCGCGGCATCGATCAGCCGCATCGCCAGCCAGATGTGATGGGCGCCGGGCTCCGCTTCGAGTCCGGCAAGCCATCTCAGATGATCCTGCCGTGGCCCGTCGCCGGTCGCCATCGCTTCAGCTCCCCTCGCTGCTGGCTCACGAGAGCCGTTTCGGTGAATGAGTTGATCGTCGCATGCCCGCGCAGGAAGCGCTCCAGCACCGCGCCGAGAAGATAGACCGAGACGCCCTCGAAGAAGCTCTCGTCGAAATCGATCCGCACCTCCAGCCCACGCACCGCCGTGGACAGCATCCCGTCGCTCATCCGCCGGACGATCGGGCGGGAAGAGACATCGGTGATCCCCTCGAGCTGGCGCCGGACCGCGCGGTCACTCTCGGGCGCGTAGAGCCCGATCATCTCGCGCAGGGCCGCCGCCGCGGCCCCCCCCTCGCTATCGGCGATGGAGAGGTAGTTCAGGCTCAGATGCGAGATCAGCCGCCAGGCCGTGTCGCCCTGCGCCAGGGTCGGGCGCGGGCGGGTCGGCGAGACCGGGGTCGTGACCTGCGCCACCGGCCCCCCCTCGGGCAGGTGGAAGAGGTCCGGCGCGCCGGTCGAGAGCAAGAGCGGCAGGTCGCGGTTGGTCACCACCGCACGCACGGCAAGCTGGCTGACATCGGAGCGGTAGGGCGCGTTGTCGCCATCGACCAGCGAGACGAAGACCTCGGAGCCGAGATAATTCGTCCGCCCGCCGCGCAGCCGCTCGCGCTCGTTGCGCTGCCGCATCTTGCGCGCGACCGTGTAGAAACACTTGCCGCCCTCACCCAGCGGCGTCAGGTCGTCGACCGAGAAGAACGGCTCGAAAGGCACGTCGATATCGCCCTCGGTGCTGATCGCAGTCACGCTCTGGACGCTGTGGATCTCGTAATCGAGCGGCGCGGTGCGGTCCGGCACGACATGCTGCTCGAAATCGCCGCGTGTGACATGGACCCGGTCGCAACGCTTCTCGAACAGGTTCACCGCCGGCACGCAATTGAGCTGGAACGCCTCGGGCTTGATCGCCGGGGCGATCTCCGGAAGGCCGTCGCGCAGCAGGATGTAGATGTCGACTTCCTCCCCCGCCGCCCGCATCATCGCCGGCGCCAGCCCGGTCAATTCGGTGAAGAAGAAGCGCTGCGGCATGGCGAAATATTCCTGCAGCAGGCGATAGCCGTCGAAGGAACGGCGCGGGGTCGGCAGCAGCGCCTCGTCGGGCTCGAAACCGCGATGGTTGAGCGCGCCCCGCAGCGGCGCGACCCAGTCGGCCCGGCGGTCGGTGGAGCGCGCGACAAGCCCGGTCGTCTCGGTGCAGAGCAGTTCCAGCAGCTTCCAGCCAGCGCCGCCCTGCCCGCCCAGGAAGAAGGTCAGCGCATCGAGCTTCGTCAGCTCGGCCAGCGGTGCCCCGCCATGACGGCGCAGGCGCAGGCGGATCCCGGCGCGGGCCTCGGTCGCCCCGGCCACGCCCGCCGCGACAAGCTCGCCGCGCCCATCGATATATTCCGCTTCGGAAACCGTCACGGGCCAGAGCGTCAGGTCCGCACCGGTGCGGAACACGCAAGGCGAGGAGGCGCCGTCAGGCGAGGCCGAGCGCAGCTGTGTGCCCCGTGGGACCGTGTAGCCGTCTTCGAGGTCGGCATTCTCCATGTCGGGATGGAGCTGGGAGATCATCATCGAGGGCGTCGGCGCGAGGTAATGCGGGTAGACGATCTCCAGCAGGTGGCCGGTAAATTGCGGATATTGCAGCTCCAGCTCGAGCTGCACCCTGGCCGAGAGGAAGGCCGAGCCTTCCAGCAGGCGCTCGACATAGGGGTCATGGACCTCCAACGCCTCCATTCCGAGCCGCGCGGCGATCTTCGGATAGGCGTTGGCGAATTCCTCGCCCATCTCGCGCAGATAGGCCAGCTCGGTCTCGTAATGGCGCAGAAGGCGTGTGTCCATGCGTTCAGCCCCGCTCTTCCAGTTCAAGGTGGCCGGTCATCAGGTCGATCTCCGAGCGCAGGTAAAGCTCCAGCGGCAGCGGCTGGGCCCACATGTCGCCGTGAATGTCGAAAAAGATCGACATCGGGCCCGTCTGCTCGTCCTGGCGCAGCCGAACGTCCAGCGTCTCCGCCCGCAGGCGCGGCTCGAACTGGCGCACGGCAGCGATGAGCGCGCTGCGGATCACCTCGACCCGCTTCTCGTTCGTCGCCCCGCCCGCCACCGGCGAGACGCCGTAATTGAGCACGGAGGCAAAGACGTGCGGGTAAAGGTCACGATCGATCCAGGCCTCGTTGTTATTGGTGTTGAGCAGCCAGGCCAGGTCACGGCGCAGGATATCGCGCAGGCGGCGGATATCGATCACCCGCGCCGCGCGGGACTCGGACAGCTCGCCCGGCGCGTCATCGGTCAGCCGGTCCAGCAGCGAGGGCTGCAATCGGTCGTCTATCGTCTTGTCGGCCATGAATCAGGTCTCGGAAGGCGGCGCGGCCTCGTCCATCTTGAGGCTGCGCAGATCCATCAGCGCCACGTCCTCCGCCTCGGTCGCCAGCAGCCGCTGGCCGATCCCGATGAAGGTCTCGGCGCCGGCATCGGTCCAGTCGGTCCGCTTCGCCAGCATCGCCGCGCCCTCGCCGCTCTCGCAGGTGCCGGGGTAGCGGGTCGGGATGAAGGCGGTCACTTCGCCGCCATTCTGAAGCGTGATCCGCGCCCCGGTCCAGACCGCGTCGCGCAGGTCCGTCGGCTCGTCGACGTGAAGCTCCGAGATTGCCGCGAAGGGCATCCAGAAATAGCGGCCATTGACCACTGCCTCCAGCACCGGCCCCAGCCGCATATCCGCATCGGCGACCCAGTCGAAGCGGGTGTCGTTGATTGACCCGCCAAGGGCGGGGGCGTCTTCGAAGGCGCGGGCCCGCAACTCGGCGGCCTCGCTCGCCTTGCCAGAGGCCAGCAGTTTCAACGCTTCCATCAGCAGGGCGACCCATTCCTGCGGCTCGCCAAAGACAAGCGGCTCACGGTCACCGGCAAAAACCGCCTCGCGGAACACTTCGCAGCGGATCACCTCGCGATAGGCCTTGGCCATCTCGACCGCACCCTCGTCCATCGTCGCCGAGAGCTTGAGCTGGCTGATGGCGCGTTTCCAGTCTCCGGTCACGCAGAGCAGCTGGAACAGGAATACTCTCAGTTTCGAATCCGCGGGATTGGCACGAACGGCATCCTGAAGCGCGTCGAGAGCCCCGGACAGATCATTGGCGAGCAGAAGCTCATGGGCGCGGCTGGACATGAATGGCTCCCCTCGGATGCAAGTTCGCACCGCACCACCGGGCCCGGCCCGGTGGTGCAATTCTCTTGGAAAGCAATGGGCTTACTTCGGCTTGTTCGCGCGGATATCCCACTTGAACTCCGGCTTGGCCCCCTCGCCGCCATCGTCGGTCTGTTCGATATAGTAGACTTCGGATTCAGCAAAGTTCAGCGTGACATTCTCGGTCAGGCGATCCTCGCCACCGGACCCGCCCGTGCTCACCGAGGTGACCAGAACCTTGTTCATCTTGATGGTCAGGTATTCCATCGGCTTCTTGCCGGCCTTGCGGCAAACGAGCTTGGCATTCTCGAAGTGGTCGCCATTGGCGCAATACAGCATCAGGATCGGCGAGGACTTGTCGATCCACTTGGTGAACGAGATGTCCTGGAAATTCGCCTTGCCGGCGCCGCCGCCGCCACCGCCATGGAAGGTGCCGCCCTGCGACATCCCCCAAGACCATGCCAGGACGTCAATACCGCCCTCGCCTTCGTAAACAGAATCCTTGGTCTCGCCGGCAACAGCGCCGTCGTCGAGAATAAGAAACATGTCAACAGCCATAGTACTTTCTCCTTGGAGCAATGGGGCGAATTCGGCCCCGTTCGTGATGGCCGGGCGTCCTCCTCAGACGCCCGGCTTGGGAATTACGCGCCCTTCTCGGAGGGCAGCTTGGACACCAGCCGAAGCGAGACGGTCAGGCCCTCGAGCTGGTAATGCGGCCGCAGGAAGAACTGCGACGTGTAGAAACCGGGATTGCCTTCGACCTCCTCGACCACGACATCGGCCGCCGTGAGCGGCTTCATCGCCTTGGTCTCTTCGGTGGAATGGGCCGGGTTGTAATCGACATACTGGCTGATCCACTTCTGCAACCAGGCCTGCATGTCGTCCCGGCTCTTGAAGGAGCCAATCTTGTCGTGGACCATCTTCTTCAGGTAATGCGCGAAACGGCATGTCGCGAAGAGATAGGGCAACCGCGCGGCCAGGTTGGCGTTTGCGGTCGCGTCCGGGTCGTCATACTCGGCCGGCGCATGCAGCGACTGGGCGCCGATGAAGGCCGCGAGATCCGAGTTCTTGCGATGGATCAGCGGCAGCATCCCGTTCTTGGAAAGCTCCGCCTCGCGCCGCTCGGGGATCGAGATCTCGGTCGGGCATTTCATGTCCACACCGCCATCGGTCGTCGGGAAGGTATGGGTCGGCAGGCCTTCGACCGTGCCGCCGGATTCCACGCCGCGGATGCGCGAGCACCAGCCATACATCTTGAAGGACCGGGTGATGTTCGCCGCCATCGCATAGGCCGAGTTGGCCCAGGAGAAATACTCGGACTCGGCATTGCCGGTCTCTTCCTCGAAGGCGAACTCGTCCACCGGGTCGCCCTTGGCGCCATAGGGCTGGCGGGCCAGGAAACGCGGCATGGTGAGGCCGAGATACTTGGAATCCTCGCTCTCGCGCAGGCTGCGCCAGGCGGCATATTCCGGCGTGGTGAAGACCTTGGTCAGGTCGCGCGGGTTGGACAGCTCCTGCCAGCTGTCGAACTGCATCAGCGAGGGATCGGCCCCGGTGATGAAGGGCGCGTGGATCGCGGCCGAGATCTTGGCCATCTCGCCCAGCAGCTCGACATCGGGCGGGCTGTGGTTGAAATGGTAATCGCCGACAAGGCAGCCATAAGGCTCGCCACCGAAGACGCCATATTCCTCTTCATAGAGCTTCTTGAAGATCGGCGACTGGTCCCAGGCGGTGCCCTTGTACTTGCGCAGGGTCTTGTGGAGATCCTTCTTCGAGATGTTCATCACCCGGATCTTCAACATCTCGTCGGTCTCGGTATTGTTGACCAGGTGATGCAGGCCACGCCAGGCGCTCTCGAGCTTCTGGTATTCCTCGTGGTGGATGATCTGGTTGACCTGTTCGGTCAGCTTCTTGTCGATCTGGGAAATGATCGACTCCAGCGAGTTCAGCACGTCGTCGGAGATGACATTGGCATTTTCCAGCGCCTGCTGGGCCAGGGTCTTGACCGCACTCTCCACCGCCGATTGCGCGGCATCGGTGCGCGGGCGGAACTCCTGCTTCAGAAGGGATGCGAAATCGGATTCCGTTGCTTCGGCAGCGGCACCGCCAGCGGCGGATTCAAGGGCTTCTTCAGCCATGGATCACTCCTCCCCCTCGCTGGCGTCATCCTCGCTCGGAGCCGCCTGCGCGGCGAGCGACTTCATCAGCGCGGGATCGGCCATCACCTTGGCCATCAGGTCCTCGGCGCCCGGCTTGCCGTCCATGTAGGTCATCAGGTTGGCCAGCTCCTTGCGGGCCTCGAGCAGCTCCCGCAGCGGCCCGACCTTCTCGGCGATCGCAGCCGGCGAGAACTCGTCCATGCTCTCGAAGGTCAGGTCTACCGAGAGATTGCCCTCGCCGGTCAGCGTGTTGGGCACGGCAAAGGCCGCGCGCGGCTTCATCGCCTTCATCCGGGAGTCGAAATTGTCGACATCGATCTCGAGGAATTTCCGGTCGTCCACACCGGGCTGTTCCACCTCCGACTTGCCCGCAAGGTCGGCCATCACGCCCATGACGAAGGGCAGCTGGACCTTTTTCTCGGCGCCGTAGAGCTCGACATCATATTCGATCTGCACCCTCGGCGCCCTGTTACGGGCAATGAATTTCTGTGAACTTGACATCAGCGTCTCCCTTAAAATCCGATCCGTCTTCGACCGCGACGGACCCGTCTTGTTATTTTACTCCTCTGCGTCCCCGATGCCGCCAACAAGCTTGACGTTATCGAGCCCCAGAGGTGCCAGGTCATTGAGAATGGTAAGAAAGTCCGCGCCCACCAGCCTGCGTGCCCGCTTCAACAGGAGCGGCACCGGATTGGAGGGTTCGTTCCGTTCGTAATATTCGATGATCTTGTCCAGCGCGAGCAGCACGTCCCGGCTCGACGTGATCGTCCCCGGAGCGGACACGGCCGTTGCAGCCGCGGCCGGGACATCTCCACCGTCCTCGGCAACTTCCTCGGCCACGGGGTCGGCGCTGACCCCGGTCTCCGCCGAAATGATCGAGGAAATCCGGGCCAGCATCTTCTTCAACTCGTTCAGATCGGGGCCCAAAGTCGGGATCTTCTCGTCGAAAATCGCGTCGATCGCCGCGACATCCTCGATCGCCTGGCTTACGGCGCCGAAAATCGCATCCCGCGTCTCGGCAGCCATGTCCTGGAACGCGGCGGAGAAGGCCGCCGCATCGGGCGTGGGCTCATCCTCATGCGGTTCCAGCTCGCCATCGATAATCATCCGGTGGCGCAGGGTCATCGGCCCGAAAGCATTGCTCTTGGCCATCGGCGCCAGTCGCAGCGCGTGCACAATCGTCTCCGGTGCCGCCAGCCCGCGCATGGCGTTGACCCGCATCGTCGGGTCGTTGTCATCTTCTTCATCGAGCTGCGGATGACAGCTCTCCCAGAACTCGGTCAGGCAGCCGCGGATATAGCCGGTCGCCTCGGCGAAGCCCTCGAACCCGTTTCGCCGCAGCTCGGCATGGGCCAGGTAGATCGCCGCGCGCAGGTCGTGGCTGCGCGACAGGACCTCACGCGCCTTCGCTATGATATCGACATAGTCAGGCTCTTCGGCGGCGACGATCTCGGACCCCATCTGGCGCTCTTGTCCAGGCTGGGCCGCGATCTCGAGCGCCGTGAAAACGGGGTCGTATTCGAGATTCTCTCCACTGGGAGCATCATCTGCGAAACTGGCAAGTTCCAAGGTCACAATTAGGAAACTCCGATCAAAATACACCGGCTAGAAAGATCAAAAATTCACCGATCACTGCACCAACGTTACCAGAAGCGCCCGACAAATCTACACTTCATTTCGCGCGCCCGCCCGCGCCCGACCATTTCTTCTCTTGACCGCAAAGGCTCCCATCCCGCTTCCTAGGGACAGGCGAGAGGGAGGTTTTTGACATGACACGACGGTATTTGACGGCGCGGGGCGGGCGCGCCCTGCTTCTGGCGGCGCTGCTTCCGGTATTTCCCGGCATGGCCGAGGAAGGACGGCTCGGGGTCGAGCTCAACAAATTCGAACAGGGAGAGACGGGCGGCTGCCGGGCTTTCTTCCTGTTCCGCAACCAGAGCGGGCAGACGCTGGATGGCTTCGAGATGTCGCTGGCCATCCTGGATGGCAATGGCGTGATCGACCAGCTGCTGAGCATCGATGCCGCACCGCTGCCGATTGCCCGCACGACACTGAAACTCTTCGAGATCCCGGATATCGCCTGCGACGATATCTCGGAGGTGCTGCTGCACGAGATGACGGCCTGCAAGCCGCAGAATGCCGACCCGGTGGATTGCTTCGACTTCATGGACCTGTCCTCGAAGACCCCGGCCGGATTCGTGAAATAGCGCCATGAACGAGATCGTGGCGATGCTTGCGCGCGGCGGGCCGATTGTCGGGCTGCTGCTGGTGCTGTCGGTGGCGAGCCTTGCGCTGATCGTGGTCAAGGTGCTGGAGCTGCGCGGCGCGCTGTCCGGCGCCGAGACCCGCGAGGCCGCGCTGACCGAATGGGAGGCCGGCGCACGTCAGGAGGCGCTGACGAAGACCAGGGCCGGAAGCGGGCCGGTCGACGATCTGCTTGCGACCGCGATGGAGGGCGCCCTCGCGGGGCGCTCCCGCGACGCGCTGGAGACCGATCTGGAATGGCGCGGCAACCGCACGCTCGACCGGCTCGGCCGCCATATCCGCACGCTGGAGCTGGTCGGCATGATCGCGCCGCTGCTGGGGCTGCTCGGCACGGTGCTCGGCATGATCGAGGCATTCCAGGAGCTTGCGCTGGCCGAAGGCGCGGCCAATGCCTCGATCCTCGCCGGCGGCATCTGGCAGGCGCTCCTGACCACAGCCGTCGGGCTCGTCGTCGCCATTCCCGCCGCCGTCGCCGCCAACCTTCTGGGCACGCGGCTGGACCGGGTCGGCGTGGCGATTGAGGTCGCGATCGGCCGGTTGCTGTCGCTGGAGGCGCGCTGATCGGCCGGACCGGGGGAGGGCCAGGCATGAAGCTGAACAGGACAAGGCAGGCCAGCGCGGTGATCCGGCTCGTGCCGATGATCGACGTTCTGATGATCCTGCTCGTGTTTTTCATGGTCACCTCGACCTGGCTCAACCTGCGGATGATCCCCCTCGCCGCACAGGCCGATGCCCCCGCGCCCGCACGCGCCGGCCCTGCGCCCTCCGCCAGCACGCTCCTGATCCGCCTCGACGCCGCCGGACAGGCCCTGCTGCGCGGCCAGCCCATCGCCGCGAATGCACTGGCGGAGCTGCTGCGCAGCCGGCGGGAGGCGGACCCCGCCCTTTCGGTCGTGCTCCTGCCCTCCGGCCAGGCCAGCAACCAGGATCTCGTCTCCCTGCTGGAGATCACGACCGAGGCCGGGATCGAGCGGCTGCGCATTGTCCGCATGGGGGAAGCGCAATGAAGCTCGCCCGCCGCCCCCGCCGCGACCAGCCCGAGCCGATCATCGCCTTGATCGACGTGGTCTTCTTCCTGCTGGTCTTCTCGATGCTGGCCGGGCGGATGGACGCCACCGCACCCTTCCTGGTCGACCCCGCGCACAGCACCTCCGGCGCGGCCCTGCCCGGCGGCGGCGAGACTGTCGCCATCGGCGCCGATGGGGCGCTGGCGCTCAACGGCGCCGCGACCGACTCCCCTGCCCTGCTTGACGCCCTGGCCGCCATTCTCGCCGAGCGCCCCGACCGCCTGATCCGGATCAACGCCCATCGCGATGCCGAACTGCGCGAGATGCTCCCGCTCGTGGCCCGGATCGAGGCGCTTGGCGCGCGCGATGTCGTGCTGGTCGTCACGCCCGGAGAGCCGTGATGGCGCGCGCGGCAAACTGGGCCTTCGCCGGAGCGGCATCGCTCGCGCTGCACGCAGCGGGGCTGGCCGGGCTCGCGCTGTCGGTTCGCCCCGACGAAGTCGCCCAGCAAACGCCGCCACCAACGGAGGTCGTTCTGGCTGCGGAGCCGGTCCGTCGCGCCGAGGCCCGCCCCGCAACCCCGGAAGCCGCTCCCGTGCCCGACCAGGCGACCGAGGGGTTGGCGCTGCATCAGGATGCGCCCCGGCGCACCCAGGCCGCCGCCAGCGCACCTCCGGAAACCCGGCTGGCGCCCCGGGTCCCGCAACCGCAGATTGCAGCCGCCGACACGCCGGAGGCGGTTTCGCTTGCCGGACGTTTGCCGGACGGCGCAGCCCCCGCGCCACTCGATGCGAAGGGACGGCAGGCAGCCGCCCAGTCCGCGCAGCCGCAACCTTCGGCATCGCTTGCAGCCGGCGCCAAGCCGCTCTCCTCGCAAGCGCCCGAGCAGGGATCAGCCCGCGAAACCCGCCCGCCCGCAACCGCTGCCGTGAGCGGCACCCCGACCCCGGCCACCGCTGCCGCGCTGGACAGCGCGGCGCAACATCTGGCGCAAACAGCGCCGGCCCCGCGGGCCGGCACGGCGCTCCCGGCAAAAGGTGCAACCGCCCTTGCCGCTGCCCCGGCAGCACAGGCGCTCCTCGCGCAGAGGGAGCGACCAACCGCATCAGCGTTGCAGGCGGCGGTGGGACGCCCATTAGAGACGCGCCGCCCCTCCACCACGCCCGTGGACGCGGAAGCGGGGCGTCCGGTTCCGGTCCGCTTCGAACCGCCCTCAGCCACCGCGGCCCCGGTCGCGAAACTCGGCGCAAGACCCGTCGCCCCCGCCGACACCGCGCCACGGCAGGCGCAGACCGAACGCCCGCCCGCCCCCGCGCTTGCGGATCTGGCCCCGGCGGCGGCGGATGTCGCGGCAAGTGCGTCCGATGCGCCGCCCGCCGTCGAAACCGATACTGCCACAGCCGCGCCCCGCCTGACCGCGGCGCTCGCCTGGCAGGCAGGGGCCGAAAGCGAGGCAGACCCGGTCTCCATGGCCGCGATTCAGGCCTTCATGCAGCCCGAGGCGCTCTCGCAAGGCGACGGCAAGAAGCTCCGGGATGGGCTGGCCGCGCTGCTGGCCGACATTCCCTGCGCACGGGTGCAGACCGAGTTTCGTCCGGAGACAGCAACACTGGAACTGCGCGGTCATATCCCGGAAGACGGGTTGCGCGGACCGCTTCTCGACGCGCTGCAGGCGCAGATGGGCGGCTCGATCCGCGTTGCGGACGAAATGCGCCTGTTGCCGGCGCCACAATGCGGGGCGCTTGCGGGAATCGCCGCGGTCGGGTTGCCGCAATCTGACGACCAGCGAACCAACCCGCTTGTGATCGGCGAGAATGCCCATGTGCGCGCCTATGCGTTCCGCGAGGGCGACCCGCTGGAACTCGAGCTGGTCACGCCGGATTACGAGGCGGTGGTCTATATCGACTATTTCGACGCCGCCGGGAACGTGATCCACCTTCAGCCCAACGAAACCGTTCCGCTCCGGCCGGAGCCGCCCGCAAGCCGCCTGACCTCCGGCATCGAACGCAGTGACCGGCCATTCCTGCGCAGCTTCATCGCACCGCCTTTCGCGGAGGAGATCGTCGTCGCCTTCGCGAGTTCCGCCCCGCTTTACGACGGTCTGCGGCCGCTGGTCGAACCTGCCGCGCCTTATCTCGCCGATCTTGCAGAGCGCGTGGCCGACGCGCGCGCGCGGACGCCGGACTTCAAGGGCGAATGGGTCTATTTCTTCGTCGAAACCGGTCCGAGGAACTGAGGCGCCGAAGGCATCGCCCTGTCCTGCAATCCGTCGCGCAACCAGCCGGACCGATTCACGCTGTCGTGCAAACGTGGCGCGTTCCGCATTCTGCGGGTCCGCCCTGCGGAGGCAGGGGCCGAATCCATTCTCCGCAACGACAGTCGTGGTCCGGGCTCAATCCCACCAAATCCGAAATAGATCTGAGCTTTGCGCACGGGTGGCACTGCGCCAGCCCGCCGGGACGGGCCGGCGCTGGCACGGCGGCTTCGCCTTGATTCCGTGCCAATCACGGCTCAGTTCCCCGCAGGCGGCTCTCCGAGACAGGCCCAAGCCCTGCCCCGCCATCGAGAACGGCGCAGCAGAGCAGTCCCGGGGCTTCCGCTCAGGCTCCTTGCGATGCCTGGTTGGCGCTCCGCGCCACCTCCGCCCGCGTCTCCCGGATCTCGCTGCGCCGGAAGAAGATGTAGTAGAGCGTCGGCGCCGCGACGAGCGTCAGGATCGTGGCGAAGGCCAGCCCGCCCATGATCGTCACCGCCATCGAGACGAAGAAGGCATCGCCCAGGAGCGGGATCATGCCGAAGATCGTCGTCGCCGCCGCCAGAACCACCGGCCGCACACGCGAGGTGGAGGCCCGGATGATCGCCGGCTTCAGGTCCTGCCCCTCGGCACGCAGGAAGTCGATTTCCTCGACCAGCACGATCCCGTTCTTGATCAGCATACCGGACAGCGAGAGCAGGCCGAGCAACGCCGTGAAGCTGAAGGGCAGCCCCGTCATGCCGAGCCCGATCACCACGCCATTGACCGACATCGGCACCAGCAGCCAGATCACCAGCGGCTGCCGGATCGCGTTGAAGAGCAGGATCGAGATCAGCACCATGATCAGGAAGGACATCGGCAGCTGGGTTCCGAGCGCGGCCTGGGCATCCGACGAGCTTTCGAACTCGCCGCCCCATTCCATCTTGTAACCAATCGGAAGCTCCATCGCCTCGATCGCGCCGCGGATCTCTCCATGCACACCGGCGGCGGTCATTCCGTCCTTGATGTCGGCGCCGATGGTGATGGTCAGCTGACGGTCGCGCCGGTGGACCAGCGTGTTCTCCGGGATGAACTCGAACCCGTCGATCACCTGCTCCAACGGGACGAACGAGCCGGCCGAACTGGAATAGATCACCTGGTCCATCAGGGTCAGGGAGGACTCGCGCGATTCGCGCACGATAATCGGGATCAGCCGCTCGCCCTCGCGATAGGTGCCGGCGCGCGAGCCGTCGGTCGCGTAGAGCAGCGTGTCGGAGATGTCGTCCCGCGTGATGCCGGCAGACTGGGCACGGTCGGTCGAGTAGATCGGACGCAGGACAAGCTCCTGCTCGCGCCAGTCGGTGCGCATGCGCAGGATGTTCTCCGTCTCCTGGTCCAGGATCTCCATCGCATCTCTGGCCAGGTCGCGCAGCACCTTGGGATCGTTGCCCGACAGCCTGACCTCGATATCGGCGCCGCCACCGGGACCGAAGACCAGCCGCTCGGTGCGGAACTCGCCCTCCGGCAGCGCTTCGGACCCGAAACGGTCCAGGTCAGCCTTCAGCGCCGGGATCTCGTCGAGATTGTGAGTGCGCACGATCAGGTGGCCATAGGTCGGGTTCTGGTTCTCTGCCGAGTAGGTCAGCATGAAGCGCGAGGCCCCCTGGCCGACAAAGGTCGTCACCGCGACAACCTCGTCGCGGGTTTCCAGCCAGTCCTCCACCAGCTTCATCTGCTGCGAGGTCGTCTCGATCGAGTTGCCCTGGGGCAGCTTGTAATGGACGAAGAAGAGCGGCGTGTTGCTGTCCGGGAAGAACTGCTGCGGCAGGTTCGCGAAGGCGTTGAAACAGACGATGGTTATGCCGGCCAGGCCGACGACGACCAGCCAGCGCAGCCGCAGGGCAAGCCCCAGCGTCCAGCCATAGGCACGGAAGAGCGGCCCGCCATAGGCGTCACGATCACCCTCGTCGATCTCGCGGAAGAGCTTGTTGCCCAGATAGGGCGTTACCGTGATCGCCAGCACCCAGGACAGCATCAGCGAGATGCCGATCACCGCAAAGAGCGAGAAGAGGAACTCGCCGGTGGCGTCCGGGCTGGTGCCGATGCCGGCAAAGGCCATGATGCCGATGACGGTGGCGCCGAGCAGCGGGACCTGCGTCTTCTTCGTCGCCTCGTCGGCCGCTTCCGGCCCCTTGCGCCCGTGCAGCATCGCGACCTGCATGCCCTCGGCGACAACAATGGCATTGTCCACCAGCATGCCCATGGCGATGATCAGCGCACCGAGCGAGATCCGTTCCAGCTCGATGGAGAACATGTCCATGAAGAAGACCGTGCCGACCACGGTCAGCAGCAGCGTCGCGCCGACAACGATGGCCGCGCGCCAGCCCATGGCCAGCGCCAGCACCACGACGACGATGCCCACGGACATCGCGAGGCTCTCGAGGAAATCGTTGACCGACTGGTCCACAACGACGTGTTGCTGGTAGATCGGCGACAGCTCGACGCCGAAGGGGATCTCCGCATCGAGCTCGGCCAGCCGCGCATCGACCCGCTTGCCGACGGCGACGATATTCTCGGTGGCAAGGCCCGCGACCCCGAGCGTGAACGCATCCTGGCCGTCATGGCGAATGATCAGGTCGGGATTGTCCTGCCGGGCGCGATAGACATCGCCGATGTCATAGAGATTGAGCACCTCGCCGCCGACACCGACCGTCAGGCCGGCAATGGCCGAGACCGTGTCGTCGCCCTGCGGGCGCTGGATGATCGTGCGGATCGGGGAGTTATCGACCGCCCCCGGATCGGACACGGAATCCGCGGTTGCAATGGCCGCGCCCAGCGCCGCCGGGGAGATGTTCTGATTGACCGCCTGGCGCATGTCCGGCTCGACGAAAACCGCCTCGTCGGGCAGCCCGGAGACCTCGACATCGGCGACACCTTCCACGGCCAGCAACTCGCGGCGCAGGAAGGTTGCAAGGTCATGCTTCTCGGCATCGGAATAGCCCTCGGCCGTGATCGCGTAGAACAGGCCGAAGACATCGCCGAAACTGTCATTGACGTAAGGCGTGCTGACCCCGTCGGGCAAGGTCGCATCATCCACGCGGTTGCGCAGGTCGGTCCAGACCTGCGGCAGCTCGCTGCCGTCATAGGTCGATTTGATCTCGACCTCGATCAGCGAATAGCCAGGACGGTTCATCGAGGTGATCGTGTCCACCTCGCCCATCTTCTGGATTTCGGACTCGATGGGTTCGGACACTTCCGTCGCCACCTGTTCGGCCGAGGCGCCCGGATAGTAGGTGACAATAACGGCGTTCTTGATGGTAAAGGCCGGGTCTTCGAGCCGACCGATGGAGTTGAAGCCGAAGATCCCGCCCAGAAGGCAGCCCAGGATCACCAGCCACGTGTAGATCGGCCGCTCGATGGAGGCGCGTGCAATCGTCATGTCGCCATCCTCAGTTGCCGAAACCGGTGAAGCGGCGGGCCGCCATGCCGTCTTCCAGGCCGTGTACCCCGGCCAGGACGATCTCCGCCCCGATGCCGAGCCCCGAGATCACCTCGACCTCGCCGGTCTCGGTCGGCGCGATCTCGATCGGGATGCGCGTCAGGCGGCCTTCCGCAGCGCCTTTCGGCTCGTAGAGAAAGACATGGGTGGAGCCATCCGTATCGATCAGGATCGCGGAGGCGGGGATGACAATCCGGCCGCCATCGCGATTGAGCGCGACATGCACGCTGACCGAGGATCCCGGCAACAGCGTCAGCCCCTCGGGCGGTGCCATTCCGAAAGTGGCGCGATAGGTCTGGCCGATGGCGGAGGTCTCGGCGGTCAGTTCCCGCACCGACATCGCGTATTCCCGGTCCGAAGTTGGAAAGCGCGCGGAGACATCGACATCATCGGCGATATTCGCCCTTTGCACGAGCACTTCCGGCACATCGATCTCGACCCGGATTTCCGACATGTCATGCAGGCGGACAACCGGCGTTCCGGCGCTGATCGTGGTGAAATTCTCGACGCTGCGCGAGGCGACCAGCGCATCGAAAGGCGCCAGCAGCGTGGCATCCTCCAGCGCGATCTCCGCGTTCTCGACGGCGATCTCGGCCAGCTGGGCCGCCGTGTTCGCATCGTCGATGGCGACCTGGCCCACCGTGCTGCCCTTAAGCTTCTCAAGGCGCTCCACCGTCCGGTCTGCCTGGTCCTTCGACAGTTTCGCCGTTTCCAGCGCCAGCTCGAAGGGGCGCAGGTCCAGCTCCGCGATCAAGCCGTCCTTGCGGATCTCGCTGCCTTCGGTCAACGGGAAACGCTGGATCTGCCCGCTGACCTGGAAGGCGAGATCCACCGTCCGCCGCGCGGCGACCTTGCCGAAGAACTGCCGCTCCAGCCTGCGGGCTTCCGCCTCGACCGTCATCAGCTTGACGGGCTTCAGGGTCGTCTCCTGCGGCGCGGGATCTTGTTCAAGCCCCGTCTGCGCGAGCGCGGCAAGGCCCGCTGCGACCACTGCTGTCAGCGCAATGGCAAGGATATTGCGAGTTTTCATAGCGTCAGTCCCTTGGGGAAACCGTTCTCAAGGATTCGCTCTGCGATGCGATCCATAAGCGCGGCAAGGTGTTCCATTTCAGTTTCCGTCAATCCCGTGATCTCGCGGAATTTCTCGACAGTTGTCTCGATCAGTTCCCGGCGCGCCTGTTCGCCGGCTTCGGTCAGAAGCAGCCGCCAGGCGCGGCGATCCTCCGGGTCGCGCTCGCGACGGGCGAGCCCCTTGGCCTCCAGCAGGTCGGCCACGGCGGTGACTTTCGAGGGCAGCGTGTTGAGGTCCTCCGCCATCTGTCCCATCCGCTGCGGCACGCCGAGTTGGACCAGTACATGGCGTTCCGGCTTGCTCAGCGAGACATCGGGCTGGAAGCATTCGATCTGATCTTCAAGCGCATGGGTGAGGACGAAATTGCCGAAGATGATCCGCACTTCCTGCGGAATCCGGTGAATCTCGTTGCCAAAGATGCGGTTCCTCGGGTCCGGCATGCTGCCCTCCTGTTGCTTGCGCCGAAATACTTCGAATTTCGAAATGTTCAAGAACTAAATAATTTGGCATGCAAAGTAGTCAAGCCGGGCATGCAAACCGGGGCGAGATGTTTTTTACGGATTGTAGACAGAACTCCGGTCGCTATGCTGCGCGCCGAGCAGATAGCAGGTGCGCCATGACAAGCCAGAAACCGTCTTCCCTCCGCCTTCATGACAGTGACAATGTTCGCGTGGCGCTGAGGCCCATCGCTGCGGGAGAGATCCTGGTCCCGGGCCTGACGGCAGTGTCGGACATCCCGATGGGTCACAAGGTGGCGTCAGCCGAGATCGCGGAAGGGGTGGAGATCCGCAAATACGGTCAGGTGATCGGTTTCGCCGGCCAGCCGATTGCCGCCGGAGAGCACGTTCACACGCAGAACTGCACCTATCGCGGCGATTTCGAACGCAGTCACGAGCCCTGCGCCGGCGCCACCCCGACCGATTTCGTCCCGGCCGAAGAGCGGGCGCAGTTCCGGGGCTTCCGCCGGCCCGGGGGCGGTGTCGGCACACGCAACTATATTGCTGTCATCAGCACGGTGAACTGCTCGGCCACCGTATCGCGCATGATCGCGGGACATTTCACCCCGGAGAAATTGGCCGACTACCCCAATGTCGACGGTGTGACGGCCTTCGTGCATTCCACGGGCTGCGGCATGGTCATGGGCGGCGAGGGCTATCGCATGTTCATGCGCACGCTGGCGGGTTATGCGACTCACCCGAATTTCGCCGGCGTGCTGATGGTCGGGCTGGGCTGCGAGATGGCGCAGATCTCGCTGCTGATGGAGGCGCATGGGCTGAGCGAAAGCGCTGGCTTTCATCGCATGGTGATCCAGGAATCGGGCGGCACCCGCAAGACCGTCGACGAAGGCATTGCCCGGATCGAGGCCATGCTGCCCGCCGCCAATGCGGCCCGGCGCGAGCTGGTCGGCGCCGAACATCTCTCGGTGGCGCTGCAATGCGGCGGCTCGGACGGCTATTCCGGCATCACCGCCAACCCCTCGCTCGGCCATGCCGCCGACCTCGTTGTGCGCCATGGCGGCACCGCGATTCTCGCCGAGACGCCGGAGATCTTCGGCGCCGAGCATTTGTTGACCCGCCGCGCTGAGCATCCGGAGGTGGCCACGAAGCTGCTGGAGCGGATCGAGTGGTGGCAAGCCTATATGGAACGCAACGGCGGTTCGATGGACAACAATCCCAGCCCCGGCAACAAAGCCGGCGGGCTTACCACGATCCTTGAGAAGTCACTCGGCTCATCGGCCAAGGGCGGCTCGAGCAATCTTGTCGGCGTCTACGAATATGCCGAGAAGGTCACCACGCCCGGCTTCGTCTTCATGGACAGCCCCGGCTACGATCCCGCCTCGGTCACCGGACAGGTTGCTTCGGGCGCCAATATCGTCTGTTTCACGACCGGGCGCGGCTCGGTCTTCGGCTACAAGCCCGCCCCCTCGCTCAAACTGGCGACTAACTCCGCACTCTACGCGCGCATGTCCGATGACATGGATATCGACTGCGGGGTGGTGATTTCCGAGGGGGTGAGCACCGAAGAGATGGGCCAGCGGATCTTCGAGCGCTTCCTTGCGGTGGCCTCCGGCGAGCACAGCAAGAGCGAGGCGCTCGGCTTCGGCGACAACGAGTTCCTGCCCTGGCTGGTCGGTGCGGTGACCTGACGGCGCGGCCCTAGCGCTGCAAGTCGCAGAAGGGATCCGGCTCCGGCTCGAGAACCGCGCGCGTCGCCGAGACCCAGGTCAGGCCCGGGCAGAAACGTCCATCCTTCAGGAAAGCGAGCGTCTGGGCGATGACGATTGGGTTGTTCATCATGAAAGTGTGGGTCGTGGCGACGGTCACATGATCCGCCATGCCCTCCAGGCGGGTCGACTGGAGCGAGACCTTGCCATCATCCTTGCCGGGGACGAGCGCGGAATAGAGTGGGTTCAGAGAGGTCTTGCCCGCGATGATGCCGAGTTCGAAATCCGCCGATCCCAGCCGGATCGGAACGCTGTCCGCGCCGGTCCCGAGCTGGCTCCCGGCCGGGCCGTTCAGTTGCTCGAACAGGGGAAGGTCCCGGAGCGCATCGACAAGTTCGCTGCCGGCATTGGGCGGGCCGAGCATGACCACGCGGCCGATCCTTTCGGCTCCGTATTGGGAAGCCCAGGCGCGCAACAGGATCCCGCCCATGGAATGGGTGACGAAATCCACCGTCCGAGCCGTGCCACATGCCTCGATCGCCTCGAAGACATTGGGCAGCAGCGACTCGATCGGTTCGCTGGTCGAGGGATAGCCACGGTTGACCGTGACGTAACCGTGCCTCTCGAGAGCCTGTTCCATGACCGCGAAGGACGCCTCGCCCCGGGCCAGCCCGTGGAGCAGGACGACACAGCGTGTGTCGGCCGACGCGATGCTCGCGAAGAGCATGAGGAACAGGGAAGCCATAAACCACATATCTGGGAATATGGGCTGTCTCGGCACGGGATGCGAGGGAGGGAAAACCGGAAGTCGTGGGTGCCCGCCATTTTCTTGGGTGTGGCTGCGACCGTGACGTCGCGGCCGTTGGCGTCATTTCCGGAAGCGTCCGCTTTGCGTTTCACTCGAAGGGGCGACATTTCGAGAGTCCCCGCATGTCAAAATCGCGGAACCATACAGTGAATGCTCCGCTTGCGTCTTTCGGCACGAACTCGATACGGACGGCGACCAGAGGGGCATCAAGGCGAACGATGCTCTGGATGTTTGCCGATAAGGCGGCACTCGCTATGAGTTTCTCATAGGTGATCGCACCGTGAAGATGGCAAAGCGACCGTGCATCGGCACCGAGGTTCGGCTGCGTGTCGCCTTCAAACGACAGCTTCAACCCAAGAATGTTCCCAGCAGAGGGTCCACCGTATCGAGCGGGTGCTGAAGCAACAGTGGCGCTTGATTCACCTCTCGCGCCCGATTGCAGGATAACTTGCTCGGCGTTTGCCGCTCCAAACGACAAAATAAAGACAACCGCAACTGTCCTGGCAAACAACCTCATGGCCATACCACCCCCCCCCACGAAATACGGACTGTTTTTTTGCCGAGAGAATGAACCTCAACTTGTCTGGCCCGGACATCCGACCAAATGCACCAGATGCTCGCGCAGTCGAAAAAGCTGACGCTGTTGCAGCCAGTTGCAGTCAGGACGGACGCCGCTCTGTGGAGCGGCGCAAAGCGATGATCGCCACCGGTTCTTGAATATGATGTGTTCCCCGTTCTCCGGCTTCTCCTGGGCTGCCCAAATCATCTTGCCCAGGCAAACCAAAACGGGGACGCGTCCAACGCCATGCGTTGTTGCCAGGTTTGCTGATTCCCGTGCCATCTGAGTTCTTGCTGAGGCGACGCTACAGCAAATGGATGGGTCGTGGCTTGGGGGGCGTTGTCAGTCCAGCGCGCCGGTATCAGCCAGCCAGCGCCGTCATGTCATTCAGGTGGGGTGGATGTTTCCCTTGCCCAAGAGCTTCCACGATTTCGCGCAGGAGCGCATATCCGAACACGAAGAAAGCGGCCATGAAGATGATCCGCGGCCCGGTGATGTGCCGGGGATCACGCGTTGCGTTGCGGAAGCCGTAGATTGTCAGCAGCAGGTCGCTCACTATCAACTCGGCTCGAACGCGGGGCGTTTTCTCTTTCATTTCAGTTACCTTTGCCTCCAGTCAGGACAGGAAGGGCGTCCGGATCAAAGGTATTTCGAGATATCCCGGAACTCGGCGAGCATTTCCTGCGGGTCCTCGTGTTCGGTTACATCGGAGAGGCAATGGTCGATATGGTCGTGAATCAACGTCTTCTTGGCCTGCTGTACAGCCTTCTCCACTGCATGAAGCTGTTGGGCAATCTCGGCACAGGGACGACCCTCGTCGATCATCTCGATGATCTTGCGCAGATGCCCGTGCGAGCGTTTAAGCCGCTTGGAAATGGCCGGGTGGGAAGCATGTGTCATGCCGCCTTATCTCGCATTGCGCCCTGCCCTGTCCATGCTCTCGCGCAGACGGGGCCCATGGGCTGCGCCGCGAAGCGGCGCCACCGCCGCTCGAGACGAGTTGGGAGCGTGGTCGCGCAAGCGACCGCGCTCCCATCGAGTTCTCGGCGGCAAGCCCCGCTTCCCCCGGGCCCCGAACGGGGAAGACGGGCTCTTCACCACATCGGAAGCGTGGCGCGTTGAACCGGCCGACGGACATGGGCGCCGGGCGTTCCCGTCCGTTTGCACCGCATCAAAGATGCGTGCCCTCCGGACGGGCGTGGCCGCGCGCCTTGCGCGCGGTGGGATATCGGCACCGCTTGTACGAAGGGGTCAAGCTTGCTCCTGGTTGAGAGAGTGGCGGCAGTTCGGCTCCGGCGTCACCAGCTGTCCGTCCTGCAGGCGCAGCACACGCGTTCCGAGCTTGTGGCGAAAATGCGGGTTGTGGCTGACGATCACCATGGCTTGCGGCAGCCCCAGAAGGATCTCGATCAGCCGCGCCTCGTTTGCCTCGTCCAGCGCATTGGTCGGTTCGTCCAGCAGCAGCAATTCCGGCTCCATCGCCAGCACCGTCGCGAGAGTCACCAGGCGTTTCTCGCCGCCCGAGAGCTTGTGCGTGATACGGTCACGCAGATGCATGAGCCCGAGCTGCGCCAGCGTTGTATCGACAATTTCCATCGCCGCCTCGCGGCTGGCACCGAGATTGAGCGGACCAAAGGCGATGTCTTCCGCCACGGTCGGGCAGAAGAGCTGGTCGTCGGGGTCCTGGAAAACAAACCCCGCCCGGCGCCGAACATCGTGGAAATCTCCCTCCACCCGGCGTTCCGCACCAAAGGCGCGAACCTGACCGGAGGACGGCTTGAGCAGCCCCACGGCGATCCGCAGCAAGGTCGACTTGCCGGCGCCGTTATGGCCGGTGATGCAGAGCCGCTCGCCGGCCTCCAGCACCATCGTCGCCCCGTTCAGGACCGGCGCGTGATGCGGATAGGCGAAATGGATCCCGGTGAGTTCAAGCAGCGCCATAGGACAGCTCCATGACCGCCAGCCCGACCAGCATCAGCGCGAAACCAGCCGCGAAGACGGCATCTCCCGGCCGCCAGGCCATGCGGTCCAGCAGCGGGATACGCCCGGTGAATCCACGGCATTTCATGGCGCCGAGGATGCGCTCGGAGCGTTCCAGCGAGCGCACCAGCATCATGCCTACGAGGTAGCCGAAGCTGCGATAGGAATGCCAGTTGGTGCCCGGCCGAAAGCCGCGCGCCTTCATTGCCTGGCGCAGGCGGAGATATTCCTCTCGCAGCACATCGATATAGCGCACCGTGAACATCAGAAGATGCACCAGCGCCTCCGGCACTTTCAGCGAATGCAGCGCGTGGCCGAGCGTCACCGGCTCCATGGTCGAGACCAGCGCCATCAGCGCCAGCACGATGGCATTGGCCTTGAGCGCGATTTCGACGGCCTGCCACAACCCCTCCCAGGAGGCCGGGAAACCCCAAAGCGTGAAGATTGGCTCGCCGGGGACCGTGAAAGGCAGGAGCGCCAGGATGAAAAGGATGAAACTGTCCATCGCAGCGACGCGTTTCATTGTCCGCACCGCCGGCAGCCGCGAAACCGACAGCAATGCAAACGCCACGCCGACCGCCGCACCAAGCACCAGGAAGCTCTCGCAGGCGACCACGACCACCGCGAAAGCCGCCGCCGCGACGATCCGCGCGCGCGGGTCGATCCGGCCGAGCCAGCTCAACTGGCGGTTGGCGCCGGTTGCAGTCAGCGGCTTGTCGAGGGTGGAGATGACAGGGCTCATGCGGTGCCTTTCAGCTTGCGGCGTGCTGCGATGTAGAAGCCGACGCCGAACAGCCCGACAATGTAGCCGATCCCGCCAAGGATCGCCTGCAGATCGTTCTTTTCCTTGTAGCTGTCGATTGATTGCCGAAGCGGACGCATCTCGTCGCGAACCGCCTTGGAAACGACCTCGACCTCCTCCGCCGAAAGCGACGCGACAGTGATTTGCGGCATGGCAACCGGCGCCGTCCCTGCTGGCGCGGCGGGCGCTGCCGCCGCATTGCCTGTGGCCGGCATGAGCGGTTGCGCCGCCCCATCACTGGCCGTCCAGCCAATGGTCGCCCCGGCGCCAGGCGTGGCCCCCGCCCCCTTGGCGACAATCGTGGCAACATCCTCGGCCGACATCTCGACCTCTGCCACATGTCCGGCCCCCATATCGGCCCTGAAGACATGGGTCACGGGCTGTTCCGGCGTGAACAGGAAAAACCCGTCGGCATCGGTCACGGCCTCGCCAAGCCGGGTGCCCGCATCGTCGAACACTTCGATCACCTGACCCTCCGGCGCGTCCCCTCCGGAAAACCCCAACTCGCCTTCGATCTGCGCGCCGGAGGCGAAGACCCCCATGATGACCTTGTGCGCCAGGGCCGGAAGCGGTGTCGCCGCAACGACCAGCGCGAGAACGAGATTGCGGATCATTGCGGCACTCCCTGCAGATCGTCGAAAAGCTCCGGTTTGACCTGCTTGGCAAGATAGACAGCGGCGCCGGTCAGGAGCGCCTCGACGACCATGACAGGAATATGCGCGACGAAGACCAGCTTCGCGGCGGGCAGGAACTCGTCGCCCGTCAGGGCAAGCGCGACGGCGACGAAGCCGGTTGTCAGGGCGATGGCCGAGCCGCCGCCGATCGTGGCCCAGATGGCGGCGGATCTCTGGCTGCCCGCCTGCACGCGCGGCGCGAGCAGCAGCCCGACAAGCACGGCCGGCCCGCCAATGACCAGCGTGTTGACGCCCAGCACCGTCAGCCCGCCGAAGCCGAAGAACACCGCCTGCAGCAACAGCCCGACAAACAGCGCCGGGAAAGCGGCCCAGCCGAGCACCAGCCCGGCAAGACCGTTCATGATCAGGTGCACGGAGGACGGACCGATGGGCACATGGATCAGCGAGGCCACGAAGAAGGTGGCCGACAGCACACCGGCGGCCGGGATCTTCTCCATCGGCAGGTGGCGCAGGCCCTGTGCCAGCCCGCCGATGGCGAGCACGGCGCCGCCGATCACGACCGGGTTGGACAGGGCTCCGTCAACGATATGCACGTTATGCGCTCCTCATTCGATATCCCAGGCGCGGATCCAGATGACCGCGTCCTGACTGAGTTCCTTGCCGTCATGCTCGGTCTCGGCGCCGGTTCCGAGCGCGGCGAAGCCCCAATGCCCGGCCTTCGGAATGCCGAAGCTGAAATAACCGTTCTCGTCCGAGAGCACGACGACGGTGCCGGCCGGGCTCGGCTGCGCGGTGGCCGCTTGCGGGCTGTTGGTCTCGAAACTGGGCTCCGCCGCTATGTATTCGACCTCGATCTCGGCACCGGCGACCGCCTGCCCCTCCGAGAGCACCCGCCCGGTGAAGCTGGAGCCGGCCAGCACGTTGGTCGGCTTGGTCAGGGGCAGGATCTCGGTCGCGAGCCCCAGCGGCCGGTCCCAGTCTGTCGGTATCGTGTTGCGGTTCAGGTAGACCTTGGTGATCTGCTGGATGAAGAGATTCTCGCTCTCTTCGAAATAGGGCTCGGGGACCACGACGAGCACATAGTCGCCGGATCGCTTCACCGGGACCGAACCGTCAAAAGCCGCCGCCTCGTTCGAACTTCCCTTGAAGGTGATAGGCTGGAGGGTCTCCATGAGGTCGATCTTCTCGCCCCGATGCACGGCATAGAATTCGAGCGGCGGGGCCATATCCATGACATGCCCGTTCTCGAACGGGTGCCAGAAGATCAGCTTGACCGGAACATCTCCGGGCTTCTCGATCAGCGTGTAGGCGGTATAGGCCAGCTGGAAATGCGCGTGCGCCGCGCCTGCAAGGCCAAGGCTGGCGAAACCGGCCAGCAGATAGTTACGTACGTTCATCAACGTCGCCTCTCAAAATGCCGCGGGTGCGGCGGATCTGAAAGGACGGACGGGGTTTTGGCTCGAAGTGGGTGGATTGCACCAGGACCGCTCCGCGCCAGACGCTCACCCCGGCGTCCGGTGGACTCCCTGCGGGCACGCCCACAGGTCTCCTCGGCAGGTCTCCTGGCTCGCGGGTCTCAGCTTGGTCGGCCTTCCCGGGGGCGCTCCCCAGTGGCTTGTTCGACCGCGCTCACCGCTCACAGTTGCGGGGGCAGCCACGGGTTTGGTCCCTGATGGGTACGCCGCACCGTGTTCCCTCTTTCCTCCCCTGTCGCTTGAATCCGTCCGGGGAACCGAAGATGTGGCCTTGTTGGCCCCGGGACCCCCACTTGTCAATCGGGCAAATGGCGGTCGAAAGCTTTTCGGCCGCGCGGGCAACCCGTGCCGTGCTGCCTGCGCGGAATGGCCGTTCACTTCATTTCCGGCGTCGCCTTATCCCGATGGTTCAGATAGGGTTCGCGGGTTGGCTCCGGAGTGCCGGATCTGGCCAACGCCTTTTCTTCGCGGAGGTGACATCCCGCGACACCGAACGCGAGACATCGCCTTGACCTCGAAATCCTTCACTCTGCCGAGACCGCGCATGCAAGCGCGCGAAACAGACAACTTGCGCGGGCTGTTGCTGATGGGGCTGGGCTTCCTGCTCTTCTCGACCGCCGACATACAGGCAAAGCTGCTGACGGAATCCTTCCATCCGGTGCAGATCGCCTGGTTTCGCCAGCTCGGATTGCTCTCCGGCGTGGTGATTGCGCTATTCGTGCTGGGACCGTCGATCTTCCGCACCCGGCACCCTGTCCTGCAGATCGCGCGCGGCGGGCTGGCCGTGATATCCGCGACCTGCTTCATCTCTGCCGTGAAATTCGTGCCGCTGGCGGATGCTGTTGCCGTCAGTTTCGTCGCTCCGTTCCTGGTGACGGCGATGGGTGCGCTGCTGCTGGGCGAGCGCGTCGGCCCCAGACGCTGGACCGCCGTCTTTGTCGGCTTTGTCGGCACATTGATCGTGATCCGGCCAGGGATGGGCGTCATGCACCCGGCGGTGCTGCTGGTCCTGGTCGCGGCGACGGCCTTCGCGGCGCGGCAGGTGGTGTCGCGACACCTGGCCTCGAGCGACCGGACGATCACCACCGTCGCCTATACCGCCCTTGCCAGCGTGCTGGCGCTGTCCTTTCCGTTGCCCTTCCTGTGGACGGCGCCCGAGGCGGACTGGCAATGGGCGCTGCTGTTCGGGATGGCCATGTTCGCGGCGCTTGGTGAATTACTGATCATCAAGTCGCTGGAGATCGCACAGGCCGCTGTGCTCGCGCCGATGCATTACAGCCTGATAATCTGGGGCACGTTCTGGGGCTGGCTGGTCTTCGACCAACTGCCGGATCTGTGGACATGGATCGGCGCCATCATCATCGTCGCCACCGGGTTCTACCTCATCAACCGCGAGCGAAAGATGGCCAAAGCCGATTGACCTGTCGGCGGTCCGCGCGGCGGCACTGCCCGCTGGACCCGAAAGAGGCCCCCGCTGTCGCAGGCCCGGCACGTCGTCTTGCGGCGCTCTGCTTGCGCTGATACGCCAGCACTCGACGATGCCGGAAGGCTGAACGGGAGAAAGGAAGCTCCGACCCAAACCGGGGGAGCGACTGATCGTCGTCATGGCGGGCGCTTGCAGTGCCCGCACTGGCCCCGTATTGCCGCCAGCAGGGCAAGCGAAGGAGCCAGGCCATGTATGTTTTCCGCAAGACCCGCCTCGGGGAGACCCGCGCATGAGCAAGATCGGTGTGATGCTGTGCGGGCATGGCTCGCGGTCCCAGGCTGCCGTGGATCAGTTCGCGGTGCTGGCCGACAAACTCCCCGCGTTGCTACCGCAGGACTGGATGGTCGATTACGGCTATCTCGAATTCGCCAACCCCGTGATCCGCGTCGGGCTGGACAACTTGCGCGAAGCCGGCTGCGAGCGCATCCTCGCCGTGCCGGGCATGCTCTTTGCCGCCATGCATGCCAAGAACGACATCCCCTCGGTGCTCAACGCCTATGGGGCCGAACACGGGATACAGGTCGATTATGGCCGCGACCTCGGCGTCGATGCGAAGATGATCGCCGCCGCCGCCGAGCGTGTGGAAACCGCCGTCGCCAAGGCCAATGAAGAGCAGGGCGAGGTGCCGCTGCACGAGACCTGCCTTGTCGTGATCGGTCGGGGCGCGTCCGATCCGGATGCCAATGCCAATGTCTCCAAGATTGCCCGGATGCTCTGGGAAGGGATGGGCTTCGGCTGGTGCGAGGTCGGCTATTCCGGCGTCACCTTCCCGCTCGTCGAGCCAGCGCTGGAACAGGCCGCCAAGCTCGGCTTCAAGCGCTATATCGTCTTCCCCTATTTCCTCTTCACCGGCGTGTTGATCGACCGGATCTACGGCTTCACGGACATGGTCGCCGCGGCCAACCCGCAAGCCCAGTGGATCAAGGCCGATTACCTCAACGATCACCCGCTTGTTCTGGAGACCTTCGCCGAGCGGATCACCGAGATCCTCGAGGGCAAGAACGACATGAATTGCGGGCTCTGCAAATACCGCACCCAGGTACTCGGCTTCGAGGCCGAGGTCGGCGCCCCGCAGGAGAGCCATCACCATCATGTCGAGGGACAGGGCGCGAGCGCGCCGGGGTCCAATGTCGAGGATTGCGAGCTTTGCGACACGTTCTGCACCGGCGCCTGCCGACTCGATGCGGCGCATGACCACTCGCACGATCACGGTCACAGCCATGACCACGATCATGACCATGGCCACGGGCATTCGCATGACCATGGCCATCATCACCCGGCCTATCCCCATGCCGACCACCCGATGGGTCCGGAAAGCGTGCGCAAGCACCTGAAGGACGAATGACCCTAGACTACGAGCGCGACCCGAAGGCGATCTACGCCCAGAGCTTCGCCACGATCGAAGCGGAAGCGGATCTCTCTGCGCTCCCGCTCACCGCGCGGAAAATGGCCATCCGTCTGATCCATGCCTGCGGTATGGTCGACGTGGTCGAGGACTTGCGCGTCACCCGTGGCGCGGTCGAAGCCGGGCGCGCGGCCCTCTCCGCGGGCGCGCCGATCTTCTGCGACAGCGAGATGGTCGCGCGCGGCATCATCGCGCGCGCCCTGCCGGACGGCACCGCCCCGATCGTGACGCTGAACGACCCCACCGTGCCCGACCTCGCGAAACTGCTGGGCACGACCCGCTCGGCGGCGGCGGTCGAGCTTTGGGGCGAGCGCATCGAAGGCAGTATCGTCGCCATCGGCAACGCGCCCACTGCGCTTTTCCACCTGCTGGAGCGTCTCGAAGAGGGCTGGCCGAAACCGGCCGTGATCCTCGGCTTTCCCGTCGGCTTCGTCGGCGCGGCGGAGAGCAAGCAGGCGCTGGCCGAGATCGACCATGGCGTGCCCTTCGCCACGGTCCTGGGCCGGCGAGGCGGCTCGGCCATGGCGGCGGCGGCGGTAAATGCGCTGACCCTCGGCCTCAAGGGAGACGGAACATGACTGCGCCCTGGCTCGACGTGATCGGCATTGGCGAGGATGGCTGGGAGGGGCTCGCCCCCTCTGCCCGGGCCCGGCTGGAGGCGGCGGAAATCGTCGTCGGTGGCGCGCGGCACCAGGCGCTGGTCCCGCATCTGGCGGCAGAGCGGCTCGAATGGCCCTCGCCCTTCCGCGAACTGGCCGAGGAACTGGAGCGGCTGCGCGGCCGCAAGGTCGCCGTGCTGGTGACCGGGGACCCGCTCTGGTATTCCGCCGGCGCGCTTTTCCTGCGCCGCTTCGGCCCGGACGCGGTGCTCTTCCACCCGCAGCTTTCCGCCTTCCAGCTCGCCGCCGTGCGGATGAAATGGTCGTTGGCCGATGTCGAGACGCTGACCGTGCATGGCCGCCCCGCCGAGCAGGCTATCCCCTTCTTCGCCCATGGCCAGCGCCTGCTGCTGCTGACCGCCGATGGCGGCACCCCGGCCAAGATCGCCGAGCTGTTGACCGAAACCGGACTTGGCGCCAGCCGCCTGACCGTGCTCGGCGCAATGGGCGGCCCGCAGGAGAGCCGCTCCGAGGGGACCGCCGCCGACTGGTCCGGCATCGCGCCGGAGTTTCACGTCCTCGCCATCGAATGCATCGGCGCTGAAGGCGCGCGCCTTTCCCCACGCACCGGCCTGCCGGACGATGCCTTCCTCAATGACGGCAAGATGACAAAGCGCGAGATCCGCGCCCTGACCCTCTCGGCGCTGGCGCCCAGACGCGGTCAGATGCTCTGGGATATCGGCACCGGCTGCGGCTCGGTCGCCGTCGAGTGGATGCGCGCAGCCCGCGACATGCGCGCCATCGGCCTCGACATCTCGCACAAGCATCTCGGCATGGCGGCGGCCAATTCCGTCCGCCTCGGCGCGCCGCGCCTGGACCTGCGGCCCGGCCACGCCCCCGAAGCGCTGGCGGACCTGCCGGAGCCCGACGCGATCTTCATCGGCGGCGGCCTCTCCGAGGAAACCGCCGAGGCCGCGCTTGCCGCCCTGCCCGCCCACGGGCGGCTGGTCGCCAATGCCGTCACGCTCGAATCCGAATCCCTCCTCACCGCCCTGCACATGAAGCATGGCGGCTCCCTCATTCGCATCGCCATCTCCCGCGCCACACCGGTTGGCCGCCTGCATGGCTGGAAACCGGCGATGCCCGTAACCCAATGGAGTCTCACCAAATGAGTGGAACCCTCTACGGCCTGGGCGTCGGCCCCGGCGATCCCGAACTGCTGACGCTGAAGGCGCATCGCCTGCTGACCTCCGCCAAGGTCATCGCCTACCCGGCCCCCGACAGTGGCGAGAGCTTCGCCCGCGCCATCGTCGCGCGCTACATCCCCGACGGCGCGCGCGAGATCCCCATCGTCATCCCGATGCGCACCGAGCGATTCCCGGCGCAGGATGTCTATGACGCCGCCGCCGAGACCATCGCCGCCGCGCTGGAGGCCGGCGAGGATGTCGTCGTGCTCTGCGAGGGCGACCCGTTCTTCTACGGCTCCTTCATGTACCTTTTCTCGCGCCTCTCCGAGCGCTTCCCGGCCGAAATCGTCCCCGGCGTCTCTTCACTGGGCGCGGTAACGGCGGTCGCCCGTCAGCCGCTCATCGCCCGCGAAGAGGTGCTGACTGTGGTCCCCGCGACGCTGGACGAGCCGGAACTGGAGCAGCACCTGAAAGCCGCCAACGCCGCCGCGATCATGAAACTCGGCCGCCACTTTGGCCGCACCCGCGCCGTGCTCGAACGGCTCGGCATGGCGGAGCGCGCGGTTTTCGTGTCCCACGCCTCGCTGCCGCAGCAACATGTCTGCCCGCTCTCGGAAGCTCCTGATACGGCGCCCTATTTTTCGATGATTGTCGTGCCGGGAAAGGACGCCCATGTCTGAGCTGACCCCGGTCGTCCTCTGCCTGCTGCCCTCGGCCGCGCCGCTCGGAGAGAAGGTCGCCGCCGCGCTAGGCGCCCGGCTCGACATCCGCGGGACGGATTTCGACGAGGTTGCGCCGCATCTGACATCGATCTTCCTCGCCGGCCACCCGGTGATCGGCATCGCCTCTGCCGGCATCCTCATCCGCATCCTCGCCCCGCATCTGGGCGACAAGCGCGCTGAACCACCCGTCCTCGCACTGGCCGAAGACAGCTCCGCGGTCGTGCCGCTGCTTGGCGGCCATCGCGGCGCCAACGCGCTGGCCCGACGCATCGCAGAGTTGCTCGGGACCAAGGCAGCCGTCACCACGGCAGGCGATGTCTCGCTCGGCGTGGCGCTGGATGAGCCGCCCGAAGGCTGGCAGCTGGAGAAACCGGAGGAGGCGAAGCCGGTCATGGCAGCCCTGCTCTCCGGCACCAAGGGCCAGCTTTCCGGCCCCGAAGCCGAGTGGCTCGCCCCGCTCGAAGCGGCTGGCGCCGTCGACCGTCTCGCCGCCGACGCGGACGCGCCGCTCGTGCTCTCCGTGCCCGGCGCTGCGCCGCTGATCTACCGCCGCACCGCGCTGGCACTCGGCGTCGGCTGCGCACGCGGCTGCGATCCGGACCAGCTCATCGGCCTTGTCGGCAAGACCCTCGCCGAAGCCGGGATTTCCGCCGGTGAGATCGCCGCGATCCACTCCATCGACCTCAAATCCAACGAAGCCGCCATTCATGCGCTGGCCCGCAATCTCGGCGTACCCGCCCGCTTCCACACCGCCACGCGGCTGGAAGAAGAGGCATCGCGGCTGGCCAACCCGTCCGATGTCGTTTTTGCCGAAGTCGGCTGTCACGGTGTCGCTGAAGGCGCGGCCCTTGCCGCCGCCGGACCGGACGGCGCGCTCCTCGTCGAGAAGGTGAAGTCTTCGGATGCGACCTGTGCGGTCGCCCGCATCGCCGGTGGCGGCGCCGAGGGCACGCCGCGCGGACAGCTTTCCGTCATCGGCATCGGCCCCGGCCAGACCGAGTGGCGCACGCCCGAAGCCACGCGGCTCATCGCGGAAGCTGACGAGCTTGTCGGCTACGGCTTTTATATCGACCTCCTTGGCCCTCAAGCCCGCGGTCGTATGCGCCGCGATTTCGAACTCGGCGAAGAAGAGGCCCGCTGCCGCTACGCGCTTGAAGCCGCTGGCGAAGGCCGCAAGGTGGCGCTGATCTGCTCCGGCGATGGCGGCATCTTCGCCATGGGCGCGCTGGTCATGGAACTGCTGGACCGCGACGGCGATGCGGGCGGTGTCTCGGACGCCGCCAAGCGCGTTGCCCTGACCCACGCCCCTGGCATTTCCGCGCTGCAGGCCGCCTCGGCCCGCGCCGGCGCACTACTTGGGCATGACTTCTGCGCCATCTCCCTCTCGGACCTTCTGACGCCGCGCGAGACCATCGTCCAGCGGCTCCACGCCGCCGCCCAGGGCGATTTCGTCATCGCCTTCTACAACCCGGTCTCGCGCCGCCGCCGTACGCTGCTGGCCGAAGCCCGCGAAATCCTGCTCCAGCACCGCCCGGCTGACACGCCGGTCCTGCTGGCCACCTCGCTTGGCCGGCCTGAGGAGAGGCTGACCCTGCGCCGGCTCGACGCGCTGGAGGTGGACGAGGTCGACATGATGACCATCGTCCTCATCGGCTCCGCGGCCTCCCGCCGCATCACCAGCGGCGACATCTCGGCCGGCGCGGAAGGCGAATGGATCTACACCCCGCGCGGCTATGCGAAACATATCGACGGAGAGACCCAATGACCGTTCATTTCATCGGCGCCGGTCCGGGCGATCCGGAGCTTCTCACCCTCAAGGCGCAGCGCCTGATCGGCGCCTGCCCTGTCTGCCTCTATGCCGGCTCGCTGGTTCCGGCGGAGGTCGTGGCCGGTGCGCCGGAAGACGCTCGCGTCATCGACACCGCCCCGCTCGACCTCGACGACATCATCGCCGAGATTGCGGCGGCGCATGAACGCGGCGAGGACGTGGCCCGGGTCCATTCCGGCGACCCGTCGCTCTATGGCGCCATTGCCGAACAGGTCCGTCGCCTGCGCGCGCTCGGCATCCCCTATGACATCACCCCCGGCGTGCCGGCCTATTGCGCCGCCGCCGCCGGGATGGGGCAGGAACTGACCGTGCCCGAAGTGGCGCAATCGGTGATCCTGACCCGGACCTCGATGAAGTCGACCGGCATGCCGGAGGGCGAAGACCTCGCCACGCTCGGCGCGTCCGGCGCAACGCTGGCCATCCACCTTTCTGTGCGCAACCTGCTGGAGATCGAGCGGCAACTCTCGCCGATCTATGGCCCGGACTGCCCGGTCATCGTCGCCTATCGCGTCGGTTGGCCGGACGAGATGTATGTGCGTGGCACGCTGTCGGATATCCGCGACAAGGTGCGGGCCGAGAAGCTGACTCGCACGGCGCTGGTCTTTGTCGGGCGGGTCTTCGAGGATCACAACTTCCCGGATTCGGCGCTCTACGACCCCGAAATCCCGCACGTCTTGCGTCCTAGACCCAAGGCCTGACTCGGGAGCAACCGCCGCGCGCCGCAGGCGCGCGGCCACGCCCAACGGGAGGAGCGCATCTGTGATGCGCCGACGACGGGCGGGAGCCCCACCCGACGGCTGATTCCCGGCGCAACGAGCCGGTTGCCACGACTTGTGTTGACGATCTGGTGGCAGAAGAATGGCCGGCGGTCGCGAACCGCCTGCCTCTTCCTCCGCTCAGCCCCGAAAATCCGTTACTCGGCCATCCAGCCGAATTTCTCGCGCATCTCCGCCAGAGTCGCCGCGTCGCGCGCGGAGACCATGTAGCCGCTCGTCAGCGTCGGGGCATATTCCCGCCCGTCGAGCAAACCGACATGGCCGCCGGCCTCCTGGACCGCGAGCACTCCCGCCGCGTGATCCCAGGGCATCAGCTTGATGGCAAAGGCGAAGCGACCATGGCCGAGGCACATCATCCGGTAGTCGTGGCAGGCGCAGCCGAGATCGCGGACGCGCCCATAGGGGATCAGATCCTGCAGGAAACGCGGACGGATATCCTCCGGGACGAGCCAGGGACACCCGAACGCAGTCTTGGGCTCCGGCGTTGCAGAGATGTCCAGCTTTTCACTGCGTCCCGTCGCATCGCAGAACCAGGTCCCGACGCCGCGCCGCGCCAGGATCCAGTCATCTCCCATCGGGTCATAGAGCAGGCTGAAGACGGTCTGACCCTCGTGGGTGACGGCCAACAGGACGCCGAAGGTGGACAGGCCCTTGGCGAAATTCCACGTCCCGTCCACGGGATCGATGATGACACAGGTCTCGGCCTCGCCAATCCGCGCAAGAACCGACGGGTCTGCCGAAACAGCCTCCTCGCCGACCACGGCGGCGCCGGGCAGGATATCCCCGACAGCGGCGGTGATCGCCAGCTCCGAGCGGCGGTCGGCCTCGGTGACGAGGTCGTCGGCATGGGTCTTGGCATCGGCACCCTCGGCGCCGAGATTGCGGAAACGCGGCAGGATCTCGGCCTTTGCGGCGGCGCGCACGGCGTCGATCAGGGCCTGTTCCTGGGCTTTGGTGGGGATCATGCGACTTCCTCTCGGTCTTCCAGTCTCTCGCGGTGCCAACGCACCAGGGCCTCGGGCGCATCGGTCTGAAAGACCCCTGCCCCGGCCGTCATCAGCGCCCCAGATCGCACCCGGATCCGCAAGCGCTGCCGAATCGGTATAGCCACAGGGCGCGACCGGGGTAAGTGTGTTGATCCAGCGCACCAGCCCTGCTGCGGCGAAGGCCGGGGCGAGTTGGCGCAGCATCTCGACATCATCGAACTGGGTCTCGACGACGCGGGCGCCGGTGCTGCAACGCGTGGGGATACGCTCCTCGGTCGGTCCGGCCGCCGCGCTGCCACTTTCCTGCAGCAGGCGCAGCGAGGACAGATTGGTCATGCGGGCGAGTGGGTCGTCATCCATCAGGAAGAGCTGCCCGTCGGGTCTCATCTGCACGTCGATCTCGACGATCTCCTAACCGGCTTTGGCCACCGCGGAGATGGCGTCGAGGCTGGTCTCGGGGGCGTCCGCCCACGCGCGTCGATGGGCCGCGATGGCGGGGACGCGGGGAAGGTCGGCGGCGAATTCGCGATAGCTCGGAGTGATCTGTCCCGAGAACGCCCGACAGCCGGACGGGCGCCCTGTTCTGGCGGAGAGTTGGCGGTTTTCGACGCCGCCTTGATGACGCAAGTCAGCCGCCATCCCGTCTTGCGCGCGCGGCGAGGACGGGACGCAACAGGGCGCGCCTGAACCGGCCGAAGGGAAACCGCCTCGGCGGGCGAGTGGCAAAATCCGGCCAGGGGCGCGAGAGCGGCCGGCCAAGGGCGAGATCGGCAAGGATGGCGCCGGCATGGCTGCCCATGGCGACGCCGTTGCCGTGATAGTTGAAGGCCCCGAAAGCGTTCTCCATCTCCGGGATGGGCCCGGCGAAGGGCGTGCGATCGCGGGCAAGGGAGACGAAACCGGATTGGAAATGCTCGGTTTCGACACCTTTCCAGGCCGGGAAGAAGCGGTCGAAGTCGGCGCGGGTCCTTGCGCGGATCTCGCCCAGGGCCTTCGGCGTGGAGCGGATGGCGCCGCGCATGCCGAACAGCATGCGGTTGTCCGGCAGCAGGCGGAAATAATGCAGCAACTGGCGGCTGTCGAAGCTCATCTGCCGGGTGGTCCAGCCTTGCGCGGCGCGTTCGGCTTCACTCAGCGGACGGGTGACGATGATGTTGGATTGCAGCGGCAGGTAGCGGGCGGCCAGCCAGGGCGGCACATCGTCGGCGCTGTAGCCATTGGTGGCGAAGATGAGGCGTTTCGTCTGGACCTGCCCGGCATCGGACGCAATCCGCCAGATGTCATTCTGGCGAGTGATGCTCCCGGCGGGCGAGCGCCCATAGATCCGCGCCCCCGCTGCCTGCGCCGCCCGCGCCAGCCCGAGCGCGTATTTCAGCGGATTGAGCGCAAAGCCGATGGGGGTGGTGACCGCGCCGTGAAACTCCGGCGAGGCCATACCGTTCGCAGCCAACTCCTCGCGCGAAAGGATCTCGCAGGTGGCGCCGTGATAGGCGCGCATGTGGCGGGCGGTGGCTTTCAGATCCGGAATAGCGGCGGGGCTGTGGGCGAGCATGGTTTCGCCGCGCGAGTGGGTGTCGGCCTCGATGCCAAGGCGCGCGAGCGTCTCCGCGACGAGCGCGACGGCTTCGCGTTCCGCGTCGTAATAGAGGCGGGTATCGGCCTCGCCGTGGCGTTTGAGCAGGTCGGTTGCGCCCAGGGCGGTGCCGCCGAGACAGCAGAAGCCGCCATTCCGGCCCGATGCGCCCCAGCCAGGGGACTGGGCGTCAAGGAGGATGACATCGGCGCCGGCTTCGGCGAGGTGGAGCGCCGCGGTGAGTCCGGTATAGCCGCCGCCGATTACGGCAATCTCGGCGCTGGCCGTGCCTTCGAGGCGGGGCCAGTCCGGTGCTTCAACAGTGCGCGTCCAATAGCTGTTCGCGATGGGACCATCGCCATAGGCATAGGGTTCGTAGATCCGCCTCACGCCTGGATCGCTTCCTTTTTCTCGCGGTTGCGGCGGGCGATGGCCTGCTTGGATACCAGCGAGGCGGCGATCACGCCGATGGCGACAATGGCGATCATGATCGTCGAGAGCGCGTTGATCTCTGGCGAGACGCCGAGGCGCACGGAAGAGAATATCTTGATCGGCAGGGTTGTCGAGGAGGGGCCGGCAGTGAAGGAGGCGATGACGAGGTCGTCCAGCGAGAGGGTGAAGGCCAGCAGCCAGCCGGAAATGACGGCCGGGAAGATAATCGGGAGGGTAACGAGGCGGAACGCCTCGAACGGGGTGCAGCCGAGATCGAGCGCGGCTTCCTCGACGGAGCGGTCGAAGGAGACCAGCCGCGAGGAGACGACGACGGAGACATAGCACATGGAGAAGGTTGTATGCGCCAGCACGATGGTGAAGACGCCCCGATCCAGCCCGATGGCGATAAAGAGCAGCAGCAGCGACAGGCCAGTGATCACTTCCGGCATGACGAGCGGGGCGTAGATCATGCCCGAAAATAGCGTGCGCCCGGCGAAGCGGCCACCGCGGACGAGGACATAGGCGGCCATGGTGCCAAGCACGGTGGCGGCGGTAGAAGACGCAACGGCGACCTTGATCGTGACCCAGGCGGCATCGAGGAAAGCCTCGTTCTGCAGGAGCTCGACATACCACTTGGTCGAGAATCCGGCCCAGACCGTCACCAGCTTGGAGCTGTTGAAGGAGAAGATGATCAGGATCAGCATCGGGATGTAGAGGAAGGCAAAGCCGAGCGTCAGGGAGACGGCGTTGAACCAGGTGAACTTTCTCATTCGACCGCCCTCGGACCCGCCAAACTCAGAACGGGCAGCGAAGCTGCGTTCATCCGTGTGCCCGGGCGACCAGCCCGGGCCGCGCACGACCCTCCCCCCGGGAGGGCGCCTTTGCGATGTCGCGAACCACACAGAGCGAGCCCGGAGCATTGGGATAAATCGCTTCGAATCAGCGTTGCGGTGCGCCCACCCAGGGTCGGGCGCGGCCCTCCGCGCTTTGCAATGGGCATTGCGACACTCATTGCTCCGCCTCCTGCTGCTTCTGCTGGTTGCGCTGGAAGAGCACGATCGGGATGATCAGGATCAAGAGCAGCACCACGGCGACGGCAGAGGCCACCGGCCAGTCGCGGTTGGAGAAGAACTCCTCCCAGAGCACCTTGCCGATCATCAGGGTCGAGGAGCCGCCGAGCAGCGACGGGATGACGAACTCGCCCAGCGCCGGGATGAAGACGAGGAAAGAACCAGCCACCATGCCCGGTCGCGACAACGGGAAAGTCACGCGCCAGAAGGCTTCCGTGCGGCCGCAGCCGAGATCCTCGGCCGCCTCCAGCAGCGAGCCGTCGAGCTTTTCCAGCGTCGCGTAGATCGGCAGGACCATGAAGGGCAGGTAGGTATAGACGATGCCGATATAGACCGCCTTGTTGGTGTTCATGATCTGCAGCGGCTCGGCGATGATCCCGGTCCAGAGCAGGAACTGGTTGAGAAAGCCCTCGTTGGCGAGAATGCCCATCCAAGCGTAGACCCGGATCAGGAAAGAGGTCCAGAAGGGCAGGATCACCAGCATCATCAGCGCCGGACGCCAGTGTTCGGGCGCATTCGCCATGCCATAAGCGATTGGAAAACCGACAAGCAGTGTCAGCACCGTCGAGAACAAGGCGATGGAGAGGCTGGAGAGATAGGCCTTCAGGTAGAGATCGTCCTCTGTCAGGAAGACGTAATTCTCGAAGTCCAGCTCTGAGAGAAACTCCATGAAGCCGGACCAGCCAGCGGAGAGATCCAGCGTCGGAAGATAGGGCGGGATGGCGAGCGCGGTGTCCGAGAGCGAGATCTTGAAGACGATCCCGAAGGGGACGAGGAACAGCGCCAGCAGCCAGAGATACGGGACGAGGATCAGGAGGGTGCGGCCGGGTCTCATTGCTTCGCCCTCACGCTGTCAACACGACGCCGGCGGTGTCCGTCCACCAGAGCCAGACCTCGTCCTCCCAGGTAAATTTTCGCCGCTCGATCCGCAGGCTGTTCGATCTCTGGGCCTTGACCACATGCCCATTGGGGAGTTCGACATGATAGGTCGAGATATTGCCGAGATAGGCGATGTCGAGGATCTTGCCATGCAGGATATTGGCCTTCCCCTCGGGATGCTCCTTGGAGATATGCACCTTCTCTGGCCGGATCGCGAAGGTGCAGCGCGTGCCGTCCTCGATCGGCACCATCGGCGTGCCGACAACGGGCGGCTCGCCCTCGCGCCAGTGGATCTCGATCTTGCCATCCTTGTGATGGGAGGCGGCATTGCCTTCGATCAGGTTCACATCGCCGATGAAATCGGCCACGTAGGCGCTGTTCGGCGTCTCGTAGATCCGGTCCGGCGTGTCGACCTGCACCATGCGGCCGTGATCCATCACCGCGATGCGGGAGGCGACGGTCATCGCCTCTTCCTGATCATGGGTGACGATGACGAAGGTCGTACCGGTGCTTTCCTGGATTTCCATCAACTCGAACTGGGTTTCGGTGCGCAGTTTCTTGTCGAGCGCGCCGAGCGGTTCATCGAGCAGCAGCAGCTTCGGCGCCTTGGCGAGGCTGCGCGCGAGCGCCACGCGCTGACGCTGGCCGCCGGAGATCTGGTGCGGCTTGCGACCGCCGAATTTCTCAAGCTGGACGAGCTTCAGCATCTCGTCCACGCGGGCGCCGACCTTGTCCTTGGGCATCTTCGAGCGCTCCAGCCCGAAGGCGATATTCTGCGCCACGGTCAGATGCGGGAAAAGCGCGTAGGACTGGAACATCATGTTCACCGGCCGCTTGTTCGGCGGCACGGAGACGATGTTCTTGCCCGCGAGATTGATCACCCCCTCGCTCGGTGTCTCGAAGCCCGCCAGCATCCGCATCAGCGTGGTCTTGCCGCAACCGGACGGACCGAGAAGGGCGAAGAATTCCTTCTCGTAGATGTCGATCGTCAGGTCGTCGATCGCCGTGAAATCGCCGAACCGCTTGGTGACATTCTGAAAATGGATCAGCGGTGTCTCGGACGGATCGTCCCAGGGGGCGAAGACGGGTGGCGTCGCGGAAACGGGATCGGACATGGGCTTCCTTCCGGGAGGGAGAAGCCCCGCGGGAGAACCGCGGGGCCGCTATCGAATCAGACGCCAGACTTGATCGCGGTCCAGAGCCGGGTCACCACGCGCTGCACCTTGGCCGGGTACGGCGTGGTGGTGAAGAGGTTTTCCAGCGTTGCCGCATCCGGGTAGATCGCCGGGTCGCCGCTCACGTCTTCCACCAGGAATTCCTGAGAGGCAAGGTTGCCATTGGCGTAATAGACGTAGTTCGACGCCGCAGCCATGTTCTCGGGATCCATGATGAAGTTGAGGAAGGCATGGGCGCCGTCCGGGTTCGGCGCATCAACCGGGATCGCCATCTGGTCAAACCACATCTGGGCGCCTTCCTTCGGCGCGTGATAGGCGATCTCGACGCCGTTATCGGCCTCGTCTGCACGGTCGCGGGCCTGCAGCACGTCGCCGGACCAGCCGACGGCAACGCAGATATCTCCATTGGCCAACGCGTTGATATACTCGGACGAGTGGAACTTGGTGATATAGGGGCGCACGCCGAGGAAGAGCCCTTCAGCGCTCTGGATCACGTCGGGGTCGTGGCTGTCCGGATCATGTCCGAGATAGCCGAGTGCGGCAGGAATTACTTCGGTGGGAGCGTCGAGGAAATAGACGCCGCATTCGGCCAGCTTTTCCATGTTCGCCGGATCGAAGACCAGCGACCAGCTGTCGATGGGGGCGTCCTCGCCCAGCACTTCCCTGACCTTGCCGACATTCACGCCGATGCCGGTCGTGCCCCACATGTAGTTGATGGAATAGGCATTCTCGGGGTCGTATTGCTCGGTGCGCGAGGCGACCACTTCCCACATGTTGGCGTGGTTGGGCAGTTTCTCCATGTCCAGTTTCTGGAAGGCACCGGCCGTGATCTGGCGTTGCAGGAAGGTTGCGGAGGGCACGACGACATCGTAACCCGAGCCGCCCGCGAGCATCTTGGTCTCCAGAACTTCGTTGCTGTCGAAGACGTCATAGATCAGCTCCAGACCGGTTTCGGTCTCGAACTTCTCCAGCAGGTCCTCGTCGATGTAATCGGACCAGTTGTAGACCCGGACCTCATCGGCCGCCGCTGCGCAGGCCAGCGCCGAGACCGAAAGCGTCAAGATCGCGATATTCCGTTTCATGTGTCATCCCCTGTTTTGAGTGTCGGGCCATTGCCCAGGTTTTTTATTTGATCAAACCTTGCGTTTGAGAGCATGCTTCCCAAGAATGACGAAGAATGCAAGCCCCACGTTTCCGGTTGTTCCCAGACCGGACCCGCGTGATCAAGAAAAAGGCAAGGACAGTGACCGCGCAAGAGGCAAAGACACCAGAACATCAGGCGATCTATCGGCGTCTACGGGACATGATCCTGTTCGGCGAGGTCGAACCGGGAGAGCCCCTGACGATCATGGGGCTGCGCGAGCGGCTGGGCGCGGGCATGACGCCGGTGCGCGAAGCGATCCGGCGTCTGACGGCGGAAGGGGCGCTGGAAGCGCGCGGGAACCGGCGGCTGACAGTGCCGGCCCTGACGGCCAGCCACTTGGAACAAATCGCTTTCGCGCGACTCTCGATTGAGCCGGAACTTGCCCGCAGAGCTGCAGAAAAGACCGACTCCAGCCTGATTTCGGAGCTGACGGCCATTGACCGCAGAATCGACGAAGCGATCGAGAGGGGCCATGTGCGCGGCTATCTCGAACAGAATTATCGGTTCCATTTCTGCCTCTATGCGCGCGCCGATGCGGAGGTCCTCGAGACCCTGGCAAAGGGGCTCTGGCTACGGGTCGGGCCCTCGCTGCGGATCGTCTGTGGACGTTACGGCACCTCGAATCTCCCGGATCAGCACCATGTCGCGCTGGATGCACTCGCGGCAGGCGAAGCGCTCAAAACTCAGGCAGCAATCGAACAGGACATTGCCCAGGGACTCGATCAGATTCGCGAATCCATGCAGGAAACGGAGAAAACAGCAGCCCTCCCCGGCGCCGATTGACAGCTCGCAGAATTTGATCATAAATTCCGAGCAATAGGCCGGCGACGAGACCTCGCCCACCAAAACTCCGCAAATTCGCAGGAACACAGCCATGTCGCGCCACCGCAAAAGCTGGATCACCGAACTGCCCGAGGCGTTTCTCGACTATCTCGGCGAGCGTCGGCTGGAAGAGGTCGAGGCGATCATACCGGATACGGTCGGCATGTCGCGCGGCAAGGCGATGCCCAGCCACAAGTTCGACCCGCAAGAGACGTTCTTCCTGCCGGTCTCGCTCTTCTACCAGACGATCTCGGGCGAATATGTCGACATGGAGATCGAGGACCAGTGGCTGGAGCGCGACGTTGTCCTGCGCCCGGACATGGCCACGGCTTCGGCCGCGCCCTGGGCCGATGACGCGACGCTTCAGGTGATCTGCGATATGGAGACCCGCGAGGGCGAGCCGCTGCCGATTTCGCCGCGCAATGTGCTCAAGCGTGTGCTCGGGCTCTATGCCGAGAAAGGCTGGAAGCCGGTCGTGGCGCCGGAGCTGGAATTCTACCTCACCAAGCCGAACACCGACCCCAACGAACCGATCGAACCGCCGCTGGGGCGGACCGGGCGCAAGGGCGCGTCCCGGCAGGCCTATTCCATGGTCGCGGTGGATGAATATGGCGAGGTGATCGACACGATCTACGACTATGCGGAGGCGCAGGGGCTGGAGATCGATACCGTGATCCAGGAAGGCGGCGCCGGGCAGATCGAGATCAACCTGCTGCATGGCGACCCGCTGAAACAGGCCGACCAGGTCTTCTATTTCAAGCGTTCGATCCGCGAAGCGGCACTGAAGAACGGTGTCTTCGCCACTTTCATGGCCAAGCCGATGCGGGACGAGCCGGGCTCGGCGATGCATATACACCAATCCATCGTCGATCTGGACGGCAACAATATCTTCTCCGATGCGGCAGGCGAGGCGACCGACGCCTTCCACCATTTCATCGGCGGCAGCCAGAAATACATGATCTCCGTGGTGCCGCTGCTGGCGCCCTATGTGAATTCCTTCCGGCGCTTCAACGCCGAAGGCATGAGCGCGCCGACCAATCTCGAATGGGGCAGCGACAACCGGACAACCGGCCTGCGCATTCCCATTTCGAAGCCGATTGCGCGGCGGGTCGAGAACCGGGTGATCGGGATCGATTCCAACCCCTATCTCGCCATCGCGGCAAGCCTCGCCTGCGGCTATCTCGGCATGGTGAACAAGGTCGCCCCCCGACCCATCGCGCTGCACGAGGTCTATGAAAGCGATTCGAACCTGCCTGCGGGCCTCGCAGATGCGCTGGCGCTGTTCGACGCCGACCACGAGGTCCGCGAGGTACTCGGCGCCGAGTTCTGTCAGCTCTACTCGGACATCAAGCACGCTGAACATGATGAATATAAACGTGAAATTTCGCCCTGGGAGCGTCAGCACCTGCTGCTGAACGCCTGACAGAGAGGACTGCCCCATGAACATGCTTACAAACCACCTGCCCACCGCCGAACTGCAAGCGCTGGATTCGGCGCACCATATGCATCCCTTTACCGCCGGCGCCGAGCTGGCCGAGACGGGGGCACGGATCATCAAGTCGGCCAAGGGCGTGACGCTGACCGACACCGATGGCAACCAGATCCTCGACGCGATGGCGGGGCTCTGGTGCGTCAATATCGGCTATGGCTGGAACAGCATCGCCGATGTCGCTGCCCGCCAGATGCGCGAACTGCCCTATTACAACACCTTCTTCCAGACCACGCATGTGCCGGTCATCGCGCTGAGCCGGAAGCTCGCGGAGATGGCGCCGGGCGACCTGAACCACGTCTTCTATGCCTCCGGCGGCTCGGACGCGAATGACACAAATGTCCGCCTCGTGCGCCATTACTGGGCCGCGAAGGGCAAGCCCACGAAGAAGGTGATCATCTCCCGCGAAAACGCCTATCACGGCTCGACCATGGCCGGCGCCTCGCTTGGCGGCATGAAACCGATGCATGAACAGGGCGGGCTGCCGATTGCCGATATCGTCCATATCGGCCAGCCGAACTGGTATGCCGAAGGCGGCGAGATGAGCCCGGAGGAATTCGGCCTGATGCGCGCCCGCGAGCTTGAGGCGAAGATCGCCGAGTTGGGCGAGGACAACGTTGCCGCCTTCATCGCCGAGCCGATCCAGGGTGCGGGCGGTGTGATCATCCCGCCGGACAGCTACTGGCCCGAGATCCAGAAGATCTGTGACGCCCACGAGATCCTGCTGATTGCCGACGAGGTGATCTGCGGCTTCGGGCGGACGGGACAGATGTTCGGCTCGCAGACCTATGACATTCGCCCCGACATCATGACCGTCGCCAAGGGGCTCTCCTCCGGCTACGCCCCCATCGGCGCCTCCATCGTCTGCGACGAGGTGGCAAATACGGTCGCCGAGGCGGGCGACTTCAACCATGGCTACACCTACTCCGGCCACCCGGTCTCCTGCGCCGTGGCGCTGGAGAACCTGCGCATCCTCGAAGAGGAGAATATGGTGGAGAACGTCGCCTCGGTCACCGGCCCCTATCTCAAGGAGAAATGGGAAGCTCTGGCCGATCACCCGCTGGTCGGCGAAGCGAAGATCAAGGGCTTCATGGCGTCGATTGCCATGACCCCGGACAAGGCGGCCCGCGCGCCTTTCGCGGCGCCCAAGGGCACGGTCGGGCTGGTCGCACGCGGGCATTGCTTCGACAACAATCTGATCATGCGCCATGTCGGCGACCGGATGATCATCGCGCCGCCGCTTCTGCTGAACAAATCCGATGTCGACACGTTGATGGAGCGCGCCGTCAAGGCGCTCGACCTGACTCTGGCGGAGATCAAGGAAAAAGGGCTCTACAAGTGAAACCGTTCGCCCGGCCGCAGGCCGGGCAGCCCTTGACTATCAGCGATTGCGAGAAATCGACTGTCGTCCCTCGGGAATTGCGCCGCAATTCCCGAGGGACCGCCCTCCCGGGCGGGGTCTTTCTCCCCGCCCACGGCTGGGCGCTGCCCTTCTCGATTCATGTCGACCCGTCGAGCGTGCCAGGGGACAAACCGCAGCTAGCGTTCCAAGACCTCGACGCTCAACACCGTCGGCAGATGCTCCGCCACCGCCTGCCAGCTGTCTCCTTCGTCCAGGGAGGCAAAGACCGAGCCGCTATTGGTCCCGAAATAGACGCCCGCGGGCGTCCCGCCATCGGTCGCCATCGCCTGCCGCAGCACGGTGAAGAAGCAGTCTTTGACCGGCAGCCCGTCCTGGCATTTCTCCCAGCTCTCGCCGCCATCGCGCGAACGCCAAACAGCGGCAGAGGCGTCCGGTGGGTAGCGGCCGATATCATCGCCGTTGAGCGGCAGCGTCCAGATGGTCCGCGGATCGCGCGGATGCACGGCAATCGGAAAGCCGAAGGTCGAGGGCAGCCCCGCCGTCACATCGCGCCAGCTGCGTCCGCCATCGCCGCTGCGGAAAACGCCGTGGTGGTTCTGCTGGTAGAGCGTGCCATCCGAGGCGCGGCCCATATTGTGGACGCAGAAACCGATGGTGCCCTCTTCGGCCAGCGGGTCATGCGAATGGCCGGGATGGGAGGCATGGTCCGCCCCGCCCCCTTCGTTGGACAGCCGCACCCGCCGCTCCCAGCTCGCCCCGCCATCTTCGGTGGCAAAGACACCTGCGGCAGAGATACCGACCCAAAGCCGTTCGGACGCGTCCGGGTCGCTGACAATCGTGTGCAACACCAGCCCGGCCGCGCCCGGCTGCCAGCTCTCCCGCGTCGGATGTTCGCTGAGCCCGGAAACAGGCGCCCAGGAGATGCCGTCATCCTCGCTTGCATAGAGCGCCGCGGGCTTGCTTCCTGCATAGAGACGCCCATGCCCCTGTCCCAGCGACCAGAGCGCCTCGATCTGCCCGTCGAAGGGCGCGGGCGGCCGTTTCTCAATGCCGAGACTCGCCGCCTCTTCCGGGTTTGCCTCGATCCAGTCGTTGAAGCCGCCATTGGAGAACTGGCTCACCTGCCAGCTTGCGCCGTGATCCAGCGAACGCCAGACACCGGCGCCCGTCCACTGGCCGCCGCCCGCGGCCCAGATCGCACCGCTCGACGCGTCCCCGATCACGTGATTGATCCCCCAGCCGTCGCAGAACGGCCCTCGTATCGTCCAGTCTTCCCGCGTTTCGCTCGCATCGAGCAAGAAGACCCCCTTGGTGGTTCCGACAAGCAATGTGACAGCCATGATATCCTCTTCGCGCGTAATTGGCGCAGGATAACATGGCCGCCGAGACACCACCTAGGGCAGTTTCCCGCCGCCCGATCCGGCCCCAGCAAAGGCGCATGACATGGCCCAGCCCCTCGACCTCCTCACCGCCAATGATGTGCAGGGCGAATACCCCGCCTCCTATCACGCCGCGATGGCCACGCCCCTGCCCCGGTTTCCGGCCGCCGAAGGCGCGCTGAGGGCGGATGTCTGCGTCATCGGCGCCGGCTATACCGGCCTCTCGGCGGCGCTGCACCTGCGGCAGCGCGGCTATGACGTGGTGGTGCTGGAGGCGCAGCGCGTTGGCTTCGGCGCCTCGGGGCGCAATGGCGGGCACGCGACAATGGGCCAGCGTATCGATCAGGACGATCTCGAGGCGATGATGGGCAAGGCGCCCGCCCGTCGCCTCTGGGAGATCGGCAACGAAGCGGTTGACCTGGTGCGGGAGCTGTCGCGCGCGCCTGAAGTCGAGGCGGAGTTCCATGACGGCATCATCCATGCCGACCACCGCGCCCGCTATGTTCCGCATTCCCAAGCCTATGCGCGCAAGCTTCGGGACGACTATGGCTACGAGCAGATCCGCACGCTGGATCGCGAGGAGATCCGCCACATGGTCGGCTCCCCGGTCTATCACGGCGGCACGCTGGACATGGGCTCCGGCCATATCGATCCGCTGCAATTCGCCCTCGGGCTGGCGCGAATGGCGGTTGCGGCCGGCGCGCGGATCTACGAAGGCTCGAAGGTTGTCGAGCTTGTCGAGGGGGCGTCGGCGCGGGTGAAGACCGACGCGGCAGAGATCACCGCCGATCATGTCATCCTTGCCTGCAACGGCTATCTCGGCGGGCTGGAGCCGCGGGTTGCCGCCCGCGTCATGCCGATCAACAATTTCATCGCCACGACCGAGCCGATGTCGCCAGAGGAACAGGAAAACCTGATCCGCAACAACCACGCGGTGGCCGACAGCAAGTTCGTGGTCAACTATTTCCGCTTCTCCGACGACCACCGGCTGATCTTCGGCGGCGGCGAGAGCTATGGCTACCGCTTCCCCTCCGATATCCGCGCCAAGGTGATGAAACCGTTGTTGGAGATCTACCCCCAGCTCAAGGGCGTCAAGCTGAGCCATGCCTGGGGCGGCACGCTGGCAATCACCATGAACCGGATGCCGCATTTCGAACGGATCGCCGGCAATATCCTCAGCTTCTCCGGTTATTCCGGCCACGGGCTCGCGCTTGCCACTCTGGCCGGACAGATCGCCGCCGAGACGCTGGCCGGACAGGCCGAGCGCTTCGACGCCCTGGCCGCCGTGCCGACGCCACGCTTCCCCGGCGGCGCGGCGCTGCGGTCTCCGCTGCTCGTTCTTGCCATGCTCTGGTACTCGATGCGCGACAAGCTGTGAGCGCGCCTCCGGGCACCGTTCCCGCTCGAACCGGATGCCAAAAGGCGCTAATCTGCAGCCATGCCCGCGCTTTGCCGAGATTGCCTTGAAACATTCGAGACCGGTCGTCGTTGTCCGGCCTGTGGATCGCCGCGCGTGCTGTCCCATCCGGAGCTGTTCGATCTTTCGATTGCCCATATGGATTGCGACGCCTTTTTCGCCTCCGTGCACAAGGCGATGGATCCCGATCTCGCCGACAAGCCGGTCATCGTCGGTGGCGGGCAGCGCGGGGTGGTCTCGACCTGTTGTTATATCGCGCGGCTCTACGGGGTGCGCTCGGCGATGGCGGCCTTCCAAGCAAAGAAGCTCTGCCCGGATGCGGTCTGGGTCAAGCCACGACACGATATCTACACGAAAGTGTCCGGGCAGATCCGGGCGATGATGGAGGAGATGACCCCTTCCATCGAACCGCTCTCCCTCGACGAGGCTTTCCTCGACATGACCGGCACCGCCCGGCTGCATCATGCGCCGCCCGCGGTGATGCTGGCGCAGCTGGTGAAGCGGATGGAGGAAGAGATCGGGGTGTCGGGCTCGATCGGGCTGAGCCATTGCAAGTTCCTTGCCAAGGTGGCGAGCGACCTTGAGAAGCCGCGCGGGTTCTCCATCATCGGCGCAGCCGAGACGCTGGATTTTCTCGCCGACAAGCCGGTCTCGCTGATCTGGGGTGTGGGGGCGGTCGCACAGGCGCAGCTTTCCCGCGCCGGGATACGGACCTTCGCCGATCTTCGCCGCTGGGATCGCAAGGCGTTGCATGAGCGCTTCGGCAAGCAGGGCGACCGGCTCTGGCACCTGGCACGTGGCGAGGATTCGCGGCGGGTCGCCTCGGGCGGCGGGCTGAAATCGATCTCGAACGAGACCACTTTCAGCGAGGACATCGCGGCGCTGGACCGGCTGAAGGGCTACGCCTGGCGGATGACGGAAAAGGTTGCCGACCGGGCCAAGGCCAAGGGGCTGGCCGGCCGGACCGTGACGCTGAAGCTCAAGCAGGCCGACCACAAGATCCTGACCCGTCGCCACGCGCTGGAAGAGCCGACGCAGCTTGCCGAGAAGATCTATGCCGAGGCGGAGGCACTGCTCCTGCCGGCGCTGTCTTCCGGGCCGTTCCGCCTGCTGGGTGTCGGCATTTCCGAACTGGTGCCGGCGAGCAAGGCGGATCTGACCGGCGATCTGCTCGACCCGCAGGCCGGCAACCGTGCCGCCGCCGAACGCGCGACGGACGCAATCCGGGAGAAGTTCGGCAAGGACGCGATCTTCAAGGGCCGGTCGATACGCTAGGCGAGGCCTGCAGTGGTCGTGAGCCGGGACAACCCCTGCCCGTGAGCTGGCGCCACAACATCTGTGGTTTTCACTTTACCCCGGTCAAATCGGGAGAAGATCAGAGCGATGCGCGCGGGAGGCAAAGCGCCAGCGCTCCACCATCATCGGTTCCTTGCCCCCGTCACCCCAAGCTGCGCCTAGCGCGCGTGGTCCGTTTCTTCCTCGATCGGCGTGTACTCGCTGTCCAGCATGTCCGAGGCGACAACGAAATCGGCCGTCGCGGCGTTGCAGGCCATGACGACCTGCTCCAGCGTGGCGATCCGGGTCAGCGCCTTGACGTCGACATCATGCGGCATCGCCGTGAGCGGGTCGGTGAAGAAGATCAGAACGTCGAGCTTGTCATCGGCGATCATCGCGCCGAGCTGCTGGTCGCCGCCCAGCGGGCCGCTCTTGAGCCGTGTCACATCGAGACCGGCGCCCTCGGCAACCCGCCCGCCGGTTGTGCCGGTCCCGAAAAGCTCGTGGCGGGCGAGGATCTCGCGGTTGCGCTTCGCCCAGGCGACAATCGCCGGTTTCATCGCATCATGCGCCACCAGCGCAATGCGCTTGCGCGCGGACATTCGGGTCATCTTGCCTCTCCTGGGGCTTGTCTGGTCCCTGTTCCTATCCGACGGATTTGCGCGCCACACAAGCGTGCACACGCACCGCGCCCGGGACCTTGCGTCAACCTGCTGCAATTTCAGGCAAATTCATGACCTGCATCAAGGCGACGGTCGGAAAGCGACCCTAAGGCCGTGACAGGGCCCTGTCGCGGTCCGGTTCCGGGAGAGACGTTATGAAGATTGCCTTGAGTGTGTTCCTGACGGCCGCGATGGCCGCAGCATTGGCGAATGCCGGAGAGGACGGACGAAACAAGCTCGCCGCCTCCGGAAGCTGGACGGCCTATTCGCTGGATGGTTTCAGCTACCTGGACAAGGGCAAGGTTCACGCCTCCGAAACGGCCTGCATGCTGGAAACCGGCGGTGGGGCGTCCGGGTTACGGGTCGTCTTCTTTCCCGGTGCCTCGGTCAGCATCCTGCAATTCGGCTCTCGTGACTGGGACCTGAAGCGGCACAAGGCCAAGCTGAAGGCCGAGGCCGGCGGCAAACCTGTGACCTTCAAGGGCGCGCAATATGATGACGAGTTCGTCCAGCATATCGACAGCAGCACCAAGGGGGCGGCCCGGTACGAGGCGCTCGCCCAGGGCGGCGCGGAGCTGACCCTGAGCGACAACACGGGCAAGACGTTGATGACGCTGCCGATGGAGGGGTACACGGAGATGCTGGCGAAGGCGATTGCCTGTGCCAGGGCTCTCTAGGCCGGACGGCGCCGTTCAGGCCATGCGGATGCGCGAAACCGACATCTCCGCTTCGCCCGGGTCGAAATCATAGGCAAGGAGCGGGCCGTCGAGACCGGCGGAGTAGTCGAGACAGAGCGCATGGGGAGCCTCGACGCGGGGCGTCCCGCTTTCCCAGTAATGTCCGAAAAAAACCGGGCACGGCTCGCGATACCGCCATGCGGCCAGTTCCGACGGCAGAGGGGTCTGCGGCAGGCAGTCCGGATCGGGCACGGAACGGGAAATCTGCCGCCAGTTCCGGGCCTCGGCCAACCACCACGCGATACGGGTATGGCGGCGCTCCACGCCATCCTTGTCGCGGAAGGAATACCCGTCCGGCAGCGGCGCCTCCAGCCCACTGGTCACATTCTGCAGCGCGTCGAAAAGCGGGCCTGATGTCCAATCCGGACGGTGAAGCAGCGCATCTTCCAGCCGTGCCTCCACAAGTTCGGTCCGCAGGTGCGCAATCGACGGTCCGTGCCAACAGGCATGCACAGCCCGGAAGCCGGGCTCGTCCAGAAAGAGCGGCAGCGTCTTCATCCAGCCGATCGCCTCCGCCGTTTCCGGTGCCGCAATCGGGTATTCCCGCAGGAAGGAGGCATGCTGGTGCAGATTCTTGTCGGATCGCTTCCGCAGCGGTCGACCTTCGACCTCGGTGTGAAACTGGATCGCATTGAACTCGTGATTGCCCATGATCGCGCGCGCCTTTCCCGCATCGATCAGGGAGCGGACGATGGCGAGGACCCGGGCATTCTCCGGGCCGCGGTCGATGAAATCGCCGAGAAAGACGATTTCCTGGCCCGGACGCGGCGCCTGCCAGCCAGCGCCTCCCCGGCGCCAGCCGAGATGCGCGAGCAGGCCGTCGAGCTTTTCGGCCTGGCCGTGAATGTCGGGGATAACGTGATACATCTGCTCTCCTTTGTCCCGCCGACAGCACGGATTGCCTCGCACGCGCGCGGGCGCGCAGGCAATTTGGGCAGAAGACTGCCGTTCGCAATGTCGGGATTTCCTGCCTTCGCAATAGCAAAGGCCCGGCGCGTTGTCGAGCCGGGCCTTGTGCCTTGTGTTCGGGTTCCCGCCTGTCAGGCGCGGCCTTTCCAGGGAACGAGGATGCGTTCGGCGATGCGCATGAGGATGTCGATGCCGTAGCCGATGATGCCGATCAGGATGATGCCCATGATCACGATGTCGGTGAGCTGGAACTTCGAGGCCGCGATGATCATCATCCCCGCCCCCTTCTGTGCCGCCACAAGCTCGGCCGCGACAACCGTGCCCCAGCACACACCCATCGCAACCCGCGCGCCGGTGAAGATCTCCGGCAGCGAATTCGGCACGATCACGTGGCTGAGCACCTGTCGCTTGGAGGCGCCCAGTGAATAGGCCGCATGCACTTTCGAGATATTCACACCCGACACCCCTGCCCGCGCCGCGATCGTCATGATCCAGAGCGCGGCGAGGAAGAGCAGCACGATCTTGCCCGTCTCCCAGATCCCGAACCAGATGATCACCAGCGGGATCAACGCCAGTGGCGGCACAGGGCGCATGAACTCGACAATCGGGTCGAACCAGCCACGGAACCAACCGGACAGGCCCATTGCATACCCCAATGGAATTCCGACCATCGAACCGAGGATGAAACCGACAACAACCCGCAGAAGCGACCAGCCAAGGTGCTCCCACAGGGTGAAGTTCTGGTAGCCTTCGGTCGCGATCTCGAAGAAGCGGCTGACAACCGCTTCCGGCGACGGCATCCAGATCGGTTCCATCTGGAGCCCCTTGTTCGGCTCGAAATTGAGCGAGCCCTTGGCGGTCATCGTGACCTCGCCCTTGTCGACCTTGACCGAGTCACCCGGTTCGATCGATTCGCCGTCAACCGCCGTGACCTTGGCGCCCTCACCGTCATTTCCGACCGCCTTGATCAGCACCGAACGCCACGCCCCGACGGTCGCCGCGTCGTCGGCGGCAAAACCATCGCCGGGTGCAACTTCCGGCTTGTCGACCTTCTCGCCGACCTCGTGCACAAGCACATGCACCGTCGCATCGTCGGTCGCGCCAGAGCCATCGGTGGCCGTATAGGTAAAGCTCGTCTCACCGGTATAGGGTCCGGGCATATGGATCGGCACCCATTTGGAACCGGTGAAAGCGCCCCAGATCAGGAAGATGACCACAACCGAGATGAACGAGGCCGCGCGGTCCGGACGGATCGCGCTTTCGTCGCCGAAGGTGACCGTCTTGAGCGAGTTGTAGTCGTGTTCGGGCCGCATGAGACCGCGGATGAAATGCACAATGAGATATCCGCCTGCGAACAGGACGATGTAGAGCAGCAGGATGAGCCAGCCCGTCATACCGTGGTCTCCGATCTGCCCATGATTTCCTCTTCCATTTCCCAGATCATCGACAGGATCTCGTCGCGGGTATCACCGAAACCGTCGCTCTTCTTGACCCGCCGGAGATCTGCGCCCACGGCACGATCCGCAAAGGGCAGTTCGTATTCACGGTAGATCCGCCCCGGCCGCGGTGCCATCACGATCAACCGCTCGCCAAGGAGCAGCGCTTCCTCCACGGAGTGGGTGATGAGGACGACCGTCTTGCCGGTCTCCTTCCAGAGTTTCAGCACGAGTCCCTGCATCTTCTCCCGCGTCAGCGCGTCCAGCGCGCCCAGTGGCTCGTCCATCAGGATCACGTCGGGGTCATTGGCCAGGCAACGCGCCAGCGCCACGCGCTGCTGCATGCCGCCAGACAGCTCGTAGACCGCCTTCTCCTTGAAATCCTGCAGCCCCACGGTCTCCAGCAGGTGGTCGACGATCTCGCGCCGTTCGCCTTTCGGCATACCCTTCATGCGCGGGCCAAAGGATACATTCTTGCGCACCGTCATCCATTCGAAGAGCGCGCCTTTCTGGAATACCATGCCGCGCTCGGCATCTGGCCCCTGCACCACGTGACCATTCATGCGCACCCTGCCGCCGGTCGGGGCAAGGAAACCCGCAAGAATGTTGAGAAGCGTCGTCTTTCCGCAGCCCGAAGGTCCCAGGACAGAGACAATCTCGCCCGTCTTGATCTCCAGCGACACGTCCTGCAGCGCCTGCACATGCGTGCCATCGGGCAGATCGAAACGCATGGAGATATTCTCGATATGGAGGCCGTCCATTGGCGGCGATTCCCTTCGGTTCTGAGAGGAATAAAGTGGGCGGCGCCAGAACCGGCGCCGCCCGCGATTGCGTTGGCCTTGGGGGCCTTACATCTCGCTGATGCTGGTCAGCGGGCCGGGGGCAACCGCGTCCTCATAGGAATCGAGCGCCGCGGGAATGGAGCCGGCCTCCTGGAAAACCTGCGCCACGCCGAGCATGAAGGCCGGCAGGCCGCCGCCGAGCCATTTCTCGCCCAGCTGCTCCTCGACCGAGGGGAATTCGAAGGTCCCGATCGTCGCCTCGGTGGCCTCGAGATCCATGCCCGCATCCTTGGCGATCACTTCCAGCATCTCGGCCTTCATGTCGCCCGCGTTCCACATCGCGTTGGCCTCGGCCGTGACCTTCAGGAAGGCCTCCAGCGTCTCGGCCCCTTCCGCCACGAAATTCGCCGGCGCCGAGGTCACGTCGACCACGAGGATGCCAAGCTCTTCCTTCTCCGCGCCGGTCAACAGAACATTGCCATGCTCCAGCATCCGCCGCAGGCCGCCGCCCCAGCCGCAGACCATGTCGAGATTGCCCTGTGCGAAGGCCGCCGCGCCATCCGCCGGCGCCATGTCGACGATCTCCATCGAGGTGATGTCGACGCCGAAATGGCTCATCTGCTTGAGGAAACCGTAATGCGCCGCGGTGCCGATCGGCACGCCGACCTTCTTGCCTTCCAGCTCCTTGGCGCTGTCCTTGTCGATCTCCAGCGCCTCGGCGACGACGCAATTGTCATTCTCCGAATAGGACACGGCGATATCGACAATTTGCAGGTCCTGGCCCGCCGAGGTGGCGACGACGAAGGGCGGCAGGCCCTGGCTGACCGAGATCTGCACGTCCCCCGAGGCCATCGCGGCCGACATCGCGGTGCCGGTATCGAAGGAGACCCAGTTCACCTCCATCCCGAGCGCTTCGTCATACATCCCGGTCGCTTTCGCGTATTGGAACGGCATCGGCCATTCGAGGAAATATCCAACCGTCAGATCGGCGGCAAATGCTCCGGGGGCGCCTGCGAAAAGGGCAAGGCCGGCGGAAGCGCCGAGGATTCTTGTCTTGAGCGTCATGCGTTTCTCTCTCCTGTTGCTACGCAGAATCGCGGGTATTTCCCGTCTGGCAGGCCACGAATGACCTGTCTGCACAGCTGAAACCGTAACCGAGAGCTGGGGTCTGGCAACAGCCCTACTTATCTGGATCTATTCCAAATATGAATCTGGACCTATAATCAGTCTGTTTTCCGTGCAGTTTGGGAAGAAATACGCCGCCCTTTGCGCGGCGTCTTTTCCAGTTCCATCCCCTGTCCAAGGAATCCTGCCATGACGCTTGACCTGCCCGCCAACGATCTCTCCCGCGTCATCGAAGCCGACCGCGCCCATATCTGGCACCACCTTCTCCAGCACAAGCCGCTGGAGGAGAATGACCCGCGCATCATCGTCGAGGGGAAGGGAATCAATGTCTGGGACGCCTCGGGCAAGGAATATCTCGATGCGGTTTCGGGCGGTGTCTGGACGGTGAATGTCGGCTACGGGCGCGAGAGCATCGCCAACGCGGTGCGCGACCAGCTCGTGAAGTTGAACTATTTCGCCCAGTCGGCAGGCTCCATCCCCGGCTCGCTCTTCGCCGAGAAACTGATCTCGAAGATGCCGGGAATGAGCCGGGTCTATTACGTGAATTCGGGCTCGGAGGCCAATGAGAAGGTCTTCAAGATGGTCCGCCAGATCGCTCACAAGCGCCATGGCGGCAAGAAACACAAGATTCTGTTCCGCGAACGGGACTACCACGGATCGACCATCGCGACGATCTCGGCCGGCGGGCAGCCGGAGCGGAATGCGCAATACGGGCCCTACACGCCGGGCTTCGTCGAGGTACCGCATTGCTGCGAATATCGCGCACAGTGGGACGTGGAGAACTATGGCGAGCGGGCGGCGGATGCGATCGAGGAAGTCATCCTGCGCGAGGGACCGGAGACCGTGGGCGCACTCTGCCTGGAACCGGTGACGGCGGGCGGTGGTGTGATCACACCGCCCGAGGGTTACTGGGAGCGGGTGCAGGAGATTTGTGCGAAATACGAGATCCTGCTGCATATCGACGAGGTTGTCTGCGGCATAGGCCGAACCGGCAAATGGTTCGGCTACCAGCAATACGGGATCAAGCCGGATTTCGTCACCATGGCGAAGGGTGTGGCGTCCGGCTATGCCGCGATCGCCTGCATGGTGACGACGGAGAAGGTCTTCGAGATGTTCAAGGACGACGCCTCCGATCCGATGAACTATTTTCGCGATATCTCGACCTTCGGCGGCTGCACCGCGGGACCGGCGGCCGCGCTGGAGAACATGCGAATCATCGAGGAGGAAGGGTTGCTGGAGAACACGGCCGCGATGGGGGAGCGGTTGATGGCGAACCTGCATGCGCTGATGGAGAAACATGCGGTCATCGGCGATGTGCGCGGCAAGGGCCTCTTCTGCGGCGCCGAACTGGTCGCGGACCGTGTCAGCAAGGAACCGGTGGACGAGAAGCTCGCGCAGGCTGTTGTTGCCGAATGCGGCGCGCAGGGTGTGATCATCGGCGTGACCAATCGCTCGCTGCCGGGCCTGAACAATACGCTCTGCCTGTCGCCAGCGCTGATCGCGTCGCCGGACGATATCGACCGGATCACGGACGCAATCGACAACGCTCTGACCAAGGTCTTCGGCTAGCCGGCGACCACGGCGCCCCAGCCGATTTCCTGCGCGTCAAAAGGCGCCTGGGGGACTGTTGGGGCGCCAGCACGCCTGTTTCCGGCGCTCTTCGAAACAGGTGGAACGCGCTGTAGACGGGTTCAGGCATCCCGGATCAGGCTCGCTTGCCATTTTTCTGCTTGGGATGGCTCTTGCGCCGGCGTTTCCAATCCGGCACCTGCGCCGGGGCCTCCCGCTCGGGAAGGAAGGCATCGAGGGCAAGGAACGCTCCCAGCACCCAGGCCAGCGCCGCCGCCACCTGTATCAACCTGTCGAGCATTTTTGCCTCCACGGCATCGCCCAAGGGCGCCATCGCACCGCCGAAAAGGATCACGAAGGTGGTCAGCGCCGACCCTGCCAGCGGCGCGTCGCTCCGCCCCGAGATGAACCAGCGCGCCATGACCAGGCAGGTGAGCACCGTGATCACGGCCATGAACCCGAACTGCGTGTCGATCACCACGAGTTCATAGGCCAGCACCGCGGCCGCCCCGCCAGCGAGATTGGCCAACGCCATGCCGGAGGCGACCGCCGGCCCGGCTTTCGTGCTGGCGGCAAGCTGCTGGGCGAGGATCGCAACGAAGAGCAATGTCAGCACAGCGCCGCCATCGAAAAGCTGGAACGCCAGCGTGAAGGGCGCGGCAACGAGGGTCATCCGCAGCAACCGGCGCTCGGGATCGAAGGCTGACGGCGAAGCTGCTTCCGGTGGCGTGACGAGGGTGGTGCTTGGGAGCAGCGCGAAGACCGCTGCGCTGACCAGCAATGCCAACGCCATGTTGAGTGGCAGCCAGAATGCCAGCTTCAGGGCCAGCGCATTCGACAGGCCGACAAGATAGGGCATGAGCAGGACCCCCATCAGCGCCAGAACGACCAGCAAGACAGACTTGCCGGAGACCGAAAGCGAGAAGGCCCAGATCAGCAGGGCGAGCTGCGCAAGCAGATAGGCCACCGGGTAGGGGTGCAGGGCGCTAAAGAGGAGGAAACCGGCCAACAGCAAGACAAACCCGGTGCCGACCAGCGCCACGCCTGCCTTTGCCGCCGGAGCTTTGTCCCCTTGCAGGAAGAGCCCGGCGAACACGGCGGCGAGAAAGGCGAAAGGCCACTGGAACGCCATTGCCGGCAGGAAACACAGCGCCACGCCAAGCGCGAGCCGAACGCCCTTGCGCAGGTCGCGTTCCGGCACGGACAAGAGGGCTTCGCGGAGCGCCGCCTCTCTCGTTTCCACCTCAATAGGCATAGGAAAGCCAGGACATTGCACGGATATACCAGGACCCGAGCATGTTCAGGATCGTGTTCTCGCCGTTATAGACGATGACATCCGCCTGCCCGTTGAACTGGAACACAACGTCATCCTCCGCATCGGCCTGCACATATCCCGGCAACAGGATGCGCACCGGGAAGCGCTGTGGTTCCCGCATCCAGCCGGAGCTGCGCGGAGGCGACGAGAGCCCGTCCGAGGCGGGACCGCCAATCGACGCGGCGCCGGAGAAGCTCTCGACCTGCCCGGCCAGCACCCGCCCGGGATGTATGTCGAGGACAACGTCCGCGCGGGCGCCGGGGCGCATCAGGCCGAGATTGTTTTCGGTCATGTAAGCCTCGATCCAGACATTCTCCGAATCGAGGAAGCGCATCAGCGGCTGGCCAGCCTGCGAATACGCCCCCGGCGCTATGTCGAGATTGGTGACGACGCCACCGGCCGGCGCGACAAGCTCGGTCCAGGACAGTTCCAGCTCGGCCCGCGCCAGTGTCGCCAGCGCCTTGCGCATGGCCGGGTTCTCCTCGCCCTCCGGTCCAAGCCGGTTGCGGGCGCGGTCGAGCTCGGCCTGCGCGGCTTCCAGCGCGCTCTCGGCAGCGGCGAGCGTGGCACGCGCGTCGTCGCCGCGCGCAACCGCGACCAGCCCCTTGCGTTCCATCTCGAACACCCGCTCGCTCTGCAGCTGGACATTCTTCAGATCCGTCTGCGCCCGGGCCAACCCTGCCTGCGCTCCTTCGACATCGGCCGACTCGGCCCCGAGCTCCTGCAGGACCGAGGCGAGGTCCGCCTGGGCGGCATCCCGTGCGATCTCGAAGGGCGTTGGATCGATTCGCGCCAGCAGATCGCCCGCCTCCACGATCCGTCCGTTCTCCGCCGAAAGCTCGATGACCTGTCCGGAGACCTGCGGAACGATTGCCGTCACCACGGCCTTGACGCGAGCATTGCCCGTAAAGGGGGTCGCGCGGTCGGCAAGGAGATACCAGAAGAGCAGAAGAAGGGCGAGAAAGCCCAGAAGCCGAATCGCGAATTTCATCAGGACCTCGTGACGTCGAAAGGATGTTGGAGCGGCAAACAGGAACACTCACACCACATGCGAAACCGGCAAATGCCGTCCGCCATGGCAGCCTAAACCCTTGCTCCGGCACCGGTAAACCCCGCAGCTGGGACGGGATGCGCAGCGGGCGCCCGCTGCGGACGCATGGCGGGCAATTTGTCCGGCAAACCGGTCCGCGCCACTTCTGAACCAATCGGGGATCGCGTCCCTGCCCCCCGGTGCCGCCACCATGCGAGCGGTTGGCCGGCGACGATTTCCACCCGCCTTCCGAGCGGTCCGGCACCGGCAACCTGCCGCCTGCGAGCCGGTCCGGGACGCTACTCGACGCTGAAGACCGACAGCCGAAGCAGATGCGCAAGTTTTTCGAGAGCCGCCGTCCCGCGCAGCGAATTGCCAAACTGATCCAGCCCCGGCGACCAAACGGCAATCGAGGCCGCCTTGGGAACGATGGCGAGAATTCCGCCACCAACCCCGCTCTTGCCGGGGATCCCGACGCGGTACGCGAATTCGCCCGAGCCGTTATAGTGGCCGCAGGTCATCATGAGCGCGTTGATGCTGCGGATATGGCCTGGTTGGATCAGATGTCCCGACGGGTGCAGCCCGGCAAGAAAGCGGCCGGTGCGCGCGAGTTGTTCACAGGTCATCTCCAACGCACAATGATGGAAATAGGTGCCCAGGGTCAGGTCGCAGTCATGCCGGAGATTGCCGCAGGCGCGCAGGAAATGCGCGAGCGACCGGTTTCGATGGCCACTGGCGTTCTCGGAAGCGGCAACCTCGGGGTTGATATAGATATCGTCATCGGAAGCCGCCTGCCGGACGAACTGGATGATCTCTCCCAGGGTTTCCTTCGGCGTCGCCCCGACCAGCAGGGAATCCGTCGTGACGATCGCGCCGGAATTGACGAAAGGATTGGGCGGATTTCCTTGTCGTGTTTCCAGTTCCTGGACCGAGTTGAAGACGAGGGTCGACGGCTCGCGCCCGACCCGGTCCCAGAAACGCGAGCCATAGCGCCCCAGCGCGATGGCGAGCGTGAAGACCTTCGAAACGGACTGGATCGAGAAACCGGTCGCAGAATCCCCGGCGCTGAGTTGCGTCCCGTCGGCTAGACAGATCGACATGCCGAACTGGTCCGGATCCACCGCGGCCAGTTCCGGGATGTAATCGGCGACACGCCCCTTCTCCTCGCGCCCTTCCATGGCGGCGCAGATATCGTAGAGCAGCGGACGAACCGATTGACTGTCCATGTTTTTCGGCATTGCTCTCGCTCCGGGCGCGGCGCGGAAATGCCGCGCGGCCATCCTGGGGACGATACGGGCCCCACGTCGCGTTGCAAGGCGCAATTGCGGGAATACACCTACCCCGCTCGGGTTGCAGGGGTCAGCCCGGGGCGGTCGCCATCGTCTCGGCAGGTCACGGCTCGTGTCCCCGCTCGGAGCAGTCCTTGCCAGCAAGCTTTCGCTTTCGGGATCGAGGGCGCGGCATCAACCATTGACTGCGCAGCACGGGATGGCCACCCTGATGCGAACAGTTCGTAAGAAACGTCTTCCTTGGGTGCTCAAACAGGAGAGTTGCCGCCGATGATGAATTCACTGCGCCTGGTCCTGACCGTCCTGACTGTTTTCGCCCTGTCGGGCGCCGCCCCGAGCCCAGCCGCTGCACAAGACACGGCTATTCCGGCCTGGCTGCAGAAACATGTGGGCACGGGCGACGGTCAGATCGCCCCGGTGGTCCTCCAAAGGGCACGAGCGCTCCACGCGCAGAAGACACGCAAGGGGGCTGTCCGGAATCCTTGCTACCTTGCGATGGATGCGACGCGACCAAGCACGGTCCGGGGCGGGCAAGCCGGGCGCCGGTTCTATGTCATCTGCGAGTCGAAGAAGTCCTTTCGCGCGATTTCGTCGGGCTATGGGAACGGGCGAAAACTGCAACGCGCGGATTTCTCGAACGGCCGCCAATGCGCGAAGAATTTCAGCAATGCGGAGGGATCGAAGCTGACGACCGGCGGGGCCTATGTGACCGCCGAGACCAGGACATCCTTCAAGGGCTATTACAGCCACTCGGGAAAGCGGCGACCATTCCACCGCACCTTCCTGCTTTTTGACGGGGAGGGCGACACGAGAAACGCCCGGGAGCGCGCCATCGGAGGCCATCCGGCCGTCTTCCTAAAATGGCAATGCCGCTTCAGGAATCCCGACAGCCCCCATGCCGACGCGCAGGGCTATGTCCCTTACGGAAAGCTCGTGGACTATACCAGCGGCCGCAGCAATGGCTGCACGACCTGGTCGCAATCCGCCTCAAAGGATATTCTCGCCCAGGTAGAGGGAAATCCAACGACACTTTATATCTATCCCGAGTCGGGCGACATCAACGCCGTCGCCAATGCCGTGAAGGCCGGGGCCTCCCTGTCACGGGCCGGGCTCTACTGGAACGAGGCTTGCCTGAGCGCAATTGGTGCGCCCCGGTTCTGGCCCAAGAAGACCCTGCAGCCAATCATCAACAAGTGGCGGCGCTCCCTGCCCGAGCAGCCGCCGCGAGACCTGCCGATCTGCAATTGATCCGCAGCGCCTCTGCGGTCGGGTGTTCGGCGCGCTCCCCTAGTGCCACGCGTCTTCGAGTGCGGGGCTCGATCAAAGGTCGGGATGCACGCCTCTCGCCGCTTTCACCTGCAAGAAAAATCCGGCGTCGCAGCGCTGCACGCTCTGTATGGCGCCCGTCAGGCACGGATGGCGCAGCGCCTTGAAGCGCGCAAGTGCTTGACCGGATCGCCGCAATGCTCTCCGGTGTGCGGGACACGGGGACACTGAAGCCGCAGGAAAACATGTCTGTACTGACGCATAACGCCATCCGCACCAAGGAGCTGATCGACGACCTGCGGCGCGACGGTCACGCGGTTGCACATTTGCTTTCCGATGCGGGGGTCCGGCCGCGGCAGCTGGAGGGGGACGAGCCATTCCTTCCATTCGAAAAGATTGCCCGGATCTGGGAAGCCGCGGCCGAGATGACAGGCGACGACCTCATCGGGTTTCGGCGCGGGCAAAGCTCGGAGCTCCGACTGGGGGGATTGATCACCTATGTCGGAATGGCGGCTCCGACGCTTGCCGACCTGATCCGGAACGTTGCCCGCTACCGGCGCGTCTTCAGCGATGCGATCGAACTGGACACGTCGGGGCTGGAAACCGGCGGCATCACGACATGGCACTTCCGCGTCCCGACACAGATGCGGCACCGGCAGAATCTCGAGTTCAACTCGGCCAGCCTGACCATGGCCGCGCGCAAACTGACCGGGCGAAACCTGCACCCCGTGAAGGTGACGTTCCATCACCCCCGCAACGAACATGTTCAGGATTTCGAACGGTTTTTCGGCTGTAAAGTGGCCTTCGGCGCGAAACGGAACATGATCCGGTTCCGCGACAAGGATCTCCGGCTTCCGCTGCTTACCGCCGACGACAACCTGCACGAGATCCTGAAGAAATACTGCGACGACATCCTGGGCCGGAAACGCGATATACCGTCCGGCCTTGTTTCGCAGGTCGAACGTCTGGCCATGGACCGCCTGACGAGCGGCACGGCCACGCAGGATGTCATTGCGGGCGAGCTCGGCATGAGCAAGCGGACGCTGTCGCGACGGCTTGCGGAAGAGGGGACGAAGTTCCAGTCGGTGATCGAGAGCCTCCGGCAGGCCCTGGCACGGGACTACATTGCCGAAAGCAACCTGTCGCTGACAGAGATCGCCTTCCTGCTGGGGTATCGCGATGCCAGCTCCTTCAGCACCGCTTTCAGGCGATGGACGGGCAAGCCGCCGCGCGAGATGCGGGGCATGGCGACCGGCACGCCCCGGACCGGCGGTTAGTCGCGGGGAAAAGGTCTCGGGCAATGAATTGCACGCGGGACCGCTGGCCAAAACAAAACAAGTGCACCCCAGAGTTGCCAGCGATCCCACGCGCCTGTTGGACGAAACTCGCATGAGCCTCGTCCGGATCCGGTATCGACGTCTCCCCACTCGAAAGGGTCGATATCGGCAAGCAATCATCAGGTGCTGAAATGTGAGACTGAATGTAGCGGTCTGTGTCGCCGGGAAGAGTCGCGTTGTTGAGGGACATGTCGAGAATTGAACCTGCCATGATCCGAACGGGATGGACTTGGCGGATCGAGCCTTTCAGGCGGGCGCAGCCGGTCGCGCACCCCGCTTGCCTGTCATGCGGCGTGCAATCCGCCGGGCGCAATCAGCCCGGCCTCGATGCCCCTGATCGCGGCGACGGTCCTGTCCGTGGTGCCGAGACGCTCGAACGCCCGGCGAAGATGCGTGTCGACCGTGTGCGGCGAGATTTCCAGAATGCTCGCGATGACCGAGTTCGACTTGCCGAGGGCAACCCAGGAGAGGATCTCCTTCTGCCGGGCACTCAGGTCGCCGGAGCAATTGCCGGGTGCAGAGGGCGGTTCCGTTCTCTCCAGGGAAGATGACGCAAGACGCATGGCGGCGGCAATGCGCGTCGCCAGCCGCCGATCCATGCTGACGGGGCGAATGGATAGCCGGGAAGCTGTTCCACCCGCCGGGGCGACCGTTTCAATTCCGAGCGACCGCAGCTCGGTGAGCAGAGTGTCGAGTTCGGTTCGAAGCTGGTGTTCGGTCATTGCGCGTCTCCCAAGAGTGTTTCCGGGCGAGATCGAACTCCCAACCCGTTGACCTTGAGATGGGGGACACGGCGGCGGAGAATTTTGGATATCTTGCCAATGTCATTTGGCTGCTTGCCAAATTCCCGGCAGACGGATGGGACGTGTCATTGGTGGCAGGGCGCGGAAGCGGCTCGCCCCGGTCCCTACGCCATGGAGAGGTCCGGTTTCAGAGGGCGAAACCGATTGGCGTCACAGGCGGTCGCGGACTCTGAGCCAGGAATTGGCAAGATGCTTGCGCATGGTCTGCCCGAGGCGCTCACCGTCACGCGCCTTCAGCGCCTCCGCCATTTCCTTGTGCTCGGCCACGGCGTCATCCCAGACTTCGACGCCGCGATTGCCCATGAAACGTATCCGCTTGAGGCGGGCCTGAAGATTGGCCTGCGTCTCCGACAACGCGGCATTTCCGGAATACTGCGACAGCCGCGAGTGGAATTCCTGGTTCAGCTTGTAATACGGCATCCGCTCCCGCGCGCGCCAGCAGGTCAGCATCTGCTCGTGCAGCGACAACAGATCGGAAATTTGCTCATCGGTTGCCCGCTCGCAGACGAGCTGTCCGGCAAGAAGCTCGATATGGGCAAGGAACTCCAGCATTCCCTGGACATCTTCGGAGGTCAGCTTGCGCACGATACTGCCCTTGGAGCGTTGCGATACCACCAGCCCCTCGGCCGCCAGCGTCCGCAGCGCTTCGCGGAAAGGTGTTCGGGAAACACCGAATTGATTCGCCAGAGCGACTTCGTCAATCCGGACCCCCGGTTCGAGATACCCCTCGATGATCATGTCCCGGATTTGGTTGGCCACCTGGTCATGCAGGCTCAGATTCTTGATTGCGACCGGTCCTCCGGTGCCAACGCCCTGGTCTTGCAAAGCTTCCTCCCGTCGATCTCAGCCCCGTTGAGTATAGCAGCGGATTTCTCCAATGCGAGCCTTGCGTAATAAATAAATTATGCATAATACAATATGCAAGGGAGGAGACGGAATGACTCGGTCGCGTGCCGCCAGTGGCTGGCAGACCGGCCGGAGGGCGGAGAACTGCGCCCGGATGTCATTCGACGCCTCCAGCGAAGCGGTACGTCCAGGTGAAGGCAGATAACGAGATGACCAGCGGATTGAGAGTTGCGATGGCGATTGGCGATGCCGGCGGCATCAGCCCGGAACTGGCGGCCAAGGTGATCGCCGATCCGCAGGCCAATGCAGGCGACCTGATGGTGATCGGAGACCGCAGGCTGCTCGCGCGCGGCGCAGCGGAAGCCAATGTCAGCGTCGACATCCCGACCGTCGGTCTTGATGCGCTCGGCGGCCCCTTGCCGGACGGCAGCTTCCTCGTGGATCTGGGGAATTGCGATCCTGCGACAGCGCCAATGGGAGAAGCGAGCCTCGAAGGCGGGCTGGCCGCAGTACAGAACTTCCGGGCCGCGCTGTTGGCGGCCAATGCCGGCCATGCGGATGTCGTCTTCTTCACGCCCTTCAACAAATTCGCCATGCGGCTGGGGCAGCCAGATTATGTGGACGAGATCGGCTTTGTCGACGCCACCATCGAAACGACCGAAAGTGGCCGCGAATTCAACGTTCTAGACGAAGTCTGGAATGCGCGCGTGACCTCCCATATTCCGCTGAGCGGAGTGGCCGGGGCGATCACGGAGCAGCGGGTCTTCGACAGTATCTGCCTGACCGACAAGACGATGCGCGGCGCCGGGTTCAGCGCCCCGCGCATTGCCGTCGCAGCACTCAATCCACATGCTGGCGACGGGCGCAATTTCGGCACCGAAGATGACGACATCCTCGCCCCTGCGGTCGAGAAAGCTCGCGCCCGCAAGGTGGACGTGGTCGGCCCGATCCCCTCGGATACCGTCTTCGTCCGCGCGCTCAAGGATGAGTTTGACGCGGTAATGACGATGTATCACGATCAGGGGCAGATCGCGATGAAGCTGATCGGCTTCGATCGCGGCGTGACCCTGATCGCGAATTACCCGTTCCCGATTGTCACCCCGGCCCATGGCACAGCCTATGACATTGCCGGCAAGGGCATCGCCGATCTCGGCGCCACGCGGAATGCTGTCAATCTCGGCCGAAAGCTCGCGCTGATGGAACCGCGCCGCGCCAACCGGCCCGCGACAACTGGACTTCACGATCTTTTCGTCCGTGCCCTCGACCGTTCGGTCGTCTGGGCCGCGGAGTAAAGGCAACACGCAACCCGGCTTCGGAGGAAGGCCGGATCTTGTTAACCCCAGGGAGGAAGACCTCATGAACAAGTTTCTCGCGACCGCATCGCTCATCGCCTGCGCATGTGCGGCCGGCTTTGCCGGTGCGGACGAATACCCGTCCAAGACGATCGAAGTCGTTACCCATGCCGGCAATGGCGGCGGCACCGATGTTACCACGCGGATGATGATGCTGCGGGCGCGCCGCGAACTCGGCGCCGACATGGTCGTCGTGAACAAGAAGGGCGGCGGCGGCGCCGTTGCCATGGATCACTATCTCGAGCTGGACGCCGACGGCCATTCGATCCTGACTTTCACGATCGGACACGCGGCCACCGTGGCCAAGGGCAAGACCAAGATGACGCTGGACGATATCCGTCCCATCGCCCGCGGCACCGACGATCCGCAGATCCTGATGGTCCGTTGCGGCGTCTATGACGATGCCGAAGCCTTCGTCGCCGCGCAGAAGGAAGCGCCGATCTCCTACGGCACGACCCATCTTGGCAATATCGACGATGTCTCGGCCTTCATGTTCACCGTCAAGGGCGACATGCAGATCCCGAAGATCGTTCCCTTCGAAGGCGGCGCGGAACTGGCAACGCAGCTGGTGGCCGGTGCGGTCGACTCTGCCGTCCTGAACCTCGCCGAGGCCGGCTCGCAGATCGAAGCCGGCGATATCTGCCCGATCGTGGTCCTGGCCGACGAACGCATGGCGGGCCTGCCCGATGTCGCCACCGCCAAGGAACTCGGCATCCCGGTCAGCTTCTCGACCGTGCGTGGCTTCGTCGTTCACAAGGACACGCCCGATGACGTTGCCGCCAAGATCGAGGAAGCGCTGCTGAACTCGATGAACCACTCGGTCTACCAGGGCTTCCTGGACTCCGTCGGCCTCGACAGCACATCGGTCGCCGGCTCGGAGGTCTGGGGCAACCAGATCGAGACCATGACCACCGACATGGAAACAGCCCTCAAGGAACTGGGCTTTATCCAGTAACCTGAACATGGGCGCGGCAGGATCTGTCCCTGCCGCGCCACTTATCGGGAGGACTCCGCACCCATGCAATCCGACAGCGACCGAGGATCGCGGGCACTCGCCCGTTTTGCCGTGCCCGGCGGCATCATCGCCTTCTGCGCCCTGGCTTTCTGGCTGAGCACGCAGTTCGAGCGTGTGCCGCCCATCCTGAAGCGCGGCATACAACCGTCGGATTTTCCGCAGCTGGTCATCGGCCTGATCTTCTTCCTGACAATCGCCCTGATGCTGACCGACCGCAGCGAACAACCCGATCCTCTGAGCGGCATCGTGTGGAAGACAATGGCGCTGCTGATCGGCTTCACCCTGGTGGCGGAGGTCGACATCTTCATCGGTCTCGCGCTCTTCGCCGGATCCCTGACCATGCTCTGGGGAGAGCGGCGTCTTGGGATGATCCTGCTGGTGTCGATCGTCGTCCCGGTGGCGGTGTTCTTCCTCTTTGACGGTGTCTTCGAAATCCGCTTCCCGCGGGGCCTTCTGACAAATCTCTGGTACGGGTAACCTCAATGGAAGCCGCTCTTTCCGGGCTCTACGCCCTGGCCGATATCAACCTTCTCATTCTCATCTTCGCGGCGACCCTCGGCGGTGTGCTCGTCGGTGCCCTTCCCGGACTCAACGCCACCACCGGTGCCGCGCTGCTTCTGCCCTTCACCATCACGATGGATCCGATCCCGGCCATTGCCATCCTGACCACGATCTATTGCGCGGCCACCTTCGCCGGCGCGATCACCGCGATCCTGATCAACACGCCCGGCACCTCGGCCAGCGCCACCACCTGCCTCGACGGCTACCCACTGGCGCAGCGGGGCGAGGCCGGAAAGGCTCTTGGCATGGCCGCGGTCTCTTCCACCATCGGCGGGCTGGTCTCCATCATCTGCCTGATGCTCGCCGCTCCGCTGATGGCGCGCGCGGCCTATAATTTCGCCCCGCCCGAGTATTTCGCGCTGACCGTCTTCGGCCTCTCCATGCTGGCCACGATCGGCGACGGCTCCCCGATCAAGAACATCATGTCCGGCGCTCTGGGCGTTTTGCTGGCAACGGTCGGCATCGACCTGCTGACCTCCATCGAGCGCTTCACCTTCGGCTGGAACGAGCTGTCCGAGGGGATCGGCTTTGTCCCGGTGATGATCGGCGTCTTCGGCATCTCGGAGTTGCTGGTGCAGGCCGACAACCTGCATGTCGAACGCAAGCAGGTCATCATGAAGGCAATCGAGCTGCCGAACCGCGCGGATTATCGCAAGGTCTGGCGGACCATCCTGCGCTCCACCGGCATCGGCACCTTCATCGGCATCCTGCCCGCCGAAGGCGCCACGATGGCCTCGATGATCGGCTACAACGAGGCCAAGCGCTGGTCGAAAACGCCGGAGGAATTCGGTCATGGCGCGCTCGAGGGCATTGCCGGGTCCGAGGCCGCCAACAATTCCGCCACTGGCGGCGCGATGGTGCCGACGCTGGCGCTCGGCATCCCCGGCAGCCCGACCGCCGCCGTGGTCCTCGCCGGTCTCATGATCCACGGGCTGCGACCCGGCCCCACCATGTTCACCGAGCAGGCCGAGTTCGCCTTCGCCATCTTCTGGTCGATGATGCTGGTCAACGTGATCTTCTTCTTCATCGGCCTCTGGGGAGCGAAGATCTTTGCCCGCGTCACTCTGATCCCGATCCAGATCCTCTGGCCCATCGTTTTCACCTTCTCCATCGTCGGGGCCTACGCACTGGAGCAGTCGATGCTCGACGTCTGGATCGCGATTGGCTCCGGGATCATCGGCTTCTTCATGCGCCGCCACGGCTTCTCGGTTGTCCCGCTGGCCATCGGCCTGATCCTCGGCGGAATGCTGGAGACGCGGCTTGGCCAGTCCATGGTCATGCTGGATGAGCAATGGTGGCTGATGCTCTCCCGTCCGCTGTCGCTCTTCTTCCTGGTCCTGACCGCGCTCGCCCTCTTCGGCCCGATGGTTTGGAACGGGTTCGTCAAGCAGCGCCCTCCGTTGGAATCGACGGGGGAATGATACGGGCGCCGCGGAGGGGCGCGACATGACCCCCTTCGCGGCACGTGTCGCCCGCACGCTCTGTGTCGGATTTGCCGGCGGCGGGGTGGCGCAATGGCTGGGGCTGCCGGCGGGCGCGCTCGTGGGCAGCGCCGTTGCCGTTTCGGCGGCAAGCTGGGCGGGCGTACCGATGGCAATGGAAACTCGCCTGCGCAACGCCGGTTTCGGCAGCATCGGTATCTTCATGGGGGCCGGGATCTCCTCCCAGATCCTGACCCTTATCCCGCTATGGAGCTTCAGCCTTGCCTTCATGGCGGCTTCCATCATCGCGACCCTGGCGATCTCGACCTGGATCCTCCGCTCCAGTCTTGGGCTCTCCAGGGAAACGGCGCTGCTTTCGAGCACCCCGGGGACGATGTCCTATGTCCTCGCGATCGCCGATGATGGCCGTGGCGACAGCTCGACCATCCTGCTGTTGCAGACGGTGCGCCTCTTCATGTTGGTGGCTGTGCTCCCGGTCCTCATCGCGCTGTTCGGCGTTCCGGAGATCACGCCCTCCCAGGCCGAGAGTGCAGCCATGCCGCTGCCGGCGCTGCTCCTGGTCGGCCTCGCGACAATGGCCCTTGGCAGGATTGGCACTGCCGTCAACCTGCCCGCGACCTATCTTGTCGGCGGAATGCTCGCGAGCGGAACCGCACATGGCGCTGACCTCGTTTCCGGTCCGCCGGGAGAATGGCTCATTTTCCTGGGCTTTGCGCTCACCGGGGCCACGCTGGGCAGCCGGTTTTCGGGGGTCGACATGCGGCAGTTGGGTCGGCTTGCTGTCGCCTCGGCGATCGTGGTCGCGACGGCTGGTGCGGTCTCGGCGGTCTTTGCCGAAATTGCCGGCCACCTGCTGGGGTTGCCTTTCGGCCAGCTCTGGGTCGCCTATGCGCCAGGCGGTGTCGAGGCGATGTCCGCAATCGGGTTGGCGCTCGGCTACGACCCGGCCTTCATCGCCTTGCACCACATAGCAAGGATGACACTCCTGATGCTCGTCCTGCCATTCGCGCTGAACCTGCCCGAGGCGGGACGGCGCGCCTGATATTCTCGCAGGCCGGTGCGCTTGCATTCCGCAACCTGAGCGCCGCCTGACACGTCATCCCGGGGGCCGCGGCGGCCGCGCCTCCCCCGCGAAAAACCCGCCTCAGCTATAGGCGCCGGCCGAATAGGTCAGCTCGTAGGAGTGGCTGTAGAGCTCGAACACGATCCCGAACGGGTCTTCGACATAGACCATGCGATAGGGCTTCTCGTCCGGGAAGTATTCGCGCACCGGCATCCGCTGCTTGCCACCCGCCGCAACGATCCGTTCCAGCAAGCCTTCAAGATCCGGGTCCTGAATGGCGAAATGGAACGTTCCGTGCCGACGAAACTCCAGGTTGTCACTCGGGGCGCTGTTGCCGTCGAATTCGAACAACTCGAAGCCGATGCGATCTGCCGTTGCCAGATGGGCGATGCGGATCTTCTTCCAGTCGGGACCGAAGACATCGGTACACATGACACCGATATCGCTGTCGTCTTCTTCGATCTCGGTTGGCGGCATGATGACATAGAAGCCAAGAACTTCGGAATAGAACTTCACGGCGGCGTCCAGATCGGGAACCGACAGGCCGATGTGAGAGAAGGTGCGGGGAAACGGGGTCATTTGGCTGTCCTTTTCTGATTGCATGCCTTGTTTCGCAACAGATATAGGCTTGCCGTTTTCGAAATAAAAATTATGGTTTCAATCATAAATGCTAACAAACTGTTTGGATTCATGTTGAATGCCCGATGGCTCGAGACCTTCGTCGCCGTCTGTGAGGATGGCAATCTGACGAGAACCGCCGAGCGGCTGCACATGACGCAGCCGGGTGTCTCCCAGCACCTGAAAAAGCTCGAGGATCAACTCGGCACGGCGCTTCTGAAACGGACGGGAAAGAGCTTCACCCTGACCCCCGCCGGCGAGAAACTCCGCGAGATCGGCATCTCCCGGCAGCGCGAGGAACGCCAGCTTCTTGACGCGCTACTCGACGACGACCCGGATATGGGGACGGTCTCGATCGCCTGTTCGGGCAGTTTTGCCTCTCGCCTCCATCCAAGGCTGTTGTCGCTGGCGATCTCACGGCCGGATCTGGTGCTCTGCCTAGAGGCGGCGCCGCAGGCAACGATTCTACGGGGCGTGAGCGACGGGCAGCTCGATCTCGGGATTCTCAACGAGAAAGCGGATCACCCCCGGATTTCTTCCGAACCTATTGGTCAGGAGGAAATCTGCCTTGTCCTGCCAGCGAATGCTGGCCCCGACATGCCTTCCTTCGAAGAGCTCGAAGCGCGCGGCTTCATTGCGCACCCAGACGGCGCCAACCTCGCCAACCTTCTGTTCAGCCCAAACTATCCGGAACAGTTCACCGGTGGCGACCGTTTGAGAATCCGTGGCCAGGTCAACCAGATCGGCCAGATCCTCGCACCGGTCGCACAGGGAATCGGGTACAGCATCCTGCCCCGCAGCGGCCTCGAGACCTTCGCGGAGTGCCACAAGGTTCTCGCGATCAGAACGCCGACCCCCGTCTTTCAGGAGCTCTGGCTGGTCCACCGAAAGGGGCGGCAACTGGCCAGCCGCACTGAAGCGCCGATTGACATCATCAAGGATATCGCGCGCGCGCTCACGGCGTGCAGCTGACTTAGCCCAGCCGCAGGATCGTTTCAGGAAAACCGGAATGCGCGGAGCGGCGCCCTTTGTCGAACGGAACCTCGGATCAGGAAGACTCCCGCCCTGCGCGCGGCCAGGTTCCCCGGCAAACCGGTTCGGCCCTAGCCTCCGGTATGGCTCATGTGGCGAGGCATCTGCCCGCCGACTTCCTGCCGGGAGTAGTCGAAATCATGCCCTTTGGGCTTGCGCGCGATAGCGGCGCGGATGGCGTCCTCAAGCGCCGGCGCGGTTGGCTCGCGCAGGGCCTGGCGCAGGTCCGCGCGGTCCTCCTGGCCGAGACACATGTAGAGTTCGCCGGTACAGGTCAGCCGGACCCGGTTGCAGCTCTCGCAGAAATTATGTGTCAGCGGGGTGATGAACCCGATCTTCTGGCCAGTCTCCTCCAGCCGGACATATCGCGCGGGACCGCCCGAGCTTTCGGCGAGGTCGATCAGGCTGTAGCGTTCGGCCAGCTGCGCGTGCAGGTCCTTGAGCGGCCAGTATTGCGAGATCCGGTCCTCTTCGCCCATATCGCCCATCGGCATGACCTCGATGAAGGTCAGGTCCATGTCGCGGGAGGCACACCATTCGACCATGTCGAACAGTTCGTCCTCGTTGAAACCCTTGAGCGCCACGGCGTTGATCTTGACCCGCAGGCCCGCCTGCTGTGCCGCATCGATCCCGCGCAGAACGTTGGGCAGCCGCCCCCAGCGGGTGATGCCGGCGAATTTCTCCTCGTCGAGCGTGTCGAGCGAGATATTGACCCGGCGCATGCCGAGTGCCGCGAGGTCGGGCGCGAAGCGGTGCAGCTGCGAGCCATTGGTGGTCAGGGTGAGCTCGTCGAGCGCACCGCTGTCGAGATGGCGCGCCATGGCCTCGAAATAGGTCAGGATTCCCCGCCGGACCAACGGCTCGCCCCCGGTCACGCGCAATTTGCGCACACCGAGACGAATGAAGGCCGTGGACACCGTGTCCAACTCTTCCAGCGTCAGAAGCTGGCGTTTCGGCAGGAAAGTCATGTCCTCGGACATGCAATAGCTGCAGCGAAAATCGCAGCGGTCGGTTACCGAGACCCGGAGGTAGCTTACCGGGCGTTGAAACGGGTCGATCAGGGGCGCGTCCATGGCCGTAACGCTACGCGCAGGCGGGTTGACACGCAAGTGGCGGAAAGGCGGTTGCATGGCGGAGGCGCTGGCGGCAGGCTGGCGGCAAGTTGGGTGAAGCGGGAGAAACGGTCATGGCGCCACGGATCTGGATCGTGCTGCTCGGGCTGGCGATTGCCGGTTGCAGCGAGACGACACGGCCCCAGTCGGGCAGTGCCCCGATGTCGGCGATGTCGCCGTCAGAGAGCAATGTCGAGGCCGTGGTCCCGACATCGAACGCCGCGACGGCCGAACAGTTCGACACAACCAGCGCGGCCGAGCGCAAGGCGGCCGCCAGCGCGCCGCCGCAGATTTCCGAAGTGCGCCTGGGCACCACGGTAGCGTCCCTGGGCGACCCCGCAGATCCGGGTTTCTGGGCCGAAACGGGCCTGGTGGACAGGGTGACGATGGGACGGCTTGAATTCCCAGGCGCCGGCACCTCGGTCAAGGTCGAGCTGCGCCCCTCCGGCGGGTCGCCGGGCTCGGGCACACGGGTCAGCCTGCCAGCGATGCGGGTACTCGAGGCGCCACTGACGGCGCTGCCTGAGTTGGTGGTCTTTTCGAGCTGACGGCTCAGCTTTTGGGCGGGGTTTGCGGCGTGTCGCTTCCCGGACCAAGGGCGCGTTGCATATAGACCGTGTCCACCCATTGCCCATGCTTGAAACCGACCGCCCTGAGCGTGCCGACTTCCTCGAAGCCGAGCCTGCGGTGCAGCTCGACTGAGCCGCGATTTGCCGAATTGCCGATGACCGCCACCATCTGGCGCCGCCAGCCAGTCTCGCAACGGGCGATCAGCGCCCCCAGCAACGCCTGGCCGATGCCGCGACCGCGCGCCGTCTCGGAGACATAGACCGAGTCCTCGATCGTGTTGCGATAGGCCGGGCGCGCCCGGTAGGCGCCGGCATAGGCATAGCCGAGCACCTGCCCGTCGATCTCGGCAACCAGATAGGGCAAACCCATATCGAGGATCGCCTGGCGGCGCGTGCCAAGCTCGGCGGCGTCAGGGGGCACTTCCTCGAAGGTCGCCAGCCCGTGCAGCACCTCGTATTCGTAGATCGCCTGGATGGCGGGAAGGTCCCGCCTGTCGCTGTCCCGAACCAGGATATCCGCCGCGCCCATCAGCCCAGCAGCGCCTTGACCCGCGGTCCGACCGCTCCGAAATCCATCTGACCGGTGTATTTCGTCTTCAGCGCGCCCATGACCTTGCCCATGTCGCGGATGCTTTCGGCACCGACCTGGGCAATGGCCGCCGAGATCGCGTCGCCGACCTCGGCGTCGCCAAGCTGGCGCGGCAGGAACTCCTCGAGCACCAGGATCTCTCCGCGCTCCTTCTCGGCCAGTTCGAGCCGCCCGCCTTCCTCATAGGCGCGCGCGCTTTCCTGGCGCTGCTTGACCATCTTGCCAAGGATCTGAAGCACCTCGGCGTCGCTCGCCCCTTCGGTCGCACCTTCGGCGCGGGTGGCGATATCCCGGTCCTTGATGGCGGCCGTGATCAGCCGCAGGGTCGACAGCCTGGCCGCCTGCTTGTTGCGCATCGCGTCCTTCAGGCCGGCACTCACCCGGTCTCTCAACTGTGTCATGTCGGTTCGTCTCCCGCTGTCACGCTCTCGGGCGGGGGTGATAGCGATTTCCCCCCTGTCTCGCAAGCACGGGTGCCGAAACGTGAAGATTTCCCTCCTTCCCGGAACAGGCAGGCGCCCAGCCGCTTGACGGGCCTGCGCCCGCCCCATAGGTTGCCGCCGATTTGCCCGCAGGAGTCGCCCGATGCCAATCTCCAAGCCCACCGCTTGCCTCGCCCTTGCCGATGGAACGCTGTTTTACGGCCAGGGGTTCGGAGCCGTCGGGCAGACGGTTGCAGAGCTCTGCTTCAACACGGCGATGACGGGCTATCAGGAGATCATGACCGACCCCTCCTATGCGGGCCAGGTCGTGACCTTCACCTTCCCTCATATCGGCAATGTCGGCGTCAATGCCGATGACGACGAGACCGCGGACCCGGTTGCCGCCGGCATGGTCGTCAAATGGGACCCGACCGAGCCCTCGAACTGGCGCGCGGCCGAGAATCTCAAGCCCTGGCTGGCGCGGCGCGGACGGATCGGCATCGGCGGCATCGACACGCGGCGGTTGACCCGCGCGATCCGGCAGCAGGGCGCTCCGCATGTGGCGCTTGCCCATGACCCGGAGGGGAATTTCGACATCGAGGCGCTGGTCGAGGCGGCGCGCGGCTTTCCGGGGCTTGTCGGGCTGGATCTTGCGAAGGATGTCACCTGCGCGCAGAGCTATCGCTGGGACGAGATGCGGTGGGCCTGGCCGGAAGGCTACACCCGGCAGGAGGCGCCACGGCACAAGGTCGTGGCACTGGATTTCGGCGCCAAGCGGAACATCCTGCGCTGCCTGGCCTCGGTTGGCTGCGATGTGACGGTCCTGCCGGCAACGGCCACGGCGGAAGAGGTGCTTGCGCATTCGCCGGACGGGGTGTTCCTGTCGAACGGGCCGGGCGATCCGGCGGCAACCGGAAGCTACGCCGTTCCGATGATCAAGGAAGTGCTTGAGACAACGGAGCTTCCGGTGTTCGGAATCTGTCTTGGCCACCAGATGCTGGCGCTGGCCCTTGGCGCCAACACGATCAAGATGAATCACGGCCATCACGGTGCCAACCACCCGGTCAAGGATCTCGAAACCGGCAAGGTCGAGATCACCTCGATGAATCACGGTTTCACCGTCGACGGCCAGACCCTGCCCGAGGGCGTCCTGGAGACGCATGTCTCGCTCTTCGACGGGTCCAATTGCGGGATTCGCGTGGCAGAGCGCCCGGTCTTCTCGGTGCAGTATCACCCCGAGGCAAGCCCGGGACCGCAGGACAGCTTCTATCTTTTCGAGCGGTTTGCCGCGGCCATGCAGGCGCGAGTCGCCACAACCTGAAGATAGGTTCGCTGCAGGTCCGTTTGGTTAAGCCTTCGTTAACTACGAAGTCCCCAGAGTCGTTCCAGATCAATGGGACCAACGACTCGCAAGATGACCGCTCAGACACGCATATCGCAACTGGCAAGGCTGGTTCCGCTGTCCGAACAACCGCATTTCCGGACGGTGCGGACGGATCGACGTGTCATCGAGGGCGGCGCGCCGGCCAAGAACCTCGTCGGACAGCGATTGATCCATAGCGGCGCCGTGTCACCAGGCGATCTGGTCAAGGCGCTGGCGCTCCAGGCGCGACAGGATGCACGGCTGGGCGACATCCTGCTCTCCAATGGCATGGTCTCGGAGACGGCGCTGCTGAAAGTCCTCTGCGATCAATGGAACACGGAGGTGGTCGATTTTGCGCAGGAGCCGCCCGACATCGCCCTTGTTGATACTTATGGCGCGACCCGTTGCCTGAAGGATTGCCTCATCCCCTGGCGTCGGCGCGGCTCGACAACGGTCGTCGCCACGACACGGCCGGAACGTTTCGCCGTCTATCGCAGCGCGCTGGAAGAGATTTTCGGCAATGTAACCATGGCGCTGACCACAGAGACGGAACTGCACAAAACGATCACCCAACTGCGCAATCCGCTCCTGGCCGATCGCGCCGAGCAACGGGTTCCCTACCGGCTGTCCTGCCGTGGCTGGAATGGGTTCCTGGCGGCCAAGATCGTCGCGGCGGTGGCACTGATCTGCCTGACTGCCGCGATACTGGCGCCGGTCGTGACCTTTTCGCTGCTGGCGATATGGGCGATCGTGACCCTTGCGGTCACGCTGGCGCTGAAAGCCGCCGCGCTCGCCCTCTCCGCCCGCGACCACTACGCAACCCGGCGGGAAATGTTCCACACGATGCGCCAGACCGGGCCGACCATTGCACGGCTCCCGACCGTGTCGGTCATGGTGCCCCTCTTCATGGAAGAGAATGTCGCCGACAAGCTGGTCAAGCGGCTGGAACGGTTGGCCTATCCCAAGGAGCTGCTCGATATCCTGCTCGTCGTCGAGGAGACGGACAAACAGACCCAGGAGGTGCTAGGCCGCACAGTGCTTCCGCGCTGGATGCGGGTGATCGTGGTGCCGGCCGGCGGCGTTCAGACCAAGCCGCGTGCGCTCAACTACTCGCTCGATTTCTGCAAAGGGCAATATGTCGGCGTCTGGGACGCGGAGGACGCGCCCGATTCCGACCAGATCCACAAGGTTGTGCGGCGTTTCCACGAGCGCGGACCGGAAGTGGCCTGCCTGCAGGGCAAGCTCGACTATTACAACGCGAAGACGAACTGGCTGAGCCGCTGCTTCACGATCGAATATGCAAGCTGGTTCGGGGTGATCCTGCCGGGCTTGCAGAGGATGAAGCTCGCGCTGCCGCTGGGGGGGACGACGCTCTATTTCCGCCGCACGGCGCTGGAAGAGCTCGGCGGGTGGGACGCGCATAACGTGACCGAGGATGCCGATCTCGGCATGCGTCTCGTGCGGTTGGGCTATCGCACCGAGATGGTGGACACGACAACGCGGGAAGAGGCAAATTGCCGGACCATCCCCTGGATCAAGCAACGCTCCCGCTGGCTCAAAGGCTATGCGATGACTTGGGGGGTTCACATGCGCAACCCCGTCCGTCTCTGGCGCGATCTCGGTGCATGGCAATTCGCCGGCTTCCAGGTCCTGTTCCTCGGGACCCTGTCGCAATTCCTGCTGGCGCCGGTTCTTTGGTCCTTCTGGCTTCTGGCCTTCGGATTGCCGCATCCCCTGACCGGCGTGATCCCGCCGGAACTCTACTGGCCGTTGATGGGTCTCTTCGTCTTTTCGGAGGCCATCAGCATTACGCTTGGCCTCTTCGCTGTTCGCGACAGGCAGCGGCGCTTTCTGATGCCCTGGGTACCGACGATGCATGCCTATTTCCCGCTGGCTGCCATCGCTTCCTACAAGGCGTTCCACGAGATCATGATGAAGCCATTCTATTGGGACAAGACGCAACACGGCTTCCATGACGAAACCGAGATCGACCTTGAAGCCGGCTGTCCCTCGGACGACATCTGACCCCATCTTCCCCTGGAAAAGAAAACGACCCGGTGCTTTCGCACCGGGCCGCGTTCGCCATGTGGTCGCTCCGCGTGGAGCGTCTTGCTCTTTGCTGAGAAACCGATGTCAGCTCTCGTGCTCGTGGACCAGATCGGCACGGCTGTTGGTCATGGCGTCCAGACCGACGGATTTGCCGAGCTGGATCCGGTATTCCGGGGTGTCGCCGGAATTGGCGGCCGCATGCGAGGTGATGGCGTTGATGCGGGCGGCGTCACCCTCTTCGACGGCGGATTTCAGCGCGGCCAGTTCGGCGCGGCTGTAATCGGAGGCATCGACGCCGAGGCTTGCGGCCAGCTGGTCCGAGCTGGCGGAGACGCCTTTGGTCGAAGCGGACGCAGAGGCGCCGCCATTCTCGAGCAGGAAGTTGATGCGGGCGGTGTCGCCGTCGTCATAAGCGGCCTTGAGCTGGGTCAGCTCGGAGGTCGAGAAGCCCTGGCCTTCGACGCCGAGCGTGTTGGCGAGCTGGTCGCTGGCGAAGGCGGGGGCGGCGATCGCGAGGGTCAGGAGGGCGGAAGTTGCGAGAGTGAAGCGGTTCATGGTCTGGTCCTTTCGTGGGGATCGTTTTCGAATTTCTGTCTGTCGGCGGGCTGTCCCGCCTTGGATGAGACAGATGTGGGGGGTGTCTGAGTGCTTCACAGACTGCAGGAATCGCCGGGTTATGTGTGAAATTGCACAGAGATTTTGCGACGGAACTCGGCCGTGCGTTCGTAGGCCGGGCCGGTCAGGTTTCGGTCGTCCCGAGTTCAACAGGACCGGCCCGCCTGTCGATTGCGCTCGGAAAATGCGGTCGCAGGCTTGGTTTGCAGCGAAGACCCCGGGACTCGGTGGAAAGGCATTGTGATTTTGCGTCGGCCTGGTGCATGTCAGGAGGGCTGCATGAACGGCCTGCTCCGGATGGCTGTTTCCGGTCAACAGGCTTCGCCGGAAGAGAAGGGGGGATGAGCGCAATGGAAATACGGCGATGGGATCACCTGCGCACGGCACTCGCCGTCTTCAAGACCGGCTCCTACCGGGCCGCAGCCGAGGAGACCGGTCTCTCCAGCATGACGGTCGGACGGCATATCGAGGCGCTCGAAGCTGAACTCGGCGCGCCGGTCTTTGTCTTGCGGGAGAACCGCTGGGAGGCCACCAACCTAGGGCGCCAGATCGCGCGCCTTGCCGCCGGGTTCGGCACCGATCTTGAAGTCGCGCTGAAAGCCAATGCCGGCTCCGCTTCCTCCTTCGCACCGCTCGAAATCAGCACGATTTCCTATATCAACATGTTCTTCCTCGCGGCGCATGTCCGCCGGTGGCAGGAAACGCATCCGGGAAGCTCTCTCACGATCGATGCGAGCGAACAGGATGTCGCCGTCGAACGCGGCAAGCTCGATGCCGCCCTGCGCCTCGGCAAGCCGGAGCAGATCGGGCTGGTCCGCCAGAAGATCGCAACAAGCCCGGTCAGCCTTTTCGCCCCGAAGGGCCATGAAGCCACCGATTGGGTCGGCTTGCCGAGAGAGTTGGATCAACTGCCGGAGATGCTTATGGCGAACGCCTTCTTCGGCAAGGGACCGGAGTTCAGGCTCGACAGCTATCCGGCCATCGCGGCGGCCTCGGCCGAGACCGGCCTGGCTTGTATTCTACCGACCTGTATCGCCGACCACTTCCCTGCCCTCGCGCCTTTCGACGGAAGCAGCGAAATCCCCGTAGCGATGCGCGAGGTCTGGTTCCTGTTTCACGAAAGACGCAAGTCGGACCCGGCCATTCGCGCCCTGAAATCCTGGATCACGCAGATCTTCCCGGATGCCAATCGATGTCTGTGTGGCCGCTGCGGAAGACAGATCAGATCGGAGGGCGACTAGCGCTTCCCGCCATCGATGACTTTCAACGGCACAGCAGTCGTCACCGGATTCGATTCGCCCGATAGCGCTTCGAGCCGCCTGTCGATCTCGTCGGCGAGACGAAAGAATTGCCTGGCCTCTTCCGGATTGCATTGCTGGACCGCGCCTACCGCGGCAAATTCCATGAGCAGTGTGGAGATCGTGCGAACGGCCTCCCTTTTCTCCGACACGCCCAGAGGCGTAAGTTCGTCACAAATCTTCAGGCCCAATGCTTCGGCTTCAAACATGATTGTTCCTTGCGCCGACGGCTTAAAATACGCCTCGACATCTACTGGAGTACGATCCGGTTGCCACCGGGGTCGTTCCCTGATCACCGAAATCCCCCTGACGGTTTCCGGGAACGACCCGGGGCAAGTGGAGACTGCGATAAGTCACAGAGATCGCAAAGGAACAAATTTGCACCTCGCTGAAACAATTTTGAGGGAGCGGCGGGATCGCGCCTCCCGGAAAGTCGGATCGGGGCGCGGGAATTCGTCCGATTGACCTCTCCGGCCCGACGGCGTTAGGAGGCCCTCATGTCCGCCCTGGTCCAGGGCGGCAGGGGACGCAGCAAGGATGGAAGGCCCGGCAAACCAAGGCATCTGAGACCTCCTTTCGCGTATTGTCTCGACCGCCCGTGGAGGCAGCACCGCCGAAACCTCTCGCCCGCCTGCCAGCCCGGAAATGCACGCCCCCTCGTCCGCCCAGAGACCCGCCGCGACTGCCGGAACCGCCGCCCTCTCCCGGGGCGCATAACCACTTGAGGCACGCCATGAAGATCACGGCAATCGAAACAATCCGCATCGCCGAACGGCCCAACCTGCTGTGGCTTCAAGTGGAAACGGATGAAGGCCTGGTCGGGCTGGGCGAGACTTTCTTCGCCGCCAGCGCGGTCGAAGCCTACCTGCATGATGAGCTGGCCCCGAAAGTGATCGGACGCGACCCGCTGCAGATCGACCTGCTGGCCGCGGAGCTTGTCGGCTATCTCGGTTTCCGCTCCTCCGGCGTCGAGATGCGCGGCAACTCGGCCTTCGACATCGCGCTCTGGGACATCTTCGGCAAAGCCACCGGCCAACCCATCGCGCAGCTTCTCGGCGGTTTCTCGCGCCGCGAGATCCGGACCTACAACACCTGTGCCGGGGTCGAATACATCAAGAAATCGGGTGGCCAGACATCGGCGAATTACGGGCTTGGGGCGGCGGGCGCCTATGACGACCTGAACGGCTTTCTCCATCGCGCCGATGAACTGGCACAATCCCTGATGGAGGAGGGCATCACAGCAATGAAGATATGGCCCTTCGACATGGCCGCCGAGGCCTCGCGCGGGCAGTATATCTCGGCGGCGGACATGGCGCGGGCGCTGGAGCCTTTCGAGAAGATCCGCAGCGCGGTGGGCGACGCAATGGATATCATGGTCGAGTTCCACTCCATGTGGCAGCTCCTTCCGGCGCAGCAGATCGCCCGCGAACTGGCCCAGTTCGGCACATTCTGGCATGAGGACCCGATCCGAATGGACAGCCTCGGCAGCCTGAAACGCTATGCCGAAGTCAGCCGGGCGCCGATCTGCGCCAGCGAGACGCTGGGTAGCCGCTGGGCCTTCCGCGACCTGCTGGAGACCGGCGCGGCGGGCGTCGTCATGGTCGATCTCGCATGGTGCGGGGGCCTGAGTGAGGGGCGCAAAATCGCCGCCATGGCGGAGACCTGGCACCTGCCGGTGACGCCGCATGACTGCACCGGCCCGGTGGTGCTTTGCGCCGGCACACATCTGTCGCTGAACGCGCCCAATGCGCTGCTGCAGGAGAGCGTGCGTGCCTTCTACAAGACCTGGTACCGCGACCTCGTCACTGCCCTGCCCCCGGTCTCCAACGGCATGATCGGTGTGCCCCCCGGCCCCGGTCTCGGAATGGAACTGAACCCGGATCTTGATCGCGCGTTCGAGACAACTCGCCGCCGGAGCAGCGCGGCGGATATCTGACACAGGCCGGCGCGCCCGTCCGCCTCAGCCGGAAATGTAGAGCGGTTCATCCGGGACAGGGCCTGCATTGAAATCGAAGAACTCGACCTGCAGCCCCTCTCCCAGTGGAGAGCAGGCCATCGGCCCGATCCGGGCGCCTTGCGCGGCGAAATTCGCCACCCGCAGGATCTGCCAGTTGCCCAGCCCGCGGGCATGCACGATTACGGCGGTCTCGGTCGCCGTCATCCGGATCGTCCAGTCACTGACCGCCCTGTCCGCTGGCGCCATCGACCAGTCCGACCGGCCATCGGTCACAACCACGGCGAGATTGGCCCGGCCATCCGCATTCTCGACGCCCGCCTTGATCCAACGCGTCTCGCTTTCCCAAAGCAGCAGCCCGGCCTGCTCGTATTTCGAAGTGAACCGCCCCGAGAACGTGACCTCGGCGGAGAAGCGCTCCGGCATGTCGAACAGCAACGCATGGCCGTTGGCATGGGTGAAGCCGTAATGGGTCTCGCGCCAGAAATCTGTCTGCGACTCTGTCTCGATCATCAGCCTGTCGCTTGTGACCTGGCTCTTGGCGGGCGCGTTCAACCAGCGTCCAAGGTCAAAGGGGATGGGTTCCAGCATTTCAAGGCCTCCTCGGGATCCTGAATGCGCCCGGTCGAAGGGCATGGCAAGCCGATACGGGCTCCCGCCTTGCACCACGACGACACCACGCAGGAGCTGCTGCGCCAGGGCCGATTGTCACGCCCTCTCCGCTGGATCTGAAAACGCTGCGCTCAAGCCCGCCAAAGCGCTCTTTGGAGAGCAGGATTTCCGACTGGGCATGGCCTGTCGTCATGCCCCTCAAACCCGAGATTGCCAACGGCGACCACCACAGCCGCCACCGCGTTTCCATAGATGCTCGCAAGCCCGAAAAACGCGGCCATGTTCAGCATGACCGCGCCAATACCCGCGACGAGACCGGCAAAGGCCATCATCCCGGTCTGCGTTCGGATAGCAGCGAGACGCCGCTGCGCAATGACCCGTTCGGCCCGGTGCCAGAAGCGCCTGCTTCCGGTTCGGAACGCTCGTCGAGCTGGCGCCGCAGTTCGGCGAGTTCCTTTTCGAGTTCGGCCTTCGTTGCCATCTGGAAGGTTCCTTTGATGGGTCTGATCGTCTGCCGACCGACCGAAGCGTCTTGCCCGCCGTTTGAAAGGAATGCAGGCGTCGGATTGCACCGGGTTCCCGCACGTTCGTCAAAATTTCCGATAGCGACGCCGCAGCGCCATCCCAAGAGGAAACTGGCGCGTTGCCTCCTATCCGTACCCGGCGGAGCAACGGTGCCGGCGCAATCCGGCAGACTCCCTGCGCAGGATCAAGCATGTCCTCGTCGCGCCCATCCGGGTCGTGGAACCGTTGCATGCCCGCAGGATGATGCCACGCCGAGAAAAGGCTGATCTGGTGCCCCGATCTTGCGGCCTTCCCGAATGTGATGGTCAGGCGCCGACATAGCCTGTGCCAATTGTCTGGCTTGCCGGTTCGGTCGATGTGAGTTGCCGCCCTGTGCGCCGGCAAGGGGAGCCCCCTCGTTCCAGCGAGACCGGGAGATCGCATTCCGAACGCATCCACCGAGATGGCCCGCATCCGATCATTTATAGAAAAATGAGTCACGAATGGATCTTATCTCTGGCGACGACCCGGCCATTCCGGGGAGCGACCCTATGCTTCAACAAGCGATCCGATGGGGTCTCGATCTTCCTGGTCTTTACGGTTGGGCGCCGTTTCTGTCGACGCCTCGGCGCGAAGGATAGACAACGAAACCCGCACTCCGCTTCACCGCAACGCCTACAACCCGTGTCACACTGCGGATGACTGAGCTTTCCGAAGGCGCGGGCGCGACGGTTCCCGAAGCGTTTATGGTCATCGCGCACCATGCACTTCGCGATCAGGAGCGCCCCAACTTCTGGCGTGACCATTTCGGCTCACCCGGACGCACAAAGCGCGCCTCCGCCCCAATCTGGCCGCGGCGCGGTGGCAGACAGATTTCTCCTTCGCCGCACAGGACCCAGGGCCACCAACGGAAACAATCCGTTTTCTGAATCGCCCCAATCAGCGCTGGATCCGGGCGTTTTCAAGGTTCCTGACCGAGCTCATCTCCCGATTTCCGGCCTAAGGAGAATCGCGTTTCCCCGTCATAGTCGAGACGGATCAGGGTGGCCCGAGGAACCGCTCCTTGCTCCCCCGGGTGATCGGGCTCGCAAGCCAATAAACGGTTTCCACAAGAAAGAAGTGTGCCTTCGTTGCCCCCAGACCGAACCAGCGCATTGCGGGCATTGGGCAGAGACAAACGAGACCTGCGGTCTGATTGGAGCGCTCTCTTGGGCCCGAGACCATGCCTCCCAAATGCAGTCAAGTGATGATATTCAACCGCCCTCCCACCTGAGCAACATGTATTTAGAATAATTATTAAATTCTTGACATCAAACGGGACGGTAAGTGATCTGGCGCAATTGAAGTTTTGGAGACACGCGATGATGAGATTTATAAAGGCGGCGCTCGCTGGAGCGGTCGTTATGGTAAGTGCGGCTTCCGCACAGGCGCATGTAACAACGATCGGCTGGAAGGACGAAGGAACGTCCCTGTCACTTTATGCGCTTACCTATCACTCCATTGGTGAGAGCGGCGCATCCGCGTTCGGTGGAGGCACCGAAGGCGTAAAAGTCAACGGCGTGAATGCCGCCTTTGACGTCGGAAGTGCCACGGCGCTCGAAGGCTGCAGCGGCCCGCACGGACTGGCGTCCGGAACCTGCTCCGCCACATGGAACAGCCTGAACCTTGATGACGCGGCGCTCGTCTGGCCGAGTGCATATTCCGGTGCGTACCGGCTGCTCGCCAAGGCGACCATTGCTGCCGCCGATTTCGCGACCTACGGATTGACCGCTGGTACGGACAACTCCGTGACCCTCGCCGGTTACGGTTCCACTGCGGTGTGGGCGGCGCATGGCGGACCCTACAATGCCCAGATCTCGCTGGCAGCCGTCCCGCTTCCGGCCGGCTTCGCCATGCTTGGCCTCGGACTTGCGGGTCTTGGCGGGTTCCGGCTTCGCCAGAAGCGCGCTTCCTGAGGCTCCAGGGCAGACGCCCTTGTGCCACGCAACAACGACGCAACGATGGCGGGCCCTCAGGGCCCGCTTTTTTGTTTGACGACAGCTGCGCTAGCCGTTGCGACTACAGCCATCAACTACCGTCAACCCGGCTTTTCGCAATCTCCGTTGCACTTTTTTAGCTGCGTTCACTCTGTGCGTGATTGGCCCGAAACGATGGCTCCGTTGCACAAATCAGCTGACTGCCGGACTTCCCCAATCCCAATACGGAATTGTCCTGCGGCCTCTGTGGCAGGTATGCCGAGAGCGGTGTCGCGGTTGAGGACGGCGATGCGGATTTGGATTTCCGCGACTTGCTGGTCGAAGTCTTTTGCCCTGAGCCTTTGCCCCATGAGTTTTACACAGTGCATCTTTGTCTCGACGCGGCTCCTACGGTGGTGTCCGCTCCATCTTCGCCACAGCGTGCAGCCCAGGTATCGCGATGCATGGACAACTTCGTTCCGGGCAATGGCTCCGGCGCTCGTGGGCTTCCAGGGCTTGGCGTTCTTGCGTGGCGGAATGACTGCGTGGGCTTTGCGGGTGGCAATCGCGTCATGGCATTTGCGGGTGCCTTAGGCTCCATCAGCGGTGACCGCGCCGATGTCCTGATCGTCGGGGACTTGGCTCAGCAACTCAGGCAGCATGATGGCATCACCGACATTTCTGGTCGTGGCGGCCAACCGAGGGAGCTGGGCCTAAACGACGACAGTCAAGGATAATCCGCCGCTACGATCCCGGCCGGTTTGGCGCAGGAAACCTCACAAACCATTTTTGAATTGCCTAAGGGTTTTTCCTCTTAGACAGAAAAACGCAGCAACCAATTGGCTACAAATCATTCTATGTAAGAAGTGGCGCGCTGGGGGCGCCAAGTACCGTTCCAAGACATTCCTGAGAAGGCACTCACGCACCCTACCTATATAGCTTTTTGCCTTCGACGTTCCTTCACGTACCAATCTGTTCGACTATATTGTGGGGGAACGATTGGGGGAACCGATGACCGCCAAGACCAACTCCTCACCGGCGGGGCAAGCGCATCCGAACTACAAGCACGGGATGCGGTCCCGCGAATGGGTTGAAACCCGGAAGGCTATCAATGAAATGGCCCGCGAGGCCCGTAAATTAGAGGCGCTGACAGATGCCGATTGGGATGCAACTCACATACTCGATTACAATTCACGCGTAGTTTCCCAGGTTCCGGACCCATTGAATTGGTTACGGTTAATGCGTCCTTTCACGGTCCAGAACGCAACGCCGCTCCAATGAGTTCTGACCTGGCCCGGCGATAGCGGACCCGCGCCGGTCGGCTAATGAACTGTTGGGTTTCCGACTTCGCGGATATATGACGGTTTTGATCGGATATCCGGTTGATCAACGGAACCAAAGACACGATTGAAGCAAGTGCACCGACAGTCGGAGATATGCCATGACGAATTAGTTATCCATTTTTCTTACGGCGCGAACTCCGAAGCTGCCGCTGAAATTTCGGTGATTTTTTGTCACATGACCGTAGTCGAAGGTCATAGTAATAGGCGTTGTTGCATAAAGAGCGACCGGGATTCACTTCACGAATCCCGTAGGTTAGATCGGCGGCATGCCGAAGCCCACGCCTCCCCGCTATCGAACGACGAACTGGTCTACTTATAACGCGTCGCTTCGAAGGCGGGGTTCGCTGCTGGTCTGGTTCGACCGAGACATGGCCTGGTTTGCCGAGAAGGCGGGCAAACGCGGTCGCCCCGAAGTGTTCTCTGAATGAGGAGGATCAGGAAACCGTCCGGGGGACGGTTTTCCCGACGAATGCGATCCAGTTCTGCCTGAGTGTGAAGGTGTTGTTTGGCCTGCCGCTTCGCCAGAGTGAGCCAGTGAGGCGCCAATGGTTCGAGCCCACTGGAGAACGGTATGGTTGCCAGCCTTCTGGAAATGGCTGACCTCGATTGGCCGGTGCCGGACTTCAGCACGTTGTGTCGGCGCCAGTGAACCTTGAAGGTCCAGATCCCCTATCAGCGCGTTGACGGGCCGTTGAACCTGTTGGTGGATAGCACAGGGATCAAGTTCCTGGGCGACGGCGAGTGGCAGGTTCGTAAGCACGGCACCAGTCGCAGATGTCAATGGCGCAAGGTTCATCTGGCCATTGACACCACTACATCCGACATCCGAGCGGTGGAGTTCACCCCCAGCCGGGACGGCGACAGCCCCGTCTTGCCAGACCTGCTGGAACAGATCCCCGAGGACGAACAGATCGGCACCGTGACCGCCGATGGCGCATACGACACCCGCAGATGTCACTCTGCCATCATTGCCCGAGACGCCGATTCGATCATACCGGTTCGCCGGAACGGACGGTTGTGGAAGGAGGACGGTCCTGCTGCCAAGGCCCGTAACGAGATACTAAGAGCCTCACAACGCTTCGGCTGGTCGCTCTGGAAACGACGGAGCGGATACCACGTCCGAAGCCGTGTCGAGGCCAGAATGCGATGCCTCAAGGCATTCGGTGAACGCATCATGGCAAGGGACCCAGAAAGACAAACCGCCGAAATCCACATCCGCATCGCCCTCATGAACCGCTTCTCAGCCCTCGGAACGGCTGACATCGTGTGTGAAGCGTGACCCCACCGGGGAAAGGGGAAGATCAGCCTCAGGACGAATTGCGCAACAACGCCTGCACGTACCAGGTTGCACCGGCGTCGTCGGTGAAAAAGACCGTCCCGTTGTTACCGACGATCCACCCAAGTTGAACGTAGTCAAGGCAGACCGGCACCCGAATTATGCCGGATCACCGGCTGGAAGGTGTGGAGACCGCGGGTGGTCGTCCGAAGTATGACAGAACAATGCCACATTTTTGCCAAAACAAGAGTAAAGAGAGTTACCCAGCGTAATTTTTCTGGGAGGTCAACCGAATGAAGTCCCATATGAGTTTTCGTCCTGTTTCCAATTTTTTGAGTGATCAACGCGGATCGCTATCCATCGAGTTCGTGTTGTGGCTTCCAGCGTTTGCGTTTCTGCTGCTCCTGGCGGCCGATTCCACGATGGCCTTCATGCGCCAGAGCCAGATGTGGCAGGTTTCCCGGGAGACCGCGCGCATCGTCTCGCGCTACGGCATGGACGAACTGACCGCCGAAACCTACGCAGCCACCATGGCTACGATTGGCGAGACCGTCCCAACCGTTGACGTCGGTTTCGCGAATGCGGAGGTCAGTGTCGCCATGACCATGCCACTCGCTTCTATGGCCCCCTTCGGAGTCTTGGGATTCCTGCCGTCACAGAACGTCTCGGTAACCGTCACCCATGCGATGGAACCACTCTGATGAAAAATCTTGCGTGGAAGGTCAACCAATTTGGACAGTCCGAGTATGGCGGCGCAACTGCTTTCGCCCTCTACATATTCGTTGCTTTTGCCGTCCTGTCCGGGGTCATGCTGGATGCAACCTATGGCTGGTGGAACAAGTCGCGCCTGACGGCAGCGGCGGACATTGGCGCGCATGCGGGCGCGGTCGGCATTGCACACGGCTATTCGGAAGACGTCGTGAGAAGCCAGATTGCTTCGGTGGTGGACGACAACATGCCGAGCAGCAGATTCGGACAACTGCTGTCCACCAGCGCCGATATCGAGTTCGTGCATTACGACCCGGAGACGCGCACATTTGATGATCTTGGCGAACCCAATGGCGTCGTCGTCCAGCTTCAACAATCCGCGGATCGCAAAAATCCGGTTCCGACCTTCCTGCTCAAGCTTGCCGGCATCGACTCGTTCGATACGGCCGCCGTCAGCGCCGCCGTCTTCGATATCAACGCGGAATGCAACTCGCAGGACGGAATCTACGCGAAAGACAAGATCACGATGTCGTCGCAAACCGACGTCGGCAGCGGCTTCTGTGTGCATTCGGAGAGCCAGGTCTGGTTGCCGCAGCAGAACACGTTTCAACCTGGAAGCTTCGTGTCGATGCCGAATCTTGCCATGTGCGAAGACAAATGCGTCGACTCCGCGAACCCCGGCATTGTCGCCGTCGAAAGCCACATGGTGCTCCCCGACCTCAATGAGATGATCCTGGATACCTACGCGGCCCTGGAAACGGCCAACATGTCCGCGTCGCCGGTCAAGCAGACGCTGTTTGAAGGCGTGTCCGTGGGAGACCTGACCGAGTTGAAGGAAAAGGGCATCATCGCGGAGGACGCGGTCCCCTCGAAGGGCGATGTGATAACCCTGTCGCAAACCCAGTTCCACGAGATTTCGCAGTTTCCGTCCGGCCTCGTCTACAAGATCACCTGCTCGTCGGGGGGCAATGGCGTCAAGACATGGCTCAACTTCAGCGGCACAACCGGACAGATGTCGAATGTCGGCCTAATCACCAACTGTGGCCTGAACTTCATGGATGGTTCCCGTGCGGTCGGCTCGGTGATCGTGACCACTCGCGACCAGACGACGGCATCTGTGACCGCCGGCTCGTCGGTGACGGTTGCCGATCCAAGTCAATCCTGCAATGCGGATGAACGCACCATCGTCATGTCGATTTCGAAGGTCAAGGTTCCGGCCGAGTTCGTCATCTCGAACCTGACGCTCATCGTCGACGACGATGTGGACATCGCCTCCTCCACGTCCAGCGGGAACCTCTCGAGAGGTCTGGCCATCTACGCGACGGGCACTGTTCAGATTTCCTCGCAACACACGTTCAGGGTTTGTGGAAACCCGGACCTTTTTCTCACCCCGGTCGGCAAGGTGCTCCGGCTCGTGCTGCCGCCGTCGTAAACCTCCTGTCCGTCGTCAGGGTTTTTGGCACCAAGGCCGGGCTGATGTGCGCGAGTATTTGGCTCATCAGGTTGGTTGGATTATGCAGCGCGCTGGCGGTGTTGCAAGCGGCGCGCTTCGAGCGTCTTTAGCTTGATCCTTTCCCTCTGTTCCAGAATGGCTTTATCACGTCCGAAGTAGACGTCGGCGGACGTGACGTTGTTCAGGCTCTCGTGGAACCGCTGATGGTTGTAGTGATCGACGAAGGCTTCGACCTGTGTTTCGAGGTCCCCTGGCAGGAAGTAGTTTTCCAAGAGGATCCGGTTCTTCAGGGTCTGGTGCCAGCGCTCGATCTTTCCCTGTGTCTGGGGATGATAGGGCGCTCCTCGGGATTGCTTCATGCCCTTGTCCTTCAACCATTCAGCCAGATCCCCAGAGACGTAGCTGGAACCGCTCGCCTTTGGGCTTGAACCAATGGCGCCCACAATGGCTCTTGGATCGTCGGAACGTCCGGCGTGGCCACCCTGTTCCAGTCTGGAACCGCCATGCTGTCTGCTTCGTCCGCGTGATTGCTGTACGGGTTCTTGTCGGGCATCTTATTACATCCTTTCCTTGCGGCTCACGGCCACGTCTTGGCGGAGTTCGTCCAGCCAGATCCGGTCGACCAGTGATGGACCCAACCAGTCTTGTAGTTCGGACCAGTCGTCGGCCCGGACCCAGCACCGGGGCCGGTTGACAACATTGAGGAACCCCGGCCTCCGGGGATCTTCCCGAACATCTTCGATGGCCCCGACGAGGAGCCTCCGCGCCGGCCTGCCGAGCTTGTCGTATGACTGGATGCGGTGAGGGATGCCCATGCTAGTATCCAGCGATCTCTTTGCGGTGGGCCAGAACCTCGGCGCGAGACATGCCTCCTGCGAGAAGCTCGCGTTCGATCTCTGGGTCCCACGCTTTGAATTTGTCAGGCCGGGAAGGGATGGAAGAGGCAGAAGGGTGAGAAGCCTCCCTCCCGGCCTGACGTGCGACCGCTTTGCGAGGCGAGGGAGAAGGAGATCCCTGCCTCCCGCCGACGGCTACTTCTGCGCGGACTTGGAGCCGCCACAATTCCCACTGCTTTTCGTCCCAGTGGCCAAAGTCTCCCTTGGCCAGCATGGTCATGGACTTCTGCTGCATGCAGAATTCTCGCTGTCTTTCGAGAGACCGAAGAACCATTGGATCTTGCATCAAACATACCCCACGCTGGTCAGTTGCTGGGTGGTACCAAAATTGTTCCACGAGATCGGTTGCACCATGCGAATTGCGGTGCCGTCCGACTGGAAAACGCTGTGTACTTCTGCGGGCGGTGTCGTGCCTGCGGCGTCCGAAACCTTGATGCTGTCCGACACACCAACGTTGCCTGCGCCGTCGCCCATGGTGGGTGCCGGAGCCTCGGCATCTGCCATGACGAGCGTGACCTCGGAAGAGCTGTCGAATTCGGGCAGGTTGTCCGCCAGCCAGATCCGGTCTGCGTCAACACCCAGGATTTCGGTGTTGGAGACGTTTCCGGAGGTGATGACAGGCATACCGAAGAGGGTCTTCGCGGCGACCGCCCCGGCCATGGGGAAGCCCCCGGCACCGTCCCGCAGCATGGCGATGGTCATGAGCGTCAGATCCGACATGATTAGGACAGGCCGACGAGCCTTGTTGGCTTGGAACTGGGTGAGGAAGAAGGGCATGTCGATGAGGAACTTGTCCAGTCCAATACCGGCGGAGACCTACGAGTTAACCCCGACGAGAAGGCCGCTGGGGCGAATACCCGGTACGAGGGCCACGTTGTCGAGCAGATAGCCGTCGAGACCTTCCGCCGTGTCGGTGAGAACCATGTCGCGAAAAACGTCGGAGATCGCGGGCGTGGAGACCTTTGCCAGTTCGTTCGAGAACGTGGAGATGACCCCGACCTTGTAGCGGTTCATGGTGAAGCTGGACACGTTTCCGGACGCGGTCGGGATCGTGGCGTTTTCCTGCAACCATGCCGGGGCGATCTTCGTGTCAGAGTTCCGGTAGGGAACCGTGACCGAGCTGTCGGACCCAAACTCCAGCGAGTGTACGTAGGGGCGCAGCGCCGCGAGGACACTGGCGTGTTCCAGTTCCTTTCAGAAGGCTTCCGTCCGGGACGTGACCAGTTCTGCGGCCCAGCCGGCCACGGTCGTGGAGCCAGCCTCGGACGCCGACTTGGCGAAGCCGGAAGCTGCCTTGCGGACCAGCCGCCCCGGTGTGCCCGGGTGCAGTTCCTTGAGAGTGTCCTCAGGGTTGCGGCTCGCCGCCCGGCGAAGAAACTCTGCTATCATGCCGGCGACAATCACCTCCAGCCCTGGCTGCAATCCACGAACTCGTGGCACCTCTCGAAACCGACGACAGCGGAGAGGCCCGCGAGCGCATCCTCGAAGAAACGCTCAGTGTCGAGGTCAGGGAACCATGGCACGGTCCAGGAGAGGCCCATGGCGGGCCCTGTGAGTACCGGTTGCTGCTCGCCACCGGCGGTCCAGCGGTTCGCATAATCGGCCGTCTGGACGCGTTCCACGAGCCCGAGACAGCCGTGCTGAAGTTCAGGATTGGTTCCTGCCCTGGACGGCCTTAGAGACGAGGCCAGAGGAGGATGAAGCACTCCTGGCTTATGCCCGGTGCATCTGGTTCGGTGAATAGCAGATAGTCGCCCCGGTGTGCGGGGCGGCTTTTTCATCTTCTGCGATCAGTTTCCCCCGAGACCATTCGCGGCATCCAACGAAGGGGTACAGCCGACATTCAACAGGCGGTACCGAACGAGCGTGAACGGCCCACAAGCGACATTCGAGGCGACGTCATCGAACGGCCGGTATTCTGTCCGACCATTTAAAACCCGGTGGCGCATTTCCCGGGCTTCTTGTTCAAGTGAGCCCTGGGCGAAGGAGTATTGAGGTCATTCAAGTTAGCCCCGGCGCTACGAGACAGTCGCCCATCCGTCGGCTCGAAAGGTTTATGGAATTGCCAGGAGACGTGCTTTCGCCAATACTTGCTCTTGGTCAATCACGTAAATGCGGGTGCGCATTCTTGGATCTTCGTCAACTGGAAGTCTTTGAAGCGATCATGCGTTCGGGTTCCGCCTCGGCTGCAGCGCGCGAACTCGGCATAACCCAGTCTGCGGTCAGCAGAATTCTCGCCCGTTTCGAGGCGGACCTCGGTTTCGGTTTGTTCAGTCGCAGCAACGGACGGCTGACCGCAACGCGGCAGGCGAATGCGGTGCTATCGCAGGCGCGCGGGATCCTGGAGTCGGTTTCCGCACTCGAGTCCATGTCGACCCGCGCGGGTGTCGCCCATCGCGAGTTGACCTTCGTGACGGTGCCCAGCCTCTCTTACGGACTTGTCCCGTCTGTCCTGAAGGCATTTTCAGCGATACGACCGGACGTTCGTTTCGGTTTCGATGTTCGCACGACCGAAGCTGCGGTGGACGCCATGGTCCGCAGCGAGGTCGAGTTCGCGGTCGTTGCTCTGCCGGTATCGCATCCAACACTGCACGTAACGCCACTCTTTCGCAGTACGAGTTGCGTGGCGATGCGCGCCGACCATCGCCTCGCAGACAAGGAGACGATCGCGCCTGAGGACCTTGCCGGCGAAAAGATGATCTTTCTTCTGAATCGCCAGCCGACCCGCCAACTGATCGAAGACGCTTTCCTGCGATCTGGTCGGGAACCCGATATTCGCGTCGAGACGTCGAATGTTGCCACCGCCTGTCGTTGCGCTGCCGAAGGGCTTGGCATCGCGGTGGTGAACGGATTGATGGCGGGGTACTCGGCCATGCCAGGATTAGCGATCAAACCGTTTGAACCGCGCATCCATCACACTATCGCGCTCGTCGAACCTGCCGGAAGAGAGCGCAGCGAAGGGGTGAGGCTCTTCGTCGATTGCCTCAAGGCGGACGTGAGAGAAAGATTCGACGAACTGGGCTTGCCGGTAGAGATCATCGACGCACCCCATTCCGCCGCGGAATACCCACTTCCAGAATCCTCATAAGATTGCAGGACGCCTGTCTCTCCCCTCTGCTTCTGGCAGTCCACGGGAGATGACATATGAAAAAACTGACAATCGCTGCTGTTGGCCTTTTGCTCGGCACTGTATCGCAGCCCGCGCTGGCACAATCTTTGATCGCCGGATTCGCCTCCGAGCCAAGCTCGGTTGATCCGCTCTACCACAATCTCGGCCCCAATAACGCAACCCGAAAGCACATGTTCGAGGCGCTTGTCGGCGAAGACGAGAACCTCGGCATCGTGCCTATGCTGGCCGAAAGCTGGGAGACATCCGAGGATGGCCTGACCTGGACGTTCAAGCTGCGCGAAGGCGTGAAGTTCCATGATGGCGGCGATTTCACCGCTCGGGATTTCCTCTACACCGCCTGCCGGATTCCCAATGTTCCCAACAGCCCGTCTTCCATGACCGGCTTCATCAAGCGCGCCGACACGATCGAGGCGCCTGACGATATGACGGTGCAGGTCACCACGCCCGCGCCCTATCCGCTGCTGCTGACCGACTTTGCGAGCTTCGGCGTGATTTCGGCCTCGGCGAACGGGCATGACGGCCCGGTGACCTATTCCAAGGATGGTTGTGCCGGAATCGACAGCTATCTCGATTCCAGTGCCTATAATGACGGCACTGCGACAATCGGTACCGGACCATTCAAATTCGTTGAGTTCGTGCCGGGGGAACGTGTCGTGATGGCGCGCAATGACGGCTATTGGGGCGACGCTCCGCATTGGGAAGAGATCACAATTCGCCCGATCACCAACGAAGGGGCGCGTGTCGCCGCGCTGCTGGCAGGCGATGTTGACGTGATCGAGAAGCCGCCGGTGCAGGATCTCGAACGGCTGCAATCCGATCCCAACGTAAACATCGTTCAGGGTGCCTCCAGCCGGGTGATCTACCTCCATTTCGACCATGAGGGCGAGCCCTCGCCGATGATCGAAGGGACGGATGGCAAGAACCCGTTGAAGGATGTGCGGGTGCGCAAGGCGATCTCGCTGGCCATCGACCGGCCGCTGATCGTCGACCGCATCATGGGCGGCCTGGCGGTTCCGGCACGCCAGCTGGTGCCCGATTTCATGCTCGGTGTCGATCCTGCCATTGCGCTGGAAGAACCGAATGTCGAGGAGGCCAAGCGGCTCCTGACCGAGGCTGGCTATCCCGATGGCTTCACGCTGACGATCGGCTCGCCGAACGACCGCTATATCAACGACAGCAAGATCGCACAGGCGGTTGCGCAGATGCTGACCCGGGCCGGGATCAAGACCGATGTCGACGCGGTGACCGCCAGTGTCTTCTTCAAGCGGCGCAACAATTACGAGTTCTCGCTCTACCTTGCCGGCTGGGGATCCTCTGGCGCCGGCATGGCCTCGCCGTTGCGGGCGCTTGTCGCTTCACAGAACAAGGAAAAGGGCCTCGGCGGCACCAACCGTGGCCGATACTCGAACGCCGAGCTTGACGCGGTGATCGAAGAAGCCTTGGCCACGGTCGAGCCGGAAGCGCATCTCGCGCTGCTTCAGAAGGCAAACAACATGGTCGTGGACGATGTCGCGATCCTGCCGCTGCATTTCGAGGTGACGCCCTGGGCGCTGAAGGCCGGGCTGACCATGACTCCTCGGGCGGACCAGCACACGGTCCTGACCACTGTGCGTCCCGCGAACTGACCCGAAACCAGGCTGGCGCCACGTTAGGCGCCAGCCATTTTCCGGAACATCCATGATAGCCTATCTCATCCGCCGCTTCGGCCAGGCCCTGCTGGTGATGGCCGTAATGGCGACCATCGTCTTCTTCGGCCTCTATGCTGTCGGCAACCCGGTCGATCTGCTGATCAACCCCGAGGCCGACCTGGCCGAGCAGGAGGAGACGATCCGCCGGCTCGGGCTCGACAAGCCTATCCACATCCAGTTCGGCTACTTCCTGGCCGGCCTGACACAGGGGGATCTCGGCACCTCTTTCGTCCATAACCGCCCGGCACTGGAGCTGATCCTGTCGCGCCTGCCGGCGACCTTGGAACTGGCCTTCATGGGGATCCTGATCGCCGTGATCTTGGGTATCCCGCTCGGCATGATCGCCGGGCTCAAGCCCGACGCTCCCTATAGCCGGTTCATCATGGCTGGTTCGGTCGTCGGCTTCTCGACCCCGAATTTCTGGCAAGGCCTGATGCTGATCATGCTCTTCGCCGTTTTCCTGGGCTGGCTGCCCGCAGGGGGGCGCGGCGAGACGGTGGATGTCCTCGGCATTCCGGTCAGCTTCCTGACATGGGACGGGCTCAGCCATCTCATCCTGCCCGCGGTCAACGTGGCGATCTACAAGATGTCGCTCGTAATCCGCCTGACCCGCGCCGGCACAGCCGAGATCGTGCATCAAGACTATGTAAAATACGCTCGTGCACGCGGCCTCTCGCCCCGCCGGGTTGTGGGCGTCCATGTTCTCAAGAATATCCTTATCCCCGTCGTCACCGTGCTCGGGCTCGAAACCGGCAACGTCATCGCCTTCGCCGTTGTGACGGAAACGGTCTTCGCCTGGCCCGGCATCGGCAAGCTGCTGATCGATTCCATCGGGTTGCTGGATCGCCCGGTTGTGGTGGCCTATCTCATGCTGACCGTCTTCCTCTTCGTGATGATCAACCTGGTTGTCGATATCGCCTATTCGGCGCTTGACCCGCGCGTGCGGGTGAAAAGGGGGAAGGCATGAGCATCGCTGCTGACACCCCGCTGCGCCGCTTCGCCGTCGACTTCCTGCGCAGCCCGACAGCGGTCATTGCCGGGCTGGGCCTTTTGGCGATCGCGCTGGCCGCGATCTTTGCCGGCGTGATCGCGCCGCAGAACCCCTATGACCTTGCGCAGATCGACATTTTTGACGGCTCGCTCGAACCCGGCTCCGAAGGCTTCAACGGCTTCAAATACTGGCTGGGGTCGGACGAACAAGGCCGCGACATGCTTTCGGCCATGATCTACGGGCTACGGATCTCCCTGATGGTCAGCTTCATCGCCGTGAGCTCGGCCGTGGCCATAGGCATGGTGCTCGGCCTTCTGGCCGCCTGGCGGGGCGGGACGGTCGAGTCGATCATCATGCGGGCCGTCGATATCCAGCTGAGCTTTCCGGCGCTGCTGGTCGCGCTCCTGCTGCTGGCCGCTCTTGGCAAGGGGGTCGACAAGGTCATCATCGCTCTGATCCTCGTGCAGTGGGCCTATTTTGCCCGCACCGTGCGCGCCGCCGCCCTTGTCGAGATCCGCAAGGATTACGTCACCGCCGCGCGGGCCGCCGCGCTGCCCCCCTCGCGGATCCTCTTCGGCCACGTCCTGCCGAATGTGATGCCGCCGGTTCTGGTCATCGCAACCGTGCAGGTCGCAAATGCGATCTCCATCGAGGCGTCGTTGAGCTTCCTCGGCGTCGGCGTGCCCATCACCCAGCCCTCGCTCGGCCTGCTCATCGCCAACGGCTTCGACTACCTCCTGTCGGGCCGCTACTGGATCAGCTTCTACCCGGGCGTGGCGCTGCTGGTGACGCTGGTCTGCATCAATGTTGTCGCCGACCATGTGCGCGACATCCTGAACCCGAGGTTGCAGCGATGATTGCGCCCGTTCTCTCCGTCCGAAATCTCGTGACCGAATTTGACACCCGCGCGGGCACTGTGACCGCCGTCGACGGCGTATCGCTCGATGTCGGCCCCGGCGAAGTGCTCGGGATCGTTGGTGAAAGCGGCTCCGGCAAGACGATCACCGGGTTTTCCATTCTCGGGCTGATCGACAAGCCCGGGCGGATCGCCGGGGGCGAAGTGCTTCTGAATGGGCAGGATCTGCGGACGTTGCCGGAAGCCGCCATGCAGAAGCTGCGGGGCGACCGGATCGCGATGATCTTCCAGGATCCGATGATGACGCTGAACCCGGTTCTGCGTATCGACACGCAGATGGTCGAGACGATCCGCGCCCATCGCGATGTTTCGCCAGCGCGAGCGCGGGACATGGCGGCCGAGGCGCTCGGGCTGGTCGGCATCCCGTCTCCGGTAGAGCGGCTCCGGACCTATCCGCACGAGATGTCGGGCGGGATGCGGCAGCGGGTGGTGATCGCCATCGCGCTGATGCTGGAGCCGGACCTGATCATAGCCGACGAGCCCACAACCGCGCTCGACGTGACGATCCAGTCGCAGATCCTGTCCGAGATGCAGAGGCTTCTCGCCGCCCGGAAGACGGCGCTGATCTGGATCACCCATGACCTGACCGTCGTTGCTGGCCTCGCGCATCGGGTGGCGGTGATGTATGCGGGCCGGATCGTCGAGACGGGACCGGTGGATGACCTGCTCGACCGGCCGGCGCATCCCTATACGCAGGGGTTGATCTCCTCGATCCCCTCCTCGGTGCCGCGCGGCGAACGGCTTGTGCCGATCAAGGGCATGACGCCAAGCCTCATTTCGCTTCCCAGGGGATGCGCATTTGCGCCGCGTTGCCCGCGCGCGAGCGAGACCTGTCACAACGCCCGTCCAGAAGCCGAGGATATTTCCGAAGCGCGCAGCCTGCGCTGCTTCCACCCGCTGGAGATGGCCCAATGACCGCCCTGCTTTCACTGCGCGCGTTGAGCCAGACCTATGTAAGCACCCCGGATCTGGCCGAGCGTATGGCCAATCTCGCCGGGGCGAAGTACCGCGAGCTTCGTGTCCGGGCCGTGAACGAGGTGAGTTTCGACGTCGCCGAAGGCGAGGTCGTGGGGCTCGTGGGCGAGTCGGGGTGCGGGAAATCCACGCTTGGGCGGATGGTCGTCGGGGTGGAGACGCCGAGCGGCGGAACGCTGGCATGGCGTGGCGCGACCCTGGAGGAAATGACCCCGGAGCAACGGCGGCAATGGGAACTGGAGGTTCAGATGATCTTCCAGGACCCGTTTGCCTCGCTCAATCCCCGGATGCGCGTCGAGCAGATCATCGGCGAAGCGCCCGTTGTGCACGGGCTCATCAAGCGCACCGAAAGGCGCGACTACGTTGCCGAGTTGCTGGGCAAGGTCGGGCTTGGGGCCGATATCATGAGCCGCTATCCGCACCAGTTCTCCGGCGGTCAGCGCCAGCGGATCGGTATTGCCCGCGCATTGGCCCTGCGGCCGAAGCTGATCGTCTGCGACGAGGCGATCTCGGCGCTCGACGTGTCGATCCAGGCGCAGGTTCTGAACCTGTTCGAGGATCTGCGTGCCGAATTCGGCTTCGCCTATCTCTTCATCAGCCACGATCTGGGCGCGGTTGAACATATCGCGGATCGGGTCGCGATCATGTATCTCGGGCGGCTGGTGGAGATCGGCACCGCCGACGAGGTCTTCGAGAATCCGCGCCATCCCTATACGCGCGCGCTTCTGGCCGAGGCGCCGCGGATTGACCGGCGCGGGCAGGATTTCACGCCCATCGAAGGCGAGATCCCCTCGCCGCTCGATCCGCCGCCGGGCTGTGCCTTCCATCCGCGCTGTGCTCGGGCAACGCAGGCTTGCAAGGGTGCAATGCCGGAACTGCGCGCGGGGCGGGACGGGCGTCGGACCGCCTGCATCCTCGAACATGGAGAGCAGCCATGAGCGCACAGGACCTGTTGTCGGATGAAGCGGCCGCGCGATTGGACGGGCGGCAGAAATGGCTGTCTGCGGGCGCTCCTGCCGCCGCGCATCTCGAATGGATCCGGGGCAAAAGCGCCGAGGGCGCCGGTTCGGTCGGAGCGATTGCCAGTGGCTCGCCCCATGCAACGCGGGCGGGATACGAGATGCTCGAACGCGGCGGCACCGCGGGCGATGCGGCGGCGGCCGCGGCATTCGCGACCATGGTTGCCGATCCGCCCAATGCCTCGCCGGCCGGGCGCGGGCATATTCTCTGGGCGCCGGCCGGCGGCACGCCGCAGGCCATCGACGGCGCGACCGTTGCACCGAGCCTGTTTCCCGAAGATGCGTCGACCCTTGCCGAGGACCGGGCCTTGCCACTTCCGGGGATTGTCCGCGCCGTTCTCAGGCTGCATGCCGAGACGGGCCGGTTACCGCTGGCGGAAGTCGCTGCACCGGCAAGGAGGCTTGCCCTGGACGGGTTCGAGGTGCCGGCCGAACTCGCCCGCATCTGGGCCTGGCGCGCGCCACTGCTCTGCGACCCCGATGCCCGTCGCCATTACCTGCCCGAAGGCTCAGCACCAGCAAGCGGTGCCCTGTTCAGCAACCCCGGCCTTGCGGCTTTCTTCGACAGGTTGATCGAAACGGGGCGGGACCCGTTTACCGATCCGAGCTTCGCCACGCCCTTCTGCGCACGGCTCGCAGAGAAAGGCGCGTTCTGGACCGTCGCGGATCTCCGCGCCGCCGAGCCCCTGAGGGGCGAGACGGTCTCACTGGAGGGTCCCGGCTGGCGACTGACAAGTATTGGCCGGCAGGGATGGGGCCATACGCTGCTGCGTATCGTCGGCCTGGTGAACTCGGCGGCACCGAGATCGGCATTGGAAGGGGAGATCGCCCATCTGCAGGCCATCCTGCGCGCCTTCGAGGAACGGCCCCAGGAACTCCGCTCACTCAAGCCGAAGGAAAACCCGCTCCCCTGGACCGTTCTGAGCGCGCGCTTCGGCGATCCGCTTCCTCGGAACTGGTCGGCACCGCGCGTGCTGGCCGATGCGGTGGAACGCGCCAGTCTGCCCGAAGCCACCGAAGAGCGCGACACGACCCACCTTTCAGTCATCGACCGGCAGGGTATGCGGGTCGCCCTCACTCAATCCATTGGTCCGCATTTCGGCGCCCGGGTCGCGGACCCGGAGACGGGCATCCTCTTGGCCCATTCCTATCGCATGGCTGAGGATCCGACCCCGGGCGCGCGGGATGTGACCGAGCAATGCCCCTGCCTGCTCGACCTTCCCGAGTCCCACTACGCACTCGGCGGTGCGGGTAGCGAACGGATCCCGGGTGCTGTGGCCGCCGTGATCCGCAACCTCCTGGCCGGCGAAACGCTCGCTGCGGCGCTCGCCGCGCCGCGCAGCAACTGGGTTGGCGTGACCGCGCGCCTGCATATCGATGTCCCTGCCGGGCTCGAGGATCGTCTGGCCGCAGCCGGGGCCCGGACGGAGTTCACCGGACGCGGCCCTGTTGACCATCTCGGCATCGTTCAGGCTGCCGGTCGCAAACGCGATGGAAGCACATTCGCCGCCGCCGACCCTGCCTATTCGGGCAGCGCCGCCGCCGGATAATCACTGGAGACCAAGACATGCAGAACACCAACCCGATCTGGGATCATGTCGAACGCCATCGCAACGCGTTCATCGAGCTTTCGGACAATGTCTTTGACACGCCGGAGACGCTTTACGGCGAGTTCAAATCCGTGGCTGAGCACAAGCGCATGCTCGAAGCACAGGGCTTCCGGATCACCGAGAACGCGGCCGGCATTCCGACAGCCATTGTCGGCGAGGCCGGGGAAAAGGGCCCTGTCATTGCGATCCTCGGCGAGTTCGATGCGTTGCCCTATCTCAGTCAGGCCCCTGGCATTGCAGGGCACCAACCGCTCGAAGACGGCGGCAATGGCCATGGCTGCGGCCATAACCTGCTCGGGGCGGCTGCCCTGCTCGCGGCGACGGCGGTGAAGGATTGGCTGTCCGAAAACGGTATCGAGGCGCGGGTCCGCTACTACGGGTGTCCTGCCGAAGAAGGCGGCGCGGCCAAGACGTATCTCGTACGCGAGGGGCTGTTCGACGATGTCGATGCGGCCATATCCTGGCACCCGGCCACCTTCACGGCGGTCAACGAGGCACACTCCCTCGCAAATACCCGCATCGACTTCACCTTCCACGGCAAAGCCGCCCACGCGGCCGGTTCGCCCGAGCTCGGGCGCAGCGCGCTGGATGCGGTGGAGCTTATGAATGTCGGCGTCAACTATCTGCGCGAGCACATGCCAGACGACGCCCGTGTCCACTATGCCTATATCGATGCGGGAGGCATCGCTCCGAATGTGGTGCAATCGAGGGCAACAGTTCGGCAACTGGTCCGAGCGCGTAACTTGCGCGAACTGAAGGACCTGATCGCCCGGGTCCGCAAGATCGCCGACGGCGCGGCTCTGATGACCGAGACCCGCGTCGAAACCCGTGTCTTTTCCGGTGTGTCCAATCTTCTTGGCAACCTGGCGCTGGAGCGGGCCATGCAAACCGAACTCGACCGTCTGGGGCCTGTGCCATTTGACGATGAAGACATCGCCTTCGCTCGCGAAATGCAAAGTACATTTACCGACGACGAAATCCGCGCCACTTTCCGCCGCATTGGTCGCAAGCCTGACGCCGGTCTTGCGCTCTGCGACTTTGTTGCTCCCCTTGAACGGCACCGTGAAGGGGGAGAAGGGTCAACCGATGTTGGCGACGTGAGTTGGGCCGTGCCGACGGTTCAGGCACGCGTCGCCACCTGCGCCATCGGGACACCTTTCCACACGTGGCAGACGGTCGCCCAGGGCAAGGCGCCAGCAGCGCATAAGGGCATGATCCACGCAGCAAAAATAATGGCCGCAACCGCAAGACGCCTGATCGAGGATCCGGACCTGGTCCGCGCCGCCCAGACAACCCACCAAGAGCATCTTGCGGACATGCCTTATGAATGCCCAATCCCCAAGGACGTGCTTCCGCCCCTGGTAGAGTGACAGGTAACTTTACCAGACAACCTGGAAGCGGCTGTTCGGCTCTACTGCGGCAAACGTCCGGTAATGGAATGTGCCGACTGCTTCACCGGCGGTGATAGCCTCCAAGGCTGAGCCGCATCGAAGGAGAAGCGATCATGACATCCAGTTTCAACGAAGACCTTGCCGCGGTTGCCGTCGTTGGCATCGACATTGGCAAGGACGTCTTTCATCTCGTCGGGTTTGATGGCGATGGCAGGCTTGTTTTGCGACGGAAGATCAAGCGCCTTGCGCTCCAATCCACGTTCGAGAAGCTTCCGAGCTGCGTTGTGGGCATGGAAGCCTGCCTCAGTGCCCATTTCGTCAGCCGGACGTTGCGCGGGATGGATTTCGAGCCACGGATCATTCCGGCGTTCTATGTGAAGCCGTTCAACAAGGGGCAAAAGAACGATTACAACGATGCCGAGGCAATTGCGGAGGCAGCGCTTCGACCCAATTTGCGGACGGTGACGGAGAAGACACAGGACCAGCTTGATCTGCAGGCGCTACACCGGGTCCGGGCGCGACTCGTCTCGCGACGGACCGCTACGATAAACCAGATCCGGGCCTTCCTGATCGAGCAGGGGATCACGGTCCGCAAGGGGCTCCGAGCGTTGAAGAACTCCTTCGAGACCATCCTCGAGGAACGCCGAGATGAAATATCTTCCCGCATGCGGGGAATCCTGATCGGTCTCTACGGCGACTGGCTCTGGCT
>CANMIP010000008.1 GCA_947497945.1 uncultured Tropicimonas sp. | reverse complement strand
GCGACAAGGCAATCGTCAGAGAAAGGGAGAAGATCAGGAAACGGACAATCCGACACCGCCGCTTGCAACATCAAAAAACAGCCGCATAATCAGTCACGCAAACGAGCCAGAGCCTCCAATGCTCAAGCCGCGTTGATGTTCCATTTTATATGACGACGGACACTGCCCCGGCCTCGCCCTACGATTCTATTCCTTGTCCAGCGTCTCCTTGAGCGCCGCCAGCCCTGCGAAGGGCTTTGCGCCCTCCTCGGTCAGCGGCTTGGCGCCGGGCTCGGTGAAGACCGCCTCTCCCAGTTCGGCCCCCGCGGCGCGCGGGAAATCGGGCAGGGCGAGCGCCAGCGCCTCGGTCAGGAGCTCCACCAGGTCCACCGACTCGGGCAGTGGTTCGAGGGAATCATCCTCCGGCATCTCCGCCTCCGCGTCGCCCGGCGCAACGAAATCGGCGCTGTAGCGGCGCAGCACCGGGGTGTCGATTCGCGTGGTCACCGGGGCAAGCGTGATGGCGCAGGGCTGGATGGCCGTCGCGCCGAGCATCGCTTCCAGCCGCCAGTCATTGCGTCCCTCGGGGATCAACTGGCCCTCGAAGCGCAGCTTGCGCAGGCCCAACAGGTCCAGTTCGCGCTGGAGTGCGGCAAGATCCACCGCCTCCGGCGCCACCCGAAAGGGCGTCGGTTCGGTCTTGGCGAGGCGCGCAAGCACCAGCCTCCGGTTCGAATCGGTCGCATTCATGGCGGGTCTTCCTTTCTTGAAGAAAAGAATGCCATTGATATAAGCCGGAAGACAATCAGACGAGCAAGAGGCGTGAGGGCAGTTATGGGCAGGGTTTGGCACGGATATCTGGGCCGGTCGGTGCGCGGGGGTTGCCTCGGCGCGGGACTCGCGCTCGCGGGCGCCTGCACGCCGCTTTATGACCATCACGGTTACACGCCCACGGATGCGGAGCTGGCCGAAATCGTCGTCGGCGTCGATACCCGGGACACGGTGGCCGATGCGGTCGGTGCGCCGTCCTCCTCGGGCGTGCTGCGCGATTCCGGCTATTACTATGTCTCCCAGCGAATTCGCAGCTATGTCTGGCATGCTCCGGAAGTGATCGAGCGCGAGGTTGTCGCAATCAGCTTCAATTCCAACGGCGTGGTCACGAATATCGAACGGTTCGGATTGCAGGACGGCAATGTCGTCGCGCTGTCGCGCCGCGTGACCGCCTCCAATGTCGAGGGCCTGAACTTCCTGCAACAGCTCTTCGGCAATGTCGGCAGCCTCGATATCGGCTCCAACATCTGATGCTGACGGGGCACGCCCGGGCATTTGACGCGCGCGCGACGGATGCTAGCTGAGCGGCCATGAGCAATGAACATCCCATCCTGCTGTGGCTGCGCCGCGGCGACCTTCGGCTGGCCGACCAGCCAGCGCTGAGCGCGGCGGCCCGGACCGGCGCCCCCATCCTGCCCGTCTTCCTGCGCGATGCCGCCGTCGACCGGCTTGGCGCCGCACCGCGCTGGCGGTTGGAGAAGGCGCTGGAGAGCTTCGCACAGACCCTGGCGGCGCGGGGCATGCCGCTGATCCTGCGCAGCGGCCTGCCCGCCGAGGCCCTCTCCGCGCTTGCCAAGGAGACCGGGGCGCGGGCGCTCTTCCTCTCCCGGACCGAGGGGGACGAGCCTGTCGGCCTCGACGGGCTCGAGGCGCATCTCCCGGAGACCCGGAGTTTCGACGGCAACAGGTTGTTCCATCCGGGGCGGGTCCGGAATGCTTCCGGCGGGCAGTTTCGCGTTTTCACCGCGATGTGGCGCGCGATGCGCGGAGCGGATATCGCGCCGCCGGCGCCAATCCCGACGACGCTTCGTCCACCTGCGCAGATCCCGCGGTCCGACCGTCTCGAAGACTGGCGGCTTGGGTCGGATATCGGGCGCGGCGGGCCGGTGCTGGCGCGCCATTGCGGGGTCGGCGAGGCGGCGGCACAGGCGCGGCTGGCAGCGTTCCTGGATGAGGATCTTGCCGGCTACGAGGCCGGACGCGACCGCCTCGCCGCGGATGCCTGTTCGGGGCTGAGCGCCTTCCTGGCCAATGGCGAGATCGGCATCCGGCAATGCTGGCATGCGGGCCTACACGCCCGGGACATGGGCAACCCGGGGGCGGAGCCTTTCCTGCGACAGCTGATGTGGCGCGAGTTTGCCGCGCATCTGCTCTGGCACGCGCCCGAACTGGACCGGCGGTGCTGGCGGGCGGAATGGGAAGCGTTTCCCTGGCGCGCCGATGAGGACCGCCCCGAGATCCGCGCCTGGAAGCGGGGTCGCACGGGGATCGAGCTGGTCGATGCGGCGATGCGCGAGATGATGGTGACGGGGGTGATGCAGAACCGCGCCCGGATGGTCGTGGCCAGCTATCTGTGCAAGCACCTCATGGCGGATTGGCGGATCGGGCTGCGCTGGTTCGCGCAGCACCTTGTCGACTGGGACGCGGCCAATAACGCGCTCGGCTGGCAATGGGTTGCCGGCTGCGGGCCGGATGCGTCGCCATTCTTCCGGGTTTTCAACCCCGACACCCAGGCAAAGAAATTCGACCCCGATGGCGCCTACAGGCGACGGTGGCTGGCCGAAGGCACGCTTGTCCCGGAGCCGACGGCGCTCGAGTTCCACGAGGCGGCGCCGCGCGCCTGGAAGCTCTCGCCGCAGGATGCCGTGCCCGCGCCGGTGGTCGGGCTTGCGGAAGGTCGGGCTGTCGCGCTCGCCGGATGGCAGGCGTTTCGGAACCGTGGTGAAGTGGAAGCGTGATCCTCCGGCAGCCGGGCAACAGCCGGGCCAAGGCGGGTGAGGCTTTCGGTTTGTGGGGATAAACGTTATTTTAAAACAGCGTCTTGCGAATTTCTCTTGAAGTGATGCGTGATCCTTCATGCCGGCCTGTTTTCTTGCCGGACGGGATGATCGCGGCGTCAACCTGTCCGCCCGCGCGCGGCTGCCACATTTTCGTCCGGAATCTGTGATGTAAAGCTGGTCACGGTCGACCCGACCGGACTGGCCAGATCGCAGAATGCGCAACGAGAGAGACATCGGAATGCCCACCGCCGCCAAGCTTTTCGCCGCCTTCGGCTTTGCCCTGGTGGCCTTTTTCGCCTCCGAAATCTACAAGCCGCTGCTGCCCGAGGGCACGCAGACAGGCATGCTGTCGCCGGTCAACACCGTGATCGGCGCGCTTGTCGGCTGGTCGGTGATGGGGCGGCTGGCCGGGCAGGGCCGCTATGTGGCGATCGGCTCGGCGCTCCGGACCGTCGCAGTCATTCTCTTCTACGTGTTGCTGCTCTGGGCCGGGGTCGAGATGCTGGAGCGCTCGACGTCGCTGCATTACGAGGGCCCGACCGAGGCGCTGACCGCGATGATGGATCTCATTGCGGAGTATTTCCTGCTGATGCTAAGCGGACCGGAAGTGCCGATAGTCCTTGTGGCCGGAGGAATCCTCGCGGCTTTCATGGCGGAATGGGCGGCGGATCGCTGGGCCTAGGGCCTCGGCGCAATCTCGGGGGCGTACAGGCTTGGAACCGATCTTTCTCTACGGCACCCTGTGCCATGACATGTTGCGCGCAATTGTCATTGGTGAAGAGGCGGGGACCCGCCCGGCGCGGCTGATGGATCATGCAGTCCACTGGGCGCAGGGCGAGAGCTTCCCGCTCATCCTTGCGCGGGAAGGCGGCTGTGCCGAAGGGCTTCTGCTGGCCGACCCGTCCGCGGCGGCGCTGGCACGGATGGATTACTACGAGGGTGCTTTCGGCTACCGGCTGGAGACGGTTCAGGTGCTTGACGAGGGGCAATTGCGCAGGGCCTGCATGTATGTGCCGCCGCAGGCCGGCCTGCGGCCCGGCGCGCCCTGGGACCTGGCGGACTGGGCGGAGCGATGGGGGCCGCTGAGCTGCCTGGCCGCCGAAGAAATCATGACGGATATGGACCGGCGCAGCTCGAAAGCGGTGGCGCGGCGCTTCGGGCCGCTGCGGGCACGGGCGCAGGCGCGGCTGAATGCGCGCCAGACCGCGCCGACCACGCTGCGCCGGAACGCGCGGGAGGAGGATATTCGCCTCAGGCGCCGCTCGCTGGTCTATTCGGCCTTCTTCTCGGTCGAGGAATACGAGCTGACCCATGATCGGTTTGCCGGCGGGCATGGCGCGGAGCTGAACCGCGCGGCCTTTGTCTCCGGCGACGCGATCACCGTGTTGCCCTATGACCCGGTCCGCGACCGGGTCCTGCTGGTCGAGCAGTTCCGCGCCGGTCCCTATGCGCGCGGCGACGCCCAGCCCTGGCTGCTGGAGGCTATCGCGGGCCGCATCGATGGCGGCGAGAGCCCGGAAGAGGCCGTGCTGCGCGAGGCACAAGAGGAGGCGGGGATTTCCCTGCGGGATCTGCAGCTTGTGGGGCAGTATTACCCTACGCCCGGGGCCAAGACAGAATATCTCTTCGGCTATCTCGCAACGGCGGACCTGCCGGACGAGGCGGCCGGGCTCGGGGGGCTGGAGGGTGAAGGCGAGGATATCCGCGCCCATGTCATCTCTTTCGATCGGGCTATGGAGCTGCTGGAAAGCGGGGAGATCAATGTCGGCCCGCTGATCATCCTGCTGCTTTACCTTGCGCGCCAACGCGAAAGCTTGCGGGCGGGCATGGCCGGGGCAGGTTGACATGGCGCATCCCTGGGCTAGCAAGGGAGCATAACACCCAGGGAGCACTCCAGATCATGACTATCAGGACCGACCTTGCCGCGGCCGTTGGGAACACGCCGCTGATCCGCCTGCGCGCTGCCAGCGAGGCGACGGGTTGCGAGATCCTCGGCAAGGCCGAATTCCTCAACCCGGGCCAGTCGGTCAAGGACCGCGCCGCGCTCTACATCATCCGCGACGCGATCGAGGCCGGCACGCTCCGTCCGGGTGGCACGATTGTCGAGGGCACGGCGGGCAATACCGGCATCGGGCTGGCGCTGGTCGGCGCCTCGATGGGCTTTCGCACGGTGATCGTGATCCCTGAGACCCAGAGCCAGGAGAAGAAGGACATGCTCCGGCTCGCGGGCGCCGAACTGGTCGAAGTGCCGGCCGCGCCCTATCGCAAGCCGAACAATTTTGTTCGCTATTCCGAGCGCCTGGCGGCCGCGCTCGACAAGACCGAGCCCAATGGCGCGGTCTGGGCCAACCAGTTCGATAACGTGGCCAACCGACGGGCCCACCTGGAGGGAACCGGCCCGGAGATCTGGGAACAGACCGGCGGCAAGGTCGACGGCTTCATCTGCGCCGTCGGGTCCGGCGGCACACTGGCCGGTGTCGCCGCCGCGCTGCAACCGAAGGGCGTCAAGATCGGGCTGGCCGATCCGGACGGCGCAGCCCTGCACAGCTTCTACACTACCGGCGAGCTGAAGGCCGAGGGTAGCTCGATCTCCGAGGGGATAGGGCAGGGGCGGATCACTGCCAATCTCGAAGGGTTCACGCCGGACATGTCCTTCAATATCTCCGATGCCGAGGCCCTGCCGATTGTCTTCGACCTGCTGGAGAATGAAGGGCTCTGCCTTGGCGGCTCCTCGGGCATCAATATCGCCGGCGCCATGCATATGGCGCGCGAGATGGGGCCGGGCCACACCATCGTCACCGTGCTCTGCGACTACGGCACGCGCTACCAGTCGCGGCTCTTCAATCCGGATTTCCTGCGTGGCAAGGGCCTGCCGGTGCCGCATTGGCTGGACGATGCGCCGCGAATCCTGCCGGATGTATTCGAAGAAGAGACCTGATCCATGCGCCGGCTCATCGGGTTCCTCTGTGTCTTCCTTCTATCGCTGCTCCTTCTTAACGGAGCGGCGCTGCGGGAGGTCGGGAGCGGCGGAGCTGCGGCTGTCGCGCAGGAGGCGGCAGAGGCGTCACTGGGCAAGGAAGACTACGAAGCCTGGGAGAAGGTTGCCGAGCGGGCAGCGGCGTCACTGACGAGACGGGCTGCATCCGATGCCGCCTTTGAGGTGCTGCGTGGGGACCTTGCGAGCTGGCGTACCAGGTTCCATGCTGAAGAAACCAGAGATGTCGACAGGATAAAGCTCCTGGAATCGCAGATTGCGGCGCTCGGCCCGGCTCCTGAGGAGGGGCAAAGCGAGAGTGCCGAGCTGGCCGCGCGACGCAACGAGCTGCAGAGCGAATATGAGGCGCTGATCACGCCCGTTCGCAAGGCGGAGGAGGCCTATGCCCGCGCCAACGGGCTGATCGGCCAGATCGACCGGCTGATCCGCTCGCGCCAGAAGGACCTGCTGCTCCAGCGCAGCCCTTCCCCGGTGAACCCGAACCATGTCGTCACGGCTGTGGAGGACATTCAGCGGGTCTTTGCCATCGTCATTGCGGAGATCAGTTCGGCGGCGCATCTGCAGAGCGACCGGACCCGGTTGCGCGAAAACCTCCTGCAGATTTTTGTCCTTACATCGCTGGCCTTGCTGCTGCTGATCCGGGGGCGTGAATGGTTCCGGCGGCTGGTGGACTGGATATTGCGCCTGGGCGAGGGCGGGGGCCGGGCCAGGGTCGTGGCCATGGTGGTCTCGCTGGGGCAGGTCATCCTGCCGGTCTTCGGCGTGATGCTGTTGACCCAGGCGCTCAAGACAAGCTCGATGTTCGGGCCCAGCGGGGAAGGACTGCTGAATGTCATCCCCAGCATGGGCATCGCCTTCTTTACCGCGCGCTGGCTGGGGGGGCAGACCTTCCCGCGGCACGAGGACTGGCCCGTCACGCTGGAGCTGACGCCGCGGGAAAGAGTGCGCGGCCGGTTCTACAGCTCCTCTCTCGGCCTGCTCTTCGCGTCGGCGCTGCTGGTGCAGAACGCGGTTCGCCTGTTCGCGCTTGAGGCGGAGACCTCGCCGGTCATCGCCTTCCCGATCATCGTCCTCACCACGCTCTGCCTCGTTGGCCTGGCGCGGCTGCTGATCTCGCATGGCGCGAAGGACGTTGATACGGGTAGCGCCGCCGCTGCGGGCGCAGACGCGACCGACGAGCGCAGCTTCATCGACCGCTCGGTCCTGTTGATCGGTCGCGCATGTCTCGCTTTCGCCATCGCCGCGCCTTTCCTGGCTATTCTCGGTTACTCGCGGGCTGCAATCTTCTTCTCGCTTTCGCCATCGCTTACATTGGCTATCTTCGCCATCGTCACCTTCCTGCAGCGACTCTCCCGGAGCCTGTTCGAACTCGTTTTTGGCGTGACGACGGACGGCGCCAAGGGCTTGGTGCCAGTCCTGATCGACTTCGCCCTGATGGTCGCAGCGCTGCCCTTCGTCGCCCGCGCCTGGGGCGTGCGGCAGGCCGATCTCGACGAACTCTGGGTCAATGTCGGGGAAGGGGTGATGGTCGGCGACACCCGGATCTCGCCGATGGTGCTGTTGATCTTCCTGGTGGCTCTCGGCGCCGGTATTATTGTCACGCGGTTGGTGCAGGCCGCGATGCGCGCCTCGATCCTGCCGCGCACGAGGATCGATCCGGGTGGACAGAAGGCGATGGTCTCGGGGATCGGGTATCTCGGGCTCTTCGCCTCGGCAATGGTTGCCGTCTCGGCGGCCGGGCTGGACCTGAGCAACCTGGCCATCGTCGCGGGCGCTCTCTCGGTTGGTGTTGGCTTCGGTCTGCAGAATGTCGTGTCGAACTTCGTCTCTGGCCTGATCCTGCTGATCGAGCGCCCGGTAACCGAGGGCGACTGGATCGAGGTTGGCGGCATCATGGGCACGGTCAAGAAGATCTCCGTACGTGCCACCACCGTCGAGACCTTCGACCGCACCGATGTCGTGGTGCCGAACTCCGATTTCGTCTCCAACCAGGTTACGAACTGGACGCGCGGCAACCTGTCCGGCCGACTGATCCTCCCCGTGGGCGTGGCCTATGGCACGGACACGCGCAAGGTTACGGCGATTCTTCAGGAGATCGCCGAAGCGCATCCGCTGGTCATCGTCAACCCGCCGCCGCTGGTCGTCTTCCAGGGTTTCGGCGCGGATTCACTCGATTTCGAGATGCGGGTGATCCTGCGGGACATCAATTTCGGCCTCGGCACGCGGTCCGAACTCAATCACCAGATCGCCGAGCGCTTCGCCGCAGAAGGGATCGAAATCCCCTTCGCGCAGCGCGATATCTGGCTGCGCAATCCCGAGGCGCTGCGTCCGGGCGGAGCCGCCGGGGCAGGGCCGGCGCCCGCCCCCGGGACAGCGCCGCCCACCGGGCCGCAAGCGCCCGATTCCCAACCTGAATTTCCGTCGGAGGATGACTGATGACCGCAACGCTCTTTCGCGAGGATGCCTATGCGCGCGAAGCCGAGGGCACCGTGCTTGCCCACACGCCGGAAGGTGGCGTTGTCCTGGATGGCTCGATCTTCTACGCTCAGGGCGGCGGGCAACCGGGCGACAATGGTGCGCTGCATTGGGACGGCCGTGTCCTGGAGGTCGCCACGACGGTAAAGGGCGAGGGCGACACGATCGTGCTGGTCCCCGCCGAGCCGGCGCCGCTGCCGCCGGTGGGAACCGAGCTGCGCCAGGCGCTGGACTGGGAGCGGCGCTACCGCCATATGCGGGTCCACACCGCGCTGCACCTTCTCTCCGTGGTGATCCCGCTGCCGGTGACGGGCGGCTCCATCGGGGCCGAGAAGGGGCGGCTCGATTTCGATATGCCGGAGGCGCTGGAGGACAAGGAGGGGGTTCAGGCCGCGCTGCAGGCCTTGATCGACCGCGATCTGTCCGTGACCGAGCGCTGGATCTCCGATGAAGAGCTTGCGGCCAATCCCGGGCTTGTGAAGACGATGTCGGTCAAACCGCCAGTCGGGCAGGGGCGTGTGCGTCTTGTCCGGATCGGATCGGAGGAGGAGCAGGTCGACCTGCAACCCTGCGGCGGCACCCACGTTGCGACCACGGGCGAGATCGGCCGGATTCGGATCGGCAAGGTTGAAAAGAAGGGCGCGCGGAACCGCCGGGTGAACCTGCATCTGGAGGGCTGAGGGCCGGGGCTGAAAAGAGTTCTCGAGAAGTGGAAAAACTCTCTTTTCGGCCCTTGCATCTTCCCCGTGCTTGAGGCTAAACCCACCGGCACCGGAGAGGTGGCCGAGTGGTCGAAGGCGCACGCCTGGAAAGTGTGTAGGCGGGAAACCGTCTCCAGGGTTCGAATCCCTGTCTCTCCGCCACAAACCTAATAAATTCAATGGCGTGCAAGATTTGGCGGCCCTTTGGGTTACACCCAAGCATGGATAAACCTTCTAGCCAGCCTCTAACTGGTCTTTCTCCCACTCGCGATAAGTGCGTCCATCAGCCTTCACTTTCCACTCTGGGGACCTCGGCAAGAGCGACCTGCAACCACGGCACCCGCCGCACTAGGGCTAGAGAACGCGTAGTTCTGCTGAAAAGCATTGAAGGAACCTTCTCGTTTGAGAATGCCTTGCTCAACCAGATTATTGAATAGCTTTCAGTAAGAAGTCTTGTCCGTAGTATCGCCTCTCCATTCATCCCTAGTTTGCGATCCGGCAAGTACAACGAACTCGCTGCCCTCAAGCGTCGCCGTGGCGACGGTTTCCTGACTTGCGTGATCAGGGTGGTGGCAGCCGAGTAGAGCAGTCGCCGGAGATCCCGATCCCCGCATTTGGAGATCCGGCCCGACCAGTCCATGTCGCCGGATTGGTGGCGCCTGGGCGTGAGCCCGAAAAAGGCTCCGACGTCTTTCGCCCGTCGGAATCGTCGTGCATCGTCCAGCGTGGCGATGAAGGACAGCGCGACCACCGGCCCGACGCCCGGGACGGTCATCAGGCGGCGCGCGACACTGCTTTCGCGCGCTATGGCTTTCAGCTCGTTGTCCATGGCCTCGGTTGCCGCGCAGAGCGCCTTGTGAATCGGGTTGAACATGTCGGCCATAACGCTGATCGCCAGATCGCCCTGACCTGCTTCGGACAGCTGATCGCGGAACCTCTGCCGCATTTCTGCCCGGCCCACAGCCCCCATGCAGATGCCGAACACCTTCAGCACGCCGCGGACATGCGCCTCCAGATCCTTGCGCAGACGGATCAACCGCGCGCGGGTTCCGATCAGGACACGCACGCGCTCCGAAACTTCACTGCGAATATGCACCCGACTGAACCAACCGGTTCTGGCAAGGTGCGCGAGCCCCTCAGCGTCGCCCGGATCGGATTTGTTGATCCGACCGGACAGCGCCTTGTGTGCCAGCCGTGCGTCGATGCAGATGATGGGCAGGCCACGCTTCTCCAGCTCGCGCGTGAGCCAGATTGCAAGGATGCCACTCTCATGGACAACTCTTTCGGGGCCGGGCACGTGCTGTGCGATAAACGCAGAGATCTCGTCGGGGTCGGACGTGGTTTCTCCTCGGGCAAGCACCGCCCCCGCAGCGTTCACAACGCAGATCGATACCGATTTGACGGACACGTCGAGGCCAACATTATGCGAAAAGGTCGTTCTCCTTCACGGCTGGTTCTTGTGAGGCCGATCTTATCGGACCTCATTCGCCTCAGGAGAGCGACCGCCGCAAACACACCATGTCGTTCGCCGCGGGCTTATTCGGGCTGCTAGCGCGCGAACCTTCCAAGCTTTGGGTTGGTCGGTCCAAACAAGCATGACCGACCCATTCCGGCCATTTGCGGTTCCAAAGCGCTGCTACATTGCAGTTCGTCATTCCGGACTATCGTAGCGTGGACTGCAACCTGTGAGGTTCGGGCGTTGTGGAGCGGTCTTGGACGATGTGGACTCGTTGTCCGAAGGCTTCTCTCTGGTCATGTCTGCGGCAGTTTCAAACACGGTTCGCTTCGTTGATTTCATTTTCCCTGTTGCATTTGTTCTGCCTCGGTTCGGGACGCTTGAATTTCGCAGATCCGATCTGGCCATTTGGATTTTTAATAGGAGATGATATTCCATTTTTTCTGGTTGCTCAGGCTCTCGCCAAACCCTGGCATGCCGCTCTCGAACTCCACATCTTGTCGCGCCAGATATGACCAGAATGGTCGTGCGGTGGGGCGAGCGCCGGAAACGAACTCGCCCGGTGTATCAAACTCCATTGGCGACAACCGCGCCCATTTCACGGGATATTCCATGGTTTTGATATCTCGTTGGATTCGGACTTCCTTGGTCGCCAAATTGCAGTACAAGACCTTCCTGCGCTGGAGGGTCAACCGAGCGAGTGTAATGAAACGGTGACTTTCGAGACGCTTGACCTTCCACCTGCCGGAAGGCCCAGATTGAACATTTAGCGGATAGGCGCGTTCCTTTCACATGAATCCAAGAGAGCGCCGCGCAGCAAGCACGTCGGTACTTCAGCCCGGAAAGTACCAGCTGCTGCACGAGGCGCGTTCCGGCGACCAAGCGCAAACACAGGAGATTGTCTAATGGAAGCTCCCAAGGGCAACGCAAACGCGGCGGCCGAATTTGTCTGCCCTATGCATCCCGAAGTCCGGCAAGAGACGCCGGGAGATTGCCCAAAATGCGGGATGGCCCTGGTGCCCAGTGGTCAGGAGTCCGACAATCACGGCCACTCCGGTCATCATGGTGAGGTTCCTTCCGGCAACTACGACACTGTGCCGGATGGTCATGTCGGCCCGGTCTACACCTGCCCGATGCACCCGCAGGTCCGCCAGCCCGAACCGGGCTCCTGCCCGATCTGCGGCATGGGACTGGAGCTGGATACTGCGTCCGGGGAAGATACCAGCCCGAACCCGGAGCTTGTTGATTTCAAACGACGATTCTGGGTTGGCGCCACATTGACCGTGCCGCTTCTGGTGCTGGCGATGGGACCGATGGTCGGGCTTGGCAGTATCCGGGCAGCGTTTGGCGAGCGTGCCGCGCTGTGGGCCGAGTTCGCGCTCGGGACGCCCGTGGTGTTCTGGGGCGGCTGGCCGTTCCTTGTGCGTGGCTGGAACTCGTTCCGTTCGATGAACCTGAACATGTTTTCGCTGATTGCGATGGGCGTCTCGGCGGCCTGGATCTTCAGCACCGTGGCCATGCTGGCGCCGGGCATTTTTCCCGAAGGGTTTCGCGATGCCGAGGGACATGTCGCGGTCTATTTCGAGGCCGCGGCGGTGATCGTCGTTCTCGTCCTTTTGGGTCAACTCATGGAACTGCGCGCCCGCGAGGGGACAGGCAAGGCGATCCGGGCGCTGCTCGACATGGCGGCCAAAACGGCGCGCGTCATCCGCCACGACGGCAGCGAAGAGGAAATTCCGCTGGAGGAGGTCCAGGTCGGAGACCGGCTTCGTGTTCGGCCCGGTGACAAGGTGCCGGTGGACGGAAAGGTCGTCGATGGGCGCTCGTCGGTCGACGAGAGCATGATCAGCGGCGAGCCGGTCCCGGTGGAGAAGATCGAGGGAGACCCGGTGACGGGGGCCACGATCAACGGAACCGGAAGCCTAATCGTCGAGGCGGAGCGCGTGGGTGCCGACACCGTGCTAAGCCAGATCGTCGAGATGGTGGCGCAGGCCCAACGCAGCCGGGCGCCGATCCAGAAATATGCCGACAAGGTGTCCGGCTGGTTTGTCCCCGCCGTGATCTGCGTGGCCATTCTGGCCTTCATCGGTTGGGCCAGCTGGGGTCCAGCGCCGGCGCTGTCATACGCGCTGATCGCTGCGGTTTCGGTTCTCATCATCGCTTGCCCATGCGCGCTCGGACTGGCCACGCCGATGTCGATCATGACAGCCACCGGTCGCGGGGCACAGGCTGGCGTCCTGATCAAGAACGCCGAGGCGCTTGAGCGTTTCGAGAAGGTCGACACGCTGATCGTGGACAAGACCGGCACGCTGACAGAGGGCAAGCCGCGGCTGGTCGGGATATATCCTGAGGAAGGCCATGACGAGACCGAACTCCTTCGCCTCGCGGCTTCCCTCGAACGCGGCTCCGAACATCCGCTGGCGGAGGCGATCGTGCGTGGCGCTGAGGATCGCGACGTGGATCTGGCCAATGCCACCGACTTCGAGGCGGTCACGGGCATGGGCGTGAAGGGCACGGTCGACGGGCGGCCGGTCGCGCTGGGGAACGCCCGGATGATCGAGGAACTTGGACTGGACGCCGGAGGAGCCTCGGAAAAGGCGGATGTCCGACGCGACGAGGGCGAGACGGTGATGTTCGTCGTGATCGACGGCGCGGTCGTCGGGCTGGTCAGTGTCGCCGACCCGGTGAAAGAAACGACGCCCGACGCGCTCCGGACGCTACACGAGTTGGGGTTCCGCATCATCATGGCGACCGGTGACAACGAGCGGACAGCAAAGGCGGTCGCGGGAAGGCTGGGGATCAACGAGATCCGCGCCGAAGTTCTGCCGAAAGACAAGGCGGCGATCATCCGCGAGCTTCAGGAAGCCGGGCGCAAAGTTGCGATGGCCGGCGACGGGGTGAACGACGCGCCCGCGCTGGCGCAGGCCGATGTCGGTATCGCGATGGGCACCGGCGCCGACGTGGCGATCGAGAGCGCCGGGTTTACTCTCGTGAAGGGCAATCTCGACGGCATCGTGCGGGCGCGGCGTCTCGCGCACGCAACGATGCGCAACATCCGCCAAAACCTGTTCTTCGCGCTGATCTACAACGCGGTCGGTGTTCCAATTGCGGCGGGCGTCCTGTTCCCGGTTCTCGGCATACTGATCAGCCCGATGTTCGCCGCCTTCGCGATGAGCGCCTCGTCGATCTCGGTGGTGTTGAACTCGCTCCGGTTAAGGAAGGCGGAGATCTGAACTCGGTCTTTCCGGGCGGTTCTGCCCGACTCAACCGGAGCTTTCGGCAGTGTGTTTTCGCAGCCAAGCAAGTGTTGCGCCGAGAACGGTCCAGCCGGCAAGCCCGGCGCCGAGGGCACGGCTGGCGAAAAGCGCAGCAAGTTCTTGCGGTACCGGTCCTTCGAAATGCTCGGCCTGCGGAGCGCCGATCACATGCGGGGCGAGCAAAAGAACGATGGCGAGCAATACGTGCCAATTGCTTCGGCCGAAGGCCAGAAGCCAAAGGGCAACGGCCGTGACGGTGACAGTCGCGTACCACCAGATCTGCCGTTGGGAGAGGTCGATATGCGCAGCCCCCGGCACTTCCGGCGGCAGGGAGAATGCAGGCGCGAGGTGCGCCGCGACGAAGCCGCAAACACCCCAGATGGCACCGGTGCGCGTTGAGTTGGATGTTTCGTCCTCCGTTGCCAGCGACATCGCTGCTGCCAGAAGCAGCCCATAACCGGCAAAGACCAGCATGGAGAACAGCAGGCTCAACCCGTCTCGCGCCGGGTCGATCCCGCTCCATTCCCACTGCGCCGAAACAGCCTCCGCCCCTCGATGCACCAGCTCGCCAGTCTCGTAGAGTTCAGCGTGGAGCAGCACAGGCTGCACGAATGCAAGCTGAAGCAGGCCCGCGAACAGGCCTGCCGCAGCCCCAGCGACAATGCCGCTGGACACAGTTTTTAGGATCATAGGTTAGTGGCAGGCAAAGCCGTTGGCGTGGCGCACGTCGTGGGCGGCAGCATGCAATGCCGATGCCTGGACATTCCCCGCGACGGTGATGAGCCCGAGGCCGAGAATACCGCAAACCAGGATTGCCACTTGGCGGCTTGAGGTGCCGGGAATTGCCTTCCGTTGAAGTGCAGCGATCATGTTGTAGCTCCTTTCACTGTCACACCCGACAGTATCGAGTTTCAATGATCCGGCAGGTCTCCTGGCTCGCGGGTCTCGGTGTGGGCCTGCCTTCCCTGCGCACGGCAAGTGGCATCGTCGGCCCGCACTCTCCGCTGACAGTCGCGGGGGCGGCTTCGGTCAGGACGGCCCGATGTGGGTACCGTCCCTCCGAATTCCCTTTTAGTCTCCCGGCACTTTGTGCCTGACGGGAGAACCGGATCCAAGAAGGCTACTTTGGGAAAGGCGTCCGGGCAAGTACAACGTGTACGGTTTGTATGCGCGAGGGTTATCCCGCGCGCGCTGTTCTCCTGATTGCGCGAGTTCCACCGCAACCTGTTGGGCTCGCTATACGGCTTCAAGCGCTTCGCTCAGCAACCCACGCATCTCGGCGGCCACCTTCTCGAGATCATCGTTGTCGATGGCCCGCATGGAGGCTTCCGGGTCGATTGCGCTGACCTCGACACCACCTTCGACCGCGCGAAGGATCAGGTTGCAGGGCAGCATCGCACCGACGCGCGGCCCGATCCCGATCGCCTGGTAGGCCATGTTCGGATTGCAGGCGCCGAGGATCTTGCAAGCTGCGATATCGGCGTCGATCTTTGCCTTCATCGTCGCCTTTACATCGATCTCGGTCAGGATACCGAAGCCCTTGTCTGAGAGGGCCTTGCGCGTGCGGTCCTCGACATCGGCAATATCGCCATTCTGGAAAAGCTTGTCGACGGTATAGCTCATTTGAGCGTCTCCTTTCGGTTGTGGCGAGACGTTATTTCGAGAGGTATTTGACCAGAGCCAGGATCATCAGAAGCGTCACGATGATCAGCAGGACCATCCAGATACCGCCAAATCCCATGCCCCAGCTATGTCCGTATCCACCCATCATCATCTCGTCCTTTCCTGCCGTTAACGCTCTTGACAGCGATGCGTTCCATCACTGGTTCAGTTTCGCCAGTTCCTGCCGGGACCACTTTCGGGCCAGTGCGGCCAGCTCGTCCCCCGACGCGGGGTAACCCCGTATTGCTGCATCATCTGCGGCCCATGGCCTGCGGCCGGGCCCGGCATGCCGTTCCCATAAGGGCCGTATCCTCTTCCACCGGGCGTCGCTCCGCAGGGCGGCACTACTGTGCCGGTCGTTGCACAAGGTGGATTTTGCCAACCGTTCCAACCGGGGGCCTGCCCGTTGCCGGGGCCCGGACCATGGGCCAGAGCAAGCGACGGAGCCGCCAGCGCGAAAGCAAGCAGAAAACCAAGTTTCAGTTCGCGTGCCATTTTCTTCTCCCGTACTGCGGTTGAGAGGTGGACGGCCCGGTTTCGGGCCGCCCAGCCATAGGATCAGTTTTTGTCCTCGGCCGCGGCCGCGTCGTCATCCTGAAGCCACGGACAATTCTGCCAGAACGCGGCGTGGCGAGCCTGTATTTGCGCCATCCAGTCGGCTGAAGCCGCGAACTCTTCCGGAGTCAACTGGCCATCATCGTCTTCGTCAAAGGCCTGAAACCGGTCCACCATCTGTGGGCGGATCGCATCGTCATGCAGTGCCTGGAACTCTTCCAGCGAGAGGGTGCCATCGCCGTTGCCATCGTTTTCCGTCAGCACCGCCGAGAGGCCGTTGCGGACTTCGTCTGCTGAAACGGTTCCATCGCCATCGGCGTCAAGATCGCCGAAGAAAGCGCCCATCATGCCGGGGCCACCCATGCCTCCCATCATGCCGCCCATCTGTGGGTGCATTTCCTGCATCTGTTCGATGAAGTCCGGGTCGCCCATCATTGACGGACCCATTCCACCATAACCGCGCATCATGCCCGGGCCGCCTTGCCATCCCTGCATCCAGCCACCGCCCTGCGGCCCGTGGGCCAGTGCCGGGATGGAAACGGCTGCGCCGACCGCGGCAACCGAGATCAGCGCGACTGCAATTTTCTTTGAGCGTTTCATGACCACGTCTCCTGTGTGTCTTCGTTCTGATGACACCAATCTGGGAGACGCGTGTCGCAGCATGATGCCAATCGGGAAGAGACTTGTATCGGTTTGTCGCAGAAGTGGCGGGTTGATACCTCCCGCGACCAATTTCCTGCGCCTCTCCCGGTTTGATGCGCTATGTGGGAAACATGACGGACATACCACACATCTTGATTGTCGATGATCACCGCGAGATCCGCGATGCCGTGAGCCGGTATCTGGAGCGCAACGGTATGCGTGCCAGTACCGCGGGGGACGCCGTCGAGATGGACGCGAAGCTGAAGACCGGTCGCTTCGACCTCGTCGTGCTCGATGTAATGATGCCCGGAGAGGACGGGATCTCGGTCTGCCGTCGGCTGAGCGCGGAAGGCACCGTGCCGATCCTGATGCTGACCGCACTTGGCGAGGAGACCGACCGGATCATCGGACTGGAGGTGGGCGCGGACGACTACCTGCCCAAACCCTTCAACCCGCGCGAACTGCTGGCCCGGATCAAGGCGATCCTGAGGCGCAGCGGGCGTGCCAAGGCGCATGCCGGCAGCCTGACCAGTCATCGGGTGCATTTCGCGGGCTGGACGCTCGACACTGACCGGCAGGAATTGCGCCATGCCGACGGGCGCGAGGTTCACCTGACCACGGCGGAATTCCGGCTGCTGACGGTTTTTCTCGAACGGCCACGTTTCGTGCTGAGCCGGGATCAATTGCTCGAACTAACCTCCGGCCGCGCCGCCCATGTCTTCGACCGCACCATTGACAACCAGGTGAGCCGTCTTCGCAGGAAGATCGAGGAAGACCCGGCCCGACCAGGCCTGATCACCACCGTCCGGGGCGGTGGATACAGCTTCGCAACCGACGTGAAGGTTGAGACATGAGGCGGCTTTTCCCTGGATCCCTGCGAGGGCAGTTGCTTCTGCTGATCCTGCTGACCCTTGCGGTGGCACAGGCATTGGTCGCGTGGTTCTTCGCCGACGAGCGCGAGATGGCGCTGCGCACAGCGCTCGGGCAGGAGGCGGCCAGCCGTGCGGCGAACGTCGCCCGGCTGATCGACGAGGCCCCCGAGGACCTTCATGCCTCGATCCTGCGGGCGGCCGACTCCCCGCTTGTGCGTTTTTCGCTGGCCCTGACCCCGGCCGTCGATCACGCGGGCCATGGCACCGAGCTGTTGGCGGGCCAGATCGCTGCGCAGATCGGGACGACACCTTTGCCGGAGGTCCGCCTGGAGTTGCATCAGGCGGACGACCAGCCTCCGCCGATGACCGGAATGCCTGGCCAGATGGCCCAGATGCACCGGGCCATGCAGCCGGTCCCGATCTCTTCGGTGGAGATGAATATTTCCATCGCGATGGCGAATGGTTCATGGCTCAACGTCCTGACCCGTTTCCATCGCCCGCCTTATCAACTTGCCTGGACGGCAGTCGCGACCTTCGGGGTTTCGGCGATCCTGATCGGCGCCACCGTCTGGATTGCCTTGGGGCAGCTGACGGGTCCCCTTCGGGGATTGGCCCGGTCGGCGGAGGAATTCGGACGAGGCGCCGAGGCTCGGGCCATCACGCCCTCGGGGCCAGACGAGATGCGCAGCCTGACCGTCGCCTTCAACCAGATGCAGGAACGAATCCGGCGCTTCGTCGACGACCGAACACGGCTGCTCGCGGCGCTGAGCCACGATCTGCGCTCGCCGTTGACGGCCCTGCGCGTCCGCGCCGAGATGGTTGAGGAGGACGAGACCCGAGAACGGATCATCGCGACGACCGAAGAAATGCAGGAGATGGTCGAGAGCACGCTCGCCTTCGCGCGCGGCGTCTCGAATTCCGAACCCGTCGAGACAGTCGATCTTGCGGAACTTGTCGCCGCGTTGGTTGCCGACATGGACGTTTCCGCGGATGTGGTAACGCTCGAGACCTCTTCCGATCCGGTCCCGGTGCGGCTCCGCCAGACATCGATGCGCCGTGCCTTGAGAAACCTGATCGAGAATGCCGTGAGCTATGGAGGGCACGCCGTTATTCGAGTCTGGCGCGACGGGGAGTTCGCACGTGTCGCCGTTGAAGATCGCGGACCGGGGATTCCAGAGGATCAACTCGAGCACGTCTTCGATCCCTTCGTCCGGCTCGAAACGTCGCGATCCCGGGACACGGGCGGAACGGGCCTGGGGCTGTCGATCTCACGGACCAACGTGCAGTCGCATGGCGGCGACATCTCGCTCGAGAACCGGGAGGACGGCGGGCTGAAAGCCACAGTAACATTGCCGATCTAATGACAAGTCTCCAATCACGGCGAATTGCATCCATGACGCATCGACAACGCCGCCTCGGACAGAGAAGCTTTCAGCCGTGACAAGCCTGTTCAACCTGTTCTGAATCGGTTTGCTCACCGCTTTCCTGTTGGGGTCGGTGGCGCAGGTGGCCTCCTTGGGCGGGATGACCGCAGAAATGGCCTCCGTGTATTCCGGGAACATGACGGATTGCGATAGCTGCGACGACATGGAGGACGTCACCGGTTGCGCCGGCGATTGCGTGTCGCTGGTGTTGGCCGTCTTTCCCGGCATCGGCGCAGTAGCCAATGTTGAGAGAGTGACCGAGCACGAAGTCCACCGCACAGTCATTCCGGGGCGGTCAGACCCACCGGCGACTTCGCCGCCGCGATCCCATTTTCCGATCTGACTCTCCGCGCCGGTCTCCGGCGTAGCTTCTGGGAACGATACCGCGGGCCTTTTGGCCAATGCGGCCCCAATCTCGGAAAAGGGAAAATGACCATACCAAAGACAGGCGGGATTTCCCGGCGTACCTTTCTCGGTGCCGCCACGGGAGCCTTGATTATCGCGACAGCACATCCGCTCTTCGCGACAACGGCCCCTCGAACGATCGCACGCGCCTTCGCAGGCAGCACCGTCCTTGCCGCCGGAAACAGCCTTCTGCGGAGCGAGGACGGCGGTGCCACATGGCGTGACAGCACCGGGCCGGACAGGCGACTCACAGCATTGACCGGCCACCCGGAGCGTCAGGACCGCGTGATCACCGCGCTGGAAGGCGGCGGGTTGGCCGTGTCCGAAGACGGTGGCGAAAGCTGGCGCAACGTTGGGTCGGGTCGCCCCGCAAACCATCGAGGACGATCCGGATCTTCTCTTCCGACGTATACTGCCTGCGAGTGGCCCGCTTGATATCCTTGACGATCTTCTCGCCGGGGCTCTTGGTTGGCTGTCTCATGTCCCACTCCCTGTGGTGACGATGAGCCAGAAACACTCTCTTATCAAATTGCCCCATTTGGCCCCATAAGCGTTGACGTCAGAAAGATGGCCGACAGGAATACCTTCGGACATCTGTCGGTGCGTGTTGCTACGCGACGCCAATCCTTCACCCGAACGAACATGATCTCGATACGGTTGCGACGCTTGTATCTGCGCGTGTCGTATCGCCCCGGCGTGTCGCGAGACTTCCTGCCTGGGATGTAGGGCCGTCTCGCCTTGTCTTTCAAGCCATCCCGGAACCGGTCTGCATCGTATCCGCGATCAGCGATCATCCAATCGGCGGCCAACCCGTCCATGATCCGGGCAAACACGCCCTTGTCGCTCCATCGTTTTCAGCGGTTGTCGAAGGTCCAAAGCGGGCCGTACTCCCTTGGAGCATCCGACCCTTTCAAGCCGTTGCCATTGATGAAGATAATCCCGCTCAACACATGCCGATCATCGACACGTGGCTTGCCATCGCTCTTGGGAAAACTCGGCTTCAACCGAGCCATCTGCTCGGCGCTCGGCCAGACCAAGTTGCTCATCCCGCGCTTGAAGTTCAGGAGCGTGACTCAGCCCGGTGCATCGACCGCAACCAAATCAATGGGTCCAGAGCCTAAGAATTTTTGACCCTGCTTTGAAACCAGAAGAAAAACCTTGCCGATTTTCCGAGTTTTCCTTGCAGCAGGGACGGGGGCGCTCCAGCGAGATAATTACTCGCACATCCACAGCGTTGGACGGCAATGATGGCGTCCGTTTTGTTCGAAAAAACGATAGCCTGCCGCGACCATCGCGACAGGCTTTCTTGTATCGAGTCCCACCACAAGCAAGGCGTCATCGCGAGGGCGGGCTTTGCTTTTTCAGCGTTTGCAACGGCTTGTTTCGACGGTCGGTCTCGTGGAAACCGGATCGGTTGGGCCACCCGCGGGGCGGCCTCAACAGCACGTTTTCCTAAACTGCGCCGCGATCAGGCGCGCGGCAGAATGCGACGCAGGGTCTGGAGGTTCTTGCCGCAAACCGACAGGCCGTCGCCGCCATAGCTCTCCAGAAGGATCGGGCTGGCAAAGCCCTCGGCCAGCGCCATCCGGATCGCCTCACGGTAGTTGATGATACCGAACTCGATCGGCACCGGCGCGGAGGAGTATGTGCCGGTCGCCGGGTCCTCGTCGCGGATGTAGTTCTTGACGTGCCAGTACTTCATGAAGGGCGCGACCTGGGCCAGCATCTCGTTCCATTTCGGCATCGGGCGATGCAGGCGCACGAGGTTGCCGATATCGGCGCAGATGCCGACATTGTCGCGATCCACGTCCGTCACGAAGCGTACGGCGCTCTCGGGCGTGCCGATATAGGTGTCCTCATACATCTCCATGGCGATGGTGATGCCGACTTCCTTGGCGTGGTCTGCCAGTTCCCGAATGCGCTCGACAGCCAGCTTCCATGTCGCCGGATCGTCGGGATTGGTGTAACCCTCGGCCAGCCAGAACCACAGTTCCTTGGTCTGTGCCTCGGTGAAGGGGCCGAAGAAGCCGAACGCCACTTCCTCCGCGCCGAGATCGGCGGCGGTGTCGAGAAAGCGGTGGCAATAGGCCAGCATCTCGTCGCCCACCTCGGGGTCGATCACGCATTTGCGCGAGGTCGACATGGAGGGGATCGTCAGGCCGTTCTGCTTGACCACCGCCTTGAACTCGTTGAGCCGGGAGGGTTCGAGATCGGCCACCCGCATCCAGCTGTCGGTCGGGTCAAGCTCGGTGAAGCCCTCGTCGGCCACCTGCGCCAGCGCCTCGTCCCAGACCTCCGCCGACGCATCCTGCACCAGCGAGCCATCGGGCAGCGTGGGTGCGAAGGGGATCATTGCGCAAGCGATTGGCCAGTTATCGCGGGTCCATCTGTATTTCGACATATCTAAAGCCTCCTGTCATTTCGTCCAGATCGTCACCGACCCGCCCGGCATTTTCTGTTGCCGGGGTTGTGCCGAAGAACGATGTTTGCCCGGCGTCCGGATGAGGTCGTCGAGCCGGCGCAACCGCCCATAAAGCGGAGGCGCAAATATATCTTATTGAGGCTTTCGCCTTTCGGATGTGCAGTGGAAGCCTCTGGAAGCATTCGTTCCGTGATCCCGTTCATGCGTCCGGTTGGCGACGCATCGGGCCGCAAGCGCATTTGGACCGGACTTTAGAGAGCGCTCGTACTTTTGTCAATTGCATGATGACTTTTGATGCGGCAGCGTTTCAATTCTTTACAGTGGCTTGAATTTAAATGGTTTACGTCGGAGTTTCTGTCGCGGAGGGTTGCATGCCTGGGGTCTTGCAGACCCTTTCGGGGTCTGCATTCGGATTTTGCGGCCCTTGAGGGGGCTGTTTTCTGAATGCGCTCGGCCCGTGCGCCAGGGGAGCATGTGAGGCGGATAGATCAATTGTCTACTTGCTGTTGACATATGTAAAAGGCGATTCTAGCGTATGCATTATGCCGAGGTGGCGCCGCGCCCGACCTCGCGTGATTCCGGGAATGCCGAGGGGGAGAGATGTCTTCGAAATTCTATGACGGGCAGCTTGGTTTCCTGGCCCTGGTGAATGCGGTGGTAATCGTGGCGTCCCTGTTCCTTGTCGGCCCCAAATTCGTCGGCCTGTACAGCATGCAATCCATGGCGACCCAGGTTTCCGAACTCGGCCTGCTGGCGCTCGGCGTCATGCTGGCGATGGCTGCCGGGCGCGGCGGGATCGACCTCTCCGGGATCGCGCTGGCGAACCTGTCAGGCGTGATCGCCTTCAACCTCGCCCCGCAATTTGCCACCGCGACCGATGCCCCGATGCTCTATTGCTGGGTCTTTGCCGCGATCTCGATCGTTGTCGGCATTCTCGGCGGGGCGATCAACGGAACGCTGGTGGGCTATGCCGGCCTGACGCCGATCATCGCTACCCTGGGGACGCAGATGCTGTTCACCGGCGTCGCCGTGGGGCTGACGGGCGGTTCGGCGCTGCGGCTGGGCTATATCCCGCCGCTGGACGATTTCGCCAACCTGCCGGTCATGGGGGTGCCGATCAGCTTCGCGCTCTTCCTCGGCATCGCCTTCGCGCTGGCCATCGTCCTGCGCTACACGAAATACGGCATGCGGCTGTTCCTGCTGGGCAGCAACGACGTCGCCGCCCGCTATGCCGGCATCCCGGTGCGGCGGATGTATTTCATCACCTACACCATCGCCGGCATGCTGGCCTCGGTGGCCGGAATCATCATCGCCGCGCGCACATCTTCGGTGAAATGGGACTACGGTACCTCTTACGTGATGGTCGCCATCCTGATCGCCGTCATGGCCGGGGTGCGCCCCGAGGGCGGCTATGGGCGTGTCATCTGCGTCGTGATCTCGGCCTGCGCGCTGCAGCTCATGTCGAGCCTGTTCAACTTCATGCACCTGTCGAACTTCTTCCGTGACTGCGCCTGGGGGCTGCTGCTGCTCCTGTTCCTCGCGGCGTCGAAGGTCGATCTGAGCATGTATCTGCGTTTTCGGACACCGGTCCGACCAGGGAGGGCCTGACCGGGAGACGAGGCCGGGGTGGCGCCCCTTGCGCCCCTGCCAGAATTCATTCGTGGGCAGAACTCTGAGGAGGATAGACGTTATGGGACATTCGAAGCTGCTGCTGGCGGGGGTCTCTGCACTTGCCATGGTCTGCATCGGTCTTCCGGCCGCGGCCGCTGACAAGGAGATTGTCACGGTCGTCAAGGTGACCGGCGAAAACTGGTTCACCCGCATGGAAGAGGGCGTGGACAAGTATGGCGCCGACACGGACGGGATCACCGCCCGGCAGGTCGGCCCGGCCAAGGCGGATGCCGCCCAGCAGACGGCAATCATCCAGGACCTGATCGCCCAGGACGTCGATGCCATCACCATCGTGCCGATGGACCCCTCTGCACTTGAAGGCGTCCTGCGCCGTGCCATGAAGCGCGGCATCGTCATCACCACGCATGAGGCCGACAACCTGCAGAACACGCAGGTCGACATGGAAGCCTTCGACAACCACGAATTCGGCGCCCACTTTGCCGAGCAGATCGTGGAATGCATGGGCGAAAAAGGCCAGTGGACCTCCTTCGTCGGCTCGCTCGGTTCGCTGACCCATGTGCAATGGGCCGATGGTGGCGAGGAATATGCCGCCAAGTTCCCGGGGATGGAGCTGGTCTCGCCGAAGAACGAGAGCTTCAACGACGCCAACCGTGCCTATGAGATCGCCAAGGAAATCCTGCGTACCTATCCGGACATCAAGGGCTTCCAGGGCGGCTCCGCCATCGACGTGATCGGCATCGGTCGCGCGGTCGAGGAAGCCGGGCTCGAGGATCGGACCTGCGTGATCGGGCTTGGCCTGCCGAAGGATACCGGCCCCTATCTCGAGACGGGCGCGGTTGACTCCATCGCCTTCTGGGATCCGCTCGATGCCGGCTATGTCATGAATATCCTGACGAAAATGACGGTGATGGGCGAAGAGATCAAGGACGGCATGGATCTCGGTGTTCAGGGCTACAACAACGTCAAGGTCTCCGCCGGACCGGGCGAAGGCATCATCGTGCGCGGCCAGGCCTGGGTCGATGTCGATGCCGCCAATTACAAGGAATACCCGTTCTAGGGGTTCGAAACCCGGCCCGGCGCCCGCGCGGCGCCGGGCCGATCGCTAAGGCAAGGACGCGAAGGAGCTTCGACGCGCAATGGCAGGCTCGGAAACACAGGAAGCACAAGACAACGTCGTGGAGTTCCCGGCGTCCGAGGCGCAGGCGCCCTTCCTCGAAGTGCGCAACCTGCACAAGCGGTTCGGCGGCGTGCATGCGCTGCGCGGAGTCGACATGAAGATCGAGCCCGGGCAGATCTATCACCTGCTCGGCGAAAATGGCTGCGGCAAGAGCACCCTGATCAAGGTGATCTCCGGCGCCCATCCCCAGAGCGAGGGGCAATTGCTGATCGACGGGACCGCACAGCAGGAATTCGATCCGATCCGCGCCCTGGCCGCCGGGATCGAGACCGTCTACCAGGATCTCTCCCTGCTTCCGAACCTGAGCGTGGCCGAGAATATCGGGCTGAGCCAGCAGCTCGTGCAGTCGAATGGCCGGCTGTTCCGCTGGCTGAAGCCGGGGCAGTTGCGGCGGACGGCGCGCAAGGCGCTGGAAGCGGTCGAGCTGCCCACGGATGCGAAATTCCGCAAGACCGAGGTCTCCCGGCTGCCCATCGCGACCCGGCAGCTTGTCGCCATCGCCCGCGCCATCGCCGGCAAGGCGCGCTTCGTGATCATGGACGAGCCGACCACCGCGTTGACCCGCTTCGAGGTCGAGAACCTGATCTCCGTGGTCCGAAAGCTTCAGCGCGAGGGTGTTGCGGTGCTTTTCGTCACCCACAAGCTCGACGAGTGCAAGGCGATCGGCGGCCGCGCGCTGGTCATGCGCGACGGCGAGATGGTTGCCGATTGCGATATCGGCGAGATTTCCAAGGCCCGGCTGGGTTTCCTCATGACCGGGCGCGAACTGGAAGAGGGCCGCTACCGGGAGGCGCGGGCGGCGCAAACGCCGCTGCTGGAGGTCCGTGGACTGGGGCGGCGGGGCGGCTTCCGCGATGTCGACCTGACGCTGGCGCGCGGCGAGATCCTCGGCGTGACCGGCCTGCTGGATTCGGGGCGCAACGAGCTGGCCAAGGCGCTGGCCGGCGTGGCGCCCGCCGATACGGGCGCGATCACGATGGCGGGCAAGGCGCTGCATCTCGCAGTGCCGAATGACGCCTCGCAGGCCGGGATCGGCTACGTGCCCGAAGACCGGCTGACCGAGGGGCTGTTCCTGGAAAAACCGATCCTCGACAACACGGTGATGGGCATTCTCGACCGGCTGCGCAACCGTTTCGGCCTGCTCGACAAGCGCCGCGCGGTGGAAGAGGCCGAGCGCATGAGCCGCGAGTTGCAGATCGTCGCGCCGGATGTCAGCGCCCCGGTCAAGTCGCTCTCGGGCGGCAACCAGCAGCGGGTGCTGATCGGCCGCTGGCTGGCCACGGCGCCACAGGTGCTGATCCTGCACGGGCCGACCGTGGGCGTCGATGTCGGCTCCAAGGACACGATCTATCGCATCATCCAGGCCCAGGCGGAGGCCGGCATGGGCGTGCTGATCATCAGCGACGACCTGCCGGAACTGCTGCAGAATTGCGACCGGATCGCGGTGATGCAGAAGGGACGGATCAAGGCCGTCGTGCCGGCCGACGAGATCACGCAGGATCGGCTCTATGTCGAAATGGGCGCGAGCCTCAAGGGCGATGAGCTCAACGCAAGCGAGGGAGCGCAGGCATGACGGATACCACCTTCGGCACCGCATCGCGTGACCGCGAAAACCGTTTCACCCAGGCCATCGAATGGCTGGCGCGCAACCCCATCGCCTTCCCGGTGCTGCTGATCTGCCTCGTCTGCCTCGTGGTCGGCGCAATCAATCCCTCCTTCTGGCAGGTGGCGAACCTCTTCGACATCCTGCGCGCCTCGGTCGTGCGCGGCCTCTTCGCGCTCGGCGTGCTGACCGTGCTGGCCGCGGGCGGGCTGGAGGTCTCCTTCGCCTCCATCGCCGCGCTGGTGATGTATTCGGTGACCAAATTCGTGGTGAACTACGCCCCCGATCTCGGCATCCTGCCGATCCTCGTCATGGGCGCTGCCGGCGGAACGCTTTGCGGCATGCTCAACGGAATGCTGGTCAACTGGCTGAAAGCGCCGGCGCTGATCGTCACCATCGGCACCCAATATGCCTTCCGGGGCATCGTGCTGACCTTCATTGGCACGTCGCTCTTCATGAACATTCCCGTCAGCATGGACGCGTTCGGCCAGGTCAACCTGATGACCATCACCAACAGTTCGGAATTCGAGGTGAAGCTGCCCGCCTATGTGCTGATCCTGGTTGTCGCGGCCTGCGTCACCTGGGTGATCCTCAACCGGACCCTGATCGGCCGGGCCATCTATGCTGTTGGCGGCAAGCCGGAGATCGCCGAGCGGCTCGGCTTCCGTGTTCCTCGGGTGCAGCTTTTCGTCTTTTCCTTCGCCGGAATGCTCGCAGGGATCGCGGGGATCCTGCATGTCTCGGCCAACCGGCTGGCAAACCCGTTCGACCTCGCGGGCAGCGAGCTTGCGGTGATCGCCGCCGTCGTGCTGGGCGGGGCGCGGATCACCGGGGGCGCGGGAACGGTCGGCGGCACGATGCTGGGGGTCCTGCTGATCACGCTGGTCAACAACGTGCTCGTGCTGGTCGGCATCCCCTCGACCTGGCAGACGGCGATCCTCGGAGGGTTCATCCTCTTCGCCGGGCTGTTCTTCACGCTGACGGAAAAAAAGTGAATACTTCTGCCCGCACCTTCCGGCGGGCAGCCAGGACAGGCCGGCGAGTCGGCCATAACGAACAGACAGGAGCGCATTCTCATGCAGCGGTTCATCAACAATCCCGACGATATCGTCGACGAGACGGTCCGTGGATTCGTCAAGGCGCATGACGACCTGGTGCGCCTCGACCCGGACAACGCCCGCGTCGTGGTCAGCCGGCAGGCCGGCACCGAAGGGCGCGTCGGCATCGTGACCGGGGGCGGCTCGGGCCATGAGCCGGCCTTCATCGGCTATACCGGGCGCAACATGGTGGACGCGGTCGCGGTGGGAGAGCTGTTCTCCTCGCCGACCGCGAAGAGCTTCCACGACGCGATCAAGGCCGCCGATGGCGGCGCGGGCGTGGCGGTGCTCTATGGTAACTATGCTGGCGACAACATGAACGTGAAGATGGCCTCGAAAATGGCGAAGAAGGACAAGATCCCCGTCGCCACGGTGGTGGCCAATGACGATGTCTGCTCCGCCCCGCCCGAAGAGCGCGCGAAACGGCGCGGCGTGGCCGGCGAGATCTTCATGTGGAAGATCGGCGGCGCCAAGGCGTCGGAAGGCGCGACGCTGGAGGAGGTCCAGGCCGCCGCGCAGAAGGCCATCGATGCCTGCCGGTCTGTCGGCGTGGGCCTCGGCCCCTGCACGCTGCCGGCCGTCGGCCATCCGAATTTCGAGATCGAACCGGGCAAGATGGAGGTCGGTATCGGCCATCACGGCGAACCGGGAACCCGCGTCGAGGCGCTGAAAACGGCCGACGAGATCGCCGACGAGATGACACAGATCGTGCTCGACGACCATGACTTGCCGGAAGGCACGGAACTGGCCGTGCTGGTGTCCGGTCTCGGCGCGACGCCGGTGGACGAGCTCTACGTGCTGTATGACCGGATGGAGAGCCAGATGGCGGCGCGTGGGCTGAAAGTGTACCGCGCCTTTGTCGGCAACTATTTCACGTCGCTGGAAATGGTCGGCGCGACCCTGACGGTCATGGCGCTGGACGAAGAACTCAAGGGGCTGCTCGACGTCGATGCCGAAGCCCCCGGCTTTAACTGGAGGGGCTGATGGAGCGGATTTCGAATGCGGACGCGGGCGGGATTGTTGCGGAGATCGCGCGGGTGATCGTCGCGAACAAGGCCTATCTCTCGGAGATCGACGGCAAGATCGGCGATGGCGACCATGGCGTGAACATGGCCAAGGGGTTCGGGCGCACGGCCGAGAAGCTCGACGGCACCGAAAGCCTCGACGAGGCGATGTCTGTGCTTTCCGACGTGCTCATGAGCGAGATCGGCGGTTCGATGGGGCCGCTTTACGGCATGATGTTTTCCGGCATGGCCGAAGCCATCGAGGAGGCCTGGGAGATCGACGCGGTCCTGTTCGGGGACATGTTGCAGAACGGCCTCGACGAGGTGAAGGATATCGGCTCGGCGGACGTTGGCGACAAGACGCTGCTCGATGCCTATGCGCCCGCCCTGGACGCCTACAGATCCGCCATCGGGGACGGAAAGCCCATGGCAGAGGCGCTGGACGCGATGCGCGCGGCGGCCGAGGCGGGACGGGATTCCACCATCGACATGATCGCGAAGGTGGGGCGCGCGTCCCGTCTGGGCGAGCGCTCCCGCGGCGTTCTCGACGCCGGCGCGACCTCCTGCAGCCTGATCCTCGGGACCCTGGCCGAGGGAGTGAAACGCCGCCTGGACGGATGATGAATGCGCTTGCTCTCGCCAATACTGTCGGGTCTACATGGGCGCATGGCGGAAGTAGGCGTTGACGACATCATGGCAGTGCTGCGCGAGGCTTCGGCCCGCCTCGCGAGCGCTTCGGAACATCTGGGACAGCTCGACGGCGAGATCGGTGACGGGGATCACGGCACCACGATGGTGCGTGGTTTCGCGGCGATTGTCCGTGCGCTTGGCGAGGTCGATCCCCGGTCGAGCGACCTGACAACGCTCTTCGCGCTCTGCGCTGGCAGCTTCCTCGATTCCGTCGGCGCCACGACCGGTCCGCTCTATGCCTCGGGGCTTCTGCGGGCGGGCGCCTATGCGGAAGGTCGGGTGTCGCTGCCCGCTGAGGAGGCGCCGATGCTCCTGGTCGCGCTTGGTGACGGGATCGGAAGCCGTGGCAAGGCGGTCGCCGGGGACAAGACGATGATGGATGTCTGGCTGCCGGTCGGGCAGGCGGTCAAGGCCGCCCGTGCGAAGGGTGCGCCGCTCGGCGAAACCCTGGCCGAGGTCAAGACCGTGGCCGGGCACGCGACAGAAGCCACCAGGAGCATGATCGCGTCCAAGGGGCGCGCGGCGCGGCTTGGCGAGCGCAGCATCGGCCATGTCGATCCCGGCGCCGCCTCCGCCGCGATCATAATTGACAGCTTCTCCGATATCCTCGCCCAGAGGCTCGGCTGATGGCTGCGAAAGCGGGAACCGGACCGGCCGCTGCGGTCGGGTCGGCGCGTTCCGAGGGCGGGGTTCCGCTCCGCTTCGGCGACGACCTGTTGCTCTGGGCCAGCTGGCTCTATTACGAGGAGGGGCTGACGCAGAGCGACATCGCGCGCATCATCGGTGTCTCGCGCGCCTCCGTGATCTCCTATCTCGCCGATGCCCGGGAACGCGGCATCGTCAATATCGCCATCAAGACGGAAAAGCTGCGCTCGCTCACCATCGCGAAGGCGCTGCAGGAGCATTTCGGTCTCAAGGATTGCCTCGTCATTCCCGGCGAGGGCGGGGGGCGCAGCCCGTTCGAGAGCCTGGGAAGCGGCGGCGCGCAGGCGCTGCGCTCCATCATCAAACCCGGCGACACGATCGGCGTGGGCTGGGGGCGCTCGGTGCTGGCTGCCGCCGAACGGCTCTCCGTGGACGGGTTGCAGGATGTGCGCGTCGTGCAGGCGACCGGTTCGACCAGCGCCCATGTGCCCTACACGCCCGCGGCCTGCGCGACCGCCATGGCCACAGCGATCCGGGCCGAATGCATCCCGATCTCCGCCCCGGCCATCGTGTCGCGCAGGGAATTGCGGGATATGCTCGTGCAGGAGACCCCGGTGCAAGAGCAGCTCGCCAGCCTGGAGGAGCTGAACCGGATCGTCTTCGGGATCGCCTCCCTCAGACCGAATTCGACGCTCTACAGCTCCGGTTTCCTGAACGACACCCCGAAATTCCGCGATGCCTATTCCGGTGCCGTCGGCGCCATTGCCGGCCACTATATCGACGATATGGGGCGCAGGATCGATGGCCCGCTGGACGGTCGGATCATCGGGATCTCGCTTGAGCAGATCGCGGCGACGCCGCAGCGTATCGCGATCGCCTCCGGAATCGACAAGGTTCCGGCAATTCTCGCCGCGTTGCGGGGCGGATTCGTCAATGTCCTGATCACCGATGCCGCGACCGGCGCCGGCATTCTCAGTGCCGATGGCCGCGAGATCCAGCCGGCACGCGCCGCCGCGACCCCGGTCCCGGAGACGGGAACGGCGCTTCCGGCGCGCAGTTCGGTCAAGAAATTCCTGAACACGCCGGAAGATGCCGTCGATGAAGCCCTGGAGGGCGCCGTTGCCGAGCACGCCGCATTCCTGCGTCCCGTGCGGGACTCGAACCGTGCCCTGATCGCGCGCAACGGCCCGCGCGAGGGCAAGGTCGGGCTGGTCATCGGTGGTGGCTCGGGGCACGACCCCTGCTTTCTCGGCTATGTCGGGCGCGGGATGGCCGATGCCGTCGCGATCGGCAATGTCTTCGCGTCGCCGCCGCCCGGCCCGATTTTCGACTGCACGCGCGCAGTGAACCGGGGCGCGGGCGTGCTGCACCTGTTCGGAAACTATTCCGGCGACGTGATGAATTTCGAGATGGCGGCGGAAATGGCGCAGATGGAGGGGATCGAGGTCAGCACCGTCGTGACGACCGACGACATTGCCTCCTCGGCGGCGGAAGATCGCTCCGGACGCAGGGGCGTTGCCGGGAATCTGTTCGTGTTCAAGGTCGCAGGCGCTGCCTGTGACAGGATGATGCCGCTGTCCCAGGTCGAGTTGCTGGCGCGGAAGGCCAACAGGCGGACCTTCACGGTCGGCGTGGCGCTGGAATCCTGTTCGCTGCCGGAGACGCGCCGCCCGCTCTTCATGCTGGGCGAAGGCGAGATGGAGGTGGGGGTTGGCGTTCACGGCGAGCCTGGCGTGCTGCGCCAGAGCGTGGAAACGGCCGATGACACGGCCGACCTGGTGGTCGACAGGATCCTGTCGGAGATGGATCCGGCGCGTGGAGACGAAGTCGCGCTTTTGCTGAACTCGCTTGGTTCGACGCCGTTGATGGAGCTCTACATCGTCGGTCGACGCGTGCGGCAGCGTCTCAAGGCGCGGGGCATTTCCGTAGCCCGGAGCTGGGCGGGGCATTACTGCACCTCTCTGGACATGGTCGGGATGTCGGTCACGATGATGCAGCTCGACGAGCAGCTCAGAGACCTGCTGGATCATCCAAGCGACACGCCGGCCTTCCGGATCGGCTGACGCCGAGGGCGAATTCAGGACAAGCCGGTTTGAGTGGGGCAGGGGGCATCGCTCCCTGCGATGAACAGGCGCGGCCTGTTTTCGGGTGTTCCCAGGCATCGCTCGAGGTCCGTTGCAAGACGGACCCGCTCTGGCAAAACCGGCCCCAGCCGAAATGCCGAAACGACTGGATCTCGGCCGGGCGGGACCAACCTTCCCGGTTTACCGCTGTCCGGCCTCGAAAGGCGCCAGTTTCTCCCAGGCGAAGCGAACGCCGGTGCCGGGCTCGCCGGGGGCGACGGCAAGATGATCTTCGATGACCAGAGGGCGGGTCGTGTACTCGTCGATCGGGAAGGAGTGAACCTCCAGCCAGCCGGCATTGGATTGCCCGCTCAGCAGGCTGACATTGAGTTCCTGCATCCCGTGGCTACAGACCGGCAGGCCGTGCTTCCGGCTCATCTCGGCCACCCGGAGAAACCCAGTCACGCCGCCGCAATTGCCTGAATCTGGCATGATATAGGACAGTTTCGATCGCTCGAAGGCGATCTCGAACTCGATCATGGTGTGCAGGTTCTCACCCGCGGCCAGCGGGTGGCCGGTGGCCTCGGCAATGCGGGCAAAGCCGCCGAAATCGTCGGGAATGATCGGTTCCTCGAACCAGACAAGATCAAATGGCTCGAAGGCGCGGGCCGCGGCGATCCCCTGTTCGATATCCATCGAGTAATTCGCGTCGACCATCAGGGCGACATCCGGGCCGATATGGTCCCGAACCGCCCGCACGCGCTCGACATCTTCCGCCAGCGTCGGCTGGCCGACCTTGATCTTCACGGCGTTCAGGCCGCGGTCGAGATAGCCCTGCACATTCTTCAGCAGCTTCGGGATCGGGAAATTCAGGTCGATCCCGCCACCATAGGCGCGGCACCGGTCCGAGCTTGCTCCGGCCATCTTCCACAGCGGCAGGCCGGCGGCCTGGCAGCGCAGGTCCCACAAGGCAATGTCGACCGCCGAGATGGCGAAGGAGGCGACCCCGCCCCGACCGACATAATGCACATGCCATTGCATCTCGTCCCAGAGATGTTCCACCGCAGAGGCATCGCGGTTCGTGAGGAACGGCGCGAGGTCATGCTCCAGCATTGCCGCGATCGCCCGGCCCCCCTTGCCGCCCGTATAGGTGTAGCCGGTGCCGACAGTGCCATCGTCAAGCGTGATGGTGACCGTGATCAGCTCGAATTGCGTGTGATCGCCGTGTTTGGCATCGACCAGCACTTCGGCCAGCGGCACATCGAACAATCGGGTCCGGACGGACTGAATCCTTGCCATTTCGATCTCCTGGCGGTGTCGGCGAAACCACCACGTCGCCTATCGTGGCCGGTCGAGTGCGGCCGCGAACAGGTCCGGCGGTTCCGGATGGTATCCTGAAAATGAGAATTGGCCCCCCGGCGCGAAACGCCGAGGGGCCAGGCAGATCAGTTGGTAAGACCGATCCGCTTCAGGAAGGCCTTGTGGCTTTCGACCATCTTCGCGGCTTCGGGGGTCTTCTTGGCCCACTCTTCCCAGGCGCCCTTGGCGGCATCGCGGAACTTGGAGCGATCCTCGGCCGACCAGTCATAGGTCGTCACGCCCATCTCGGGCATCTTGGCAAGTGCTTCGCCATTCTCGACCATGGTGACCATCACGTAATCGGCCATCAGCTTCTTGTGCGCGGTCTCGATGACGCGCTGGTAGGACGGCTTGAGCCCTTCCCAGACATCGGTGCGGCAGGCGAGCTGGTCCGAGGACATCGAATGGAAGCCCGGATAGGTCGTGTGCTTGGCGATGTCGTAGATGCCGAGCGAGGTGTTCACGGCCAGCGTGGACGCGTCGGCGCCGTCGATGATGCCGGTTTCAAGCGCGGTGAAGATCTCGGTGAAGTCCATCACGATCGGCGAGGCGCCGAGCGACTGGAAGATCTCGGTTTCCATGCCCGGAGGCGAGCGGAACTTGAAGGCGTCCAGGGCTTCGATGCCGGGAAGCGGCTTGGACGAGTTCAGCGATTCCTGGCCGCCAACCTGCGCGCCAACAAAATGCATGCCATAGGGCGCATAGAGCTCGTTGATCGCTTCGCGGCCACCGCCGAAGTTCACCCAGGCAAGATATTGCATCGGGGTGTCATAGCCCCCCATCGTGTCGGCCACGAACTGGAACGCAGGGTTCTTGCCGGTCTGGTAAGAGCCGTTGGTCATGTCGCAGTCGATGATGCCGTTGGAGGCTGCATCGAAGGTCTCGGCAGAGGCAACGACCGCCGAGGAGTAGAACATCTCGATTTCGACCTCGCCGTCGGTCATGACATTCACGTCATCGACGAAATTGGCAAGAAGCCGGCCCTGCGTAGTGTTGGTGCCCTGGTGCGACTGGATGCGCAGAGTCACGTCGGCAGCGGTGGCGGCAGACGCCATAAGGCCGAGGCCAATGGCCGTGGTCACGGCCAGTTTGCTAGTCAGTTTCACCTGATTTCCTTTCCTGGTGCTGGAACATGCAGGTGTCCGGATCGCAGCGATCCGAACTCCTCCCTAGACCCGCGATTGGGTCCGTCTTCACCCGGGAAACGCTTGTAGTTTCCTCCGGTTCGACCGGCTGTCAGCCGTGTCGAAACGCTTCTCCGGGCAATCTCGCTGCCTTGAGGTCCTGTCGCGGCGTGGGTGCGGCAACGGCACATCTCAGGCTCTCACTTTCATGTAATTCTCGACGGGATCAGTCATGTTGCGCATCAGGTGCTCCCGGATACGCTCGCGGACCAGCTCCTCATCCTTGTCCAGCGCCGCATCGACAATGCCCCGGTGCTGTTCGATATTCTTGGGAACCCAGTGAAAGCCACTGTCGGTCGTGATCAGTTGCTGGCGGAAGCGGTAATAGACTGCCAGATGCGCCTGCTTGAGAACATCGCTCCCACATCCGTCGATCAGGGTTCGGTGGAAATCCAGCTCTGCGCGCACCCAGAGTGCAAGCAGGTCCGGCGAAGGCTTGCCGACGAGGACGCACGACTCGATATGCCCGAGGGCGTGATGCGCCGCCGTGAGCCGCGCTTCCCATTCCACGGAGCCGCGGCGGATCGACAGGCTGGCCCCTTCGGCCTCCAGAAGGATGCGGAACAGGGTCAGGTCCCGCCGCAGCTCGGCCGACTGCTCGGGGAGCCGGAAGCCGCGTTGCTCCTGGAAATCCACAAGCCCCAGGGTCGACAGCCGCAGGAGGATCTCCCGCATGGTCGTGGCGGACACGTCATAATCCGCACGAAGTGTCTCCGCGCGGAGCCTCTGCCCGGGCGCAAATTCGCCGCTGACCGTCCGGTCGCGCATTCGCTCGAAGAGGCCTTCAGCTTCCACGGATGTCCCTTCACTGAGTCGTCAATCTCGGCTTTTTCCATAATCCCGAGATTTGGGGGCAATTCAACGTTTTTCTTGAAAGCCAACTTTATTCTCACTAGCGTGCCAGGCCAAAGAGCCGGCCATGATGGCCTGCGCAGCGGGATCGAATTGGGAGGAACCATGAAGATCACCAGGATCACCAGCCACGTGCTCGGCTACGACATGCCGGAGCGGCTGGGCTATTCCCAACAGTATTACGACAAGCGCACCGCCCATCTGGTCGAGGTCGAGACCGACGAGGGCGTCACCGGCTGGGGCGAATGTTTCGGTCCGGGCGCCGTCGCGCTTGCGAACAAGGGCATCGTCGAGCAGGTGATCCAGCCGATGATCCTCGGAATGGACCCGCTCGACCGCGATGTGATCTGGCACAAGGTCTATAACCTGATGCGCGATCACGGGCAGAAGGGCATGCCTCTGCAGTCGCTCTCCGGTGTGGATATCGCGCTTTGGGACATTGCTGGCAAGGTTGCGGGGCTGCCGGTTCACAAGCTCATTGGCGGCGCGCATCGCTCAAGCGTCACCGCCTATGGCTACGGCATGATGCTTCGTCCGGAACCGGTGGCCGAGATGGAGGCACGCTTTGTCGACGAAGCCGCCGAGATCAAGGCGATGGGGTTCGCCGCGACAAAGATGAAGGTCGGGGTCGGGCCGAAGGACGATGTTCGCCTCGCGACGGCCGTGCGCAAGGGCGTGGGCGAGGATTTCCGTTTCATGGCGGATGCCAACCACGCCTACACCACCTCCGATGCATTCTATGTTGGCCGCGGGCTGGAAGAGCTGGGCGCCTACTGGTTCGAGGAGCCGGTGGCCCCGGAAGATCTCGACGGCTACGCCGAGCTGCGTGCGGGGCTCAAGGTCAACATTTCCGGCGGCGAAGCGGAGTTCAATCGCTGGGGCTGGCGGCGCCTGCTGGAAGCGCGCGGGCTCGACATCGCGCAGCCCGAGGTCTGTGCGCTCGGCGGGATCTCCGAATACCTTCGCGTTCTGGCGCTATGCCATGCGCATTTCACGCCGGTCATCAACCATGTCTGGGGATCCGCGGTGTCGGTCGCCACGAATCTTCAGCTTCTCGCGGCCATGCCGACGCTGCCGGGCGGGCTGTTTCCATGGGAGCCGATGCTGGAGTTCGACACGACGGACAACAAGTTCCGCGACGAATTGCTGGCCGAGCCGCTGGATATCCAGGGGCAGGTGAAACGCAATGACGGCCGGGTGATGATCCCACAGGGGCCGGGCCTGGGCGTCACGCCCGACCGCGCGTTCATTGAGCGTTTCAGGATCGCCTAGACGGTTGATCCTTGAAAGGCGCAGCAGGACTGATTTCGCTGGAGATCCGGCGTCGCCAGTGGGGCTATCCTCAACGGACTCCGTCTTGCGCTGCCGACTGTTGATGGGAATGCGCGTTATCGCGCCGTTCCCGCAATCCTCGGCGGCGGGAGCTTTCCCCAGCCGGCCCGAAGCCGCCTGTCGCAAGCGTTCCAATCCTCATCAGCCTCCCGGAGCATCTTTTGTGCCGAGGGAGAACCGGTTTTTCCCTGGCAGAGTGAGGCCGGGCGGGGGCAGGCAGGGGGCTTTGCTGTCCTGATGGGGCCGCGATTGTAGTCATCCCCATGGTTTTCGGTTGAATCCGCTTGGAAATGTCCGGAAATCGAACCAAAACACCGATATGGAAAAGATCGACCGGCTTTCAACTCTCATGTCCCGCTTTCGTCTGACCGCGCGCCGCGCGCCGCCTGGGGAGGCGACGCTGATTGCGACACGCCCGGGCTGCGGGGCGGCGGGACAGTTGTTCCTTGGCGCCTTGCCGGTGATTGTCGACCTTCCCGCGACGGATATCGTGCTGGCGGCCAAGGTCGATTGGGGAGGCGAGACGAACCCGCTCTTCCAGGCGCTGCCGGATCTCATGGTGCATGATCTGTCGGCGGATGAGGGTACCCGGCAACTCCTTTCCCTGATCGATCTGGAGATCCGGGCGTCGCGCTGCGGCGCGGATTCGGTCATCGGCCGCCTGACCGAAGTGCTGCTGGTCCGGATTCTGCGCGGTCAGATCGAGGCGGGGTCGGTCGAGACCGGCTTGCTGGCAGGGCTGTCCGACCCCCGGTTGAGCCGCAGTATCGTGGCGATCCACGACCAGCCGGACCGGCTCTGGACGAATGACGACCTCGCGCAGGTCGCCGGGCTCTCGCTGAGCCGGTTTGTCGAGCTTTTCCAAGCGCGGGTGGGAGAGACGCCCGCGGCCTATCTGCGACGGTGGCGCTTGACGCTCGCGCGCCAGGATCTTGCGCTTGGCGCGCGCGTCGAGCGGGTGGCGCACAGATACGGCTTTCGTTCTGCGGAGGGGTTTTCTCGCGCGTTCAAGCGCCAGTTCGGGCAGCAACCGCGTTCCTTGCGCAAGCCGGCACCAATCGAGGCGCAGCTCGGGTCTTCCTGATCCGGTTCATGATCGGTGATCCGTGAGATCAGATGTCCTGGATCGAGCCGAATTGCGCAGTCGGATGGCTCCCGTTCGGATCTGGATGCCGAGAGCGGCGGTCTCGACAGGTTGCACACCAGATTGCCAGGGATCACGAAAAAACGCCGCTGCGTTGGCAGCGGCGTTGGTCTTGTGTCCGTCCGGAATGCCCAGGTCAGCCGGCCGTGGCGTCCCGATTCTCCGAATAGATCAGCAGCGGCTGGGCGTCGGAGGTCACGGCCTCCTCGTTGACCACCACTTCCTCGACCGCTTCCAGGCCGGGCAGATCGAACATCGTGTCGAGCAGGATGTCTTCCATGATAGAGCGCAGACCGCGTGCACCGGTCTTGCGATCTATGGCGCGGCGGGCGATGGCGCGCAGCGCGTCCTCGGTGAAGTTCAGCTCGGCGTCTTCGAGTTCGAACAGCCGCTGGTACTGCTTGACGATGGCGTTTTTCGGCAGGGTCAGGATGGTGACCAGCGCGTCCTCGTCGAGATTCTCCAGCGTCGCGATGACGGGCAGGCGGCCGACGAATTCCGGGATAAGACCGAATTTCAGCAGGTCTTCCGGCTCGAGCTCCTTGAACAGCTCGCCCACATCCTGGTTGCTGTCATCCTTCACGTCGGCGCCGAATCCGATGGCCGACCCCTTGCCCCGCTGGGCGATGATCTTGTCGAGGCCGGCAAAGGCGCCACCGCAGATGAACAGGATATTGGTCGTGTCCACCTGCAGGAATTCCTGCTGCGGGTGCTTGCGGCCGCCCTGCGGCGGAACGGAGGCGACTGTGCCTTCCATGATTTTCAGCAGAGCCTGCTGCACGCCCTCGCCGGAAACGTCCCGTGTGATCGAGGGGTTGTCCGACTTGCGGGTGATCTTGTCGACCTCGTCGATATAGACGATGCCGCGCTGCGCCCGCTCGACATTGTATTCGGAGGCCTGGAGCAGCTTGAGGATGATGTTCTCGACATCCTCGCCAACATAGCCGGCTTCGGTCAGCGTGGTCGCATCGGCCATGGTGAAAGGCACGTCGAGAATCCGCGCAAGCGTTTGCGCCAGATAGGTCTTGCCGCAGCCGGTCGGACCGATCAGCAGGATATTCGACTTCTGCAGTTCGATCTCGGAGTTCTTCGCAGCATGGTTGAGCCGCTTGTAATGGTTGTGTACCGCGACCGAGAGCACCCGCTTGGCTCGGTTCTGGCCGATGACGTAATCATCCAGAACCTCGCAGATTTCCTTCGGCGTCGGGACGCCGTCGGCGGCCTTGAGCCCGGATGTCTTGGTTTCCTCGCGGATGATGTCCATGCAGAGTTCGACGCATTCATCGCAGATGAACACCGTCGGGCCAGCGATCAGCTTGCGCACTTCATGCTGGCTCTTTCCGCAGAAAGAGCAGTAGAGCGTGTTCTTGCTGTCGCCACCGGATGTATTCGCCATGCCAATCCTCTAGGGGCCCGAGCCCATTGTTGCGACCGTTCGACCGGCCCGCTTGCGAGGCGTTCCGCGCCACCTCGTCCAAGCAAGATTATGGCAGCCCCTTCCGGGGCACAATGCCCAAATGACGGCGGATGGCATGCGCATGCCAGCCGCCGGTCGTCCTGTTCGGTCAGCCTTCGGCGCCGTCTTCGACAGTTTTGCGGCTCTCGACGATCTCGTCGATATGGCCCCAGTCCCTGGCTTCTTCCGCCGACATGAAATTGTCCCTTTCCAGCGCAGCTTCAACCTCTTCGAGCGCCTTGCCGGTATGCTTCACGTAGATGGCATTGATCGTGTTCTTGATCTTCTGGGTCTCGGCGGCGTGGATCATGATGTCCGTCGCCTGGCCCTGGTAGCCGCCCGAGGGCTGGTGGACCATGATCCGGCTGTTGGGCAGTGCGAAGCGCATCCCCTTTTCGCCGCCCACCGACAGGACCGAGCCCATCGAAGCCGCCTGGCCCACGACCAGCGTCGAGACCTTGGGACGGATGTATTGCATAGTGTCGTAGATCGAGAGCCCGGAGGTAACGACGCCGCCGGGGCTGTTGATATACATGGAGATTTCCTTGGACGGGTTCTCCGCTTCCAGGTGCAGCAGCTGGGCGACGATGAGCTGGCTCATGCCGTCATGCACGGGACCGTTGACGAAGATGATCCGCTCCTTGAGCAGGCGGGAGAAAATGTCATAGGCGCGCTCGCCGCGGCTGGTCTGCTCGACGACCATCGGGACGAGGTTCATATAGGTCTCACGGGGGTCTTGCATGGATACTGCCTCGCTTCGGGGCGGCTGCTCACGCGCAGGCCGCTTCAAATTCGTCAAAGAGTCGTAGTGTCGACCCGTGGGGGTTGCAAGGGCAAGGCAGCGCGCAAGCCCCGGTCGGCGCAAAGGGGAGCACCGTCCGAGTCACAGCTTTGGCGTTTCTTCCTTGAGGAAAGGTTTCGATCTGCGGATCTTGCAGCGCGGCTTTCCGGCGGTTCCTGCCGGGGCGCAAGGAGCGCTCTGTCCCGGAACGCGGCCTGCGACGCTCGGCGGAAACAGCACCAGGGCGCGCGCCTTTCACTTTTTCGATAGCCGGGCATGGCGATTGGAGAAAGGCGTCGAGGGAGGTCATGTGATGTGTCCTGAAAACTGCGGCAAGCGCCGCAGCCGTTCTTGCACTTCGGCGCGGCCGCGCCCGGTGACTCGCAAGAGAACGGTCACGACACGATCCCCGCGCAGGTCTCGCGGCAGCTCTTTGACGAGCTGATCGGCTGGATCGCCCTTAATACCTCCTACGATTTGCTCCGCGCCTATCGGGTTCCGGCCACCATGTCCTTTTGCGAGATCGACAGGGTCGTGCCCTATCAGGGGACCGACCTGATCGTGGAAAAGGGATTGCTCGCGGCATATGACGTGTCGCGGCGCCATATATTCCTGGTGCGGCCCTGGTCCCCGCTGGACAGGTTCGACCAGTCCGTCCTGCTTCATGAAATGATTCATGATGTCCAACTTGGCAACCGGGATTGGAACTGTGTCGGTGAGCCGGAGCTTGAAGCCTACCTGCTTCAAGACAGGTGGCTGGTCGAGCGGGGAATACATCACGGATTCGATTGGGGCATGATCCATGAGTGGTCGGATTGCAGCAACTCTGATTGATCGGCCATGTTTCCGGTGCAGTCTGATCCCGCGCCAGTTTCACGCAACACCGGGTCTTTTCCAGAAGCGGTTAATTGCCGTCAGCCGGGGAGGTCGAAGTTGTTCTTTTCGCTGGCAATATGGCTGGATCCTGTTGCGACGAAGCTTTCATCCGCCCCGCGCCACAGAACGAACCGGCATTCGAGAGCAGGGATGGGCTATCTGGTCCGACGGTCAGAAGTCATAGCCGACGCGCATTCCGAAGGCCCAGACCTCGCTTTCCTCGAAAAAGGCTCTGGCGGTTCCCACGGGGAGCGTTTCGACCCGGCCGTCGCCAAGCTGCGTATAGCGGGCGGAGAGGGCAAGGCTCACATCCCCGAAGCGACGCTGCACCCCGAGCCCGCCCCCCCAGAAGCCGACAGAGGGGAAGAGCGGTGCGACGATCCCGTCTTCGCGCGGTTCGTAGAACAGTTCGGCCGATCCCGCCCAATCCTCGTTGAACTGGCGCGCCAGGCCGATCGTGTAGGTGATGGTATCGTCAAGTTCGACCAGTCCGACCCCGCCGCCGCCCTGTTCGAGCGGTTTGCTGAATCCGACCGGATCGATCCGGAACTCGCTCCATTTCACCCAGCGAACCGAGCCATAGAGCAGGGTATCGGTGGCGATTCCGCTTTGCAGATCGAGATTGATCGATTGCGGCGTCTTGACCTCGGTGGTCGATCTGCCGTCGAGCGCCGGGTTCGGGTTGCCGGATTCGACCGTGTCCATCTCGTGAGTGATGGTCGAGTTATAGGTCAGCGAGGCCCGCAGGGCAATTTCGGGAATCTCGTAGCTCGCGCCGAGCACATAGCCGAGGGCGGTGTCCTGCCCGAGCGAGACTTCGTAGCCATTGGCGGTCGGAAAGCCGAACTCCCTTGGCGCGCCGTAAGCCCAGCCGCTCAGGCGGATATCGCCCTCGATCCGCTGCAACCGCAACCCGCCATGGACCGACCAGCTCTCGTTGAACCGATAGCGCAGAAGGGCGGTGAGGGAGGATGTGTCGGCCCAGGCCAGCGTATTGCCGAGTTCGCTTGTCATGCCATCGCCGGGATATTGCAGGTCCGAACCATAAGGCTTTTCGGCAATCAGAGCCGCGGAAAAGGCTTCGTCGAGCTCCAGCTTGAGCGCGGCCGACGGCGAGGTGATCATCGCGGCGGCGTTCCCATAGGCGTAGCCGGGGGCGACATAGGGGGCAATCCCGGCGCCTTCTCCGGTCACGTCCGGCCAGGCACGGGCGAAGTCGAGGCGCAGATGGCTGCCGCTTTCCCCGCCATTCTCGAAGAGGACACCGATACCTTGCCCGGTGCGGTCCAGCCCGCCGGCGAAAGCGGGAAAGGTTAAGGCGCAAGACAGCAGCGCTGTTCCGAGCAAGCGGAGTTTCATGGCAGTTCTCTTCGACATTCTGTACGAATCCCGCCTAGCCGCTCGAAGTTGACGAGCCATTAACCAAACGCCCGGTTGCGGGCCATGGCGGGGTTTATCTGCGTCTGAACACGATTGACCAAGCGTCAACAGGGCAATTTCGTGGGTGCGAAAGGGGAAATTCGGATGCGCAAGAGAATCAGTTCGGGGTCGCCCTTCGAAGCGGAGATCGGGTATTCGCGCGCGATCTGCTGCGATGGTTGGGTCTTCGTGGCGGGCACGACCGGGTATGACTACGCGACGATGGAGATGCCGGACGCCGTGGAGGCGCAATGCGCCAATGCGCTGGCCACGATCGCCAGGGCGCTAAAGGAGGCGGGGGCGAGTCTCGATGACGTTGTGCGTGTCCGTTATATCCTGCCGGACAAGGCGGATTGGCCGGCCTGTTGGCCCGCAACCCGCGCAGCCTTCGAGCGGGCCCGGCCAGCTGCAACGATGATGGTCGCAGGGCTTCAGGAGCCGGAGATGAAGATCGAGATCGAGGTGACGGCGCGGCTGCCGGGCTGAGGCGATCCGGGAAATCCGCGGTAGGCGCGAGAGGGGCGGGGCGCCCTTTGCTCGATGGCGTAACAGTGTGACGGACGCCTGTCCGCCGGATGGCGCCAGGACGGTGTGCAGGGCGCCGAGCGATGACGGGTTCGGGACCATGACCGGACCGCATCAGCGCCGGGAAGCGCCAGCCCGCCGGAACGGGCGCCCTGCGCCGCCCTGTCTCTGGACCTCGGGGCGGCTTTGGTCCATACGGAAGGCCAATATGCATCCGGAGGCATCCATGGGCATCCTGAATTCGGTCCTGAGGGCCATCATCTGGTGGGACGGCCAGACCTACGGCACCCAGCTCTTCACCTCTCGCCATGGCGAGAAGGTCGGCGAAGACGCGCAAGGCAATGTCTACTATCGCAACGAAGACGATTCCAAACGTTGGGTCATCTTCGATGGCGAGGTCGAGGCGAGCCGCATTCCGCCGGACTGGCATGGCTGGCTGCACAAGCTCTATGACGAGCCGCCCTCGGAAACGCCGCTGCCCCACAAGGACTGGGAAATTCCGCATCTTGAGAACGTGACCGCGGATCCCGAACTGTCCTACAAGCCGACGGGCTCGCTGCGGCGGGCTGTCCCGGCGGAACGTTCCGATTACGAGGCCTGGGCGCCCGAATGAGCCTTGCGGCCATTGCGGATGCGCTGACAGCCCCGCAGGCGCGGGACGGAGGAATTCATGTCTGAGAGCCCCGGAGAAATCATCGCAGGCGGCGCCACGCTGGCCGTGGCCGTCGGATTCCTGGTCTATGCCGCGCAGGGCGCCGGCATGACCGCGCCGCAGGACGGATTCGAGCTGCATGCCAGCTTCCGCTCGGTGCAGGGGATCTCGGTTGGTACGGATGTGCGCATGGCCGGGGTCAAGATCGGCACCGTGACCGAGCTCGAACTCAACCCCGAGACCTTCCGCGCCGATGTCACCTTCGCGCTCGCCGAAACACTGGACGTGCCGGAAGACAGCTCGATCGCGATCTCTTCGGAAGGGCTGCTTGGCGGCAATTTCGTCGAGCTGGTCCCGGGCGGTTCGCCCTTCAACCTCGCCTCCGGCGAAGAGATCCAGGACACGCAGGGCGCGCTGAGCCTGCTCGGCCTGCTGGCGAAATTCGTCTCTTCGAGCGAGGACGATTGATGCGCAGGCTGGCGATCCTGGCCCTTGCGGCCCTGACGGCGCTGCCGGCCACGGCGCAGCAGCAGGCGACGAGCGCCGGCTCGGCGACGATCCGGGTGCTGGACAAGATCTCCGGTGAGGCCACGGACATCCAAATCGCCCGCAGCGAGACCAAGCTGTTCGGCCGGCTCTCCATCGTGCTCGGCGATTGCCGTTACCCGACCAACAACCCGAATTCGGATGCATTCGGATGGTTGAAGATTCGCGACAACTCTATGGATGGCGTGGCCTTTTCCGGCTGGATGATCGCCTCCTCGCCGGCCCTCAACCCGATGGAACACCCGCGCTACGATGTCTGGGTGCTGCGCTGCAACATCGAGTGAGCCTCCGGCACCGGTCCGGGTGCCCGGAAATCCGCCTCCAGCTTGAGCGCCTCGCTGAGTTGACGGTGATACGCGTCGCGGCTGATTTCGATCGCGCCAAGACTGGCCAGGTGATCGGTCAGGAACTGGGTATCGAAGAGCTGGAAGCCGCCAAGACGAAGCCTGTCCATCAGATAGGCCAGCGCGATCTTCGAGGCGTCCCGCCGACGTGAAAACATCGACTCGCCGAAAAACGCGCCGCCCAGTGTCACGCCATAGACCCCGCCGACCAGTGCCCCCGCCTCGCGAACTTCCAGCGAATGGGCGAACCCGGCCCGATGCAACTGCCGATACAGCTCGAAGATCCCGGCATTGATCCAGGTCTCCTCCCGATCCGCGCAACCTTCAACAACGCCCTCGAAGTCCTCGTTTACGGTGATCTCGTAACCGCCCTTGAGGATCCGCTTGCGCAGTGAACGCGAAATGCGGAACCCGTCCAGCGGAAATACGCCGCGCGCCTCCGGATCGACCCAGAAGATCTCCGCACTCTCCCGCGTCTCCGCCATCGGAAAGATCCCCGATGCATAGGCGCGCAGAAGCAGTTGTGGCGTGATGTCCATGAAACGGCCCCCGGCTTCCTTTTTCCGAAAATATCCTCGCCGAAGGCAAAAAGTCTCCGGCGCCACGCGCGGCGCCGAAGACGACTTCCGGGCCTGGCTCAACCGTTATGCGCGGCGAGCCATTTCTCCAGCCAGTGGATGTCGTAATTGCCGGTGAGGATATCCTCCTCGGCCAGCAACGCATCGAAGAGCGGCAGCGTGGTGTCGATCCCCTCGATGACGATCTCGCCAAGCGCGCGGGACAGTCGCGACAGCGCCTCGTCCCGGTCGCGCCCATGCACGATCAACTTGCCGATCAGGCTGTCGTAATAGGGCGGGATCGAATAGCCGCCATAAAGCGCCGAATCCATCCGCACGCCCAGCCCGCCCGGCGCGTGATACATGCCGATCGTTCCGGGGGAGGGGGTGAAATTCGGCAGCTTTTCGGCATTGATCCGGACCTCGATGGAATGCCCGTTCACCTGAAGGTCGTCCTGTTCGAAGGAGAGCGGCAGACCTTGCGCCACGCGGATCTGCTCGCGCACGAGATCGACCCCGAAGATGCCTTCCGTCACCGGATGCTCGACCTGAAGCCGGGTGTTCATCTCGATGAAATAGAACTCGCCATCCTCGAAGAGGAATTCGATCGTTCCAGCGCCGATATAGTTGATCCGCGCCACGGCCTCGGCACAGGTCTTGCCGATCCGTGCCCGCGTCTCGGCGTCGATCGCCGGTCCCGGCGCCTCTTCGAGCACCTTCTGGTGGCGTCGCTGCAGCGAGCAGTCGCGCTCGCCCAGATGCACGGCATGGCCCTTGCCATCGCCGAATACCTGCACCTCGATATGGCGGGGCTTGCCGAGATATTTCTCGATATAGACCTCGGCATTGCCGAAATTCGCCTTGCCCTCGGCGCGGGCCGTGCGGAAGGCGGTTTCCAGTTCCGCGGGGCTCTTGGCGAGCTTCATGCCCTTGCCGCCGCCACCGGCAGTTGCCTTGATGATGACGGGATAGCCGATCTCCTCGGCCACCGTCACCGCCGTCTCGTAATCCGGCACGCCGCCATCAGAGCCCGGAACCACCGGCACGCCGAGCGCCTTCATCGTCTCCTTGGCGGTGATCTTGTCGCCCATGACGCGGATATGCTCGGCGGTCGGGCCGATGAAGCTCAGCCCGTGATCCTCGACGATCTGCACGAAGGCGGCATTCTCGGAGAGGAAACCATAGCCGGGATGGATCGCATCCGCCCCGGTGATCTCGGCCGCCGAGATGATGGCCGGGAAGGAGAGATAGCTCAGCGTGGAGGAGGGCGGGCCGATGCAGACGCTCTCGTCGGCGAGGCGGACATGCATTGCGTCCGCATCCGCCGTTGAATGGACCGCGACCGACTTGATGCCCATTTCGGCACAGGCGCGGATGACTCGCAGGGCAATCTCGCCCCGGTTCGCAATCAGGATCTTCTGGAACATCACTCGATGATCATCAGCGGGGCGCCAAATTCCACCGGGGCGCCGTTTTCAACCAGGATGCGCTTGACCGTCCCGCCTTTCGGCGCGGGGATCTGGTTCATCGTCTTCATCGCCTCGACGATCAGGATCGTCTGGCCTTCGGAGACGCTGTCGCCCACGGAAACGAAGTCCGGAGCGCCGGGCTCGGAGGCAAGATAGACCGTGCCGACCATCGGCGAGGTCACGGCGCCGGGCAGCTGAGCGGGGTCCTCGACCGGGGCAGCGGCCGGCGCGGCCTCGGCGGCGGCAACCGGGGCAACCGCAACGGGGGCGGCAACAGCGACTGGAGCGGCCGTGATCTGACGGCTCACGCGCACATTCAGGCTGTCATTGTCGCCATATTCGCGCATGACCTCGACCTCGGTCAGATCATTCGCCCGCAGCAATTCCGCGAGCGCCTCGATGAAGGCGACATCCGCGTCCTGACTCGTCCTGGTCATTGGGCCCATGCCTTTCTTGTGCTTTGGAAACTGCCCTGCATTTAGCCGAAGCGGGGAGCGGATAAAAGAGACGTTACGGCATTTGGCATATTACGGCTCTTCGGAGGCGTTTTGCCCGCCCGCGGCATTGCGCCGGGACGGGCAATCGTGGCTCAGGGTTGGATCAGCACCTTGGAATCCTTGGCCGCATAGGCCGCCGGCAGCGCCTGCATGACCTCGCCAAGTGGCAGGGAGGCGGTGATATCGGTGCGCCACTTGCCCTCGGCAAAGCGCGCCTGCACCTCCTGGACCACCGCGCCGATCTTCTCGGGCGCCGTGTTGCGGAGCCAGGCGGCGAGCCAGAAGCCCTCGATCTGCTTCTGTTTGAAGATGAATTGCGGCAGTTGTGTCAGCACTGGCGGCTTGGGCGCCAGCCGGCCATAGGAGATCCAGCGGGCGCGCTCCGGCATGGCAAAGAAGAGATCGGCCGAGATCTGGTCGCCCACCGCGTCGAGCAGGACGCGCGGCGAATGCGCCTGGAACAGCGCGTCGATCCGCGCCGCCAGCCCGTCGCCCTCGGTCACCAGCACATCCGCCGCGCCCAGTTCGCGCAGCGCCGCTTCCTGCTGCCCACGCCGGATGACGGCGAGCGCGCCGATGCCGTTATCCCTGCCGAGCCCGATCAGGAACTTGCCGAGCTGGGAGCCGGCGGCGGTGATGACGAAGCTGTCCGCCCCGTCCTCGCGCGCGATGTCGAACATGGCGACGGCGGTGAGCGGGTTGACGATCAGCCCGGCCGCGTCCTCGTCGCGCAGGTCCGGGCGCAGCGGGATCAGCATGTGGATCGGGGCAAGGCAATACTCGGCCCAGCTCCCCGACCCGGCGGCAAAGAAGCTTACGCGCTGGCCCAGCAGCGGCGTGTCGCCGGCCACGACAGTGCCCGTGCCCTCGAAGCCCGCCGCCTGTCCGGCGACCCGCGCCTGCCCGTAGACGCCCTTGATGAACGCCGCGTCGGAGGGGTTCACCGCCGCGCGCGCCACCTTGACCAGCGCAAAGCCCGGTCCGGGCTGCGGCACATCCAACTCGCGAAGCTCGATGAAGGGGGAGAGGTTGTCCAGCTCCTGCGTCGCCGGTGTTTTCGAGTAGCCGTCATTCAGCAGCGCGAGGCCCTGCATCTTGGTGGGGATGTTCATTCTGGTCTCCTGTTGGATCGAGCAGAGATCGTCATGTCCGCCCCGGACGTCAAGGCCGGCCACCGAATGACCTCGCGCCGCCTGGAGATGCCACTCCGGGCGCGGCAACGGCCTCCGGGGCCAATATGCAGGGAACCCTGCCATTCCTGTGGTCACGACGCAATGGACCCCAAGCCGCGCCAGGATCTGACCATGGGAGGGTGCCGGCATGGTGGCCTCCGGCCATGTTTCCTTCTTTTGGGGGCTTTATCGCAGCCAGCTGGGAGCGGCGTGCCGGCCTGTCTTAGAGCGCCTGCGGCTCCTGCCAGGAGTGGAGCGGGCCGAGAATGGCGATCCGCTTGCCGTGATGCCGATCCATCCGCCGCAGCACTTCCTGCAGGAAGGCAATCCCCTGCGGCGCATATGGCCCCTTGTTCAGCATCACGCATTCGGCCCGCTGCCCCATCGCGGCATCGGTCACCTCGGCACGGCTGGCGCGGCCTTCCTTCATCAGGCTCTCGAGCACCTGCGTTGCCCAGACTGTCGGCACATGGGCAGCGGCACACATCCAAAGGATCTCCTCCTGCATCTCCGAGGTCCGGTTCATGCCCAGCTCGACCGAGAGATCCCCGCGCGCGATCATCACCGCGACCGGCAACCGTCCGCCCGCCTGCACCAGCAGCCGCGGCAGGTTCCGCACAGCCAGCTCGGTCTCGATCTTAAGCATCACGGCCGGCAGGTCGCCGTCGCCCAGCCGTGCCTCCAGCGCCGCGATAAGGTCGCGCATGTCCTGTGGAGTCTGCACGAAGGAGAAACCGATCGTGTCCGCATTGCGGGCGACGAAATCGAGATCGTTCAGGTCCTTCTCGGTCAGCGCCGGGATCTCGACCTCGACACCGGGCAGATTCACCCCCTTGCCATGCTTGATCTTGACGCCTGTGGGCCGCACCGATGTCACCTCGACCAGCGCTGTGCCGGCTTCCAGCGCTTCGACCCGCCCGCCGATCTTGCCGTCATCGAGCCAGATCTCCGTGCCCACCTCCAGTTTCCCGATCAACTCGGGATGGTTGAGCGTGGCCTCGGCAATGCCCTTGCCCTTCACCGGCTGGCCAGGGACGAGCCGGAAGCGATCGCCCGTGAAGAGGCGCTTGCCCTTGAGCCGGTCGCCAAGATCGGTCCGCAGCTTCGGCCCGCCCAGATCCATGTTGATCCGCACCGGCCGGCCAACCTCCTCCGAGACCCGGCGCACATGGGAGATCATCGCGCCCCAGACCTGTTCGTCGTCATGCGCGCAGTTGATGCGCACGGAATCGGCGCCGGCATAGACGAACTGGCGGACGATATTCTCGTCCTCCGCGGCCTCGGTCGGCAGGGTGACCATGATGCAGGTATCCGCCTGACCCGGGCCGAACATCGCGTCCTTGGCCAGCGCGACCCTGGCGGCGCCGTCATGGAAGGCGCGTGCGCTCGGATAACCTTCCGGCGTCAGGCCGGCGATCGAGGCCAGCGTCGCAGAGGTGGCGTCCAGCGTGGCGCGAACATGGTCCTCGCACCGGCCCAGCGAGGAGAGGCCGAGCACGATCAGGCGGTCCTGGAGGTCGCGAAGGTCGACCTTGCGCAGGGCGAGATAGCGCGCGAGATTCGTCGCCGATGGCAGGAACTCCTCGCGGCGGATCGCCGGTCGCCAGTCATCCAGGGTCTTTCCGGCCTCGCGCTCGATACCGTTGCGCAGCTGCGCCAGGCGCCCGTGCAACTCCGTGGCGCTCTCGGTGGGGGAAAGGGAATGGGCGGCGGGAGACGGCTCCACGAGGGACCTCCTGTTCAATGTGACAATGTTCGGGGTGGCGGCGCGAAGGCCTCTCGGGCGCAATCTGGGATCGTCCGGCCCGGGAAACAATGTCGATTTCGGGAAAGCTGCCATGCGGGCCCAGTGCGACACCGAACGTGGCAGTCGCGCGGGGCGCAGATTCGCAGCGGGGGCTTTGGGTCGCGCCGGCACCTATTTCTGACTGGATGGTCGGGGCAGGCTGATTGCGTTGCCAGAAGTCCTGAAACCGCTCCAACGCTGTCCCCCCGGCGGCAATGCTGTCCGCAGGTGAGAAGCTGGGAGAGGGCATGACGGAAGGCACGGCAAGTCCGGGCATGAGGACTCTTCCTGAGGCTGCGCCGCCATTTTGCACCTCCGACGCCCGCAAGCGCCATGATCCGGGTCAATCGGGGTGTACTCGGGCGAGGGCGGATACGACTGTCCCGGCGGACCGGGGCACCGCAGGAGTGAGGTCGCCAAACCTGTCAGACAGCTTGCCGGTTCAGGCCTCTTCCTCCGGGCTGCCAGCACCGAAACTCGCCTTCAGCATCGCCGAGACATCCGACTTCTCTCCTTGCAGCGGGTCGATGCCAAGCTCCACGGCGGTGAGTTGCATGATCCGAAGTGCGGCATCAAACGCGCCGGCGGGGTCGCGCAGGCGGATGGCTTCCATCAACGCCCGGTGCCGTGCGAGCGCCTCGCGGAGTTCCTCGGTCCTCTCGTTGCTGCGCCGCACGACAAGCGTGATCGCAGGGCGCAGGATATGCGCCAGATGCGTCCAGATCGCGTTATGCGTGCCGCGATAGACCGCGACGTGGAAGCTGACATCATGCGCGGTGAAATCCGCCTCTTCCGTCCCCAGCATCGCGCCGCAGCGTGCCATGCCTTCGACGGCATCCTCCATCGCAACCAGGTCGCGGGCCCGTGCATGCCGCGCGGCGAGCGAGGCGATCAGCGGCTCGGCGGAATAGCGGAACTCGAAGATCGACCGCACGAGATCCGGATGCGGGTTGGCATGGTCGGCAAGCAGGCCGGTCACCATCGGGTCGAGGATGTTCCAGTCCCGGAAATCCCGCGCCACCGTGCCCATGCCGACGAAACGTTCGACGATCCCGCGCGATGTCAGCGTCTGCAACCCGCTGCGCACCGAGGCGCGGCTCACGCCGAAGCGTTCGACAAGCTCCATTTCGGTCGGCAACACCTCGCCCGGCTGGTAGCGGCCCGAGAGCAGGTCATGCCCGAGAGACGCGGCGATCTGGTCGCCGAGCGGAAGATCCTTGCTGATCGTAACTGTCGGCTCCATCGCCGGCCTCCTGTCCGCGCCACCTTGTCCGGGGTCTATAGCCCGCTTGTCTGACAAATGAAGCGCGGTTGCTTGCGTCATAGTGGCACGACACTCGTCGCGCAGGATGGTAGTTGCGTATTCACCTTGCAATTGTCAGACATTTCAATATGCCTTGTCCAGCAATGAATCTGCTAGAGGAGGCTTCGATGAGCAAACTGGGTTTCATCGGTGTAGGGATCATGGGCGGGCCGATGGCGGCCAATCTGCAAAAGGGCGGCCACGAGCTTTTTGTCTGCGATGTGACGAAAGTTCCCGATGCCCTGATCGAGGGCGGGGCGGTTGTCTGTGCAACACCGGCGGAGGTGGCGAAGGCTTCCGAGATGGTGTTCACGATGCTGCCGAACACGCCGGATGTCGGAAAGGTTCTCTTCGGTGAGAACGGCGTGGCCGAAGGGCTGACGCCGGGCAAGATCGTCATCGATCACAGCTCCATCGCGCCGAAAGAGACGCGGGAATACGCGGCGAAGATCAACGAACTGGGCTGCGAATATATCGATGCGCCGGTTTCGGGCGGCGATGTCGGCGCGCAGGCGGGCACGTTGGCGATCATGTGTGGCGGCAACCAGGACGCATTCGACCGCGCCAGGTCGGCCATCGAGTGCATGGGGAAGAACGTGACGCTTGTCGGTCCGAACGGGATCGGACAGATGACCAAGATCTGCAACCAGATCATCGTCGGAAACACGATCGAAGCCGTGGCCGAAGCGCTGCTGCTGGCGGCGAAGGCCGGGGCCGATCCGCGCAAGGTGCATGAGGCGCTGGCAGGGGGCTGGGCCGACTCGCTTGTCTTCCAGAACCACGGCAAGCGCATGATCGAGCGCAATTTCGAGCCGGGTGGCCGTATCGAGCTGCACCGCAAGGATCTCAACCTCGCGTTGACCGAAGCTTATGCGCTCGGCGTGCCGCTGCCCAACACGGCGACCACCCACGCGCTTTGGAATGCCTGCGTCGGTGCCGGCGGACGGGCCTGGGATCACTCGGCCATCGTCAAGGCGCTGGAAGCGATGACCGGCTTCGAGATCGGCGACGAGGTCTGATCCGCCGGAAAGACCATTCCGCAAACCGGGGAAATCCGGTTTGCGGACAGATCGGTCCGACTCGGCAGACGCAAAGAGCACAACGCAAGCCGTGCCGGCGCCTGCCCGCAGGGGGCGCCATTGGGAGCGCCATTGGTCCGAGCGACAATGGCGACGCAGGCGCTGGCATGGCGGCTTCGCCTTGAGTCCATGCCAACAGACGCTCGGTTCCAACGTCCGCTAGCGGCTCGAAGCGGTCGGGTTTGAACTCCTGGCCACAATAAAAAAGGCCGGGCCCCGAAGGACCCGGCAAGGGAACCAATGAGACGGGATTTCCCGTCTCTTCGGGATCATGGCTCAGATCGCTAGGTACTCGGCTCTGAGCTCTGCGTTTTCAAGCACTTCGGAGGCGGCACCGTCAAAGACGATGGAGCCGGTATCGAGGATGACCGCGCGGTCGGCGAGTTCCAGTGCGCGCACCGCGTTCTGCTCGACGATGACCGTGGTGATGCCCTGCTCCTTGATGTGGATGAGCGTCTTCTCGATCTCGTCGACGATGACCGGTGCGAGACCCTCATAAGGCTCGTCCAGAAGCAGCACCTTGATGTCGCGGCCCAGGGCGCGGGCGATGGCGAGCATCTGCTGTTCGCCGCCCGAGAGGGTGGTGCCCTCCTGTTTCCGGCGCTCGCCGAGGCGGGGAAAGAGGTCGTAGAGGCGGTCGATGCTCCAGCCGATGGGCTCGACGATCTGCGCCAGTTGCAGGTTCTCTTCCACCGTCAGGCCGGGGATGATCGAGCGATCTTCCGGCACCAGGCCGATGCCGCATTTGGCGGCCTGGTGGCTCTTCATCGTGTGCAGGTGCTGGTGGTCGAGCCAGATCTCGCCATGGGTGACCTGCGGGTCGTCCATCCGCGCGATGCCGCGCAGCGTGGTGGTCTTGCCCGCGCCGTTGCGGCCCAGGAGCGCCAGGATCTCGCCTTCGTGGACGTTGAAGGAAATCCCCTGGATGATGTAGCTCTCGCCATAATAGGCATGCATGTCGTAGATCGACAGGAAGGCCGGGGCGGTGGACGCCATATTGGCGTTCTTGGAAAAGTCCGGTTTGACGTTCATTTGGTCTCTCCCTTACGCTGCTTCGCCGAGATAGGCTTCGCGGACCTTCGGATTGCCGCGGATATTCTCCGGGCTGTCCTCGACCAGCGGCGTGCCCTGGGCAAGCACCGTGATCCGGTCGGCGAGGCTGAAGACGACATGCATGTCATGCTCGATGATGCAGATCGTGATGTCGCGCTGCTCCTTGATCTCCTTCAGGAGGTCGATCGTGTTGTTGGTATCGGCCCGCGCCATGCCGGCGGTGGGCTCGTCCAACAGCAGCAGGCGCGGTTCCTGGAGCAGGCACATCGCCATTTCCAGCCGCCGCTTGTCGCCGCGCGAGAGCGAGGCGGCATGCATCTGGATCTTGTCCTGCATGTTGACCTCGACCAGCATCTGCTCGGCCTTCATACAGATATCCTTCTCGGCGGCAACGCTTTCGATCGCGTGCATCCGGAACGACCCGTCGCGCTTGGCGAAGGCGGGGATGACCATGTTCTCGAACACGGTCAGGTCCCCGAAGATCTCGGGCGTCTGGAACACCCGTGAAATGCCCATCTGGTTGATCTCGTAGGGCGTGCGCCCCAGCACCGACTGGCCGTCGAAGGTGACCGATCCGGTATCGGGGATGAGCTTGCCGACGAGGCAATTGAGCAGCGTGGACTTGCCGGCGCCATTGGGGCCGATGATCGCGTGGACGATGTTTTCTTCCACGGAGAGGTTCACGTCGCCCAGGGCTTGCAGGCCGCCGAAGCGCTTGTTCACCCCTTTGACTTCAAGAATTCCCATTTCTCAGGTCTCCTTATTCGGCCACATGGGGCGTTTCTTTGGGGTGATGCTCGGGGTCGGGCTTGTAGCTGTCATCGTCGCCCTTCTTCTTGCCGCGATTGCGGAACAGGTTGGCGATCCGCTGGCCGCCCTCGACGAGGCCGCCGGGCAGGAAGGTCACGACGAGCATGAAGAGGATGCCGAGCGTGAGGTGCCAGCCCTTGCCGACAAAGGGATGCACGATGAAGACCATGAAGTCTTCCATCCCGTCCGGCATGAAGGCGAACCACTGGTGCAGGACGTTGTCGTTGATCTTCGAGAAGATGTTCTCGAAATACTTGATGAAGCCTGCGCCGAGGACCGGGCCAATCAACGTGCCGGCACCGCCGAGGATGGTCATCAGGACGATCTCACCAGAGGCGGTCCACTGCATGCGCTCGGCGCCGGCAAGCGGGTCCATGGAGGCCAGCAGGCCACCGGCCAGACCGGCATACATGCCCGAGATGATGAAGGCCGCGAGCGTGTAGGGCTTGGGGTTCAGGCCGGTATAGTTCAGGCGGTTCTGGTTCGACTTGACCGCGCGCAGCATCAGCCCGAAGGGCGAGCGGAAGAGGCGGATGGCCAGGTAGAACACGACCAGCATGATGATGGCGCAGAGATAGTAGCCATTGTTGAAGGTGAACTCCCAGCCGCCCATCTTCAGCTCGAGGAAGTTGTCGCGCATGGCGATCCCGAAGAGATGCGGCACATCCGGCAGGCCCTCGCGGTGGAAGATCTGCGGATCGCCGGCATAGACCTGGAGGCCGGTCTCGCCATTGGTCAGGTTGAACTTGGGGTTCGACAGGACCGAATAGGCGAGGGCGAAGGACATCTGGGCGAAGGCCAGTGTCAGGATCGAGAAGTAGATCCCCGAGCGGCGCAGCGAGACATAGCCGATCAGCACCGAGAACAGTCCGGCCACGACAACCGACAGCGCGATGGCCGGCAGCACGTTGTAGCTCAGCAGCTTGAACATCCAGACGGCGGCGTAGGAGCCCACTCCCAGGAAGGCCGCGTGGCCGAAGGAGAGATAGCCGGTCAGGCCGAACAGGATGTTGAAGCCGATGGCGAGGATGCCGAAGATCACGAAGCGCTGCATCAGGTCCGGGTAACCGGCGTTGAACTGCGCCATGCCGCTGTCGACGGGGAAGGGGTTCAGGATGAACGGTGCTCCGAGCGCCAGGATGGCGACGACGATGAGCAGCGTCATGTCACTCTTGTTGAGACCCATGGGATTAATCCTCCATCACGCCCTTGCGGCCCATAAGGCCCCTCGGACGGGTCAGCAGAACGATGATGGCGACCAGGTAGATGATGATCTGGTTGATGCCGGGAATGGTGGTGGTGGCCCAGGTGGTAGAGGCGAAGCTCTCCAGGATGCCGAGCATGAAGCCCGCGAGCACGGCGCCGGGCAACGAGCCCATGCCGCCGACCACGACCACGACGAAGGAGAGGACGAGGAAGTCCATTCCCATGTGGTAATTCGGTGGGTTGATCGGGCCGTACATCACGCCCGCAAGCCCTGCGACCCCCGCGGCGAGGCCGAACATGAACGTGAAGCGGCGGTCGATATCGATGCCAAGCAGGCCCACGGTCTCACGGTCGGCCATGCCGGCGCGAACCACCATGCCGAAGGTGGTGAATTGCAGGAAGCTGAAGACACCGCCGATGATGCCCACGGCGAAGAGGAAATAGACCATGCGCCAGATCGGGTAGGCCAGTTCGAGGCCCAAGGGGGCGCCGATATTGACGACGCCGAGCAGGGCGTCGGGCGGCGGGGTCTGGATCGGGTTGGCGCCGAAGAAATACTTGATGACTTCCTGGAGCACGATCGCGAGGCCGAAGGTCACGAGGATCTGGTCGGCATGCGGGCGCTTGTAGAAATGCTTGATAAGGCCGCGCTCCATCACGTAGCCGACGCCGATCATGAAGGGAATGGCGATCAGGATAGAGAGCGGGACCGCCCAGTCGATGATCGAGCCGCCTATCTCCGGGCCGAACCAGCCTTCCACATAGGGTGTCTTGACCTTGAGCGGGTTGCCGAGGAAGTCGGTCTTGGTCTCGTCGATCGTCTCGAAGGAGAGCGAGAGGAGACGCTGGAGGGTGACGGCACAGAAGGCGCCGAGCATGAACAGCGCGCCATGGGCGAAGTTCACGACGCCGAGCGTGCCGAAAATGAGTGTGAGCCCGAGCGCGATCAGCGCATAGGCGGAGCCCTTGTCGAGCCCGTTCAGGATCTGGAGGAAGAAGGCGTCCATTGTCCCCACCTGTAAAAGAATTTCGGAGCGCCGGCGGGGAGCCGGCCCCCGGGCGTCAAGCGAATCCGGCCGCGCGGCTAGCGCGCGGCCGGGGAGTGTCGCGTGAGTGGATTACGCGCCGTTGTTGCACTCGCCAAGCGAGGCCTCGTCTCCGCCGAACATCGGGTGGTTCGGCTCGTAGGTGACCTGAGCAGCCGGGGTGACTTCGACAACCTCGAGGAGGTCGAACTCGGACTGCGGGTTCTCCTTACCCTTCACGACCAGCACGTCCTTGAAGCACTGGTGATCTTCGGCGCGGTAGAGCGTCTTGCCGTTGCCCATGCCGTCGAACTCGAAGCCTTCGAGAGCAGCGGCAACATCGCACGGGGCGAAGGAGTTGGCGCGGGTGACGGCATCCGCATAGAGCAGGGTCTGAACGTAGCAGGTATGCGCGGCCTGGCTCGGCGGGAAGCCGTACTTTTCACCGAAGGACTTCACGAAGGCCTTGGAGCCTTCATCCTGCAGCGACCAGTGCCAGTTGGTGGAGCCCACGATGCCCTTGATGTTCTCGCCGGCACCACGTGCCATCAGGCGGGAGAAGAGCGGAACGACGATCTCGAAGTTCTTGCCGTTGACTTCCTTTTCACGCAGGCCGAACTGAACCGCGTTGGTCAGCGAGTTGACCATGTTGCCGCCGTAGTGGTTCAGGACCAGCACGTCGGCGCCGGAGTTCAGGACCGGGGCGATGTAGGAGGAGAAGTCCGTGGACGCGAGCGGCGTCAGCACGTTGTTGACGGTCTCCCAGCCGAGCGCCTCGGTGGCGGCGGCGATGGATTCCTGCTGCGTCCAGCCCCAGGTGTAGTCTGCGGTCAGGTGATAGGCCTTGCGGTCGTCGCCATAGAGGTTCTTCAGCACCGGGGCGAGGGCCGCACCGGACATGTAACCGTTGAAGAAGTGGCGGAACCCGTTGGCCTTGCGGTCCTTGCCGGTGGTGTCGTTGGAGTGGGTCAGGCCGGCCATGAAGATGACGCCGGCTTCCTGGCAGAGACCCTGCACGGCGATGGCCACGCCGGAGGAAGACCCGCCGGTGATCATGATCGCGCCGTCTTTTTCGATCATCGACTTGGCCGATGCGCGGGCGGCGTCAGACTTGGTCTGGGTGTCGCCGGTCACATATTCGACCTTCTTGCCGAGGATGCCGGTGCCGTCGAGAACCTTCGAGGAGAAGGTGTTCAGCATGCCGCCATCGCCGCCACCGTTCAGGTGCTCGACCGCCAGCTCGTAAGCGCGCAGCTCGTCGGCGCCCTCATCCGCATAGGGGCCGGTCTGCGGCACGTTGAAGCCGAGCGTGACGGTGCCGCCCATCGGATCGTTGGTGACGGCGTGCGCCGACGAGGTGAACATCGTCGGCAACGCAAGACCCGCGCCGGCTGCGGCGGTGGTCTTGAGCACACCCCGACGGGTGAGATCCATTTTGGTCATGTAGTCCTCCCAATGTTTTTCTTGTCGCGCCGGGTGTCCTCCTCGCCGGCGCTTCCCGTCTTGCGGGCGTTCACAGTATCGGGGGGTGTTGTTAAGGCTGGCAACAAATCCTTTGGAATATTGAGTTTTTTTGTAAAGACATACACAATGCAATTGTATACGTTGTAAATAAATCCTCACCGCAGTGCAGAAAGCCCTTGGGAAGGCAGTAAAAAGTTAATGGCACGATCCACGCTGACAGGCTCCCGAATTCGCGAAAGACGCACCATGCAGGGCCGCAAGCAGGCCGACCTGGCGCGCTCCGTCGGTATTTCTCCGTCATATCTGAACCTGATCGAGCACAATCGGCGAAGAATCGGCGGCAAACTCATTATGGATATTGCGCGGGAACTGGGTGTTGACGCCTCCGCGCTGACCGAAGGCGCCGAGGTCGAACTGCTGAACACGCTGCGCGAGGCGGCGGTGGATCACGAGAGCGCGGCCGAGGACCTGCCGCGGCTGGAGGAGTTTGTCGGCCGCTTTCCCGGCTGGGCGCGGCTGCTGTCGGACACGCGGCGCCGGGCGCGCGAACTGGAGCATTCGGTGGAGGTCCTGTCCGACCGGATGACGCATGACCCGTTCCTGTCGGCCTCGCTGCACGAGGTGATCTCGACCGTCACGGCGATCCGCTCCACGGCGACGATCCTGGCCGAGACCCGCGATATCGACCCTGAATGGCGCGACCGGTTCCATCGCAACATGGCCGAGGAAAGCGCGCGGCTGGCCGAGAGCGCCGAGGCGCTGGTGCGCTATCTCGACGAGGCCAGTTCGACCGAGTTCGCCGGCTCGACCCCGCAAGAGGAGCTCGATGGCTGGCTGCGGTCGCTCGGATTCCATGTCGCGGATCTGGAGCGGAACCTGGCGCCGGACCCGGAGACGCTGGTCCGGCGCAGCAGCGGGCTGACAAGCGCGGCGGCCCGGCAGATGGCGGAAGCCTATCTGCGCCGCTACCGGCAGGATGTCGAACACATGCCGCTCGCAGCCTTCCAGGAGGCCGCGCGCGCGCTTGCCTTCGATCCGGCGGCGCTGGCGGTGCGGTTCGGGGTCGACCTAGGCGCGGTGTTCCGGCGGATGGCGGCGCTGCCAACCGAGATGGTGGGCGGGGAGATCGGGCTGGTTGTCTGCGATGGATCGGGCACGCTGACCTTCCGCAAGCCGGTCGAGGGCTTCCCGTTGCCGCGCTACTCGGCCGCCTGTCCGCTCTGGCCGCTCTACAGCGCGCTGTCGCGCCCGATGGCGCCGGTCCGCAACCGGGTCGAGATGGGCGGGCGCAGCCCCCGCAGTTTCGTCTGCTATGCGGTCTGCCAGCCGTCGCAACCGGGCGGGTTCGACGGTCCGCAGGTGATCGAGGCCGCGATGTTGATCCTGCCGGAGGAGCTTGCGGTTCTGCAGGTGGCCGAAGCGCCCCGGGAAGTGGGCACGTCCTGCCGTATCTGCCCGCGCGGGGCCTGCGCGGCGCGGCGGGAGCCGTCGATCATGGCGGAGGCGTTCTGACATCGGCGGCGGGGCCCGGAGATCTGGCTGCCCTTCGACATGCCGGGGAGCCAGGCCGACGGCGCGGGGCAACGCGGCCTTGTTCTTATGGCCTTCGGGGCGCTGACAGAACGCTGCGGGCGGTCGGGCCGGCGGCATGGCGGAGCCGCATCGATGCCGGGGGAACTAGCGCAAACGGCCCGAAAGCGGGGCTGGGCCGGTTTCAGAGAGGTCCCTGGTGAAGGCTTCCCGCAGTTCCGCGGTCTTGCGCCATCGGGATGCTCTCCAGGGCGTGAAACAGGCGATGGCGATCCGCAGAAGGGTCGGCGTGAACCTGGCCTTGCGGCTCTCCCGTCCTCCCGCTTCTGGCAGGCGAAAGGGTCGGGTCTGATCCTTGGTCTTCATCCCAATCCTTTCCTGCCCGAATTGAGCAATCTGCCCGGTTGCGCTGAACGTCTATCTAGAGCGATCCGATGGCGAACGGGACCGGGCAGAAGGAGTTCGGCAGGTTCAAAAGCAGGTATCGAGGCTCCAAATGATCCCGAGGCCGCGCCATCAGGGGCGGCATGTTTCTCGGCTGCGCGTGGTCTTCAGGACATGGCAGACGGGCCGGACGGAGCCGGTCGCTTGCGGCAAAGGGCGCGGGCTCAGTGGCGGCAACACGCGGTCAGTCCGCGCATCCTGCCAACGGTCCTGCGGCACATGGTGGGAGGTTCGGGCATCGCGCCCGATGCAGGAAGACCGGAGTGGCGTCTGCACTCTGCGCGAAGGCTTGGGCAGACTGCCGGCCGCGATAGCTGCGCCATCATCGGCGCGGCATCCGCCGGTCCGCTCGAACCTGCCAGATGTCCCGGCATTCCGGCTGCGTAACCCCCTGCATTCAGTCTGCCTCTGTCTGCTCTCCTGCCTTAACAGGCGTTTTGACACCGCGTCACGAAGCGGCGATAGTGGCGCCGAGGCAGGACCAGTAAATTCGGTCGACTGCCTGATCGGGGGGGAACTGAATGGGCAAGCGCGTGTTGCTGGTCGAGGATGAGCCGAACATCATCGAGGCGATCCGTTTCATCTTGTCGCGCGACGGGTGGGCAGTGGAAACCCATTCCGATGGCGCGACGGCGGTTGACGCGGTTCTCGCCGCACCGCCGGATGTGCTGGTGCTCGACGTGATGCTGCCGGGCAAATCCGGCTTCGATATCCTGCGCGAATTGCGCGCGGCGCCGGCGACGGAGAGCCTGCCGGTGCTGATGCTGACCGCCAAGGGACAGCTGCGCGACCGCGAGCAGGCCGAGCGCTATGGCGTCAACTGCTTCATGACCAAGCCTTTCGCCAATTCCGAGGTCCTCGAGGCCGTGAACGCGCTGTTCGAGGGCGCCGCGGGGGCGGCTTGAGTCGCCCGCCGGGGGAGCCGCCGGAGGGGCTGTCTTTCGGTCGTCTGCCGGAAGGGTGGGACGACTGGGCCGAGTTGCCGCTGGAGGGCGACGAGCGCACGAGATTGCCGGTCTTTCTCGGACGCGAGATCTATCGTCGCCGCCGGATCATGGATGCCGCGCGTCTTCTGCCGGCTTTCGGAACCGCGCTGCTGCTGCTGCCGATGCTCTGGGCCAAGGATCACGGCACGGCCGCGGGCGCTGTCTACACGTTCCTGATCTGGTTCCTGCTGATCCTCGCTGCTGCCTTCCTGTCACGCCGTCTGTCCGAGCCTCTGCGCGATAAGGCCTTGCCGGAAGTGAAACCGGAGACTGGGCCGCCGGATGGCGGGGAGGGCTGAGACGATGTCCTTCAATCTGCTGGTCACGGTCTCGCTGGCCTATGTGGTCTTCCTCTTCGCCGTGGCCGCTTATGCCGAGCGCCGTTCGCGGCGGGTGGGCGGCGCCTGGCTGCGCTCGCCGCTGGTCTACACGCTCTCGCTCTCGGTCTATTGCACCGCCTGGACCTTTTACGGGGCGGTCGGATATGCCGCCCGGTCCGGGCTTGAATTCATCACCATCTATCTCGGACCGACGCTTGTCTTCACCGGCTGGTGGCTGATCCTGCGCAAGCTGGTGCGGGTCGGGCGCTCGCAGCGCATCACCTCCATCGCCGACATGATCTCCTCGCGCTATGGCAAGTCCAGCGGCCTCGGCGTCCTTGTCACCCTGCTCGCCGTCATCGGCACGACCCCCTATATCGCGCTCCAGCTCCAGTCGGTCACGCTCTCCTTCGGCGTCTTTGCCGAGCCGGATGCCGAGTTCTGGGACCCGGCCAACCCAGCCTCGACCGGGCTCTGGGTCGCCGCCGGTCTGGCGCTCTTCACCATTGTCTTCGGCACCCGCAACCTCAATGCCAACGAGCGCCACCACGGCGTGGTCATGGCCATTGCCGTCGAGGCCGTGGTCAAGCTGGCAGCCCTGATCGGCGTTGGCATTTTCGTCGTCTGGGGCATGGCGGACGGGCCGGCCGACATCCTCGCCCGGATCGACCGCTCCCATATCGCCGACTGGGACATCGTGCCCACCCGCTGGGCGGGGCTGATCTTCACATCTGCCGCCGCCATCCTCTGCCTGCCGCGCATGTTCCAGGTCATCGTGGTCGAGAATGACGACGAGGCCCATCTCGCCGTCGCGTCCTGGGCCTTCCCGCTCTATCTCTGCCTGATGAGCCTCTTCGTCGTGCCCATCGCCGTGGTCGGGCTCGAAACCCTTCCCGACACTGCCAATCCCGATCTCTTCGTCCTCTCGCTGCCGCTGAAGGAGGAGTGGCACGGGCTCGCGACCTTCGCCTTCCTCGGCGGCTTCTCTTCGGCGACCTCCATGGTCATCGTCGCCGCCCTGGCGCTGGCCACCATGGTCTCCAACCATATCGTCATGCCGGTCTACCTGCGCTCGCGCACCGAAGGCGCGACCATGGCGGGCGACATGCGCAGGGTGGCGCTGCAGGCCCGCCGCTTCTCCATCGCCGGCGTGCTCACGCTCGGCTATCTTTACTACCGCTATTCCGGCGGATCGGCGGCGCTGGCCTCGATCGGCCTGATCTCCTTTCTCGGCGTGGCACAGGTCCTGCCGGCGCTGCTGGGCGGGCTGTTCTGGCGCGGCGGCACCAGCGCCGGCGCGGCTGCCGGCCTGATCGTGGGCTTCGTCCTCTGGGCCTATACGCTCTTCCTGCCGAGCTTCGGCCCGGCCGGTCCGTTCAGCGTCGGGATGATGGAGTACGGTCCCTTCGGCCTGTCCTGGCTGCGGCCGCAATCGCTCTTCGGCGTCGAGGGGATGGACCCGCTGATCCACACGCTCTTCTGGTCGATGTTGCTGAACACCGTGGCCTATTGCTGGGTCTCCATCGTTTCCTTCCCGACCCCGCTGGAGCGGCTTCAGGGGGCGCAGGTGGTCAATGTGTTCGAGCATACGCTTGGCGCGCGCGGCTGGACGCGAGGCTCGGCCGAGGCGGAGGACCTGTTGACCATGGCGCAGCGCATCCTCGGCCCGACCGAGGCCCAGGCCCTTTTTCATGCCGAGGCCGTGCGGCAGGGCAAGTCCGGCTACCTGCCCGAGACCACGCCGGAATTCCTCGACAGCCTGGAGCGCGAACTGTCGGCTTCCGTTGGCGCGGCGACCGCCCATGCGATGGTTGGCCAGATCGCCGGCTCCTCCTCGATCTTGGTCGAGGACCTGATCCGGGTGGCCGACGAGGCGCAGCAGATCCTCGAATATTCCAACCAGCTGGAGGCGCAATCGGCCGAGCTCGAACGCACCGCGCGCCAGCTGCGCGAGGCCAACCAGAAACTCACCAAGCTCTCGATCCAGAAAGACGCTTTCCTCAGCCAGATCAGCCACGAACTGCGCACGCCGATGACCTCGATCCGCGCCTTCTCGGAGATCCTGCGCGAGGGCGACATGGACGCAACCGAGAGCGGCCGATTCGCGGGAATCATCCATGACGAGGCGATTCGCCTGACCCGTCTGCTCGACGACCTGCTGGAGCTTTCGGTGCTCGAGAACGCGCAGGTCAGCCTCAGCGTCGGACCGGCGATCCTGTCGGACCTGCTCGACCGTGCCATTGCCGCAACAGGCGAGATGACCGAGATCCGCCCCGACGGCGCGCTGGCCATCAACCGCGACAGGGCGCGCGAGCAGATCGACCTGGTGACCGATGCGGACCGGCTGACCCAGGTTTTCATCAATCTCATCGGCAATGCGCGAAAATACTGCGACGCGCCCGAACCGCGGCTCAAGATCCGTGTCCGCAAGGTCGATGGGCGCGCTGTTATTGACTTTATCGACAATGGCTCCGGGATCCCGCCGCGCAGCCAGGACATCATTTTCGAGAAGTTTTCCCGGCTCTCGGACCAGTCCGCCGCCGGTGGGGCGGGGCTCGGGCTGGCGATCTGCCGCGAGATCATGGCTCGGCTGGGCGGCAATATCGAGTACCTGCCGGGGCAGGGGGGCGCGGCTTTCCGGGTCAGTGTTCCCCTGGCAGAGGCGCGCGGCGTCGCCGTGGCGGCCAGTTAGCTAATCCCGTCAAGCCGCCGGAAGTTAACCATTTCCCAAGGGAGTTCTGGTCAATCTGCACAAAAGCGACCTCTGCGCCGGTGATGTGCGGATAACGGGATGATGTCGAATGGCCGATGCGGCCCGAAAGAGAGTATTGAGACGCAAGGTGGAGGCCGGACGCGAATCCGCCCCCGTCAGCCGTGTCGTACTTCCGGCCCGGGCACTCTCTACCGCATTGAGCAAGGCATCGGAGGCGGCCATGGGGCTGGCGGTCTCCGCGACGAGTTCCTCGGAGCGGATTGCCTCGCTTCCGGACCTTCTCGAACGCCTGCCGGAAAACGGATTGCTGGCCGTTCTCGAAGGGCCAGAGGATGGCCAGGGGTTGATGGCTTTCGACTTCAACGCGCTGTCTGCGGTGATCGAGAAGCAGATGACCGGGGCTGTGGGCACATCCTTGCCGCCCGCCCGCCGGGCAACGCGCACGGATGCGGCGCTCGTGGCCGACCTGATCGATGCCGTGCTTCAGCGCTTCGAGGCAACCCTTGCCGGGCGAGAGGAATCCCGCTGGGCGAGCGGTTTCGGCTATTCCAGCCATGTCGAGGACCTGCGCCCGCTCGGTCTTCTGCTGGAGGAGATCGACTACAGGATCTTCGGCATTTCCCTTGATTTCGAGATGGGGACCAGGACCGGCGATATCATCCTTGCCCTGCCGGCAGAGGGTCGCGGCGCGGTGCTTGCGGCGCCGGACCTGGCGGAGCCAGGCGATGCCATTTCGGATCCGAACTGGTCTTCGGGATTGCAGGTGCGGGTTTTCGAGGGAGAGGTCCGGTTGGACGCGGTCCTGCACAAGTTCCACCTGCCGATCTCGGCCATCAGCGAGCTGAAACCCGGAGACGAGATCCCGATTCCGGTCAGCGCCATCGACAATGTCCGCCTGTCCGGGGCCGAACGCATCCCGCTCGGCCGCTGCCGACTGGGCAGCAGCCAGGGCTTTCGTGCCCTGCGGCTCGGCGCCGACGGCATAGGTACCGCCGGCCCGACGCTGGTGCACGCTGCGGCAACGGATATCACAGGATTCGGGGGCCCTGCCTCAAACGACCTTCCCGAGCTTCCCGGGCTTCCGGATATCGGCGGGGCAGGCATGGCCGAAGAGGGCTTGCCGGATCTTGGCGGCGGCGGGTTGCCCGATATCGGCATTGGTATGGCTCAACCAATGGCCATCGGAGCGATTGGCGAAGAAGACGGATTGCCGGATATCGGCCTGGGCTAGATCCGAAGATCGGTTTTCCTGCGTCCGGTGGCGCTCTGAACACGAATTCATGCTCGCCCTTGGAAACAGGCGCATCCTCTGGTTCGTCGCAATGACACCGACAGGAGTGATCGCGCCTGCCTGGCGGCCGAAAATGGCGGGACAGGACGTGTGGGAATGCAACTGGCTCAGCACGCAGCGTCGAGAATCGTGGAAAGATCCGGTCCGAGGCGATCTCCTTCAGACCCGGATCCTGTGCCCCCGTGCTGCCCGTCCAAGCGAATGAAACCGTGGCGTCAGGTGACCACCGGCGGCGGGTCCACCTGGATGGGACACGGATGGGGATGGAAATCCGCGCGCCAGGCCACGGTCCGACAGGTCAGCTTGCTGCGGCTGCTTCGAGCTGCGGGCGGAGGGCCGCAAGCGGATAGCCAGCCCGATTGGCGCATTCCAGGAGATCGCCGACCGGATGGCTGCGCGCGGAGAGGAACATCCAGACGATTGTCGAGCGTGTTCCGGAGGCGCAATAGGCCAGCACCGGTCCGCTGGCCTGTGCAATCGCCTCGCGCTGTCGCTCCATGTCGCTGTGGAAGCTGTCGCCCTGCGCCAGCGGGATCGAGACAAATTCCAGCCCGGCCTCCTCGGCTGCGCGGCGTATATCCTCGGTACGGAGGCCGGGCACGACCTCCTCGTCGGGGCGATTGCAGATGATCCTGCGGAAGCCGGCCGCAGCGATCGCGGGGACATCCTCGGGGGTGATCTGCGGCGATACTGCGTATACGTCAGAGAGTGCACGGGTTTCCATACGCCTGTTTCCTTCACCGGGTGAAGAAAATCAACCCGGCTTTTTGGATTGATTTGCGTCAAGGACCGGGGGCTTGCACGCGCCTAGCCTTTCAAGCCAGAAGAGGTAAGGAGAAGGCAATGGTCGGTGTTCCCGAGCGCAAAGCCCAATTGGAGGCGCGGTTGAAGGCGCTGGAGGAAAAGCTCTTCGATATCAGCGCGGAACTCGACAGCCACCAGTCGCGCGATTGGGAGGAACTGGCCGTTGAACGGGAAACCGACGAGGTGCTCGAAGGCGAAGGCCGGGCGGGCAAGGCCGAGATGGCGGCGATCCGGGCGGCCCTGACACGGGTCGAAGAGGGCAGCTACGGCGAATGCGTTCAATGTGGCGATGATATCGCCGAGGCCCGGCTGGACCTGCTGCCTTTCACGCCGCTTTGCGCCGATTGCGCGCGCAAGCTGTCGCGCTGAGCGGATCGCGTTCGCGGGGCGCCCTTGTCTTCCGGACAGCGGAACGGTTTGATGCGGGCAAACAGCGTGGCGAGAGGCGGGACAATGGAGGCGGCTATCAGGCTCGAAAAGCTCGGCGCGGTGGCGGTTGCCGTGCTCGAGACCGGGCCCGGACATGCGCCCGGTCTCGACGCGCGACGGGCACTGATCCGGCTTGCGGGCGGTGCGGGGCTGGGCCCGGAGATTGCCGCATTGGTGCTCTTCCTGACGACAGCAAAATCGGAGATGGCGCAGGGCGCCGTGGATCCGGCGGCGGATGACGGATTAGCTGCGGCTTGCAAGGCACTGGAAGACATAAAAATTCCGGTCGTGCTTGGCCTGTCCGGAGAGACATTCGGACCGGGTGCAGAGCTGGCCATGGCGGCGCATTTCCGGCTTGCCGACGAGGGCGCGGAGCTGGCCTGGCCGGAGGTTCCGCTGGAGCGTCTGGCCGGAGGGGGCGGGACGCAGAGGCTGACCCGGATTGTGGGCGCCGGACGGGCGCTGGACTGGCTCGCCTCGGGGCGGTCGGTGGCGGCGCCCGAAGCTGCCGAGGCCGGGCTTCTGGACGGCGTCGTGGCAGGGGATCTCGTGGAAGCCGCGGTGTCGCTGGCCGGGCGGCTCGCCGAGGCCGGTGCGGGACCGCGCCGAAGCTGCGAGCGGACGGAAGGTCTTGCCGATCCCGCCGCCTTTCGGGCCGCCTGCAAGGCCTTTCGGGAGGCGGGGCTTGGCGGCGAAGGAGGCGCGCGGGCGCATCTGGCCGATTGCGTCGAGGCGGCGCTGGTCATGCCATTCGAGGCCGGCGCGGGGTTCGAGATGGCCGCGGCATCGGCCCTGGAGATCTCGCCGGCAGCGCGCGCGCTCACGCATCTGCGCAATGTCGAGCGGGCCGTGGTCCTGCCGCGCGGGGCCGTCGCGCCGCAATCCGTCGCGCTGCATCGGGTCGAGATCGAGGATGCGGCGCTGCGGCTGCTGATGGCCGGCTGTTCGGTGACGCTGTCCGACGACGATCCGGCGAGGTTGCAGGAGGGCCTGTCGAAGATCGGCCGGCAACTTTCGGCATTGGTCGCGGCCAGGGAGATCTCGCCCGGCGCGCGCAATGACTGCCTGTCGCGGCTCAGCAGCGCGGGCGACCCCGGTGAGCTGTCGGGGTGTGAGCTTGTCCTGTTCGGGGCAGAAGCCCGACCGGGAAGGCGGGAGCTGGCGCGGCTGGAACGGGTTGGCCTGCTGGCCCCGGCGCTTGTCCTGAAGGGGCAGACAGCCGAGGACCGGCTTGCGCCCGGGGCTTTCGGTCTCTTCGCCAGCGGGCCGAGCGCCGCGCGCGGACTCATGGAGTTGCATCCGCCGCGCCAGGGCGACCCGTCCGCGCTGCCGGGCCTGTCGGAGCTGGTTGCGCAAATGGGGGCGATGCCGGTCCCGGTGGCCCAAGGCGCGGCCGGTCCGATGCTCGGGCGGCTTGCGGCGCGCCTTCTGGAGACAGGCGAACGGATTCTGGAAGATGGGGCGACGCCCCGGCAGGTCGACACCGCATTGGAGGCAGGGGGCTATGAGACCGGCCTGTTTCGATGGGTGGACGGGGTCGGATTGTCGTCGATCCTGTCGCAGCGGCAGGCCGATGCGGCGCAGCGGGATCCCCGCCAGCGCTATGTGACCGTGCTGGACCGCCTCGGTGCGGCCGGTCGGTTCGGACGGCGTACGGGGCGGGGGTTTCATGACTATCCGGACGGCATTCCGGAGGGAGTTGCGTCGGCAGGGGTCGAAGCGCTGGTCGCCGAGGCGCGCGCGGGCGCCGGGGGGACGCGCCGTGCCTTGACGGCCGGAGAAATCGTTCGGCAGTGTCACCTCTCCCTGGCGCTCGAAGGGCTCTGGATGCTGGCCGACGGGGCGGTGGAAGAGGCGGGGATGGTCGACCTGCTGGCGACTGTCGGGCTTGGCTATCCGCGCCGGGAGGGCGGGCCGCTCTATGCCGTCGGGCGCGAGGGCTGGCATGCGGTCAAGGGAGCGTTTCTGGCGCTGGCAGCGCAGGAAGATTCGCGTTTCTGGGCGCTCCCCGACAATTGCGACCGGATCGTTGCGGCCATGCGCGGATAGGGGAGTGTTCGGGAAGGCCCGGGCCGCCTGACCCGCGCGCAGGAAACCACGTTGGGTTCTCCTGCCTTGCAGTCCTGGCTGTCGGCGTGCGGTCGATACCATCCCTGCCGGCCCGGTCGGGCTTGCATGTTTGCCTGTGCCTGAACTGGGAATGTCAGCCGAGGAAGATCCCGAGGATCACCATCATCAGCCCCAGCGAGGACACCGCGAGAGAGCCGAGATTCCAGGCAACCACTTTTTGCAATTTCGCGCGCATGGTCTCGTCGTCGAGCTGCTGGCGCTTGGCGCGGGACACCGCGACGACGCAATAGATGATTCCCGCCATGCCAAGCAGCGACACCGCAGCACCGGTCCAGATCAGCATTTCCATCGACATTCTCCTTCTCCGCCCGGCATTGCGTCCTGTCCCCGCGCTATCGCCTTGCGCGGCCGGTTGCAACTGGCCTTGCGGGGGCGGGCGGCGATGGATAGATCAGGGGCTTGTCGAAGAGAGTTTCAGCAACAGCGAAAGGCGCGGGCAAGCATGAGCGACAATCCCAGCGAGACCGGCAGCTCGGCGGATGCGACCTACAAGGTCGCCGCCGGAGAGCTGCGCCAGTTTATCGAGCGTTACGAGCGGCTTGAGGCCGAGAAGAAGGATCTTGCGGAGCAACAGAAAGAGGTGATGGCCGAGGCCAAGGCGCGCGGTTACGACACCAAGGTCATGCGCAAGGTCATCGCGCTGCGCAAGCGCGAGCCCGACGATATCGCCGAAGAGGAAGCGGTTCTGGAGATGTACAAGGAAGCGCTCGGGATGTCCTGAATGCTGTTTAACCTGCTGATGTTAAACAGTAAAGAGTAAGGCCAGAGTGCCTCCCCCCATCGAGTGGTCCACCAACCGGGATAGATATATCTCGTTTTCAGGAGGACCAAACGATGGTTGGAAAGCGAGACAAACCCGAAGAGATCGTGCTGAAGCTGCGGCAGGTTGAAGTGCTGCAAGGTCAGGGCAGTTCGCTTGCCGAGGCCGTTCGGCAGATCGACCATCCTGACCTCGGGCCTGAGAGGGCAGATCCTGATGACGCGGGCCGTGCCCCCAAGGCCCAAGGCGGTCCAAGTTGGATAAGCGAAATGGGACTTCACCTTGCCCGGCAGGCCTCCCGGGCAAGCGAAAGCGTTTGAGACGGGTACTCGCCGAAGAGCTTGCGATAGTCCGAAGCGAAGCGACCGCCGTTGACCACGCCGTGTTTCAGCATCGCGTCCTTTACAGATCTTGGAGGGGCTTCCGCGTTCGCCAGCATGTCCCGTACGTCGGTCAACCTGGCGTTTCGGATGTAGGACGCAGGGGACATGGACAACTCTGCCGAGAAACTCTCGAACAATCGCGTGCGGCCGACTCCGGTGGCCGCGCAGAGTTCCGAGAGCAGGATTGGCCGGGAGGAGGCCGTGATCGTGTTTACGGCCGTGCGCACAACGGCGCGGCTGCTGGTATGCCCGTGGGCGAAATGGCGTGATGCCGGCAGGTGAGTGGCCAGAAAGGCCGCAACGACTTCGTACAGCTCCTGCTCGATCGCGGCGTTCAGCACACCGCCTCTCTGTCCATCGCCGCACACCATCTGCAGAATCCGAATGAGGTTTTGGCGGAGGGCATGTCCTTGCAGGGCACCGGGCGAAAGCCGCATGTCCGGAAGGGACAGGTCTTCCGGCGGGACTCCGATGAGCGCACCGATCTTGCATAACAGAAGGTCGGTGCGCAGCCCGACGGACAGATTGTCCCGGTTCTCTCCGATTGCATGGCAGCCGAGTTGGCTGGTGATGACAACGACATCGCCCTTGTGCGCGTTCCAGCCATTGAAGGCGAAATCGCCGGTCCAGGAGATTGGTGCGAAGAGCGCCGTCCATCCCTGGCCCGGCACCGCATGGCCTGCGGCGCGCGGGGCAAGCAGCATGCGAACGATATTCGCATCAGGCCCCTCCGCCCGCATCGACGAAATGACCGGAACGCCGCGCCCGATCTGGGTCATTCCTGCCTCGACAACGGGCAGATCGCGAACATGGGCCGAATGCGCAACATGCGTTCGCCAGGGTGGATTAACCGTGGTCTGGGCCGGGTTTGCAGTCACCGACATGCTGAAACTACCTCCCGGACGACTCGTACATTGTTGGGACTTGATCGGGTTATGCGCGTGAGCAATCAAGGAAATGATCCATAACGTTGTGTTCGAACGCAACCATGATCTCGGCTGGAACGGCGAATTCTGATATGCGACAGATGCAGTCTCGGCACCGATTATTCCGTTGTCCCGTTCTGATGCATGGCGGGTTGCGCATGAAAAGTACTTTGGAGGATTGAGGAATGACTCAAGGAAATCTCACAGTATCCGCGATCGCCGTGGTGCTCTCGGCTGCTGTCACGGCAACTGGCGCGATGGGTCAGGACGGCGGGACGGACGGCGCGCCGAATGCCGTTCTGATCAAGGGTGCCAGCATCTTTACTGGCTGTTCGCCCGAGCTTCTCGAGGGACAGGACGTTTTCATCGCCGGAAACATGATCTCCCGCATCGGGACGGATCTGGAACCGCCAGAATTCGCCACCATACTTGAAGCCGACGGGCGTGTTCTGATGCCCGGCCTGATCGACGCCCACTGGCACGGCGTGTTCGCCACAGCCACGATTGGCCAGCTGATGGCGACCAACGAGGGCTACTGGAACCTTCTGACGGCCGCTGCGCAGCGCGACACGCTCTATCGCGGCTTCACCACCGTGCGCGACACGGCCGGGCCCATGTTCGACATTGCCCGCGCGACGGATGAAGGCCTGATCGAAGGGCCGCGGGTCTTTCCGTCCGGTCCGGCGATCTCGCAAACGGCGGGTCACATGGATTTCCGGACGACGAAGGACGTTCCCGCCACGCCGGACAAGCTGAACCCCTTCGAAACCTCGGACATGTTCTATATCGCGGACGGCGTCCCCGATGTTCTCAAGCGCGTCCGCGAGAACCTGATGCAGGGCGCGACGCAGATCAAGCTGATGGCCGGCGGTGGCGTCACGTCGAGCTATGATCCGATCCACGTCAAGCAATACACCAGGGCGGAACTGGAAGCTGCGGTCGAGCAGGCCGAGAACTGGGGCACGTATGTGCTGACCCACGCCATCAACGACGAGGCCGTGAACCATTCCATCGATGCCGGCGTCAAGAGCGTGGAGCATGGTCACATGTCGACGCGCGAAACCCTGCAGCGCTTCGTCGAGAACGATGTCTGGCTCAGCATGCAGCCGTTCATGGACGACCAGGACGCACCGGTTCTGAATGAGTTCCAGAAGGCGAAGTACAAGTTCGTCACCGACGGCACGGATTTCGTCTACCGCACCGCCAAGGAACTGGGTGTGAAGATCGCCTTTGGCACAGACACGCTGTTCAGCGCCGACCTGGCCAAGCGTCAGGGCGCGCAACTCGCAAAACTCCAGCGCTGGTTCACGCCCTACGAGGCGCTCAAGATGGCGACCTGTGACAACGCGGAGCTCCTGGCGCTTTCCGGCAAGCTCACGCCCTATCCCATGGGGCCGCTCGGTATCGTCGAGGAAGGTGCTTATGCCGATCTCATCCTCGTCGATGGCAACCCGCTGGAGAATCTCGACCTGGTGGGGGATCCCGAGCAGAATTTCGACGTCATCATGAAGGACGGTGTGATCTACAAGAACACGCTTGATTGATTGTCTTGACAGAGGAGGCTGATACGTTTCGCTCAGCGCTGTTGGTCGATTGCATCGGGCCGGTTTGTGCCGGCCCGACCCGCGTGTAAAAGGCGGATCGCGGTCCGGTTTCCGCATCACCAACACCCGGCTTCCTGGCGGTTTGGCCCCGGAGCGGATCCCGAAGAACGGCCCGTCATTCAGAAATATCATGTGAGACAATGCTGCCTGTCGCCCTGACTGTTCTGCGCTTGCTGAAAGCGATCTACCGTTCCCGGTCCGATAAGACCTTTCGTGCCGGGCTTGCTTTTGCAATCCTGATCCTGCTGTCCGGCACGACCTTCTATCGCGCGGGCGTTGGTGCTTGATCCGACGAAAACGGCCACGCCTGAACTGGCGGAGTGCGCGAAGGGTCTGTCAACAGCCTCCGGCACAGCGACAGACGAAACTGACACGGCTGCGTCAGGTCGCGAGTAAATGTGCCTGAGTTGTCCGCAGGGCAGGGCGACGCCTCCAGCTTCGACCTTTCGACATTTCCACTGGCACAGAATTGGAGTGTCTTGGCACATGCCGGACCGGCCGATGTCATTTCTGAGGTCGTGAGCGGAATCTTTGGAAAGGCGGAGGGCGCCGATCCGGGAAGACGCTCCAAGAGCGCCGGTCCCGGCCAGGCTGGGCGACATTTGCTCCGCTCGGTGCAGGGTTTCGCGCCGGTTTTGACAATAATGCTTCTGGATACCGTCTTGCACGATCTCCGGACACTGCGCGCGAGGTCAGGTCGTCTGAACGATTCCGGTCATCTGTGTGCTCGGGATGTCGTGATCCCGATGGCGCGGCGCCCTTTCAGGGGGCGAGCAGCGTCACCCCGTCCATCGCGGCGATCTGCTCGACCTCGGCCTCGTATTTCGCCGTGAGCGCCGAAATGCGGGCTGCGGTCCATCCCGGCAGGTCGAGCTCCATCTCGACGGCCTCCTCGCGCACATATTTGTCAAGGAAGGCAGAGACGATCCGGCGACGATGCTCGGTGCTGGCCGGCGGATGGGTCTCCAGGTAGCTGTTCATCCGCGCCACGCCTTCATCGCTCATCAGCTCGGAGACGAAATCATCGATGCCGTCGAGCACCGTGGTGGTCTCGATGCCGCAGAGTGCCTCCAGGATCTCCGGCCAGATCAGCGGCGAATCCTCGTTGCACCAGAGCGTCACCGGACTGTCCGGCGCGGCCGCGCGCAGCCGCCGGATCATGTCGACCCAGGACAGCGTCTCGGGCGAGATCCGGCCGAGATATTCGCCGAAGCTCTCCTGGTCGGAGAAACGTGCATGCATGGCCGGGATCATCGTCGCGGGGTTGCGCAGCGCGAAGGCGAATTCCGCCACATGGCTGGGAAAGAGATTGCGGATCCAGGGCGCGCGCTCGCCGACAAGCGGATAGAGCGTGCCGCCCATGATCGCCCGGCGTGGCACGCAGAGAAAGGAATCGTTGGAGAAGATGACGCGCTCGGGCGTGTCGAGGTCGATAATCTCCTCGAGGATATGATCCTGCATCTCCTCGTTTGCCGGTTGCCCCTTGAGCTGGATCATCGCTTCCCGCAAAACGGGGCGGAAGCGTCCCGGCTGCGCGGCGACGATGCCGCGTTCCTGGAGCATTGCGTCATTGCGCAGCAGGCATCGAAGGGCGCGATCCTCGTCCGTCGAGTGGAGCCCGATATGGTAAACTATCTTCATGAGCGCCGACTGCCTTCGTTCCCGCGAGGGATTATTTTTGTATTGCGCTCACCCTACAGAGGCGCAGATGGCGAAGCAAACAGGATGGCCCGCGCAGGGACAGGGCGATCCGTGCTGTGGATTCTCGGTCGCTCTTGTCTCTGGCCATCGCGATCCCGGGGCGGAGCGGCTGCAATGCGACGCCCCGGATGCTTGTGCTTGCCCCGTGCTTTCCGGCACAAAAGGGGCGGCTCATGCGGAGGGGGAGAAGCGTGCGGTTTCTGCTGATCGAGGACAATCGGGCGCTGGCTTCGGCCGTGGTCGAGCGGCTGGTGCTGGATGGTCATGTCGTCGACCATGCCGCGGATCTGCAATCGGCGCGCGATTTCACGGCCACGACCGAATATGATCTCGTGCTGCTCGACATCATGCTGCCCGATGGCGACGGGCGCAGCTTTCTCGACGCCTGGCGCAGCGGGCGCAACGAGACGCCGGTCATCGTGCTGACCGCGCGTTCGGAGGTCTCCGACCGGGTCACGCTGCTCGATCTCGGGGCCGATGACTACCTGACCAAGCCTTTCGACTTTTCCGAACTGGAGGCGCGCTGCCGGGCGGTGCTGCGCCGGCGCGGCGGCTCTCCCACCAATCGCAAGCAGATCGGAAACCTGACCTTCGACCCGCAGGCCGCGACGCTGCGGGTCGGCGACCGGACGACGACGCTGCGGGCGCGCGAGCTGCGGCTGCTGGAGCTGTTTCTCGGCGCGCCGGGGCAGATCATGAGCAAGACCCGGCTGGTTGACCGGCTCTTCTCCTATGACGAGGAGGTCTCCGAGAACGCCATCGAGGTCTATGTCGGCAGGCTGCGAAAACATCTCGACGGCTCGCCCGTCTCCATCGTCACCGTGCGTGGGCTGGGCTACAGGCTCTCGGTCGAATGAGGCGCCGTGCGCCTTCGATCCGGCGCCGCCTGACGCTGCGGCTGCTGCTGGCCTCGGCGCTGCTGGCCGGCCTGCTTTTCGTGATCGTGATCAATTTCGCCCGCTCGGTGGCCCAGGTCAGCCAGGACAATATCCTCGACGCCTCCGTCACTTCGATCCTGGAATCGGCGTCGGTGCAGAAGGGGCAGATCGGGATCGATATCCCCTATGCGGCGCTGGCCATGCTGGGCAATGTCTCCGATGACCGCGTGTTCTACCGGGTCAGCGTCGATGACACCCACCTGACCGGCTATCCCGACCTGCCGGTCCCGGGCGGCGGGCCGGATGAACGCGGTCGTCGCCTGGGGACGGAGGAATATCTGGGCGACGAGATCCGCGTCGCGTCAGCCTCCCGCAAGATGGCGCGCGACGGACGTCCGGTCTGGGTCACGGTCTCGGTCGCGCAGACCCGGGGCGGCCTGCAGGACACCGTGCAGGTGATCTGGCGCAATGCCGCGATCCTCGGGGCCGGGTTCTTCGCCATCGCGGCGGTGCTCGTCGTGACCGGCGCTCAGGCGACGGTGGACCCGCTGGAGCGCCTGGCGGCCTCGGTCTCGCGGCGCGGCCCGCAGGATTTGCGCGCGGTGGATGCGGAGGTACCTCTGGAAATGGAGCCGCTGGTCACCTCGCTCAACATGTTCATCGCCCGGCTGCGCACGACCCTCGCGCGCTCGGAGGATTTCATGGCGGAGGCGGCGCATCGCGTCCGCACGCCGCTGGCAACGGTGCGGGCGCAGGCCGAAGTCGCCCTTGCGCGGATGGACAAGCCGGAGAACCGCGCCTCGCTGCAGGACATGATCCGGGCGCTGGACGAGAGCTCGCGCGCCGCCAGCCAGCTGCTCGACCACGCCATGGTGACTTTCCGCACCGACCAGCTGGAGCATCAGCCGCTGCGGCCGCATGAGCTGATCGAGGAGACGGTGCGGCGGTTGCAACCGGTGGCGGGGCTGAAGGATATCGCCATTTCGGTGGTCGCGCCGCGCGATATCGAGCTGGTGGGCGATGCGATCCTGTTGCAGAGCGCCTTTGGCAACCTGCTGGACAATGCGATCAAGTATTCGCCCCACGAGAGCGATATCGCTGTCGATTGCGGCCCGCATCCGGAGGGCTGCCGGATCCGGGTGCGCGACCAGGGGCCGGGCTTTCCCAAGGGCTCCGGCCGGCGTCTCACCAAGCGGTTCGCGCGCGGCAGCAATGCCGAGGGCACCGTCGGCTCCGGGCTGGGGCTGACCATTGCCGAGGAGGTCGCCCAAGCCCATGGCGGACGGCTCGAGATCGGCCCCAACCCCGAAGGAGGCGGCGCATGCGTATCGCTCATCTTGCCCGTATCGTGACCTTGCTGGCGGCGCTTGCCGGGTTTTCGGGGCGGGCCGGCGCCTTCGAGATCGAAGCCCACCGGGTCTTCGAGGCCGCGCCCGGCGGGCCGGTCCTGCGGATCCTGTCGACCACCGACATCGAGATCTTCGAGCCGATGTTGCTGGAATTCCAACGCCGTTTCCCGGAGACGACCATCGATTACACCGTCGCCGGCAGCACCGAGGTGATGCGGGCGCTGACCGAGGAACGCGAGGCGTTCGACGTGGCGCTCTCCTCGGCGATGGACCTGCAGACCAAGCTTGCCAATGACGGCATGGCGCGGCGGCATGTCTCGGAAGCGACCGAGCGGCTGCCGGACTGGGCCAACTGGCGCGACCAGGTCTTCGCCTTCACCCAGGAGCCGGCGACCGTCGTGATCTCGCCGGCGGCCTTCGAGGGGCTGGAGCTTCCGCGCACCCGGCAGGCGCTGATCACGCTGCTGCGCGCGCATCCGGAGCGGTTTCGCGGCCGGGTCGGCACCTATGACATCCGCACCAGTGGTGCCGGCTATCTTTTTGCGACGCAGGATGCGCGCACCTCGGAGACCTATTGGCGGCTGATGGAGGTGATGGGAGGGCTGGGCACGCGGCTCTATTGCTGCTCGGGCGAGATGATCACGGATGTCTCGGAGGGACGGCTGGCCATTGCCTATAACGTGCTCGGAAGCTACGCGCTGCCGCGCCAGCAGGCGGGTGAGGCGATCGAGATCATCGCGCCGGAGGATTTCACCACCGTCATGCTGCGGCTGGCGCTTTTACCATCGGCGTCGGACTCGCCGGAGCTGGGCGCTGCCTTTGTCGACTTCCTTCTGTCGACCGCCTGGAGCGGCAGCACGCCGCCCTATTACCCGTTTCCCACCCTTGATTCAGAGGCGGTCGCCGCGATGCCCTCGCTGCGCCCGATCCGCATCGGGCCGGGGCTCCTGGTCTATCTCGACGCGCTCAAGCGGCAGGGTTTCGTCGATGCCTGGCTCGATGCGCTGACGCGTTAGGCGCGTTGGGCAAGGGCGGGACAGTGGAGAAAACGGAGCTTCGCAGCGTTGGCCAAGTGAAGTAACGGGAGCCGTGCCAGCGCCTGCCCGTGGGATGGCGCCACAACGACTGAGGTCTGCACTTTATCCCGGCCAGATCCGAAGGAGATCTGAGCGTTGCGCGCGGAAAAAAAAAGCGCCAGCCCGCCGGGACGGGCAGGCGCTGGCACGGCGGCTTCGCCTTGGTTCCGTGCCAACCAGCGCATCGGCCCAACGTCCGCCACCGGCTCTGTTCATCCCTCCCTCAACTCGCTCCCTCGCGCGCAATATCGTAGTGCACCCGTCCGCGCTCTGTGCTTGACTGCGCCCCGAGCCCGGCGGCATGCCCGGGCGGCAGCGCTCGGCGACGGAGGCAGTGACATGAACGGTGCGGAAACCCTGGTCGAAACCTTTCTGGCGGGCGGGGTGGATATCTGCTTCGCCAATCCGGGCACCTCTGAAATGCACTTCGTGGCAGCGCTCGATACGCATCCCGAAATGCGCTGCATTCTCAGCCTCTTCGAAGGCGGAGTGACCGGAGCGGCAGATGGCTATTTCCGCATGAGCGGCAAGCCGGCGGCGACGCTCCTGCATCTCGCGCCGGGCTTCGGCAACGGCTATGCCAATGTCCACAATGCCCGCAAGGGGCATTCCGGGATGATCAATGTCGTCGGCGAACATGCCGATTACCACCTGCGCTACGATGCGCCGCTCAGGGGCGATATCGAAGGCGTGACACGCTCGGTTTCGGACTGGGTGCGGGTCTCGATGGATGCGCAGTCGGTGGCGCCGGACGGGGCCGAGGCGATCCGCGCCGCCACTGCCCGCAACGGCCAGATCGCGACGCTGGTCCTGCCGGCGAACACCGCCTGGGAAGAGGCGGAAGGGCCGGTCGCGCCGCTGCCCCCGGTGAAGCTGCATCGCCCGCGCCCCGACCAGATCGCCCGCGCCGCCGAGGCGCTTTCCGCGCCCGGGGCGGCGCTGTTCGTCGGCGGTGCGGCGCTGCATGGCGCTTTGGCGCAAGTTGCCGGCCGGATCGCGGCGCGGACGGGCTGCCGGCTGATGGCCGATCTCTTCGTTCCGCGCATCGAGCGCGGCGCCGGCGCGGTCGATATCGAGTGCCTGCACTACCCGGTGCTGGAGAATGTCGAGATCCTGCGCAATGTGAAACACATGGTCCTCGTCGGCGCGGGCCAGCCGGTCGCCTTCTTCGCCTATCCCGACCGGCCCTCGACCCCGGAAGCGCCGGACTGCCGGATGCTGGAGCTCTGCACGCCGCAGATGGACATCGCCTTCACCCTGGACGCGCTGGCCGAGGCGATCGGGGCAGGGGAGGCATCACCGCGCTTGCTGGAACCGGTGCCTTGCGCGTTGCCCGACGAGACCGCCGCCCTGACCCCGGAGCGGGTGGGCGAGGCCCTGGCCGCCGTGATGCCCGAGGGTGCCATCATCGCGAACGAGGCGGTGACCGCTGGCGCCGCGGTGCTGACGCCGCTGCGCCAGGCCGCGCGCCATGACCTTCTCTACAATCCCGGCGGGGCCATCGGCGCTGCCCTGCCGCTGGCCGTCGGCGCCGCCATCGCCTGTCCCGATCGCAAGGTCATCACCCCAAATGGCGACGGCTCCGCCATGTATACGCTGCAATCGCTCTGGACCATGGCGCGGGAAGAGCTGGATATCTGCGTGCTGATCTTCGCCAATCGCGGCTACCAGATCCTGCGCGGCGAGCTGGTCAATGTCGGTGTCACCGAGATCGGCCGCAACGCGGAGCGGATGTTCAATGTCGAGGGGCCGGAGCTGGATTGGGTGGCGCTGGCGCGTGGCCACGGGGTCGATGCGGTCCGGGTCGAGGCGGTTGCCGAGCTCAACACGGCGCTGGCCGACGCGATGGCGCGTCGGGGGCCGTTCCTGATCGAGATCGCCTGCGCCCAGCCCTGACGGGCCGGGCGGGCAGGGGCGCGGATGGTCGCGACTGCCCGCAGATGAAGCGTTAATGGCTTGTTAATGTTTTGAGCGCCAAGCTGTGGCGATACAGCACGCAATGCATTGAGCACGCAATGACTGCCTTGCAGTTTTCAAGGGACCTTGGCGTCCATCAGACCGCTTTTTCCATTGACGATCTCGGGTTGCGGGACACGTCCGGCCAGGGGTCGCTTCAATACATCACCCGTCTTGCCAGGCGTGTCTTTGCCGTGAACACGGCGCTGATCGCCGTCTTCGAGGAGGATGTGGAGAAGCAGTTTCTTGTCAGTGGTCTCGGGCTTCCGGAGGCGTGGGAACGCGCCGGTTCCATCCCGCTGTCCAGGAGCTTCAGCCAGTTCGTGCTTCGGGACGCGCGCCCGCTCGCCGTCGAGGACAGGGACACCCATCCGCTTGGGGCATCCCTGGCGGATCGCGCCAGCCTTCCTTATCGCGCCTATCTCGGGGCGCCGATCTACGCGCCCACGGGCGAGGCGCTTGGCGCGCTCTGCGTGGTCGACGAGGCGCCGCGCAACTGGAGCGACGAGGATGTCGGCGTGATGGAGGATCTTGCCCATTGCGTGACCGATGCCCTTGCCTTGCGGGCGGCGCTGCTGACGAGCCGGCAATTCCAGCTCGAGCAGGAACGCATGCTGGAGCAGACCCGGCGCACAGCCGCGCTGCGCGACCGCATTGTCGCCGCCTTCACCGAACCGGAGAAGACATCAGAGCAGCGCCTTCAGGCGATGCTCGCGGCCGGGTGCGAGGCGCTGAACATGACGGCAGCCGCCGTGACGCAGGTGAACGGATCCCAGACCGTGATCGTGGCGCAGCACGCAACGGACGAGCCCCCGGTCGCGTCGAGCGAGCGGGACAATACCGGGAGCCTGACGGCGCATCTGCTGACGGGACAGGAGATCGTCTGTTTCGACGATCCGACGGCGACAGGACTGGCAGGGCGGCCTGCTTTCGACGGCAGGCGCTACAGTCGCTTCATCGGCGCGCCGCTGATCCTGGATGGGCTCGCCTATGGGACGCTTGAATTCGTCGGGTCGGAGGCGGCGACTTGCGGCGCCCTCGAACAGCAGAGGTCGGTTGTCCGAACCATTGCCATGTTCACCGTCACCCAGCTCGAGGTCTTTTCCCAGATCGACCGGCTGAAATACTCGGAGAATGCCCTCCTGCAATACATCCTCGACCTGAGGGCCGAACTGTAGCCGAGCCGGCTTCCAGCGGCACGGCCGGCCTCTGTCTCGCCCCCTCATATCCGTGAGATCCAGCCGGCCCGGACCGGGGCAAGGCGCAGGGCGGGTTTCGGCCAGGATGGAAGCGCTATTCCGCAGCCATTTCAATCTGTTGCGGGCCGCTGGCGAAGCGGCGCGCAGCGCCATGGCTGAGATGGGTCAGCACACCGCCGGAAATCGTCATTTCAATCGCCCTTGTCTCGGCATTGACCGCCACGAGATCGGCGCGACGACCGATATCCAGCCGGCCGCGATCCGGCAGCCCAAGGATCTCTGCCGGGCGGCTCGAGATCATCGCCCAGGCCCGGGGCAGGTCGCATATCTTGCGGTCGACCAGCGTCCAGGCAGCCTGGGCCAGGGCGGGGTAGTAGTAATCGGAGGCCAGCGCATCGCAGAGCCCCTGCGCGATCAGGTCGATGGCGCGGGCATTGCCGGAATGGCTGCCGCCGCGCACCACGTTCGGCGCGCCGAGGATGACCGGGTCGTTCATCGCCTTCGCGGCGGCGGCCGCGCGGCGGGCGATCGGGAATTCGGCGATATTGGCGCCGATCATGGAATAGGTCTCGCGGGTCTCGCCGTCGGGATCGTCATGCGAGCCATAGCAGACGCCCAGCGTGTCGAAAGCCTCCGCAAGCCGGCACAGATGTCGCGGAACGTCCCTCTTCCGCTCCAGCAGGCGCCGGACCAGCGCCATGTGGTGTTCCGGCGTCCGGCCCGCCCGCGCGGCCCGCAACGCGACCTCTTCCGCGCGCACCAACGCGTCTTCGGCCTCCTGTGGGAGGTGGTTGTTGAAGACGACGTAGTCGATGGCATGGCGGCGGATGGCGGCGAGCATCCGGTCGGCACTGTCGATCAGATGCGTCTCGCAGCGCAGCTGGACCCGCAGGTCCGTCCCCATCCGATTGCGGCAGGCGTCCCGCGCGGCGAGCAGGCGCTCGGCGAATTCGGGATCGCGCACCCCCCCTTCCCAGGACCAGGACAGCGCCATCCAGGCCGTCGTCACACCATTGGCCGCCGCGTCACGATCCGTGGAGGCCAGCCCGAGAGAGAGGTCGAACTCGGCGCCGGGGCGCGGCAGGACATGTCGTTCGAAGGCATCGCCATGCAGGTCGATGATGCCGGGCAGCAGCAGGTAGCCGCGCAGATCCACCTCGGGCAGGGGCCCCTTGGTGATCCGGCCGTCGGACACGGCCAGCGACCGGCGCTGAAGCGCGCCGTCGCGAAGGATTTGTGCGCCGGTGAAACGCACAGGGGGGAGTGCCGCCTGCATCGGGGTGCTCTGGAACCGTTATTTTCATCATCCTGTCCAGTGGGGATACCGAAGCTCTGTATCGCGTATGTGACAGGAAACGGCCAAATCCGTTGGTTGCAGCGGTTTCGCGCGAGAGGCCGTCCGGGCCCCTTCGCGCCCATGGATTCCCCCGCATCCCGGGGCGTGCTAGGCTGGGCGCGCCGTCCGACAGGGGGCGCTAATCCGGGAGAGATGTGATGCGGGAAACCCTTGGCGGTTGCCTCTGTGGCGACATTCGCTTTGCCGCGCGCGGGGAGCCGCAGCGCGTCGGCCTGTGCCATTGTCGCGCCTGCCGCAAGCATCACGGGGCGCTGTTCTACGCGGCGGCGATCTTCCCGTTGAGCGCGGTCCGGGTCGAGGGCGAGACGGCCAGCTATGACGGACGGCATTTCTGTCCCCGCTGCGGCGGGTCGGTCTTTGCCCGCAGCGGGGACGAGATTGAGTTGCATCTTGGCGCGCTGGATGCGCCCGACCTGTTCGTGCCGGGCTATGAATGCTGGACGCTGCGCCGGGAGGCGTGGTTGCCCCCGTTCCCCTTTGCCGAACACCACATCCGGGACCGGGAGGAACCTGCCGCCACCGGCGGGGAGGCCCTGTCGCCCTGAGTGGTCTGCTTGAGGCCCGCCACGCCGGTCCGGATGCGCAATACACCCCGGAACGGCAAACGCCCCGGAAAACCCGGGGCGCTCACTTTCCCTCGCAGTCCATCCTTTACTCGGCCGGTTTGATCCTGCCGGGCTCGTCCTGTTCGAGATAGGCCTCTTCCGCAGGGGTCAGGTCCACCACGTCATAGCCGTTGAACATCGGTTTGATGTGATGCCAGATCGAATGCCCGGTCGTCATCAGGTAGAGATGCATGACGATGAAGGACAGGATCCCGAAGGCGGCCAGCACATGCAGGTTGCCAACGATTTCGATCCAGAAGCCGGACCCGGCCGCCGGCTCCCAGAGCCGGTAGGTCAGGTAGGCGATGCCGGTGATCCAGATCAGCGGGAAGACCAGCACTTTCAGCGCCAGGTAGGCCATCGACTGGAGCGGGTTGTGCTTGCGCCAGTAGACTTTGCGATAGGGATGGTCCTCACCCTTGAAGATGCCGAAGCTGTAGAAGCGCATCACGTGGATGAGCCCGTCCGTGGTCGGCACGTAATGCCGCCAGGTCCCGGTGGTCAGGTGCCAGAAGATGGCAAAGACCCAGAGCAGCATCAGCAGCAAGGCCGAATAGGTGTGCCACAGCACCGCCTGGTCATAGGCCATCCATTCGTGGATGCCGTAGAGCCGGAAGCCCGTATAGGTCATCAGGATGACCAGCACGACCTGCGCCCAGTGATAGAAGCGCTCGAAGGGCGGGAAGATCTGTACGGTTCTCTGGACCATCTTACGACTCCTTTCTGCTGTTGCGGCCGAAGAGACGCGCGAGACCGTGGAACAGGATGCCGGCCAGCGTCAGCGCTAGGATCAGCGCGCCAAGCTTGCCGCCCGGACCCATCGGGTTGGCGCCGGGGATATGGATGCCGGCGATATTGGCCAGGCGCCCGTCCTTCTTGTGGCACTCCTCGCAATTCACGGCGTCCTTTGCCGGGGCGACCATGTGGGTGATCGGCCAGAACATCTCGGTCGAGACGAAGTCGTAGCTGCCCGAATACTCGGTGCCCGCCGCGGCCGCGCCCGCTTCGAAGGAGGTGTCCCAATCCCATTTGCCCCAATAAGCGGTCTCCGAGCCCGGTCCGAAGAGATGCGGATAGAGGAGCCGGTTGCGCTCGGTGTCGTAGGGCTGCTTGCCGCGCATGACCTTGAAGGGCCAGACCCGGGCGGTGTCGTCGTCCTGGCTGCCTGAGATGGTGTTGACCAGCATGATCTCGCCGGGAACGACTTCCTTGTCGGTATTGGCATACTGGATCTGTCCGTCGAACCAGTAGTACTCCGGCTCCAGGTCCTCACCCCATTCGAAGTCGCCCTTCTGGGTCACGTAGGTCGGCTTCTTCTTGCCGCTGGCGCTTTCGTATTTCGCCTCCTTGTAAGGTTTGCCCGCGTCGCTCATGCGACCGGCCGTCGACCAGTCCCAGACCGTCTTGGTCGGCACGCCGCCCTTGGCATAGGTCGGGATGTGGCAGGTCTGGCAGGCGATCTTGTCGCGATGCGAGTTCAGCTTGAAGCCGATCAGCGTCAGGCTGTCATGCGGCTCGGTGTCGTGGCAGCTCTCGCAGGTCGACACGTCATGGCGCTGGCCCGGCGGCGGGGCGCCCTCGGTGTCCTTGGCCGTCACGTTGTAGCGCGACCCGTGCCACTGGTGCTCATTGGAGACATGGCAGGTCGAACAGGTGAAGTTCAGCCCTTCCTCGGCCATGTGCACGTCGATGCTCTCGTCGGGATTGTGCAGCACCGAGGAAAGATCCCCGTGCTTCACGTTATCGCCTCCGCCGCCATAGAAATGGCAGTTGCCGCAATTGTCCCGATCCGGCAGGCCGACGCTCTGAGCGGCGAGGGTCAGGTCAACCGGCTTGGCCGGTTTGCCGGTATTGGTGACGGCGCCTTCCTTGACTTCTTTCCCGAAAGGTTTGCCGGCCCCGGCAGGGATCTTGAAATAGGTGTCGGACTTGTCGTGACAGACAAGGCAATCCACCGCGTTCGCCGCCTGCGGGGGCGGCTCGTTCATGTCGGTCCAGCCATAGCCGACATGGCAGGAGGTGCAGCGCGGTTCATTGGCGGCCACGCCGACGCAATAGGAGTTGATCACGTTGTTCTTGCCGAGATCCTGCCCGGTCTCGGGATGTTCGTAATCCCAGTCCCAGTGGATCGACTGCTTTACCTGGTCCGAGGCCTGGTTGTGGCAGGTCAGGCAGGCGGCAGTCACCTCTGGCCCGGTTGCGAAATCCTTCTGCAGGATTTCGAGTTTCGAGTGATCGACCGTTGTGCCGGTTCCGGCCGAGACGGGAGTTGCCGCCTCCTGGGCCAGAGCCGCACCGGCGCCTGAAACAGCCAGGGCAAAGCCGATCCCGATTAAGGATTTCACTGACATCATAAACACGTCCCTCCATCTCCTTGGATGCCCGGGGCTCGCGAGCACCCCAATGGGACAGCCGTTTCGCGCGGCTTTCCATGATCTATAACAAGTTTTGAATATGAGAATGTGTCTGACAAAAATGGAAATGTATTTTTTCAATGCAGATTATTGTCGCTGGAGGGAGCATGCTTATAGCCGTCCTGCGGTTTTCAGGATTTAAGGTCTATTTCAGATACGGCTTAAGGGGGTTTCCGCATCAAAATGCCGCATGAGTTTTGCCGGATTTTCGCTTCTGACTCATGGCCGCCGGCGCAACAGGCGAGTCCGTCAAACTGCCCCGGAGACTTCCGTTTCAAAGCGGCGAAGGCGGGGACGCGCGCCTCATCCCGGATCGACGCGAAAACACTGCGCGCGTGCCGGTTGTAGCCGCACATTCCGCAAAAAGGTCAGAGGCTTGTCGAACCGGAGGGGGGAGGTGGTGGGTGATGAGAGGCTCGAACTCCCGACATCTTCGGTGTAAACGAAGCGCTCTACCAACTGAGCTAATCACCCGCCGTCTTGGGCTCATAAACCGTTCGGGGGGCGGATGGCAAGAGCGGCGTTTGTCAGGGAAATTGGGCGACAGGTCATCCCCATGAACCTGCCGCCCCTGCACGCTAAAAGCGCGACTGGTTGCACGTGAGTGGTGCGGCGGTGCGGCCTTGCGCGTCCCTGACGCGTGGCCGAATTTCTGCCCCGCGCGAAACGAGCAAAGCGCGAGGCATCGAAGCAGGCGGTTCCGGGCGAACCATGCGGTGACGCACCATCGAGCTATCCCCATAGGCTCGGGCGGTTCCCTTCCGCTGGCCGTCGCTCCGGTCTCTCGCGACCACCATGCTTCGGTGAAACGGATATAGGTCACGTCAGGACAGGCCATCAGTCCCGTAGCTACGTGATCGTAGGGAAAAAAAGCGGGCGAGGGGGCCTTCGCGGGGCAAACGGCCGGGACGTATTCATGCGCAGCAACGGTTTGACGCGTACAATTCTTGCTCGATGACAGGATGGTGTCAGCTTTGCACGTTTTATGGGCGACAGCGGGTTGAACCGCTTTTCATCGACCCTTGGGAGGTACTCATGAAACTCATCCTACGCGGCACCGTTGCCGCCACTGTCCTTTTCGGCGCCTCGGCTGTCTGGGCTGCGGAATGCATCGCCCCCGCCAACCCGGGCGGCGGCTGGGACTTCACCTGCCGGCAGATCGGCAAGATCATGTATGACATCGGCGCCGTGGACAAACCGGTGCAGGTGACCAACATGGCCGGCGCCGGCGGTGGCCTTGCCTTTAACCATGTCGTCGCGGAGCGCGGCGAGGACGAGGAGCTCTTCGTCGCGGCCTCTTCGGCAACCACGACCCGTCTTGCCCAGAACGCCTATGCCGGCATGAAGGCCGACCAGGTTCGTTGGGTTGGCGCCATCGGTGCCGATCCCGGCGTCATCGTCGTCGGCAAGGACAGCGAGTTCCAGTCGCTGACCGACCTGCTCGATGCCGTGAAGGCCGATCCGAAATCCGTCGCGTTTGCCGGTGGCTCTGCCGTGGGTGGCTTCGACCACCTCAAGCCGCTGATGGTCCTTCAGCGTGCCGGCGTCGACGACGTGACCAAGGTCAAGTATATCGGGACCGATGGCGGCGCCGACGCGATCACCCAGACAGTGGGCGGCTTCACCCAGGCGATGTCGGGCGACATGTCCGAAGTCGTGGGCTTCATCAAGTCTGGCGATGTCCGTGTTCTGGCCGTGCTGACGGAAGAGCGCGTACCGGGCTTCGATGACATCCCGACTGCCATGGAGCAGGGCATCGACGTCGTCGCCGTGAACTGGCGTGGCCTCTACGTGCCCAAGGGCGTGTCCGACGAGACCTTCGACATGTGGGCCGAACGCCTCGCCAAGGTTGCCGAAAGCGACGAATGGGCCGCGGCGATGGAAGCCAACGGTCTTGCCCCCTTCACCAAGGTCGGTTCCGACTTCCAGGGCTATGTCGATGGCGTCGTTGCCGATGTCGAAGCGCTTTCCCGTGAACTGGGAGTGATTCAGTAATGGCATCTGACCGTATCTTCGGTGCGGTCGTGACCCTCGTGGCGCTGGCATATATTGCCAGCGCCACACAGATCCAGTCCGGCTTCATGTCCGACCCTGTGGGCCCGCGCACCTTCCCCATCCTCATCGGTTCCGTCGCAGCGCTCTGCGGCATGGTCATCGCCATCAGGCCCGACCCGGATCCCGAATGGCCCGAACTGGCCACGCTGGGCGCGCTTGTCGCTTCGGCCGTCGTTCTGATCGGCTATGCCTATGCGCTCAAGCCGCTGGGTTTCCTTCTGCCCACCGCCATCGCGGCAGGGTTCCTCTCGTTCCAGATCCAACCGAAGGCGAATGCCGCCGCGCTCGCGGGCGTGGGCCTTTCCGTCGGGCTGTTCCTGGTGTTTAAATTCGCGCTCGGCCTCGGTCTTGTCGCGTTTCCGAAAATGCTGATGGGATGAGGGTAACATAATGGATCTGTTTGCAAATCTCGCGATTGGCTTTGGCATTGCCTTGTCGCCTTTCACGCTGATGCTGGCCGTTGTCGGCTGTTTCATCGGCACCATTGTCGGCGCGCTTCCCGGGCTTGGCCCCTCGAACGGCGTTGCCATCCTCATCCCGATCACCTTCACCATGGGGCTCGACGCAACCTCGGCGCTGGTGCTCATGACCGCGGTCTATTACGGCGCCATGTATGGTGGCCGGATCTCCTCGATCCTGCTCAACATTCCCGGTGACGAACCCGCTCTGATGACGACGCTCGACGGCTACCCGATGGCCAAGAACGGTCGCGCGGGCGACGCACTGGTGCTCTCGGGCGTCGCGTCCTTCGTCGGTGCCTTTCTTGCCACCATCGGCCTGATGCTTCTGGCGCCGATCCTGGCGCGGGTGGCGTTCGTCTTTGGCCCGGCGGAGTATTTCGCCCTGTACATGTTGGCCTTTGCCACGCTTGGCGGGATGTCCTCCAACAACCAGGCCAAGGCGGCGGTTGCCTCCTGCATCGGCCTCGGCATCGCCATGATCGGCGTCGACAACAATTCCGGCCTGCCGCGCCTGACCGGCGGCAACATGCATCTCTTCGACGGCATCGACTTCCTTGTTGCCATCGTCGGTCTCTTCGCCATCTCCGAGGTTTTCTTCTTCATCGAGAGCCACGGCAAGAACACCTCCATCGGCGTCAAGCTGGAGAAGGTGTCGATCCCGTGGAAGGACATCGCCGAGACCAAGTGGACCATGCTGCGCTGCTCGGTCATCGGCTTTGTCGCCGGTGTCCTGCCCGGCGCGGGCGCGTCGCTCGGTTCCTTCCTGAGCTACATGACGGAGAAGAGCATCGCCGGTGAAGAGGGCAAGTTCGGAACCGGGGTTCCGAAGGGGATCGCGGCCCCGGAGGCGGGCAACAATGCCGCCGCCGGTGGGGCGCTGGTGCCGATGCTGACGCTCGGCGTGCCGGGGTCTGGCACAACGGCAGTGCTGCTTGCGCTCCTCATGACGCTGAACATCACCCCCGGTCCCACGCTCTTCACCGAGCGTCCGGAAGTGGTCTGGGGTCTCATCGCCTCGCTGCTGATCGCCAACGTCGTACTGCTGATCATGAACGTGCCGATGGTGAAGATCTTCGTGAAGATCCTCATGGTGCCGCCCTGGGTGCTTCTGCCTGGCGTGACCATGGTCAGCTTCGTCGGGATCTACTCTCTGTCCGGCAGCTATTTCGACCTGCTGTTGATGGTGGCCTTTGGTGCGCTCGGCTTCGTCCTGCGAAAGCTCGACGTTCCCACCGTGCCGATCATCCTCGGCATCCTGCTGGGCGGTCACATGGAGGATTCGCTGCGCCGCGCCATGGTGCTGTCGGATGGGGACTTCACCTATCTCTTCTCCTCGCCCATAGCCATTGGCCTCTGGATCGTGGCCGTCGCAGGCTTCATCGCGCCGATGTTCCTGCGCAAGATCCTCAAGAAACCGCAGAGGATAACAGACTGATGGTCAAGGTTCTCATCCCTTCCGGCGCACTCGGGCTCGGTTACGACCGCAACGCCCTCGCGCTCGGGATTGCCGAGAAACCCGACATTATTGCCATCGATGGGGGGTCCACTGACAGTGGGCCCCACTATCTTGGTACGGGAAGCTCGAAATACTCCCGCGCATCGGTCAAGGCCGAATGGCGCGAGATGATGGCCGCCCGCCGCGAGGCCGGCGTGCCGCTGCTGATCGGAACGGCTGGCACCTGCGGGGCCGACAGCGCCGTCGACTGGTTCGTCGAAATCACCTCCGAGATCGCCGCGGAGACGGGCGAAAAGCTGAACGTCGCGGTGCTGAAATCCGGCCAGCCGGCGGAGCGGATCAAGTCCGCGCTCGCGGCGGGCAAGGTCACGCCGCTTGTCGCCGCGCCCGAGATCTCCGACGAGATCCTCGATGCCTGCACCAATATCGTTGCCCTCGCCGGCGCCGAGCACATCCAGAAAGCGCTGGAAACCGGTGCCGATATCGTCATCGCGGGGCGCACGACGGATACCGCGATCATCTCCGCGCTGCCGATCGCGCGCGGCTGCAACCCGGGCGGTGCCTGGCATGGCGCCAAGATCGGCGAATGCGGGGCGCTCTCCACGACCTCGCCGAATTCGGGCACGATCCTGATCGATTTCGACGAAGAGGGCTTCACGATGACGCCGATGGGACCGGAGGCGCGGGCAACCCCGCATACCGTCTCCGCCCATATGCTCTACGAGAATTCCGACCCCTACGTGCTCTACGAGCCGGGCGGGCATCTCGACGTGACCGGCGCCACCTATACCGCGCTCGATGACCGCCGCGTGCGGGTCACCGGCAGCAAATGGGTGCCCTCGGAGCGCTACACGGTGAAGCTCGAAGGCGCGCGCAAGGCGGGCTATCAATATGCCTCGCTGGCGCTGGTGCGCGATCCGCGCTACGTCGCCAATGTCCGCGAATGGTGCGATGACATCGTCGTCAAGGCCAGTGCCAAGGCGAAGGAACGCGCGGGCGACGGGTTCGAGATCGAGATGCGGCTGATCGGCGTCGACGCGACGCTGGGTGCGCTCGACACGAAGGCGGTTGTCGGCACCGAGGTCGGCGTGCTCGGCATCGTCACCGCCGATACCGAGGCGATGGCCCGCGAAGTGGCCAAGATCCTCAACCCCTACCTGCTGCATCACCCGCTGACCGAACAGGAGGAGATGCCGACCTTCGCCTTCCCCTTCTCGCCACCCGAAATGAACCGCGGCGTGGTCTACGAATTCTGCCTCAACCACGTGCTGGAACTGGCGGACCCGTGGGACGCTTTCACGCTCGAAACCGTGGAGATTGGCGCATGAGCCGGCTCGCCGACACCGTCACCAAGATCCGCTCGAAAAACGCGGGTCCGTTCTGGCTGACCATCGACATCTTCTGCGGCTCGCCAGAGGTATTCCAACGCGTCTCCACGGCGCTGAAGACGGAGGAGATCGTCGCGCTGCTCCAGGCCGACGCGACCCTTCTCAAGCGGTTCGACATCGAGGACCTGAACGTGGTCAAGTTTTCCGTCCCGCGCCCGCAGATCCAGGGGACGCGGCTGGACCGGGACATGCATGGCGCGTCTTTCGCGGCCCTGCTGAGCGATCTCGAGGTCTGACCGGGCGCGACCTGGACGACGAGAACAGGAAAGCCCGCCATCTCCGCATGGCGGGCTTTTGCATCTGCAGGGCAGGGCGGCGGCGCGCGCCGGGTCCTTATACGAAGGCCTGTATGCCGGTCTGCGCCCGGCCGAGGATCAGCGCATGGATGTCATGCGTGCCCTCATAGGTGTTGACCGCTTCGAGGTTCATCACGTGGCGGATCACGCCATATTCATCCGAGATCCCGTTGCCGCCGAGCATGTCCCGCGCCTCGCGGGCGATGGCCAGCGCCTTGCCGCAATTGTTGCGCTTCATCATCGAGACCAGCTCGCCCGGCGCGCGGTGCTCGTCCATCAGCCGGCCGAGGCGCAACACGCCCTGGAGCCCGAGCGCAATCTCGGTCTGCATGTCGGCCAGCTTCTTCTGGATCAGCTGGTTGGCCGCCAGCGGCCGGCCGAACTGCTTGCGCTCCAGCACGTAGTCCCGCGCCTGGTGCCAGCAGGCCTCCGCCGCGCCGAGCGCGCCCCAGGCGATGCCGTAGCGCGCCCTGTTGAGGCAGCCAAACGGCCCGGCCAGTCCGGAGATCTCCGGCAGCAGGTTTGCCTCCGGCACGAAGACCTCGTCCATCATGATCATGCCGGTCACGGAAGCGCGCAGGCTGAACTTGCCCTCGATCTTCGGCGTCTCCAGCCCCTTCATCCCGCGTTCGAGCAGGAAGCCCTTGATCTTGCCGTCATGCGCTTCGGACTTGGCCCAGACCACGCAGAGATCGGCAATCGGCGAATTGGTGATCCAGTTCTTGGCGCCGGACAGGAGATAGCCGCCCGGGGCCGGCTTCGCCCGCGTCACCATCCCGCCCGGATCGGAGCCGTGATCGGGCTCGGTCAGGCCGAAACAGCCCACCATCTCGCCCGAGGCCAGTTCCGGCAGGAACCTGCGCCGCTGCTCTTCCGTCCCGTAGGCAAAGATCGGGTGCATCACCAGCGAGGACTGGACCGACATCGCCGAACGGTAGCCGGAATCGACTCGCTCCACCTCGCGCGCGACCAGCCCGTAGGACGTGTAGTTCACGCCCGCCGTGCCATATTCCTCCGGGATCGTGCAGCCCAGCAACCCGAGCGCGCCGAGTTCCGTCATGATCTCGCGGTGGAAGATCTCGTGCCGGTTGGCCTCCAGAACGCGCGAGGCAAGCCCGTCCCGGCAATAGGCCAGCGCGGCGTCGCGGATCATCCGCTCCTCTTCGCTCAACTGTTCGTCGAGAAGGAACGGGTCCTCCCAGGCAAGATTTGCGGGCCGGGCGCGGGCGGTTTCGGGCGTGTTCGCAGGCATGGAGTCTCTCCCCTCGATATCCTCTCCTCCCGTGCTTAAGCCGAAATGCCGCGGGCTTCCATGGCCGGAGTGGATCCGTCAAATTTGAAGTTTTCCCGTTTGTTAAGAATTCGCGACGAATGTCCTGCATGGGGAAACTTGGGGGTGTGCGATGGCAGTTCTGACAGGCTACTTTCTCTATTCTGATGTCGATGCGTCCGGATTGAGTGTGGGCGACGGTATTTCTGGCGGATCGATAACGACCTCAATCGACACGGAGCAGCATTATCCGCTGGGCTCCGGGTCTGTGAGCTATCCCAACACGCTTGGGGATGTGAGCGGCACATTCTATCAGGGCGAAGACGGGACCTACTTTGTCCCGGAGGACGACAGCAACTTCCCGCCCTGGGAAGCCGGGACCGTGTCCAGCTACACCGAAGCCATCGAGGGCACGAGCGGGGACGACACAATCGTTGGCACCTCGGGTGACGACATCATCCACGACACGGATGGCAGCATCCATGACACGACCGGTTCGGATTACATCGATGCCGGCATGGGCGCGGACACGATCATCTTCGGCGATGGCGATGACACGGTGCTGGGCGGCGATGGCGATGATCTGATCGGCCAATGGGCCAATGGCAGCGGTTCGAATACGCTCTATGGCGGCGCGGGCGACGATGCGATCATCGGCGGAGCGGGTGATGATGTCATCTCGGGTGGCGCCGGCGACGACTGGCTCACCGGCGCGCAGGGCGACGATACCATCCTCGGCGGCGACGGGATGGACGAGATCTGGGTCACGGACGACCATGACAGCGCCACGATCGAGGGCGGCGAAGGCGGATCGGACTGGGATCTTCTGGGGTTCTCCAACTGGGAAACCAGCCAGGGTGTCGCGGTGACCTATACCGGCGACGAGGCCGGCAGCTTCGACTTCTACGGCTCCGCGACAAGCGGCAGCTTCACGGAGATCGAGCAGGTCACCGGAACCTGGTTTGCCGACCGGATCGACGCTTCTGCGGACAGCGCGGGCACCTCTGTCGCGGGCGAAAGCGGCGATGACACCATCATCGGCGGCAGCGGCGATGACCGTTTCTGGGGCGGCGGCGACAATGACACGCTCTCGGGCGGCGCCGGCAATGACCAGCTCTGGGGCGATGATGGCAGCGATACGCTCACGGGCGGCACCGGCTCGGACGTGCTCTATGGCGGGGACGGCAATGATACCTTCCTCGTCAGCCAGGGCGACGAGCAGACCGATATCCATGGCGGCGGCTGGTGGGACACGCTGGTGCTTGGCGATGGCTCCAGCACGCAGGGCGCGACCGTAACCTATAGCGGCAGCGGCGAGGGAAAATACGAGCTGGGCAATGCCAGCGGCGCCTTCAGCTCGATCGAGATGGTGGAGACCACGGACCAGGCCGACACGATCGATGCCAGTGCCGACAGTTTCGGGCTCCTCCTGGTCACGGATGGCGGCGACGATACGGTCGAAGGCGGCAGCGCCGCCGATCAGATGTGGCTGGGCGACGGCGCCGACAGCGCGCGCGGCGGCGATGGTTCGGACAGGATCTATGGCGGCGCGGGCGATGACACGATCGAGGGCGGCGCCGGAGACGACACGCTCAAGGGCGAGGACGGCGATGACCGGCTCGTGGGCGGCGCGGGCGACGACACCCTGACGGGCGGCGCGGGCGACGACGTCTTTGCCGTGCTCGATGGCGACGGCCACGCCTCTATCACCGACTTCACGCTGGCCGGCGACGAGATGGACCAGCTCGACGTTTCCGAGCTGACCGATGCCAATGGCAATCCGGTCGATCTCGACGACGTGTCGGTGGGCGCGGATGACTTCGGCAATGCCATCCTGAGTTTCCCGATGGGGGAGAGCCTGACGCTGGAGGGCATCGACGCGTCGACGCTGGATCGCGCGACCCTGCATGAGATGGGTATCCCCTGTTTCACCGTCGGAACGCTGATCCTGACGCCGCGCGGCGAGGTTCCCATCGAGACGCTGCAACCGGGCGACCTCGTGCAGACGCTGGACAATGGCGCGAAGCCGGTGCTCTGGATCGGGCAACGGCGTCTCGGCCGGTCCGACCTGCTGCTGCATCCCGGTCTGGCGCCGATCCGCATCCGCGAGGGCGCGCTCGGAAACCGCCGCGACCTGCTGGTCTCGCCGCAGCATTGCGTGCTGACCACGCCCGACGGGGCCGCGCCCTGCATGGCGCGTGCGACCCATCTGGCACGCAAGGGCGGTCCGGGCTTCCGTGTCGCGCGCGGGGTGCGGGAGGTGCGCTATATTCACCTGATGTTCGAGCGCCACCAGGTCGTGCTGACCGAAGGCCTGGCCTCGGAGAGCTTCTATCCCGGCCCGATGGCGCTTGGCAGCCTCGACGATGCGTCCCGCGCGGAAGTTGGCGCGCTCTTCCCGGATCTCGTCGCCCGGCGGGCGCCGCGCGAAGAGGTGTCGCGCTTCTACGGGCCGACCGCGCGGGCGGTCCTGCGCCGCCGCGAGGTTTCCCGCCGCACGGCTGCGGAGTTCCGGCCCCGGATTGCCCTTGCCTGACCCGGGCAGGGGCGGCGGCGCGGCAATCCTCCGATTGCGCCGCCCGCCACAAGCGCTACTCTGCACGGCGACTGCAGATCGGAAAGGGCCCGACCATGAGCAATTGCGTCTTCATCCAGATAAGATGCGCCCCCGGCAAGACCTATGAGGTTGCCGACGCGATCGCGCTGCGGGAAATCCATTCGGAGCTGTTTTCGACCTCGGGCGAATATGACCTGCTGCTGAAGCTCTACATCCCCGAAGGCGAGGATGTCGGCCATTTCATCAACGCGAATGTCGCCGCGATCCCGAATGTCCAGCGCACGCTGACAACGATGACGTTCCGGGCGTTCTAGCTCCGGAGCAGGGCCTCGTAGGCGTTGGACATCCCAGCCTGCAGCCGTTCGAGGTCGTCATTGACCTCGGCCTCCGCATCGCAGTCGAAGCTCTCCAACACATCGATCCTGATGGTGCCCGGTTTCGGCAGCTTCCTGTCGCGCGGCAGCAGCGCGTCGGAGCCTGCGATGACGACGGGGCGAATGCTGCGCCCGGCGTCCCGCGCCACGATCACGACACCGGCCTTAAAGGGCGCGAGCCCCTCGCTGCGGCTGCGGGTGCCTTCCGGAAAGAGAATCAGCGAGCGCCGGCTGGGCATGTCGCGAACGGCTTGTGCGAGGTGGCGCAACGCGTCGGAGCCGCGAGCACGGTCGATCGAGACAAGCCCGGCGGCGCGGAAGCCGCGCCCGACGAAGAAATTGGAGAAGAATTCCTTCTTGGCGCCGAATGTGACCCATTTCTCTGTGGGCACGTTGGAGAGCAACGCGAAGCCGTCGAGATGGCTGCGGTGATTGACGGCGAAGATGGAATTGTCGTCGCTTGCCATGCGCGCGACCGCCTCGGGCGAGATCTGGACCCGGATAGAGAGGAACCAGAGCAGCCAGCCACAGGCGCGCGGCACCAGCCGCCAGTACCAGGCCCGGAACCCCTTGCGGCCTTCGCAGAAATGCGGTGCGAGGCAGATGAAGAGGAAGAGCAGCGGCCCGACGATGAGAAGCGCAAGGCGCTTGAGGAGATGCAGCAAGGGGGTCCCTTTCCGGGCCAGGCGGGTGCGCGGAAACGGGGTGGCATCCCGGGACCGGTCGGTCTGATCTGTGACCGCCGCTGCTGTCCCGCGAATCCGGCAGTCTGTCAACAGCCGCCGCGCTGTGAAGACGGCTGCCGAAGAGCGGATTTGGCTAAACTGAGACTTTCGCAATCATTGAGTTTGCGCGCTGAGGGGCACAGAATCAAGGCCGAAGGCCGCCGTGCCCGCGCCGGACCGTCCCGGCGGTCTGGCGCTTCTGCATCCTCGCGCAACGGATTGAACGATTTCGGACTTGGCAGGGATCAAATGCAGACCACAACTGTTGCGGCACCAGCCCACGGTCCGGCGCGGGCAGGGCTTACGTCGGTGCGTCTTCCAACTGCAGCGAAGGACTGCTCTGTCCGCTGCGTGGCTGCCTATTTCGTGTCGATCGGCTGCTCTTCGTCGCCAACCTCGTCATAGCCCGCCCAGCCATAGGTGCCGCCGGTTCCCGGCAGGTCGCGCTCCTTCACGTCGCGATGCATATGCGCCTTCGCGACGAAATTTGCCGTGATCGGCGCGGTGATGAAGAGGAAGGCGGTGATCAGCAGCTCGTGATAGGAGATCCGGTCGAGAAAGACCGCGAAATAGATCATCGAGGCGATCAGCACCCCGCCGACCCCGAGCGTCGTGGCCTTGGTCGGCGCGTGCAGCCGTCGCATCGTGTCGTCGAGCTTGATCAGCCCGAAGCTGCCCAGAAGCCCGAACAGCCCGGCGACAACGAGCAGGAAGGATACGAGGATTTCGGCGAGAAGTTCCATCTTTCCAGCTCCTTATTCGATGATGTTGCCGCGCAGGATGAAGCGGCAATAGGCGACTGTGGAGACGAAGCCGAACATGGCGATCAGCAGCGACACCTCGAAATAGACCGCCGTGCCCTGCAGGATGCCATAGACATTCAGCAGCGCGATGGCGTTGATGACCAGCGTGTCCAGCGCCAAGATGCGGTCGACCACGCCCGGCGCGAAGCGGATGCGCCAGAGATTCATCAGCATGCCGACGGAGAAACAGGCGGTGGCGAAATAGAGCGCATATTGGATCATTCGAAAATCTCCTTCAGGCGGCGCTCGTAGCGGGACTTGATCGTGGCCACCTCTGCCTCGGGGTCGTCCGTGTCGAGGCAATGGACCAGGAGACATTGTGCATCGGCCGAGAGCATGGCGGTGACCGTGCCGGGCGTCATGGTGATGGTGCCGGCCAGCACGGTGATCGCCTCGGGGGAGCGCAGCTCCAGCGGGACGGTCAGCCAGTGGCTATGGGTTTCCGCGTTACTCTTGAACAGGATGATCCTGGCGACGGCGACATTGGCCACGCAGATATCCCAGAGCACGAGGAAGATGTATTGAATCGCCTTGAGCGGGCGGGCGACCTTGGGCCGGTTGGGCCAGAAAGGCTGGGTGACGCCGGGGATGGCGATGCCGAGGATCAGGCCGAGAATGATGTTGCCCACGGTCAGGTTGTTGACCAGCAGCAGCCAGATCAGCAGCAGGAAACAGGTCAGCTGCGGGTGCGGGAAGATGCGAAAGAGGATGCGTTTGATCATGGCTCAGTGCGCCTCCTGCTGCGGCCCGAGGACGGCCTCGATATAGGCATCCGTGTCGATGAGCTGGGCGGCGGTGTCGGACATGGCCTGCATTGCCGGCCCGGCGCCGAGGGTCAGCACCACCAGCAGCGCCAGCGGGGCGCAGGCCCCGACCACCGCGAGCGGGCGGATCGGATGCGGCTCGATCGGGTTGCCATCGGGGTCCAGATTCTCCGGGTTGGCGAAGTTCGGATCGAGCGGTTTCCAGAGATAGCGGCTGCCGCGCAGGCCGAAGCCGACGATCGTCATCAGCGAGGTGACGAGGATCACGGCCCAGATCACCGGCATGAAGGGCGAATTGCGCGCCGCGTCCAGCACCAGCAGCTTGCCGATGAAGCCCGAAAGCGGCGGCATGCCGGCCACGGCAATGGCGGCGGCGAAGAAGAGCGAGGCGACGAGCCCGCCCGGCGCGCGGATGGTCGGACCCTGGCTGTCGGCCACGAGATCGAGCACCAGGAAGAGCAGGGCGGCGGCGAGCGTCGAGTGCATCATGTAATAGAGCGCCGCCGTCAGCCCGGCCTGTGTGCCGATGGAGATGGCGATGAGCAACGTGCCCATGGAGGCGAGCACAGCGAAGGCGGCCAGACGCGGCAGCAACCGGGCGCCGAGCACACCCACCGCGCCGATTGTAAGCGTGATCAGACCGGCAGGCAGCAGCATCGTGTTGTAGAAGTCGCCCACGGCCTCCGCTTCCGGCGAGAAGACCAGCGTGTACATGCGCAGGATCGCATAGGCGCCGACCTTGGTCATGATGGCGAAGAAGGCCGCGACGGGGGCCGGGGCGTTGGCATAGGTGCCGGGCAGCCAGAACTGCACCGGGAAAGCCGCCGCCTTGATGCCGAAGACCACCGAGAGCAGCGCGCCGCCGGTCAGGAGCAGCGCCTGGTCGCCGGGATCGAGATCGCGGACGCGCAGCGCCATGTCGGCCATGTTGAGCGTGCCGGTCACGGCATAGAGCGTGCCCATGGCGAAGAGGAAGAGGGTCGAGCCGGCGAGGTTCATCACCACGTATTGCAGTCCGGCGCGCAGGCGCATCCCGCCGCCGGCATGGATCATCAGCCCGTAGGAGGCGATCAGCAGGATCTCGAAGAAGACGAAGAGGTTGAAGGCGTCGCCGGTCAGGAAGGCGCCGTTTACGCCCATGAGCTGGAAGGCGAAGAGGGCGTGGAAATGCCAGCCGCGCTGGTCCCAGCCGGAGCCCATCACGTAGAGGCTGACCGAGGCGGCAAGCAGCGAGGTCAGCAGCAGCATGGTCGCCGAGAGCCGGTCCAGCACGAGGACGATGCCGAAGGGCGGCGCCCAGTTGCCGAGGCGATAGGTGTGGATGGTGCCGTCCAGCGTCGAGACGAAGAGCCCGCCCGCCACGGCAACCAGCGCGATGGTCAGCGCCATCGAGAAGACACGCTGCAGCACCACGTCGTGCCGCATCGCCATCGCCATGACGGCGGCCATGATCGCCGGCATCACGACCGGCAGGATGATCCAGTGGTTCGGGTTCATCCGAAATCTCCCTTCGGGGTCTCGAGGCCCGGGTCTTTTGGCTCCTGCTCCCAGGGGATCTCGTCGGGGTCGAGATCGAGGTCGTTGGGATCGCGGCGCATGTCGATATGGTCGATATCGCTTTCGAGATAGGCGCCGAGCGCGATCAGCACCGCCACCGCCGTCATGCCGAAGGAGATCACGATCGCCGTGAGCACCAGCGCCTGGGGCAGGGGGTCGGTATAGTCGGTGACGCCTGGCTGGTAGATCGGCGGCAGGTTCACGGCAAGCCGGCCGGAGGCGAAGAGGAAGAGGTTGACCGCATAGGTCAGCAGCGCCGTGCCGACGATGACCGAGAAGGTGCGGCGGCGCAGGATCAGGTAGACACCGCCGGCGGTCTGGAGGCCGATGAGGATTGCGAGCAGGGCTTCCATGTCAGCTCTCCTGTTCCGAAGCGGGGCGGGTCGCGCGGCCGGGAATCGGCGGCTCGGCGCGCCCGGTGTCGCTATAGGGCGGGATGACGGTGGAGGGGTCGTAATCCATCGGCGAGACGTTGACGGATTCGCCGGTGCGCCGGGCGATCCGCGAGAGCGAGTAGATCGCCAGCATCACCGCGCCGACCACGGTCAGGAAGACGCCGAGATCGAAGGCCATCGCCGTAGCCAGCTCGAACTCCTCTATCGGCGGCCAGTGGACATAACCGAAGGCCGAGGTGAGGAAGGGCAGGCCGTTGAACCAGGCGCCGATGCCGGTGATGCCCGCGATCAGCACGCCCCAGCCGATGAAGGCGTGATAGGGGATGCGGACCCGTTCCGAGGCCCAGGAAAAGCCCGAGGCCATGTATTGCATCAAGAGCGCGATGGCGACGACCAGGCCGGCGATGAAGCCGCCGCCGGGGTCGTTATGGCCGCGCAGGAAGATATAGACCCCGACCATGAGCGAGATCGGCATCATCAGGCGGGTCGCCACGACCATCATCAGCGGGTGGCGATCCTTGGAATAACGCATCTCGTGGACCCAGTTGGCCAGCTTGCGGGAGGCCTTCCCGTCCATCAGCGTCTCTTCCAGCGCATAGATAAGCAGCGCGGCGATGCCGAGCACGATGATCTCGCCGAACGTATCGTAGCCACGGAAGTCCACCAGGATGACGTTGACGACATTGGTGCCGCCGCCATCGGGCTTGGCGTGTTTGAGGTAATAGCCGGAGATCGTGTCGAAACCGCGGGTCATCAGCGCATAGGCAAGGGCGGCTATGGCGATGCCGGCGGCCCCGGCGATCAGCCCGTCGCGGCCGCGGCGGCTGAAACTCGACTCGCGCGGCGTATGCTTGGGCAGGAAGTGCAGCGCCAGCAGCAGCAGGATCAGCGTGACCACCTCGACCGTGACCTGCGTCATCGCGAGATCGGGTGCGGAGAGCCGGACGAAGATCACCGAGACGATCAGCCCGTTGATGCCGATCAACACCAGCACGAGCAGGCGCGAGCGGTGATAGGTCACGATGGCCATTGTCGAGGCGATGAGCAGAATCGTCCCGATATAGTCGACCACATTGGGCGCGATCATCTCGCGGGTCCCCGGCGTGTGGCTGCCGGAGAGGAAGGCATAGAGCCCCAGCATGACGGTGGAGGCGCCGAAAATGGCCAGGAACTGGGTCAGCCGGCCATTATGCATCGCATTGGTGAGAAGCCCGCTGCCGCGGTGCAGCCCCGTGACCACCGCGTCGAAGATCGCCTTGGCCTCGGGTTTGGGCGTGTTGTCCCACATGCGCAGCAAGGGCGTGTGGAAATACAGCACCAGCGCGCCGCCGAGCGTGGCGATGGCGCTCATGCCAAGCGCGAGGGTGAAGCCATGCCAGATCTTGAGCTTGTGCAGGTGCAGGTGCTCCTGGGTGACCGCGTCGGCCACGACCTGCAGGAAGCCGCCAACGGTCGCCTGCGGCACGATGCCGATGACAACCGCCATGACGGCGAGCAGGGCGGGCGCGGCCCACATGCCGAAGGGCGGGTCATGCGGGTGTCCCGGGTAGTCATTGCGCACCGGGCCGAAGAAGACATGCCAGATGTAGCGGAAGGAATAGGCGGCCGAGAAAAGCCCGCCAAAGGTCGCAAGAACCGGCACGATCCAGGGATTGCCGAGCCAGCTTGTATGGACTGCCTCTTCGAGCATCAGCTCCTTGGACAGGAAGCCGTTGAAGAAGGGGATGCCGGCCATGGAGAGCGAGGTGATGATCGCCAGCGTCGCCGTGATCGGCATCAGCAGGCGCAGGCCCCCGAGACGCTTGATGGAGCGGGTATGGGCCTCGTGGTCGACAATGCCGGCGGTCATGAAGAGCGCGGCCTTGAAGATCGTGTGGTTGATGATGTGGAAGGCGGCGGCGGTCGCGGCGGCGGTGGTGCCGAAGCCGAGCAGCATCGTGATCAGCCCGAGATGGGAGACGGTCGAGAAGGCCAGCAGGGCCTTTATGTCATCCTTGAAGATGGCGATCTTGGCGCCGACCAGCATGGTGATCAGCCCGGTCGTGCCGACGAGGTAGAACCACATGTCGGTGCCGGCGAAAACCGGCCAGAGCCGCGCCATCAGGAAGAGCCCGGCCTTCACCATGGTGGCGGAGTGCAGATAGGCCGAGACCGGTGTGGGGGCCGCCATCGCGTGAGGCAGCCAGAAATGGAAGGGGAACTGCGCCGACTTGGTGAAGGCGCCGAGCAGGATCAGGATCAGCATCGGCAGGACATAGGGCGAGGCGAGCACTTCCTCGCGCCGCGTCAGGATGACCGAGAGGTCATAGGAGCCGGCCGCCTGGCCCAGCAGCAGCATGCCGCCGATCAGCGCCAGCCCGCCGCCTCCGGTCACTGCCAGCGCCATCCGCGCGCCCTGCCGCCCCGGCACGGTATGTTTCCAGTAGCCGATCAGCAGGAAGGAGGAGAGCGAGGTCAGTTCCCAGAAGATCACCAGCATCAGGATGTTGTCGGAAAGCACGATGCCGAGCATCGCCCCCTGGAACAGCATCAGGTAGGTGTAGAACTGCCCCATCGGGTCTTCGCGCGAGAGGTAGAACCGGGCGTAGAGGATGATGAGCAGACCAATTCCGAGGATCATCGAAGCAAAGAGCAGCCCCAGCCCGTCGAGCCTGAAATTCGCGTTCAGGCCGAGCATGGGCATCCACTCGATCTGGTAGACAACCGTCTCGCCGCGCCAGACCTCCGTGGCCAGCGTGATCAGCAGGATCAGCGCCGAAAGCGTCGCCCAGCCGGCCGAAAGCGCGCAGGCATTGCGTCCCACGCGAATCATGAGGCCCGGGAAGAGCGCGCCGATGAAGGGCAACGCCGCGATCAGGGCGAGTGTCGCATCCGTCTGAACTGTCACCGGGATCCCCCATCTGCCGAGCCGTTCACCGGGGATTTGTAGGAACTTCGCGCGGAAAAGCAAACCGGTCCTTGGGGGCAGGCGACACAGATCGCCGGGTGCGGCACCAGCTTGCGGCGGTACGAAGGATGTTTCGGGAGTCAACGGTGAGAAGTTTTGTTGTGTATATTCAATGTTTTCCGGGTTGATATTCACGTAATATGCGCGACGCGACAGGCCTGTCTGCCAGCAAAAAAACAGGTCGCGAAAGCGTGTTTCTTTCTCGGGAGGATTTGGTCCGCACGAGCCGACCTGTCGCCCCGGGCCGGATCACGGCGGGATCTTTCGCGCAATGATGTGCCATAGGGGCGCCGGCCGGCAAGGTTTCTGTCGGACCGGGGCGCGCGTTGCCGTTGGCGTCCCCTTCCCGAGATCCGACGCTCCCCGGACTCCGGCGGACTCTGGCGGACGCCAGACTCAGGCGCGGCTCGCCCGGATCGGAGGTGGAGACCCGCAGGTCGGGCTGTTTGGTGACGATCCGGCCGGATCGTGCCGATCCGGACGGGGCGCGCCTTTTCGGGCGTGACAGGGCCGCCGCGATCCATCATGTGCAGGGCGAGACAGTTCTCCCCGAAATCCCGCGCCCGCTCGCGGCGCCCTCGCCCCCTGAGAAAACCGAAAAGATGTACAAATCCATTCTCGTGGCTATCGACCTGAATGACGAAACCTCCGCCCTTCGGGTTACGGAGGTTGCCATCCGCCTTGCCAGGGACAACGACGCGGCCCTGCATATCGTCAACGTCATCCCGGATTTCGGCATGTCCTTCGTCAACACCTTCTTCACCGAAGATCAGACACGGAAGATCGTCGAGGACGAGAAGGCGCGTTTCGAGAGCTGGGCCCGGCAGGAAATGCCCGAGGGGCAGGCTTATGACCTCACCGTGGTCAAGGGGCATGTCTATGACAACATCCTGCGCACGGCCGATCGGATCGGCGCCGATGTGATCGTGCTCGGCTCGCACAAGCCGGAGCTGGAGGATTACCTGCTCGGCCCGAACGCCGCCCGCGTCGTGCGCCACGCCAAGCAGTCGGTCTTCGTCGTGCGCAACTGATCCGGCGCGGACTGGCCGGCGGCTCTCAGCCCTCGGTCGGGCCGGGCTCCGGCCAACCGGGCAGGTCGGTCGCGGCCAGGTCCAGAAAGGCCAGCGCCTCCTCGCTGGTCCAGAACACGCCGATCTCGAGATTGGGCAACTCGTCGAAGAGGATCTGTGCCCTCCGGGACAGGCCATAGGACAGCGCTGTCGGGGCGAAGTAGCTCCAGCGGGTCGGGCGTTTCACTTCCGTCAACTGGATGGCATGCAGCTTGCGGCGCTTCAACAACGTGCCCAGTTCGACATCGGTCGAGACGACCTGCGAGGCGTCAACGAGAATCCGCGCATCGGCGCGGTAATCCGGCTCAGCGGTCAATTCCGAGAGCGCACGCCGCTGGCACTGACTGGTCAGATGCCCCGAATGCCAGAGCAGGATCAGGTCGAGATCGGGACGAAGGTGATAACGACAGGGCATTCTTCTCGAGCGCTTTCGCCACGGGCAAATTGAAACTCGCACAACCATTGCACGAATTATGCACTCACGGCATAATACGACCGTAGCTGTTAACAAGCCGAAAATGGTTAATATTCGGCCTGTTCTGGTGCTTCATCCCGGATTGCGCGGCGCAACCCGTTGGCCAGCGGCAAGACCGGGCGCCGGATAGAGGATCAGCTGCTCGCCCTGAGCGAGACCGGAGCGGATCGCGGTCTCGATGCCGTTGGAGCGCTCAGGAACGACGCTGCGAAGCTCCGCCAGTCCGTCCGGTCCGAGAACGAAGGCGCCATGCCCGTCGCCGCTGCGGAACAGCGCGCTGGCAGGCGCGATCACGGCATCCTGCGCCTCCCAGACGACGATCCGGACCTCGACCCGGTAGCCATGGCCGAGGGCGGCGCGGGTCTCGGGCGGGTCGGTGAAGCGGATGCGGGCATTGACCCGCTGCTCCTCGACGCCGAGGGCGGAATACTTGGTGAAGCCCCAGGGATCGACCCGGATCACCTCGCCGTTGAGCGGCTGGTCGCCCCCCCATTTGTCGACGATGACCCGCGCGCCCTGCGTGACCTGCACGGCATCGGTCGAGAGCAGCTCCACCAGCACTTCGAGATCATCCTCGATATTGCCGATCTCCATGATCGGCGTGCCGACGGGCAGGGTGGTCTCGCTCCGCTGCATCACCTGCAGGATGCGCCCCGTGGCCGGCGCGAAGAGGGGCGTTGCGGTCTCGCGGGTGATCTGGAGCGCGGCGGCGAGCCCGTGATCGTCGAAGCCGATGAGCTGGGCGCGGGCCGTGTCGACCTCGGCCTCACGCATGGAGATGGCAGCCTCGGCCGTGTCCAGCGTGGCCTGGGCAGCGCGGGAGGCCGATTGGGCCCGCTCCAGCGAGGCCTGCGACAGCGTTCCGGACGTGGTCAGCCGCTCGGCGCGGGCAAGGTCGGACTGGGCGAGGTCATTGTCGGCCATGGCCTTGTTGAGGTCGGCGCGGGCGACGCGCAGCGCGGCCGAGGCGGCGGTGACGGCGGCGCGGGCCTGTTCCCGGGTGCGGATATCGAGCGCGGAGGGGTTGATCGGCAGCATATGGGCAATGGTCGTCGTGCCGCGTTCGACGGCGTCGCCGGGCTCGACCTCGAGCCGCAGGAGCCGGCCAGCGACCGGCGTGGAGACGACATAGGGCTCATGCACGCGGGTGCGTGCCTCCTCGTCGATCGTGACCATCAGCGCGCCGCGCCGCACCTCGCCGAGATCGACCAGCACCGGCTGCGGCCGGAAGGCCCAGGCCAGCGTGGCGCCGAGCCCGGCCAGCACCAGAAGCGTGATGATCCTGCGGGTTGTCTTGCGTGTTGCCATATCCTTCACTCCCGCGTCTTCAATGCCGAGACAAGCTCGATCCGGTCAAGGTCGCGCTTGACGATCCATCCCGAGAAGACCGCCGAGGCGAGCACGGCGAGCGTCGCGCTGGCCACCGAATGCGCGTCGAAGATCAGCGGGATGGTGTAGATTTCCGTGGAAAAGGCGCTGGCGATGAGCGCCGACATGCCATAGCCGGCAACCGCCCCCAGCGGCAGTGCCATCATCACGATCAGGCCCAGCTCGCCCAGCAGTACGAAGGCCGCCTCGCCGCGCGTGAAGCCGATCACGCGCAGGCTCGCGAGGTCGCGGGCGCGCTCGGCATAGGCGATGCGGGCGGCGTTGTAGACGATGCCGAAGGTGACGATGCCGGCAATGGTCAGCATGACGAAGCGCATTGCGCCCATGCCATTGTCCATCACCTCCTGGATCGCCAGCCGCATATCCTCCTTGAGCGCGATTCCGGCCAGCGCCGGCATGTCGCGCACGGTCTCGAAAACCTGTGTTTCGGCGCCGGGGGCAAGGCGGAGATAGGCGCCGGAGGCGCGGCCGGGCTCTTTCAGCGCAAGGTTGAGTGCGTCGAGCCGCATATAGGCCGGGGCCCCGAGCAGGCTGTCGGCGACGGCGGCGACGGGGATGTCGAGCATAGGGCGGCGGCCCTCGCGGATCTCGGCGGTGATCACGTCGCCCGGCGCGGCCCCGAGGACCTGCGCGAGCGTGGTGGACAGGACGATGCCATCCTCGGGCAGGGTGAGCGGGCGCTGCTCGGCATCCAGGGCGCGGGCGAGGCGCGCGCTTTCTCCCAGCCCGGTGATGGCGCCGCGATGGGTTTCCAGCCCGTGGCGCAGCAGGACGGAGACATTGCGCACCGGCTCGACCGACTCGATTCCGGGCAGGCGGGCAAGCTCGTAGATCGCCTTCTCGGACATGGCATGGGTGAAGGTGACCTGCGCATCTGAGCGGTCGAGCACGGTGAAGGCGAGGTCTACGGTGCGGGCGAAGCCGCTCTGCAGCCCGATCATGCCGACCGACAGCGCCATGCCGGTGGCGATGCCGATGGCGGCGCCGAGCATGCGGCCGGGCTGGCGGTGCAGGCGGCGCAGGACCATGCGGCCAGGCTGGTCGAGCAGGCGGCGGGCAAGGCGGCTGATCCCGCCGGAGGCGGTGTAATCCGCCGGGGCGGGCGGGCGCATGGCGACGGCCGGCGAGAGCCGGAAGACGGCGCGCAGCACGCCTGCGCCCCCGGCCGTTGCAGCGCCGACGGAGGTGGCGAAGCCGGTGACGAAGCTGCGCGGATCCAGCGTGAAGACGAGGAAGGGGAACTTGTAGTAATCCGTGTAGAGCCCCGCCATGGCGCGGCCTGCGGCGATGCCGAGCAGGGCGCCCGCGCCGGCGCCCACCAGCGCGATGGCCAGCATCAGCTTGAGGTAGTGGATTGCGGTCTCGCCATCGGTATAGCCGAAGGCCTTCAGCAGCCCGATCTGTTCGCGCTCGGCCTGCACGATCCGGTGCATGGTGATCGCGAGCAGGAAGGCGGAGACGCCGAGGAAGATCGGCGGCACGGCGACGGCGGTCGAGCGGGCACCATTGATCTCCTCGGTGAGGAAGAAATTGCTCTGATGGTCGGCCAGCCCATAGGCGCCGCGCCCCCCCAGCGGGTCGAGGATGCGGTCGGCGGCGGCGATGACAGCCGGCTCGCTGGCACCGCGTTCCAGCGCCAGCAGTGCCTCATTGAAGGCGCCATCCATGTCATAGGCGGCCGCGAGGCTGTCCCGGCTCATCCAGAGGACGGCGAAACGGGCGTCGTCCGGGACGATCTCGCCCGGCGCGGTGGTGTAGAGGAACTCGGGCGAACGGGCGAGCCCGGTGACCCGGAAGCCGCGCCGGGCGCCATTCATCGTCGCCGAGAGCGCGTCGCCCGGCTTCAGGGCGCGGGCATCGGCAAAGGCCTTGAGCAGCAGGACCTCCTCGGCGCGGGCGGGGTCGGGCAGGCGGCCCTCGGCGAGGTAGATATCGCCGAGCCGGGCGCGGCCATGCGCGGGCAGGGAGACGGCCTGGGCGCGGATCGGCAAGATCTCGTCGTCGATCTCGATCAGCGCCATGCCGGTGACGCGCCCCTCGACCGCCGAGACGCCGGGGATCTCCGCCAGCCGGTCGAGGATGCGCTCGGGCGCGCGCTCGACGGGGGCAAAGACCTGCGGCAGCCGGTAGCGCTCGTAATAGGCGGTCTTGGTCAGCTCCAGCGTGTTGACGAGGCCGGACATCATCACCAGCGTCATCACCCCGAGCGCGATGACGGCGGCGATGGCGCCGGCCTGGCCCTTGATGCGCCAGAGGTCGCGCAGGAGCTTGCGATCGAGGGGGGAGAGGAAAGTCATCCGCCCGCCTCCGTCGGGTCGCGCCCGCGGGCACTATGCGGGTGGTGCGGTGGCAGAACAAACATGTTGCATCGCGTTGGGTTGGCCGAAGATGTGCCGGCTACCGACGGCGGTCCTGCGCGGTCTCGCAAGCCGGATCGGGCAGCGAGATTTCCCGGGGAGGTGGGAGGCAGGCGGATCACCAGTCTATCTCCCTTGGTGCAAGGCGGGTCGCGTTGACTTCCACGGCGTGGATGGCGCCGTCGGAGAAGCGCAACACGCGATGCGCCATGGCGGCGGTATGGGCGGCATGGGTCACCATGAGAACGGTGGTGCCGAGCTCTTCGTTGATATCGGCGATGACTTGCAGGACGGCGCGGCCGGTGGTGCTGTCCAGCGCGCCGGTGGGCTCGTCGCAGAAGAGCACGTCCGGGCGCTTGGCGATGGCGCGGGCGATGGCGACGCGCTGCTGCTCGCCGCCCGAGAGCTGGGCGGGGAAATGGTGCCGCCGGGGCCCGAGCCCGACGAGATCGAGCGCCTCGGCGGGAGACATCGGGTTGCGGGCGATCTCGGTGACCAGCTCGACATTTTCCTCCGCGGTCAGCGCCGGCATGAGGTTGTAGAACTGGAAAACGAAGCCAACATGGTCGCGCCGATAGCGGGTCAGGGCACGGTCGGAATGGGTGGTCAGCTCGTGGTCGCGAAAGCGGGCGCTGCCGGAGGTGGCGCGGTCCAGCCCGCCGAGGATGTTCAGCAGGGTCGACTTTCCCGAGCCGGAGGCGCCGAGCAGCACGACCAGCTCGCCATCGGGCAGGCTCAGGTCGACGCCGCGCAGGGCGTGGACGGCCGCTTCGCCCTCGCCATAGGTCTTCGTCAGCCCCTCGGTCTGAAAGGCGAGCCTTGGCGACGTGTCGGTCTTTCCGGGCATGGCCTGACCTCCTCCTCAAGAGCTAAGATCTCGAGCACGGGCTGGCAAGTGCAGCGGGGTCGCGGCGGGCAGGGCAAGGGGCGATCCTGCGTGCCGAAGCCGGGGATCCACGCATGGCGATTTTAATCACTGGGCCGTCGTCCTTTCCCGTTCCCGCGAAGAACTGAACTGGGCCGGTGGCGTTTTCGGGCAGAGCACTGAAGGGCACGGAACAAGGCCGAAGGCCGCCGTGCCAGCGCCTGCCCGTTCCGGCGGGCTGGCGCGTCTTCACCGACAGCGCAAACCATTCATGTCGCAGAACGTGGCCCCATAAAGTGTTTCGAACAGGCGTTGCAGCGCCTCCCCACGGGCAGGCACAGGCATGGCTGTTGTTGCACGTTTTCTTTCGCCGCGAGAGGTGCCGAAATCCGTTGTCCCGCTCCGTCCACAATGCTTGGCGTTGTCCGGATCAGTCGCGCTTCAGGCGCAGCTCGGCGGCGCGCGCATGGCCCTCCATACCCTCCATACGGCTGATCCGCGCCGTCCGTTCGGCCAGCTCGCGCGAGGCGGCTTCATTGCAGCGCTGCCAGGTCACGGTCTTGGTGAACTTGTGCACTGACAGCCCGCCGGTGTAGCGCGCCGCGCCGCCGGTTGGCAGCACGTGGTTCGGCCCCGAACTCTTGTCGCCGAAGGGGACCGTCGTCTCCTTGCCGAGAAAGAGCGAGCCATAGGCGGAGAGAGTGTCCAGCCACCAGTCGAGATCCTCGGCCTGCACCTGGAGATGCTCGGGCGCGTAGCGGTCGGAGACGGCGACAGCTTCCTCGCGCGTGTCGCAGAGGATGATTTCGGCCCGCTCGACCCAGGCGACACGGGCGGCGGTTGTGTTGGGCTCCGGCAGGCTGGCGATCAGCGCATCGGCGCGCGCCATGACCCCTTCGGCGACGGCGCGGTCGGTGGCGACCAGCCAGACCGGGCTGTCGGCGCCATGCTCGGCCTGGCTGACAAGATCCCAGGCGACGGTTTCGACCGATGCGGTGTGATCGGCGATGACGAGCGAATCCGTCGGCCCGGCGAACATGTCGATGCCCACGGGGCCGAAAAGCATGCGCTTGGCCTCGGCGACATAGGCATTGCCGGGGCCGACGAGGATGTCGGCCGGCTGCGCGCCGAAGAGCCCCTGCGCCATGGCGGCAATTCCCTGCACGCCGCCGAGATTGAGAATCAGATCCGCGCCGCTCAGATCCATCGCGTAGAGGATCGCGTCGGGGATGCCGCCCGGGCGGGGCGGGGAGACGGCGGTGATATGCGGCACGCCCGCGACCTTCGCGGTGGTGATGGTCATCAGCGCGCTGGCGATGTGGCTGTAGCGCCCGCCCGGCACGTAGCAGCCGGCACTGGAGACCGGGATCTGCTTCTGCCCGGCGATCAGCCCCGGGATCACCTCGATCTCGCAGTCCTGGATCGTCGCCATCTGCGCCTCGGCGAAGCGGCGGATATTGTCATGGGCGAAGCGGATATCCGCCTTCAGCGCCTCCGGGACCCGGTCGCAGGCCGCGCGGCGGTCGGCCTCGGCGAGGACGATGTCGCCGGTCCAGCCGTCGAGCTTTTCCGCGTAGCCGCGTACACCCGCCTCGCCATCGCGCTCGATATTGGCCAGCATGATGCGGACAATGTCGCGGATGTCGGTGTTTTCTTCCGCCGGACGCCGCGCGGCCTGTTTCAGGTAGGTGACGGTCACTGGGACATCTCTTTCTTCTTCTGTTCGGTCGTCGGCGCGATCCCGGGGAAACCGGTCAACTCCGCATTCGGGAGAAGTCGGGATCGTAGGGCGAGGCGGGGATGACCTCCGCCGCGACCCGCTCTCCATAGAGCTCCAGCTCCATCCGGCTTCCAGGCTCCGACAGGGCCGGGTCGACAAAGGCATAGGCGAGGTTCAACCCGGTGCGGTGGCCCCAGTCGCCAGAGGTGATGGTGCCGACCACGGTCTCGCCCTGCAGCAGCGAGGCGCCGCCATGGGCCGGGGCGTGGGTGGCATCGATCTTCAGCGTCACCAGTTTCTTGCGCGGTCCCTCGGCCTGCCGCGCCAGCAGCGCCGCCTTGCCGATGAAATCCGCCGGTTTGTTGGGCCATACGAAACGGTCGAGCCCGGTCTCGAACGGGTCGAACTCGGTCAGCAGGTCGGCTTTCCAGTGCAGGAAGCCTTTCTCCATCCGCATGGAGTCGACGGCGCGGGCGCCGAAGAGCGTCAGCCCATGCGCCTCGCCCGCCGCCCGCAGCGCGAGATAAACCGCGTAGAGAGAAGCGTTGGGGACGTGGATCTCGTAGGCCAACTCGCCGGAGAAGCTGACCCCCAGCACGGTGGCGGACGAGAAGCCGATGAAGCATTCGCGGACGCTGAGCCAGGGGAAGGCCTGTTTCGACCAGTCGCCACGCGAACAGGCCGAGAGAACGTCGCGCGCTTTCGGCCCGGCCAGCACGAGGATCGTCTGGTCATTGGTGAGCGAGCGGATCTGGACGTCCTCGTCGGCGTGTAAATGCTGTGTGAGCCAGTCCATGTCATGCAGCTCGGCCGCCGCTGCGGAGCCATACCAGGCCCGCGCAGGGCCGCGGTCGCTTGCGGGAAGGTTTGCCACGGTCGCCTCGCCCTTGACCATGCCCTGTTGGTTGAGCAGGTAGCCCAGCCCGACGCGGCCGTCCTTCTTGGTCACCGCGCCGCAGAACATGCGGTCGAGGAAGGCGTGGCGATCCGCGCCGGTGATTTCGAAGCGATTGAAGCCGTTGACCTCGCAGAGGCCGACAGCTTCCTGCACGGCCTTCACCTCCGCCGCGATCAGCTCGAACGCCTCGTCGAAATTGAAGCTGAGGCTGGGGTGAAAATCGGGGGAGGGTTTGATGTAGTCCATCCGCTCCCAGCCATTGACCACGGTGAACTCGGCCCCTTCGGCGGCCAGGACCGGCGTCAGCGGCGTCGTTCTCGCGGGGCGCGCGGCGGGGCGGTGCTCATGCGGGAAGTGGAAGCGGAACTCGTTCTGGTAATCCTCGATCGCCTTGAGCGCGGTCAGCTCTTCGTTGGTATGGCCGGCGAAGCGGCGCGGATCGATGCACCAGGTGTCATAGCAGGCCTCGCCATGCACGATCATCTGCGCCAGCAGCCAGCCATGCCCGCCGCCCTCGCCAAGCCCGGCGCGCAACCCGATGGCGCAGAAGGCGTTGCGCTTGCCCGGGATCGGGCCGATCAGCGGCGCGCCGTCGATCGTGTAGGTGATCGGGCCGTTGACGACGGAATGGATGCCGACCTCCATCAGCGCCGGCATCCGTTCGAAAGCGCCTTCAAGAACATCGGTGATGCGGTCGAGATCGTCCGGACAGAGCGCGTTGACGAAATTCGGGTCGATCCCGTCCAGCCCCCAGGTCTTGCAGCCCTGCTCGTAGAACCCGACCAGCAGGCCATTCTTTTCCTGCCGGCTGTAATAATCGCTGATCGGGCAGCGCAGGAGCGGCATCCGGTGGCCGGCCTCGGCGATGGCGGGGATGTCCTCGGTGAGGAAATACTGGTGCTCCATCGAGGCAACGGGGTGATGCACCCCCATCATCTTGCCGACCTCGTTGACCCGGTAGCCGCCGCAATTGACCACGATATCGCAGTCGATATCGCCATGCTCGGTATGGACGGTCCAGGTGTCGTCCTTGTGCTGGGTGAGATCGGTCACCGGCGTGTTGCGATAGACTTCCGCTCCTGCCTTGCGCGCGCGCCGGGCCAGCGCCTGGCAGAGCTGGGCGGGATCGATATCGCCGTCCAGCGGGTCCCAGAGCCCGCCGAGAAGGTTCTCGGTCGAGATCAGCGGGTGGCGGCGGGCGCATTCCTCGGCATCGATCACCTCAAAATCCACCCCCATCCCCTCCGCCATCGAGGCGAAGTGGTGATAGCCCTGCATCTGCGCCTCGGTATTGGCGAGGCGTATGCCGCCATCGGCATAGTGATAGTTGATCGGATAATCAGGATCGTCCGCCAACTCCTTGTAAAGTTTTATAGAATGGCTTTTCAGGCCGACCATGGTCTGGTTCTGGCCGAAATTCGTCACCTGAGCTGCGGAGTGCCAGGTCGTGCCGCTGGTCAGCTCGTTGCGCTCGACCAGCACGACATCGCTCCAGCCTTCCTGCGTAAGATGATAGAGGACAGAGCATCCGGCGATACCGCCGCCAATGACCACGACCCTGGTGCGAGATTTCATGAGGTTTTCTCCGACATTCCGTTGAAATTGGTGAAAGCGATTGGGCCTTTGCGCAACGAGAGAGCGTTAGCTTCGATTTTTTCAAAGATTACTTGAGATGTTTTGGGGGATCATGCTCGTTCCGGCAGCAGCTTTGAAACCCCGAGCCGTGGTCCGGCACCATGCCGGGACCAGCGGTGCCGCTGAACGCGGGCCGGGAGACAGGTCGGGCATTCCGCGAACGCAAGGGCGTGATCGGGCCGGATCACCGGTGGACAAAGGGGGTGCCCTGCGCCAAGGCTGGCGGTTCGCGTTTCAGGAAAGGGAGGCGGAGATGCGGTTGTTTCTTCTGACGGCGCTCACGATGCTGGCCTTCGCGGCAAACTCGCTCTTGAACCGGCTGGCCTTGTCGACCGAGCTGATCGGCCCCGGCACCTTCGCCGCCCTGCGGGTCGCCGCCGGGGCGCTCGTCCTGATCGCCTGCCTGTTCCTGCGGGACAGATCCCTGCCGCGGCCGCCCCGGCCGGACGCGGTCGCCATTGGCGGGCTGTCGCTCTACATGCTCGGCTTCTCCCATGCCTATGTCTCGATGGATGCCGGTCTCGGGGCGCTGGTCCTGTTCGGGGGCGTGCAGATCACCATGTTTGCCGGCGCGCTGCTGGAGGGCGACACACCGCCCTTGCGCCGTTGGCTCGGCATGTTGCTGGCCTTTGCCGGGCTGATGGTCGTCTCCCTGCCATCCGCGCCGGTGGCGGTCGCCCCCATGGCGCTGCTGCTGATGTCCGGCGCGGCGCTGGGCTGGGGGATCTATTCCCTTGTCGGGCGACGGGTGTCGGACCCGCTGCGGGCGACGGGTTGGAATTTTGTCTACAGCCTGCCGCTCGTGGCGGCGGTCCTTGCCATCTGGCCGGATGCCGTCGCGCCCGCGGCTGGCGGCATCGCTCTCGCGCTGCTCTCCGGCGGGCTGACATCCGGGCTCGGTTATGCGCTCTGGTACGCGCTCCTGCCGGCGCTGGGGGCAACGCGCGGGGCGCTCGCCCAGCTCTCGGCTCCGGCAATCGCGATCATCCTCGGCGCGCTGCTGCTCGGCGAGCGGATCACGCCGACGGCCAGCCTCTCGGCGGCGATGATCCTTGGCGGCATCGCGATCGGCCTTCGCCCGGGCAAGACCCGGCGCGGTTAGGCCGCCAAGGGCGCTCAGGTGATGAGCTTGAAGGCGTCGTTGAGCCAGGGGGCCGTCTTGCGAAACGGCTCGATCGCATGTTCGGTGATCCGCTTGCGCAGCTCGCTGTCGATCAGCTCGACAATCGCATTGGAACAGTCGGGCGTCGACAGGATGGACAATGTGCGCGCGAAGCTCTTGCCGGGAAAGGGATGCATGCGCAGCTGGCCGTGAAAGCGCCGCGAGCGGGCGAAGAGAAGCGGCGTGGTGATGGTCCAGCCGGCGCGGGCGGCGGTCATCGCCATCAGCGTCTGGTGATTGCTGCATTCGAACCGGTGCGGCGGGACGATGTTCATCCGCCGCAGCTGGGCCTCGATCTGCCGGGAGATCATCAGGCTGGAGGCGAAGCGCAGGAAGGGCAGGGGCGTGCGCCCGGCGACGATCTCCTCGACCGGGCGGGCCTCGTTTGTCGTCAGCACCACCACGAAAGGGTCGCGCAGCAGGAAACGGTCGTCGAGGTCGCGCGGCTTCTCGCTCGGGCTTGCGGTGATGCCGAGATCGAGCTGCCGGTTGCGCAGCAATTCGTGGATCGCCGCGCTGGTGCCATTCTGGAACAGGAAATCGCAGCGCGGCATGCAGTCGGACAGGAAGACGGCCAGCTCGGGGATGATATCGCTGTCGAAATCCTCGATGGCGCCGATGCGCAGGTAGCTGGCTTCCGAGAGATTGCCAGCTGAGGCCTCCGCTTCCGCCTTGCGGATATCCAGCAGCGCGGTCTCGATATTGCGAAGGAAAACCTGGCCCTTCGGGGTCAGGACCATGGGGCGGCGGCTGTGGTTGAACAGTTCGACGCCAAGATGCTCTTCGAGAGAGCGCAGGTGATGGGACACCGTGCTGACCGTCAGCCCGGTCTCTTCCGCCGCCCCCTGCAGCGAGCCCTTGGTTGCGCATATCTGAAAGAGATTCAACCATTTGAGGCTGAGTTCCCGGGGCTTGGAGTGACGCGACATAGGGCGGGACCAGATTTGGGGGGGCTGCGGTTATTCCTGTAGTGTTGAAGTATTAGTTCTAAAGTTTCGAAATTGACAGATCGGAGTCTCGGTTGGCTCCCGACTGTGGATTACTCGGGTTTCATGACCCGCCCTGGCCGCGAAGATGCAAAGGCTTGCAAGGGCGGGGACACGGCGAAGAGCCGCACGAAACCCGGATGCAGGCAAAGACCTGCCCAACTCCACCAACAGGGAGACACTCGATGAAAACCTCACTCAAGGCCATTCTTGCCGGCAGCGTCATGGCGCTGTCTGCCCCCGGAGCATTTGCCGCCGATCTGACGGTTGGCTATTTCCTCGAATGGCCGATGCCGTTCCAATACGCGAAAGCGACGGGGATGTATGACGAGGCGCTCGGGATGGAGGTGAACTGGGTCTCCTTCGATACCGGCACCGCGATGTCGGCCGCGATGGCCTCGGGGGATGTGCAGATCTCGGTCAGCCAGGGCCTGCCGCCCTTCGTCGTCGCCACCTCGGCGGGCCAGGACCTGCAGATTGTCGATATCGCCGTGTCCTATTCGGAGAATGACAATTGCGTCGTCGCCGAGGCGCTGGAGATCGACAAGGACAGCGCCAAGGAGCTGGAAGGCAAGAAGGTCGGCGTGCCGATCGGCACTGCGGCGCATTACGGATTCCTCAAGCAGATGAGCCATTTCGGCGTCGATATCACCTCGATGGAGATCGTCGACATGGCGCCGGCGGATGGCGCGGCGGCCTTCGCGCAGGGCAATCTCGACATGGTCTGCGGCTGGGGCGGCGGCCTGCGGCGGATGCTGGAGCATGGCAATGTTCTGTTGACCGGCGCGGAGAAGGAAGAGCTTGGCATCCTCGTGGTCGACGTGACCTCGGCGCCGGCGAATTTCGTGGCGGAAGGGGCCGAGACGCTGGAGGCCTTCCTGAAGGTCACGGCCGAGGCCAACGCGATGTGGAACGCGGGCGACATGAAGGCCGAGATGCTGGAAGTGATCGCCAAGGATGCGGGCATGGATCTCGAGGCCACCGAGGCGACGATCGGGACCTTCGAATTCCCCTCGGTCGAGGAGCAGCTGGGCGAGAAATGGCTCGGCGGCGGCCTGCCGGCCTTCATGCTCGGCGTGGCGCAGGTCTTCCAGGAGGCCGGCTCCATCCCCGCGGCGCTCGACTCCTACGAGGACGCGGTTGCGCCCGGTCCGCTGACCAGCATCAGCGAGATGTAATTGGTGTGGGGCCGTGGCGCCGGAGCGCTGCCGCGGCCCCCGTTTCGTTTTCATTCCCCGGGACCTGGAGGGGACGGAGAGGACCGGACGCGCGGCCTCCGTTCTGGCAGTACAGGTTGCCCGGATGTGGTGCGGGCGGTCCGATTTGGCCGGGGCCAGTGTCGGCACGCCATCCCGCCCCGGGGAACGGTCCTTTTCCGGGCGCTACCGTCTTGCGCGTGCGAGGCGCTCTCGGTAGGAGGGGGGACCGGAATCATGTGGATCCGATCCGAAACCCGGGATGTGCGGATATCCGTCTTCCCTTCGGCACGGAAACATGGCATCGGGACCCGCGCCTGCCACGGTCCAATGGACGAAATCGGGGCGATGGCGCGCGAAACGTAGAGTGGTATTGCCGGTGTAGCTCAGCTGGTAGAGCACCTGATTTGTAATCAGGGGGTCGGGGGTTCGAGCCCCTCCGCCGGCACCATTTTACAGCCCGTGCACCGCCCGTTCACGGCCCGTTCGTAAGGGCCGGCATGGAAATCGGGCATGGCGAGACTGGCCATTTCCCCTCCGAACAGCGTTGCCTGTAACCTTCCTGTCCCTTCTGGAAGACGGTCTCGAAAACCTGACCTATCCCGTTTGGCTGCCCGGTTTTCCCTTGGGCGATGCGGCGGAACCGGGGCGGCGGAGCACATGATTTCTGCGCCGCTTGCAGCCGCTCGGCGGGACAGCTGGGCGCGCCCGCAATCCGCAGAGATCGCGTTTGCGGCGACGCGGTTTGCGGCAGGACAGCGTTGACGCGGTTTGCGGCAGGACAGCGGTGGGAATGGAGGAATAAGCCCGCGCGCGACCTTCTCTAATTGGGTCCGTTGATGTAGCACTTGTCCTGTGGGGTTACGTGTCGCGGAGGATCGAATGCGGGCCAATGATGCTGAAAGCGGGTTGCAGGAACTGCGACAGGCCCGTTCCCGGAGCGGTGGACTGGTGGTTGCCGCCTTCCTTTTCTCGATTTTCGTGAACCTGCTGATGCTGACCGGCCCGCTCTACATGTTGCAGGTCTATGACCGCGTCCTCGGGTCGCGCTCGGAGGAAACGCTGATGGCGCTGTCGGTGCTGGTGGCCTTTCTCTACCTGGTCATGGGGATCCTCGATTTCGTTCGCGGCCGCGTCATGACCCGGGTGGGCGGACGGTTCCAGCAGCTGCTGGACGGGCGCATCTTCACCGCCATGCTCAACAGCGAGAGCCTGAAGCCGGGGTCGGAGACCGCCGCGACAGGGCTGCGCAACCTAGAAACCATTCGCCGCTTCTTCGGCTCGCCGGCGCTGCTGGCCTTTTTCGACCTGCCCTGGACGCCGCTCTTCCTGGCGGCGATCTTCATCTTCCATCCCTGGCTCGGGTTCCTGGCCATTGCCGGGGGCGCGATCCTGATCACGCTCACCGCGCTCAACCAGTGGCGCACGCGCCAGCCATCGCAGGAAGCGGTGGGGCTGGGCCGGTCGGCGGAATGGCAGTCCCAGCAGATGCGCGAGGAGGCCGAGACGATCGAGGCGCTCGGCATGCGCGGCGCCGGTTTCGCGCGCTGGCAGCAGGCGCGGAGCAAGGCGCTGGAGGCGGATATCTCGGCCTCGGACCGGGCGGGCGGCTTTCGCGCGGCGACCAAGGCGCTGCGGCTCTTCCTGCAATCGGCCATGCTCGGCCTCGGCGCCTACCTGGTGCTGCAGGGCGAGCTCACGGCCGGCGCGATGATCGCGGCCTCGATCCTGCTGGGGCGGGCGCTGGCGCCGGTCGAACAGGCCATCGGGCAATGGGAGTTGCTGCAACGCGCCTCGCGCAGCTGGAAGAACCTGGCGCAACTGCTCTCCGAGTCCCCGCCGGAGCCGCGGCACACCGCGCTGCCAAAGCCGGCCGCGCGGCTGCAGGTCGAAAAGGTCACCGTGCTGCCGCCCGGCGAGACCCAGGCCTCGCTGCGCATGGTCAGCTTCGAGCTGCCGCCCGGCAAGGCGCTCGGTGTGATCGGCCCTTCCGGCTCCGGCAAGACGACGCTGGCGCGAGCGATCACCGGCGTCTGGCGCTGCGTGGGCGGCAAGATCCGTCTCGACGGGCCGGCGCTCGATCAATACGACCCCGATGTGCTGGGACAGCATATCGGCTACCTGCCGCAGCGTATCCGGCTCTTCGACGGCACGATTGCCGAGAATATCGCCCGGCTCGCGCCGCAGCCGGACGAGGCCGGCGTGGTCGCCGCCGCGAAAAAGGCCGATGCGCATAACATGATCGTCAACTTTCCGAAGGGCTATGACACGCCGCTCAAGGGCACGGCGAGCCGGCTCTCCGGCGGGCAGATCCAGCGCATCGGGCTGGCGCGCGCGCTCTATGGCGACCCGCAGATCCTCGTCCTCGACGAGCCCAATTCCAATCTCGACCATGCCGGCTCCGAGGCGCTCAACCGGGCGATCCGGCAGATGAAGTCGGAGGGGCGGTCGGTCATCATCATGGCGCACAGGCCGGCGGCGATCCAGGAATGCGACCTGCTGCTGGTGCTCGATGGCGGGGTCATGCGCGCTTTCGGGCCGCGTGACGAGGTGCTCCGGCAGACCGTGGAAAACGCGCAGAAGCTGCAGGCGCCGATTGCCAAGGGAGAGGCACGATGAGCGAGCCGGTCATTCTTCGCGCGCGGTTCCACCTGGTTCTCGGGCTGGTCACGGTGCTGGTCCTGGTTGGTGGCTTCGGCTACTGGGCCGCGACCGCGCGGATCGCCGGTGCCATCGTCGCGCCCGGGCGCATCGAGGTCGACCAGGACCGTCAGGTGGTCCAGCATCTCGATGGCGGCATTGTCGACCGTGTGCTTGTCAAGGAGGGCGACCGGATGGAAGCAGGCGCCCCGCTGATCGTGCTCGATGACAGCGAGCTGCGCTCCGAGCTGGCAATTGTCGAGTCGCAGCTCTTTGAACTGATGGCCCGGGTCGGGCGGCTTGTGGCGGAGCGCGACGGCGCGCCGGAGGTTGCCTTCGCCGACGAGTTGAAGCAGCAGGCGGCGGTCCGGGAGGGTATCGCCGAGCTGATCGACGGCCAGGCGCGCCTCTTCGAGGCCCGCCGTACCACGCTCGAGAAGGAGGCCGAGCAGCTTGCCCGCCGCCGCGACCAGATCGACAGCCAGGTCGAGGGAATCGATGCGCAAAGCGCGGCCCTCGCCGATCAGCTGGCGCTGATCGAGATGGAGCTGAAGGACCAGCAGAGCCTGCTCGACAAGGGGCTGGCGCAGGCCTCGCGCGTGCTGGCGCTGCAACGCGAGCAATCCGAGCTGCTCGGCTCCATCGGCGAGCTGACGGCCAGCCGGGCACAGGCGCTCGGCCGTGTCACCGAGATCGATATCGAGGTTCTCAAGCTCGAGACTGGCCGCCGGGAGGAAGCGATCACCCGGCTTCGCGACCTGCAGGCGCAGCTTTTCGGCCTGCAGGAGCAGCGCCGCTCGCTCGAAACGCGGCTGGCGCGCCTGGAGGTGGTGGCACCCACCTCCGGCGTTGTCTACGGCATGACGGTCAACACGCCCCGCTCGATCATTCGCCCGGCCGATCCGGTGGCCTATATCGTGCCGCAGGACCGCCCGCTGGTCATCGCCGCCCGGATCGATCCGATCCATATCGACGAGGTCCATGTCGGCCAGCCGGTACGATTGCGCTTCAGCGCTTTCGACAGCCGCCAGACGCCCGAGCTCGACGGGCGGGTGGTGCAGGTCTCCGCGGATGCCTTTTCCGACGAACGAACGGCCCAGTCCTATTACAGCGCCGAGATTGCCCCGACCGGCGAAGCGCTGGAGATGCTTGGAGAGGACAAGGAGATACTGCCGGGCATGCCGGTCGAAGCCTATATCCGCACCGGCGACCGGTCACCGCTGGCCTATCTTCTGAAGCCCTTCACGGACTATCTCTACAAGGCCTTCCGGGAGAGCTGAGGCGCTGGCCGGACGCGCCCTGCTGCCATTGGTATCTGGCCCGTCATGGGGCGGCGCCGGTCAGGATGGCGGCTGTTGGCTGTCGCCTCGCGGGAGCCGCTCCAACGGGTGGAACCTGTTGCCATCCAGTTCGACACTCGCCAATGCCCGGATCGCCCCGGCCATGGGAAACGGGCCGAGCGCGGATATGCCCAGCTGCGCGATTGCAGCCCTGTCTTCGTTTGTCGCCACGGTTGTGTGAGGAAGAAACGGCAGGTCGGAGCGATACCCCGCACGCCGCGGCCCGTCATGGAGCTGCCGGTGCAGCGCGACCAGTTCCGGCGCGCCGATGGAGCGCAAGGTTCGGAGATTCGCTCCCGGAATTCAACATGGGCGGTGCGGACGACCCGGGAGAGGCGAAAGCGGCCCCGCTTGCCGATTTGAAGGGTTGGGCTGCCGGCGGCGCGCGCCGTGTCAGCCGGTGTTGCGCAGGCCGGAGGCGACGCCGTTGATCGACAACAGCAGGCCGCGCTGCAGCCGGGCGCTGATCTCCTCGCCGCGTGACTTCTGCAGCAACGCCACCTGGATGTGGTTGAGCGGGTCGAGATAGGGGGTGCGGTCGTCGATCTCGTCGCCCGGCCGGGTGCCGGTGAGGGTTTCGAGCGCATCGACTGTGGCGTTCCACTCATCGGTGATCCGCGAGAAGATCCGGTCGCGCAGCGCCTTGTCCTCGACCAGATCGGCATAGTGGGCGGCGATGGAAAGGTCGCTCTTGCGGATCACCGAGGCGACCTTCTCGACCATCGAGTGGAAGAAGGGCCAGTCGCGATAGAGCCGGGCCAGCTCCTCGCCGGCGCCCTCGCCATTCTCCGCGATCCAGCCGTTGATCGCGGCGCCGAAGCCATACCAGCCGGGCAACATCAGCCGGCATTGCGCCCAGGAGAAGACCCAGGGGATCGCCCGCAGCGAGCGGATCTCGCGGGTTGCCGCGCGCGAGGCCGGGCGCGAGCCGATATTGAGCCCGGCGATCTCGTTGATGATGGTCGAGGACCAGAAAAAATCCTCGAAGCCCTCGGTGTTGAAGACAAGGTCGCGATAGGACTGGAAGGCGCTCTCCGAGAGGGTCTCCATGATTGCGGCGGATTCCTCGGTGGCAAGGTCCTCGCCGGGCAGGAGCGACGCCTCGATCGTGGCCGAAACCAGCGTTTCCAGATGCGAGTAGCCGCTTTCGGCATGGCTGTAGCGCGAGGAGATGACCTCACCCTGTTCGGTCAGCCGGATCTGGCCGTTCACTGCGCCCGGCGGCTGGGCGATGATGGCCTCGCGGGCCGGCCCGCCGCCGCGGCCGACAGAGCCGCCGCGACCATGGAAGAGGCGCAGGCGCAGGGCGCGCGCCTTGAACAGCGCCACCAGCTCGCGCTCGGCCTTGTAGAGCTCCCAGCCGGAGGTGACGAAACCGCCATCCTTGTTGCTGTCCGAATAGCCCAGCATGATTTCCTGGGTGCCGTACTGGCTGTCGAGAACGCGGGCATATTCGGGCAGGTCGAGCAGGTCGGACACGGTCTGCGGGCCGTCGCGAAGGTCGGCGATGGTCTCGAAGAGCGGCACGACCGAGACCGAGCAGTGCCCGTCGATATCCATCAGTCCGACCTGCTTGAGCAGCACGCAGACTTCCAGCACGTCCGAGACCGATTGGGCGTTGGAGATGATCGAGGTGGTGATCGCCTTCGGCCCGAAACGGGCGATGATCTCCTGCGCGGCCTTGAAGATGCGCAGCTCCTTCGTCGTGGACTCCGAATAGTCCCAGAAGGGACGGATCAGCGAGCGCGGCGAGTTCAGCTCCCCGCGCAGCAGCGCGACACGGGCGGGTTCGTCGAGCTCGACATACCCGGTGCCGGGCGCGATGGCCTCGAACAGCTCGGCAATAGTCTTCTCATGCACCGAGGAGTTCTGGCGCAGGTCGACCGAGGAGAGGTGGAAACCGAAGCTGCGGATCTTGCGGCGCAGCGCCAGCAGGCGGCCATCGGCGATGATCTCGGCCTGGTTGGCGCGCAGCGAGGCATCGACGGTGTCGAGCACGTTGAGCAGCTCGTCCGTGCCGTCATAGGCCTCCGCCGGCAGGGCGGGGCGGGGAAGTTGCGCCTCCGGGTCCAGCTCCTTGAGCGTGGCCGCGAGGCGGGCGAAGACGCCGATCATGACGCGCTTGTAGGGTTCGTCCTGGCGGTGCGGGTTTCTGTCGGGCGAGGCCTCCGCGAGGTTGATGACCCCGTCGCTCACCTTCACGACACGGGTGGAGATGGAGAGCTCCCGCGTCAGCATGTCGACCTCGCCGAGGTAATGGGTCAGCACATGGCCAGCCTGCATGCGGAAGGTGTTGCGCAGGACCTCGTCGGTCACGAAGGGGTTGCCGTCGCGGTCACCGCCGATCCAGGAGCCGATGCGCAGGAAGGCCGGGACCGGCTCGCCGGGGGTGAAATCCAGCGCCTGACGGGTGCTTTCAAGGATCTTCGGCACCGCCTGGAAGAAGGTGTGCTCGTAATAGGCCAACCCGTTCTTGATCTCGTCATTGACGGTCAGCTTGGTACGGCGCAGCAGGTGGGTCTGCCAGAGCGTGGCGATCTCGCGCTCGATATCGCGGTCGATCGTTGCGTGATCGAGCCCAACGGCCCGCGCGCGGGTGCGGGCGTCCAGCAACCGCACGATGGAGAATTCAGACCGCATGGTGCTCTGACGCCGGATCTCTGTCGGGTGCGCGGTCAGGATCGGGCTGATCAGCGCCTCGCGGAAGAACTTGAGGATCTGCTCCTCGGAGAAGCCCGCCTCGCGCACGGCCGCGAGCACGCTGTCGAGCTGCGAGCCGGCATCGCGTTCTTCGGCGAGCCGTTCCTGGTCCTGCGCCATGTTGAGAAGATGCAGGAAATAGGTGAAGGCCCGGAGCACCTGCAGCGTGCGTTCCTCGGAGAGCCCGGCAATGGTGCGCTGCAGCTTGGCATAGGCATTCTCGTCGCCGGTGCGGTGATACTCGATCGAGGCCAGGCGGATATTCTCGACCGTGTCGAAGGCCAGCCCCCCTTCCTGTGCATGCAGGACGCGTCCGAGGATGCGGCCGAGGAAGCGGATGCCTTCGTCGGCCTGGGTGTTGCGTTCGACGGGCTCGGCGGGGGAAGAGGCTTGGGCCAAGGTGACGACTCCCTGAAGTGTTTTGCCTTCCTTTAGCGGGGTTTGCGGCGATACGGTAGCGCAAACGCCGGAAGACGCCGTCAACGGGGCGGCAAGAGGGGTCGGAACGGCATGATCCGCCTGTTTTCGAGGCGAACAGGGAATGCCGGTACGCCGCCTGGCGGATGCGGGACAGGAAACTGTGCAGGGCTCGGGCATTTGGTGATGCCGGGAGAGGCAGGCTGGATCGGCAGATCACTGCGAAAGCACGCCGCGGCTGGCTGGCGGCTCGCGCGGCGGTGAATGTCGCGCCTGGAGCGCATCCGCACAGGGGGCGGGCGGTCTGAGGCAAGGGACCGGCTGCGACGTCTCGGGGCGCGTTACGCGGATGCGTCGCGACCAGAAATCGTCCCGGGTCGCCTTGGGGGGGCCATTGTAGCGGCTGCGATCCGCGCGCATGTCAGGGAGAAATGCTCCATTCGCGCCCGCCCTTCGCGTCGCCGCAGGACCGGACCAGGGGCAGCAGCGTTTTCGTCACGCGCTCTTCGGCAATCCCGGTTGTCGCGGAATTGGGGACATAGCTGAGCCGGCCGGCCTCGTATTCGATCTCGCCCTTGTCATACCAGCCCGCCGGCGGTCCGCTCAGCACCTGGACCCGCATCCGCCAGCCGCCAGAGGTCGGCTCCGTATGCTGGCGCATCCCCGCCACGGTCAGCGCGGGGGCGAGACAGGTATAGGACGGGCCCGGACCGCGGCTCGGAACGCTCGTCCCGTAGGGCTCGGGTTTCATGCAGCCCGACAGCGCCAGGACCAGGCAGGAGAGCAGGGCAGGGGCCTTGCGTCGCATCGCAAACCTCCATGTCGAAAATCGGCCCCGGCGCAACCCGCGGCCATGGCCCTATCCTAGTGCATTAACGTTTCGTTAGCATTGTTTATCGGGCAAAATGGTTAAGGCCGTCGGCATCCGCGGAGAGACACGGGCCGGTCGATCCGCGCAGGACCAGCCGCGGCGCGATCACCTCCCGCGCCGCGGGGGCGTCCGGGTCGATGATCCGGTCCAGCAACAGCCTTGCCGCCGCGCGCCCGATCTCCTCTTTGGCGACCTTGACCGAGCTCAGCCCCGGCTCGATATAGGAGGCTTCCTCGAGGTCGTCATGGCCGATGATCGAGATCTCCTTGCCGATCCGCCGCCCCGCCTCGTGGCAGGCCATGATGGCGCCGAGCGCCAGCAGATCGCTGAAGCAGACCACGGCAGTGACATGGGGGGCGCGTTTCAGGATCGCGGCCATCGCCTGCCGCCCCGCTTCCCGCGATGTCTCGGCGACCCGTTCGACCTGCTCAGGCGGGCAGGGCAACCCGTGACGTTCCAGCGCCGTCTTGAAGCCCCGATACCGCGCCCGCGCGGTCGAGGTCCTTTGTCCGCCGCCGATCCAGGCGAACTGGCGATGCCCGAGCCGGACCAACTCGTCCACCGCGAGCTGCATCCCGCCCGCGTCATCACTGATCGCATGGTCGAAATCGCTCCCCTCCAGCATCCGCGAGAAGAAGACCGTTGGGAAACGGTCGCGAACGATTTCGCGCAGCTCCGCCGGCTCCGTTCCCTCGACCGGCGACAGCAGGAGCCCCGCCGATCCCTGTTCCAGCATCCGGCGCACGAAACTGGCCTGGATCTCCGGATCCTCATGCGCGTTGCACAGCAGGACCAGCTTGCCGGAGCGGCGGAACTCGCTCTCGATGGCGGTCAGGAACTCGATGAAGACGGGATTGTGCAGGTCGTTGATGCAGATCGACACCGAATCCGTGGTGCCGCGCCGCAGGCTCGCCGCCTGGCGGTTGTAGATATAGCCCATCTCGGCGGCGATCCGCTTGATTTCTGTCCGCTTGGCTTCCGAGATCCGGGGATGGTCGCGCAGGGCCATCGAGACGGCGGAAACCGACACTCCGGTCGCTTCGGCCAGGTTTTTGAGCGTGACCCGTTCGGCCATCGCGCCTCCTTCCGGCGGGATAACGCGCCGCCCGTCCGTGCCGACGGGACGGTTCGTCACGCCCGCTCAATCGTTTGACTTCAATACTTGCTCAATCGTTTCACCAATGCTACCGTTTTTTACACCCGAGCTCAGGTTTTCGATTGGGGAAAGCTGTGAAGAACGGCCGAGTCGGCGGGGCTGGGGGAAACAACCGATTGAATCTTGGGAGGATTCCATGACCAAAACCCTCAACACCCTTCTTGGTGCGACTGCCCTCGGCCTCGGAGCGCTGGTCGCGACTCAGGCAGCCGCCGAATGCGACTGGAAGCCGGAGCGCGCCGTGACCTATGTCGTGCCCTGGGGCGCCGGCGGCGGGACCGATGCGAACTCGCGCATGCTCGCCAGCCTGTTGAGCCAGGAATTCGGCCAGCCCTTCAACGTCGTCAACCGCACCGGCGGCAATGGCGTGACCGGCCACTCGGCCATCGCCCGCGCCAAGCCCGATGGTTACACTGTCGGCGCCGTGACGGTCGAGATCGACACGATGCATTGGGCCGGCCTGACCGACCTGACCTATGAAAACGTCACGCCCATCGCGCTGGTCGATATCGTGCCCGCCGGCTTCACCGTCGGCAAGGACTCGCCCTACGGTTCCGTTCAGGAAGTGCTCGACTATGCAAAGGCGAACCCGGGCGAGCTGACCGCTTCCGGCACCGCCCAGGGCGGCATCTGGCACCTGGCGCTGGCCGGCCTGCTGAACGCCGAGGGCATGGACCCGGAAGCGATCCGCTGGATCCCGTCCAAGGGTGCGGCACCGGCAATGAAAGAACTGATGGCTGGCGGTGTTGACGTTGTGACCGTTGCGCAATCCGAAGCCAAGACGCTGATCGAGCAGGGCGAATTGAAGGGGCTGGGCTACATGCACTCCGAGCGCATGGCTGCGCTGCCGGACATCCCGACCACTGCCGAAACCCTCGAGTCCGGTTGGACGCTGGCCGCTTTCATCACCGTTTCCGGCCCCGAGGGCATGGATAGTGAAATCGCGTGCTCCTACGAGAAAGCCGCTCTGAAGGTCATGGGCTCCCCCGAATGGGCCGAGTTCAAAGCCTCCCGTGGCTCTGATGTCGTTCTGATGGGCACCAATGAACTGAACAAGTTCGTTGCCGAGTCCGATGTCGCCCTTGGCGAGACCATGAAAGCGATCGGCCTGGCCAAGTAAGCCATTTGGCGGCGGGCCCGGTTGCGGGCCCGTCCTCTTCTTCGAATACCGACTGGCGTGTCCCTGTTGCGCCATTCCAACTGTCCGGGGCGGCCTCTCCCTCGTTTCCGCTGCCCCGGACCCTTTCTCGCCAAAACAGACGAGACCAGATCAATGATAAACAAAGACATCGTCACCGGCGCTCTCCTGATCGGCTTCGGCGGCTGGTTCGCCTGGGAGGCGCAGAGCTTCCCGACCATGGGCGGCATGACCTATGGTCCCGGCCTTTTCCCGACAATCGCCGGGCTCGGCCTCGTGCTCTGCGGCACGCTGATCTTCGTCACCGGCCTGCTCCAGGGTGCGCCCGCGACGGCGGCGCCGGATGAGAGCCCGCGCTCGAACTGGCCGCTTTTCAATGCGTTGGCCGTGATCGCCTGTGTTGTCTTCTTCGCCTTCGGGCTCGATATTCTCGGCTTCCACCTGGTGGCTTTCCCGCTCCTGCTAGTCCTGCTGCTGCTGTTCCGGATCGCCTGGTGGAAAGCGCTGATCCTCGCCGGGTTCGTGACCATGCTGGTCCATCTCATCTTCTATTCCTTCCTGCATGTCCCACTGCCCTGGGGCCTGCTCGAACCGATTGCCTGGTAAGGAGAGCCTGAATGCTTACGGAAGTCCTCCTGACAGTCCTTGCGCCGAACAACCTCGCCATCATCGCCGCGGCGACTTTCTATGGCTGCTTCGTTGGTGCCGTTCCGGGGCTGACCGCGACCATGGCCGTCGCGCTGCTTGTTCCCTTCACCTTCTTCCTCGACCCGATCCCCGCGATCTCCGCCATCGTCGCCACCACCACCACCGCCATCTTCGCGGGCGACATCTCGGGCACCTTGCTGCGCATTCCCGGAACGCCCGCTTCGGCGGCCTATGTCGATGACGCGCACATATTATCGCAATCCGGCAAGGCGCGGACGTCGCTCTTCGTCTCGCTGATCACGGCGGCGATTGGCGGCGTTGTCGGCGTCATCATCCTGATGCTGATCGCGCCGCAACTCGCCCGCATCGCCATCAGCTTCTCCAGCTACGAGACCTTCTGGCTGGCCTGCCTCGGCCTGACCTGCGCCATCTTCGTTGGTGGCGGCACGGTGCCCAAGAGCTTCGCCTCGCTCTGCATCGGGCTGGCCATCGCCTGTGTCGGCATCGATGTCGCCGTCGGCCATCCGCGCTACACTTTCGGTTCTTTCGACCTGCTCGACGGCATCTCCTTCATCCCCGCGATGATCGGCATTTTCGCCTTCTCCGAGGTGCTGCGAAACGTGCAGATCCTCGACAAACCGCAGGAAACCATCATCCACGCCACCGAAAAGGTCGGCGCGGCGCTCAAGGGCGCGCTGAAAGCGGTCTTCAGCTACCCGGTGACGGTCGCACGCTCCTCCGTGCTCGGCACGTTCGTGGGCGCGCTGCCCGGGGCAGGGGCCGATATCGCGGCCTGGATCGCCTATGCGCTGGCCCGCCGCTTCGGCAAGAACCCGGAGAAGTTCGGCAAGGGCTCGCTCGAGGGCGTGGCCGCAGGCGGATCCGCCAACAATGCCGCCATCGGCGGCGCCTGGACGCCGGCGCTGGTCTTCGGCATCCCGGGCGACTCGGTCACCGCCATCGCCATCGGTGTGCTGCTCCTGAAGGGCATGACCCCCGGTCCGCGCATCTTCATTGACCAGCCCGAGCTGACCTCGGCGCTGTTCGGCTCCTTCCTCGTGGCCAATATCATGATGGTCCCGGTCGGCATTCTTGCCATCCTCGCCTCGACCTTCATCCTCAAGGTGCCGCGCGCCGTCATGGCGCCGGTGATCCTGCTCTTCTCGCTCGTGGGCGCCTTCGCCATCGCCGGTACGGTGACGGCGGTCTGGATCGTGCTCGCGCTCGGCCTGGTTGGCTATTACATGGAGAAGGTCGGTATCCCGCTGGCGCCGGCCATTCTCGGCATCGTGCTCGGCAAGATCATCGAGGACAATTTCATGGTCTCGATGATCAAGGCGCAAGGGGACCTCTCGGCCTTCTTCGAGCGGCAGTATTCCATGGTTCTCGGCATCATCACGCTTGGCCTCTGGGCCCTGCTGATCCTGCGAGCGGTCCGAGAGATCGCCAGGCCGAAACCGCAAGCAGAAGGACTGGAGCAATGAAGGGTAGAAACTGGCTGCGCGATCAGATCGCAAGCGGGCGCTGCGTCCGGGCGATCTGGATCGATCTCGGTCTTCCGGCGATCGCCGAGGCGGCTGTCTGGGCAGGTTGGGACTGCGTGGTGCTCGACAACGAGCATGGTCCCGCCGGGCTGGAAACGACGATGAACGTGCTGCGCGCTGTCGAGGCCGCGGGCGGGCATTGCATCGTGCGCGTGCCCTGGAATGACCCGGTCTATCTCAAGCGGGTGCTGGAGATCGGTGCCAAGTCGGTCATGGTGCCGATGATCTGCAACAAGGAGCAGGCACAGGCGGCCTCCGATGCCTGCCGTTACCCGCCGAAAGGTACGCGCGGCTACGCGGCGCCGGTCGGACGGGCGACGCAATATGGCATGAATACCGGCTACCTGGAGACGCATGACGAGGAGACCTTCGTCATCGCCCAGATCGAGCACAAGGACGCGGTTCCCAATATCGGCGAGATCGCCGCCGTGGACGGGATCGACATGCTGCTGCTCGGCCCCAATGACATGGCGGGCACCGTGGGCCTGCTGGAGCAGCTCGACAAGCCCGAGGCCGAGGCGTTGGCCGCCGAGACCGAAAAGCGCATCCTGGAGACGGACAAGCTCATGGGCACCGTCTCGCGTCCGGCCTGGAGCCACAAGGAGCTCAAGGAGCGCGGCCATAATCTCATCGTGGGGGCGGTCGATATCCTGCTGATCATGGAGACCTTCAAGCAGGCCAATGCGGCGATGGCGGCCCAGCTCGGGGATGATCTCGAAGCGCAAGAGGCGTCCAAGACCTACTGACGGGGCGGCTGGGGACGAAACAGGAAGACGGCGTTAAGCGTCGTCTTTCCCTGTGTGAGGCGAGGGGACATTCAAGGTCGGACAACGCCAGTCATGCCAGCGCCTGCCCGTGGGATGGCGCAGCACCGGTTGAGGTCTGCGGTTAATCCCCACCAAATCCGAATTGGATCAGAGCTGTGTGCGCGGATGACAAAACGCCAGCCCGCCGGAACGGGCGGACGCTGGCATGGCGGCTTCGCCTTGATTCCATGCCCTTCAGCGCACGGTCCCCCCGCCGCTAACGGATCGGAGAGTAAAAAAGAAAAGTCGGTTCACCGAAGATGGCCCACGCTCAGGCGGCTTTTTCGGCCTCGGCCATTGCCTCGGCGGTTGCCTCGAAGGAGAGCAGGATCGAGGCATGGCGATTGGTGAAATCCCGCGCCGGCAGGAGCGTTTCCAGCTCTTCGAACGGCGCCTCGGGCACCGGACCCTCTTCGCGCAGCATCGCCGAGAGCTGGTCCCGCGCGACGTCGATCTCTTCCCGGCTGCGTCCGATCACATGGGCGCCAAGCACGGAGGCGGCGGCCTGGCCGAGTGCGCAAGCCTTCACATCCTGTGCGAAATCGACAATGCGCCCATTCTCCATCCGCAGGTCGACCGATACGCTCGAACCGCAGAGCGGGGAGCGGCGGCGCGCGGTTGCGCAAGGCTGTTCCAACCGGCCCAGATGCGGGATGTCGGCCGCTAGCGCCAGGATGCGCCCGGAATAGAGCTTGACGAGGTCGAGATCGGTGGCCATGTGCCCATCCTGTACGCGGTCGAGACTCCTTATGTAGCCTCGCCGCGCCGAATTGCAAAGGAAAGAGAATGCCATTCGATCCGCAAAGCCTGCGCTTTGACGCACAGGGCCTGATCCCCGCCATCGCCCAGGATTCCGAGACCGGCGAGGTGCTGATGATGGCCTGGATGAACGAGGAGGCGGTCCGGCGCACGCTGGAGACCGGCAAGGTAACCTATTGGTCGCGCTCTCGGAAATCCTTCTGGGTCAAGGGGGAGAGCTCGGGCCATACGCAGAAGCTCATCGAGATGCGCCTCGATTGCGACCGCGATTGCCTGCTTGTGCTGATCGACCAGACCGGCCCGGCCTGCCACACGAACCGCCGCAGCTGCTTCTACACGGCGATCCGCAATGACGCGGAAGTGATCCTGACCGAGCCGATGGCGTAGCGATGGGGCAGGGGCTTGCAACCGGGCCGGCGCGGGTGCAAAGGGAGGACAAGGATCCCGATCATGACCTCTCTTCCCGCCTCACTCTGGCTCAAGATTCTGCTGGGTGCCGCTATCGGCATCTTCTCCGGCTTCGTAGCGCGCTGGATTGGCATGCCGCTGCCCTGGATGCTCGGCCCGATGCTCGGTTGCGGCCTGGCGGCGCTGGCCGGAGCGCCGGTGCAGGGGCCGGTGGGCCTGCGCAGTGTCGTCATCCCGATCATCGGCGTCATGCTTGGCGCGGGCTTCCATCCGGGGCTGTTCGATCATGTCGCGACATGGACCGGGACGTTGCTCCTGCTGCCCGGCTTTCTCATCATCGCGACTTTGGCGAGTTACCAGTTCTACCGCCGTATCGGCGGGTACGATCCGGTCAACGCCTTCTTCTGTGCCGCGCCCGGTGGTCTCAACGAGATGGTCGTTCTGGGCGGGCAGGCGGGCGGCGACGAATCCCGGATCGCGCTCGCCCATGCGCTGCGGGTCTTTCTCACCATCTCCGCCATCGCGCTGGTCTTTGCGCTGCTGCTGGATATCCGGGCCGTGCGCGGAGCGGCGACCTGGGTTGGCCTGACGGATCTCACCCTTCTGGACGCCGCGCTCCTGCTTGGCTGCGGGCTGCTCGGATTCTACGCCGGCAAGTGGCTGCACCTGCCGGCGCCGCAGCTCTTCGGTCCGATGATCCTCTCCGCGGCGGCGCATATGATGGAATGGGTCACCGTCCCGCCGCCTTCCCTGCTGGTCATCGCCGCACAGCTCAGCATCGGCACGATCCTTGGCTGCCGGTTTTCCGGCGTCTCTCCGAAGGAGATGGGGCGCGACATGGCGCTCGGGCTCGGGGCCACGGCGTTGCTGCTCTGTGTCACCACCGCGTTTGCGGCCCTGCTCGGGCCGGTGGCTGGCACGCCGCTGCCGCAGGGGGTGCTGGCCTATTCGCCGGGTGGGTTGACCGAGATGTCGCTTCTTTCGCTCGCGATGGGGCAGGACGTCGCCTATGTCTCGACCATGCATGTGGCCCGGATCGTGATGATCCTGTTCGGCATGCCGCTGGTCTTCCGGGTGATCGGCACGCGGCTGGTGGAAGCCTCGCGGAAGGATCGGTAAAGGCCGGGTCGCGGCGCGAGGCGCGGATAGAGATCATTGGAGCTGAGCGCTTGTCGGCATGGAATAAAGGCGAAGCCGCCATGCCAGCGTCTGCGTCGCCATTGTCGCTCGGACCAATGGCGCTCCCAATGGCGCCCCCGGCGGGCTGGCGCTTTTACAACCGCGCACAACGTACTGACCTTCAGCGGATTTGGCCGGGATAAAGCGCCGAGCAGATTCGTTGCAGCGCCGGCCCACGGGCAGGCGCTGGCACGGCTTGCGTTGTCCACTTTGCGTCCGCAACGACGGTCCGAAATTTCGACCTGGGACGCGCCTGCGACAGGCAGCGCCGGTCAGGAAGGTTGCGGCACCCGGTCAGGTGCCGCAGCGGGGTCAGCTTTCGGAATCGCCCTCGGCTTCGTCTTCCTCGGCCTGATCTGCGATCCGGGCGACGGAGACGACCTCTTCGCCCTTGGCCGTGTCGAAGACACGCACGCCGCCGGCGCCGCGGGAGCGGAAGGAGATGCCGTCGACGGGGCAGCGGATCGACTGGCCGGTGGACGTGGCCAGCATGATCTGGTCGTCGGGGTCGATGGGGAAACAGGCCACGAGCGGGCCACCGCGCATGGCACGGTCCATCGCCGACACGCCCTGTCCGCCGCGTCCGCGCACCGGGTAGTCATGCGAGGAAGAGGTCTTGCCGGCGCCGCGGGACGTGATGGTCAGGATCAGGTCCTCGAGCGCCGACATCTCGGCATAACGCTCGGGAGAGAGCTGTCCGGCTTCGACGGCTTCCTCGTCATCGGGCTCCGCGTCATCCGGCGCACCGGCGACAAGGCGGCGTTGCTTGAGGTAGGCGACGCGTTCGGCGGGCGAGGCTTCGAAATGGCGGATCACCGACATGGAGACGACTTCATCGCTATTTGCGAGCCGGATGCCGCGGACACCGAGCGAGGCGCGCGAATTGAAGACGCGCACATCGGTCGAGCGGAAGCGGATGGCGCGGCCGAGCTTCGTGACCAGCATCACGTCGTCATCTTCGGAGCAGATCCGGGCGTTGATAAGCCGCGTTTCCGCATCCTCATCCTCGAACTTCATCGCGATCTTGCCGTTGCGCTTCACATTGGTGAAATCGGAGAGCTTGTTGCGGCGCACCGTGCCCGCGGAGGTCGCGAAGACGATCTGGAGTTCGCCCCAGTCTTCCTCGTCGCGGTCCACCGGCATGATCGCGGCAATGGAAACACCGACCGGGATCGGCAGGATATTGATGATCGCCTTGCCCTTGGCCGTGCGCCCGCCCAGCGGCAGGCGCCAGGTCTTGAGCTTGTAGGCCATGCCGTCGGTCGTGAAGAAGAGAAGCTGCGTGTGGGTATTGGCGACAAACAACGTGGTGACCACGTCGTCATCCTTGGTTGCCATGCCCGACAGCCCCTTGCCGCCGCGACGCTGGGCGCGGAAATCGGCCAGCGGCGTGCGCTTGATATAGCCGGTCTGGGTGATGGTGACGACCATGTCCTCACGTTCGATGAGGTCCTCGTCTTCCATATCGCCGGACCAGTCGACGATCTCGGTGCGGCGCGGGACGGCGAATTTTTCGCGGACCTCTTTCAGCTCGTTGCCGATGATCTCCATGATCCGTTCGCGCGAGCGCAGGATGGCCAGGTAATCGAGGATCTTCCTGGCAAGCTCTTCCAGCTCGTCGGTGACTTCCTTGACGCCCATTGCGGTCAGGCGCTGCAGGCGCAGCTCCAGGATGGCGCGGGCCTGTGTCTCGGAGAGGTTGTAGGTCCCGTCCTCGTTCATCTTGTGGGTCGGGTCGTCGATCAGGCGGATATAATCGGCGATATCCTCGGCCGGCCAGCGCCGCGTCATCAGTTTCTGGCGCGCTTCGGCCGGGTCGGCGGAGGAGCGGATCGTGGCGACGATCTCGTCGACATTGGTGACCGCGACGGCGAGGCCGCAGAGGATGTGGCTGCGTTCCCGGGCCCGGCGCAGCTCATAGGCCGTGCGGCGGGCGATGACCTCCTCGCGGAAATCGAGGAAGGCGGTGAGAAACTGGCGCAGGGTGAGCTGCTCGGGGCGACCGCCATTGAGCGCCAGCATGTTGCAGCCGAAATGGGTCTGCATCGGCGTGAAGCGCCAAAGCTGGTTGAGCACGACATCGGGCGTCGCGTCGCGCTTGAGTTCGATCACCACGCGGACGCCGACACGGTCGGATTCGTCCTGCACATGGGCCACGCCCTCGATCTTCTTGTCCCGCACCATCTCGGCGATCTTCTCGATCATCGTGGCCTTGTTGACCTGGTAGGGGATCTCGTCGAGGACGATGGCATAGCGACCCTGGCGGATCTCCTCGACGCGGGTCTTGGCGCGGATGATGACCGAGCCGCGGCCCTCGAGATAGGCCTTGCGGGCGCCGGAGCGGCCGAGCATGACGCCGCCGGTGGGGAAATCGGGGCCGGGAATATACTCGATCAGGTCCTCGGAGGTCAGGTCCGGGTTCTCGATCATCGCCAGCGTGGCTTCGATCACTTCGCCAAGGTTGTGCGGCGGGATATTGGTCGCCATGCCGACGGCGATGCCGCCGGCGCCATTGACCAGCATGTTGGGGAAGCGGGCCGGCAGGACAGTGGGCTCGCGGTCCTTGCCGTCGTAATTATCCTGGAAATCGACCGTGTCCTTGTCGATATCGGACAGAAGAAACGCGGCCGGCTTGTCCATGCGGACTTCGGTGTAGCGCATGGCGGCGGCGTTATCGCCGTCCATGGAGCCGAAATTGCCCTGGCCGTCGAGCAGCGGCAGCGACATCGAGAAAGGCTGCGCCATGCGCACCAGCGCGTCGTAGATCGCGCTGTCGCCATGCGGGTGATACTTGCCCATCGTGTCGCCGACCGGACGGGCGGACTTGCGATAGGACTTGTCATGCGAGTTGCCGGTCTCGTGCATGGCATAGAGGATTCGCCGATGCACGGGTTTGAGCCCGTCGCGCAGGTCGGGAATGGCCCGGCTCACGATCACGCTCATCGCGTAGTCGAGATAGGAAGCCTTCATCTCCTCGGAGATGTCGATCGTCGGTCCGTCGTAGCCGGGACGCTCGGGGCGGTCGTCTTCTGGGCTTTCGGGGGGCTGCGGGGTGTCGGTCATGTCTGCCTGCGTTCTCTCTTGCGCACCGCTATATCTGGATGAGCCTTCTTAGCAGGTCCGCGATATGAGGTGCAATGGTAGCGCGCGAAATGCTTCTTCCGGACGGGACAAAAGCGGCGGAATTCGGGGATCTGTCGAGCAGGGGGCCTGTCGGGGGATGCGGGAGCGCGAGAACGGGCGCTGCCTCGGGCGGGGTCTCGACCGTCGGGAGGCCTGCGGCAAAAGAATGGGCCGCCCCGTATATCCCGGCGCGGCCCGTTCGCGAGTGGTTTCTTCTTGCCGCTATTCGGCTGGCATGCTTGCCGTATCGCTTGGCTTGGCGAAGCGCAGGAAGGCGAACAGGGCGCCGGCTGCGATCACCACGGCGGCGATATTGGAGATCGACGGGTCAAGCCCGAGGCCGATCTTTGCCTGCAGGATGAAGGCGGCGTCCACGGCGGTCATGAAGACGGCCGGGATGGTGGCGATCCAGTGGAACTTGGAGCGCTGGACCAGCCAGATCGCGGCGGACCAGAGCACCATCATCGACAGCATCTGGTTCGACCAGCCGAAATACCGCCAGACGACGGAGAACTCGACCTTGGTGATGAAGAAGGCGACGATGAAGAGCGGGATCGCGATCATCAGGCGTTTCATCACGTCTTTCTGGTCGAGGCGGAAGGTCTCGGCCAGGATCAGGCGGGTCGAGCGGAAGGCCGTGTCGCCTGAGGTGATCGGCAGGATCACGACGCCGAGGATGGCCAGGAAGCCACCGAAGGCGCCGAGCAACGTGTTGCAGACCTCGTTGACGACAGCCGAGGGCGAACCGGAGGCGATGACAGCCTGCAGCGCGTCGGAGCTCTCGTAGAAGGAGATACCGGCGGTGACCCAGATCAGCGCGATGATGCCTTCGACGATCATGGCGCCGTAGAAGACCATCCGACCCTTGTTCTCGTTGCGGATGCAGCGCGCCATGAGCGGCGACTGCGTCGAGTGGAAGCCGGAGATGGCGCCACAGGACAGCGTGATGAACAGGAGCGGCCAGAGCGGCAGGTCGTTCGGGTGGACATTCGCGGTGAAGTCGAGGTTCGGGATCAGCTCATAGCCACCGAAGATGAGACCGCCGAGCACGCCGAAGGTCATGAAGAGCAGCAGCGCGCCGAAGATCGGGTAGAGCTGGCCGATGATCTTGTCGATCGGCAGAATCGTGGCGATGAAGTAGTAGACGAAGATGCAGAAGACGAGCAGCTGCACGTTGAAACCGGTCATGGCCGAAAGCAGCTTTGCCGGGCCGAGGATGAAGACGACACCCACGAGTAGCAGCAGCACCACCGAGAACACGCGCATCACCTGGCGGGCGGTCATGCCCATCATGTCGCCGACGACTTCCGGGATCGACTTGCCGCCGGAGCGCACCGAGAGCATCCCGGAAAAATAGTCATGTACGCCGCCGGCGAAGATCGAACCGATCACCACCCAGAGCAGCGCCTGGGGGCCGTAAAGCGCGCCGAGGATCGGGCCGAAGATCGGGCCGAGGCCGGCAATATCCAGAAGCTGGATGAAGAAGACCTTCCACGTCGGCATGTTGATATAGTCAACGCCGTCTTCCCGGGTCCAGCAGGGGGTCTTGCGATCTGGTTCGGGGACGAAGATCCGTTCGACCAGCACGCCATAGGTGAAGTAGCCAAGTATCAGGACACCGACACAGGCAAAGAAAAAAAGCATCCCTTCGCTCCTTGATTTTTCTTGTCTTTCTGCGCGCGCAGCGTCAGGCGCGTCACAGTTCCGTGATCACTCGCCTACGCCGATGCCTTTTTGTGTCAACTGACGCAGGGGCATGGCAGCTGCCCGCTCAGGGCATCGCTTTCTGTATGCAGCCGTGTGCGGTTGTAACGGGGACAAGAAGTGCTTATTTCGCGGGGTTATCGTCGGCGTTCTGCCATTGTTGGCGCCGGGCCATGTCCGGGTGGCTCGTTGGCGGCCGGGCAGGGGCGCGGCGATAGATCGCTGTTGTATCAAATGAGTGTAATTTGCGTTTTGCGGGTAATTGCTCAAATTTAGAGCAAAAGCCGGGATTGCCTCTGGTTCCGTTGAAAATGGGCCGTAGGCGGGATCGAATCGGCCAAGGACCGCCAATCCAGGCGCTGTGGCGAAAAGATTGACGTTGGGGTGCCGGCGCGTTGTTGCGCGCGCACGGCCTCGCGTGTATCAGGCCATTCAACGAAAATCGCACCGAGGTGAAGAAAATGCGTCGAGTGGTTGTCACCGGTTTGGGAATGGTCACGCCGCTGGCTTGTGGGGTCGAAGAGACCTGGTCGCGGCTTCTGGACGGGCAGTCGGGCGCGGGGGAGATCACCCGGTTCGACAATTCGCGGGTCACGACCAAATATGCCTGCGAGATTCCGTTTGGCGATGGCAGCGACGGGACCTTCAATCCCGACGACTACATGGCGCCGAAAGAACGCCGGAAGGTCGATGACTTCATCCTCTACGGGATGGCAGCGGCGGACATGGCCGTCAAGGATGCCGGCTGGATGCCCGAGGACGAGGAAAGCCGGCTGCGCACGGGCGTGATGATCGGTGCGGGGATCGGCGGGTTGTCGGCGATTGCCGATACGGCCGTGATGATGGCCGAGAAAGGTCCGCGGCGGGTCTCGCCTTTCTTCATTCCTTCGGCGCTGATCAACCTCGTCTCCGGGCAGGTCGGGATTCGCTACGGGTTCAAGGGTCCGAACCACGCCGTCGTGACCGCCTGTTCGACCGGCGCGCATGCGATCGGCGATGCGGCGCGGCTGATCCAGTGGGGCGACGCGGATGTGATGATCGCGGGCGGGGCGGAGAACCCGATCAGCGAGATCGGGATCGCGGGCTTCAATGCGTGCAAGGCGCTGTCGACGAAATACGCGGAGACCCCGCAATCGGCGAGCCGGCCCTATGACGCCGACCGCGACGGGTTCGTGATGGGCGAGGGCGCGGGCGTTGTCGTGCTCGAGGATTATGAACATGCCAAGGCGCGCGGCGCGAAGATCTATGCGGAGATTCTGGGCTACGGGCTTTCGGGCGATGCCTATCACATCACTGCGCCGTCCGAGGATGGCGATGGCGGCTTCCGCTCCATGCAGGCTGCGCTGAAGCGCGCCGGGCTTGAGCCGTCGGATGTCGACTATATCAATGCGCATGGCACCTCGACCATGGCGGACACGATCGAGCTGGGCGCCGTGGAGCGGTTGCTGGGCGACGCGGCAAAGTCGGCGACGATGTCGTCGACCAAGTCGTCCATCGGTCACCTTCTGGGGGCCGCTGGCGCGGTCGAGGCGATCTTCTGCATTCTGGCGCTTCGCGACCAGGTCGCGCCGCCGACGATCAACCTGGACACGCCGCCCGAGGGCGCGGTCCTGGATCTTGCTGCGAATGAGAAGCGCGAGCGGAAGATCGACGTGGTTCTGTCGAATTCCTTCGGCTTTGGCGGGACGAATGCCAGCCTTGTCATGGGCAAGGTCACCGATTGATGGCGCGGGCGATTGCCTCCAATGCGCTGACCGTGGGCATTGTCGTGCTGCTGGCGCTTGCCAGTATTGTGGCCTGGGGACGCAGCGAATATGCGGGCACCGGCCCGCTTGAGGAGGCGATCTGCCTTCTGGTGCCTTCTGGCGCATCGATGAGCTCGGTTTCCGAGGATCTCGCGGCGCGCGGGGCAATCAGCAACCCGACGATCTTTCGCGTCGGCGCCGATTACTCGGACCGGGCGGACCAGTTGAAGGCCGGCAGCTACCTGCTGCAGGCCGGTGTGTCGATGGAAGATATTCTCGGCGTGGTGACGGTCTCCGGACCGCCGACCTGTGGAACGGATGTCAATCTTCGCATCGGGGTGAACGTGGCCCGGGTCATCCTGCGGGAGCTGGACCCGGCGACGCAGGAGCAGATCGAGCTGGCCCGCGTGGATGTGGGGCCGGAAGCGGCACCGATCGATGACGGGATGCTGCTGGAGAGCGCCATTGCGGGCGAGACGGTGACGCTCGGGGCGCTGATGGAGAGCCCGAGCACGCGGTACCGGGTGACGCTGGCCGAGGGGGTTACCAGCTGGCAGGTGGTCGAGGCGCTGAAGTCGGTCGAGTTCCTGAGCGGCGAGATCGCGGAGGTTCCGGCGGAGGGATATCTGGCCCCGGACAGCTACGAGACGACTCGCGGCGGGGATCGCGGGGCGATTCTGGCCCGCATGGAAGAGAAACAACGGGCGATTCTGTCGGAGCTCTGGTCGGTGCGCCAGCCGGGGCTGCCGTTGGAGAGTCCGGAGGAAGCGCTGGCTCTTGCCTCCATCGTGGAGAAGGAAACCGGCGTTGCCGCGGAGCGGGAGCTGGTCTCCAGCGTCTTCGTGAACCGTCTCGACAAGGGCATGCGCCTGCAGACGGACCCGACGGTTATCTATGGTATCACCGAAGGCAAGGGGACGCTCGGACGCGGGTTGCGGCGCAGCGAGCTCGACCGTGCGACGCCCTACAATACCTATGTTATTCAGGGTCTTCCGCCCACGCCCATTGCCAATCCGGGGCGCGATGCGATCTTCGCTGCGTTGAATCCGGCGGAGTCGGACTTCCTGTTCTTCGTCGCTGACGGGACGGGCGGGCATGCTTTCGCAACCACTTTGAAAGAGCATAATCTCAACGTCCAGAAGTGGCGTGAGATCGAGGCGCAGCGGGCCAACCAATGAGAAATGGTTAACAAACAGTAACTTGCCGTGCGCTGTTCCGTTACAGGGCATCACGCCGAGCTTGACTCTGCGAACGGTCCAAAGTAGAAAGAAGTCACGCTGGAAGAAGTGGGTAAGCACCGGGGCCGAGAGGCTCGCGGTGCTTTTTCATTTCGCTCGTTCGGAGGGAATGAGCAAGAGCAGGTTCAGAAAATGGATAAATACAGCAAATCCGAAACTTCGGGTGAATTCGCAGGTCAGTATTTTGATCAGGCCGCGGAAATCTATCGCAGCTCCAGCAAGGAGCTGACCGATATCGTTCGTGAAATTGGCGACGGCAAGACCGATCGCGCAAAGAAGCTCTCGCCGGTTCTGACCGAGATCCGGAAGGCTTCCATGGCTATGATGGAGGAAGCGAGAAATGTCGAAGATCTTCGCAGAAAGCTCGTCGGGAATGTTTCTGAGCAGAGCTTCGACCTTACCGGGGCCCGCGATGAAATCGGGCGCCGAATGGCTCGCATCCGCGCCGCAGGAGGAGCAGGAAGCGTTTCTTGAGGGGCTGACGGAGAACGCGCTTTGCGCGCTGCCCTGGCTCTTCGAGTTCTGGGCGCTGCCGCACCAGCTCCCCCCGGCCGGGGATTGGAAGACCTGGGTGATCCTGGGCGGCAGGGGCGCGGGCAAGACCCGCGCCGGCTCGGAATGGGTCCGGGCGCAAGTTGAAGGAGGTCGGGCGGATGAACCCGGCCGCTGCAAGCGCGTCGCTCTGATCGGGGAGACCTTCGATCAGGTTCGCGACGTGATGGTGTTCGGGGATAGCGGGATCATTGAGTGCTCGCCCCCGGATCGCGTGCCAGTCTGGCATTCGGGAAAGCGGGCGCTTATCTGGCCGAACGGGGCGATGGCCCAGGCCTTTTCGGCGCATGAGCCAGAGGCGCTTCGCGGTCCGCAGTTTGACGCGGCCTGGGTGGACGAGTTGGCGAAGTGGAAGAAAGCGGATGAGACCTGGTCGATGCTGCAATTCGGTTTGCGGCTGGGGGACAATCCGCGGCAATGCGTGACGACGACACCACGGGATGTGGCGATCCTGAAGGAGCTGCTGAAGCGGGAGTCGACAGTGGTGACCTCGGCTGCGACCGAGGCGAACCGGGCCAACCTGGCGGACAGTTTCCTGGAAGAGGTTCGGACGCGGTATGGCGGGACGCGGCTCGGGCGCCAAGAGCTTGACGGGGTGTTGGTCGAGGACACCGAGGGCGCGCTTTGGACCTCCAAGGGGATCGAGGCGGCACGGGTTGAGGAATTGCCGGAGTTCGACCGGATCGTCGTGGCGGTGGACCCGCCGGTGACGGGCAACAAGGGCTCGGACGAATGCGGGATCGTGGTTGTTGGCGCCGTGACCAAGGGCGATCCGAAGGATTGGGAAGCCTTCGTGCTGGAAGATGCGACCGTTTCGGCGGCGTCTCCGTTGCAATGGGCGCATGCGGCTGTCGCGGCGCTGGAACGGCACGGGGCGAGCAAGTTGGTGGCCGAGGTGAACCAGGGCGGGGACTTGGTGAAGACGGTGTTGAATCAGATCGATCCGATGCTGCCCTACAAGGCAGTTCGAGCGCGGCACGGGAAGACGGCGCGAGCCGAGCCGGTGGCGGCGCTCTATGAGCAGGGCCGGGTTCGGCATGTGCGCGGGCTTGAAGAGCTTGAAGAGCAGATGTGCAAGATGACGGTGCGCGGCTATGACGGAAAGGGGTCGCCGGACCGGGTCGACGCACTGGTCTGGGCGATGACAGAGCTGCTGCTGGACCCGGCGGCGCAATTCAGGCGGCCGACGATCCGGACGCTGTAACGGGCTTTTTCAAAGGATTGGAGAGATGTGAGGCGCGCTCGGGCAGGGCGGCGCCCGTCTCTTCGTGCCCGCCCCCTGCCGGTTTGGCAGGGGGGCGGGCGGAGCAATTCCGGGGCAGCGCGCCCCTTTTTGACAACAAGGAGCAAGAGCGCATGGTACTGGATTTCCTGCGACGGTCAGGCCCGGAGGTTGGGCCGCCTGAGCCGCCCGAGCAGAAGGCATCGGCCACGGGGCCTGTGATTGCTTGGCAGGGGGGCGGACGTGTTGTCTGGTCGCCGCGTGATGGAGCGTCGATGACCAAGAACGGCTTCGTGAACAACCCGGTCGGGTTTCGTTGCGTCAAGCTGATCGCGGAGGCTGCGGCGGCAATTCCGCTGATCTGCCAGGATGCGGATCGGCGCTATGAGGTGCATCCGGTGCTGGAGCTGATCAACCGTCCCAATGGCGGGCAGGGTCGGGCCGAGCTGATGGAGGCGCTGATCGGGCATCTGCTGCTGTCCGGAAACGGCTATGTCGAGGCTGTGGGCGATGGCGGGCTGCCCTTCGAGTTACACGTTCTGCGGTCGGATCGGATGAATATCGTTCCGGGAAAAGATGGTTGGCCGGTTGCGTATGACTACGTCGTGGGCGGCAAGAAGATTCGCTTCGACATGACGGCGGAGGTTCCGCCGATCTGCCACATCAAGAGTTTCCATCCAACGGATGACCATTACGGGCTTTCGCCGATGTCGGCGGCGGCGGCGGCAGTGGACGTGCATAACAGTGCGTCGGGTTGGTCGAAGGGTTTGCTCGACAATGCGGCGCGACCGTCCGGAGCGATCGTCTATCGCGGCGCTGATGGCGGTGCGGGGACGCTTTCGGCGGACCAGTATGACCGCCTGCTCTCCGAGATGGAGATGCATCACATGGGCGCGCGCAACGCAGGCCGTCCGATGCTGTTGGAAGGCGGTCTGGACTGGAAACAGATGGGCTTCTCGCCTGCGGATATGGAGTTCCAGGAGACCAAGCGGGATGCGGCGCGGGAAATCGCGACGGCGTTTGGTGTTCCGCCGATGCTGCTCGGGATCCAGGGCGATGCGACCTATGCCAATTACCAGGAGGCCAATCGGGCGTTCTACCGGTTGGCGGTCCTGCCGATGGCAGAGCGCGTGACGGCGGCCGTTTCGGATTGGCTGTCGCGGTTTTCCGGGCAGCCGGTGCGGCTGGCCCCGGATCTCGACAAGATCCCGGCGCTCTCGGTTGAGCGCGAGGCGCAATGGGCGCGGATCGGGGCGGCGACGTTCCTGACGGATGCAGAAAAGCGTCGGCTTCTGGGGCTGCCGCCCCTTGCCGACGAGAGCTGAGTTTCAGGAGGGAAACAGGACATGACGGATGTTTACGGCTCGGGTCTCGAGCGGAAATTCTGCCAGTTGGAGGCCACTCTTACGGTCACCGATGGCGCGGTGATCGAGGGTTATGCCTCGCTCTTCGGGCTTAAGGACCAGGGGGGCGACGTGGTGCAGCCGGGCGCCTACCAGTCGTCGCTGAAGGTTCTGGCGGAGAAGGACCGGCGGGTGAAGATGCTCTGGCAGCATGACCCGGCGCAGCCGATCGGCGTTTGGGACGAAGTTCGCGAGGATGAGCGCGGGCTTTGGGTCAAGGGCCGGATCCTGACGGATGTGGAGAAGGGCCGGGAGGCTGCCGCGCTGATCGAGGCGGGCGCCATTGACGGGCTTTCGATCGGTTACCGCACGAAGCGGGCCGAGAAGGACGGGCAGGGGCGGCGGCTCCTGCACGATCTGGAGCTTTGGGAAGTGTCGTTGGTGACCTTTCCGATGCTTCCGGAGGCGCGGGTCGGCTCGAAGGGCGAAGTGCTCGACGAGGTCGATCCGATGAAGGAACTGGCGGAGGCGCTGGACGCGGCCCGCTGCGAGATGGCGGAGCGCTGAGCCGCCGACCCCAAGCCAAAAATCAGGAGACATGCTGATGAGCACAACCGAGACCAAGGCTCGGGACGGGCAAACTGCGCCCGACATCAAGACGGCTATGGTGGGGTTCTTGAGTGAATTCAAGGGCTTTCAGGCCGACATTAAAACCAAGCTTCACAACCAGGAAGAGCGACTGACCATGTTGGATCGGAAAACCATGTTCGCCGGGCGTCCCGCCCTCTCCACCGCCGCCGAAGAAGGCGCCGCGCCCCACCAGAAGGCTTTCGAGGCCTATCTGCGGTCCGGCGACGAGGACTCGCTGCGTGGCCTGGAGATGGAAGGCAAGGCACTTGCGACAGCCGTCGCAGCCGATGGCGGCTATCTCGTCGATCCGGAGACATCAGACACGGTCGCGACGGTTCTGTCGTCTTCCGCTTCGATCCGTGGTGTCTCGAATGTGGTGAATGTCGAGGCGACCTCGTTTGATGTTTTGATTGATCAAGGCGCCGTAGGCTCTGGTTGGGCGACGGAATCGGACGCAACGATTGAAACCGACACGCCTCAGATCGAACGCATTTCGATCCCGCTCCACGAGCTTTCCGCGATGCCGAAGGCTTCCCAGAGACTGCTGGACGACAGTGCATTTGACATCGACAGCTGGTTGGCTGATCGGATTGCGAAGAAATTTGCGCGCGCCGAAGCCGCTGCCTTTATCAATGGTGACGGGATCGACAAACCGACCGGTTTCCTGACCCATACCATCGCCGATAATGCAACCTGGTCCTGGGGCGAGATCGGTTATGTTGCAACGGGTGTGGATGGCGCCTTTGGATCGGCCGATGCTCTTATCGACCTCGTCTATGCACTTGGTGCCGAGTATCGCGCTGGCGCGACTTTCGTTATGAACTCCAAGACCGCTGGGATGGTGCGCAAGCTCAAGGATGGCGACGGTCGCTTCCTGTGGTCCGATGGCCTTGCTGCCGCTGAGCCGGCTCGTCTGCTGGGCTACCCGGTCCTGATTGCCGAAGACATGCCCGACATCGTAGCCGACGCAGCCGCCATCGCCTTTGGCGATTTCGCCGCAGGCTACACCATCGCCGAGCGCCCTGACCTCCGGGTGTTGCGCGATCCGTTCTCGGCCAAGCCGCATGTCCTCTTCTATGCGACCAAGCGGGTTGGGGGCGATGTGAGCGACTTCGCCGCGATCAAGGTCCTGAAATTCTCGGCCAGCTAATCCTGGCCGTGATGGCTGGTCCGGATCCACTTCCAGGCCGGTCGGCAGGCATGCGTCGAGAGTTTTTCGGCCCGTGTTGTCCAGTTGCTTCCCCTCCGTCGAGCAATACGGGGCGCATGCCTGCCAACGATTTCATGAGGGGCATATCAATTCGGAGAGTTGAATGATGCTAGTCGAGCAGACCTCTACGCCTGCAGCGTCTCTGCCGGTTGCGGATTTTCGGGATCACCTGCGTCTGGGCACCGGGTTTGCCGATGAAGGTGCAGAAGACAGCCTGCTGGAGACGTTTCTGCGGGCGTCGATAGCGGCGGTGGAAGCCTGGACGGGAAAGGTTCTTCTTGAACGCGACTTCAGTTGGAGCCTTGCACATTGGCGCGACGGACGTGCCCAGACACTGCCGGTTGCCCCGGTCAGCGAGATCCGAGAGGTTCGGGTCATCGATTGCCTCGACTGGGAAGTGATCGTCGATTCTTCGAAATACAGGCTGCAACAGGACACGCACCGTCCTGTGGTGATGGCCCGCAGCTCGCGTTTGCCCACGATCCCGCCACAAGGTTCGGTCCGGATCGAGTTTACAGCCGGTTTCGGTGAGAACTGGAGCGATGTTCCGGCCGACCTGGGTCAAGCCGTCATGCTTCTCGCAGCATATTACTACGAATATCGTCACGAAATGCGTGTTGGCGGCGCGGTGATGCCATACGGCGTCTCGTCTCTTGTGGATCGTTGGCGGAACGTCCGGCTCGTCGGTGGAGGCTCGCGATGAGTGCCCGGGAACCGGAACTGCGGCGCCGATTGACCCTCGAGGCCCTGGAACGGACACCAGACGGTTCGGGCGGGTATGTCGAAGCTTGGTCGGAGCTCGGGACGCTTTGGGCAGAGGTAAAGGCTGGCACGGGGCGCGAGACGGAAGCCGATTTCCTGACATTGTCGTATGTTCCATATCGTATCACCGTCAGGTCGGCGCCTCCGGGAGATACACGCCGACCGACCCCAGACCAGCGGTTTCGTGAGGGCAGCCGGATCTATCGGATTCTTGCGGTTGCCGATGCGGATGCACGAGGTCGCTATCTGGTTTGCTACGCTCGTGAAGAGGAGGCCTCGGCATGAGCTATGGTGTATCGGCTGCGCTTCAAACAGCGATCTATGAGCATCTGAAAGCGGATGCCGCCGTCTCGTCCCTCGTTGGTAGCGACATATTCGACGCGGCTCCGTCAGGCACGGTTCCACCGGTTTATGTCAGCTTGGGACGGGAAGATGTCGTTGCCAGGAATGACAAGTCGGGAAGCGGCGCCGTGCATCGCTTTACTGTCAGTGTCGTGAATGAAGGCGCCAGCTTTCAGGCCGCGAAAAAAATCGCAGGCGCTGTTTCCGACGCCCTGCACAACACTCGCCCAACACTCACGCGTGGCCGGATAGTTCGCATGCAGTTTCTCCGGGCAAGTGCCCGCAGGATTGGCGAAGGGGCACGGCGGCGCATCGACCTGCTTTTTGAAGCGCGGGTCGAGGACGCTTGATCAAACATCAATTCAACTGGACGGAGAACAGCCATGAGCGCACAAGCTGGCAAGGATCTGCTGATCAAACTGGACATGACCGGAGGCGGCGATTTCGAAACGATCGCAGGGCTTCGAGCCACACGCGTGAACTTCAATTCGGAAACGGTCGACGTTACGACGATTGAGAGCGAGGGTGGCTGGAGAGAACTTCTTGGAGGTGCCGGCGCACGGAGCGCTTCGCTGAGTGGATCCGGTATCTTCAAGGATGAAACAACCGATGAACGTGCCCGGCAGATCTTCTTCGAAGGGCTGACGCCAGCCTTCCAGGTCATCATTCCGGATTTCGGAACCGTGGAAGGCCCGTTTCAGGTTACTTCCCTAGAGTATTCTGGCAGTCACGACGGCGAAGCGACCTTCGAAATCGCGATGGCCTCGGCCGGCGCCATCAATTTCACGGCGTTCTAGTCCATGGCGAACCCTTGGGCAGGAGAGGTTCTCATTCATCTCGACGGAGCACCTCACGTTTGCAAGCTAACGCTCGGTGCTCTCGCGGAGCTTGAATGCGATCTTGAGAACGAAACCCTAGTGGAGTTGGTGGAGCGGTTTGAGGCTGGGAGGTTTCGAGCGCGGGACGTTCTGGCGCTTGTCGTAGCAGGCCTGCGGGGCGGCGGCTGGCAAGGTACAGCCAAGGATCTTCGGACGGTCGAGATTGACGGTGGCCCGACAGAGGCCGCTCGCGCGGCCGCGCAATTGCTGGCGCGCGCGTTCGCAATGCCGGAGGCGGGGAACTGAAGCAATGGATTGGGCGGGTTTGATGCGACTTGGACTTCGAGAGCTTGGTCTTGGACCAGAGCAATTCTGGAATCTGACGCCTGTCGAGTTGCTGGTCAAGCTTGGAATGGATTCCGCCAGACCGGCCCTGTCACGTGCACGCCTTGACGAATTGGCGCGCGCCTATCCTGACAAGAGGAAGGAGATCTAGAATGGCCATTGATCTTGATGGCGAGCAGGGCTTCGAGGGGCAGGTTGATGCTCTGGAAAACAGCCTTGCCGATGCCGGCCTAATGGTCGAGAGCTTCGGAAGCGAGTTGCAGAAAGTGCAGTCGAACCTGTCAGACACGAGTGCCAGTGTTGGAAAGCTTTCAACGAGCATTAGCAACGGTCTCCGAAGTGCATTTGACGGCCTCATCTTTGACGGAATGAAGGCCTCAGATGCATTGTCGGCAGTTGCACAATCGATCGTAAACGCGACCTATTCCTCCACGATCCAACCTGTGACTCAACAGTTGAGCGGCGTGCTGGCTAATGGTCTTGCCAGTATTGGCGCCGCTGCCTTCGCGAAAGGTGGGAGTTTCTCTCAAGGTCGGGTCATGCCCTTTGCGAAGGGCGGCGTCGTGACCGGCCCGACCAATTTCCCGATGCGCGGTGGCGTCGGGCTGATGGGCGAGGCGGGACCCGAAGCGATCATGCCGCTGACGCGCGGAGCGGATGGCAGCTTGGGGGTGCGAATGGAAGGTGGAGCGCAACGAGCTTCGCAGCAAGTTGTCGTGAATATCTCTACGCCAGATGTGGATAGTTTCCGACGCAGCCAAAGCCAGGTTGCTTCCCGGATCGGACGCGCGCTTGGGCGTGGCCAGCGAAATCGATAACTACGAGGAGGCGATGAAATGGGGTTTCATGAAGTGCGTTTTCCAGCGGCAATCAGTTTTGGATCAATCGGTGGGCCGGAACGGAAAACAGAGATCGTTTCCTTGGCCAATGGATTTGAGGAGCGAAATACACCTTGGGCTCACTCACGACGACGATATGACGCCGGTCTTGGGATGCAGACCTTGGACGAGTTGGAGGAGGTAATCGCTTTTTTTGAGGCTCGCCGCGGTCAATTGTTCGGCTTTCGTTGGAAAGACTGGACGGACTATAAGTCTTCAAGACCTTCAAGAGACGTGGACCCTTCAGACCAGCCATTGGGTGTCGGCGATGGGTTGGCAACCCAGTTCCAGTTGAGCAAACGCTACAGCTCCGGTGGCGAATCCTACACGCGACCAATATCGAAGCCGGTCGAGGGAACCGCCCGTGTCGCACTCGATGGAGTCGAGGTGGTTCAAGGGTTGGATTGGGTGATCGACACGCAAACTGGGACGCTGGCTTTCGTAGAGCCACCGGTGCCAGGAACCATTGTAAGCGCCGGTTTTGAGTTCGACGTTCCGGTTCGCTTCGACACAGATGCCATAAGGATCTCCGCGGTAAGTTTCGAGGGTGGAGAGGTCCCGGATGTACCCGTTGTGGAGGTGCGTATCTGATGACTGAAAGCAAAACACAGTCCCAGGACCTTTATGATCATCTGCTCGGCGGTGCCACGACCACATGCCGATGCTGGCTGGTTGAGCGGAAGGACGGATGGAGGCGCGGTTTCACCGACCATGACCGTGATCTCGTCATCGACGGTATCTCCTTTGCGGCGAGTTCCGGCTTTACCGCAAGCGCACTCGAAGCAACTACCGGTCTTGCCGTCAACAATACGGAAACGGTGGGCGCGATCTCTGATGCGGGCATCACCGATGAGGACATCGAGGCAGGAAGGTTCGACGGCGCAGAAGTTACGTGTTGGTTCGTCAACTGGGAAGAGCCGGATCAGAGGTTGATACGGTTCCGGGGCAGTATTGGTGAAATCGATCGAAATGACGAGTCGTTTACAGCAGAGCTCCTTGGAATGACAGAGCTTCTCAATCAACCGCAAGGACGGGTCTATCAACGCGAATGTAGCGCCATGCTTGGTGATGCAAAGTGCAAATTTGATAGAGATACTGAGGGTTTCCATGTAGAGTTGCCGATCTTGGAAATGGAAGACGCCAGAATTTTTCGATTCGACTGTCCGGAAAACCTTGCCATAGGATGGTTCGAACGTGGTCGGATGGAGATTCTTGGTGGATCCGGAGAAGGGCTATGGAGCTGGATCAAAAATGACCTCATCGTTGGGGGATATCGGGAAATCACCCTTTGGCAGGACTTGAGAGCGAATATCGATGTCGGCGATCTAGTCAGGCTTGAGTCCGGATGTGACAAATCGGCCTTTACATGTGCGTCGAAGTTTGAGAACTTTCTCAACTTTCGAGGATGCCCCCACATTCCTGGAGAAGACTGGCTTACATCGTATCCACGAAGCGGCGGAGAATACAGCGGAGGAAGTATGAATTCTTCGATTGTTTCGTGAGCTTTTGTGGAGCAAGAAATGCAGAAACGTGTGATCGAAATTGCCCGTCAATGGATTGGCACACCCTATCGACATCAAGCTTCAGTGAAGGGTGTTGGTGCAGATTGCCTTGGATTGATCCGCGGTGTCTGGAGGGCGCTATATGGTCAGGAACCCGAGGAAATTCCAGGATACTCTCCAGATTGGTCAGAGCCGTCCGGAGAGGAGCGATTGTGGAAAGCTGCAGCAAGGCATCTCGTGCTGCGGTCGCCCTGCTCCGAAATTGAGCCTGGAGAGGTCTTGTTGTTTCGAATGCGCAGAGGAAGTGTTGCGAAACATCTGGGGATCCATTCCATTCGAAATAAAGCGTCCTGCGTGATCCATGCCTATCAGGGCCACAGTGTTCTTGAAACGACGCTTTCCAATCCAATGAGAGAACGAATTGTCGCGAGGTTCGCGTTTCCCGAAAGGACTGCATAATGGCAACTATTCTTCTCTCGGCCGCCGGCGCTGCAATCGGTGGGGCATTTGGCGGAACGGCATTTGGATTGTCGACGGCCGTCCTCGGACGGGCTATTGGCGCAACCCTAGGGCGCGTCATCGACCAAAAACTACTCGGTGGAGGCAGTGAAGTCGTTGAGACTGGCCAGATCGAAAGATTTCAACTCACCGGGGCGAGCGAGGGAACCGCCGTCGGGCGCCACTATGGCCGATTGCGGATGGGTGGCCAGGTAATCTGGTCCACACTTTTCAAGGAGACGGTGAAGACCGAGGATGTTGGGGGCAAGGGCGGCGGCGGCAGCGCGACAACGACCAAGACCTACAGCTATTCGATCAGTCTTGCAGTGGCGTTGTGCGAAGGAGAAATCCTCGATGTCGGAAGGATCTGGGCCGATGGTATGGAGATCTCACGGGACGATGTTGGCTTGCGGGTGTACAAAGGATCAGAAAGCCAGCTCCCCGATCCAAAAATTGAAGCTGTAGAAGGTGTAGCCAATGCACCGGCATATCGTGGCTTGGCCTACGTTGTATTTGAAGATCTTCACTTGTCGCAGTTTGGGAACAGAGTACCACAGTTCTCATTTGAGGTTCTGAGGCCAACCAGTTCCGATTTTGTTCCAGAGGGGGAAGAAAATTTGTCTCGGACTGTGCGAGCCGTGGCTCTAATTCCGGGGACCGGCGAATATTCCCTGGCAACCAGCAGGGTCAATTACTCCAATGGCTTTGGATGGTCTGAGTCAGCCAATGTGAACTCAAACAGTGGTAAGACAGATTTTCGAACTTCATTGGATCAAATGACGGCAGAACTGCCATTGTGCAACTCTGTATCTCTGGTTGTTTCCTGGTTTGGAAGCGATCTGCGATGCGGAGAGTGTCAGATCGTTCCCAAGGTCGAGCAGTCTGAATTCGACGGCGACAAAATGGCTTGGCGGGTCAGCGACTTGCTTCGCCCAGGCGCTCAAGAAGTTCCCAAGAATGAAGGACGTCCGGTCTATGGTGGAACGCCCGCAGATGAAGCTGTAATCGACGCTATCCAGGCCTTGAAAGCAGATGGGAAATCCGTTGTCTTCTACCCTTTCATTTTGATGGATCAGATGGCCGGAAATGATTTGCCAAATCCATGGGATGGAGAGACAGGGCAGCCGAGTTTTCCGTGGCGAGGTCGAATTACGACCGAGTTTGCTCCGGGTGTTTCGGGCAGTTCGGATGGAAGTATGGAATCTGAAGACGAGGTGGCGAATTTTTTCGGTTCGGCGCAGCCAGAAGATTTCGTCTGCATCGGGTCAAAGGTCTCATACGAGGGAGAAAGCGAGTGGTCCTTCAGGAGGTTCATTCTTCACTATGCGCATCTGTGTGTTCAAGCCGGAGGCGTTGAAGCGTTCTGTATTGGGAGCGAGTTGCGGAGTCTGACGCAGATCCGTTCCGAAGGAAATAGATTTCCGGCTGTCGAAAGCCTTGTTTCCCTTGCGCGGGACGTACGTAAAATACTTGGACCGGTTACCAAAATCAGCTATGCGGCGGATTGGAGCGAATACTTCGGGTACCATCCTCAAGACGACTCCGGAGATGTCTTCTTCCATCTTGATCCTCTTTGGGGTTGCGAAGACATCGATTTTGTCGGCATTGACAACTATATGCCGCTCTCCGATTGGCGGGATGGAGTTGACCATGCGGATGCGGGTTGGAAGTCGATTTATAATATCGATTACCTGAAGGCTAATGTTTCGGGTGGCGAAGGTTACGAATGGTATTATGCGGACGAGAGTTCTCGTGATGCGCAAAACCGGTTGGCAATTACTGACGGATTGCATGGCGAGGACTGGGTATTTCGCTACAAGGATATTCGCAATTGGTGGAGCAAGGGACACCATGAGAGGGTTGGAGGCGTTCGACAATCGGCACCGACGGCCTGGATACCCCAGAGCAAGCCGATCTGGTTCACGGAGATTGGTTGTGCAGCCATAGACAAGGGGACGAACCAACCTAACAAGTTCGTGGACCCCAAGTCGTCCGAGTCGCACGTGCCCTGGTTCTCCTCTGGACTGCGGGACGATTTTATCCAGATGCAATATCTTCGTGCGACCTACCAATTCTGGGAAGACGGAGAGAACAACCCCGTCTCGGCACTGTATGGCGCTCCAATGGTAGATGTTTCCCACGCACATGTTTGGGCTTGGGACGCGCGCCCCTATCCGGACTTCCCTGCTCGTACAGAAGTTTGGAGCGATGGAGAAAACTATCGCCTTGGTCATTGGCTGAATGGCCGATCAACGTCTGAATCTCTAGCTGCTGTCGTGGCGGATATCTGCGGCCAGGCTGGCGTAACCGATATCGACGTCTCCGAATTGTACGGTCTCGTTCGAGGGTTCAGCATTGACGAGACATCCGGCGCACGCTCTTCGTTGCAACCGCTTGAACTCGCGTACGGATTCGACGCCGCGGAGCATGACGGCGTGCTGCATTTTAGAAGTCGAAACGGGATTTCGGATCATGAACTAAGTGACGAGTCGCTTGTTGCGGATGGCGAGGCGGTTCTTTCACTTCAAAGATCTGCGCTCGGGGAGTCTGCAGGCAAGGTGCGGATAAACTATATCCAAGCGGATAGCTCTTTCGAGACGCGTACGACCGAAGCAAGTTTGCCAGATGAAGAGAGTTCGTCAGCTTCCTCTTCGGACCTGGCCATTTGCCTGACTGATACAGAAAGCAAGAGGATCGGGGAGAGATGGCTCGCCGAGGCACGTATTGCCCGGGATACGGCGACATTCTCCCTTCCGCCGTCTTATGCACATGTTCAGGTCGGTGACGTTGTAAGTCTGGCATATGGTGAAAGGCGCGCCAATTTCCGGGTCGACCGGATTGAGATCGGTGAGTCGATTGGAATTGAAGCGGTTCGAGTCGAGCCCGACCTGTTTCGTCCCTCTTCAGATGTCTTTGCCCCGGTGGCACTGCCAACACCGAAGGTGTCCATGCCGGTGTTTGTCAGGTTCTTGGATCTTCCGTTAATCACCGGAGACGAAGACCCTGTTGCGCCGTATATCGCAGCGTATACGTCGCCATGGCCAGGTTCAGTTGCAGTCTATTCGTCTTCGGAAGACGAGGGCTACTCACTCAATACCGTTGTTGAGCGGCCCGCAATCGTTGGGGTTACGGAGACAGTACTGAAGTCGGCTGCGTCAGCCGTTCCCGACCTCGGCGCTTCCCTGACAGTTCGGGTGTATGGGGGTGGTCTTTCCTCGGTGACACGTACGGCATTGCTCAATGGCGCCAATGCCTTGGCTATTGGCGACGGCGAGGGAGGCGATTGGGAGATAATTCAGTTCGGAAATGCCGATTTGGTTGCAGAAGATACCTACGTACTGAGCTATCTCCTTCGCGGGCAACTTGGGACCGATGCGATCATGCCAGCGGAATGGCCCGCCGGTTCCAAGATCATTGTCATTGACAATGGGCTTTCCCAGATTGAGCTAGCTTCCTCTGCGAGAGGGCTTGAGCGGCATTACCGGGTCGGTCCGTCTGACAAGGGGTATGCCGACGAGTCTTTTGTGCATCTATTGCATTCGGCGTCCAGTGTTGGCTTGCGGCCCTACTCTCCCGTTCATCTGAAGGCGGAGCAGATTTCGGATGGTGCTTTGGCGGTAAGCTGGGTGCGCCGTACACGGATTGATGGAGACAGTTGGGAAGGGCTCGATGTCCCGCTAGGTGAGAACTCCGAGCAATATCTGGTCCAGATCGTCCAAGGCGAATACGTTCTTCGAGAAGTCGAGACCGTGGAGCCAAGTTGGACCTACCAGGCGGAAATGAGAGTGGCAGACGCACCAATAGGTGCGTTTGACATCCAGGTTGCACAAGTGTCCGAGCGCTACGGCGTCGGCCCATTCCAGAGGATCAAGATAAATGAGTGAAACCAGAACCTTCCATCTGCCGTTGCTGCAGGCGAGCCAGGCGCAGAAACATGTCACCGTCAATGAGGCACTCGTCCGGCTCGACGGGTTGGCGCAGATCACGCTTCAGTCGCGAGGACTTTCGACACCCCCGGCGAGTTCCTCGGACGGTGACTGTTATGCCCTTCCGATGGGGTGCTCGGAAGACTGGGAGGGGCAGGATGGTTTGCTGGCGCTGGCAAGCAATGGCGGGTGGATCTTTGTTGCGCCTATGAACGGTTGGTCAGCATGGTTGGTAGACGAGCATTCTCGGGCGACCTACCTTCAGGGGAGTTGGCAATCTGGCGTATTGGCGGCTGCGCCGAACGGGGCGGCTGCCAGATTTGATGTGCTAGAGGTCGAACATGAAATTGTTGCCGGCGGTGCACAGGCCGTAGGACTTGATATTCCGTCCGACTCGGTGATTTTTGCCTGTTCGGCGCGAGTTGTGGAAGCCATTGAGGGCACCGTGTCGAGTTGGGCGCTTGATCTCAATTCGGGAGGAATCCTCTTTGGGACTGGAATGGGGTTGGAAGCGGAGTCCTATTGCACCGGAATCCTCGGCCAGCCGACCGCAATCTACTCGCCGAAGTCGGTTCGAGTGGTTCCTGAGGGTGGCAATTTCGCCGGTGGAAAGCTCAAGATTGCGGCGCATGTTTACCGGATCGCGTTGCCCTCTTGATGAGTAAAACGGCCCCTCCCTGATGTTTGACCTTTTCGCCTGGCTCCGGGATGCTTAGGTTGCGAACAGGAAATCTTGCGATCAGGGAGTGATATTCATGCTTGAGCCGCGTGACCGTCTGCGGGAAGTGGATCCTGTCTGGAGCCGGATCCGTAAAGAAGCAAATCAAGCTGTTCAGGATGAACCGCTCCTTGGAGGGTTGGTCCATTCCAGTCTTCTGCACCACCAGACTCTCGAACGTGCACTTGCTTACCGTATCTCCCTGAAGCTGGCGTCTGGGGAAATGTCGGAGCAGATCCTGCGGGAAATCGGCGACGAGGCATATTCAAGGGAAAGTGATCTTGGTACCGCAGCGCGCGCAGATCTCGTGGCGACTCTTGAAAGGGATCCGGCAACGCATCGTATGTTGCAGCCAATCCTTTTCTTCAAAGGGTTCCAGGCTTTGCAGGCTTATAGGGTTGGTCACTGGCTCTGGCGGCAAGGACGGGCGGATATGGCCTATTTCCTTCAGATGCGGATATCTGAGGTGTTCGGGATCGACATCCATCCTGCTGCTCGCTTGGGACGAGGGCTCATGATTGATCATGCCCACTCGATCGTGATTGGCGAGACGGCGGTGGTGGGAGACAATGTCTCCATGTTGCATTCCGTAACCCTTGGCGGCACCGGCAAGGAAAATGGAGACAGACACCCGAAAATCGGCGATTGCGTCATGATCGGAGCAGGAGCGAAGATCCTCGGGAATATCACGATCGGCGCCTGCAGCAGGATTGCTGCAGGTTCGGTGGTACTTGACGATCTACCCGAACATGTGACTGCTGCTGGCGTGCCAGCCCGAATTGTCGGCGAAGCAGGATGTTCTCAACCTGCCGTTTCTATGGATCAGATGCTCGACGAGCATTGATCGCCCGAGGCAAAACTATAAAAGGCCTGCCCGAGATGGGCAGGCCTTTTTTTGTTCTGGGGTCCCCGATTAGGCGAGCATTCCGAGTGGGTTCTCCAGGTTGTCCACTATGGCCTGGAGAAGCTGCGCTCCAAGGGCGCCATCGATCACGCGGTGGTCGACCGATAGGGTCACAGACATCACGGTTGCGACGGCGAGTTCTCCATCCTCACCGACCACGGGTTTCTTGGCCCCTGCGCCGACGGCAAGAATCGCGCCATGGGGCGGATTGATGACGGCGTCGAAATTGTCGATGCCAAACATTCCGAGATTGGAGATTGCAAAGGTGCCGCCGACATATTCATGCGGTGCCAGCTTCTTGTCGCGCGCGCGGGCAGCGAGGTCCTTCATTTCCGCGGAAAGCGCAGAGAGAGACTTCATCTCGGCATCCTTCAGCACCGGCGTGAACAGGCCGCCGTCAATGGCAACCGCGACGGCAACATCGGACGGCTTGAGCTGAAGCATGCGATCGCCGGCCCAGACTCGGTTGGCTTCGGGAACGGCTTGCAACGCGAGCGCACTGGCCTTGATGATGAAGTCATTGACCGAGAGCTTCACACCACGGGCTTCGAGTTGCTTGTTCAGCGTGGAGCGGAACTTCAGCAGAGCGTCGAGCTTGATATCGCGGCGCAGGTAGAAATGCGGGATCGTCTGCTTGGCCTCGGTGAGGCGCGCAGCTACGGTCTTGCGCATGCCGTCGAGCGAGATCTCTTCGAAGTCGCGGTCGGCATAGGTCCTGAGCACGGCATCGGTCGAAGGACCGGTCGGCGCTGTAGCTGCGGCAGCCGCTTTCGGCGCTTGTGCTGCCGGTGCGGGGGCAGGGGCCGCGGATGCGTCAATCACATCGGCCTTGACGATGCGGCCACGCGGCCCGGAGCCCTGGATCTGGCTCAGGTCTAGGCCCTTGTCCGCGGCAATGCGCCTGGCGAGCGGGCTTGCGAAGATTCGCGAGCCATCTGCCGCGGCCGACGCGGCCGGAGCCGGGGCAGCAGCTGCTGCGGGTGCCGAGCCAGCCGCGTCAGCGTCCGGCGCCGGAGCAGCTGATGGGGCGGGTGCCGCAGCGGACAGGTTGCCAATATCGTCGGCGCTTTCACCCTCGGCGAGCAGCACAGCGATCGGCGAGTTGACGGCGACGCCCTCGGTGCCCTCGGCTACGAGGATCTTGCCGATCACGCCTTCGTCCACGGCTTCGAACTCCATCGTCGCCTTGTCGGTTTCGATCTCGGCCAGCAGGTCGCCGGACGATACCTCATCCCCTTCTTTCACCAGCCATTTCGCCAGCGTGCCTTCTTCCATGGTCGGAGACAGTGCAGGCATCAGAATTTCAGTCGGCATGTCTCTGTCCTCAGCGATAGGTGACTTGCTTGACAGCCGCGATCACCTCGTCGGTGGTCACGAGCGCGAGCTTTTCGAGATTGGCGGCATAGGGCATGGGAACGTCCTTGCCGGTGCAGTTGATCACCGGCGCATCGAGATAATCGAACGCGTTCTCCATGAGATAGGCCGAGAGATGGTTGCCGATGGAGGCAACAGGCCAGCCCTCTTCCACGGTCACGCAGCGGTTGGTCTTCATGACCGATGCCAGCAGCGTGTCATAATCGAGCGGGCGCAGCGACCGCAGATCGATCACTTCGGCCTCGATCCCGTCTTCGGCAAGCTTTTCAGCGGCTTCCAGCGCGTATTGCATGCCGATGCCGAAGGAAACGATCGTCACGTCCGAGCCTTCGCGCCAGATCCGGGCCTTGCCGAACGGCACCGTGTAGTCTTCCAGGTCCGGGACCTCGAAGCTACGGCCATAGAGGATCTCGTTCTCCAGGAATATCACCGGGTTCGGGTCGCGGATAGCGCTCTTGAGAAGCCCTTTGGCGTCCGAGGCGCAGTAGGGTTGAACCACTTTCAGGCCCGGGATCTGCGCATACCAGGCGGCGTAATCCTGGCTGTGCTGGGCGCCAACCCGGGCGGCGGCGCCATTGGATCCGCGGAACACGATCGGACACCCCATCTGGCCGCCGGACATGTAAAGCGTCTTGGCCGCTGAGTTGATGATATGGTCGATCGCCTGCATGGCGAAGTTGAAGGTCATGAACTCGACGATCGGGCGCAACCCGCCAAAGGCGGAGCCGACGGCGATGCCGGTGAAACCATGCTCTGTGATCGGCGTGTCGATCACCCGCTTGGCGCCGAACTGGTCGAGCAGACCCTGGGACACCTTGTAGGCGCCCTGGTACTCGGCCACTTCCTCGCCCATCAGGTAGACGCTCTCGTCGCGCGTCATCTCTTCGGCCATCGCGTCGCGCAGCGCCTCGCGGACGGTCTGCTGCTTCATCGCTGTGCCTTCCGGGTAGTCCGGTTCCAGCACGGCGCTCGGGATCGGCGCGGCCGGGGCTGATGCGGCGGCCACCGGGGCCGCTGCCGCGGCGGCCGGGGCAGGGGCTTCGGCGGGGGCGGCGCTCAGCGCGGCCTCAACATCCTCACCTTCCTCAACCAGGATCGCGATCGGTGCGTTCACCGCCACGCCCTCGGTGCCTTCGGCCACGAGCAGCTTGCCAACGATTCCCTCGTCGACCGCTTCAAACTCCATGGTCGCCTTGTCGGTCTCGATCTCGGCCATGATGTCGCCGGAAGACACGGTATCGCCTTCCTTGACCAGCCAGCGCGCCAGGGTGCCTTCCTCCATGGTCGGCGACAGCGCGGGCATCAGAATTTCGGTTGCCATTCGTCTTTTCTCCGTACTGTCTGTGGCTTACGCGTCGGCGTAGATGTCGGTCCAGAGCTCTTCGAGCGCGGGCTCGGGGCTCTGCTTGGAGAATTCGGCGGATTCGTTGACGATATCCTTGATCTCCTTGTCGACCGCTTTCAGCTCTTCTTCCGTCGCATGCTTGCCCGTCAGCAGAAGCTGGCGCACGCCCTCGATCGGGTCGCGCTCTTCGCGCATCTTCTGAACTTCTTCGCGCGTGCGGTACTTGGCCGGGTCCGACATGGAGTGACCACGATAGCGATAGGTCTTCACTTCAAGGATGTAGGGGCCCTTGCCAGACCGGCAATGTGCAACCGCCTTCTCGGATGCCGCCTTCACGGCCAGCACGTCCATGCCGTCGACTTCCTCGCCGGGAATGCCGAAGGCTTCGCCGCGCTTGTAGATCTCCTGGGAGGAGGTCGAGCGCTGCTGCGCCGTACCCATCGCATACTGGTTGTTCTCGATGACGAAGATCACCGGTAGATCCCAGATCGCGGCCATGTTGAAGGTCTCGTAGACCTGGCCCTGGTTCGCAGCGCCATCGCCGAAATAGGTGAAGGTCACGCGCTGGTTGTCGTTATACTTGTCGGCGAAGGCGAGACCGGCGCCGAGCGGCACCTGCGCGCCGACGATCCCGTGACCACCATAGAAATGCTTCTCTTTCGAGAACATGTGCATCGAGCCGCCCTTGCCGCGCGAATAGCCGCCCTCGCGGCCCGTCAGCTCGGCCATCACGCCCTTCGGATCCATGCCGCAAGCGAGCATGTGACCATGGTCGCGATAGGAGGTGATGCGTTTGTCGCCCTCTTCGGTCGCGGCCTCGAGCCCGACCACGACGGCCTCTTGGCCGATATAGAGGTGACAGAAGCCGCCAATCAGCCCCATCCCGTAAAGCTGTCCGGCTTTCTCCTCGAAACGCCGGATCATCAACATGTCCCGATAGTAGCCGAGCAGCTCCTCCTTGGAGACATTCGGTTTCTTGGTGGTCCGTCGCGCTGCCATCCGCAGGGCCTCCCTCGCCAAAGAATAGTTTAACGTTGAATTACCTCTAGCAGAGGCGCACGGGCAACGCACAGGAAAAACGTATCGCCTGCTGGCGGAATCCGCTTTTCAACCCCGAAAAGCCGCCATGCGCCTGGTGGGACGCTCGCGCGCCCTTTTGCATGGCTCGAATTTGTGACCCAGCGTCATTTTTGGGGTAGACTGGGGCCAGGCAGGTATTCCGACAAGATTCCATTTTTCGAAGACCAACACTATTTTTGCGAAGGACGAACCATGCATGCGATTCTTCATGACCTCCGGCTCGCGGGAACAGCGCCCACTGCCAATTTCAACCTCGTGGTGAACCAGACCACTCAGCTTGTAAACGCATTGGCCCGGCTCAGGCAGTATGCCCTGGCACAGGCCGGTCCGATCACGCTCGACATCATGTGCCATGGCTTCGAGAGCCATAACGACTATGTCCACCAGCGCACGGTGGTCGACTCGATCGGCGGCAGCGGGCTCCAGCTCTGCCGCGAGAACCTGCGCCATCTCAATGTTCAACATTTCGGCGAACTGGACTCTGTGGTCTCGACAATCACCGTCTACGCTTGCAGTGCCGCGGAGACGGCGCCGGGCTATGAGGGGACAAGCCGGGACGGGCAACGGCTCTTCCAGGAAATGGCCTTCTATACCAAGGCGACGATACGCGCCGCGGACGCCACGCAATGGTATTGGCGGCGGCGGCGCTCCGTTGTCGCTGGCGGGGTGATCGACTTTGCCGGCTGGGACGGAAATCTCTACGAATTCCTGCCGGATGGTACCGTGATGATGGTGGAGTCGCACGCTCTTGGTGCGCCGCGGTGATATCCCGCTCGCGCGGCGTGCGGATCAGCGGATGACGATCTCGTCGAAGCGGATCAACCCGAGAACGTCGCGCGCCTGCTCGTCCAGCAGGTCGAGGTCGAGATAGTCCTCGGAGAGCCGATGCGTCTTGTTGCGCATCTCGGCCACGGCAAGCTCAAGCTCTGCGCGCTCGGCTTCCAGCGCGCGGGTCTCCGCCTCGATCTCGATCCGGCGGAACAGCCCGTAATCGCCCTGTACCGCAGCGAACGTGAAATACATCGCCAACAGCATGAAGCCGGTCAGGAATACCGCGGAATTGACCGCCGGATGCGAATTGGAATTGCCCATGCTCTGCCTCTGGGCCGCCTCGTGAAGCGGGCGGCGTTGAAGCTACATTGCCACGATCGGAACCGGAAACAAAACCGTCACATCGACTCATCTTGCAAGAGCGGACCCAAGGTGAGTCGCGCGGGCAACACCTCGACCAGCGCAGGCCCTTGCCGCACCGCCTCGATGATCTCCCGCCGGATATCGACCGACCCCGTGTACTGCAGGTTCACATCAACCCGGTTCTTCTCCGCCCCGTCGGCGCCAATTGCCATCAAGCCATTGCTTTTAAGATGTAAAGCGCGTTCAGGGTGTCTTTTTTCGCGGTCATCTGCATCACAACCGCGCAGGAATGACGCTGGGCAGGGGCGGGCCGGAACATGTCCGGCCGACCCCAGCGTTACCTTGCTATCAGGTATCGTCTGGAACGGATCTGCGACCTTTGCCTTGGATCAGGTCCGAACATCCGGGCCATCACGGCCCGTGCGCTCGGCAATCCCGGCAATCGCATCCGCGGCCTCGATAATCTCGGCCAGCGCCTGCTGCGGATCGCGGTTCATCTCTGCCGGATCCTCGCAGACATCCTCGAGATAGACCCGCAACGTCGCGCCCACGGTGCCGGTGCCCGAAAGCCGGAACACCACACGCCCACCGCCCTCGAAGCCGATCCGGATGCCCTGGTTGGCCGAATGCGAGCCATCGACCGGATCGTCATAGGCAAACTCGTCGGCGCTGGAGACGGTCTTGCCGGCAAAGGACTGGCCCGGCAGGTCGCTGAAGCGCGCCCGCATCGCGTCCATCAGCTCTTCGGCCGCCGCGGCGTCGACACCTTCGTAATCATGGCGCGAGTAATAGTTGCGGCCGAAGTTGCCCCAATGGTCGTCCAGCACCTGCTGCACGGATTTCCCGTTCACGGCCAGGATGTTGAGCCAGAGCAGCACGGCCCAGAGCCCGTCCTTCTCCCGCACATGGTCCGAACCCGTCCCGGCGCTTTCCTCGCCGCAAAGCGTCGCGCGGCCCGCATCGAGCAGGTTGCCGAAGAACTTCCAACCCGTCGGGGTCTCGTAACAATCGAGGCCCATCTTGGCGGCGACCCGGTCCACCGCGCCCGAGGTCGGCATCGAGCGCGCAACCCCGGCCAGCCCCTTGGCATAGCCCGGCGCCAGATGCGCATTCGCCGCCAGCACGGCCAGTGAATCCGACGGCGTCACATAGGCGCCTCTGCCGACGATCATGTTGCGGTCGCCATCGCCATCGGAGGCGGCGCCGAAATCCGGTGCATCTTCGGCGAACATCGCGTCCATCAGTTCCTTGGCCCAGATCGGATTCGGATCCGGATGCCCGCCGCCGAAATCGGGGGAGGGGGTGCCGTTGACAACCGTGCCCCTCGGCGCACCGAGCCGGCCTTCGAGGATCTCGGTCGCGTAAGGCCCGGTCACGGCATGCATGGCGTCAAAGCGGATGCGGAAGCCGTTATCGATGAGCCGCGCGATCGCGTCGAAATCGAACAACTCCTCCATCAGTTCCGCGTAATCGGCAACCGGATCGACCACCTCGACCTCCATGTCGCCCATGTGGGTCATACCGAGCGTAGACAGGTCGGCATCGTCGCCTTCGAGCGTTTCGTAGGAGGTGATCTCCCTGGTTGCGGCAAAGATCCGGTCCGTCACCTCTTCGGGTGCCGGCCCGCCATTGGGGGTGTTGAACTTGACGCCGAAATCCTCGTCCGGGCCGCCGGGATTGTGGCTCGCGGACATGATGATGCCGCCATCTGTCTCGCGGATCCGGATCAGGTTGGAGGCGGCCGGGGTCGACAGGATCGCGTCCTGCCCCACGATCACCTTCGCGCAGCCCTGTGCGGCGGCCATGCGCAGGATCACCTGCGCCGCGTGATCGTTGAAATAGCGCCCGTCGCCACCGAGGACGAGGGTCTTGCCGGCAACGCCATCAATGCCGTTGAAGATCGACTGGATGAAATTCTCCAGGAAATGCGGTTCCATATAGACATGGGTCTTCTTGCGCAGGCCCGACGTTCCGGGTTTCTGACCCTCGATCGGCTTTGTCTGAACCGTAATATGTTCCATGTCTCACTCCCTTCGGCCGGATTCTTTCATGATTTCGGCGGCGCGCAGCACATCCTCGTGCCCGTCCAGCGCCGCGACGCCGACCGGCAGGCGCCGACGCCAATTGGGATGGGTGTCGACAGTGCCCGGCAGGTTGTCCTGTTCGACCACGCCCAGAATATCCGCAAGCTGCAGTGCCACGAGACGGCTCTTCACGCTGCCCAGGAAACGATGCAGCGCATCGGCGCTGCCATCTTCCGTTCCGGCAAGACGGTCGAAACCGGCAACCTCGCTGCGCCGCCAGTCCAGCGCGTTCGGATAGTCATCATCCGTGATATAGCCCAGCTCGTGGCGGATTTCGACATCGCGCGCCGCGCGCCACCCGGCCCAGACCGGCACGTCATGGCTGCCAAAGGAGGCCAGCGCGGCCTCGGTATAGTCTTCCGGCTCGCGAAACTCGGCATGGTTGGGCTGTTCGAACATGCAGAGCCGGCAGCCCAGCAGGCCCGAGCGGCTCATCGCCGCCTGCAACCCGTCCGGCACATTGCCAAGGTCCTCGCCGATCACCACCGCGCCCGCGCGCGCCGCTTCGATGCGGACCACGGCCAGCATCGCCTCGCGCGGCATCACCACGTAAGTTCCCGGCGCGTCGGCATCCGTCGGCACCCAGAAGGCGCGCTCGAAGCCGAGAACGTGATCGATCCGCAAGAGCTTGGCAAAGCGCATCTGCCGCCGCAGCGTCTCGGCCAAGGGTCGGAAATGCATTGCCGCCAGCGCATGCGGGTTGAACGGCGCCAGCGCCCAGACCTGTCCATCCGGCGAAAAGGCGTCCGGCGGCGCGCCCAGCGACACGCCGGGCGCGAAGACCGCCCCGTCGGACCAGGTCTCCGCCCCATGCGGGTGGGTGCCGACGGCGAGATCGAGATAGAGCCCGTAGCGCATCCCCTCTGCCTCGGCCGCCTCGGAGACAGCGGCAAGCTGCCGTTCGGCCGTCCATTGCAGCCAGGAATGAAAGCGGATCGCGCGCGTATTTGCCTCTCGAAAGGCAACCACGGTCGGCGAGAACGCGTCCCGCAGCGTCGTGTCCCAATGCAGCCAATAGGGGCCGTGCAGGTCGGACAGCGCCTGGTGGGTGGCAAACCGTTCCAGGGAACCGCCCTCGGCCTCCAGCCAGGCGTCGAAAGCGGGATCTCCGCCTTCGGCCTCAAAACTGTCGAAGGCTGTTTCGAGCGCAGCCCGATGCGCCGGAACGATCGTGGGATAGTCGATCAACTCGCCGCCACCGTTCGGCCGCGCCGCGCCCAGCCCGATATGCATAGTCGCCAGGCGGCGCCGATGCGCCGGCGAATAGGGGCTGAAGGCGTTCTTGTCGGTCGGGAAACCGGCATGGACCGGGTTCAGCCCGACAAAGCTCGCGCCGGCCCGGCCGAGCGCCGTGACCGCCTGTTTCAGGTCGTCGTAATCGCCCAGACCGCCTTCTTCGGCGCTGCGCAGCCCGTAGAGCGGCAATGTCACGCCCCAGCCCGGCGGCGGCAGCTCGATGCGCGGCGGCGCGACCAGTAACGTCGTCTCCTCGCCATCGATCGAGAGCACATGGATGCCCACCGGCAGCGGTGGCAAGGTCACCTCCGTGCCGGCCGGCAGGACCGGATCGGGCCCAACCGGCAATATCTCTGTCTCACCGCTCTCCCGGATCAGGCGGATCGCCTCCGCAGGCGCCTGGAGCGCCGCGCGGGATTCGGTGCCCGGCTCGAGGATCAGCCAGCGGGGCAGGGCGCGCCGGGCCGCTTCGTCCTGCAGCCGTGCCAGCGTCGCCGCGATCTCTTCCTCGCTGCCAACCGCAAATCCCATCGCCTCCAGCAACGCGATATCGGTCGCGGCGCCGGTCGCCCGGAGGGTGCCCTTCTGGTCCCAGTAATCGTCGTATATTCCGGCAAGATGGGCGAGTTCGCGCAGCGCCCCACTCATTTTGCAGATTCCAGTACGAAAATCGCGACCGTCTGTGCTTCCACACTGACCTCCAGCTTTCTCACCGGACGCTCTCCGCGACCGGGCTCTGCCGTGTCGATGGACCAGATCCAGCGTGTATCCTTGGGCGGATTGGGCAGCTGCACCTTCGACGCGCCGCCCGCATTGAAGACAGCGAATACCGCGTTCTCGGTGGCCGCGTAAATCGGTGTGCCGGAGGCCGTGCGCATCTCGACACAGACCAGCTTCAGCCCCGGATCGACCCAGTCCGGCGTTGTCATCGGCTTGCCATCGGGGCGCCACCAGAACAGGTCCTCGCGCCCGTCGATGCGGCGTTCGCGGCTGTGCAGGAAGACCTTCTGGCGCAGGATCGGGTGTTCGCGGCGGAAACGGATCATCTCCGCCGTGAACTCCATCATCTCCATGTCGGCATTTTCCCAGTCGATCCAGGAGGTTTCGTTGTCCTGCGCATAGGCGTTGTTGTTGCCGTTCTGGCTGTTGGACAGCTCGTCGCCGGCCAGCAGCATCGGCGTGCCCTGGCTCATCATCAGCGTGGCGATCATCGCCCGTTTGCGGCGGTTGCGCGCCTCGACGACTTTCGGATCGTCGGTCGGGCCTTCCCAGCCGAAATTGTCGGAATAGTTCTCCGAATGGCCGTCGCGATTGTCCTCGCCATTGGCCAGGTTGTGCTTGCCGTTATAGCTGACAGTGTCCTGCAGGGTGAAACCGTCATGCGCGGTGATCAGGTTGACCGAGGCCGTGGCCGGGCGTCCCGAATGGTCGAATTCGGCGGCCGAGCCGGTCAGACGGCCGGCAAGATCGGGCGCGCGGCCGGCATCGCCGCGCCAGAAGCGGCGAATGCCGTCGCGGAAACGGTCGTTCCACTCGAGGAAGGGGGCGGGGAAGCCGCCGAGCCGGTAGCCGCCGGGGCCGACATCCCAAGGCTCCGCAATCAGCTTGACCTGCGTCAGCACCGGGTCCTGGCGGATCGCGTCGAAGAAGCTCGCGCCGGCGTCGAAGCCGTAATCCGTGCGCCCCAGCGTCGAGCAGAGGTCGAAGCGGAAGCCGTCCACATGCATGACCTGCACCCAGTAGCGCAGGCTGTCCATCACCATGCGCAAGACCATAGGGTGATCGAGGTTGAGCGTGTTGCCGGTGCCGGTATCGTTGATGTAGTAGCGCTTGTCCTGGATCAGGCGGTAATAAGAGCGGTTGTCGAGGCCGCGGAAGCTCAGCGTCGGCCCCAGTTCGTTGCCCTCGCAGGTGTGGTTGTAGACCACGTCGAGAATGACCTCGATCCCGGCATGGTGCAGCCGCGCGACCATCTGCTGGAACTCGCTGATCTTGCCCTCGGAGAGATAGCGCGGATCGGGCGCGAAGAAGCCAAGCGTCTGGTATCCCCAGTAATTCTCCAACCCCTTGTCGAAGAGGAACCGGTCGGTCAGGAAGCTCTGAACTGGCAAGAGCTCGATCGCGGTGATGCCGAGCTTGTTGAAATAGTCCAGCATCGTATCCGTCGCCAGACCGAGGAAACAGCCTTCCGGCGCCACATCCGGATGCATCTGGGTCAGCCCTTTCACATGGGCCTCGTAGATGATCGTGTCGGCGATCGGCGTGCGCGGATGGTTGTCATAGCCCCAGGAAAAGGCCGTGTCCTCGACCACGCAGCGCGGCATGTAGGGGGCGCTGTCACGGGTGTCGAAGGAGAGATCGCGCGCATTGGAGCCGATCTGGTAGCCCATCAACGCATCATGCCAGACCGGCTTGCCGGTCAGACGCTTGGCATAGGGGTCCAGCAGAAGCTTGTTGGGGTTGAACCGATGCCCCTCGTCGGGCCGGTAGGGGCCATGGGCGCGCAGGCCATAGAACTGGCCCGGGCGCAGGCCGGAAATATAGCCGTACCAGACATCGCCATCGCGCTCCGGCAGCCGCAGCCGCTGGGTCTCGGTCTTGCCGTCCGAAGAGAACAGGCAGACCTCCATCGCGGTCGCATGTTGAGAGAAGACGGCGAAATTCACGCCGTCGCCATCAAAGGTCGCGCCGAGCGGTGCCGGGCGGCCGGCCGAAATCACGAATTCCGGGTGTCTCACGAGGTCCTCGCCGCAGCCTTGTAGAGTGCCGCATATTCGGCCGCCGAGACCTCCCATCCGACGGGGTGTTTCATTCCGTTGCGCTGCAATGTCTGGTAGAGTTTCGGCTCGGCCCAGACGTCGCACAACGTGTCGATCGCGGCCACCAGCGCTTCTTGCGAACCGGGTTCATGATGGAGACCGGTCGCGACCTTGCCAATCTTCGTCGCCACCGTCAACGGAATGATCGTATCGGCCAGCCCGCCGGTCTTCGCCACGACCGGAACCGTGCCATATCGCAGCCCGTAAAGCTGGGTCAGCCCGCAGGGCTCGAATCTCGACGGCACGAGGATCGCATCGCCGCCGGCGATGATCCGGTGGCTGAGCGGCTCGTCATAACCGATCCGCACCGCGACCTGGCCGGGATTCTCGACCGCCGCTTCGAGGAACTTTTCTTCGAACCAGGGATCGCCGGAGCCGAGCAGGCAGAGCTTGCCGCCGCGCTCGATCAGCCGGGGCAGGGCGTGCAGCAGCAGGTCCATCCCCTTCTGGTCTGTCAGCCGCGAGACGACGACGCAGAGCGGGCCGCCGTCCGGGTCCAGCCGCATCTCCTCGCAGAGCGCCGCACGGGCTTTGGCCTTGCCGCGCAGGACCTTGTAGCCCTCGATATGGGCATCCGTCTCCGGATTCCAGTAATCGGTGTCGATCCCGTTGAGAATGCCGGTGAAATTCGCGCCCTTGAAGCCCAGCGTGCCATCGAATCCCATGCCGAATTCGGGCGTCTTGAGCTCCTCGGCATAGGTCGGCGAGACGGTGTTGACCTTGTCGGCATAGGCGATGCCGGCCTTCAGCGCCGAGATCCGGCCAAAAAACTCGAACCCGCCGGCATTGTAGCCTTCCATCGGCAGGCGCAGCCGGTGGACCATTTCCGGGCCGGCGGATCCGGTGAAGGCGATGTTGTGGATCGTCATCACCGAGCCGACCGTATGCGCGGCGCCAAGCCGCTGCATGTAGACCGGCGTCAGCCCGCCCTGCCAGTCATGGGCATGGACGATATCGGGCTTCCAGCCGTGGATCTGGCCTTCATTGGCCAGCCGCGCGCCGATCCAGCACAGCGCGGCGAAGCGTTCGGAGTTGTCCCACCAGTCGAAGCCGTCCGGTGCCGCGTAGGGGCCACCGTCGCGATAGAAAAGATGTTCGGCGTCAAGCACATAGAGTTCAAGATCGCCGATCGTCCCGTACAGGACCTGGACGGGACCTCCGAAGAGGTCCCCATCCGTCATCACCTGCCGTCCCTCGCCAAGCGCCTTGAGGATCTTGGGATAGCCCGGCACCAGCGTGCGCATGTCCACGCCAACCCCCTTGAGGGCGGCGGGCAATGCGCCGGCAACATCGGCCAGCCCGCCCGTCTTGATCAGCGGGGCGATTTCCGAGGCAACGGAGAGGACTTTCATGAGAGCGCGGCTTCCCTTCTGTCGAGCATGTCCTGGGTGATCAGGGTGATCCCTTTCTCGGAAACGCGGAACCACTTCGCGTCTTCCGTGGGATCTTCGCCCACGATCAGTCCTTCGGGAATGGACACGCCACGGTCGATCACTGCATTGGTGAGCCGCGCATGCCGGGCAACGGACGCGTAAGGCAGGACAACCGAATGGTCGAGCACCGCGTAGGAGTTGGTGTTTACCATCGTGCCGAGCAGCGAATTGCGGATCTCCGTACCGGAGACGATGCATCCGCCCGAGATCATGGAGGAAATGGCCATGCCGCGCCGGTTTTCCTCGTCATGGATGAACTTCGCCGGTGGCACCGATTCCGAATAGGTCCAGATCGGCCAGTCCTGGTCCCAGAGATTGAGCTCCGGGGTGAAATCGGTCAAGTCGATATTGGCCTTCCAGAACGCATCGACCGTCCCCACGTCGCGCCAATAGGCCGGGGCGTTGGGGTCGGACTTGACGCAGCTGTCGGAGAAGCGATGCGCCACCGCCTTGCCGTTCTTGACGATATGCGGGATCAGGTCATGGCCGAAATCATGGCTGGAGTTGGTGTCCTTGGCGTCCTCGAGCAGCAGCTCGCGCAGGAATTTCCAGCTGAAGACATAGATGCCCATCGAAGCCAGGGTCACGTTCGGATCGTCCGGCGTCCCCGGCGGGTCCTCGGGTTTCTCCATGAAGTCGATGATCCGGGAGGTCGCATCCACATCCATGACACCGAAGGCCGAAGCCTCTTCGCGCGGCACGGTCAGGCAGCCGATGGTCACATCCGCGCCCTCGTTGACATGCTGCTCGAGCATCATCTCGTAATCCATCTTGTAGATATGGTCGCCCGCGAGCACGACGAGGTAATCCACGTGATAGCTGTCGATGATGTCGATATTCTGGTGCACGGCGTCGGCGGTGCCGACATACCAGTTCTCGCCGCCCATCCGCTGCGAGGCGGGCAGGATGTCGAGGAACTCGTTCCGCTCGGCGCGGAAGAAGCCCCAGCCGCGCTGGCAATGGCGGATCAGCGAATGCGCCTTGTATTGCGTGGCGATCGCCATCTTCCGAATGCCGGAATTCAGCGCGTTGGACAGTGCGAAATCGATGATCCGCACCTTGCCGCCGAAATAGACGGCGGGCTTGGCGCGGGTGTCGGTCAGCTCTTTCAGTCGGCTGCCGCGGCCGCCGGCCAGAACGAAGGCCATCGCCCTCGAGGAAAGTCTCAAGTGAGAGTTCGGCATGGGGTGGTTCTCCTCCTGATGGTCCTGTCGTCAGTCGCTTTCGCGCACCAGAATGACGGTTGAAAGCGGCGGCAAGGTTACGGGCGCAGAGAAATCCTGCCCGTGCCATGGTGTCTCCTCCGCCGTGACGCCGTTCATGTCGCCCCGGCCCTCGCCACCATATTCCTTGGCGTCGGTGTTGATCGCCATCCGCCACTTGCCCTCGGCCGGAAGCCCGATGCGATAGCCGAACCGTTCAAGCGGCGTGAAGTTGCTGGCAACCACGACCTCCGCGTCCTCCGCGCCGCCGCGGCGGATCCAGGCATAGACGGAATTGTCCATGTCATTGGCTTCGAGCCATTCGAACCCGCCCGGCTCACAATCCTTCCGGTAAAGGCCCGGCGTCTCGCGATAGGTGAAGTTCAGATCGCGGACGAGCTTCTGCACCCCGCCATGGGTGTAGTATTCGGTCGCCGCCCAATCGAGCTGGTCGTTGTTGTTCCATTCCGACCACTGGGCGATCTCGTTGCCCATGAAGAGCAGCTTCTTGCCCGGATGGCCCCACATGAAACCGTAATAGGCGCGCAGATTGGCGAATTTCTCGCCCTCCAGCCCCGGCATCTTGCCGATCATCGAGCCCTTGCCATGCACGACCTCGTCATGGCTGATCGGCAGGATGAAATTCTCGCTGAAGGCATAGTGGATGCCGAAGGTCATCTGGTGGTGATGATGCCGGCGGTGGATCGGATCGCGCGAGATGTAATCCAGCGTGTCGTTCATCCAGCCCATGTTCCACTTGAAGCCGAAGCCGAGCCCGCCCGAATCCACCGGCTTGGAGACGCCGGGGAAGGAGGTGCTCTCTTCGGCCGCCGTCATGATGCCCGGCACTTCGCCATAGCAGATCGTGTTGGTCCGCTGCAGCAGGTCGATGGCTTCGAGATTCTCGCGCCCGCCATCCTTGTTGGGGATCCACTCGCCGTCTTCGCGGCTGTAGTCGCGATAGAGCATCGAGGCCACGGCATCGACCCTGAGCCCGTCGACGTGATATTCCTCCAGCCAGTACAGCGCGTTGGAAATCAGGAAATTGGCAACTTCGGTGCGGCCGAAATTGTAGATCAGGGTGTTCCAGTCCTGGTGGAAGCCCTCTTTCGGGTCGGCATGCTCATAGAGCGAGGTGCCGTCGAACTGGCCCAGCCCGTGGATATCGGTCGGGAAATGGCCCGGCACCCAGTCGAGGATGACGCCCAGACCCGCCTGGTGCGCCGCTTCCACGAGATCGCGGAATTCATGCGGCGGGCCGTGGCGCACGGTCGGCGCGAACAGCCCGATCGGCTGGTAGCCCCAGGAGCCGTCGAAGGGGAATTCGCTGATGGGCAGGAATTCCAGGTGGGTGAAGCCCATATCCTTGGCGTAATCGACAAGCTCGACCGCGGCTTCCTGATAGGAGAGCGGGCGATTGCCCTCGTCGACCTTGCGCTTCCAGCTGCCCAGATGCACTTCGTAGATCGACATCGGTGCATCATGCGCGTTCTTCTCGCGCCGGTGATGCATCCAGCCATCGTCGTCCCAGCCATAGCCGGAAATGTCGCGCACCACGCTCGCCGTTGCCGGCGGGTGCTCGGAGCCGAAGCCGACCGGGTCCGCCTTGGCGGCCATGAGCTGGCCCTGCGCGCCGATGATTTCGTATTTGTACGGAGCGCCTTCGCCGATCGCGGGCAGGAAGATCTCCCAGACACCGGTCGCCCCACGCAGTCGCATCGGGTTGCGACGCCCGTCCCAGGAATTGTAGTCGCAGATCACCGACACCCGCTGCGCATTTGGCGCCCAGACCGCGAAATGCGTGCCCTGAACCCCTTCATGCTCCATCACATGCGCGCCAAGCACCTGCCAGATGCGCTGATGGGTGCCCTCGGCGAGCAGGTATTCGTCCATCTCGCCGATCACCGGGCCGAAACGATAGGGATCCTCGTTCTCCCAGGTCTCGTCATTGGCATTCATGCCGCGCAGGCGGTAATGGACCCGCCCGTCCAGCTGGCCGCAGAACACGCCGGGCACCCCGTCGAAATGGTAGAGCGGGAATTCCTCATGCTCGGTGATCACCGTCATGTGGACCGCGCCCGGGTCGAACACCGTGACCCAGACGCTGCCATCCTCGGCCTCGTGCGGGCCGAGAATGGAGAACGGGTCTCTCAGGGCGCCTGCGGCGATCTGCTGGGCCGTGTCGGGGCTCAGCGGCAATTGCGGGTATTTGGCTGGGGTATCGGTCATGACTTCAAGCTACTCCTGTACACCCCATCCGCAAGCGGGGAATTTCATTCTGCGGCGAGATCGACCAGCGGCGCAGCCTCCACGTCCCAGATATCCTTCATGTAACCGCGAATGGTGCGGTCCGAGCTGAACCAGCCGGTGCGTGCGGTGTTGAGCACCGCCATGCGCATCCAGTTCGCCTTGTCCTGGAAGGCTGCGTCGACCTCGCGCTGCGCGCGCCAGTAATCGGAGAAGTCCGAGCAGACCATGAAATAGTCGTGATGGCTCAGGTTATCCGTGATCATGTGATAGCGGCCGGGCTCGTCGGGGCTGAAGCGTCCCGAGCGGATTGCATCGAGCGCGCGGGCGAGGCGCGGATCGTCGGCGATGGCGCGGGCGGCATGGCCACCCTCGGCGCGGCGTTCCATCACTTCATCGGCGGTCATGCCGAAGAGGAAGAAATTCTCCGGCCCCACCAGGTCGCGAATCTCCACATTGGCGCCGTCCAGCGTGCCAATGGTCAGCGCACCGTTGAGCGAGAACTTCATGTTGCCGGTGCCGGAAGCTTCCTTGCCCGCGGTCGAGATCTGCTCGGAGAGATCGGCGGCCGGGATCAGGCGCTCGGCGAGCGACACGTTGTAGTTCGGCGGGAACACGACCTTGAGATAGCGCGAGGTCAGCGGATCGCTGTTCATCATCCTGGCCATGTCATTGGCCAGGCGCACCATTTCCTTGGCATAGGTGTAGTTCGGGAAGGCCTTGCCGCCGAAGATCTTCACCCGCGGCACCCAGCCGGCATTCGGGTTGTCGCGGATCTCCAGCCAATGGGCGATGGTCTCCAGCAGGTTCATGTGCTGGCGCTTGTATTCGTGGATCCGCTTGACCTGGATATCGAAGATGGCATCCGGGTCGAGACCGATTTCCAGCGTCTCGGCGACCCAGTTCGACAGGTCGACCTTGTTGGCGCGCTTTGCGGCGGCGAATTTCTCCACCCAGCCGGCATCCTGCGCGGAGGGCTCCAGGCCCTTCAGCTCCTCGGCGTGATCGACCCAGCTGTCGCCGATCGTCTCGGTGATGAGCCCGGCCAGGCGCGGGTTGCAGGACAGCAGCCAGCGGCGCGGCGTGACGCCATTGGTCTGGTTGACGATGCGGTCCGGGTGCAGCTCGTGCAGCTCCTTGAAGACGGTGGTCTTCTGCAGCTCGGTATGGAGTGCTGCCACGCCGTTGACCTTGTGCGCCATGATGAAGCCCAGCGTGCCCATATGGACCTTGCCGTGCTGGTGGGCGTTGACATGGTCGGTGCCGGTCTCGCGGCGGTGCAGGTCGTCGATCCGGTCGATGAGCTGCATGTGGCGCGGCAGCAGGCGACCCATGCGGGCTTCGCCCCAGGTCTCCAGCGCTTCCGGCAGCAGCGTGTGGTTGGTGTAGGAGATCGTGTTGCGCGCAATGCCCACGGCCTCTTCGAAATCGATGCCGCGCTCGTCATGCAGAATGCGGACAAGCTCGGGGCCGGCAATCGCCGGGTGGGTGTCGTTGATCTGGATCGCGGCCTTCTTGGGCAGCAGGCGCAGATCGTCATACTCGCTCTCGAAGCGGCGAATGATGTCCCGGAGCGAGGCGGCGGTGTGGAAGAATTCCTGCTTGAGGCGCAGCTCCTTGCCCTGGTCGGTGTGATCGTCCGGGTAGAGCACGCGCGAGAGCGTGCGCGCCAGCGCCTCCGGCTCGGCGGCGGCGGCATATTCGCCGCGGTTGAAGCGGGCGAGGTCGAAACCATGCATCGGCCGGCCTTCCCAGAGCCGCAGCGTGTTGCCCCAGCGGCCCTTCCAGCCGATGACCGGCGTGTCATGCGCCATGGCGATCAGCATCTCGGAGGGGTACCAGTTGGCGCGGCTGCCGATCTCCTGCACATGGCCGCCGAAGCCGATATCGATCGAGACCTCAGGGCGTACGAATTCCCAGGCATGGGTCTGGCTCAGCCAGTCTTCCGGCTCCTCGACCTGGCGGCCATCCTCGAAGCTCTGGCGGAAGAGGCCGTTCTCGTAGCGGATGCCATAGCCCATCGCCGGCAGGCCCAGCGTGGCCTGGCTCTCCATGAAACAGGCGGCCAGGCGACCAAGGCCGCCATTGCCGAGCGCGGCATCCGGCTCGTCTTCGATGATCTCGTCCCAGGGCACGCCAAGCTGGCGCAGCGCGTCGGTGACCGCCTCCTCGAGGCGCATGTTGACCACGGCATCCTTCAGGAGTCGGCCGATCAGGAATTCGAGCGACAGGTAATAGACCCGCTTGCGCTGCTCCGCATAGGCGCGGCGCGTCGCCTCGAACCAGCGATCGACGATCTTGTCGCGCACGGCATAGGAAAGGGCCATGCGCCAGTCATAGATCTGCGCATGAGCGGCGTCCTTGCCCTGCGTGTAGGTCAGGTGATGGAGAATGGCGTCTTTCATATCGGCGGAAGTCATGTTCGGCGTACCTCGTCTTGGCCGCGGGAGGGGAGGGGCGGCACGGAATTCTTCACTGCGGTTATTGACGAGGCGCTGCAATGGCGCAAGCCCCGTGAAAGGCATCCTCAAATCGACGCCAGTCTCGGCGACGCTTTTGCAACGGAGCAGGTAAACAAGGCGTTCCAGCGTGCTCTTTTCTCGAAAGCGACGCCCATGCGGGCGAAACCGGGATGCTGCATTGCAGAATGAGAATAGGTCTAAGTCGCGTAACCCTCGGGTGGCTGGGGTCCGTTCGGGATGTCTGGACGAGGGATCACATGGGGGCCACGCGCTTCGGATGCAACATGACGCAACGGGAACCGGGCACGGGCCATCCGGCCGGGGCGCGGGCAGGGGCCGGACTGGTGGCCTGCGCGCTTGAGCCCATGCCCGTCAGCGCGCCGCTCGACCGCGGCAAACGGCGCCTGCCGCTACAACCCGGTCAGTTTCCCATAGGCGCCGAGCGCAAAGAGCAGCGGCGCGCCGGGGTGGTGGGTGACATGGTCGATCTGGCCAAGCACGATCGTGTGATCGCCGGCGCCATGGGCGGCGAAATGGCGGCAGTCGAGCCGGGTGAGGCAGCCTTCGAGCAGCGGCACACCGCTGTCGGAATCCACATGGTCGATGCCGTCGAAATCCTCCGCCTGCTCGGCGAAGCGCTGCGAGACGGCGAGCTGGCTGGCCTCCAGCACATGGATCGAGAAATGCGGCGCGGCGACGAAGGCGTCATGGCGCGGCGACAGGATCGCCGGGCACCACAGCACCAGCGCCGGGTCGAGCGAGACCGAGGTGAAGCTGTTGGCGGTGAACCCCAGCGGGCCATCCGGGCCGCGACAGGTCACGACCGTGACCCCGGTGGCAAAGGCGCCAAGCGCGGTGCGCAGGGCGCGTTCGCGGCCGGGGCCGGGGGAGAAACTCTCGGAATCCATCTCACTTGTCCGTCTGGTTTTGGCGCGTCTCAGGGCACTTCGTGGCCAAGGGCGGCGGTATAGAGCGCGTACCACGTCTCGCGGTCCATGTTGACCTTGAATGCGTCGGGGATCTTGCGAATGCGCTCCAGCTTGTTGGTGCCGATCACCGGCAGGATGCAGGCCGGATGCGCCAGCAGCCAGGCGACGGCCACAGCCATCGCCTCGACCCCGTCGCGCTCGGCCACCCGGTGCAGCTCCTCGTTCATCCGGCTGTGCCCGGAGGAGAGCAGCGCGCCGCCGCCCAGCGGCGACCAGGCCATCGGGGCGACGCCGTTGCGCTGAAGGAAGGCCAGCTCGCCATTGGTCAGCGGGTCATGCGCCAGCAGCGAGATCTCGATCTGGTTGGTCGCCAGCCGCGTGTCCATCGCCGCCTGCAGCAGCTCCCAGTCATGCGGCAGGAAATTCGACACGCCAACGGCGCGGATCTTGCCCGCGGCAACGGCCTCGTCCAGCGCCCGCCCGGTCTCGAACGGATCCATCAACGGGTCCGGACGGTGCAGCAGGAAGAGATCGATCCGCTCGATATGCATCTTGCGCAGGGAGCGGTCGATGGAGGTGGAGATATGGGCCGGCGAAGTGTCGTAATATTTCACGCTGCGGTCGGAAAACTTGCCGATCGGCGCGACGATATCGCACTTGGTCACGATCTCCATTGTCGTCCGCAGCGCCGGCGCGTCCTTCAACGCCTTTCCGAGCAGACCCTCGGTCTTGTAGCCGCCATAGATATCGGCCAGGTCGAAGGAGGTGATACCCTGCTCGAGGCAGGTCTCGATCTTGGCCTGCACACGGGCCGGCGAGGTGTCGGTATCGTCGCTGAGCCGCCACATGCCATAGACAATGCGGCTGAGTTCCAGCCCCACGCTGAGTTCGACCCGTTCCATGCGATATCCTTTCGCTACCCCCATTGCCGATAGCGTGCGCGGCCCGCCATCTCAACCGCTTCCTGCCCGGCTTCCCCCGCGTCGGAGAGTGGGCGCGTCCGTGCCGCACTGCCCTTTGCCCGCGTTCCCCGCTATTGGCTGGGAGGATGAACGCCAGACGGGAGAGCGCCGATGTGTCGTTGGGCAGCCTATGCGGGCCCCGAGATCTTCCTTGAGGAAGTCGTGAGCCGGCCGGGCCATTCGCTTGTTGCCCAGAGCCTGGAGGCGGCCAAATGCCCGACCCAGACCAATGGCGACGGTTTCGGGCTGGCCTGGTATGACGCGCGCCCTGAGCCGGGGCTGTATCGCGACATCTATCCCGCCTGGTCGGATCCGAACCTGCGGGCGATCTGCGAGCAGGTGCGATCCGGGCTCTTCCTCGCCCATGTCCGCGCCTCGACCGGAACCGCCACCAGCCGCAACAACTGCCACCCCTTCGCCGTGGGCCGCTGGAGCTTCATGCATAACGGCCAGGTTGGCGGGTTCGAGGGCTTCCGCAAACAGGCGGACATGCTCATCCCGGACGCGCTTTATGCCCATCGCAAGGGCGCGACCGACAGCGAGGTGCTGTTCCTTCTGGCCCTGGCCGAGGGGCTGGAAGAGGCGCCGGTCGCGGCGATGGAACGGGCTGTCGGGCGGCTGGAGGCGCTGTCGCGGGCGTATGGCGAAGGCCCGCATATGCGCTTTTCGGCGGCCTATGGCGATGGGCAGTCGCTCTATGCGGTGCGCTACTCCTCGGATGAGACCGCGCCGACGCTGTTCTATCGCTACTCCGAGACCCGGGCCGGGTTCGCCGTTGTCTCCGAGCCGCTGGAAGTGGACGAGAGCGGTTGGCAGGAGGTCCCGGCCGGGCAGGTGGTCCGTTTCGGGCGGGACGGGAGCTTCGAAAGCTGGGCCTTTCAGCCGGCGTGACGCGATGCCGGGCGCGAGGCCGCAGGCTCGCGGTCGGCGTCCGGGCAGGGGGCTGGCGCCGGATGTCCGCCCGTTCAGCGTCAACCGGACCGGGACTCTATGCGGATGGTGGTGAGACACGGTTCGAGGTGAGACAGGTCCGTTCTATCGCGGTCGCGCTCGCCAGGAGCTGTTTGGCGACCTCGTTGAGAAGACCTTCGTCCTTCAGTATCTCGGAAGCGTCGATGGCATCTTTGGCCAGCGGGTCGGCGCGTCATTCGAGAATACCCATCCCCGATCTCGGCGCGTGCTATAGGTGCGGCGGCGGCGCATATGGCGCGCGCCGTTGCCCGGCATCGGTTGCATCTGCGCCTCTTCGATGGAGTGCCTTGCGCCGGGCATTTTCTCATGGGCGATGGTGATGCCAATCTGGTCGTGCAGCCTGGCATCGAAGAGCAGGCACAGGGCCGCAGTGCTCGCTTTTTTGCGATTGCTTGCCGAGGAACGCGTTCCGTTTCGCGCATCTTCTTGCGATCCGATCGAAGGGCCCGCGGGTCATGCAATCGATGCACTCGTCCGAAAGCGCCGTGTGATCCCTCGCGCGCTGAAAACCCGTCGCCGGAAATACCGGTGATTGAAAGGCCCTTGCCGGGCATTGGAAGGGCTCGCTTGCCGGGGGCGTGCGGTTTGCGTTCGAAGGTCACCACAATGTCCGAGGCGCTGAGCCCGGCATCGGGATAGACACAGACAAAGGTTCCGGCGCGCTCGCCTTCGCCGCTTTCGAACACAGCGCCCTCATAGATCGCGAGCCAGATCCCGGCGGTATCGGACTGATAGAGGAACGGGAAGGCGAGGTGGATTGCTTCGACCGCATCGAATTCTGTGGCAATCCGCGGCTTCAATGCGTTGATGCAGGCCGTGTCCATGACCGCATAGGGCGCGTAGCTGAAGGAATAGCCTTTCTCGACCTCGATATCCGCCAAGGAAGGAGCGGGACCAAATACCAGAAAGAACGCGAGGCCACCCCGCTTCGGGTGGCCGCGACCGGCATGGATCGAGGACATCAGCTGTCTAAGAAGGGTCCTTGGCCTTGCGGAGTGTGCTCTCAAGGAACCGCCGGGCGCGCCGCTCGGACAGCCGGATGCGGATGGAGGTGAGATAGGTCTCCTCCATCGTGGTCGAGGTCGCCCCGAGCTGTTTGGCGACCTCGGTGAGAATACCCTCGTCGTTCAGTTCCTCCGAAGCGTCGAGGGCATCTTTCGCCAGCCTGTCGGCGAGATCTTCGAGAACACCCATCCCCGGTCTCAGCGCGTGTTTTCGGTAAGGCGACGGCGCACATAGGTCTCGACGCTTTTCAGCATCGGCTGCATGTGCGGTTCCTCGAAGAAATGGCCGGCGCCGGGCACTTCTTCATGGGTGATGGTGATGCCCTTCTGCTCATGCAACTTGCCGACAAGGGTCTGCGTGTCCTTCGGCGGCGCGACACGATCCGAGGCGCCGTTGATGATCAGGCCCGAGGAGGGGCAGGGGGCGAGGAAGGAGAAGTCATACATGTTCGCCGGCGGCGAGACCGAGATGAAGCCGGTGATCTCCGGACGGCGCATCAGGAGCTGCATGCCGATCCAGGCGCCGAAGGAGAAGCCGGCAACCCAGCAATGCTTGGCGTTCTGGTTCATCGACTGCAGGTAGTCGAGTGCGGAAGCCGCATCCGACAGCTCTCCGATGCCCTGGTCATATTCGCCCTGGCTTCGGCCGACACCGCGGAAATTGAAGCGCAACACGGTGAAGCCCATGTTGTAGAAAGTGTAATGCAGGTTGTAGACGACCTTGTTGTTCATCGTGCCGCCGAATTGGGGATGCGGATGCAGGATGATCGCGATAGGGGCGTCCTTTTCCTTTTGCGGGTGATAGCGGCCTTCAAGCCGCCCTTCGGGTCCGGGAAAGATCACCTCGGGCATGTTTGCCTTTTTCCTTGTCGCGGGCCTGGGCCGGGGCTGTTGACCCTTTCGGTCAGGCAATCTAGATCGTCAATGAATGCCACTGCGTTACATGCACGGCTCGAGGCAGTTAAGCCTCCCTGCCGGTGGCGTCAAGTTTTGCGGGAGGTTGGGCGATGAAACTGAGCACCAAAGGACGCTATGCGATGGTGGCGCTGACCGACCTGGCGCTGGCGCCGGCGGATGCGCTGGTGACGCTGGCGGAGATTTCCGAACGGCAGGATATCTCGCTGCCCTATCTCGAGCAGCTCTTCGTCAAGCTGCGCCGGGCGGGGCTGGTGGAATCGGTGCGCGGGCCGGGGGGCGGCTATCGGCTGGGCCGGGCGCCGGAGCAGATCCGGATCTCGGAAGTGCTGGAGGCCGTGGACGAGACGGTGAGCGCGCTTCATACCGGAGCCGGCGCCAAGGGCGGCGTCTCGGGTAGCCGGGCGCAGTCGCTCAACAACCGGCTCTGGGAAGGGCTCTCGGCGCATGTCTATGTCTATCTGCACCAGTCGCGGCTCTCGGATGTGGTGGGCAATGATCTCGCGCCCTGTCCCGCCGTCCCGTCGCTGTTCCAGGTCGAAGACGACCATAGCTGACCCATGTTGCGCCGCCTGGCGGCGGCGCGACGGGGGCGGGGGCGCCCGCTGCGCGGGCGCCCCCGCCCCCCACCGCCTTGCGCAGGATGCGCAAGGCAACCCTGTCGGAAGAGGTACATGAAACGGAGTTATCTCGATTGGAACGCCACGGCGCCGCTGCGCCCGGAGGCGAAGGCGGCGATGGTCGCGGCCATGGATCTCGTGGGAAACCCGTCCTCGGTCCATGCCGAAGGACGCGCCGCGAAAGGGGTGATCGAGCGGGCGCGGGGGCAGGTGGCCGAAGCGCTCGGAGCGCAGGCCGCCGATATCGTCTTCACCTCCGGCGCCACGGAAGCCGCTGCGCTGGCGCTGGCCGGGCGCGGGATCCTTGGCAGCGGTATCGAGCATGATGCGGTCCGGGAATGGATCGAGGAGAGCCTGCCGGTCGACCCATCCGGACAGGTCAGCGTCGCCGACCCCGCGCGCTCGACGCTCCAGCTCGCCAATTCCGAGACCGGCGTGATCCAGAGCCTGCCGCAGGGATTGGCCGTCTCCGACATGACCCAGGCCTTCGGCAAGATCCCCGTCGCCTTCGACTGGTCCGGCTGCGACATGGCGCTGATTTCCGCCCACAAACTGGGCGGCCCAAAGGGAATCGGCGCGCTTGTGCTGCGGCGCGGGCTTGACGTTGCGTCGCGCATCAAGGGCGGCGGACAGGAGATGGGACGGCGCTCCGGCACCGAAAACCTCATCGGGATCGCCGGTTTCGGTGCGGCGGCGGCCGCGGCGCAGCGCGACCTCGATGAGGGCGTTTGGGAGCGGGTGGAGAAACTTAGAACAATTCTAGAAAAAGCACTGGTATCTTCGGCAAAAGAGATTATTTTTGTCGGGAAATCGGGGCCGCGACTCCCCAACACGACCTGTGCGGTCGTGCCCGGCTGGCGCGGCGAGACCCAGGTGATGCAGATGGACCTTGCGGGCTTTGCCGTTTCGGCGGGCTCGGCCTGTTCTTCGGGCAAGGTCAAGGCGAGCCGGGTGCTGGGCGCGATGGGATTTGACGAGGCTGCGGCGGGATGCGCGCTGCGCATCTCCATCGGGCCTGCGACGACGGAAGACGAGCTGCTGCGCTTCGCTGAAAGGTGGAGCGCGCAGTATGAAAAAATGAAGGCGAAGGCGGGCTGACCCGCCCGGGCGGCGTTGCCTGCCCGAGACAGGAAATGGATCTGAGATGACGGTTGTCGAGGAAGAGCTGGAAGTCCGGGAAGGTGTCGATCGGGAGACTGTCGAGACCGTTCACAATATGGGCGCCTATAAATACGGCTGGGAAACCGAGATCGAGGAAGAGCGCGCGCCGAAGGGGCTGAACGAGGATATCGTCCGGCTGATCTCCGAGCGCAACGAGGAGCCCGAGTGGATGCTCGAGTGGCGCCTCGATGCCTTCCGCCGCTGGAAGCAGATGGAGATGCCGGACTGGGCGATGCTCAAGATCCCTGAGATCGACTACCAAGACCAGTATTACTACGCCCGCCCGGCTTCGATGAAGGAAAAGCCGAAATCGCTCGACGAGGTCGATCCGAAGCTGCTGGAGACCTATGCCAAGCTCGGCATCCCGCTCAAGGAGCAGGCGATTCTCGCCGGTGTCGAGGGCGTGGGCGAGACCCCGCAAGAGGGCCGCAAGGTGGCCGTGGACGCGGTGTTCGATTCCGTTTCCGTCGGCACGACCTTCAAGAAGGAGCTGGCCCAGGCCGGCGTCATCTTCTGCTCGATCTCTGAAGCGATCATCGAGCATCCCGAACTGGTGAAGAAATATCTCGCCTCCGTGGTGCCGACGACGGACAATTTCTATGCGACGCTGAACTCGGCGGTCTTCTCGGACGGCTCCTTCGTCTACGTGCCCGAGGGCGTTCGCTGCCCGATGGAACTGTCGACCTATTTCCGCATCAACGCGGAGAATACCGGCCAGTTCGAGCGCACGCTGATCATCGCCGAAAAGGGCTCCTATGTGAGCTATCTCGAAGGCTGCACGGCGCCGCAGCGTGACGTGGCGCAGCTCCACGCCGCCGTGGTCGAGATCGTGATCATGGAAGACGCGGAGGTGAAATACTCCACCGTCCAGAACTGGTTCCCGGGCGACGAGAACGGCAAGGGCGGGATCTACAATTTCGTCACCAAGCGCGCCGATTGCCGGGGCGACCGCTCCAAGGTGATGTGGACGCAGGTCGAGACCGGCTCGGCGATCACCTGGAAATACCCGTCCTGCATCCTGCGCGGCGAGGAGAGCCAGGGCGAGTTCTATTCCATCGCCATCACCAACAACCACCAGCAGGCTGACACCGGCACCAAGATGGTGCATCTGGGCAAGAACACCAAGTCGCGGATCGTCTCCAAGGGGATCTCGGCGGGCAAGTCGCAGAACGTCTATCGCGGGCTGGTCTCGATGCACCCCAAGGCCAAGGAATCGCGCAATTACACGCAATGTGACAGCCTTCTGATCGGAAGTGAGTGTGGCGCGCATACGGTTCCCTATATCGAGGTGAAGAACAATTCCTCGCGGGCCGAGCACGAGGCGACCACCTCCAAGGTCGATGACGACCAGCTCTTCTATTGCCGCCAGCGCGGCATGGACGAGGAAGAGGCGGTGGCCCTGGTCGTGAACGGCTTCTGTCGGGACGTGCTGCAGGCGCTGCCGATGGAGTTCGCGCTGGAAGCGCAGCAATTGGTGGCGATCTCGCTGGAAGGCTCGGTGGGCTGAGGCGAGCGCCTTGACCCTCGGGAGGTGACCCATGTTTCGCAACTTTCTCTTGCCGGCGACCCTGACGGGGGTCTTCTGCGCCATCTTCGCGGTGAGCGTGGATTGGCTCCTGCCGCCACTGATGGGGCTGAACGTTGCGATTATCTCTGCGATTTCAGGGTTTTGTGGGTCGATCTTCGCGCGGGGCGTGCTGCGGGAGCATGAGAGGAAGAAATGAGCAAACCGGTTGTGCATCTCGACGAGACCGAGGGCTTCCCAATGGGTCCGGAAGGGTCCGAGCGCTTTGGCGCGACGGTGGCGCCGCTTGGCAAGGCGCTCGGGCTGACCGGAATCGGCGCGCAGCTGACAACGGTCGGGCCGGGCAAGCGGGCTTATCCCTTCCACAACCATCTTGGCAATGACGAACTCTTCGTCATCCTGGAGGGCGAGGGCGTCTATCGCTTCGGCGATCAGGAGATCCCGGTGCGAGCGGGCTCTGTTTGCGGGGCGCCGAAGGGCGGGCCGGAGACGGCGCACCAGCTGCGCAATACCGGAGCGACGCCGCTGCGCTACATCGCCGTCTCGACGATGCAGGACCCGGATATCTGCGAATATCCCGACAGCGGCAAATTCGCCGCCTTCGCAATCGCGCCGGGCAAGGGGTTTCAGGACGCGCATCTGCGTTTCATTGGCCGTCTCGAGGACGGACGGGGCTATTGGGAAGGGGAAGAGGCATGATCGTGACCACCACGCCGGCCATCCAGGGCCGCCAGATCACCGAGTATTGCGGCATCGTCGCCGGTGAGGCGATCCTTGGCGCCAATGTGTTCCGCGATGTCTTTGCCGGCATCACCGACATCATCGGCGGGCGCAGCTCCAGCTACGAGGCGAGCCTCGGCGAGGCGCGTGAAACCGCGCTCAGGGAGCTTGAGGAGCGAGCCGTAGCGATTGGTGCGGATGCCGTGGTCGGGGTCGATCTCGATTACGAGGTGATCAACAACATGCTCATGGTCTCGGCCTCGGGCACCGCGGTGAGGCTCGCTTAAGTGCCAATTTCGTCGCAATATCGCCCGGTTTTCCCGGCAGTTTACCTTTGCGTTAGCAAGACCAAAGGGAAGCTCTATGCCGGCAGACCAGGCATTCATGGATCGGCTCCATCGTATCGAGGCAGGCAAGACCTGGGTGCCGGAGGGCGTCCTTGTCAACACGCGCAAGAAGAAGCGCAAGCATGTCAACATCAATGCCGGGCAGAAGCGTGTCACGCTGCTGATGTCGCTGGGACTGATCTGGGCGTTGGTCTGGGTCTTCGCACAGGCGCAGCCGGAGCTCTACGGGCAATTCATGGCCGGGGATTTCTCCGCCGTGACCGGGGTCATCGAGAGCATTCCGCTGGACCGCTTGCCGCTGTCGGAGAGCGTCACGGACGCCTGACAAAATCGCCGCGGAACGATCTTTCGGATCGGTCCGGGCCATCGAAGATTTCTCGAAAAGAAGAAGATATGGGGCTGTGCCCCGGAGCCGGTCGGCGCGCGGTTTTCGCGCATCGGCCCGGTTGTGTTGGAATGAAGAAACCCGGCGCCCGAGGGCGTGCGGCTTTCTGTGCATGAGGTAAGAAAATGCTGGAAATCAAGAACCTGCACGTCGAACTTGAAGAAGAGGGCAAGCAGATCCTGAAAGGGGTCGACCTCAAGCTCGAGGCCGGAAAGGTGCATGCGATCATGGGCCCGAACGGGTCGGGAAAGTCGACGCTCTCCTATGTGCTCTCCGGGCGCGACGGCTACGCGGTCACCGAAGGTTCCGCCACGATGGAGGGCGCGGACCTGCTGGAGATGGAGCCCGAAGAGCGGGCCGCGGCCGGTCTCTTCCTGGCCTTCCAATACCCGGTCGAGATCCCGGGCGTGGGCAACATGACCTTCCTGCGCACGGCGGTGAACGCACAGCGCAAGCAGCGCGGCGAGGAAGAGCTTTCCGCCGGCGATTTCCTCAAGCTGATCCGCGCCAAGGCGAAGACGCTGAAGATCGATGCCGACATGCTCAAGCGCCCGGTCAATGTGGGCTTCTCGGGCGGTGAGAAAAAGCGTAACGAAATCCTGCAGATGGCGATGCTGGAGCCGAAGATGTGCATCCTCGACGAGACCGATTCCGGGCTCGACGTGGACGCGATGAAGCTGGTCTCTGAAGGCGTGAACGCGCTGCGTGACGCGGGCCGCTCCTTCCTCGTGATCACCCATTACCAGCGCCTGCTCGACCATATCAAACCGGATGTCGTGCACATCATGGCGGATGGCAGGATCATCAAGACCGGCGGCCCGGAGCTGGCGCTGGAAGTCGAGACGCAGGGCTATGCGCACCTGCTGGGTGAGGAGGCGTGAGCATGGCGCTTCCGCAACAGAAAGGCGACGCGACCGCCGAGCGGTTGAGCGCGCTGAGCCGGCCCGAAGGCGGGGCCTGGGTGAGCCAGGCACGGGACGAGGCGCTTGCGCGGGTCCAGGCGATGGGCCTGCCGCATCGGCGCGACGAGTATTGGAAATACACCCGCCCCGAGACGCTGGTGGACGCAGCCGCCCCCCATGCCGGTGTCTACGAGCCCTATGAAGCGCAGGTTTTCGACGATATCGACCGGGTGAAGATCTTCTTCGTCGATGGCGCCTTCGACGCGGAGATGTCCGACGACCTGTCGCTTGCCGGGGTCGAGATCGAGACGCTGGAGACGGCGGGGGCTGCCGATATCCACTGGGCGCGCGACCTCTACGGTGTGCTTGAAGCGCGCGGGCAATCGCCCGTCGAGCGGCCGCTGGCGGCGCTGAACAGCGCTTTCGCGGGGCAGGGCGTGGTGATCCGGGTGACCGGCAAGGCCGCCAAACCGATCAACCTGGCCTATCTGCAGCGCGAGGCCGATACGGATGTGATGTTCCATCACGTCATCAAGATCGAGGAAGGCGCGGACGTGACCCTGCTGGAAAACGGCCCGGCAGGCGCGCGGCTCAACAAGGTGATGGAGGTCGAGGTGGCCGATGGTGGCGCGTTCCACCACGTGCGCACGCAAGGGCGGGCGCATGAGCGCCGGGCTGCGACCCATCTCTTTGCGCGTCTGGGAAAAGAGAGCATCTTCAAAAGCTTCACGCTCACTGTTAACGGCGCTCTGACGCGCAACGAAGCGGTGATCGAGCTGACTGGCGATGATGCGGTTGCCCATATCGCGGGCGCCGCACTTGGCGATGGCGCCACCGGCGCGTTCCATCATGACGACACCGTCTTCATCACCCATGACGCCGAGAATTGCGAAAGCCGGCAGGTCTTCAAGAAGGTGCTGCGCAACGGCGCGGTTGGCGTCTTCCAGGGCAAGATCCTGGTCACGCAGACCGCGCAGAAGACCGATGGCTACCAGATCAGCCAGTCGCTGCTGCTCGACGATGACAGCCAGTTCCTCGCCAAGCCGGAGCTGGAGATCTATGCCGATGACGTGGCCTGTTCGCACGGGAGCACGAGCGGCGCGATCGACGAGGAGGGGCTCTTCTACCTTCGCTCGCGCGGGGTGCCGAAACCGGAAGCGACCGACCTGATGGTCATCGCCTTCGTGGCCGAGGCGCTCGAGGAGATCGAGGACGAGGCGATTGCCGCCGATGTGCTCGCGCGCCTCGAAGGCTGGCTGGAACGCCGGCGCGGCTGATGTCGGCCACGGGCGAGATCCTGCGAAGCTACCGGGCGCCGCGCGATGTGATGCGGCGCCTGCTGGCGGCCCTGGAGGCGGATGACCGGCCGGAAGCCCGGCTCATGGTCTACCTGCTGGCGGGGTGCCTCATCATCTTCGTCGGCCAGGTGCCCGGTCTCATGGCGCTGCCGCTCGCGCAGGCGGACGCCCCGCCGCGCGAGGCGCTGCTCGGGATCACCTTCTTCGGCTGGCTGTTCGTCTGGCCGCTGATCTTCTACCTGCTCGCCGCCATTTCACATCTCGTCGCGCGGATCTTCGGCGCGGCGGGCAGCTATCGCGACGCCCGTGCCGCGCTCTTCTGGTCCGTGCTGGCGGTCTCGCCGCTGATGCTCCTGCGCGGCATGGTCGAGACAAGTTTCGGGGCGGGGCGGCAGCTTACGGCAGTTGATTTCGTCGTGGGCCTTGCGTTCTTCGCCCTATGGTCCATATCGCTTCTCGAGGCCGAAAAGGCCCCGACGCGCTGAAGGCATCACCGACATGACCCAACCCCTTCCCGGCATTCCCGCTCTCGTCTGGGAGACCCTCCGCGCCCCGCGCCTTGCCGCCCAACGCATCCTCGCGCTGGACCTGCCGCGCCGCACCCTCTGGGAGGCGCTGGCCGCCGGCGTGTTGCTGACCGTGGTGATCGTGGTCGGGCTGGTGCTCGCATCGCCCGTGGACCCGACCGACCCGGCCTCTGTCGCCATGCGGGAGATGTATTCGCAGCCGATCCCGGTGGCCACCGGCCAGATGCTCAGCGCCGTGGCCACGGTCTATGCGATCGCCTATCTCGGCCGGTTTCTCGGCGGGACGGGCGATCTTGACGGCGCGCTGGCGCTGGTCGCCTGGCACCAGCTTTTCCTGCTCTGCGTGGCCCTGGCCGGCATGGCCCTGGGGCTGGTCTTCCCGCCGATCCTGTCGATGCTGCTGCTGGCCATGATCGGCCTCTATTTCTACGTGCTGACCCAGTTCGTCTGCGTGCTGCACGGCTTCGAGAACACCGTCGTCGTCTTTATCGGCATCCTTGTCGCCTTCGTGACGCTGCTCTTCACGGTCGCCGCCGTGATCGGCGTGGTCGCCGCGCTCTTCCTGGGAGTCTAGCCCAATGTATGATGTTTCCGCCGTCCGTGCCGACTTCCCGATCCTGGCGCGCGAGGTCAATGGAAAGCCGCTCGTCTATCTCGACAATGGCGCTTCGGCGCAGAAGCCACAGGTGGTGATCGATACGGTCACGCGCGGTTATGCGGAAGAATATGCCAATGTCCACAGAGGCTTGCACTTTCTTTCGAATCTGGCCACCGAGAAATACGAAGGCGTGCGCGGGATCGTGGCCCGTTTTCTCGGCGTCAAGGACCCCGACGAGATCGTCATGACCTCCGGCTCCACGGAGGGACTCAATCTCATCTCCTATGCCTGGGCCGCGCCGCGGCTGCAGGCGGGCGACGAGATCGTGCTCTCGGTGATGGAACATCACGCCAATATCGTGCCCTGGCATTTCCTGCGCGAACGGCTCGGTGTGGTGCTGAAATGGGTCGATGTGGACGTGGCTGGCGATCTCGATCCGCAGGCCGTGCTCGACGCCATCGGACCGAAGACGAAGCTCGTCGCCGTGACCCATATGTCCAACGTGCTCGGCACGGTCGTGGATGTGAAGACCATCGTCGCGGGGGCGCATGCGAAAGGCGTCCCGGTGGTGGTGGACGGCTCGCAGGCCTGTGTGCACGCGCCGGTCGATCTCGACGATATCGGCGCCGATTTCTACACCATCACGGGGCACAAGCTCTACGGGCCCTCAGGCTCCGGCGCGATTCATATCCGCAAGGAACGCATGGCCGAGATGCGGCCTTTCCTCGGCGGCGGTGACATGATCCGCCATGTCCACAAGGACCAGATCGACTATGCCGATCCGCCGATGAAATTTGAGGCCGGCACGCCGGCCATTGTCCAGCAGATCGGCATGGGCGTGGCGTTGGAGTATCTCATGGGGCTCGGCATGGAGAATGTCGCCGCCCATGAGCGGAGCTTGCGCGACTATGCCCGCTCCCGGCTGGACGGACTCAACTGGCTCAACGTGCAGGGAAATTCGGCGACCAAGGGCGCGATCTTTTCCTTCACCCTGGAAGGCGCGGCGCACCCGCATGACATCTCGACCGTGCTCGACAAGAAGGGCGTCGCGGTGCGCGCAGGCCATCATTGTGCCGGCCCGTTGATGGACCACCTGGGCCTGACCGCGACCTGCCGCGCGAGCTTCGGGCTCTACAATACGGTCGGGGAGGTCGACACATTGATCGACGCGCTGGAACTGTGCCACGAGCTCTTTGCCTGACGGGGCTGAGCGCGCGCGACTAGTGTAACGGGAACAGTGTGCTGTTTACAAAGAAGATCTGCCGCAGGACAACAACCGTGCCGATGAAAAGCAGCGGATACCCCCAATGGGTTGTGTGCCAGTCCATCGCCCGCGCCTTCTCCTCCATGCCTGCCATGGACAGACGCCGCAGGGCGACATTGTACACAACCGAGGTTACCGAGAGAATGAAGACCGACATCATCAGGGCGTCGATGAAGGTCACGTAGCCAAGGCGGGGGAGCTCGCCGGAGATGGTAAAATTGTAGGCAATGAAGGCGAGCAGGTTGCCCGTCGCAATGTCGATCCGGCGGCGGTATTCCTCCAGGAACAGGTTCGCCCAACCGATAATGATCAGCAGGGTAACCGGCACGAAGATACGCGCCCAGTAATAGAAAAGGTGGCGATGGGCAGAGAACCCGAGTGAGAACCGCGAGGAGGTGAAGCCGGAGATGCCTTCGACCTCGTCCACCTCGGTCCAGTGGTCGGTGATCAGCCACTCCTCTTCGCCAAGTGTATCCCCCAATCCGCTGGCCTCGGCCAGGGGCTCGAATTTCAGGAAGTTGGTTGGGCCGTTGGCGACGATCCGAAAGTAGAAATTCTGATGGTCGAAGGGGAATCGACGGAAGTCGAAATCTGGTGCCTGAAGCGTCAGGATGATTTCCTCGGTGAAAAGCGCCGTACCGTCGGGAAACCAGGTAACGACCGAAGATTTGACAAAGCTGCGGCTCTGCTGGTTCTCGATGGTCGCAACGGGAATATGCACGCCGTAATCCCGGCCTCTTTTTGCGAATTCGTCCGAGGAAAGGGTCTTGATCGATCGCCCGAGTTCCTCGGCATCGAAGGCAAGCGCCTCATCCTTCCATCTCATCCGAACCCGCGCGACAACGCCGAAATTCTCGGCTTTCTGGTCGACGCCGGTGATCTGGGTGATCTTGACACCGACACCGACGCGCAGCGGTTCCGCGGGGGCGGCGTCGTCAACGAGTTCGGCAAGGCCTCCGCTGACCTGCTGCTGGGCAGAAACGGGAGCGGCTACACCGACACCAATGAGCACAAACAGGGCGCAGGCAGCGCGAAGAATGGAAAGCACGGCAAGATCCGTCATTTTTCAAGCGTTTCGACAGAACAGTTGATCCCCGGATGGAATGCAAGCCCGCACTGCAAGGACATATCGAATTGTCGCGGACGTTGCCCATCGCGTTTTCAGGGCTTCGAACCGCTTGCAAACCTGCGCGCAAGTTGCTACGTCGGCGCTCACGGTCGCTTAGCTCAGCTGGATAGAGTGTCGCCCTCCGAAGGCGAAGGTCATAGGTTCGAATCCTATAGCGACCGCCATTAAGCTCCATAAGTAACGGTATTCAAAAGAAAATGCGCACGGCGACTAGGCTTGCGTACCAACGTACGTACCAACTTCGAAATGCTGGGTTTCTGCGCCCGCTACAGGGTTGGCGCGAGTTTTGAAGCTCATGAACTCAAGGATTCGATGATCGCTCCTCCGAGTTTACGGCCTTCGTTCTTGCCTCCTTGCTCTCTGTCAACGGCGGAGCAAAATCCGACCACGGTGCGGCGCAAAAGTCTGCCAGTCTGGGCGTGACGGGCGCCTTGGCAAACGTGCTCCTCATATAGCTGACGGTTGCCAAGGCGCCTTGGTCCGCAAGGACCAATTCTGTTTCTGGTTCAGGAGGATTGCCGCGCCTTACTCTGGGCGAGGCGATGGCTGTCGCCGTTCATCTCAAGAATGCTGACATGGTGGGTCAGCCGGT
>CANMIP010000007.1 GCA_947497945.1 uncultured Tropicimonas sp. | reverse complement strand
GCGGCGTGCTCCGATTGTGGCCATCAGCATATCTCCTACAATTCCTGCAAGAACCGGCATTGCCCGAAATGCCAGGGACCCGCTGCCCGGGACTGGATGGCGGCGCGTGCGGAGGATCTGCTGCCGGTGGAGTATTTCCACGTCGTCTTCACCCTGCCGGCGGAGATTGCGCAGGTTGCCCACTGGAACAAGAAAGCCGTCTACGGCCTGCTGTTCCGGGCTTCGGCGGAAACGGTGATGACCATCGCCGCCGATCCCAGGCGGCTCGGCGCCCGTATCGGCATCACCAGCGTGCTTCACACATGGGGATCGGCGCTCACCCATCACCCGCACATTCACATGATCGTCCCGGGCGGCGGGCTGTCGCCGGACGGCACCCGGTGGGTCGCCTGCCGCCCCGGGTTCTTCCTGCCGGTTCGTGTTCTGTCTCGTCTGTTCAGGCGATTGTTCCTCGACGGGTTGGTGGCACTGCATCAGGCTGGCAAGCTGGCCTTCCACGGCGATCTGGAGCGACTGGCCGACGGGGACGCCTTCGCCACCTGGCTGGCGCCGTTCCGAAGGGCCGAGTGGGTGGTCTATGCCAAGCCACCCTTTGGCGGACCCGAGGCGGTGCTGGCCCATCTCAGCCGCTATACCCACCGTGTCGCGATCTCGAACTCTCGGCTCGTCAGCGCCAACGCCAACACCGTCGCCTTCCGTTGGAAAGATTACCGCATCAAATCCGGCAATCCATTGCCCGGCAGTGGTTTGCTTGCAAACCATGAGAGGGGGCAGAAGGTCATGAGGCTCGAGACCGGCGAGTTCATCCGCCGTTTCCTGCTCCACGTCTTGCCCGAGGGCTTCCATCGCATCCGCCACTACGGCCTGCTCGCCAATTCCCGCCGCAAGGAAAACATCGCGCGGGCTCGTCGTCTGCTCGGCGCCAAACCGTCTGAGCCAGAACAGCAAACCGGTTCCGAAACCGCCCCGCTCACCCTGCGCGAGCCATGCCCGTGTTGCGGCGGCACGATGCGGATCGTCGAGATCTTCCGGCGAGGTCAGCGACCGCGCCTGCGGGCGCCACCACGGGAGTTGGCCGCATGACGAAACGCCCTCCACTCCACCGTTGCCGAAACCGGACATCCGCAGGTGCCCGCCACGATCCGTGTCGGCAATCCGTCACCTCGCCGCAGAAAAACGTTCCGAACCTCACCCGCCGCAGCTCTCTGCGCTCAATGACCCGACTTGCCCACGCCTGTCATCGCGCCGCCCGCAGCGCGACCCGCTCGCAAATCCCGATCCCCAGACGCACCCTCAGCACTCTTTCGCCATAGACACCGCCAAACCCCCGCGGCTTCCTCCCTGGGAGGTTTGCCAACGCGGGCCGACGCCGCGCCAAACCGATAACTCACACCGCGGCCCGCATCAGAAAACCTTCACCACAGCTGCCATTCGGAGCGCTTCTGCCAGATGCCTGCTCAACGCTCGCTGTGATCGCGGGTCGTTTTCGGAAAGCGGCCCACGCCGCATATGCAGAAAAACCGGTCAGGCTGCAGAGATACATCGATCAGCCTTGCCGTTTCCGGCAGATCCTGGAGGCCATGTCACACGAGCCCGAGCGGATCGGGTGGTCTGCTCCTTGGCCGAACATCATTGCGGATCGCATGTCGTCCCTTGCGACGATCGCTCCATCGACATCATTCCGTCTTGCAGGCATATTTGGGCCGATGTCACTTATGGTCAGATTCCTCTCTGCCTGCATGTTTGTCGCGTTCATCCTGGGCACGGTGGTCCAGGGCGCGGCCGTTGGAACGATGCCCATGGACATGCCCGAGGTGACGCACGCACAGATGGGTGCCCTCGACTGTGCCGACTGCGATGAGCACAGTCCGGACGGTTCGTCCGAGTGCGGCGGGCTCTGTTTCGCGGCTCAGTTGGCAGCACTGCCCGTCGAATGGGCTGACCCCGTGACCGGCAACGCCGACGCCTTTGGCTATACCGACACAGCGTATCTCAACCGGGCAGAACCGCCAGCGCAGACGCCACCGCGAAGCCGTTCCTTGATGTGAACCGCCGCGCCGGACCCCGGCGCATGTGACGAGATCGATTGCGCATCTGCGCCGACGTCTCGTCATCCCCATCCACGGACAACGGAAAATGACAGATTTCAAACAACTTCGGCTCAACAGGCGCGCCTTCATGGGGGGTGTCATGGGGGCCTCGATCCTGGGAACGACGTCGGCATTGGGGGCAGCGACGCCGGCCGGGGCTCGCGCAGTCGCGTTCACGGGCAGCGGCGCGGTCGCCATTGGCGATGCCTTTCTGACCAGCGAGGACGGCGGTGCCAGCTGGCGCCAGGGCGCCCGACCTGACCGCAAACTGGTGGCACTCGCGACGCATCCCGAGCGGCCGAACCGCCTGATCGTCGCACTTGAAGACGGCGGTGTGGCGGTTTCGCACAACGAGGGCAAGCGCCTTGTCCCAGCCGGACGGGGGCTGCCCGCGACCGAGATCGGGGCACTTGCCACCGCCGCACGGCTGCCGGACACGCTCTACGCCGCCATCCCCGGTGACGGTCTCTGGCGCAGCGAGGATGCCGGCGAAAGCTGGGACTTCGTGATGGACCGCCCCTTCATCGCCGGAGAAGAGCGAGACGTGCTCTCCTTGGCTTCGGTCGACCTGGCCAGCGGGATGGGCGGCATATGGCTCTATGGCGGTTCGACGGGCGGGCTGCAACGCGTCCCCGACTGTTTCTGCCGATGGCAGGACGTGCAGCCTGAACACGCGCTGGACGCCCTGATCGAGGGCGCCACAGCGCCCGATACGGTCCCGCTTCCGTCCGGCGAGCCCGTTCGAGCGCTCATATCGTCGCCCGCGGCGCCGAACCGTCTCTGGGCCGCCCTGCCCTCTGGTATCTGGGCCACCGCCGATGCCGGCCTGATCTGGGGCAAGGCAAATTCGCTCGTTGCCACCACCCTTGCCAGCGAGCCGACCAATCCCGACACCCTGATCGCGGCCAGCCCCGAGGGGCTTTGGCACAGCCGAGACGCCGGCCTGACCTGGGCGACCTCCACGATCCTCTGAAGGAAAAATCCGATGAAAATAAGCACCCTTGCAATCCTTGCCCTGTTCGCAACGCCCGCCCTTGCCGCCGATCCCGTCACCGTCTATCGCGACCCGAGCTGTGGCTGTTGCAGTCTCTGGGCGGAATACATGGAAGACCGTGGCTACGACGTGGAGATTGTCGACGACACCAATGTCGCCCGGCGGGCGATGGCGGCTGGCGTTCCCGAGCAGGGGCTGTCCTGCCACCATTCAGAGATCGGTGGCTACGAGGTTCACGGCCATGTGCCCGAGGAAGTCATCGCGCGGTTGCTGGCGGAGCGGCCGGCGATCACCGGGCTGATCCTGCCCGGCATGCCGCAGAATTCTCCCGGAATGGCGCGTGAGAAATACGGGACACTCAAGGTCTATTCCTATGGGCCGAGGGGGATAGAGGTCTACTCGAATGAGTGAAGGCCATCCCGCGAAAGGGTCAGAAGGGCGGAGGGTGGCGGGTCTGCTGGCCGCCGCCACCCTGGCCGCAACAAGCGCCTCGGGTGCTGCCACCGGCAGCCCGGTGGAGGTGACCTTTCTCGGCGCTCCTTCCAGTGCCGAGACGATTGCTACCGGCGAAGTGCTCTATGCAGAGCATTGTGCCGCCTGTCATGGCGAGAACCGGGAGGGCCAGCCGGACTGGCGCAGGCGCCTCGACACCGGGCGCATGCCGGCACCGCCGCAGGACGGTTCCGGCCATTCCTTCACCCATTCCGACGCGCATCTCTTCGCGATGACGAAATCGGGGATCGAGGCGGTGGTGCCCGGTTACGAGAGCGACATGCCGGCCTTCGAGGACATTCTCGGAGATGCCGAGATCATCGCCATCCTGTCCTTCGTCAAGGCAAACTGGCCCGAGGCGAAACGCATCTTCCAGGCAGGACTGCCCGGCATGGACAAAGGGACGTCCGGGCAATGATGCGCGCGAGCGCCCATCTCCCCGGCATGGCTTTCGATGCCGTTTCCTTGCTCCACCGGAACGCAGGTCGATATCGAACTTTTCCTCTCGTCGCGAATTCGCTGTTGACCTTCCAGCACTGGAGGGACGGCAAATACGGGATGGCTGCGGGAGAACGGAATCCGATGATTGGTCGCGACTGGAGCACAACCATCTGGTACCGCGCTCTGATGCTGGTGCTCGTTTGCGTCCTGATCGCGCCACAAGTGTTGCTGCCAGCCCTCTCTCAGGCTGACGATCACCATGTTGCGGCACCATTCGAAGAGCCGCAAGGCGCAGACCATCACCATTCGAACACGACCGAGGGCGACGTCACCGCAACCTGTCATATCGGATTCGACTGCCATTTGCAGGCCATCGTCGGAATCCACGGGATGCCATTTCCGCCTGCCGACCTCGACGGGCAAGAGTTCCTGCCACACGGGCGTATCGAGCCAGGCATCGAGCACGGCTTTGATCCACCACCACCGCGCGTCATGTCCTGACCCGAGATCGATTTGACGACAGGACAACACAGGACAAGACCTATGAAACTGAAACGAAATCTGAGCGCTGCAACCGGCATCACTCTCATCGCGGCAGCGGCCTTTGCCCACGGCGGGGCGACGGGCATTGTCAAGGAACGCATGGAGGGGATGTCCGCCATCGCAGAGGTCGTGAAAGCGCTTGCGCCGATGATGCAGGGCACCGCGCACTATGATCCGGATGCCGTGCGTTCTGGCGCGGCAACGATCGCCGCCCATGCCGGCGAGGCCATGACATCCAAATTCCCGGAAGGGACCGGTGGTGCCCCTTCGGAGGCCAGACCCGAGATCTGGCAGGACTGGGAGACCTTCACCGGGCTTGCGCAACAGCTTGAGATCTTTGCCGAGGGCCTGGAACGCGCCGCGGAAAACGGTGTCGGCGGCCTGCCGGCGCAAGGCGGCATGATGGGTGGCCAGGGAATGATGGGTGGACAGGGCATGATGGGCGGTGGTGCGCCGATGATGAGTGCCGAACATATCGGCCAGATGCCTGCCGGCATGGCCTTTGCCATGGTCAGCCAGGCTTGCACGGCCTGCCACACAAGGTTCCGCACCGAGGAGAAGTGACATGCTGGCTCTGCTGCGCAGCGCGGCAATCCTCGCGATGGCAGGCGGGGCAATTGTGCTCGGCCTGGTGTTCTGGCCGGTCGGAACGCCCCCCGCCCCGATCGAATTGACCGGAGACGTGAACCGCGGCGCCTATCTCGCACGGGCCGGCGGTTGTATCGCCTGTCATACCGACGTCGCGAGTGGCGCCGCGCCACTGGCGGGAGGGGCTCCGCTGAAGACGCCGTTCGGCGCCTTCTATCCACCCAACCTGACCACAGATCCTGACCTCGGCATTGGCGACTGGACAGCCGAAGAGTTCGCAAAGGCGGTGCGGCAGGGAATTTCGCCAACAGGCGAGCCATACTTCCCGACCTTCCCCTACCCGTTCTACGCGAATTTCTCCGATCAGGAGATCGTCGATCTGTGGGCCGCCTTTCAGACCGTTCCGGCGGTGCCGGAGCCCAGTCCAGAGCATGAGGCACCATTTCCGGTCAACCAGAGATGGACCCTCAAGCTCTGGCGGGCCATGTTCCTGACCCGTCCGGAAACGGACCCCGTCGATGGCAGGAGCACCGACTGGAATCGGGGACGCGAACTGGTGCGGGGCGCGGCGCATTGCGGGGCCTGTCATACGCCCCGAAACCTTGCGGGCGCACGTTCGAGAGACGCGGCCTTCTCCGGCAACGAGGATCTCCCCGGGGGAGACACCGCGCCCTCCCTCCGACCGGCCGATCTCCGCGCCAGAAACTGGACGGTTGAAAACCTTGCCTTCGCGCTCCGTACGGGCCTCATGCCGGACGGAGACTCGTTCGGCGGCAGCATGGGCGAAGTGGTTCAGGGAGGAACAGCCTTTCTGAGCGACGCGGATCTGACCGCGATGGCAACCTATGTGCTTGATTCCGATTGACACCGACCGCGGGCCGAAACCGGCCTGCGGATACCCGACCGGGACGGCCCATTCGCCCGCCTTGTGCCGAATCCGGCCTGCCTTTCCAGGCGCCACCCAACCTTCTGGCAAACGCCTTTTCCACGCGCTGATCGCGAGAATGTTTGTTGTCCGATCAGCCTGCCCGATATAGACGCGTCCCGTGACAAAGATGGCACTCCAGACCGCCACAAGGCGCATCATTACCCTGATCACCTGCTTGACGCTGGTGATCGGGAGCCTGTCCTTTATCTTCGGCGGAGCGCAGCACACCGCTCACGCGGCCAGCGCGGTCACGCAGCAATCGGCAGCACCGGCAGAAACCCACACCGGGCACGCGGCGCATCATGCGGCGGAAACGCGTGCCGCCTCCGAGCACTGCCCTTCGGACAGGGTGCAAGAATCAGCCTGCCATTTCGCGGGATGTTGCCCTGCGGAGCTGCAACCGGCGTATCTTTTGGCACCCAATTCCGTCGCACGCAGCGCCAGCCTGCGCCCGGTGACGACTAGTTCCGTAAAGCTGCAGGCAGCCTCTCTGCCAGAACGCCCTCCCCGGTCCCTCTGACATCGCAGCTGCGACCCTGAACACAGGGTTCGTGGCCAAATTGTTGTCTTTGGGCCGATCGAACAGGGATCGGCCGTCTGGAGGTCGTGATGCGCGGACGTTATGCGGCGCTTAGTATTCTTGCCCTCGCCGGGGGCATGGCCGGTGGAATCTATCTCGAGCGGCTCTACCTCAATCCCGTGGCCACGAATGGCTCCGACGGGCCGGAAATCCTCTACTGGGTCGCGCCGATGGATGCGAATTTCCGGCGCGACGAGCCGGGCAAGTCCCCGATGGGAATGGACCTGATTCCGGTCTATGCCGGGCAGGAACCCTCGGGCGACCCCGGGGAGGTTATGCTGAGCGCGGCCGAGATCAATGCCATCGGTGTGCGAACCGCGCTGGCACAGGTGACCGATGTCGCGCAGCGCATCGAGACCGTGGGCTTCGTCGGCTATGACGAGCACCGGACGAGCCACGTCCATACCCGCGTGGAAGGCTGGATCGAACGCCTTGAAGTCCGTGCCGTGGGAGACCGGATCGAAAAGGGCCAGGTATTGTTTGACCTGTTCTCGCCGTTGGTGGCGGCAGCGACAGGAGACCTCGTCCGGGCGCTCGATGACCGCGACCCCCGCATCCTCGACTCCGCCCGCAACAAGCTGCTGAGCCACGGGATGTCGCCCCGCCAGATGGCCGAGATCGAGCAGAGCCGGGAGCTGGCACGTAATATCGAGATCGAGGCGCCACAGGATGGTGTCGTGATCTCGCTCGAGGCGGCGGACGGCATGTTCCTTCAGCCGGGAACCCGTGCTTTCTCCGTTGCGGAGCTGAGCAGCGTCTGGCTGATCGTGGATGTGTTCGAGCGTGATATTGCCCGCCTTTCCAAAGATATGCGCGCCGTGGCCCGGTTCGAGCACCTTCCGGGCCGCAGCTTCGAGGGCGAGATCGACTACGTCTATCCGGAGCTCGACCCGCGCACCCGCACCTTGCCCGTACGCTTGAGCTTCGACAACGCCGAGGGCCTGCTGCGCCCGGGCATGTTTGGAAGCGTGAGCCTCGTGCCGGAAACCAGCCACCAGGTTCTGACCGTCCCCTCCGAGGCCGTCATCCGCACCGGCGCGGCCGAACGCGTCATTCTGAAGACAGGCGAAGGCACGTTCCGGCCGCGCCTCGTCACAACCGGGCTGCGCGACAGTTTCGGCGAGGGTGGACGCACCGAGATCCTGCAGGGGTTGGCCCCGGGCGAGGAGGTAGTCGCATCGGCGCAGTTCCTTATCGACAGCGAGAGCGCCCTGAGCGCCGGTTTCATGCGGATGGCGCCGACCGATCAGGACCCGGCGCGTGGCACCGGAACACTGGTCGCGCTTGATCGGGAAAACCGGCTGGCAACTGTGAGCCATGACGCGCTGGAGAGCCTCGACTGGCCCGCCACAACTTCCCGGTTCCCGTTGCGGGCAGACGTGCCGCTCGACCGGCTTGAAGAGGGCGAGAAGGTTGCATTCACGGCTGCGCGCGGCGCGGACGGACGTCTTGGGCTGCTGGAACTCGTGCCCGACAATGGAGTCGCGGCCACCGGGACCGGCATGGCACTTGCGGTCACGCCGGACGGCAAACTGACTCTCAAACATGATCCGATACCGGAGCTCGGCTGGCCGGCGATGCAGATGGACCTGTCCGTATCCGGTCTGGATCCGGCCACTGTTCCGGTCGAGGCGCCTATCGCGTTCGACCTGGCAAAGGACGAGGCCGGAATGTTCTCGGTCATCGCTGTGCGCGCAATCGGCGATGCCGCGCCCGCGTCCACCGAACCCGCTCAACCCGAGGCGGCACCGCCCATCATCGTCGCCGGCACCATCCTGTCCATCGATAGCGCTGCCCGCATGGCCACGGTCACACATGGCCCGATGAAGGAAATCGGGATGCCCGGCATGACCATGGATTTTGCCATCGATCCGGCGCTGGATCCTGCCACGCTGGTCACCGGCAACGAGATGACGCTCACCTTCGCCCGGCCGGACGGCATGACGATGGTGCTGGCTGAAGCTGCGCCCCTCATGCCTCCCATGGAGGTGTCGGGGCTGATCAACTCGGTCGACCCGGACGCGCGGACAGCGAACGTCACCCATGGCCCCATGACCGAGATCGGCATGCCCGGCATGACGATGGATTTCGCCATCGCCGATCGCGTCGATCCGGCTGATCTGCCTGTTGGCGCGGAGTTGACGCTCCTGCTCGATCGCAACCCCGATTTCTCCATGACGCTTGTTGGCGTCGCTGCCGCGGAAAGCCTGACGCAATGATCGCTGCAATCATCCGCGCGTCGATCGCGAACCGGTTCGTCATCGTGGCGCTGGCCGTCATGATGGCCGCCGCCGGGATATGGGCAATCCGGGAGACACCGGTCGATGCGATCCCCGACCTTTCGGACGTGCAGGTCATCGTCCGCACGCCCTATGCCGGACAGGCGCCGCAGGTCGTCGAGAACCAGATCACCTATCCGCTCGCCACCGCGATGCTCTCGGTTCCGGGCGCGAAGGACGTGCGCGGCTTCTCGTTCTTTGGCGACAGCTTTGTCTACGTCGTGTTCGAAGATGGAACGGACCTTTACTGGGCGCGATCCCGCGTTCTGGAATATCTCGGCCAGATCACCGGCAGCCTGCCTGAGGGGGTCTCGCCGCAACTCGGGCCGGACGCGACCGGCGTTGGCTGGATCTACCAATACGCGCTGATCGACCGGACCGGGACGCACGACCTCGCACAGCTTCGGACATTGCAGGACTGGTTCCTGAAATACGAGCTCCAGGCTGTCGAAGGCGTGTCGGAGGTCGCCACGATCGGCGGAATGGTCAAACAGTACCAGGTGGTCGTCGATCCCAACAAGCTGCGCGCCTACGACATCACGCTCGATCAGCTCGCAAACGCCATTCGGTCGGCCAACCGGGAGACCGGCGGCAGCGTGATCGAGATGGGCGAGGCCGAGTTCATGGTGCGGTCGTCGGGCTATATCGACGAGCTGGCCGATCTCGCCAGCGCTCCCCTGATGGTCAACGAGCGCGGCGCGGCGCTCACCCTGGGGGACGTGGCCGATATCCGGCTCGGACCCGAGATGCGCCGCGGCGTCGGCGAACTCGACGGCGAGGGGGATGCCGTTGGCGGCGTTGTCATCCTTCGCTGGGGCGGCAATGCGCTCGCCACGATCAAGGCGGTGGAGGCGCGCATCGAGGAACTGCGCCCGAACCTGCCCGAGGGCGTCGAACTCGTCACGACCTATGATCGCTCCGGCGTCATCGAGCGCGCCATCGAGAACCTGCAGAAGAAGCTGACGGAGGAGTTCATCGTCGTCGTGCTCGTCTGTGCGGCGTTCCTGCTGCATCTGCGCTCTTCGCTGGTGATCCTGCTGTCGCTTCCGCTCGGGATCTTCGCGGCGTTCATCCTGATGAAGGCGCAAGGGGTGAATGCCAACATCATGTCGCTGGGCGGCATCGCCATCGCGATCGGCGCGATGGTCGATGCCTCGATCGTCATGATCGAGGCAATGCACCGAAGACTCGAAAAGGAGAGGCTGACTGCCGAAAACCGTTGGCGGATCGTGCAGGAATGCGCCTCCGAGGTCGGACCGGCGCTTTTCTATTCGCTGGCGATCATCACCGTCAGCTTCCTCCCGGTCTTTGTCCTGGAGAACCAGGAAGGCCGCCTGTTTCAGCCACTCGCCTATACCAAGACCTACGCGATGGCGGCCGCGGCGATCCTGTCGATCACGCTCGTGCCGGTGCTGATGGGCTATTTCGTGCGCGGGCGGATAATTCCCGAACGCAAGAACCCGCTGAACCGCGCTGTCGTGTTCGCCTACCGCCCGTTTCTCGACGCGGCCATCGCCTGGCCCTGGGCGACGACCGTGCTCGCGGCCGCCGTGGTCGCCTCGATGTGGTACCCGCTCCAACGCCTTGGCTCGGAGTTCATGCCCGAACTGAACGAGGGCGACTTCCTCTACATGCCGTCGCTCTATCCCGGTGTCTCGATCGGAAAGGCGCGCGAAGTGCTCCAGCAGACCGACCGCCTGATTGCCACCGTCCCCGAGGTCGAGACAGTGCATGGCAAACTTGGCCGGGCCGATACCGCCACGGATCCCGCGCCGCTGACGATGATCGAGACCACGATCCAGCTGAAGCCGGAAAGTGAATGGCGCCCCGGCATGACGATGGAAGGGATTCGTGCCGAGCTGGACCGGGTCGTTCAGGTGCCTGGCGTGACCAATGTCTGGATCCAGCCGATCAAGAACCGGATCGACATGCTGGCGACCGGCATCAAGACGCCGGTTGGCGTCAAGATCACGGGTGCGGATCTGACACAGATCGAACGGATCGGTATTGCCGTCGAGGATGCAGTGCGCGGGATCGACGGAACCACCTCTGCCTATGCCGAGCGGCCTGTCGGGGGGCGATTCATCGAAATCGACGTCAACCGTGCGGCCGCAGCCCGCTACATGATGAGCGTGCAGGACGTGCAGAACGTCGTGCAGACCGCTATCGGCGGCATGCAGGTCTCGGAATCCGTTGAGGGGCTGGAGCGGTTCCCGATCAACCTGCGCTATCCGCAATCCTGGCGCGACAGCCCGGAGCGGCTGGAAACGCTGCCTGTGGTCACACCATCGGGCGCCCATGTCCCGCTCGCCGCGCTGGCAGAGATCCACATCGTCGACGGCCCGGGCATGATCCGCTCCGAGAACGCGCGGCGGACCGGGTTCGTCTTCATCGACATCGCCGGGCGAGACCTCGGCAGCTACGTCGCCGAAGCACGGGCACAAGTTGCCGAGCAGGTCACCTTGCCGCCGGGCTATGCACTAAGCTGGTCCGGCCAGTACGAGTATATCGAGCGGATGCAGGAGCGTCTCGCCATCGTCGCCCCGGCGACCCTGCTCATCATCACGCTGATGCTGTTCATGGCCTTCAACCGCGTGATCGAGGTGGGGATCATCCTCGCAGCACTACCGGTTGCGCTGTCGGGAGGCGTCTGGTTCCTGTGGTATCTCGGCTTCGATACCTCTGTGGCGGTTCTGGTCGGCTTCATCGCACTGGCGGGGGTCGCGGTCGAGACAGCCATCGTGATGCTGCTCTACCTGAATCTCTCATGGGAAAAGAGGCGCAAGCTTGCGCAGGGTGAAGGGCGCAGGCTCGACAGGAACGATATCGAGGAAGCCGTTTTCGAAGGTGCCGTGCTGCGCGTGCGCCCGAAAGTGATGACGGTTGCGACGATCTTCGCGGCGCTGATTCCGATCATGTACGGCACCGGCACCGGGTCCGAGATCATGCAGCGGATCGCGGCCCCGATGATCGGCGGCATGGTCACGGCGACGATTCTGACGCTTTTCGTCATCCCCGCGATCTTCGTGATCTGGAAGCAGCTCGCGCTTCCTCGCGTCAATCGGGAGATCGCCTCTACCACTCCAACCCACCCCTCCGGCCCGGCGCCTGTCCCGGCCGAATAACAATCCATAGACCTGAAAGGACGCTCATGAAGACCCTAGTTCCAACCCTGACCATCCTCGCCCTCTCGACCGGCGCCGCGCTCGCACAAGCGTCGCACGGAATGGACCACGCCAACATGCCGATGACCGACCAGCAGATGGAGGGTGCGGTTCATGCCGAGGCCACCATCAACGAAATCGGAGACGGCACGGTAAATGTCAGCCATGGCCCGATCCCCGAGATCGGATGGCCGGCCATGACGATGGACCTGCCGCTTCTGGAAGGCGCCGAAATGATGGGCGAGGCCTCACCCGGCGACGAGGTCACGCTGATGCTGATCAAGGGAGATGACGGCATGTACGCCATCGGAGCGATCATGCCGAACTGATGACACGACACGGCGGCCGATGCGCCTGCAAAGGCCGCCGCGAAATTTCCGGGACCCGGTCGAGCGGATCTGCGTAAGAAGCGCAGCGAATGACCGCTAATGGAATGTGCCGACTGCTTCACCGGCGGTGATAGCCTCTGAGGCTGAACCACCCCAAAGGAAAAGCGATCATGACATCCGGTTTCAAGGAAGAGCTTGCTGCCGTTACCGTCGTCGGGATCGAATCGGCAAGGATGTTTTTCATCTCGTCGGTTTCAGCAACGATGGCAGGCTTGTGCTGCGACGGAAGATCAAGCGGCTTGCCCTTCGATCCACGTTCGAGAAGCTCCCGAGCTGCGTCGTCGGCATGGAAGCTTGTCTCAGCGCCCACTTTGTCAGCCGTACTTTGCGCGGGATGGGGTTCGAGCCGCGGATTATCCCGGCGATCTACGTGAAGCCTTTTCAGCAAAGGGCAGAAGAACGATTACAACGACGTAGAGGCTATTGTCGAAGCCGCCCTGCGCCCGAGCTTACGAATTATAACGGAGAAGACGCAGGATCAGTTGGACCTGCAGGCATTACACCGGGTTCGGTCTCGCCTGGTGTCTCGCCGGACTGCAACGATCAATCAGATCCGGGCGTTTCTAATCGAACATTCGCTGCGTCTGCAATTTCTTGTGGTGCACGAACACACACTGGGCCGACAGTACGGTCGTTCGCTACATCTGGTCCAAGGCTCACTGTCCGCGCCCACGGTACACTTGTTCGGTCGCGATACTCTCAGGTGCAGCGTCGGTCCGGTGGACGTGACCCGCTGTAGGCGATCAATGGACGACCGTCCACGGTTCTGGCTGGCCCGTTCAAAACCATTCGGCATACCTCATTCGTCGTCGTTGGACCGGTTCCAGAAAGGTCCGTTTCTACCGTGCAAGGAAGCGCTGTGGAGCGGGCCTCATGCGCCTTCGGAGTTTCCAACAACCTGATGCAGGATGGAGGCAAGCACGCCGCCGCACCGAAGCAGTTCGACCTCTTGGCGGGTCTCAACGGCAGCCCGTGCTGCAATCTGCGTGACCGTTCCATCTTCGCGCAACAACCTTAGCGGAACCGTGACGCGCGGGGACAGCTTCTCGGCCTGCAGGTCGACCTCGAACCGGTCGGTGGGCCGGATGCCGGCGGAAGCCGGCGTGAACCCGTCGGTGATCTCAACTGGAAGGACGCCCATTCCGATGAGGTTGCAGCGGTGGATCCGCTCGAAGCTGCGCGCGATGACGGCGCGGGCCCCCAGAAGCGCCACGCCCTTGGCGGCCCAGTCCCGGCTGGACCCCATTCCATATCGCTCACCGGCGAGGATCACGGCCGACGCCTTGCGACCCTGAAGACGCTCGGCCGCGACGTGGACCGGCAGGATCGTTCCGCCATCGATCAGGGTATGCGCAGGAGGTACGTCCGGGGCGAGATAGTTCCTTGCCAGTCGGTTGGTGAAGATCCCGCGCAGCATCACCTCCCAGTTCCCGCGATAGGAGGCGTAGACATTGAGGTCATCCGGGTCGCCGCCGCGTTCGACCAGCCATTTGCCGGCCGCGCTGTCTGGGTCGATCCAGCCTGCCGGAGAGATATGATCCGTGGTCATGTCATCGCCGAGAACAACCAACGGATGGGCGCCGTAGGTGCCAAGGCGACTGCCTTCGTCAAATGAGGCGAATTTCGGCCGGCGCAGATTGCGCGATGTTGGGTTCCATTGGAAGCGGGCGGTTTTGGGGGCGTCGATCGCCTCCCAGGCCTTGCTCCGCCAGGCAGCCTGGAAGGCCTGGGGAACATCCGCGGCGCGGAAGCCGGTCTCCATGGCGGCATCAATCTCGGAACCTATGGGCCAGATATCCGACAGGAAGACAGGTGATCCGGCCGGATCGGTTCCAAGTGGGTCGCGCAGCACATCACCATATACGTCGCCCTTGAGCGCGTAGGCGATCACGAGCGGCGGCGATGCGAGGTAAGCGAGGTCGAGCTTTGGATGGACCCGTCCGGGGAAGTTCCGGTTGCCGGAGAGAATGGCCGCGATGGCCTTGCCATCTGCCAGGGCCGTCTCGATCACATCCGGCAGGGGGCCGGGATTGCCGATGCAGGTCGTGCATCCGAAGCCGACAATGTCGTAGCCGACGGCTGTGAGATCCTCCAACAGGCCCGCGCGTTCGAGGACAGCGCGCGCGGAGGGGGAGCCCGGCGCCAAGGAGGTTTTGACCCAGGAGGGCGGCCTGAGCCCTTTTGCCCGCGCCTTGCGCGCCAGAAGCCCGGCCGCGATCAGCAGGCGTGGATCCGATGTATTGGTACAGGAGGTGATGGCGGCGACCCCGACGGCGCCGTCAGGAACGCCATTGCCGTCCTCATGACGGAGGTGTCGGCCGATCGCCGCCTCGATGGCCGGGACGGCCTCTCGGGGTGGCCTGCGATCCTGCGGTCTGCGCGGGCCGGCAATCAGGGGCGAAAGCGCGCCGAGATCGATGGAGATCTCCCGGTCGAAACGTGGAGTCTCGGCCGTGTTGAACCAAAGACCCATCGCGCGGAAGACAGGCTCGACCGAGGCGATGAGCGCTTCTGGCCGTGCGGTACGTTCGAGATAGGAAACTGTCGATGCGTCGACAGCAAAGAACCCGGTGGAGGCGCCGTATTCCGGCGCCATGTTGGCAAGGACGGCCCTGTCATCGGCGGAAAGACCCGCCACGCCGGGGCCATAGAATTCCACAAACGCCCCCGCCACACCAATCTTGCGGAGCTGGTGGGTCACTTCGAGCGCAAGATCGGTCGAAAGGGTTCCGGCCGGCAGGCGCCCCTCCAGACGCACGCCGACAATTTCGGGCATGGCGAGCGAGGCCGCCTGTCCGAACATGACGCTCTCGGCCTCCAGCCCGCCGATCCCCCAGCCCATCACGCCGATGCCGTTGATCATCGGCGTATGGCTGTCCGTGCCCAGCAGCATGTCGGGATGCGCCCTGCCGTCCTCGCCGATCTCCAGAACGCTTGCCAGTTGCTCGAGGTTGATCGTGTGCATGATGCCGGTGCCGGGCGGGTTGACGCGCACCGTCGGCATGGTCTGCGAGGCCCATTTCATAAAGCCATAGCGCTCGGCATTGCGCCGGATCTCGTTGCTCCGGTTGATCTCGAATGCCTCCGGCGTGGCGTAGCAATCCACGGCGAGCGAGTGATCGACCGAAACCTCGACCGGCAGGACGGGCGCGAGGATCTCGGGATCGTGCCCCGCATCGGCCAGCGCATCCCGGAGCCCCGCAATATCGGCCAGCGCCGGGGTGCAGGTCGTATCATGCATCAGGATGCGATTGGGTTGGAAGGTGAACTCGAAACCGCTTGTCCGGCCGTCGAGCCAGGCGTCGAGCGCGTCGAGGAGCGGCGCGATCTCGCCGGTCGAGCGAATGTGGTTTTCAGACAGAAGGCGCAGGACGTGGGGAAGGCGGGTGACCCGCGCGCCGAGTACGCCCCGCAGGTCTGTGACGGTCAACTGTCCGGAGGCCGTCTCAATCCGGGTCGCGCTGCGCATGCCGTCCCCTTTCCGGCCGTCAGGCCAGTTCTTCGTCGCTGTAGAGAACGCCGTCGGCGTCACCATAGATCCAGCCGCCGGGCGTGAAGGCGACACCCCCGAAGCTGATCGGGCATCCAACCTTGCCCCAGCCTTCCTTGGCGCTCTTCACTGGGGACGTGGCAAGGGCGAAGACGGCTATCGGCATCGCATCGATCTCGGCGCTGTCACGGATTGCGCCATTGACCACGATCCCGGCCCAGCCGGAGGTGATCGCGAGATCCGCGAGGATGTCGCCGAGAAGCGCAATCCGGGTGGAGCCGCCGCCATCCACAACGAGGATGCGGCCTTCACCGGGCTGCTCAAGTTGCGCACGAACCTCGGTGTTGTCCTCGAAGCATTTCACCGTCTGGGTCTGGCCGCGAAAGAAAGGCTTGGCGCCGAATTTGCGAAATGGAAGGTGCACCAGTGTCAGTTTATTGGCGTGAGAATCTATCAGGTCGGCGGTTTTCATAGGGGTCCTCACATGGTTCCGAAGGTCGTTTTCAACTCCGCGACATTCTCGCCGGAGAGCAGCCGGGTCGGGACGCCGCGCAGCGCCACCAGGAGTTTCGCCGACTCCTCCAATTCCTCTGCCGCGTTGACGGCCGACTGGAGATCCTTGCCGGTGACAACGGGGCCGTGATTGGCCAGCAGGATTGCGGCGTATTTCCCGTTCAGGGCCCGGATCATCTCTCCGAGCCGGGGATCGCCGGGTTTCACATAGGGCACCATCTTCACCGTGCCCACGCGCATCACGACATAGGGCGTCAGCGGCGGGATGCAGTCCTCCGGGTCCGTATCAGCCATACAGGACAGCGCCGTGGCCCAGGTGGAGTGCAGATGCACCACCGCGCCGGCCTCTGGCCGCGTGTCATAAAAAGCCTGATGCAGAAAGACCTCCTTCGTCGGGCGACCGCCATAGAGATGCTTCCCGTCAGGGCCGATCTTGGCGATGGAATACGGGTCGACCTCGCCGAGCCGGGCATTGGTCGGTGTCACCAGCGTCCCGTCGGGAAGTCGGACGGAAACATTTCCGGCCGAGCCTACCGAGAAACCGCGTTCAAAGAGCGAACGACACAGCCTCGCCATCTCTTCACGCAGACGGCACTCCGTCGTGGTCACTGCCCGCCCTCCATGATGGAGAGCGCCTTGGCGAAGAAATCCGGCGCGCCGAAATTGCCCGACTTGAGCGCCAAGGCGACAGACCGCTCTGCGCCCAACGTCAAGACCGGCACGCCGGGGTCGATTTCGGGGCCAATCACCATGGCCGGGGATCCGAGCATAGTTGCAACGGCCTGGGCAACCGCGCCCGAGGTCTCCCCCCCGGCCACAACGATCCGGTGAACGTCCCGCCGGAGCAACTCGCGAGCCGTGTCGGCAAACAATCCGTCAAGGCGTGCCGAGACAGTCTCGCGCCCGAACCTTTGCTGGAGTGCTGCCACCTCTTCAGGCGCACCTGATGAAAAAGCCAAAGGGGCCTGCCCGGAATGCTCGGTCATGAAATCGGCAAGGGTCTGGGCAGTCACGTCGCCTGACATTACGGCAGGAACGTCGATGGCATAGACGGGATGGCTCTGCGCATGCAGATCGATCTGTCCACGTGTCGCCCCGGAGCAGGACCCAGCGAGGATCGCTTCGGGGCCGGTGACGGGGTGAAAGGCTCCCGCGCCGCCCTTGGCCTGACCGCGGCGGATGAAATTCCGTGGCAGCCCGAGCGCGATGCCGGACCCGCCTGTCACCAGCGGCGCGTCGGCGATGGCCTCGCCGATGGTCAGCAGGTCGCCATCGGAGACCGCATCCACGACGCAAAGCGCCGTGCCTTTGTCGGCCTCGGCAGCCAGTGCTGCCGCGACAGCACGCGACCCGGCCTGAACGTCAGATAGCGGAACATGGCCGACCGCCCCCTTGCATTGGCGCGCGAGAAAGCGGCGGATGTCGGGATCTGTCATGGGCGTGAGCGGGTGGTTCTGCATGCCGCTTTCGCTCAAGAGCCTGTCAAACACGAACAGGTGTCCCTGGTAGATCGTGCGGCCGGTCGTTGGGAAGGCCGGGCAGACGGTTGCGGCCTTCGCGTCGAGCGCCTTGACCAACTCTTCTGCAACCGGGCCGATATTACCTTGGGGCGTAGAGTCGAAGGTTGAGCAATATTTGAAGATGATTTGCTGGCACCCTTGCGCGACCAGCCAGTTCAAGGCGGCGAGAGAGTCCGACACGGCCTCCTCGACCGGCGCCGAGCGGCTCTTGAGTGAGATCACACCTGCCTCAACCCCAGCTGGCGCGGGGCCATCGGGGATGCCGGGGAACTGCGCCGTCAGCAACCCGCCCTCGGGGGCAACGCCCTTGGCCAACGTATTTGCAACGTCGCTTGCGCCGGTGAAATCGTCTGCGATCACGCCGATGAGCATCAGGCTTGTTCCTTCTTCCGGGCGACGAGCTGTTTCATTTCCGCGACGGCGGCTTCCGGGCTGCTCAGTACGGGGATGTCCGTGCTTTCGCGCGCCAGCGCGCCAGCGGGGGCCATGGAGAAATGCGCCAACAGGATAACATCGGCGTCGCGGAGGTTTGCGGCTGTCTCGGCGATGATCCGGTTATGCGCCGCCCCGTCGCCGTTTTGAAGGGCTTCGCGCGCGCCCGCCGCAAGCACAGAGCGGATCGTGGCGTTTGGGCGATGCAGGGCCGCCGCCTCCCGGAACTCGCGCTCCATGCCCACGACCGCCGGCTCGAACGTATAGACCATGACGGCCCGTTCGCCCCGGGCAAAGGCGGATTTGAACATCGACTCGTTGGGCTTGAGAACGGGCAAGGGAGAGGTGCGGGCCGCTTCCTCGATCCCGGTGCCGAAGGCGGAACAGGTGAAAAGGATGCCGTCCGCCTGCAGGTCTTCGCCATACCGGGCCAGCGCCACGATGCGGCGATCCAGATCCGCGTCGGACGCGCCCGGCTTGGCGCGGTCGATGGACAGGCCTTCTTCGAGGATCGAAATCACCTCGGCGTCGGGCCAGTCCCGGCGAAGGGTCTCTTCGATGGGGTCCATTGCCAGGCGTGTCGCGTGGATCAGGACGAGGCGCACTGTGTCAGGCATCGTGTTTCTCTCGAATAGGTGCGGGTGGCGCCGGAAAGGAACAGCGCCACCCCAAGGGGCTGAAAAGGGAGGGTATCAGCCCGCTGCGACTGCCTCGGCAACAAATGTGCCGAAGGTATCGCAATTCACCGAACCGCCAAGGTCGCGGGTGCGCTTGGCGGGGTCGTCAAGCACGTCGTCCACGGCCTTGGAGATCGCGTCGCCGGCCTGCATCAGCTTGTCGATACCGCGCTGCTCGCCGAGCCAGGAAAGCATCATGGCGGCCGAGAGGATCAGCGAGGTCGGGTTGGCGATGTTCTGGCCTTCGATGTCCGGGGCTGAGCCGTGCTGCGCCTGGGCGCAGACGAGGCCGGTCTCGGCATTGGCGTTGATCGAGCCGGCAAGGCCAAGGCTGCCCGAAAGCTCGGAAGCGAGGTCTGACAGGATGTCGGCATAGAAGTTGGTGGTCACGACAAGGTCATAGATTTCGGGCTGACGCACCAGCAGGGCGGCGAAGGCATCTACGATCTTGTCATCTACCTCGACCTCCGGGAACTCCTTGGCGACCTCGTAGAAACACTCGAGGAAGAGCCCGTCGGTCATCAGGAAGGAATTGGCCTTGTGAATGGCCACGACCTTCTTGCGACGTTGCATGGCGAGAATGAATGCCTGACGGCAGATCCGCATGCTGCTGGCCCGCGTGATCTTGCGAACGGAAAGCGCGATATCCTCGGTGGGCATCATCTCGCCCACACCCTTGAACATGTTCCGGTCCGGATAGAAGCCCTCGGTCGCCTCGCGCATGATCACAAGATCCATGCCAGGCGCCTTGGAGGGTAGGAACTCACGCGTCCGGGCGGGGCGCACGTTGGCGTAGAGGTCCAGCCCGATGCGGAAGCCCGCGGAGACGTTGCGGCCGCCTTCGACCACGGGCGGATAGTCCATATGGGACTGGGTGCCGAGGATCACGCCGTCGAACTCGGTGCGGGCGCGGTCGAGCACCTCTTCGCGCAAGGTGATGCCGTACTTCTTCAGGCTGGTGAAGCCGCTCTCTTCCTCGTGGAACGTGAGGCCGAGATCGTAATTCGCGTTGGCCGCCTCGACCACTTCAAGCGTCGCCGCCATGATTTCCGGGCCAATACCGTCGCAGGGCAATGTCATGATACGCATGGGATTTCTCCTGATTTTACGCGTGCCGGGTCAATGCGGTCCCTGCTGGGGCCGCTTGGGAAGGGAATTTCGGGGTGGCGCCGCGAAGACCGCGGCGCCGGGGAGGTGTCAGCCGCCTTCGGAGACGCCTTCGGTGCGGCTCTTCTCCATTTTCGCCTTCATGCGCTTGCCCATGAACATCGGCAGGACGAAGCCGGTGATGGCGACAAGCCAAAGGATGATCGCCAGCGGGCTGCCGACCAGGACGGACCAGTCACCATCGGAGATCGTCATGGCGCGGCGCAGGTTCACCTCCATCTGGTTGCCCAGAAGGATGCCAAGGATGATCGGCACCAGCGGCACATCGAGCTTGCGCAGCACCCATCCGGCGAAGCCGAAGCCAACCATCATCATCACGTCGAAAGTGGAGCCGGTGATCGAGTAGATGCCCACGAAGGAGATCATCGCCACGACCGGCATCAGGATCCGCGTCGGAACCATCAGCACCCGGGTGAACAGGCCCACCAGCGGGATGTTCATGGCCAGCAGGATGAAGTTTGCGATGAAGAGCGCGGCGATCAGGCCCCAGACGACATCCGGGTTCTTCTGGAAGAGGAGCGGCCCGGGCGTGATGTTTAGCTGAAGCAGCACCGCGAGCAGCACGGCGGTTGTTCCCGATCCCGGCACGCCAAGCGCCAGCATGGGCACGAGCGCGCCACCGGAGGCCGCGTTGTTGCCTGCCTCGGGGGCCGCGACACCGCGCGGATCACCCTTGCCGAAGGTCTTGCCGTCATGATCGACTGTCTGCTTTTCCAGCGAATAGGCGAGGAAAGAGCCGAGTGAGGCGCCCGCACCCGGCAGGACACCGGCAAAGAAGCCGAGCCCGGTGCCCCGTGCCATCGACGGCAGGCACCGCTTGATCATTCCGAAATCGGGAAGGATGCGACCGATCTTCGTCGCGTTCGTCGCATTCGGCGACTGGCCGCGATGACGTTCAAGAAAGATGAAGACTTCGCTCACCGCGAACAGACCCACAATTGCGATCAGGAAGTCGATACCGTCATAGAGGTGGATATGGTCGAATGTGAAACGTTGGGAACCTGTCTGCGAGTCGCTGCCGATCATCGCCACGCCAAGGCCGAGGGCGGCTGCGAAGGCCGACTTTGCCTGGTTGGTGGAAGAGATCCCACCCAGCGTGGCAAAGGCAACGGTGAACAGTACGAAGTACTCAGCCGGTCCGAAAAGCAGCGCGATTTTGACGAGCTGCGGCGCCAGAACCACAAGGCCGCAGGTGGCAACGAAAGCACCGACGAAGGAGGCAACGCCCGACAGGGACAACGCCTCACCCGCATGGCCATTGAGCGCCATCGGATGGCCGTCGAGACAGGTCATCATCGCAGGCTCATCGCCAGGAATGTTCAGCAGGATCGAGGAGATCCGGCCACCATACATCGCCCCATAGTAGACGCTGGTCAGCAGGATCAGCGACGGCGTCGGGCCAAGCCCCAGAGAGAATGCGATCGGGATCAGGATGGCGACGCCGTTTGCCGGGCCGAGGCCGGGCAGCGCCCCCATGAGCGTGCCCAGAAAACAGCCGAGCACGGCGAGGAAGAGGTTCTGTGCGGTGAGGGCTACCGAGAAACCGTCTGCGAGAAGGGAAAGAGTTTCCATCTGTGATGCTCCTCAGAAGCCCAGCGGACCCTTGGCGAGCGAGAGGCCAAGGAGCAGGTGGAAGGTGACGTAGATGCCGACGGAGGTTGCAAGGCCGATGACAAGCGACCAGAGCGGGGCCGTTCCCAGCCGCCAGGTCAGGTAGGCGGTGGCGAAGATCGTCGAGATGACGAAGCCCACTTCGGGAAGCGCCCAGGCGTAGACGAACATCACGGCGGCGGCGAAGAGGATCTCGGCGAAGTCGCGGAAGATGGGCCACTCAGGCTCGTCGTCCGGACGGATGATGAAATAGATCGAGGTCAGGCCCAGAATGGTGCCGACAATATAGGGAAAGGCGCGCGGACCGACGACATCAACCATGAAGCTGTCTTTGATGATCGACGCAGCCCAGATGTAGAAGATGGCAAGGGCCAGCCCGAAACCGCCGAAGATGCGGTCACTCATGTTGTTCCTCCCGGATTGAGGCCGATGGGGGCCGGCTTGGGCCGGCCCCGCACATGGGTCACTCGATGATGCCGATCTCTTTGGAGAGCTTCTTAACATCGGCGATGCTGCCAGCAACAAACTGGTACATGTCGTCGCCGAAGTTGTTGAACGGCGCGATGGCGGCTGCTTCAAGCGTTTCCTGGAAGCCCGGATCCTCGACCATGGTCATGATCGCGCCCTTCCAGAACTCCTTGGCTTCGTCGGAAGCGCCAGCGGGCATGTAGAGACCGCGCCAGTTCGCACCGACGACGTCATAGCCCTGCTCTTTGGCAGTCGGGATGTCGGGGAAGTTCTTCAGCCGCTCAGGGGCGAGGATGCCGATGATGCGGATATCGCCGCTTTCAAGGAATCCAAGCATTTCCGAGAAGTCGCCCGACAGTGCTTCGACGGAACCGGAGAGAAGGCCCGTCATCGCTTCGCCGCCACCAGAGAAGGAGACGTATTTCAGCTGCGTCACATCTTCGAGGCCGGCCTTCTGGGCGACAAGCATCGGTTTGATATGGTCGAAGCTGCCAACCGAGGACCCACCGGCGATGCCGACGGATTTCGGATCGGCAAGGATGTCATCCATCATCTGGGTGAGGGTTTCGTACTTGGAATCCTTGCTAACGGCGATCGCGCCATATTCCGCGCCGAAGGTCGCCAGGAAGTGAACATCGTCTTGAACCGCGCCTTCGTAGATGCCCTGTGCGATCCGTGCGCTGGTGCTCATGGAGGCAGCAACGATCAGGTTGTTGTCTTCGTTACGCTCCTTGGTGACATGCGCAAAGGCAACGCCACCGCCGCCACCGGACATGTTCGTAACCTGCATCGAGTCTTCGATCACGCCGAGGTCGAAGAGATACTTGGCGGTCGTGCGACAGATGAAGTCCCAACCTCCGCCGGGGTTCGAGGGCGCGATGCAATGCGGGTTCTCGGCCTTGAAGCCTTCGGCCTGAACCGTGCTGAAGGCACCGGTCGCAATGATAGCGGCCACGGCGCCCAGCTTAAGGGTTTTCTTGATCATGCAGGTTTCCTCCCTTGCGAATTCTTGAGTGAAGCGATTCCTCGCCACACGTCTTGAATTGCACATACCAAAACTAAAGGCCAATACAAAATTGGATTTTTGCATCATTTTGACCAACTCTACCATGTGGCCGGAGAGCTGGAACATCCTTTTCGATTTGATATTAAACGAGAAAAAAGATCCGCCCTCTCTGTACCGCAGAGAGGTTTTTTCTCTTCCAACGCGCCATGCGGCTTTCACAGCCTTGAAAGCCACCTTGCTGACCTTGGGCCCCCTCTTGGGCACGACCGCAGCACATCAACGCCCCAGAGCCTTGAATCCTGGCTTGCCTGACCACATCAGGCACAAGACGAACAGCAGAGTCAGAGAATCAAAAAACCAATAGTTGTGGTTGAATCGTCCCACCAATAGGATTATTAAGTTCCTAAATGCAAATTGGAGGGCGGCATGTCCCAACCGAGTGTATTCCCACGCCGAGACCTGGAAGATTTGGCCGGGCAGATATTGCAGGGGGCAGGTCTTTCGAGGAGCCATGCCGAGATTGTGGCGCGCGATCTCGTACATGCCAATCTGCGCGGGCTGGATTCTCACGGGGTCTCCCGCCTTCCGATGTATGTCGAGCGTCTCCGCCGCGGTGTTGTGAACCCGCGCCCGAACGTGGCGATCCAGACAAAGACGGCTGCGGTTTCGTCGGTTGACGGGGATGACGGGATGGGGTTCATCGCCGCGCATATCGCGATGGACGAGGCGATGCGGCTTGCCGGCGAGAGCGGGATCGGGTTGGTCGGCGTGCATCGCAGCACGCATTTCGGCATGGGCGCCCTCTACGCATTGCAGGCGATCGAAAAGGGCTTCGTCTCGCTTGTCTTCACCAATTCTTCGCCGGCGCTGGCCATGCATGGCGGCCGGACGGCCTTTCTCGGTGCGGCTCCTCTCGCGGCGGGTGTGCCCGGCGGCAAGTACGCGCCCTATGTCATGGACATGTCGATGACCGTGATTGCCCGCGGCAAGATCCGTCTCGCTGCGATGCGCGGCGAACCGATCGAGGAAGGGTTGGCGCTCGATGTGGAGGGCAGGCCAACGACCAATGCGGGGGATGCGTTCGACGGTGTCTGCCTGCCCTTTGGTGGCGTCAAGGGATCGGTCCTGGCGACCCTGATGGACCTGATGAGCGGTGCCCTGACCGGGGCCAATTTCGGTGGCGACGTGAAGAGCCTGTATTACGACCATTCTGAGCCGCAAAACCTTGGCCACCTGTTCTTCGCCATCCGCCCGGACCTCTTCATGGCGCTGGAAGATTTCGAGGGGCGGATGGACTGCTTCTACGAACGGATCAAGGCGCTGCCCCGCGCCGCAGGGTGCGACGAGATCCTGCTGCCCGGCGAGCCCGAGCAGAGATGCCATGCCCGGCGAGAGAAAGACGGCATCCCTGTCACTGACAACGTCGTAGCCGACCTTCAGGAACTTGCCGCCACAACCGGTGCGGCCTTTCCAGAACCGGCGAGCGACCCTACAGCATGACCCGGTTTTTCCCGCTTTCCGCCCATATCGGCTATCTTTTCACAGAAATGCCGTTGCGCGACAGGGTGGGCGCAGCGCGAAGCGCCGGATTCGATGCGGTTGAGCATCCCCACCCGTTTGAAATCCCGGCGCATGAGATGGCCAGGATCCTGGATGGCGAGGGAATGCGCTTCGCGCAACTCTCCTCCGGCACGGGCGGGGCCGGGCTCAAAGGGTTGGCCTGCCTACCGGATCGGAAGAAGGACTTTCAGGACGCGCTCTGTCGCGCCGTCGATTACGCGGAAAGGATCGCTTGCCCCTTCGTCCACCCGATGGCCGGAACGATGCCACCCGATCTCGCCAAGGAGGACGCGCAATCGGTTTATCGCGACAATATCGAACTGGCCGTGCGTCTCTGCGAGCAGAGCCCGGTCAGCATCCTTGTCGAGGCGATCAGCAGCAGCGTCGCGCCAGGATACCTGGTCGACGACTTCGCTGCCCTGAACCGCCTCCTCACCCCGTTCCAGCATGACATTCGTGTTCTCCTCGACAGCTATCATGCCGCTGTAAACAAAGACTCCATCGGCCTTTTCCTCGCAAGCTCGAAGCTCCGACCCGGCCATGTTCACATCGCGGATTTCCCCGGCCGACATGAACCCGGCACCGGCCAACTGGATTTCGAGCATCTGCTCAAACTGCTTGGCAAGATCGGATATGCAGGTGACATCGGCTTCGAATACGTTCCCAGTGGTGCAACAACCGATCATCTCTCCTGGATGCAAAACTGGCGCGGCCATTCAGGCCGGGATTGCCCCAAGCAGCGGGCAAGTCAATGACCGCCAAGGTTTCATCCACCCTGCCAGCCGACCAGGAGATCACCTTTCCACCCTTGACCTCGATTGGTTTTTTGTTTCTCATAAGCCTGAAATATCGGATTTTCCGGCCTATCCAATGCGTTAAAGCCTCATTCCAATGAAAACCACGTCTCTCCCGCAATCCATTGCCAGCAGCCTTGCCGGTCGCATCGCCTCGGGCATCCTCGAACCCGGAGCCCATCTCAGCGCGCAGAAAGTGGCCGACGAGTTCGGCGTTTCCCGCTCGCCGGTGCGCGAAGCACTGACCTTGCTGGAAGAAAAGCAGATCCTGCAGAGGGAGAAGAACCGGGGGTATTTCGTTTCCGCCTCGGCGCGCAAGCGCAGTCTCGATGTCCAGAATGGCGAAAGCGAAGCCGCCTCCGACGATCCCTATATGCGATTTGCCGAGGAATGGCTGGATGACGAAATCCCGGCAGATGTTACCGAACAGATGCTGCGCGACCGCTATGACCTGACCAAGGCTGGCGCGAACGAGATCCTGCACCGGGCGAGCCACGAAGGGTGGGCCGAACGCAAGCAGGGATATGGCTGGCACCTCTTGCCGGTTGCCAAGACGCCGGAAGGCTTTGACCAGGTTTATCGCTTCCGGATGGTGATCGAACCCGCCGCGATCCTCGAGCCCAGCTTTCTGGCGTCGTCCGATGTGATCGAAAGCCTCCGCGCGCAGCAATTGCGAATACTGGAAAGCGACACAGCGCGCGTTCCGACGTTCAACCGACTGGAGAAGGGCACCGAGTTCCACGAGGAACTGATCAAGATGTCGGGAAACCCGTATTTCCACACGGCGCTGGTTCGTGTGAACCGGATGCGACGTCTGATGGAATACCGTGCGAAAGTGGATCCCGAACGACTCACCATCCAGTGTCAGGAGCACCTGGCGATCCTTGATCTGGTCGCGCGTGGTGAACTGATCGAGGCGTCATACGCCATGCGCCAACACCTTGGCGGTGCGCTCAGGAAGAAATCTCCGATCAAATGGGATTAGGCCAGTGAAAGTGTCAACGGCGGAACAAAATCCGACCACGGGGCGGAGCAAAAGTCGGCCAGTCTGGGCGTGACTGGCGCCTTGGCAAACGTGCTCCCCATATAGCTGACGGTTGCCAAGGCGCCTTGGTCCGTGAGGACCAATTCTGTTTCTGGTTCAGGAGTTTTGCCGGGCCCTGCTCTGAGCGAGGCGATAGCTGTCGCCGTTCATCTCCAGAATGCTGACATGGTGCGTCAGGCGGTCCAGCAAGGCGCCCGTCAGGCGCTCTGATCCGAAGGTTTCCGTCCACTCGTCGAATGGCAGGTTCGAGGTGATCAGGATGGAGCCCCGCTCGTATCGCTGGGAGATCAGCTCGAACAGCGCTCAGCGCCGGTCTTGCTGAGAGGCACGAAGTATTTCCGCGTATCGGTGAACCGGAAGGCCAGCTCTCGATGTGACAGCTCCGGCTCGTCCAAGGCGAAGTCGACAATCTCTTGCCGGACATCGTCGGGAACGCGGTTCCAGACGATGTCCGGATGTGGGCGACGATCTTCAAGGCCATCTTCTCCGAACGCCTGATACCGATCATACCAGCGATAGAACGTGGTCTTGGGAATGCCGAGCTTGGCCAACGTCCGCTTCACCGGCAAGTGGGACTGCTCGACCAGGCGAATGATTTCGAGCTTCTCCGAGGCTGGGTATCTCATATGTCATTCGACCATTGTCCTCGGACCAATGGCGGACATGGTCTCATTCCCCATCCCCAGCATGCTTTTTTTAAGCAAGCGGTTTTCGAGGGTGAGATCAGCAACGGCCTCCTTCAGGGCAGCAGCCTCGGCGCGCAGGTCCTTCACTTCGGGGCTGGTCGCCTGACGGGCGGTGTCACCAGCCAAACGCTTCTTCCCGGCTTCGAGGAACTCCTTCGACCAGCTATAGTACAAGCTGGTGGCAATCCCTTCGCGGCGGAAAAGTGCGGCAATGCTCTCCTCACCGCGCAGACCTTCAAGGACAATGCGGATCTTCTCTTCAGACAAATGGTGCTTCCGCGTTTTGCGACGGATGTCTTTGACGACCTGTTCAGCCGTCGGTTTCGTTGTTCCGCTTGTCGTGGAAATGATCCACTGGATCATTTCCTGATCCTCCGCGCTTCTTTCTCATCTTCACTCCTTGACGGTTCAGATGAGCCAGAAATCCACCGTTACGCAAATCCCTCAATCAGGCCCACAAGCGCTGATGCCGAACATTCATTCGCTCGGGCGGCACCACGATCATGTCGCCTTGGACGTCGCTCCATGCGAGCGTACGTGCCGTTCCACTCCGAAGCGCGGTATGAGCGACGAGTATGTTCATCTTTGCGCCGAGGGCATCCGAGCCCATCATCGTTGCCACGACCTGTGGTGCATCCTCGACGGCAACCATACCATGGTGGTTGCGAACCCGGCTGACCTTGGCAAGCAGCACTTCAAGGTTGTCACGCCAGGCGAACGGGTTCGGGCCTGTGCGGCGAGATCTCGGGCCGTGGCGAGCGAGACAATCGAGAGAGCACCGAACCCCATCTCCCGCTTCCTGCCATTCATTGTGAACCGGAAGATCCACGACTGCCGGTTACCCTTCGACTTCAGGTACAATCCGCCCCCATCACTATGAACAGGCTTCGGGAAGCGATTTCAGCTGCGTCGCCTTCAGTTTCTTGAGAGTTCCGGTTCTCATTGCTCGCCCTCCTTGGCCCCATCGACTTCCTCGGGCCCATACGTGACCCACACGGTGGTGCTTGCGGAGGGAAACTTCAGGGTGTTTCAGGATGCAACGATACCCTTGTTTTCAAGGGTCACGCAACGTTCTGAAATGCTCTGAAGCAGGGGTTTGGCAGTCCGTAGGGGAATCGAACCCCTCTTTCCAGGTTGAAAACCTGGCGTCCTAACCGATAGACGAACGGACCGTGCTTGCCGGTGCAGCGCTATTTAGAAAAGGCTGCGCGGGCGCGCAAGCGCTTTTTCCACCGAATGGAAAGATTATTTCCAACGCAGCTTTCAATCAGTCGGAACCGGCCTCTGCTGCGTCCTCCAGGCGAAGCTGGGGACTGCGCCGGCCGTTCCATTCATTGACCTCCAACCGCCCCGCGAGATGGAAGCGCGCACCGTTATGGCTTTCCAGACGGGGGCCCAACGGCGTATCGAAGGCACCGAAACAGATCGCATCCAGCCGCGCGCCCATCTCGTCGCCAAAGCTCAGTTTGAGGTGGCTTTCGCCGACCCGGCGCGCATGGCGGATCGCGATATCGGGCAGCGCGAAACGGGGCGCTGGCGCGGAAGCGCCGAATGGGCCGGCCGTTTCCAGCTGTTCGATCAGGTCCAGCGAAGCTGCCCCCGGCATCAGCAGGCTGTCCAGCGTCAGGTCGCGCGGACCTCCCGCCCCGGCGCCCTGTTTGGCCAGCAGCTCGGCGAGGCGCTCCATTGCGGCCTCAAGCTGCGGCTCGGCCACGGTCAGACCCGCCGCCATCTTGTGCCCGCCACCCTTCACGAGCAGCCCCTCCTGCGCCACGCGCTGGATCGAGGCGCCGAGATCGACCCCCGAGACCGAGCGACCCGAGCCCTTGCCCTCGCCCTCGTTCAGCCCGATCACGACGGAGGGCCGGTTGGTCGCCTCCTTCATCCGCGAGGCGACGATGCCGACAACGCCCGGATGCCAGCCCTCTCCCGCCGCCCAGACCAACGGGCCGTCCAGGCCTCGAGCCTCGGCCTGCGCCATCGCTTCCTCGGTCACGCGGGCCTCGATCTCACGACGCTCGCGATTGAGCCCGTCGAGCTGCTCGGCGATGGCCTGTGCCTCGGCCGGCGTTTCGGTGGACAGCAGGCGGGCCCCGAGATCGGCCTTGCCAATCCGGCCGCCGGCATTGATGCGCGGCCCCAGAAGGTAGCCGAGGTGATAGGCGCGGGGCGCCTCGGAGAGCCCGGCCACGTCGGCCAGCGCCCGCAAGCCGATCCGCTCGCGCCGCGCCATGACCTTCAGCCCCGTGCGCACCAGCGCCCGGTTGACCCCGATCAGCGGTGCAACATCGGCCACCGTGGCCAGCGCCACGAGGTCCAGCAGCGCCATCAGGTCCGGGCCCTTGATCTCCCGGGTGCGCAGCAGCCGGTTCAGCTCGACCAGCAGCAGGAAGACGACGCCCGCCGCGCAGAGATGCGCAAGATCGCCGCTCTCGTCCTGCCGGTTGGGGTTCACCACCGCCAGCGCTGGCGGCAGGGTCTCGCCGCCGAGATGGTGGTCGAGCACGATGACATCGGCGCCCTCGGCCGCCGCAAGCGCCTCATGGCTGAGAGTACCGCAATCGACGCAGACGATCAGGTCATGCGCCGCCGCGAGCTTGCGCATCGCCGGCGCGTTGGGGCCATAGCCCTCGTCGATCCGGTCGGGGATATAGAGCGTCGCCGGCCGCCCCATGGCGCGCAGCCAGCAGATCAGCAGCGCCGACGAGCTGCCTCCATCGACATCGTAATCGCCAAAGACCGCGATCCGCTGCCCCGCCTCGGCGGCGGCAAGAATGCGCGGAGCGGCCTTGTCCATGTCCTTGAGCACCAACGGGTCGGGCAGCAGGTCGCGCAGCGTCGGCTCCAGGAAGCCCGCAGCCTCCTCCGGCGCAACCCCGCGCCGGACCAGCGTGTGACACAGCGCGCCCGGAAGCCGGGTGAGCTGTGCCATGGCTTCGGCAAGGCGCTCCTGTTCGGCGTCGGGTCCGACCCAACGCCGCCCCGTCAAGGATTGCTCGACCCCAAGGAACGCTGCCATATGGTTACACCGGGTTGGTATAGTTGATGCGGCGGACAGACCCCGTCTTGGACCGCATCAGCAGGGTTTCGGTTGTCAGCAAGTGCGGCTCGCGGATCACGCCGGGCAGCAGGTTGCCATCGGTCACGCCGGTCGCCGCAAAGATCACGTCGCGGGTGACCATATCGTCGCGTGCATAGATCCTGTCGAGATCCTCGATGCCGGCCTTGCGGGCGCGGGCGATCTCGTCCTCGTTGCGGAACAGGAGCCTGCCATACATCTGCCCGCCCATGCATTTCAGCGCCGCCGCCGCAAGGACGCCCTCGGGCGCGCCACCGGAGCCCATATACATGTCGATGCCGGTCTTGTTCGGTTCGGCGCAATGCATGACGCCGGCAACGTCGCCATCGGTGATGAGCCGGATCGCGGCACCGGTGGCACGCACCTCGGCGATCAGGTCGTCATGACGCTCCCGCTGCAGGATGCAGACATTGATGTCGCGGTTCTCGCAGCCCTGCGCCTTGGCCAGCGCATGCACGCGCTCGGTGGGCGTCATCTCGAGCGTCACCACGTCTTTCTCGTAGCCCGGCCCGATGGCCAGCTTGTCCATGTAGACATCGGGGGCGTGCAGCATCGAGTTGCGCGGCCCCATGGCGACCACGGTCAGCGCGTTGGGCATGTCCAGCGCGGTCAGCGTGGTGCCTTCCAGCGGGTCCAACGCGATATCGACCTCCGGGCCGATCCCCTCGCCGACCTCTTCGCCGATATAGAGCATGGGCGCTTCGTCGCGCTCGCCCTCACCAATCACGACAACGCCGCGGATCTCCAGCTTGTTGAGCTCGCTGCGCATGGCGTTCACAGCGGCCTGGTCCGCCGCTTTCTCGTCGCCATGGCCGATCAGATGCGCGGAGGCCATCGCGGCGGCTTCGGACACACGGGCCAAAGCCAGGGAAAGCATTCGGTCATGAAATTCGGGCGGGTGCTGCATCTCTATCTTCCTGCGTCATATTGGCATTGAATGGCTTCCGGATGGCCTAGCGTTGCGGCAGCGCAGCATGCAAGCATGTTAGCGCTGCGAGGCCGAAACTTTTCGGAAACCGCCAGTCTGACGCCGCTTCAGACCGTCTCGATACGGATCGCCACCGGATCGCTTTCGACAACGCCGGTCGCTGCGAAGCCCGAAAGCGCGGTGTCGAGCGAATCCCGGCTGGTCTTGTGGGTGACGATCACCACCGGCGCATGGGCGCTGTCATGGCGGGTCTGGCGCATTCGGTCGATGCTGATGCCGGACTCGCCGAGAACCGTCGCGATCTTGGCCATGGCGCCCGGTTTGTCGGTCAGGACCATGCGCAGGTAATATTGCGCCGGCGCCGAAGCGCGGGCCGGGCGGGCCTGTTCGAGCCCGGCAGCGGGCTGGCCGAAGGTGCTGATGCGGCTGCCGCGCGCGATCTCGATCACGTCGCTCAGCACCGCGCTGGCGGTCGGGCCTTCGCCCGCCCCGGCCCCGCGCAGCACGATCTGGCCGACCGCGTCGCCTTCGAGCACGACCATGTTGGTGCCGCCTTCGAGCTGCCCAAGCGGGCTGTTGGCCGGCACAAGGCAGGGCGACATGCGCTGTTCCAGCCCCCGCCCCGTCATCTGCGCCACGCCGAGCAGCTTGATGCGGTAACCCATGGAAGCCGCCGTGCGGATATCCTCGATGGAGAGCTTCTGGATCCCCTCCAGCTCGACCGCCTCGAAATCGACCCTGGTGCCGAAGGCAATGGCGGAAAGCAGCGAAAGCTTGTGGCCGGCATCGATCCCGCCCACGTCGAGGTTCGGATCAGCCTCCAGGTAGCCAAGCGCGTCTGCCTCGGCAAAAACCTCATCATAGGGCAGGCCCGCATCCTCCATCCGGGTCAGGATGTAGTTGCAGGTGCCGTTCATGACGCCCATCACGCGCGAAATCTCGTTGCCCGCCAGCCCCTCGGTCAGAGATTTGATCACCGGAATGCCGCCCGCAACGGCGGCCTCGAAGCGGATCACATGTGCGGCCTCTTCCGCCATCTCGGCCAGCGCCTGGCCATGCAGCGCCAGCAGCGCCTTGTTGGCGGTCACGACATCCTTGCCGGCGGCGATGGCGGCCTCGGTCGCGTCCCTGGCCGGGCCTTCGGAGCCGCCCATCAGCTCGACAAAGACATCGACATCATCGCGACGCGCTAGTGCGACCGGATCGTCCTCCCATGCATAGCCCGCCAGCGAGACGCCGCGGTCCTTGCCCTTCGAGCGGGCGGAGACGGCCGTGATCACGACCGGGCGGCCACAGCGCGCGGAGAGAAGGTTGGCCTTCTGGCGCAGGATCTTCACCACGCCGGTGCCGACGGTGCCAAGTCCCGCAATGCCAAGGCGAAGGGGTTGGGTCATGATCGCTACTCCGTAATGGCCTCAAATCGCGCCCGCTTGTGTCGCAGGCCGGGCAGTCCTAGCCTGTTCAGCCTTCCTGTGCAACGCGCGCCGCCTCGGCCCGCAGCGCCGCCGCGCGTTCCAGCAAAGCCGCCTTTTCTTCCGGGGAGATGATCGGTCCGCTCGCGGCCAGGGCCCGCGCCTCCAGCGCCACCGCACGCGCCTCCATCTCGGCCTGGGTCTCGACGTCCAGAATCGCCTCCGCAGCGGGGCCGAGAACGACCGAATTGTCGACGATCTCCGGCGCCGACGCCGCCTTGGCCTCCTCGGTCACGGCCCCGTCAAGCTCGGGAAACTGCGTGCAGCCGGACAGAACGGCCGTGGCAAGAAACAGGATCGGAAGGAAAGGGCGCATCTCTGGCTCCGGACAGGTTGGGCGCACCCTATCCAAGCCCGGCCCCGGGGGGCAAGCCATCGCGGGCCGGGAACAGGAAACGCAGGGGTCCGGGGGCAACTTGTGGCGGGCTGAGTCTTCGCCCATGGCGACCTTGCCGGCGCCTGCGCGCCGAGACAGGCAGGCCGCACTCAGACCGGATTTCCGCGCCCAGCTTTGCACCAACGCGCGCTCGTCCGGCCTCACGGGACCAAAAGGAAACGGGGCGCAAGATGCGCCCCGTTCCGGTCAGCTTGGAGAGCCTGTTACTTCGTGGCGATACGCCCGTCCGTATAGGGCTTGTACGGGCCTTCCTTCGCCAGGTACTCCGCCGTCACATCGGCGAGATCCGGACCGAAATCATAGGCATTTTCCGCATCGGTGAACATCTTGTAGCCGTCGCCACCGCCGCGGATGAAGTTGTTGGAAACCAGAGAATAGCTCGCTGCCGGGTCAATCGGCGCCCAGTCGCCGCCATCCATGACGAGCACTTCCTGGATACGTCCCTCGTTCGGCGCAACCGTCGGGTCCCATGTGAATTTCAGGCCGGCAACCTGCGGGAAGCGTCCCTTGACCTCCTCGACCTGGCTCACACCGTTCTCCAGCGCGTCGATGACCGTCTGGCCGGAGACCTGGAAGGTGGAAAGCGTATTCTGGAAGGGCAGCACGGTCAGCACTTCGCCCATGGTCACTTCGCCCGCGTCGATCGAGGCACGCAGCCCGCCGGAATTGGCCAGCGAGATGGTAACGCCCTGGTCCTTCACGCGGTCCAGCATGGCGTCGGCCACAAGGTTGCCCATGGCGCATTCCTGCACCCGGCAGACATCCTTGTCGCCGATGATCGGCTCGGCGGCTTCGGCCACGACCTTTTCACGGATCTCCACCAGCGGCTTGGCCAGCTCTGCGATACGTGCCACGGCCTCCGGGTTCTCGGCGACGGAGGCGTCCATGATCAGCGGCTCGCCAACGGCTTCCTTGATGTTGCCATCGTCATCGAACACGACATTCAACTCGCCAAGGAACTTGCCATAGGCATAGGCCTGCACGATCGCGGTGTCACCGACCATGGTCGGGTACGGGCCCTTGGCCTTGTCCGAAACGTTGGACAGGTAGGTGTTGGAATGGCCGCCGACGATCACGTCGACCCCGGTGGTGGCCTCGGCCACGGCCTTGTCCACGACATAGCCCGAGTGGCTCAGCACGATGATCTTGTTGACGCCCTCGGCAGTGAGCTTGTCGACTTCGCCCTGAACCGCCTGCGCCGGCTCGGTAAAGACGATATTGGCACCCGGGCTGGCAAGCTCGGGCGTGTCAACCGGCGTCAGGCCGATCAGGCCGATCTTCTCGCCGTTGCGCTCGATCACCGTGGACTTCTGCAGCACATCCGCCAGAAGCGGCTCTGCGCCGACATCGGCATTCGACATCAGCACCGGAAAGTCGAGCGAATCCATGAAGCCGCGGAGCACTTCGGGGCCGTCGTCGAATTCGTGGTTGCCCACGGTCATCGCGTCATAACCGAGCTTGTTCATGAACTCGGCAGCGGCCTTGCCCTTGTAATAGGTGTAGAACAGCGTGCCCTGGAACTGGTCGCCGCCATCGAAGAGCACCGGATTCTCTGCCCGCGCCTTCGCCTCTTCGACCGCCGTAACAAGCCGCGCGGAGCCGCCGAAGCATTTACCTTCGGTATTGTCCTCGGCCGAACAGCCCGAATCATACTTGCTGATCGGCTCGAAGCGGGAGTGGAAATCGTTGGTGTGCAGAATGGTCAATGTGTAATCGGCCGAAGCCGCGCCGGCCATCGTGGCAAGGGCAGCCGCCGAGCAGAGCAAACGTGCGAACATGGTAACCTCCAGTTGGTATTTTCCTCAGACTGTCCCTTGCGGCGCGCGAGGTCAAACCTTTCGGCACGGAAACCGCCACGCCGCTTGACCCGGGCCGCTGGCTTGGGCACATCGCCCTCATGCTGATCTACAAGATTTTCCGTGCCCCCGAGTGGGAGGCCTTCCGCGCCGCGGGACAGACCGACGGCGCTCCCGTCGACCTCGCCGACGGGTTCATCCATTTCTCCACCGCGGCCCAGGCCGCCGAAACCGCCGCAAAGCACTTTGCCGGCGAAGCGGGGTTGGTCCTGCTGGCGCTGGAGGCCGAGGCGCTCGGACCGGCGCTGAAATGGGAGCCCTCGCGCGGCGGCGCGCTCTTCCCGCATCTCTACCGGCGGCTGTTGCTGGAGGATGTTCTATGGGACCGGCCGCTGCCGCTGGGCGCGTCGGGACATGTCTTTCCGGAGGGGATGGAATGAGCTGGCTGGAACAGATCGGCATGGCGGCCTTCCGCAAGCTTGACCCGGAAACCGCGCATGGCGCAGCACTCAAGGCGCTGAATGCCGGGCTGACCCGGCTTCCCGGCGAGATCACCTCGCCACGCCTGCGCTGCGAACTGGCCGGGCTCACCCTGCCCAACCCGCTGGGGCTCGCCGCCGGCATGGACAAGAACGCCGTCGCGCTGGAACCGCTCTCGCGGGCGGGGTTCGGTTTTCTGGAGGTCGGCGCGACGACACCGCGCCCGCAGGAAGGCAACCCGAAGCCGCGCCTGTTCCGGCTGCCGGAAGATGGCGGCGTGATCAACCGCTTCGGCTTCAACAACCTCGGAATGGAGGCGATGGCCGCCCGGCTGGAAACGCGCCCCGATGGCGCGGTGATCGGCCTCAATCTCGGCGCCAACAAGGACAGCGCCGACCGGGCCGAGGATTTCGCCCGCGTGCTGGCGCGCTGCGGGCCGAAGCTCGATTTCGCCACGGTCAATGTCTCCTCGCCCAACACCGAGAACCTGCGCGAGCTTCAGGGGAAAGCGGCGCTTGAGGCGCTGCTGCGCGGCGTGCTGGAAACGCGGGACGGTTTGGCCCGGCCGATCCCGATCTTCCTCAAGATCGCGCCGGACCTGACCGAGGCCGAGATCGCGGATATCGCGGAAGTGGCCGGAACCGTCGGGATCGACGGAATCGTCGCCACCAACACGACCCTGTCGCGCGAAGGGCTCAAAAGCGCCCATGCTTCGGAGACGGGCGGGCTCTCGGGCGCGCCGCTCTTCGAGAAATCGACCGCCGTGCTGGCGCGGCTCCATGCCGAGACCGGCGGGCAGATCCCGCTGGTCGGCGTCGGCGGAATTGCGACAGGCGAGCAGGCCTATGCGAAGATCCGGGCGGGCGCCTCGGCGCTGCAGATCTATTCCGCACTGGTCTATGGCGGCCTCTCGCTGGTGGCGACGATCCTGCGCGATCTCGATGCGCTTCTGGAGCGGGACGGCTTCGCAACGATCGCAGACGCGGTGGGCGCCGGACGCTGAACGCCGTGGACGGGGCGGCCTTTCGTTGCGCTTGAAAGGGCGATCAACGCAAGCTGTGCCAGCGCCAGTCCGCCGTCACCGGAAGGCGCTGGTATGGCGAGCCACGCCCGCGAGTCCGTAGCCTTCATCACTCTGCTGAGATGCCCGGACTACCCGGCGCTGCGCTCCAGTGCGGGGTAGCGCCAGCCTAGCGTCGCCCCGCGTGCGACAAAGGACAGGATCAGCGCCGCCCAGAGCCCGTGATTGCCGAAAAGCGGCATCAACGCCCAAAGGGCCAGCGCATAGCAGAGCGCCGACAGCACCATCATGTTGCGCATGTCGCGTGTGCGGGTCGCGCCGATGAAAATCCCGTCCAGCATCCAGGGCGCCGCCCCCAGCAGCGGGGCGGCGACCATCCAGGGCAGGTAGCTCCGCGCCTCCGCGCGCACATCCGGCGCCGTGGTCATGATGTCGATGATCGCGCCCCCCGCCAGCGCGAAACCCGCCGCAAGGACTACCCCGCTGATCAGGCCCCATTGCCCGGACAGGATCGCAGACCGCCGCAGTGCGCCGCGGCTGCGTTGTCCGATCGCCTGCGCTACCAGTGCTTCTGCGGCAAAGGCAAAACCGTCCATTGCGAAGGCCGTCACCTGCAGGAATTGCAGCAGCACCTGGTTCGCCGCCAGCGTCACATCGCCCAGATCGGCGCCAAAGAAGAGAAAAGAGACGAAGATCGCCTGCAGCAGCAGCGACCGGATAAGGATATCGGTGTTGACCACCGCCATATGCGCCAGCCGCACCCGGTCGAAGATCCGCGCCCGGTCGCGCCAAAAGCCTCCCGCGAAGGCGTCCCGGCAAAGCCAGAGCCCAAGCCCGACGCCAGACCATTCCGCGAGGAAGGTAGCCAGCCCGACCCCCTGCACGCCCCAGTCGAGGCCGAGCACGAAGAGCAGGTCCAGCACGATATTGACCCCGTTCATCGTCACCTGCAGCACCAGCACCGCCCGCGTTCGCTCCAGCGCGATCAGCCAGCCGGTCAGCCCGTAAAGCGCGATGGCGGCCGGGGCCGACCAGACCCGGATCGACATGTATTGTCGCGCCAGCCCCTCGACCTCGGCCGAGGCCGGCGACACAAGGAAGGCACCGGCAAAGAGCGGGCCCTGGAATACGACCATCGCCCCGCCGGCCAGAAACGCCAGCATCAGCGCACGCACCAGCAGGACCGCAACCTCGGCCTTGTCCCCTGCCCCGCGCGCCTGGCCGACCATGCCGGTCGTGCCCATGCGCAGGAAGCCGAAGACCCAGTAGATTGCCGACAGGATGACAGCACCGATCCCCACCGCGCCGATGGGGGCCGCCTCTCCCATCTGCCCGACAACACCCGTGTCGACGATGCCAAGAATCGGCACAGTCGCGTTTGAGAGAACGATGGGCAGCGCTATCGTGAGGATGCGCCGATGGGTGATCGCCTCGGCGCCCGGTGCCGGCCCAGCCGTCTCAGTCACGGGCCGGCATCAGGAAATGCCCCGTCGCCTGGGCAAAGAGCCGGGCGCGGTTGTCCTGCCAGGCCTCGACATGGACAGAGGCGTAGCGGCGGCCCGAGCGATTGACCCGGGCACGGGCATAGGCGTCGCGCGGCAGGCCGGTGCGCAGGTAATCGACGGTGAAATCGATGGTCTTGGGCAGGCGCGGCAGGCGCTCCGGCCCGATCTCGGCCGGATCGACCCGGCCCGACTCGATCTCCTCCCAGAGAATCGCCCAGCCCAACCCGATGATCGCCGTGACCTCCAGGAAGGACGCCGTCGCGCCCCCATGCAGGGCCGGCAGGGTCGGGTTGCCGATATGCGCCTCGGCATAGGGAAGGATCGCGGTCAGCTCGTCGCCCTTGCGATCGAACTGAATGCCGAGAAAGCTTATATAGGGCACGCCTTGCACCAGCGCCGAGAGCGCCTTGTCGCGCCGCTCCTTGATCACCTGGACGGGCTCTGGCTTTTTCGCGCTCATTTGTTGCCCGCCTCCGCCGTGTTGCCCTTGTCCGTCTTGTTGAAGGTGAAGGCGCCCGTGGCCGTTGCAACGGGAACGTCGCGCTCTTCCTCGTCCCGGGTTACCGCGCGCACGAAGGCGACGGAGCGCGTGGCGTGATAGCAATGCGCCTCGCAGCGCAGGCGCTGGCCGGGGCGGGCCGGACGCATATAGTCGATGCGCAGGTCGATGGTGGCGGTGATGCCGGGGCCGTCCGGGCGCGCCATGACGGTGGCGCCGGCGGTGGTGTCCATCAGCGCGCTGACGGCGCCGCCATGGATCACGCCGGTGCGCGGGTCGCCGATGAGCCGTTCGTCCCAGGGCATGGAGATCACTGCACGGCCCGGTTCGATCTCTTCCAGCCGCATCGAGAGCGCCTTCGAAAAGGGAAGCGCCTCGATCATCTGCCGGGCGAGCTTGTCGATCTGCATGGTCCCTACCCTTGTCCGGTTGTCTCGGCGACCTTATCTGCCCCGACGCGGAAGCGTGCAACCCCCGTCCAACGCCTCCTGGCGCGGGCAGCCCTAGCCTCCTGTCGGCGCTTTCTCGGCGCAAACGCCCGCGCGCCTGCTCGCCCATCGCTTGCGCCCATCCGCAGCCCTCCCCATAAGGGAAGCAACCGTAAAAGCAGATCGACCCGATGGAAAACGCAGCCACTTTCGACCCGACCTTCTGGATCACCGCAGCGGGCATCGTCCTGCTGCTCGTCCTGTCCGGCTTCTTCTCCGGCTCCGAGACCGCCCTGACCGCCGCTTCGCGCGGCAAACTCCATTCGATGGCAGACAAGGGCTCCCACGGCGCCCGCACGGCTCTCGCGCTCAAGGAAGACACCGAGCGGGTGATCGGTGGCATCCTGCTGGGCAACAACCTCGTCAACATCCTCGCCACCTCGCTGGCCACATCCGTCTTCACCGCGGCCTTCGGCGATAGCGGCGTGGCGCTGGCGACGCTGGTGATGACGCTGCTGGTGCTGATCTTTGCCGAGGTCCTGCCCAAGACCTATTCGATCAACGATCCCGAAAAGGCGGCAGCCCGCTCCGCCCCGATCATCGGTCCGGTCATCTCGGCGCTGTCGCCTATAGTCTCGATCGTCCGGGTCGTGGTGCGCTTCGTGCTGAGGATCTTCGGCATGAAAATCGACCCGGACACGATGCTGTCGGTGCGCGAGGAGATTGTCGGCGCGTTGGCGATCGGCCATTCCGAGGGTGTCGTGGAGAAAGAGGACCGGGACCGGCTGCTCGGCGCGCTCGATCTTGGCGAGCGTATGGTGGACGAGATCATGCTGCACCGCTCCCAGATCGAGATGATCGATGCCGAGGCGGCCCCCGAGGCCATCGTCACCCAGGTCCTGGGCTCCGCCTACACGCGCCTTCCGGTCTTCCGCGAGGAGCCGGAGAATATCGTCGGCGTGGTCCACGCCAAGGATGTGCTGCGCGAGATGGACCGCCTGCTGCGCGGGGCGGAATCGGTCGAGGGCGGCCTGTCGGCCTTCCGCGTGCTGGACATCGCCAAGGAGCCCTATTTCGTCCCCGAAACCACCACCCTGGACGACCAGATGCGGGAATTCCTGCGTCGGCACACGCATTTTGCGCTGGTGGTGGATGAATATGGCGCGCTGGAAGGGCTGATCACGCTGGAAGATATCCTCGAAGAGATCGTTGGAGAGATCACCGACGAGTTCGATATCGACGAGGAAAACCCGCTGCGGCCGACGGAAACCGGCGATTACCTCGTCGATGGCGCGATGACGATTCGCGACCTGAATCGCGCCACGGACTGGTCGCTGCCGGACGAGGAGGCGAACACGATCGCCGGGCTGGTGATCCACGAGGCGCAGTCGATCCCGACCCAGGGGCAGGTCTTCTCGTTCCACGGCTTCCGTTTCGAGGTGATCGCGCGGGAACAGAACCGGCTGACGCGGTTGAAAATCCGGCCACTCTGAGACAACGCCGCACGATCCTGCTTCGGCCTGCCTGCCTTGCGACGCGGTGGGGCGCGCGGACGACGCCTGGGCCTTTGGCCACTTGCAGCTGCCCGCCCGGGCTACCGGATGATCGGAATCCGGGGTGCGGATTGCGCGCCAAGATGGCCCGTCAGGCGCGGGTCGTCGGCAATTTCCACCTGCCGGCGGATCGCGGTGAAGCCGCTGCGACGGTAGAAGTCCAGCGCGGCGGGGTGGTCCAGCGTGCAGCTATGCAGGTGGAACCGGGAGATCGGGCGCGACCAGACAATCTCCAGCGCGCGGTTCATCAGCCAGCGTCCGGCGCCACCACCGATCAGCTCGGGGGACAGGCCGAAAAAGGCCAGCTCGCAGGCGCCATCTTCCCGGAAATCCAGTTCCAGCAGGCCCTTCTCCGCACCGCCATGCTGCAGCGCATAGATCTCGACCTTCGGGTCCCGGAGGATCGCCGCCAGCTCGGCCTCCGGCATGACCAGCCGCGAGAACCAGAGCCAGTCCTCGGCGCCGACCCGGCGGAACAGGTCGCGATACCAGTCGACCCGGGGCGCTTCGACCCGGCGCAGCGACAGGTCCTCCCGCTCCGGTGCGGGCCGCGGGGCCGGGGCCGAACGCATTTCAAGCCAGGTCACGACCGTGGCGAGCTTGCCATCCGGGACATCGTGAAATCCGTCTTCCAGCTGCATCCTGCCGCTCCTGTTTCTGGGCCCAAATGAAAAGGCCGCCCCGAAGTGGAGCGGCCTTCCCGAAACAACGTCAGCGAAGGATCACTCCTCTTCGAGCGCCTCGACGGCTGCCTTCAGCTGGTCCTTGTCCGAGGTGACCTCGGTGATCGTGGCCAGCTCGAAGATGAAGTCGACGACCTTGTCTTCGAAGAGCGGCGCGCGGAGCTGCTGCTGAACCTGCTGGTTCTGCTGCACGAACTCGAAGAACTCGCGCTCCTTGCCGGGGTATTGGCGGGCCTGGGTAAGGATCGCCTGGGTCATTTCCGCATCCGAGACCTGGATCTCGTTCTTCTGGCCCATTTCGGCCAGCAGCAGGCCCAGCTTCACGCGGCGCTCGGCGAGCTTGTTATGCTCCTCGGTCGGCTCGACCTTCTCGTGGTCATGGCCTTCGACTTCCGGGTTCTCTTCGTGCCAGAGTTGGTGGGCGATCTGCCCGGCTTCGGCTTCGACCAGGGTCGGCGGCAGCTCGAAGGAGACCAGCGCGTCCAGCTTGTCCAGCAGCGCACGCTTCATGACGGCGCGGGCAGCACCGGTATACTCGGCTTCAAGGCGCTCCTTGACCTGGGTTTTCAGCGCGTCGAGGCTCTCGGAACCGAACTGCTTGGCCAGCTCGTCATCGAGCTCGGCGGCGGCGGGCGCCTTGATTTCCTTGATCGTGCACTCGAAGACGGCTTCCTTGCCGGCGAGATGCTCGGCCTGGTACGCCTCGGGGAAGGTCACGGTGACGGAGACCGGCTCCTCCTCGTTGACCTTGACGCCGATGAGCTGCTCTTCGAAGCCCGGGATGAACTGGCCGGAGCCCAGCTCCAGCGGGAAGTCCTCGGCGGAGCCACCATCGAAGGGTTCGCCATCGACCTTGCCGACGAAGTTCATGACGACCTGGTCGCCCTCTTTCGCCTTGGAGCCCTTGCGGCGCGCCTTGAAGCTCTTGGCCTGCTCGGCCAGACCGGTCAGGGCCTCGTCAATGGACGCCTCGTCGGCCTCGACAACCATCTTGTCCAGCGCGATTTCGGCCAGAGCGGGCTGCTCGATCTCGGGCAGCTTCTCGTAGGACATGGAGACGACCACATCGTCGCCCTCTTTCCAGTCCTCGCCTTCCATCTTGATCTCGGGCTGAAGCGCCGGGCGGTCGCCGGACTCTTCGAGATGCGAGGACATGGCGCCGTCGACGCTTTCCTGCATCACTTCGCCGAGAAGGCGGGTGCCGTATTGCTTCTTGAGAAGCGCCATCGGGACCTTGCCCTTGCGGAAGCCCTTCATCTCGATCCCGGGCTGCGCCTCGGCCAGCTTTTCATTGACCTTGGCTTCCAGTTCATCGGCAGTGATGGTGATCTGGTAGCCCCGCTTCAGGCCTTCGTTCAGGGTCTCGGTGACCTGCATGGCTCTTCTCTTCCTTCCTCACATGCGCCCACGGTCCTGCACGCGCTAATCCGGGGAGGCTCCCGGCAATCCCGCGGATCGCCTGCCGCCCGGCTTTGCTGCCCAGACGTCGTAGGCGTTTCTGTCGAAACACCGTTGGTGCGGATGAAGGGACTCGAACCCCCACGCCTCGCGGCGCCAGAACCTAAATCTGGTGCGTCTACCAGTTCCGCCACATCCGCTTTCAAACCGGAAAAGCCGCAGAGCCTGTTTCAGCCCCGCAGCCGCCCGATCCAAATTCGCGCCCTTCTAGCAAGGCTGAAGGGCGGATGCGAGAGTAAAAACTACAGATTTGCAACGCTCCGTCGGTTCTGTGGAGAAATCTGTGGATATGTCTCGGAAGGCGCGCCGAGTTCGTTTAGCCTCCGTGGAATAAAGAGAAAAAAGGCACGAGCAGCCAGATGAGATTATCAGTATTCGGAGCCGCATTGCGGTGGTCCTCGCGCGCACCCGCGCCGCAGGGCGAAGTGGGGATTCTTTCCTCGGTCGCATTTTACACGGAACAGGGACCGATTCCGGCCTGTCTGCTGTCCCCCGGCGACCGGGTGATCCGGCGCGGACAGGGGCCGGTGACGATCCGGCAGGTTGAGAGTTTTGCGCATACCGGGCGCATGGTGCGCATCGCGCCGGATGCGCTTGGCCGCGCGCGGCCGGAGGATTTCCTCGTCTTGCCGCCGGACCAAAGGCTCCGGCTGCGAATGGCGGCCGGCGCGGATCGGGACGGAATCTTCGCGGTCCGGGACCTGGTCGATGGCGACACCATTCGCTGGTACGAACCGCCGGAACCGGTGCAGCTCGTGCAGCTCGATTTCGGCGGACCGGAGATCGTGCATGCCGGCGGGCTGGAGCTGGAGATCGGCTGAACCGTCCGGGACGCATGTCGTTCCTCGCCATCGTCCTGAAAGTCGTGGAGAGCCCGTTGTCAGCGTGACCGGGGTTTCCGCGCGGCATTTGCCGCTGCAAGACCCTGTTGGAGCGCTCCGGGAGCATCTGTCCGGGACGGCTCCGGAGGGGTGGAGACAGCGCCCCGCCGGTCCGCTGTCGGCTCGAAGCCGATACACAGCCCTTGCCATAGCGGAAACGAGAACGCCCCCGACCGGTTTCCCGGCGGGGGCGCTGTCTTTCGGCGCGGGCGGCAGCGGGGCCGCCCGTCCTGTCTTTGCTCAGCCGTAGGCGGCGATGAAGTAGCCGGCGACAACAGCCGTGCCGATCACGCCGGCCACGTTCGGACCCATAGCGTGCATCAGCAGGAAGTTGCCGGGGTCGGCTCTCTGGCCTTCGACCTGGCTGACACGCGCGGCCATGGGCACGGCGGAGACCCCTGCAGAACCGATCAACGGGTTGATCTTGTTCTTCGAGAAGAGGTTCATTGCCTTTGCCATGAGGACGCCGCAAGCGGTGGCGATGCCAAAGGCGATGACGCCAAGTCCGAGGATCTTCAGCGTCGAGGCGTTCAGGAACGCTTCGCCGGTCATCGTGATACCGACCGACGTGCCCAGGAAGATGGTCACGACGTTGATCAGCTCGTTCTGCGCGGCCTTCACGAGACGCTCGGCCACGAGGCTTTCGCGCAGGAAGTTGCCCAGCATCAGCATACCGATCAGGGCAGCTGCGGCCGGAACCAGCAGGATGACGACAATGGTGACCATGCCGGCGAAGATGAGCTTCTCCAGACGCGACACCTGGCGCAGCGACTTCATACGGATCTTGCGTTCCGCATCGGTCGTCAGTGCCCGCATGACCGGGGGCTGCAGCATCGGCACCAGGGCCATGTAGCTGTAGGCGGCCACCGCGATCGGCGCGAGCAGATGCGGTGCGAGCTTGTTTGCCAGGAAGATCGAGGTCGGACCGTCGGCACCACCGATGATAGCGACAGCGCCAGCTTCTTCGGGTGTGAAGCCGATGGCGGTCGCCCCCAGAAAGGTCGCGAAGACCCCGAACTGGGCCGCGGCGCCAAGAAGCAGCGTGCGCGGGTTGGCGATCAACGGACCAAAATCGGTCAGTGCCCCGACGCCCAGGAAGATGAGCGGTGGGAAGATCTCGTATTCGATGCCGAGCGAGATGTAGTAGTAGAGCCCGCCCGGGTGATCGCCATGAGGCAGGTTGACCAGGCCCTGCGTCGGCAGGTTGGCCAGCAGCGCCCCGAAGGCAATCGGGATGAGCAGGAGCGGTTCGTACTGTTTCCAGACCGCGAGGTAGAAAAGCACGGCAATGACCACCCACATCACCACCATCTGAATGGTGAGATCAGGGAAGGCAGTCAGTGACCAGAGCTCCGCAAGCCCGGTAAGTTCTTCTGTTGTGGTGGCTTCCATGGGAGGAGTGCCTCCTTAGGAAAGGGTGACGAGGACCTGTCCCTCGGTCACGGTTGCACCGGCAGCCACGTTGACGGCGGTGACGGTGCCGTCGGAGGGAGCGCCGATATTGGTGTTCATCTTCATGGCTTCGAGAACCAGAAGCGTGTCACCCTGGCTGACCTTCTGACCGACGGAAACGTCGACGGAGACCACGGTGCCGGCCAGCGGGCTGGGCACGGCGCCGTCGCCTGCCGGGGCAGCGGCGGGCGCCGGAGCCGGGGCGGCGGCCGGAGCGGCGGCGGCAGGTGCAGCGATGGCGGCGGGGGCAGGAGCGGCGGCAACGGCTGCGGGAGTGTCGATGTCGAGATCCTCGACGGTCACTTCGTAGGCAATGCCCTGAACGGTAATCCGAAGGCGTTTCATTGGTCTTGTCCTCTCAGAATATTGGGGGTTTCACCACCGAGGGTGAGCCGGGTGGGACCCCAGGCTGTTCGAATGCGGCGACCGGCAAAGGTGTCTTTGCGGCCCTCCATGGGCCAGTCGGTCACGACATGGGAGGGCGCGGCGACGCGGGTAACCACGTAGCCGGGCCCGAAGACATCCGCCACTGCCGCGGAGATCGCGGCGAGGTGGTGCGGCGGCACGCCGGCGCGCGAGGCGACGGCGGCACGCGGCGGCACGGGAGCGGCCTCGGTCGGTTTTACTTCTTTCTTCTCACGGGTGAAGAAGAGACCAACCAGGGCACAGGCCCCCCAGATTGCCGCCAGGACCGACATCACGACGGCAAAGCCGGTGCCGATAATTGCCAGGGCTTCAAGCATGGGAAACCTTTCTCCTTAAAGCGGAATGTTGCCGTGTTTCTTCGGCGGACGGGTTTCGCGCTTGGACATCAGGCCACGCAGGGCGAGCGCCACGGCCGAGCGGGTCTCGCGCGGCTGGATGACGTCATGGGCCATGAGTTCACCGGCGGCGAGATAGGGCGTGGCGAACTCTTCGCGATACTCTGCGATAAGCTCCTTGGCCTTCTCGGCGGGGTTCTCTGCTTCCTTGATCTCCTTGCGGTAGAGGATGTTGGAAGCCCCTTCCGCGCCCATCACGGCGATTTCCGCGGTCGGCCAGGCGATGACCCGGTCCGCGCCCATATCCTCGGAGCACATGGCCAGATACGCGCCGCCATAGGCCTTGCGCATGATGACCGTGATCTTCGGCACCGTGGCGGAAGCATAGGCAAAGAGCATCTTGGCGCCGTGGCGGATGATGCCTTGCTGCTCCTGCTTGACGCCGGGCAGGAAGCCGGGGACGTCGACCAGGGTGACGATCGGGATATTGTAGACGTTGCAGAAGCGCACGAAACGCGCCGCCTTGTCGGAGGCGTCGATATCGAGCGTGCCGGCTTTCGCCATCGGCTGGTTGCCGACAAAACCCACGACAATGCCGCCGATCCGGCCGAAGCCGATGACGATATTCTGCGCGAAGAGTTCCTGCACTTCGAGGAAGTCGGCGTCGTCCGCCATCTTCTTGATCACTTCACGCACATCGAAGGGCGACTTGGGATCGGAAGGAACCAGCTCGTCCATCGTCGGATCGTCGACAATCGAGAGATCCGCTGCCACATGGTGCGGCGGATCCTGCATGTTGTTGGACGGCAGGAACGAGAGCAACCGGTGGGCAAGGGCCACGGCATGCGCGTCGCTATCGGCGATGAAGTGGATGTTGCCGGAGATCGAGGCATGCGCGCGCGCGGAGCCGATCTCGTCCATAGTCGTGACTTCACCGGTGACCGAGCGGATGACTTCCGGACCGCAGATGAACATCTGCGCATTTTCGCGGGTCATGATGATGAAGTCGGTCAGGGCCGGCGAGTACGCCGCGCCACCGGCGCAGGGGCCAGCGATGATGGAGATCTGCGGCACGACGCCGGAGAGCATCACATTGCGATAGAACACCTGGCCATAGCCAGCCAGCGAGCCGACGCCTTCCTGGATCCGGGCTCCGCCCGAATCGTTGAAGCCGATGACCGGGATGCCGGCTTTCACGGCGTGATCGAGCGTGTGGCAGATCTTCTTGGAGTGAATTTCACCCAGGGAGCCGCCCACAACGCCGAAATCCTGGGAGAAGGCCGCAACGGGACGCCCGTCCACGAAGCCCGTGCCAACGACGACGCCGTCGGTCGGAATGTCCTTCTTGTCCATGCCGAAATGGCGGGTCCGGTGCTTGGCGTGCAGCCCGAATTCCTGGAATGTTCCTTTGGAGAAAAGCGCATCGAGACGCTCACGCGCCGTCAGCCGCCCCTTCGCATGTCGGTCATCGGCCTTTTTCTGGCCGCCACCTTCAAGCGCATGGGCGCGCCGTTTCTCCAACTCGTCCGCAAGTTTCTTGTCTATTGCCATGTTAGGACTGTTCTCCTAAGGCCGTGCCCTTTTGGGGCATGAGGTTTCTTGACAAAAGCCGGGGTCCTCCCCGCGGGCACGCGGCCCTGGCTTTCGCAACGCTTGGATCGGGTGCAGCCTTCTGAAGAAAGGCCGGGCATGTGCCCGACCGGCTGTTCCCGGATCGTGGTCGCGCACCGAACGGGCCTCGGGCCGGGCGCGCGCATGCCCCTGTCGGAACGGAATGCGCCTTGGCGCCGGTCGCTTTGCTTTGAGGAGTCAAATTCAAGAGCTACCTTTTGTTTCCATTCGGAGAAGCGGGATCTGCGCGGGCAGGCTTCTGGCTAGTTCGGTTTGCGGTCCGGATCGCGCGCGACAACACCACGTGTATCGTTATAGCACAACCCGGACACAACGCCGCTGTTGCGGCCTTGAGCGGGGCGTCACACGGACGGTGCGCCCCGGGCGACGAGGGCCCTGAAATCCTGGCCTGGGAGACGGAGCGCCGAGAGGATTTCGTCGCTCAGTGCCCCCGGTTCGCGCGGTCGCGCGGCATCCGCGAGAGGGCGGGCACCAGGTTCCTGGGTCATCGTCATTTCCTCAGAATTGGGGAGGATCGCTCCCACGATGCCGTGATAAGACAGGCGCGCCAGCCCCACCATGCGGATTGCCGCAATGCCGAGATGCACTGTCGGCAAGACGACTTACGTAAGAGAGAAGCCCGCGAACCGGACCCGCCGGACCTGTCCTTCGGAAGCGCCTCGGTCGCCGGCCCGTCGGGCACCGCCCGGCACGTCTCCGACGGCCTTGACAGAACCGCCGCAGCGTTCACTCGCTGCCCCCCAAAAACGGTGACGCCCCGCCCTTTTCGGGGCGGGGCGTTAGCCTGGATGAGACCTGCCTCGTGTCTCTTCTTCTTGGTTTTTTATCTGTCGTTCAACGTTTCATGTAGGCGTTCGTGTATCCGACCGCGTGCGCGGTGGACAATGCCGACCGGGTCTGGGCCTCGTTGGCGAAGGGACCGGCCTGGACCATGCTCAGGGTCCGTCCCGCCTTTTCGACTTCGACGACCCGCGCCCGGATGCCCCTCGCCTCCAACCGGCCAACCGCATACTGCGCGCTCTTGGTGGAGCGGTAGGTTGCGACCTGCAGATTGAAATGCCGCGGGACGATGATGCTCTTGCTGGAGGCGCGATAGTTGCCATTGCTGGAATTCGCGACCTTGTAGCCCTTGATCTCGAGCCCCGCATCCGCCGCCTGTGGGCTGACAAGCCGGGACGGGACCTCCTCGGTCCAGATCCGGTTCATCTGCGCCCGCCCCGACTGGGTTCTCTCGCCGCGGTTGGGATTGTGCCGCCCTTCGCCGAATGCGTATTTGTACCCTTTCGGCAGGGTCGGCAGCCCGTAGACCGGGCGCGTGCCTGTCACCGCCGCTTCCGCGGTCCTTATCCCCGTGTCATTCTCATGCTGGGCCTTCATGGCCCAGATGTCGCTCGCCTGCGGCATGGATGGAATCGTCCCCTTCGCTCCAACTTGAATTGCCACACCAAAACTGGCCGGCGGGGGCGCCGCCGACGGTCCGATTGTCTCAAGCGTTTTTGCCTGACCTGCTCCAGTGGCGATGCCCATCGCCAGCAGGGAAACTGCCATTCCCCGCATCATCATGGTTTCTCCCACAATATTTTGTGGGATGACCATGGCGAATCAGTGGAATCCTGTAAAGGAGATTTTGGCTCACCACTTTAAATGATTCGCAATGATTCTTTTGGGACTCACTTCGTGCCGAACATCCGGTCCCCGGCATCGCCCAGACCGGGCACGATATAGCCGTGATCGTTGAGATGGCTGTCGAGCGCGGCGGTGACGATCGGCACGTCCGGATGTGCCTGTTTCATGCGCGCGACACCCTCGGGGGCGGCCAGCAGGCAGAGGAAGCGGATATTCGTGGCGCCGGCCTGCTTGAGCAGGTCGATGGCGGCAGCGGAGGAGTTGCCGGTTGCCAGCATCGGGTCGACGACGATGACGAGGCGGTCCTGCATTTCCGGCGGCACCTTGAAGTAATATTGCACCGGCTCCAGCGTTTCGGGATCGCGGTAGAGACCGACGAAGCCGACCCGCGCGCCGGGGATCAGCTCCAGGATGCCGTCGAGCAGGCCGTTGCCCGCCCGCAGGATCGAGATCAGCGCCATCTTCTTGCCGGCCAGCTTGGGCGATTGCATCTCGGTGATCGGCGTCTCGATGGTGACCTGCTCGGTGTCGAGCTCGCGGGTGACCTCATAGGCGATGAGCTGGGAAATCTCGCGCAGCAGCTGCCGGAACTTGTGGGTGGACGTGTCCTTGTCGCGCATGATCGTGAGCTTGTGCTGCACCAGCGGGTGATCGACGACGGTCAGATGGTCATACATCGGCTTGTTCCAGTTTCTTCATCAGGACAGATCGGGTTTCGAAATCGCAGAAGGCGGCCTCGGCGGCAACCCGGTTGAGCGCGGCAAAATCTTCCTCTCCCCATCCGAAGGTCTCGGCAAGTCGCTCATATTCGTGGCTGAGCGTGGTGTGGAAGAAGGGCGGATCGTCGGTCGAGATCGTGACCTTCACGCCGGCATCGCGCAGCCTTGCGATCGGATGGGCGGCCCAGTCCGGGTAGACACCAAGCGCGACATTCGAGCCCGGGCAGACCTCCAGCACGATGCCGCTTGCGGCGAGATAGTCGACCAGGGCCGGATCCTCGATGGCGCGCACACCATGGCCGATGCGCTCGACGCCGAGATCCTCGATGCTCTCGCGCACGCTTTCGGGGCCGCGCCATTCGCCGGCATGGTTCGTGAGCCTGAGCCCGGCCTCGCGGGCACAGTCGAAAGCCCAGGTGAAATCGCGGGGATGGCCGCTATTCTCGTCGCCCCCCATGCCCAGCCCGACGATCCAGTCGCCAACGGTCTCGGCGGCGCACATGGCCGGGGCCTTGGCCCGTTCGGGGCCGAAATGCCGGATCGGGGTCACGATCCCCCGGAGGATCGGCCCGCCCTGTGCCTCGACAGCCGTGCTGGCCTCCTGCATCGCCGCGAGGTAGTCGCGCCAGGCCGCGAGGTCGCCGCCACCGCAGAAATCGGGAGAGACGAAGGTTTCGGCATAGATGACGCCATGTTCGGCGAGGTCTTCGAGCACGGATGTCGTCAGGCGCGCATAATCCTGCGGGGACTTCAGCACCGAGGTTGCAGCCTCGTAGACCCGCAGGAAATCAACAAAGCCATCATAGGCATAGGCGCCACGTTCATCGAAGATGCCAGAGATGTCGGCATTCTTCTCGGCTGCGAGCGCACGAACGAATTCGGGCCGGGCGGCGCCTTCAAGATGCAGGTGCAGCTCGATCTTGGGAAGGGACTTCATTCTGGCGTTTCCTAGTCATTCGTTGGGGCCGGCAAGGGAGGCAGGGGACAGGCTCGACTCGCCCCGGATATGTTCCAGGGCTGTCCCGCGACAGCCGTTCGGCCCGACATTACCCGCGAAGAGCGGCAAGGTGAATGCATGGCAGTCGGGCAACGGAGCGGTCACGGCGCAACTTGGTCCATGTGTTGAAAGGAGCGGTTTGCGGTCTTTGGAGCTTGGTGCCGGTTTGCCCGGAGACAAGCCGAAGGCGCCGGGCGAGCGACAGACCGTCCCGGCGGGCTGTCGTTCGCCCGGCTTGCGTTCCGCGTTTTGCCAACGCAGCGAAGGTCCGCTCCCTCCGCAAGGCCGACGCCCAATCTAGGCCGAGGCCGCCCCAGCTCCGAGAAAGCTCCGCCCGGGTTCAAAGGACTTCACCCCGAGATGCGCCGCCACTGTCGCCGCGACATCGGCAAAGGCGACAGTGCCGAAGCTCCCCTGCCCCGCGCCATGAACAAGGACCGGGACGCGCTCACGGGTGTGATCCGTACCATGCCAGGTCGGGTCATTGCCGTGATCGGCGGTCAGGACCATGAGATCGCCGGGTTCAAGTCGCGCGAGGATCTTGCCGATCTCCAGATCGAACCATTCCAGCGCCCGCGCATAGCCCGACACATCCCGCCGGTGCCCGTAAAGACTGTCGAACTCGACGAAATTGGCAAAGGTCAGGCTGCCTTCCGGCGCCTTCGACACGTAATGGTCCAGATGGGCCATCAAAACCGCATCGGGGCCGGTGCGAACCTCGTCGATCCCTTCCATGGAGAAGATGTCGCCAATCTTGCCCACGGCCTGCACCCGCTTGCCGGCCATCTGGACCCAGTCGCACAGCGTCGGCTCCGGCGGCGCGATGGCATAGTCATGCCGGTTGCTCGTCCGCGTGAACCCCGCTTCGGGCGAGCCGACAAAGGGGCGCGAGATCACCCGGCCGACCTTCATCTCATGCAACATCGGTGCCAACCGCTGGCAGAGCTTCTGCAGGCGTTGCTCGCCAAAGCTCTCCTCATGCGCGGCGATCTGGAAGACACTGTCGGCCGAGGTGTAGCAGATCGGCCAGCCGGTCTTCATGTGCCGCTCGCCCAGCCGCTCCAGGATCTCCGTGCCGGAGGCGTGGCAATTGCCCAGGATCGCCGGCACATCCGCTATCTCGCAGACCGCGCGCACCAGCGGTTCCGGGAAAGCCTTCTCCTCTTTCGGGAAATAGTGCCAGTCCCAGGGCACCGGCACACCGGCCAGCTCCCAATGGCCCGAGGGCGTGTCCTTGCCCGGCGAGATCTCCTGCGCGGCGCCAAAGCGGCCCTGCGGCACGGCATCCAACCCCGGCGCGGCCTCTCCCCCGCCGAGCTTGACCGCCTCGCCCAACCCCAACGCGTCGAGATTGGGCATCCGGAGCGGCCCGCTCCGGCCGTCCTCTGCCCGCCCCTCGGCGCAGGCTTGCGCGATATGGACCAGCGTGTTGGCGCCGGTATCGGGCACGCCATCATTGAAGAAGCGATCCGCATCCGGCGCGCCCCCGCAGCCGACCGAATCCATCACCACGAGAAATGCGCGTGTCATGCCGTGATCCTTTCATGCACCAGAGCCGGCGCTTCGGCGCCCTCTTCGGAGACCGTATAGGCGGCCCGGATCGCCTGCGCGGCGGCCTCGGCATCCTCTTCGCTTGCGGCATGGACCTGCGCCAGCGGCTGTTTCTCCGAAACCTCCGTGCCAATGCCCACCAGCCGGTCGAAGCCGACCGAGGGGTCGAGCCGGTCGCCCTCTTTCAGCCGCCCGCCGCCAAGCAAAACCACGCCCATCCCGACGGCCTCCGTATCCACCGCCTCGACGATCCCCGGCACCTCGGGGAAGATGTCCCGCACCACCGGCGCCACGGCCAGATGCCGCCGCCAGGAGCCGACAAAATCGGCCGGCCCGCCCAGCGCGTGGATCATCCGCTCAAATGTCTCGGCCGCCTCGCCCGAGCGCAGAACGGCCTCGATCCGCCCGCGCCCGTCCTCGTCGTCCCCGGCAATACCGCAAAGCGCCAGCAGCTCGCCGCCAAGCGCCACGGTGAGGTCCCAAAGCGGCGCGCTCACGGCCTCCCCTGTCAGCGTCTTCATCGAATCCGCCACTTCCAACCCGTTGCCCGCCGTCTCGATCAGCGGCTGGCCCATCTCCGTGATCAATGCCGAGGAACGGCAGCCCGTGCCCTCGGCCGTGTCCACCAGCGAATGTGCCAGCGCGCGCGCCTCGACCATGTCCTTCATGAACGCGCCCGAGCCCATCTTCACGTCCAGAACCAGCGCGTCGAGCCCGGCGGCGAGCTTCTTGGACAGGATCGAGGCGGTGATCAGGTCGATGCTCTCCACCGTCCCGGTCACGTCCCGGATCGCGTAGAGCCGCTTGTCAGCTGGCGCGATATCGCCGGAGGCACCGACAATGGCGCAGCCCACCGAGCGCACGACCTCGCGCAGATGCTCTTCCGAATGCTCCGCCTGGTAGCCCGGGATCGCCTCCAGCTTGTCCAGCGTGCCGCCGGTATGGCCGAGACCGCGCCCGGAGATCATCGGCACATAGGCGCCGCAAGCCGCCAGCGCGGGCGCCAGCGGCAGCGAAACGCAGTCACCGACCCCGCCGGTGGAATGCTTGTCCACCACCGGTCCAGGCATGTCCCAGTCCAGCACCTTGCCGCTGTCGCGCATCGCCAGTGTCAGTGCCACGCGGGCCTCTTCGCCCAGCGGGTCGCGGCAAACGCCCATGGCGAAGGCCCCCGCCTGCGCATCCGTCACCTCGCCCGAACCGATCGCGGTTCCGAACCAGGCCATCTCCTCGGGGCTGGGCTGCAGGCCGAGCCGCAGCGTCGCCAATATGCGTTTTGCTTCCATGGATCAGTCCTTTTCCATGTGATCGGCGGAGAACGCGCCGGGCAGGAGCTCGGCAACTGTCATGATCTTCGTCGCGCCGTCCAATGTCGCCATCGTCACCTTCACATCGCCGTCCACCGCGAATTCCTTCAGCTTCTGGCGGCACCCGCCACAGGGGGGAACAGGCGTCGGGCTGTCGGCGATTACCGCCACTTCGGCGATGGCATACTCGCCCGCCGCCGCCATGACCGCAATCGCGCCGGCCTCGGCGCAGGTACCCTCGGGATAGGCCACGTTTTCAACATTGCAGCCGGCATGAACGGCCCCGGAGGCGGTGCGGATCGCGGCGCCGACCTTGAAGTTGGAATAGGGAGCATAGGCGTTTTCGCGCACCGTTTTCGCGGCGTCGATCAGGGGATTGTCGGTCATTGTGGCCTCCATTTGGGACAGTGTGTTCCCGCGCGCGGATCGATGCAAGGGCGGGTGCGCGGAATCCGGGCGACAGAATGACTCGCCGTTTGCGGACGGAGCAGACCTTCGCTGCGCGCCCGACGGGAGCCGTGCCCGCGCCTGCCCGTGGGATGGCGCCGCGACACCTGTGGTCGGCACTTTGTCCCGGCCAAACCCGAAGAAGTTCAATCCGGTGTGCGCGGGTGCCAAAGCGCCAGCCCGCCGGGACGGGCAGGCGCTGGCACGGCGGCCTTCGACCTTGATTCCGTGCCAAGGAAGCTCAGTTTAAAAGTCCGCTACCGGCTCTTTGCGCACGCATCGGAAAGGGCGGCTTCGAAATTGCGACCCCGGCATTTCGCAAGGTCACGACACGAAGAAGCTGACCGTCCGACCCCTTCGCTGCCACGCTCAGACGAATTGCTCGCGGATCAGGCGCTCTTCCAGCCCGTGGCCGGGGTCGAACAGGATCCGGTGACGCAGCCCCGGCTCGGAGCGGATCAGGACCGTGACGACATTCTTGACCGCCGAACGGCTGTCCGCCTCGGCCATGACCGGGCGCTTTTCCGGCTGCAGCACGTCGAAACGGACCTCGGCGGTCGAGGGTAGCAAGGCGCCCCGCCAGCGGCGCGGCCGGAAGGCCGACATCGCCGTCAACGCCAGGACCTCCGAGCCGATCGGCACGATCGGCCCATGGGCGGAATAGTTGTAGGCGGTGGACCCGGCGGGCGTGGAGACCAGCGCGCCATCGGCCATGAGTTCCTCCATGCGCACCCGACCGTCTACCGAGATGCGCAGCTTGGCCACCTGCGGCCCGGCGCGGATCAGCGACACCTCGTTGATTGCCAGCGCGTCATGCGTCTCGCCATCGGCGGTGATCGCGCGCATGGCCAACGGCGTGATCACTTCCTCCTCGGCAAGCTCCAGCCGTTCGACCAGCCGCTCGGACGTATATTCGTTCATCAGGAAGCCGACCGTGCCGCGGTTCATGCCATAGACCGGGACGTCGAGATGCTGGGTGCCGTGAAGGGTGTGCAGCATGAAGCCGTCGCCCCCCAGGGCGACAATGAAATCGGCCTCATCGGGGTTGTAACGCCCGTAGATCCGCTCAAGCTCGTAGAACGCGTTCTGCGCCGACTCGGCCCGGCTCGCCATGAAGGCAATCTTGGTCATCGTCGCGCTCCGCCCTTTCCCGCCCCGGCTGTTTCGCAAACGTCATCTCCCGGCACCATCGGAAAGGCAAGTCTCGCATTTTGACGCGCAAGCGCCAAAACCGACCTGATCCTGCCTTTTCGAAGCCGCCCCCATGGGCTACATCCCCGGCAACGCAACATGCGGACCGCCCGCCGCGGCCGCCCGACGAGGGATGTTCCATGACCAAGGATACCGGTTTCTTCACCGAGGCGCTCGCTTCCCGCGACCCCGAGATCTTCGAGGCTATCGGCCTGGAGCTTGGCCGCCAGCGCGACGAGATCGAGCTGATCGCCTCCGAGAACATCGTCTCCCGCGCCGTGCTGGAAGCGCAGGGCTCGGTGATGACCAACAAATACGCCGAGGGCTATCCGGGCAAGCGCTACTATGGCGGCTGCCATTTCGTCGATATCGCCGAGAACCTCGCCATCGAGCGCGCCAAGGAGCTGTTCGATTGCGGCTTCGCCAACGTCCAGCCCAACTCCGGCAGCCAGATGAACCAGGCCGTCTTCCTCGCGCTGCTCAAGCCGGGCGACACCTTCATGGGGCTCGACCTCAACTCCGGCGGACACCTGACCCACGGCTCGCCGGTCAACATGTCCGGCAAGTGGTTCAACGTTGTCTCCTATGGCGTGCGCAAGCAGGACAACCTGCTCGACATGGAAGACATCCGCGCCAAGGCGCTGGAGCACAAGCCGAAGCTGATCGTGGCCGGCGGCACCGCCTATTCCCGCATCTGGGACTGGGAAGCCTTCCGCGCCATTGCCGACGAGGTTGGCGCCTACCTGATGGTCGACATGGCCCATATTGCCGGCCTCGTTGCCGGAGGCGCGCATCCCTCGCCCCTGCCCCACGCCCATGTCTGCACGACCACCACGCATAAATCCCTGCGCGGCCCGCGCGGCGGCATGATCCTGACCAATGACGCCGATATCGCCAAGAAGGTGAACTCGGCTGTCTTCCCCGGCCTGCAGGGCGGCCCGCTGATGCATGCGATCGCCGCCAAGGCGGTGGCGTTCAGCGAAGCGCTGAAACCGTCCTTCAAGGACTATGCCGCGCAGGTCGTCGCCAATGCCCGCGCCATGGCGGACGAGCTGATGAAGGGCGGCATCGATGTCGTCTCCGGCGGCACCGACAACCACCTGATGCTGGCCGACCTGCGCCCCAAGGGCGTGACCGGCAAGGCGACCGAAAAAGCCCTCGGCCGCGCCTTCATCACCTGCAACAAGAATGGTGTCCCCTTCGATCCGGAGAAGCCCTTCGTCACCTCCGGCATCCGCCTGGGCACGCCGGCCGGCACGACCCGCGGCTTTGGCGAGGAAGAGTTCCGAGCCATCGCGCGCATGATCGTCGAAGTGGTCGACGGGTTGTCGGCCAATGGTGAGGACGGCAACACGGCGGTCGAAGAAAAGGTCAAGGCCGAGGCCAAGGCGCTCTGCGCGCGCTTCCCGATCTACCCGGATCTCTGAGGGCGCCGACGGCTCCTCAACCCCTTGAACCGGAATGCACCGCCGACAGACACCAGTCTGTCGGCGGTCTGCTTTCGGGTCCGCCAATGGACCGGCTGTGATTGTCGGCAATGCCTCCGGATTGAGCACAATTCTGTCCGCAAAGCAGGAACTGTTGCCGAATTCCCAACAGTCGTGGCCCCGATCTTCCCGGATCGGCACGTCTTCGCCGGAACCGATCAGATTTCCGTCAGGAAACCCTGACGCAATTTCTCTGGATGCTTACCTTGAAAGTCGCGTTCAGGCGCCCGGCCCAGAGACAGGCCGAGTTTTGAGAATGTGAGTACGAGTAACGAGGTTTTCGGAGACCCAACGGATGGCGAGCAGCTCATTTGTCCTGTCAGGCGACCATTTTCTGGCCGACCCGACCACCAGCACGGATTCGGGCGCCGGCAATGGCGGCACCATCACGATCAGTGGCGGCACTGCCATCTTCGACTCCGAATGGCAGATCGAGGTCCTGCTCGAGGACACCACCGTCGATGGCGAGATCGACGGCAACACGAAGATCGTCGGGATCCTTGTCTATGCCTCGGAGGCCGACCTGCTGAGCGGGACGGTGCTCTACAGCTACGAGCCGCAAAATCCCGGCCAATATGCCAATGTCCAGGCCGATGTAAGCGGGCTCGGCGACAGCTATCTCCGCTTCAACGCGAATGTGCTGGTCTCGTCCGATGCCGACGCGCCGCGACTGAACCAGCTGCTGGTGGCCAATGAGAACCTGGTCGAAGGGCTCGAAGACGGGCCGATCACGATCGACCGGATCACCGATGCCGATTTCGACGGCGATGGCTCGATCGCCCCGGGCACGATCGAGGACGGCAATGGCCTCTTCTACCCGGGCGGCGTGCCCTGCCTTGCCGCCGGAACGCTGGTGCGCACGCCGTTCGGGCCGCGCCCGGTGGAAGAGATCTGCGCCGGGGATGCGGCGGACGTGCTGGACGGGCCGCCCCGGATCGTGCGCTGGAGCGGGCAGCGGACTGTTTGCGGCCGCGGACGGCTTGCGCCGGTGCATATCGCCAAGGGGGCTCTTGGCAATAGCCGCAGCTTGCGGGTCTCGCCCAACCACCGCATGCTGATCCGGGGCGCGCTGGCCGAGCTGCATTACGCAACGCCCGAGATCCTCGTCCCGGCGAAATTCCTGGCCGGCAACCCCGGAATCGAGACCCGCCCCTGCGAGCGGATCACCTATTGCCACCTGCTCTTCGACGATCACCAGGTCATCTTCGCGGAAGGCTGCCCGACCGAGAGCCTGCATCCCGGCGCCATGGCGCTCGACGGGTTCGACGACGCGGCGCGACAGGAGATCCTAAGCCTCTTTCCGGAGCTGGCCAGCCCGGCGGGGGACCGCCCCCTCAGCCGCTTCGAGCCACGCCGCACCGAGCTGGTCCCCCTGCTCACCGGCCGGCAAGACCGCACCTGACGGCCTCGCCCCTGCGGGCGGGATCAGGGCAGGACGACGATATTGCCGGTGTGTTTCTTGTCGATGAAGGCCTGCTGTGCCGCGTGCAGCTCGCACAGCGGGTAGCTCGCTGCCAGCGACGGTCGCAGCGCTCCGCTTTCGATATGGCGCAGGACCGCCGGAAACACTTCCGGCGGCACGACCGTCGAGCCGGTGAAGGTCAGGTCCCGCAGGTAGAGCGTACGCAGGTCGAGATCGACAATCGGCCCGGCAATGGCGCCGGAGCAGGTATAGCGGCCGCCGCGCGCCAGCCGGTCGATCAGCTGGCCGAAATAGTCCCCGCCCGCGATATCGGCGACGACCGTGACCGTCTCCACCCCGATCGCGTCGCGCAGGGCCGCGCCCAGATCCTCAGGCGCCCGGTCGAGCAACGCGTCCGGTTCGAGCCGCGCGACGGCCTCATGCTTGGCCGCCGAGGCCATGGCGATCACCGTCGCGCCCCGCAGCCGGGCAAGCTGAACGAGCGCCCCGCCGACCCCGCCGGAGGCGCCGGTGACCAGGACACGGTCCTGCGGGCCGACATTGGCGCGTGTCAGCATGCCCTCGGCCGTGATGCAGGCGCAGGGAAAGGTCGCCAATTCCGCGTCGCTCAGCGGGCTGTCGATGGCGGCGAGGTTGCGCTGATCCACCACCGTGTATTGCGCGAAACCACCATCGGTCTCCGAGCCGAAGAACCCCGCCTTGTCGCGGTTGAGCGGGTCGTCCCAGTCGCGCTGCCAGCAATCGACCATGACCCGGCGCCCGATCAGCGCCGCATCCGTCCTTGCGCCAAGCGCCACGACCCGGCCCACCGTGTCCGCTCCCTGGATGCGCGGGAAGGTCAGCGGAGCGCCGCCCCAGGTCGGGTCGTCCGGATCCACATTCTCATAGGCGCCCCCGGTGGTCGCTTCGCTCACCTGCTTGGAATACCAGCCCGAGCGCGTGTTCACATCGGTGTTGTTGAGCCCGCAGGCCCCGACCCGGATCAGCGCCTGCCCTGGCCCGGGCTCCGGCACGGGCCAGTTCTCCTGCCATTCCAGCACGTCGAAACCACCATGGCCAGTCAGCACCATGGCCTCCATCGTCTTCGGGATCTCCATCCGGGCCTCCTGCCGCGTCGTGTCCGACCGGACTATCATGGCCGGTTCTTTTCGGCACAGCTGTTTGCGCCCCCCGCCCCAATTGGTCACATATTCTTCCCTTGTGCCGGGCGGCGCCAGCGAGGATGGTCGCTGCAAGCGAAGAACAGCCGCGCCGACGCGCGCGGGACAGAAACAGGCACGGGAAACGATGACGGAACTCAAGGACTATTGGCAGAATTACATCGACGGCGAATGGGTCGATGGCGGCGCCGGGCAGATCGAGGTCAACGACCCGGCATCCGGCAAGGTGCTGGCGACCCACGCGCTGGCCGATGCGCGCGATGTCGACCACGCTGTGCAGGCGGCACGGCACGTGCATCGCTCGGGTGACCTGTCGGGCCTGCGCCCGGTCGATCGCGGCCGGATGGTGCAGGCGATGGGACGGTTCCTGCTGGAGCATATCGACGAGATTGCCCCGGTTCTGACGTTGGAACAGGGCAAGCCGCTCTGGGAGGCACGGGTCGAGATCACCGGAGCCGCGCGCTATTTCGAGTATTACGGCAACCAGGCGGAGACGCTGGAGGGCCGCTCCATTCCGCTCGGGCGCAACTATTTCGACTTCACGACCTATGAGCCCTATGGCGTCTCGGCCCAGATCATCCCTTGGAACTACCCGCTGGAGATGACCGCCCGCTCGCTCTCGGCCGCGCTGGCGACGGGCAATGCCTGCGTGATCAAATCGCCGGAGCTGACACCGCTCAGCCAGTCCTGGTTCGCGCTGGCCGCCGAAGCCGCCGGGCTGCCCTCGGGTGCGGTCAACATACTGTGCGGCTATGGACGCGAAGCCGGCGCAGCACTTGCCGGCCACCCGCAGGTCAACCAGGTCGTTTTCACCGGCTCGGTGCCGACCGGCATCGCCGTGGCCAAGGCAGCGGCCCTCAACGTGGTGCCTTGCGTGCTGGAGCTGGGCGGAAAATCGGCCGCGATCCTGCATGACGACGCCGATCTTGACGCCTTCGTCAACGATGTCCGCTGGGGAATCTATTTCAACGCCGGCCAGACCTGTTCGGCGATGAGCCGGGTGATCGTGCATGAGAGCCGGCATGACGAGCTCGTCGCCCGCGTGGCCGACATGGCGGAAACTCTCTCGGTCGGCCCCGGGATAGACCGGGCCGAGTTTGGCTCCAATATGGGGGCGATGGTGAGCCTGCAGCAGCGTGACCGCGCCGAGACAATGATCACCGCCGCGATCAATGCGGGCGCCAACCTCGCCACGGGCGGGCAGCGCCCGAAGGATTACAGCGGCGCGTTCCTGCAGCCGACCGTGCTGACCGATGTCACCCCGGACATGGCGGTCGCCCGGGAAGAGATCTTCGGACCCGTCCTCTCGGTCATCTCCTTCCGGGATGACGAGGAGGCCATCGAGATCGCCAACTCGACGCAATACGGGCTGGTGGGCGGTGTCTTCACCTCCGATCTCGACCGCGCAATGCGCGCCGCGCGCCGCATCCGCGCCGGTCAGGTCTTCGTCAACGAATGGTATGCCGGCGGGGTCGAAACACCCTTCGGCGGCTATGGGAAATCCGGATATGGGCGGGAGAAGGGGCGCGAGGCGCTCTGGAACTATGTCCAGACGAAGAACGTCGCGATCCGCCTGCGGTAACATCTTTCATCGGCCCCGCCCGTCCATTCCTGGTCGTATGGGCGGGCGGCGGGAACTGGCCGGGGCACGGCGCCCATCGCCGATGCCCGATCCCGCCGCCCCCGATCTGCCGGCCCCGGCCGGAGGAACGGTTCCCCGCCCATGACCATTTTCGTTCGCGCTAACGGCAAAGCTCCGTGCAAAAAATGCATAGCGGATCTGACATCTCTGTCGGTTGTTGCAGGGGATGTTTGCGCTAAATGTTGTGTCGAAGGCAGTGGCAATCTCCGATTGCACAGCGCTGCCAGAAACCGGTTCGACACGATGTCGGGCAAACCCTGAAGGATCGAAAAATGGCCTATTCCTCTGAAACGCCCCGCGCCGAAGCCGGCCTGTTCCAGGGCTGGATGATGGACATGATCGAAACCTACAAGCTGCGCCGCGCCCGTCTGGCCGCCTATGACCAGACGCTCGGCGAGCTTCAGCAAATGAGCGAACGAGAGCTGGGGGATATCGGCCTGTCCAGCGTCATGATCCGCGACATCGCCCTGCAGGCGGCCGAGCGCGTGACGCTGAAATAACCCTCCGGGGCACGCGCTCCGCCCGCGTTTTCCGACGCGGCGGCGCGCCCCTGCTTCTTGCCGCTCCGTCGCCTATGTGCGGGAGCGGCAGACATGGCGCTACCGGCGACGTAGTACTCTACTGGCGAAATTCGACGCCGCTGGCTTCAAGCACCGGCAATGGGACACGGCGCTCATTGCGGCCCACGGCTTCGCAGACCTCGAGAAGATCCTCGATATCGACGGGCTTGCGCAGGGTCGCGGCGACGGCCGGTGACATCGCAAAGAGCGCGCGCCGCGAATACTCGGCAGACCCGCTCACGATGACAACCTTGCAGGACGGGTTTCGATAGGTGGCCAATGTGGCCACCCCGAGCGTGTTTCTGCCTTGCATGCACAGATCGAGGATGACGAGGTCATGCGGATGTTTCTGAAGCGTGGTCAGGGCTGCCGTCTCGGTGTCGACCATGAGGGCATCATGCCCCGCGTCTTCCAGGGCCGTCCCCCATAGGGTGGCCAGGTTCGGGTCGTCCTCGACAACCAAGACGTTCATACGCACCCTCCGCGACTCGGCGAGATATGGCTCGCTCCTCCGGCCCCTTCATACACACAAAATGTCGCAGGTCAAAAGGGCACATCGCCTGCCGAGTCCGCCGCTACAACGAATTTCGCGACAACTTTCTTCACCCCGGCCTTGTCGAAGGCGATCTCGAGCTTGTCGCCCTCGATTGCCGTAACGGCACCGTAGCCGAATTTCTGGTGAAAAACCCGGTCGCCGAGGCCGAAAGACGAGACAGCGTCGAGATCGATCGTCACGTTGCGGCTCTCGCGCGGCTGGCTGATGCCGCGCGACTGGCTGCGCGCCTGCATCCGCTTCCAGCCGGGGGAATTGTAGACATCGGCACGTGAGGCCTGCTCATGCAGGTCCGAACGCACAGGTTGCGCCGTCGCCGCCGCGCCATAGCCGCCGCCATACAGGCCGGGCGGGGTCAGCACATCGACATTCTCCTCGGGCAGCTCGTCGATAAACCGCGAGGGCAGCGCCGATTGCCACTGCCCGAAGATCCGCCGGTTGGCGGCGAAAGAGATCGTACAGAGCCGTTCCGCCCGCGTAATGCCGACATAGGCGAGCCGCCGCTCCTCCTCGAGCCCCTTCAGCCCGGTCTCGTCCATCGCCCGCTGGTTGGGGAAAAGCCCGTCCTCCCAGCCCGGCAGGAAGACGGCAGGGAATTCCAGCCCCTTGGCGGCATGCAGCGTCATCACCGTGACCTTGGGCTCGCCATCGTCGGTCTCGTTGTCCATGATCAGCGAGACATGCTCCAGGAACCCCTGGAGATTATCGAAGTTTTCCAGTGCCTTGACGAGTTCCTTCAGGTTCTCCAGCCGCCCCGGCGCTTCCGGCGTCTTGTCGTTCTGCCAATGCGCCGTGTAGCCCGATTCCTCCAGGATCGTCTGGGCGAGCTCGATATGCGAGACCTGTGGCCCGGTGGCCCCGGGCGCCGGTGTCGCAAAGAGCCCGTCGTCGAGCACATCATCATCGTCTGGCAGCGGCGGTGCCGTGCCGACAACCGCCAGATGCCAGCGTTCCAGCCCGGCCAGCAACTCGCCGAGCGCCTTGGCGCCCTTCCCCGTCAGCCCCTTGGCCGCGAGCAGGATCTTCGCGCCTTCGACAAGCGAGACACCGTTGGTCCGGGCCGCAATCTGGATCTTCTGCTGCGCCTTGTCGCCGAGGCCGCGCTTGGGCGTATTGACGATGCGCTCGAAGGCGAGATCGTCCTCCGGGCTGACGGCGAGGCGGAAATAGGCCATCGCATCGCGGATCTCCATTCGCTCGTAGAAGCGCGGTCCGCCGATGACGCGATAGGGCAGGCCGATGGTCAGGAACCGGTCCTCGAAGGCGCGCATCTGGTGCGAGGCACGGACGAGAATGGCACATTTGTCGAGACCGAGCGGTTCCAGAACGCGCGTCCCCTGCCCCATCGCCTCCAGCTCCTCGCCGATCCAGCGTGCCTCCTCCTCACCGTCCCAATGGCCGATGAGCCGGACCTTCTCGCCGCCCTCGGCCGCCGTCCAGAGCGTCTTGCCGAGCCGCCCCTTGTTGGCCTCGATCACGCCGGATGCGGCGGCGAGGATATGCGCCGTGGAGCGGTAATTCTGCTCCAGCCGGATCACCGTTGCGCCGGGAAAATCCTTTTCGAACCGCAGGATATTGCCCACTTCGGCACCCCGCCAGCCATAGATCGACTGGTCGTCATCGCCGACGCAGCAGATGTTCTGATGCGCGCCGGCCAGCAGCCGCAGCCAGAGATATTGCGCGACATTGGTGTCCTGGTACTCGTCGACGAGGATGTAACGGAACCAGCGCTGATATTGCGCCAGCACGTCCTCATGACGCTGGAAGATCGTCACCACATGCAGCAGCAAATCGCCGAAATCCACCGCGTTGAGCGTCCGCAGCCGCGCCTGGTACTCGGCATAAAGCGCAACGCCCTTGTTGTCGAAAGCCCCCGCCTCCGCCGACGGAACACTCTCCGGTGTCCAGGCGCGGTTCTTCCAGTTGTCGATGACTTGCGCCAGATGCCGCGCCGGCCAGCGCTTCTCGTCGATATTGGCGGCGACGATCAACTGCTTGAGCAAGCGGATCTGGTCATCCGTGTCCAGAATGGTGAAGTTCGACTTGAGGTCGACCAGCTCCGCATGACGCCGCAACAGCTTGACGCAGATCGCATGGAAAGTCCCGAGCCAGGGCATCCCCTCCAGCTCCATCCCCAAAAGCCGCGCCACGCGCAGCTTCATCTCGCGCGCCGCCTTGTTGGTGAAGGTCACCGCCAGGATCTCGTTCGGTCGCGCCTTGCCCGAGTTCAAAAGATGCGCGATCCGCGCCGTCAGCGCCTTGGTCTTGCCCGTGCCCGCCCCCGCGAGCATCAGCACCGGCCCGTCCAGTGCCTCAACCGCTTCCCGCTGGGCTGGATTCAGCTCGTCGAGATAGGGTGCCGGCCGCGCCGCCATGGCGCGCTGCGAAAGCGGAACCGCGGCCGCGAAGGCCTCGTCTTCATCGAAACTGCTCATGTCCGCACCTTACCTTGCCCGCCCCCCAAGGAAAACCATGTTCTCCATGTGTTCCGCGCGTCTCCACGCCAGGGCGATTCTTCAATGGGTCAAGGATGCCGAAAGCGCCGCGCGCATGTGCGGCCTGTCCTTGAAGCTCCGGAGACCCGCCCGGAACCCTCGAAAAGGCCGCCAGAGGACGCAGGCTGCGCCCCCAAGCACCTCTCGGCAGAAAGCAGGAACTCGCACCAATCGCAAGGGAACCATTCCGGGTCAAACCCCGTCACGCTTCCACGCCGCGAAGCGGCGCCACCGCCGCTCGAACTCCGTTCGGCGGCAAGCCCCCGCCGCCAGAAGCGCCGTCAGTGCAGCGTCATCCCGCCATCGACAACATATTCCGACCCGTTGACGAAAGACGCTTCCTCCGACAGCAGGAAACAGGCCACCGCCGCAACCTCCTCGGATTTGCCGAACCGCCCCAGCAGGATCGCCGCCGACGCCTTCTCGACAAAGGCCGCCGTCTCTTCTTTGTTCATGCCGAGCTCGTCGAAGAACCCGGTCTCGATCGGCCCCGGCGCAATCGCGTTCACCCGAATCCCGCGCGGCGCGTAATAGGTCGCCCAGTGCCGTGCGAGCACCCGGCAGGAGGCCTTGGTCGCGCCGTAGATCCCCTGGATCGGCCCGCCCCGATAGGGCGCGATGGAAGATGTCAGCAAAACCGAACCGCCATCGGCCAACAGCCCGCTCAGCGCCGCCATCTGCAGGATCGGCCCGCGCACATTGACCTCGTTCATCCGGTCGAAAGCCTCGACATCGGCGACATCCGGCTCCCAGAACTGCCCGTAGCCCGCATTGAAGAAGATCGCATCCAGCCCGCCAAGCTCCGCCGTCACCGCTTCCGCCAGGGCCTCGGCGGCTGCCGGGTCGCCGGCATCGTTGGACAGGACCACGACGTTCTCCGGCAATTCCGCCTTCGCCCGCGCCAGCCGCTCGGGATTGGTCCCGGTGACCAGCACCTTGCCGCCCTCCTCGGCGATCCGCCGCGCCGTCTCCAGCCCGATCCCGTTGGACCCGCCCGTCACCAGAACCCGCTTGCCATCAAACCGTGCCATCTGCACTCTCCCTGAGCAAAGCCCCATCCGCCAAAGGACAGAGCGTCCCGCGCCATATACCAAGTTCTACTCAGTTGTCCGGCGCCCGCTTCTCTCTTACACCTTCGCGGCGACCGTGAAAGGAGCCCAAGATGCCCGATTTCCAGAAAATCCTCGTCGCCAACCGTGGCGAGATCGCCATCCGAGTCATGCGTGCGGCCTCCGAGATGCGCAAACGGACCGTTGCCATCTATGCCGAGGAAGACAAACTCTCGCTGCACCGTTTCAAGGCGGATGAAGCCTATCCGATCGGCGCAGGCATGGGACCCGTCCAGGCCTATCTCTCCATCGACGAGATCATCCGCGTCGCCCTCGAATGCGGCGCCGACGCGATCCATCCGGGCTACGGGCTTCTCTCCGAGAACCCCGATTTCGTAGATGCCTGCACCGCCAATGGCATTGCTTTCATCGGCCCGAAGGCCGAGACGATGCGCCAGCTCGGCGACAAGGCCTCCGCACGCAGGATCGCCATGGAAGCCGGCGTGCCGGTCATCCCGGCCACAAACGTGCTGGGCGACGACATGGAGGCGGTCAAGAAGGAGGCCGCCGAGATCGGCTACCCACTCATGCTCAAGGCGAGCTGGGGCGGCGGTGGACGCGGCATGCGCCCGATCCTGGGCGAGGACGAGCTGGTCGAGAAGGTGCTCGAAGGGCGCCGCGAGGCCGAGGCCGCCTTCGGCAATGGCGAGGGCTTCCTGGAGAAGATGATCCAGCGCGCGCGCCATGTCGAGGTGCAGATCCTCGGCGACCAGCACGGCAAGATCTACCATCTCTACGAGCGCGACTGCTCGGTGCAACGCCGCAACCAGAAGGTCGTCGAGCGCGCGCCCGCCCCCTACCTGTCGAGCGCCCAACGCGAGAAGCTCTGCAATCTCGGCAAGCGCATCTGCGAGCATGTGAATTACCAATGCGCAGGCACCGTCGAGTTCCTGATGGATATGGACTCGGGAGAGTTCTACTTCATCGAGGTAAACCCGCGCGTGCAGGTCGAGCATACCGTGACGGAAGAGATCACCGGCATCGACATCGTCCGCGCCCAGATCCTCGTCACCGAGGGCAAGAGCCTCATCGAGGCCACCGGCACCGCCTCGCAATATGACGTCAAGCTCGACGGCCATGCCATGCAATGCCGGATCACCACCGAGGATCCGCGCAACAATTTCATCCCCGATTACGGCCGGATTACGGGCTATCGCGGCGCCACCGGAATGGGCGTGCGCCTCGATGGCGGCACCGCCTATACCGGCGCGGTCATCACCCGCTATTACGACTCGCTGCTGGAGAAGGTGACCGTCTGGGCGCCGACTCCGGATGCCGCAATCGCCCGGATGGACCGCGCCCTGCGCGAGTTCCGCATCCGCGGCGTCGCCACCAATATCGCCTTTGTCGAGAACCTGCTCGCGCATCCGATGTTCCTCAACAACGAGTACCACACCAAGTTCATCGACGAGACGGCCGAGCTGTTCCACTTCCCGCAGCGTCAGGACCGGGCGACGAAACTCCTGCGCTACATTGCCGATATCACGGTGAACGGGCATCCGGATGTCACCGGCCGCCCGAAACCGCCTGCCGATATCCGCCAGCCCCAGGTGCCGCCGCTGCAGACCCGCAAGCCGGTGCCGGGCACGCGCAACATCCTCGAGGAGTTCGGCCCGCAGGCCGTTGCCGATTGGATGGCGGACCAGAAACAGCTCCTGATTACCGACACGACCATGCGCGACGGCCACCAGTCCCTGCTGGCCACCCGTATGCGTTCCATCGACATGATCAACGTCGCCCCGGCCTATGCAGCCAACCTGCCGCAGCTCTTCTCGGTCGAATGCTGGGGCGGGGCGACCTTCGACGTCGCCTATCGTTTCCTGCAGGAATGCCCCTGGCAGCGCCTGCGCGACCTGCGTGCCGCGATGCCGAACCTGATGACACAGATGCTCCTGCGCGGGGCCAACGGCGTCGGCTACACCAACTATCCCGACAATGTCGTGCAGGCCTTCGTCAAGCAGGCCGCCGAGACCGGGGTCGACGTGTTCCGCGTCTTCGACAGCCTCAACTGGGTCGAGAATATGCGCGTCGCCATGGATGCGGTGGTCGAGAACAACAAGGTCTGCGAGGGCACGGTCTGCTACACCGGCGATATCCTGAACCCGGATCGCGCCAAATATGACCTGAAATACTATGTCGCCACGGCCAAGGAGCTAAAGGCGGCCGGTGCCCATATCCTTGGTCTCAAGGACATGGCCGGCCTGCTCAAGCCCGCCGCGGCCCGCGTGCTGATCAAGGCGCTGAAGGAAGAGGTCGGCCTGCCGATCCATTTCCACACCCATGACACTGCCGGCATCGCTTGCGCCACGATCCTCGCCGCGTCCGAGAGCGGCGTGGACGCGGTGGATTGCGCCATGGATGCCTTCTCCGGCAACACCTCGCAGGCAACCCTCGGCACCGTTGTCGAGGCGCTTTCCCATACCGAGCGCGACACCGGGCTCGATATCGAGGAGATCCGCCAGGTCTCCAACTATTTCGAAGCCGTCCGCGGCCACTATGTTGCCTTCGAGAGCGGCATGCAGGCGCCGGCCTCCGAGGTCTACCTGCACGAGATGCCCGGCGGACAGTTCACCAATCTCAAGGCGCAGGCCCGTTCCATGGGGCTGGAAGAGCGCTGGCACGAGGTCGCGCATATGTATGCTGAGGTGAACCAGATGTTCGGCGATATCGTGAAGGTCACGCCAAGCTCGAAGGTCGTTGGCGACATGGCGCTGATGATGGTCTCCCAGGGTCTCACCCGCGCCGATGTCGAGACCCCCGAGCGCGACGTCTCCTTCCCGGATTCGGTGATCGACATGATGCGCGGCGCGCTCGGGCAGCCCCCGGGCGGCTGGCCCGAGGCGCTTCAGCGCAAGATCCTCAAGGGCGAGACGCCCTCGGTCGAGCGGCCCGGCAAGAACGTCCCGCCGGTCGATCTCGACGCCGTGCGCGCCGAGATGAAGGCGAAATTCGACTACGAGCCGGATGACGAGGACATGAACGGCTACCTGATGTATCCGAAAGTCTTCACCGATTACGTGACCCGGCATGACGAATACGGCCCCGTCCGTGTCCTGCCCACTCATGCCTATTTCTACGGCATGCAGCCCTCGGAGCAGATCACCCCGGCCATCGAGGTGGCCAAGACGTTGGAGATCCGCATGCAGGCCGTCTCCGAGACCAACGAGGAAGGCGAGGTCAAGGTCTTCTTCGAGCTCAATGGCGAACCGCGCACCATCCGCGTTCCGGATCGCAAGATGCAGGGCACCGTGGCCGTGCGCCCGAAGGCCGACATCACCAATCCCGACCATATCGGCGCGCCCATGCCGGGCTCCATCGCCTCCGTGGGCGTGCAACCGGGCCAGCATGTCACGACCGGCGATCTCATGGTGACCATCGAGGCGATGAAGATGGAGACGGGAATTCACGCCGAACGCGACGCTGTCGTGAAGGCGGTCCATGTCCATGCCGGCGAACAGGTCGACGCCAAGGACCTTCTGTTCGAGCTGGAATGATCTCAGCCGGCGGCGCGGCCTATCGCGCCGCCCTTCACGATCCTCAGCTTCAAGGCGAGCCCGGGACGCCGCACGCGGTTATCCGGGCGAAGCGCCCCTTGCAGGACAGCGAAAGGCCTGTCCTGAAGGCGCAAGGCGGGGCGACGCCGCCATGCCTGCGCGCTTGTCAGAGGCCGCCTTCCCGCCGGAGGAAGGCCACGATCTCGGCAACGCCCTCGCCCTGTCGCAGGGACGCCATCACGAAGGGGCGTGCCCCCCGCGCCGCCGCCGAGTCGCTTTCCAGCCGGACCGGATCGACCCCGACATGCGGGGCGAGATCCGTCTTGTTGACGATGAGCAGGTCCGAGCGCGTGACCCCCGGCCCTTTCTTGCGCGGAATATCCTGCCCGGCCGCCGTGTCGATGATATAGAGCGTCAGATCCGCCAGCTCCGGGCTGAAGGTCGCGGCCAGGTTGTCGCCGCCCGACTCGATCAGGACCAGTTCGAGATCCGGAAAGCGGGAGACGAGATCGTCGATGGCCGCGAGATTGATCGAGGCATCCTCGCGGATCGCGGTATGCGGACAGCCCCCCGTCTCGACGCCGCACACCCGCTCGCTTGGCAGGAGCTGCGCACGCATGAGGAAGTCCGCATCCTCCCGGGTATAGATGTCGTTGGTGACCACGGCCATCGAGACCTCGTCCGCCAGCGCCTTGCAAAGCTCCGCCGTGAGCGTCGTCTTACCGGCACCGACCGGGCCGCCGATGCCGACACGCAAGGGTCCGTTGGGGCTTTTCATCTCTCTTACTCCGTCCTGCGGTCAGCTCCGGAAGAGCCGAACCTCCTGTTCCTCGTGCCGGATCGCGGCAAGGTCCGCGCCGAAAGCCGCGCCGCCGATATCCTCGAGCGGTGCCTCCACGGCGGCCTCGGCCAGCGCGACGATTGCCTCCTTCAGGCGGGCCAGCACCGCCTGCCCCTCGCTCTGCCCGAGCGGGATGAACCGGATGCCCGCCGAAGCGAGATTGCCCGTGAAGCCGTGCAGATACAGCGCAACGACCTGCGCGGGGGCAAGCGGCAGCGCGGCGGCGGCAACACCGAGCGCCACCGGCAGCGGGCGCTCCACCGCGCTTTCGTTCGTCATCGCATTCACAGTGCGGACAAAGGCCGCCCCCTGCGACTGCGTCTCCTGCCAGCGCTCCTTCGATGTCGCCAAAGCCTCGGCCAGTGCCGAAAGCGCATCGGCCTGGTCGGGTGCGCGCAGGGCATGAGCCAGCAGGATCGCGTCGCTGCGCCCGGCGCCCTGCGTGAGGACCACGGTGAGCCAGCGCTCCAGGCTCCCGGCATCGCAGACCGTTCCGTCCGCGATCGCCGTCTCCAGCCCATGCGAATAGGCGAAAGCGCCGAGCGGGAAGGCCGGCGAGAGCCATTGCGTCAGCTGGAGCAGCGCGGAGGTGGTTTCGGCCTCAGTGCTCATGCGCGGAATGCCCGTCCTCGCCATGGGCGTGGCCCAGCGTTCGTCCGTGCCCATAGGCGCCGCCTTCCGGGGTGAAGGCCGCCAAGACCGGTTCAACCGAGGCGCCCAGCCCTTCCAGCATCCGCGCCAGCACCGGGTCGGCCCGGATCAGCAGCCTGTCCGCCTCGATCCGGCAGGGCGTGTGCCGGTTGCCGACATGCCAGGCCAGCCGCGCCAGGTTCTCTCCCGTCACCGACAGCAACGGCTCCTGCGCCGCCAGAACCCCGACCCGGGCGCCGCTTTCCAGCACCAGCGCGTCGCCATCCTCGAGCGAGACCGTCTCCGGCAGGTCCACGAGCACATCATCGCCGGACAGTGTTTCCAACCGCTTGCGCCGCAGGAAGCGTCCCTCGTAATCCAGCCGAACGGAATCGACGACCTCCGCGCCTGCCTGCCGCTCGACCTTGATAGCCCGCTCCATCTGCTGCTCCCGCCCGTTGTTCCGACCGCGAGAGCCTAGCTGCCGCGCTGCAGCATGTGAAGGCCCCGCCGCACCATTGCCGCCGCTCAGGGCGGTGTCAGGCTGAAGCGCAGCGGCGCATAGGATTGCGTGCCGCCATCGGGGTCCATCCGCGCCAGCTCGAGCGAGAGACCGAGCTCCGGCAAGTGGGTCATCATCGAGGTGAAGAACTCGTCGGCCCAGTGATAGGTCAGCAGGATCGGAAAGCCCTCATAGACGCAACCGGCGATCTCGACTTCGGCAAGGCCGCCGCTCTTCATCTCGATGACCTCCTCTTCCGATTCCGTGCCGTCCGCGAAGAGGTTCAACGCCGTGACCGTCATCTCCATCTTCGCACGCACCGGCATCTTCTCGTGCAGACCGCCGGGGAAGCGCGACACGATGCGGCTGTCCTTAAGCTCCGCGTCACCGTCGAGATTCACCTCGTCAATGATGAACACGCCGCCCATCGAGACCATCCGGAACTCGCCCATGCCATCGGGAAAGCGCGTCGTCTCCTGGATCATTCCGGCGCCGAGCCATCGCAGGCCGACCGTGCCGCCATCGGGATAGGTGACATAGGCCGTTGCGCCCTGTTCCAGGTCGGACCGGCGCGGACAATCCGCCGCAAGGGCTGACCCCGACAGACCCGCCAGGACCAGTATCAAGAGTAAACGCATGCGTATCGCCTCTGCGGACCACATCCGGGCCCAGTCTCCGCGCAGTATCATGGCGGCGGCAGAATGGCGACATGGCCCGGTTCAGCCTGCGGTCATTCCGTCATGGAGCGGGTCTTCGGCAACAGTCTCGCGCCGGATCGGGCCGCGATAGAGCGGATCGGCATAGAGACGCGGCAGCATGTCGGCCCGGGTCATGCCGCGCTCCGAGAGCTGCGCCTCGCTGAGGCTTTCGAGGATCTGGATCTGCTCGACACGCGCGGCCTGACGACCGGGCGCAACGATCATCTCCCAAAGCCCGCGCAACGGCGCGAAAAGCAGCTGGGGGATGGTGATCGCGGTCTCGGTCTCGGTTGTCTGGCAGCTAGGCATCCCGGCGCTCCCGGTTCGTTGTTTCTGCATCGCAGCATTTCTTAGGCCCTGCCGCGATACTTGTCAATTTCGCGGATCGGGCCAGCCGGCGAAAGGACGCTGGCATGGCCGCCTTAAGAGCGGTCCCGGGGAGCGCGGCAACACGCGCCGCGCCGGCCGGTCAGAACAGGAAATACCGCTGCGCCATGGGCAGCTCGCTGGCCGGCTCGCAGGTCAGCAACTCGCCATCGGCCCGCACCTCGTAGGTCTCCGGGTTGACCTCGATCTGCGGCCGCGCGTCGTTCATCACCATGTCCGACTTGCCGATCCCGCGGGTATCGCCCACCGCCAGCGTGTCCTTGGCCAGACCGAGTGACGCGCCGAGCCCATCGGCCTGCGCCGCCGCCGAGACAAAGGTCACCGCCGAGCGCTCGACCGACCGTCCGAAGGCGCCAAACATCGGCCTTGTATAGACGGGTTGCGGCGTCGGAATGGACGCGTTCGGATCGCCCATCTGGGCCACGGCAATCGTGCCACCCAGCAGCACCATCTCCGGCTTCACACCGAAAAAGGCCGGGGACCAGAGCACGAGATCGGCCCGTTTGCCTTCCTCGATGGTCCCGATATGGCCCGAGATCCCATGCGCGATGGCCGGGTTGATGGTGTATTTGGCGACGTAGCGCTTGACGCGAACATTGTCATTCTCGCCCGTCTCTTCGGCCAGGCGACCGCGCTGCAGCTTCATCTTGTGCGCTGTCTGCCAGGTGCGGATGATCACCTCGCCAACGCGGCCCATCGCCTGGCTGTCCGAGGCAATGATCGAGAAAGCGCCCATGTCGTGCAGGATGTCTTCGGCAGCGATGGTCTCTTTGCGGATCCGGCTCTCGGCGAAGGCCACGTCCTCGGGGATCGATTTGTCGAGATGGTGGCAGACCATGAGCATGTCGAGATGCTCTTCCAGCGTGTTGACCGTGTAGGGCCGGGTCGGGTTGGTCGAAGACGGCAGGACATGTTCCTCGCCGACCACCTTGATGATGTCCGGCGCATGCCCGCCACCCGCGCCCTCGGTGTGGAAGGCGTGGATCGTCCGGCCCTTCATCGCCTTCACGGTGTTCTCGACGAAACCCGATTCGTTCAGCGTGTCGGTGTGGATCATCACCTGCACGTCCATCGCGTCCGCAACGGAAAGGCAGCAGTCGATTGCGGCGGGTGTCGTGCCCCAGTCCTCGTGCAGCTTGAGCGCACAGGCGCCGGCCTTGATCTGTTCCTCCAGCGCCGCCGGAAGCGAGGCGTTGCCCTTGCCGGCGAAGGCAAGGTTCATCGGGAAGGCATCGGCCGATTGCAGCATCCGCCCGATATGCCAGGGACCGGGCGTGCAGGTCGTCGCCAGCGTGCCATGCGCCGGGCCGGTGCCGCCGCCGAGCATGGTCGTGAGGCCCGAATGCAGCGCGTCGTCGATCTGCTGCGGGCAGATGAAGTGGATATGGCTGTCGAAACCGCCCGCGGTCAGGATCTTGCCCTCCCCCGCGATGGCCTCGGTTCCGGGGCCGACGATGATGTCGACGCCCGGCTGGGTGTCGGGATTGCCAGCCTTGCCGATCTTCGCGATCCGCCCGTCCCTCAGCCCGATATCGGCCTTGTAGATGCCGGTCACGTCGAGGATCAGCGCATTGGTGATGACCGTGTCCACGGCACCTTCCGCGCGCGTGGCCTGGGACTGTCCCATGCCGTCGCGGATCACCTTGCCACCGCCGAATTTCACTTCTTCCCCGTAGCTTGTGAGGTCTTTTTCAACCTCAATCACGAGGTCCGTATCGGCCAGGCGCACCCGGTCTCCGGTGGTAGGTCCGAACATCGCGGCATAGGTGTCGCGGGAAATCTTGGCAGGCATGGCAGGCCCCTCGGGTCGGTTGGTCTTTATGCCTCGCCGCCAAGGCGGCGAAGGTTCCTGTTGGTCTCGGTGCGAAGCGGGTGCAGTGCTGCTGCAATGATCTGGTCCGGCCGCTGACCGCCAAGAGCGGTCAACCCGGCGGCCATGGCCGAGGCCGCGAAAGCCGGCGGTTTCTCGGATATCATCCGGTGGACCTCCGCGCCGCTCATCGGCCGGAAACCACAAAACAGACCGGTACGATACAGGACGACCGTGTTTGCCTCGACGGCAAGCATGGTCGCCTCCATCCCGATATCGAGAAGGTCGCGCGAAAGATCGGCAGCTGTCTGGGAAACGGGCGTCGTCATCCGCGCGCCCGGAATTGGCTCAGCGACGCGGACCCTTGGGATCCCGCACGGGGATCGGAATGGGCTGCGGCGCAGGCGCCAGCAATCCAAGGAGACGGTCGATCAGGTTGAGCAGACGCATGAGAGGCCTTGTCTGGCTGTTTCCGACTGTCAGACAAGGTAATCTCTCTTCCGCCGAGTGCAAGGGCGGAATCTGCACTGTTAGCGATCACGCCTCATCCTTCTTCGTCGCAGTCGGAGCGGAATCGGCCGCCGCGGGCTTCTTGGCAGGCGCCATTCGGCGCGGCGCGGGCTTTGCTGCGGCCTCGGCTGCCGGCGCCGATACGGGAGCCTTGGCCTTCGGAGCCGCCGCCTTGCGACGCGGCGCCGGTTTCGCCTCCGCGACCGGCGCGACAGCCTCGGTCAGCCCATCGGGCGTTTTCGGCTTGGACGGTGCGCGGCGGCGCGTGGCGGGCTTCGGCGCGGCCTTCACCTCATCTTTCACGGCAGGCTTCACCTCTTCAACCACCGCCGGCTTCGCCGTTTCCAGCGGCACGACCTTTGCGGTCGGCTTGGCGGCCGTCCGCACCGGCTTGCGGGCCGGCGCCTTGGCGGCGGGCTTCTTCGCCGCGACCTTCTTCACGGCCGGCTTCGGCGTTGCGGCAACGGTCTCCTCCTGAGTCGTCGAAGACATGCCCGTCGGGGTGAAATATTTCATGAGCTCCGGCTTGGGCGTCATCGCGCCGCCGGTCCAGCTATCGGCAAGCCCCATCGAAAGCCGCATCATCTCGAGCTGCAACTCTGCGGTCTTGCTCCACATCGTCATGCTCGTGCGCATGAAATCGACCGGGGTCATATATTGATACATCTGTCTACTCCTGAATTTTCATTGGCCGCCCCATGCGGGCCGGATCGTCGGCTGTCAGCTCGCTCAGAGCTCTCCCATGACGGCCTGATTGAAACCAAAGACACGGCGCGCGCCGGAAAGCGGCACCAAGGATACATCCCGGCTCTGGCCGGGTTCGAAACGCACCGCGGTCCCCGCGGCAATGTCGAGCCGGTAGCCCTTGGCGGCCTTCCGGTCGAATTCCAGCGCCGAGTTGGTCTCGGCGAAATGGTAGTGGCTGCCGACCTGAACAGGGCGGTCGCCGGTATTGGCCACCAGAAGCGTGATCGCCTCGCGGTCCTCGTTGAGGGTGATCTCGCCCGGGGCGGTCATGATTTCACCAGGGATCATCTCTCGCTCTCCTTCTCGGGGGCCTGCCCGGGCGCCTGAACCGCCTCCTGCACTGCCCGCAATGTCTCTTCTTCGCTCGATGCCTCCGCCTCGGCGCCAGTGCCGATGACACGGCGGCTGCCGGGGGCGGCGATCTCGCCATCCCAATTGTCGTCATCCTTGCCCGCCGTCCCGTCCGGATCGCGCAGAAAGGCCACGATATCCTTGCCAAAGAGCCCCAGCAGCCCGCCAAGAACCAGCAGGAAAGCGGAGCTGTCCGCCCCGAGGAGCCAGACCAGCAGCGCAGCCAACAGCAGCAGCCCGCCGAAAGTCAGCGCGCGCAGCTCCGGCACGCCGAGCCAGAGCGCCATGCCTTCGATCCGCCCGAGCGCATCGCCCAGAGGACGCTCCAGATAGGGCGTCGCGAAACCGGCCAGCAGGGCAAGGAGGAAGGAGGCAATCATCGGTCAGTCCTCAGCGGATCGGGTGATGCACGGTCACGAGCTTCGTGCCGTCCGGAAAGGTTGCCTCGACCTGCACCTCGTGGATCATCTCGGCGATCCCCTCCATGCATTGCTCAACCGTTATGACCTTGGCGCCGGCCTCCATCAACTCGGCCACCGAGCGGCCGTCTCGCGCGCCCTCGACCACGTAATCGGTGATCAGCGCGATCGCCTCGGGATGGTTCAGCTTGACGCCGCGCTCCAGCCGCCCACGCGCCACCATCGCGGCGAGCGAGACCAGGAGCTTGTCCTTTTCACGGGGGGTCAGGTTCATGTCTTACCTCAGATCTGCCAGACGCGCGGCGGCACCGTGCCCCTGATATGTGTCAACAGCTTGACCATCAGCCGCCGCAGCGGCCAGCCATCGCGCGCGGTCATGCGGACAAGGCAGCGCCCGTCCCAGCCGGAGGCGGCCGCTTCAACGCCATCTTCCGCCAGCAGCGCCCGGATCGGCGCCAGCGCATCCTCCGCGCCCGGGCAGATCAGCGCCAGCAGCGCAACCGCGCGCGCGCTGCCCAGCATCGCCGGCTCACCGGCCAGTGCAAGGCTCTCGCCATCCATCCGCACCGCGTCGACCAGCAAGGGCCGGCCGTCTCGTGTCACTTCCCGGCGGTCCCGCAGCCAGAGCTGGTCGACCTTCTCGCCCATCGCCGCACGACCAAAAACCAGCGTTTCACAGAAGAGCAACCGCGCGTCGCCCGTCAATGAGATTCGGGTGTCGCGCTCCAGCGATGCGTGGTCGAAGAGGATCGTTTCCTGCGGCAACCAGTCCAGCGAGGCCCCTGCCCCGGCTGTCATATGGCAATCGACCCTGGCGGTCCCGGAAGCCGCCTCATAGGCCCGCTCCGCCGTCTGCGTCGTTGCGGTCACCCGCGTTCCGTCCGGCACATCGAGACGATAGCTCAGCCTGTCGCCACCGGTCAGCCCGCCCGCCGTGTTGAGAAAGACAACCTCCGGGTCGCCCGGCACTTGGGGCAGCATCGCCTTGGCGCAGCCCGACTGGTGCAGATGCTTGAGCCGCGCCCGCCCGTTCCGGCTGACGAATCCCGCTTCGGCCCGCCCTTTGGCGCGCTGAAGCGTCTGATCTGCCGGCTCAAGGTCGAACATGGAACCCTCGCAAGTTTGCCGAACCCTAACGCGAAGCGACAATTGCTGCAATGCAGCATGGCCGGATTTCGCCGCAAAATGCTCTGTTTTTCGCGCAATGCCCGGAAATCGGGCAGGCAGTCTCGCCGATTGCGGGTCCGAGCGCTCTGGCCTTGGCGCAGAGGCTGGGCTAAGCCGCTTCTATCATGAACCAGACCCTGACGCTCCGCCGCCCCGACGACTGGCACCTGCATCTGCGCGATGGCGCCATGCTGAAAGCCGTCCTGCCCGAGACCGCCCGCGATTTTGCCCGCGCGATCATCATGCCGAACCTCGTGCCCCCCGTGGTCACCTCGGCCGACGCGATCGCCTATCGCGATCGCATCCTCGCCGCCCTGCCCGAAGGCGCCGATTTCACGCCGCTGATGACGCTCTACCTGACCGAAGCGACAGACCCGGCCGATGTGGTCGCCGCGCACGCCTCTGGCCTGATCTCGGCCGTGAAACTCTACCCGGCCGGCGCCACGACCAACTCCGCTTCCGGCGTTCGCGATTTCGACAAGGTGCGCCCTGTGCTGGAGGCGATGGCCGAGGCCGGCCTGCCGCTCTGTGTGCATGGCGAGGTCACACGCGAGGAGATCGACATCTTCGACCGCGAGGCCGTCTTCATCGAGGAAGTGCTCGACCCGATCCGCCGTGCCACGCCTGGCCTGCGTGTCGTCATGGAACATATCACCACCGCCGATGCCTGCGCCTATGTGAAGGAAAGCGACGGCTCGCTCGGCGCGACCATCACCACGCATCACCTGATGATCAACCGCAACCACATCCTCGTGGGCGGGATCAAGCCGCATTACTATTGCCTGCCGGTCGCAAAGCGCGAAAGTCACCGCGCCGCGCTGGTCGAGCTGGCAACATCCGGTTTCGAGCATGTCTTTCTCGGCACGGACTCAGCGCCACATACGCAAGCCAACAAGGAATGCGCCTGCGGCTGCGCCGGAGTCTTCTCGGCCAGCGTCACCATGCCCTGCCTGGCCCAGGTCTTCGACGAGGCCGGCGCGCTGGACAAGCTCGAAGCCTTCGCCTCGCTCAACGGCCCGGCCTTCTACCGCCTGCCGCCCAACGAGACCACGATCACGCTGGAGAAGGGACAGGTACTGGAAATCCCGGCACCGCTGGAAACCGGCGATGGCCCCGTTATCGTCTTCGATCCCGGCAAACCCGTCCTTTGGAGTGTTCGTAGGGACTAGCCATTTCCCCTTTCTGCAAATATCCCCGCCGGAGGCATGAAGACTCATGTCCCTCCAGAAGTTTTTTGCCTCCGGCGGGGATATTTGAGGAAAAAGGAAAAGAGGAGCGCCCGCGATGATCCCGACGACCCACCCCGATGATGCGACCATGGCCCGGATCTCGGCCGGCATGCTGCTGGAGATCGGCGCGGTGCATTTCAACGCCTCCGAGCCCTTCACGCTCGCGTCCGGCCTGCCCTCTCCGACCTATATCGACTGCCGCAAGCTGATCTCCCACCCGCGCATCCGCTCCACGCTGATGGATTTCCTGACCGCCAAGGTGATGCGCGACGCGGGCTTCGAGGCCTTCACCAATATCGCCGGCGGCGAGACGGCAGGCATTCCCTTTGCCGCACTTGTGGCCGAGCGGATGGGCCTGCCGATGACCTATGTGCGCAAGAAGCCCAAGGGCTATGGCCGCAACGCCCGCATCGAAGGCGTGATGGGCGAGCAGGACCGGGTGCTGCTGATCGAGGACCTGACAACTGATGGCGGCTCCAAGCTGAGCTTCGTCGACGCAATCCGGCAGACCGGGGCAAGCTGCGCCCACACGGCGGTGATCTTCTACTACGGCATCTTCCCGGAGACGGTGAAGACGTTGGGCGACCACGGGGTCGCGCTGCATCACCTGTGCACCTGGTATGACGTGCTGGCCGAAGCCCGGCGGCGCGAGAGTTTCGATTCGGAGACCCTGGGCGAGGTCGAGGCCTTCCTCGACGACCCCCGCGCCTGGCAGGCCGCCCGCAGCTGAGCGGGCGCGACAGACCGTCTCGCGGCGGGAAACCGCCGACATGGCGATGGTCGACAGGTGCAGGAAATTGTGTATACGTCAGTGGCTTAGGGAGCCGCTTCCGGCAGACATGTTCCACTCACAGGTTTTCCACAAGGTTATACATTTTGACCGGTCGAGGGACCGTTCTGTATGACAGCGGAATACAAAATAAACGGGCAGTGCAGCGATGAACGAATTGACGACGGTGGAGGAGTCCACCCCGGAATTGGCAGCGCGGGCAAACATGGGCAGTGCAATAACGGAGCTTGCGGCTCCACATAATATCGAGGCCGAGCAGCAGCTGCTGGGCGCGATCCTGACAAATAACGACGTTTTCGACAGGGTCGCGTCCATTATCACCGAAGAGCATTTCTACGATCCGGTCCATGCCAAGATCTACGAGGTCGCCAAGGCCCGGATCGCCAAGAACCTGCAGGCCACCCCGGTCACGCTGAAAGCCTTCCTGGAAGACCATCCGGGGCTGAAGGAGCTGGGCGGGCCGGCCTATCTTGCCAATCTTGCCGGCAGCGCCGTCGCAAGCTTCGCCGCGGGCGATTACGCGCAGATCATCTATGACCTCGCCATCCGCCGCGAGCTGGTGACACTGGGCAAGGATATTGCGGCCAAGGCAAACAATGTCGATGTCGCCTCCGAACCCCGCGAGCAGATCGTCGAAGCCGAACAGGCCCTCTACAAGCTCGGCGAGGCCGGCAAGTCCGACACCGGTTTCCAGAGTTTCCTGCGCGCGGTCACGGACGCCGTGCAGGTGGCCCATGCCGCCTATCAGCGCGAGGGCGGGCTTGCCGGCATCTCGACCGGCCTGCAGGATCTCGACAAGAAACTCGGCGGGCTGCATCCGTCGGACCTTCTGATCCTCGCCGGGCGCCCCTCGATGGGCAAGACCTCGCTGGCCTGTAACATCGCCTTCAATATCGCCAAGGTCTACAAACGCGGCTTGCGCCATGACGGGCGAGAAGGCGCGATCGATGGCGGCGTGGTGGGCTTCTATTCGCTCGAGATGTCGGCCGAACAGCTCGCCTCGCGGATCCTCTCGGAAGCCTCACGCATCCCGTCCCACAAGATCCGGCGCGGCGACATGACGGAAGACGAATTCCGTCGCTTCGTCGCCGCCGCCAAGGAGCTGGAATCCTGTCCGCTCTATATCGACGACACCCCGGCCCTGCCGATCTCCCAGCTCGCCGCCCGCGCAAGGCGCCTCAAGCGGACCCACGGGCTCGACGCGCTCTTCATCGACTATCTGCAGCTCGTCCGCCCAGCCACGGCCAAGGACAGCCGTGTGAACGAGGTCTCGGAGATTACCCAGGGTATGAAAGCGCTGGCCAAGGAACTCGAGATCCCCGTGATCGCGCTGTCCCAGCTCTCGCGGCAGGTGGAAAACCGGGACGACAAGCGCCCGCAGCTCTCGGACCTGCGGGAGTCGGGTTCGATCGAGCAGGATGCGGATGTGGTGATGTTCGTTTATCGCGGCGAGTACTACAAGGAACGCGAGAAGCCGCCAGAGAACGATACCGATCGCATGGCGACCTGGATGGAGGAGATGGAATCGCTGCATGGCAAGGCCGATGTGATCATCGGCAAGCAGCGTCATGGCCCCATCGGCGATGTCTCACTGGCCTTCGAAGGCGAGTTCACCAAGTTCAGCGATCTTGTCCAACCCTGGCAACAGGAAGAAGATGGCGGCTATTAAGCCGCGGCCCGACAGATCAAGTTTCCGTCGTGCTTGCCTTGAAGATTAGAAGTCTCTTTGTCCAAGCGTATGAGGCGGCGCTTCAGGTTCTGAGAGGAATTGTCTTCTTCACCCAAGCCAAACCGGGTCAGCTTGAGGTGAGGAAACTGCCGCTGAAGTTCCCCCACCAAATCCAGACCGACTATCCTTCCCTGACGGGCAGTTGATCGAATGAGATCCATGGCTGCGACCTTTCCATCGACGCTTAATGTCCGGAAGCTCGGACTCGTTACTCCTTCGACCTGAGCATGAAGCTTATCGAGCAAGGCGTAGAACTGAAACGTCTTGACCAGTGAATCATCCGGAAGGGTTGGCAAGTTTCCGATATGCGATCGATACAAGTCGGAAAAAGATCGAGAAAACGTAATATGCGGCAGGAGATTATCGTTATCCGCGAATGCTGCTCGAAGGGATTCGAGAGACGGAGAGCCGGTTTCACAGGTGCCAAGATCCGTTGTATTGAAATCGACTTCTACAAAGAGTGCGCGCCCAAGACCCTCCTGAGCTGCTCGCTGTTTTGCTTCAGCCCTTTTTTCGTCAATGAGACGCTTGATAAACCATATTGCAAAACCGATCGTCGACGCGAGAAAGGCGATGAAGAACCGCGTGTCGATGTCACTCATGTCTCATGTCCCGATCCGGTTGCAGCGCAACCCCAACCGATCCCCGGCGACGACGCAAGGTGCAAAAGCCGCCTGCTGGACAGTGGTCTCGGGGTCCGCCCGCCCGCAAGACGGGTCCGGTGGGCCGGCCCCGGAAAACGCAGGGGCCGAGATTTCCGACATCCGAATTATCCGCCGGATCCCCGTGATACGGAGATGCCCCTCACGCAAGCGGCATTGACGGCGGTCGAAAGAACGCCGGCGTGCCCGCTCCATATGTCAAGAACCTGACCCGTTCGGCAACCTCATCGAAAGGTTGCGTAAAACGCGTTGCGTGCGCGCAACCAAACCGTTTCCAGACAGTTTGTCGATGTTTTTCACCTGTCTTGCCATGTTCCCGACACGCGACGGCTTGATTGCAGCTTTCCTTGAACATGAGCAAACACAGCAGGAGATTTTCAGGAGTGTCTTGACGAAATTGGTTGGCAAGGTTTCCATTTTGTCAGCAGCCGCGCTGGCCATATCGACACTTGCCGGCCAAGCCGCAACCGTCGGCATCTTTGGCAGCAGCGGTGGCGGTTCCGGATATGCCTCCGTTCTGAATGCAAACGGGCACACCGCCTCGAACATCGACTCCAGCCAGGCAAATGACGCCTCGTTCCTGTCCACACTGGACGCCGTTATCCTCGGGCGAACGGACGGAACGAGCGCGATTATCGACTTCGTGACCGCCGGCGGCCTTCTGATAACGGAATGGCGCGGAGCGGAGTGGGTCTTCAACAGTTCGGGACTTCTGGATGGAGACGCCCAGATTGGCTCTTCGCCCTCGACTTATCGTGGCACCAATACAACCGTAAGCTTCACGCAGGCAGGGATCGACGCAGGGCTGTCGACGGGCCTTGGAAGCTCCTTCGCGGATGGTGGCGCCACCGAGTATTTCTTTCCCGTCTCCAATCTCGGACCGCATGTCGAGATCCTCGCAACCTATGATCACGGCGGCGCGTTCGACATTCCCACCATCGTCGGCGGCGCCAGCGGTGCCGGCTCCGTGCTGATGGCAACGCATGACTGGAACGACCGCAGCTACAACGCGGCGGACGGGTTGACCGGCAACGAACAACTGCTCGTGAACATGGTCGGCTACAGCGCTTCGGTCGCGCCGGTTCCCATGCCCGCCGGCCTTCCGCTGATGCTTGCCGGCATCGGGTTCCTTGCCTGTGCGAAGCGCGCACGCAGAACCTGACTTCAGGCGAGACCGCCTGCCCCGGCTGGCCCGTCGCGGGGTTACCTCCGGACAGGGATGCACATGAGCATCTTGCCGGAAGCTTTCTTGCGCAGATGGCGCGCCGGTTGCAGGCGGCATGATCCCATCCAAGGCGGCCGTTGCAAGGATCCCTGCAACGGCCGCATCGCGTTGCAAGCCGCACCCGGGCCCATTCGCGAAATCCCGCCCGCGCTGCCGCTCAACCGGGACCACATCGCTCGGGGGCCCTCTTTCCCCTTGACCCTGCGCACCGGTTTGGCACAACCGGCCCATGGCGACTGGTACTCTCACGATAGATCTCGACGCGCTTGCCGCAAACTGGCGGGCGCTGAACTCCAAATCCGACAGCGCCGTTGAAACCGGTGCGGTGGTCAAGGCCGACGGCTATGGCCTCGGCGCCGCGCGTGTGGCGCGGGCGCTGGCACGGGCCGGGGCACAGACCTTCTTCGTCGCTGCGGCCGAGGAAGGGGCGGCGGTGCGCGAGGCGCTCGGGCGCAACGCGGAAATCTACGTCTTCGGCGGCCACATGGCCGGCGACACGGACATGATCCACGACCTGGACCTCATCCCCCTGCTCAATTCCATCAACCAGCTGACCCGCCATATCGAGGCACTTCCCGGCGCGCCGTTCGGATTGCAGCTCGACTCCGGCATGAACCGGCTCGGCCTGGAACCGGCCGAATGGTCGGCAGTGCGCGATCTGGCCCTCAGCCTCTCGCCGCGCCTGATCATGAGCCACCTGGCCAGCGCCGACGAGCCCGACTCCGCCCAGAATGGCGATCAGCTCCGGCAGTTCCTCGAGATGACCGATGGCACCAGCGCCCGCCGCTCGCTCTCGGCCACCGGCGGCACACTGCTCGGCCCGCAATATCACTTCGACCTGACCCGCCCCGGCATCGGCCTCTATGGCGGCCTGCCCTTCGCCGAGGCCAAGCCCGTCGCCCGCGTCTCCCTGCCTGTGATCCAGACACGGCTCGTCGCCCCCGGCGAGGTCGTCGGCTACAACGCCACCTGGACCGCCCCGGAGGAACGCCTCATCGCCACCGTCGCGGGCGGCTATGCGGACGGGTTGCTGCGCGCGCTCTCCGGCACGGGCCAGCTCTGGCATGACGGCGTCAGCTGCCCGATCGTCGGCCGTGTCTCGATGGACCTGATCACCGTCGATATCTCTTCGCTGTCCGAGATCCCGCAGGCGATGGACATCCTTTGCCCGGAACAGGGCGTTGACGATGTCGCCTCTGCGGCCGGAACCATCGGCTACGAGGTCCTGACCTCGCTCGGCGGGCGCTACGAACGCAAGACCATCGGCGGCCTGGCGTGAACGCCGCAATTTCCCGTTCGCTCGCCGCGATCGGACGGCCTGTCCTTGCCGGGCTCGCCTCGATCGGGCGCATGGTGCTCTTCGCCGCCGCCGTGATCAGCCATATCTTCCGTCCGCCCTGGTATCCGCGCGAGTTCCTGCACGCGGTGATGACCATCGGCTGGTACTCCCTTCCCGTTGTCGGGCTCACCGCGCTCTTCACCGGCGGCGCGCTGGCACTGCAGATCTATGACGGTTCCTCGCGCTTCTCCGCCGAGGCCGCCGTCCCCTCCATCGTCGCCATCGGCATGGCGCGCGAGCTTGGCCCCGTGCTCGGCGGCCTGATGGTCGCCGCCCGCGTCGCCTCCTCCATCGCCGCCGAGATCGGCACGATGAAGGTCACCGAGCAGATCGACGCGCTGGTCACCCTCTCGACCAACCCGATCAAGTATCTCGCCGTGCCGCGCGTGCTCGCCGCGACCCTGACCGTGCCGGTGCTCGTGGCCGTTGGCGACAGCATCGGCATCATGGGCGGCTGGCTCGTCGGTGTGAACCGGCTGGACTTCAACTCCGCCGCCTATCTCAAGAACACGATTGATTTTCTCGAGGTTTCGGATATCGCCTCCGGGGTCGCCAAGGGCGCCGTCTTCGGCTTCCTCGTCGCCCTCATGGGCTGTTTCTACGGCATGAATTCCGGGCGCGGCGCACAGGGCGTGGGCCGCGCAACCAAGCTCGCGGTGGTCGCGGCCTCGGTGCTCATCCTGGGCTCCAACTACCTTCTCACGGAGCTCTTTTTCTCGGCATGATCCGTCTCGACAACGTCCATAAATCCTTCGGGGGCAAGCAGGTGCTTCGCGGCGTGACGCTGGAAGTGCCCAAGGGCGAGTCGATGGTCATCATCGGCGGTTCCGGCACCGGCAAATCCGTCACCCTCAAATGCATTCTCGGCCTCGTGCACCCGGACCAGGGCACCATCACGCTTGACGGGGAGCCGGTCGAAAGCGGCGACCGGGACGCGTTTCTCGCCCGCTTCGGCATGCTGTTTCAGGGCGCCGCGCTCTTCGACAGCTTCACCGTCTGGCAGAATGTCGCCTTCCGCCTGCTGCGCGGCCGGCTCAAACGACCCAAGGCCGAGGCGCGCGAGATCGCGATCGAAAAGCTGCGCCGGGTCGGGCTGGCGCCGGAAACCGCCGACCTCTTCCCCGCCGAGCTCTCGGGCGGCATGCAAAAACGCGTCGGGCTGGCCCGCGCCATCGCCGCCGACCCCGAAGTGATCTTCTTCGACGAGCCAACGACCGGGCTGGACCCGATCATGGCCGGCGTCATCAACGAGTTGATCCGCGAGATCGTGGTCGAGATGGGGGCGACGGCGATGACCATCACCCATGACATGACCTCCGTGCGCGCAATTGCCGACGATGTCGCAATGTTGCATGACGGCGTGATCAAATGGTCGGGTACGGTCACTGAAATGGATGCCTGCTCAGACCCTTACGTCCAGCAGTTCATTCATGGCAAAGCCGACGGACCGATCGCGGCGGTTCGGTAAATTCAACTTCTCTTTCGTTCGAACACCGCAAGGACAGCCGTTCCCGCGCCGGACAGAGGCTCGGCGCTGCATCAATTCTGCGGCACGCCCTGTCCCGGACACAGCCGAAAGATGTCGGGGTGAGACGACCTGTTGAACCGGCACTGGCCCGCCGGGCCGCTCTCGGTGCGGACCTGGGGGGCTTCGTCCTTGAGACCGCGCCATTCAACGCTGCGACCCGGCCCTCTTTTCACACCGGGCGCGTTCTTCGGCACAGAGCTCGCATTGCGGGCATATCCGGCGCCAGGGCCACAAAGCGCGCCCTCCCCCCTTGCAACCGCCCGCGCCGCATGATCGAGGAAAACGGAAAGGGAAGCCCATGTCCGACACGCAACGCGGTATCCTGGCCATGCTGGCCGCCTGCACGGTCTGGGGCCTGTCGCCCCTCTTCTACAAGCTGCTGGCGCATGTGCCGCCGCTGGAAGTGCTGTCCTATCGCACGCTCTGGTCGCTCGCCTTCTTCGGCGCGGTGCTGATCCTGCAGCGACAGATTGGCGAGCTCCGGGGATTTCTCGGCAGGCGCTGGCATGTGGCGGCCCTCGCTGCCTTGCTGATCTCGACCAACTGGGGCTTCTATATCTGGTCGATCCAAGTCGGCCGGGCCATGGAGGCCTCGCTCGGCTATTACATGTTCCCGCTGGTCGCCGTCCTTCTCGGCGCGCTTGTCTTCGGCGAGCGACTCGGCACCACGCAATGGCTGGCCGTCGCCTTGGCGGCAACAGGGGTGTTGGTCCTGACACTCGGCCTCGGACTGGTTCCGGTCGTGGCGCTGACGCTCGCGGTCACGTTCGGCCTCTATGGGCTGATCAAGAAACAGCTCCGCAGCGGCGCCATCCTATCCGTCACCGCCGAGGTGCTGCTGCTCTCCCCGCTCGCGCTCTTCTGGCTTGGCTGGCTCGGCAGCGGGGCGGCCGGGGGCGCGCAGGCGCTCGATTGGACGAGCCAGGCCCTGCTCGCGCTTTCCGGCCCGATGACCGCCGGCCCGCTCATCCTCTTTTCCTACGCCACGCGGCATGTGCGCCTGGCGACGGTCGGGCTGCTGCAATATCTCAACCCGACCCTGCAATTCCTCTGTGCCGCCCTGGTCTTCGGCGAACCGTTCACCCGCTGGCACGGGATCACCTTCGGCCTGATCTGGGCTGCGCTCGGGCTCTATTCGGCTCAGGCGCTGCTCTCGGAACGCGCCGCGCGCAGGCGCTCCATCAATGCCGGCAGGTCCGGGACCGTCTGAACGAAATCCAGCAGGCTCGGCTCGGCAAAACCCTGCGCGACCACATGTTCCATCAACGCGGTGAGCGGCGCCCAGTAATCGCCGGTATCGAGCAGCAGGAGCGGCTTGGAATGCAGGCCGAGCTGCGCCCAGGTCAGCGCTTCGAAGAACTCGTCCAGCGAGCCCGCGCCGCCCGGCAGCACGACGATGGCATCGGCATTCATGAACATGACCTTCTTGCGCTCATGCATCGTCTCGGTGATGATGAAGCTGGTCAGGTCCCGCTTGCCGACCTCGCGGTCGAACAGATGCACCGGGATGACACCGAAGGTCTCGCCGCCCCCCGCCTGCGCCGCGCGCGCAACGCGCCCCATCAGCCCGATATCGCCGGCGCCGTAGACCAGCCGCCAGCCCTCGGTCGCGATTGCCGCTCCGAGCGTCTCGGCGGCCTCCGCATAGGCCGGCTCGACTCCGTCCCGGGAGCCGCAATAAACGCAAATTGAAAAGTTTTGTGACATTGCTGCATATCCCTGACGCTAGCTCTCATGCTGCGGTGATACCGGGCTTGCCATTGGCGCTCAAGCCGCGCAGGGAGAAACCGGGATGTCTTGGGAAGTACGACAATGAGCGGAAAAGGCCTTGTCGCCAATGTCGGCAGCGTTGCTGCCGGCGCCGGTATCGGTATCGTCGTAGTTGCTGGCCTCTTCGGCTTCTATACCATTTTCGCCGGGCCGCCCGCGCCACCGGCCCCGAGCGTCGAGCAGGCCGCGCTTTCGCCGGCCGCCGAACAGCCCGGATCGAAGAGCGAGCCGAAACAGTCCGAACCGAAAACAGGGCAGGAAACAGGCTCGGAGCCCGCGCTGCAACCGGCCCCGGAGCCGGAGATGCAGAGCGCGCCTGAAGAGCAGGCGGAGCCGGAACCGGCCCCCGAGCAGCCCCCAGAACAGAGCGCCGAAGACACCACCGAACCACAGGCCGATCCGGCCACGCCGCCGGTCGAACCGCCCCGGTTTGGCGATGTCCGGCTCGAAGCCGATGGCCAGGCGGTCATCGCCGGCACCGGCCCCGCCGGGCTCGAATTGCGGCTCGAAGAGGACGGCACGGTGCTGGCCACCACACGGGCCAATGGCTCGGGCGATTTCGCCATGCTGCTCGACCTGCCGCCGAGCGCCGAAGCGCGTGTCTTGTATCTCGTGGCCATTGCTGAAGACGGAACGGAGCACCGCTCCGAGGAAAGCGTCGTCCTGACCCCGCCCGCACCCGCGCCCGCCGAGGAACCGCTCGTCGCCGCGCTGCCGGACAAGACGCCGGACGCCATGAGCCCCGAAGAGACCGCCTCGCTCGAGACACCCATCGACACGCCAGAGGAACCGCCTGCCGAGACGCCCATCGCACAGGAGGAGGACGCCCCCGCCGATGAGGAAGCAGAGCCCCCCGCGCCTTTGCAGGTCGCCACAGAGACACCCGCCGCGCAAGAGACCGACCCTGCGCCGGATGCCGATGCCGATGCCGATGCCGATGCCGATGCCGATGCCGCGCAGGAAACCGAGACCGCAGCGCTTGCAACCGAAGAGTCTGCACCAGAGACCCCGGCAGATGCCCCGGACACCGATCCAGCCGAGCCGACGCTCACACCGGACCGCCCCGCCCCCGTCACCGCGGAAGTTGCGCCGACGGTCCTGCTGGCCGGGCGCGACGGCATCGAATTGCTGCAACCGGCCCGGGCGCCGCGCGAGCGGCTCGGCGACCGGGTTATCGTCGACGTGATCTCCTATGCCGCCGATGGCAGCGTCTCGCTCTCGGGACACGCGGCCACCTCGCTGACGAAGGCCGACCGCGTGCGGGTCTATCTCGACAACAAGCCGGTCGAGACGACGCAGGTCGCCGCCGATGGAAGCTGGCGGATGCGGCTGCCGCCGGTGCGACCGGGCGTCTACACGCTGCGGGTCGATCAGTTGGACGAGGCCGGGCTGGTGGTGGCCCGGTTCGAGACGCCGTTCAAGCGCGAAGACCCGAACGAGTTGGCCCGCATCGCGCCGAGCGATCCCGCCGCTGGCGAGGTCTCGGCCGCGCTGATCACGGTCCAGCCGGGCTATACGCTCTGGGGCATCGCCACGGACCGCTATGGCAGCGGCTTCGACTATGTCCAGATATTCGAGGCCAATCGCGGCCAGATCCGCGACCCCGACCTGATCTATCCGGGACAGGTCTTCGAACTGCCCGACGGCCCCGAAGCCTCCGCCGAATAACCCGACCTGTCGGCGCTCAGTGGAGACGGGCCGCCAGGATCGCGGCCTCTCCCAGCCCAAGGCGACGCCGAACCGGCGGCCCATAGGTCGACGGGTCGCCGACGATATGCGGCTGCATGCGTTCCAGGGCCGACCGGTCCGCCGGTGCGAGCGCGGAGAGATCCGCTTCGTCCGGATGGAAGCTCTCACAGGGAAGGCCGGCGGCGGTCAGGACCTGGTGCCGGTCCAGCAGCAGGTGAACATAGGTCACCTGCGTCACTTCGAGATCTTCCGACACGCCCGGCCGTCCCAGCAGGTCCTCTGCCCGGACCAGAACCTCCGGCTCGGCAAAGAGCGCCCTTGGGCCACGCCCCGACATCAGCAGGCGATGCCCGCGCGACACCAGCAGGTCCGGCGCGGGGCGCGTTGTCCCGAAGGTGCCCGCCGCGATGCGGATCGGGCGCAGGCTCGGTTCAAGATGCAGCCGCGCGCCGGAGATCAGCCGCGCGCCAACCCACTGGATCGGCTGTGGCCCGTCATCCCGGGTCTCGACAAGATCGCCCGGCAGCAATGTCTCGACCGCGACCCGTCCCGACGGCGTGTCGATCGGCGTGCCGGAGGCGAAGCAGATCACCCCGCCAGACGGCGCCATGCGCGCGCGCGCATCGGCGCGTGGCGTGGTCGTGACCCGCGCCACCCAGAGATCGACATCGCTGGGGGGAAGGTCGCCAAGGAAGGCCACCAGCCGGTCCCGCTCGGCGCCCGTGTCGATCAGGCTGGCGGCAAAGGCGCGCCGCCCGTCCGTCAGCACGAAACCACGGTCCAGCAGTTGGTCCTCGTCAACCTCAAGCGCATCCCAGTCCGGCATGCGCTTCACCTGTCCGCAAAGCTGTCGGGCCTTGAGCGCGGCGCGCCGGTGCAGCTCCTGCACCCCTTCGCCCGCACCCAGCCGTGCAATTCCATCGGGCCCGTCGACCCGCGTTGCCCGCCCGGTCCAACGCCATGTTGCGCCCGGCCGCATATCGTCCGGATCGCCCCCAGGGAGGCCATCAAGGATGATCTGTGCCCAGCGAATGACGAAGGTGCCTGTTACACCCGTACCCATTCTTGGAACCTGCTCGATTGTTTTTTTCTTGTGCCCCAAGGGCTAACACAGATGGCTCTTGCGCGAAAGAGTCCTTCCGTCAGGTGCCCGGTCAGCCTTGCGTTCCGATCACGGTGGTCCAGCTCTCGATCCGCCCCACCGGTCCGGCAAGCTCCCGCGCCAGCAGCGCAAGGTCGGCCCCACCCCGGTCAGACAGGCGGCAGCAGATCCGCCCGCCGGCCCCGCATCGCAAGGATTTCAGCTCCAGCCGGGCGCGGGCGAACAGATCGGCGCAATGCGCCAGCCCGGCCAGCAGGTCCGGCGCCTCGATCAACAGCTCGTAGCCAAGCTCGGCTACGGGAAAGGTGCGGCGTGTCTCGGCGATCTGGTCGATCGGGACAAGGCTGTCACCTTCGGAAGCGGATGAGATTTCGGACGGGAAAATGCGATCATACATGGCTGTCCTCCGGCGCATTCGGGCGCGGTTGCAAGGTGACCGAAGGAACGGGAGTTCCCTCGCTTTAGCGGCATTTTTTTCGCGCCCGCAATCTGTGGTTCAAATCGGCGCGTGGTGTGTCCTGGTTAGGCCATTCGGGCGCGTTAGGCAATCCCGCGCGGCCACCGGCATGGCCGGATCATGCGAAATGCATGGCGACCTGGCGGCGATGCGGCCGGGCGCGATGTTCGAACAGATAGACCCCCTGCCAGGTGCCAAGCTGCATCGCCCCGGCCGCGACCGGAATGGAGAGGCTGACCGGCATCAGCGCGGCCTTGATATGCGCCGGCATGTCGTCGGGGCCCTCATAGGTATGGCGCAGATAGGACATGGCCGTGTGCGAGGCGGGCGGCACCAGCCGCTCGAAGAACGCCTTCAGATCGTCCTGCACCTCCGGATCGGCGTTCTCCTGGATCAGCAGCGAGGCGGAGGTGTGGCGCAAGAGCAGGGTCAGCAGCCCGTCTCCGGCCTCGATCTCGCGCAGCCAGGCACTGATCCGCGCGGTCACCTCGTAGAGCCCCTGCCCCTTGGTATCGACATCGAGCTTGCGTTGCATGGTCAGTACAATCCCCGTCGCATGAAGCGTCTCACGCTTTTGGCGCAGAAGGCCGAGGAATGGCCCGCGCTCAGATGATATCCCGGCTTGCGAATGGAGACGGAATAGCCCTTCTCGGCAACGCTCAGATCCGGGAGATCGTCCCGTTTGACATATGAGAAGAGCACCGCCTTGCGCCCGGGCCACGCGAGGCTCGGACCGAGACCGCGAACCAGGTAGATCCGCGTCGTGTTATGCTGGTGCAACTGGTAGCGGGTATATTCCCCGGCCACGCACCAGTAATCCGGCGCCCCGGCCGTTGCCTTCTGGAACACCTCGAACAGACCGGGCTGCCCCGGGACATCTGCCGCCCGCATCCGGTTTCGAGCCCAGTAATCCGCATTCGCGGCAGTTGCGAAGCCGGTCGACAGCAACGTGGCAAGCATCAGCCCTGCAACAGTTTTCCTCACATGCCCCTCCGCGGCCCCGGTGTTCCGGAGCGCCCTACTTGACGCTGCAAAGCGCTTCCGAATGCCCCACGGAAGCCGACTGCCCGATGCGCGGCCCGCCCACGCGCAACGTATCCTGGAGCTCCTTGCTCGCCGGCTCAGGCGCGTTGACCCCGAACACCACCGCCAACCGGTTTTCGCGGAACTTGCTCGGCACCCGCACGGCCAGCACGACCAGCCGATCGGCCTTGGCCGCGCCCAGTTCACCGAAGGCGAACCGCCCGGCAGCGCAGAAGTAATCCGCCTTGCCGGCGCCGGCGCGTGTCAGCACCTCGAACACGGACGCCGTCCCGATGACCTGCAGCCCGTTTTCGGGAACGTCGCTCTCGACACCCTGGGCTTCCAGGGCGAGTGGCGCCCCCGCAAGGGCAAGGGCCGCCACCGTCAAAATCGCCATCCGCCGCATGTTTCGATCCTTCGCTCCACTGAGGGTTGCGGCGAGTCTGACAGCCCCCGAGGCGCTCGGCAAGCGGGACGCGTTCACGTTTTTCCGCGCCCGGACCGCGCTGGTCCACTGCTTGTCTGGGAAAGCTCCCGGAACGGTGGCACGGCCAGCGCGACGGGACCGCGCCGAGCCGGTTCAGTCGTCCGGATGGCCGTCACGGCATCCGAGAGGACGCGACATCCCTGGCCAGATCCTGCCAGGGCACGGGATCCCAATAGCGGTTCGCAGCCCCCGAGGTCGACGGCAACACCCAGACCGGCGGAAGCCCCTCCGCCCGGCAGAGTCCTGGCAAGGGATTTTTCTTCAGCCCCAAGGCAATACGCGCCGATGTTCGACCGGTGAAAGCCAGCCTTCGCGGCCGCCAGCGGTCAAGGACGCGCCGCAGCCGGTCCGGGTCGAACGCCGTGGGCGCCAGGGCGGAATCGACACCTGACGCTTCCTTGGCGAGATCCGTCAGGCCGATACCGAAATCGAGCACCCGGGCGTCTTCTTCCGGCGCCAGCTGCGCCGGCGCCAGCCCGGTCTCGTGCAGGATGGTCCAGAAGCGATTGCCGCGCCCGGCGTAATAATGGCCGATGGCCGCCGACCTGGGGCCGGCGGCCATACCGCAGAAAACAATGTCGAGATCGGGGGCGAGATAGTCGGGCAGGACCGGCATGTCAGGACACTCAGCCGAATACGCGATCGCCCTTCTCGTCGATCAGGACCTTCGCCTTGTTGGCCGAGATTTCGAGCGCATCCTGCTCGGACTGGCAGACATCGGCGCGGATCAGCTGGTGGCTCTTCACCTCGCCATCCACGTCCTTCTCGATCCGGGCCGCAACGCGATAGCCCCCGGCCTCCTTGATCGGCTCAGGGAAGACATTGAAACCCTTGTAGATTTCAGGCTCGACCTTGGACTTTCCGCCGCCGCCACCAAAGAGACGCTTGAGAAGAGACATCGCGCGCCTCCCTTACTGGTCGAGGAAGCTGCGCAGCTTCCGGCTTCGGCTCGGATGCTTGAGCTTGCGCAGTGCCTTGGCTTCGATCTGACGAATCCGCTCGCGGGTCACGCTGAACTGCTGGCCAACCTCTTCGAGCGTGTGGTCGGTGTTCATGCCGATGCCGAAACGCATCCGCAGGACACGCTCCTCACGCGGCGTCAGCGAAGCGAGCACGCGGGTCGTCGTCTCCTTCAGGTTCTCCTGAATGGCGGAGTCGAGCGGCAGGACGGCGTTCTTGTCCTCGATGAAATCGCCAAGCTGGCTGTCTTCCTCGTCGCCGATCGGCGTTTCGAGGGAGATCGGCTCCTTGGCGATCTTCATCACCTTGCGCACCTTCTCCAGCGGCATCTGCAGCTTTTCCGCCAATTCTTCCGGCGTCGGCTCGCGGCCGATCTCGTGCAACATCTGGCGACCGGTTCGGACCAGCTTGTTGATCGTCTCGATCATGTGGACCGGGATACGGATCGTGCGGGCCTGGTCGGCAATCGAGCGCGTGATGGCCTGACGGATCCACCATGTTGCATAAGTGCTGAACTTGTAGCCCCGGCGATACTCGAACTTGTCCACGGCCTTCATCAGGCCGATATTGCCTTCCTGAATGAGATCAAGGAATTGCAGGCCGCGGTTGGTGTATTTCTTGGCGATGGAGATCACGAGGCGAAGGTTCGCTTCGACCATCTCCTTCTTCGCCTGCCGTGCTTCCTTCTCGCCCTTCTGGACCTGCTGGACGATGCGGCGGAACTCGGGAATATCGACGCCGACATAGGTGCCGACCTGCGCCATCTCGGCGCGCAGCTCCTCGATCTTGCCGGAGGAGCGCTCGAACAGCGCCGCCCAGCCACGGCCGGGCTTCTCGGTCATCCGATCCATCCAGGTCGGGTCCAGTTCGTAGCCCTTGTAGGCCTCGATGAATTCCCGGCGGTTGATGCGGGCCTGGTCAGCCAGCTTCACCATGTTGCTGTCAATCGACATGATCTTGCGGTTGATACCGTAGAGCTGGTCGATCAGCGCTTCGATCCGGTTGTTATGCAGGTGCAGCTCGTTGACGAGCTCGACGATCTCGGCGCGCAGTTTCTGGTAGGTCGCCTCTTCCTTGGTCGAGAAGGAGCCGTCCTCGTTCAGCGTCGCGGACATCCGCGCGTCCTGCATTTCCTCAAGGTCGGTGAAGTCGCGGGCAATACGGTCGAGAATGTCGAGAACGCGCGGCTTGAGCGCAGCCTCCATCGCGGCGAGCGACATGTTCGCCTGCTCGTCGTCGTCGTCGTCTTCTTCTTTCTTGATCGGGTTGCCGTCAGCGTCGTATTCCGGCGTCTCGGTCTTGTCTTCCGGTTTTGCGTCGACACTAAGGCCGTCGACGACGGGCGCTTCTTCCTCGTCCTCCTCCATGCCGCTGCCGAAAGTCGTCTCGAGATCGATCACGTCGCGCAGCAGGATCTCCTCGGAGAGAAGTTCCTCGCGCCAGATCGTGATGGCCTGGAACGTCAGCGGGCTCTCGCAGAGCCCCGCGATCATCGTGTTGCGGCCGGCCTCGATGCGCTTGGCAATCGCGATCTCGCCCTCGCGGGAGAGCAGCTCCACCGAACCCATCTCGCGCAGATACATGCGGACCGGATCGTCCGTGCGGTCGAGCTTCTCGGTCTCGGTGGTGGCGACGGTGACTTCGCGGGAGGTAGAGGCCTCGACCACTTCGGTCGAGCCGGACTTCTTGTCGCCGTCCTCTTCCTCGGTTTCTTCGCCCTCGATGACATTGATGCCCATCTCCGAGAGCATCGACATCACGTCCTCGATCTGCTCGGAAGACACTTGGTCGGGCGGAAGCACCTGGTTGAGCTGATCGTAGGTGATGTAGCCCCTCTCGCGGGCTTCTGCGATCATCTTCTTGACCGCCGTCTGACTCATGTCGAGCGATACTTCCTGCTCTCCATCGTCAGGCTTGCGGTCTTCGGTGTCCTTGGCGGCCATCTAGAACTCCTGTCTCGCGGGCGGGCTCGGTCGCTATGGCGCCGAATCGGGCGCCGAATCACTACGAATCATTAGCGCGGCAAGCGCCAGATTCCACCCCGCATATCGGTAAGGGGCCGGAATGGAAAGACCGCCCCCCGTTTCAATCCTCTCGCTGCGTGTCGGTGTCATCCCCGGCGAAACCGATGGATTTCAGCAGCCTGTCAAGATCCGAGCGTTCGTCCCGGTCGATCCGGGCACCATTCTCGGCGATGTCGAAATCGGCCAGGTCACCGTCGCTGTTGCTCGCGGCCATCTCGCGGGCGCGCGCTGACAGCGTCAGACGGTGGCCGATCCATTCCTCCGGCGCCTCGGACATGCCCGCCACTGCTTCCTCGATCTCCGCCCGCGTGCCGCGCAGCGCGGACAGCTTGGCGATTTCCTCGATGAGGCAGAGCCGGGCCAGCTCGGCGTCCCCCGGCTTGCGAACCGACGGGACCAGCGACACATGGCGCTCGGACCTGAGGCTTTCAAGGGTGCCGGGGCCAAGGACATCACATATGCTTGTCTCGATCTCGTCTTTCGTTGCCTGCGCGTCACAGGAAAGCAACAGGGCGGCGAGCGCGGCATGGCCCTCGCCCTCGAACCGGGTCTCCTCGAGCACATGGGAGTACTCGTCGAGCAGGGCCGGCGTTGCGATCAGCGTGGCGAGGATGACGGCTTCGCGCAGATATTGCGCCGAGCTTTCATTGGCGCTGACAAGGCGAGAGCTGCGCGTGCCCTGCGACGGCGACTCGGCCGGCTTGACCTTGAAGCGCCCGCCGCGCGGCTGCCAGCTGCGCTGGCCACGCCCCTGCCCGTATCCCTGGCCGTAGCCTTGGCCATATTCCTGCCCGTAGCCCTGACCATAGCCCTGGTCCTGACCGACCGGGCCGTGGCCGAAGCCGAAAAGCTCCGACCGCAGCCGGCGGATTTCCTCGGCATAATGGCCGCGGATACCGCCGTCGCGGACACGCTTGATGGCCGCGCGCAGGGATTTGTCGAGGGCGGCTCGGCGTTCCGGGCTGTCGAGCACCTTGCCCTCGGTCTCGCGCTGCCAGAGCAGCTTGACCATCGGCTGTGCCGCGTCGAGCAGCGCCTGCATCGCCGGCGCGCCCTGCGCCTTGAGCAGGTCGTCGGGGTCCTGGCCCTCCGGCAGGATGCAGAAGCGCAACGACTGGCCGGCCTCCAGCATCGGCAGGGCCACATCGATCAACCGCATTGCAGCGCGCAGCCCGGCGGTGTCGCCATCCAGCGCGATGATCGGCTCGGGATGGACGCGCCACATCAGCCGCAGCTGGTCTTCAGTGATCGCGGTGCCAAGCCCCGCCACCGTGGCGCCGAACCCGGCCTCGCTGAGCGCGATGACATCCATGTAACCCTCGGCCACGATCAGCGGCGCACCTTTGCCGGCGGCCTCCCGCGCCGGGCCGAGATTGAAGAGGCTGCGCCCCTTGTCGAAGAGCTCCGTCTCGGGCGAGTTGAGATATTTGGCGTTGTCCCCCGGATCCATCGCCCGTGCGCCGAAAGCGATCGCGCGGCCGCGCGCATCCCGGATCGGGAACATGATCCGGTTGCGGAACGTGTCATACGGGTTGCGCCCCTTGTCGGAGGGCTTGGCGAGACCGCAGCCGAGAATCAGCTCTTCGGCGATCCCCTTGCCCGTCAGGTGGTCCCAGAGATTCTGCCAGCCCTCCGGCGCGAATCCCAGCTCCCAGCGGTCCAGCGCCTGCTCGGACAGGCCGCGCTTCGCCGTCAGGTAGTCGCGCGCGGTGCGGGCGGCGGCGGTCTTGAGCTGGAGGCGGAAAAACTTCACCGCCTCCTCCATTACCTCGGACAGCTGGCTGCGCCGGTCCGCCTTCTCCCTGGCTTTCGGGTCGCGCGCCGGCACCTGCATGCCCGCCTCCTGGGCGAGGATCTCTATCGCCTCCATGAAGGAGACATTCTCGGTCTCCTGCACGAACTTGATCGCGTCGCCCTTCTCGTGGCAGCCGAAGCAGTAGTAATAGCCCTTGCGGTCATCGACGTGGAAAGAGGCGGTCTTTTCCTGGTGGAAGGGACAGGGAGACCACATGTCGCCCTTCGCCTGGTTCGACTTGCGCATATCCCACATGACCTTCCGGCCCACGACCTGTGCGATCGAGGTGCGGGTGCGAAGCTCGTCAAGGAATCCGGGTGGAAGGGACATCCGCAGACTATCGCTCCCCGCCGTCGCCAAGTCCAGATACAGACCGCCCCGGGCCCCGGCTTTTCTGTGGACAAGATGAACAGAGTGTCGAGCGGGGCTGCGCCGCGCAGCGGCGCCATCGCCGCACGGGCCTGGATGGGCGTGGGGCCGCGCCAGCGGCCCCGAAAGCCCGTCGAAGGACCGGCGGCAAGCCCCCCCCCTGCCCGCCCGGTTCGCGGTCAGAGCTGCGAGCGCGCCGCGACCGACCTCATCGCCTCTTCGATCTCCCGCGCCGCCGTGTGCGCCATCGAACACGCCACGAGGATCTCGAACCCGTCCGGTCGCGGGGTGATCTGGGTGTTCATATGCCCCAGAAGGCTGCGCGCGGTGCGCCAGGCCGGGAAGACCGCTGCGCGTAGGTCCAGCGGCACGAGCCTTTGCAGCACCTCGACCGCGCCTGCGCCCTCAAGATTCAGCGCCGCCCAGGCCTCGCTCTGGTCGACCACCGCCGCAAGACCCGAAAGTGTCGCCGGAGCCTGCGGGCCCAGCAGCAGCGCCTGCACCCGGCCCGACCACAGGATGCGCCCGGCAAGGCTGCTGCGGGTCTCGCCCGGGCTCGGAAAGCTCAGGCTGAGCGCCGCCTGCAAGGCATGGGAGCAGTTGGTCTCCTCGCCCGGATAAGGCGCAATCCAGGTGATGCGCCCGGGTTCCCCCGCGCGCAGGCGCAGCGCGCCATGGCTCCGATCTAGCCCGCCCAGCGGCGAGACGGCCTGCAACAATTTCATCGCATCCGCCCTCCCTGCGCGTCGAAGAATACCGGGTCACAGACCTCGCAGATCACATCCACTCCCCGCAGGTGATCGACCAGCCGCAACAGCTCGCCATGCCGCGACCGCCCACGCCGCAGGAAGCCCAGCGCGATCGAACGCCCGAACGTCGGCGAATGGCAGGCAGAGGTCACATACCCCTGATCGTTGAGCCGGGTCGGATCGGCATCGCGCGCGAAGAGATGGGCCCCTGCGGTCAGCTCCTCCCCGGCTGCAAGCGCGCGCAGGCCGACAAGCTGTTCGCGCGTCTCCTCGACAAGACCGGGACGGGCCGCCGCGGCCTTGCCGATGAACGTCTTCCGCGTCGACATCATCCGCTGCAGCCCGAGATCGAAGGCGGTGGTCCGCCCGTGCAGCTCGGCATGGGTCAGCAGGCCCTTCTCGATGCGCAGCACGTTGAGCGCCTCGATCCCGTAGGCGCCACCACCAAAGCCTTCCGCCTGCGCCACCAGCAGCCGGAAGAGGCTGGCGCCGTAGCGGCTCGGCACCGCCAACTCATAAGCGTGCTCGCCGGAAAAGGAGATGCGGAAGAGCCGCCCGGAAATCCCGCCCAGACTCACCGCGCCGCATTGCATGAAGGAGAAGGCCTTGCCGAGCAGCGGCTGGTCGAGCACCGCGTTGACCACGTCCCGCGCCCGCGGCCCGGCGATAGCAAACTGCGCCCAGGCATCGGTGGTCGAGGTGAACCGGACCCGCGCCCGCGGCAGGAAGCATTGCTGCACCATCTCCAGATGCGCCATGACCTGCCCGGCCGCCGCCGTCGTGGTGGTCATCGCCCAATGCTCCAGCGACGGTCGTGCCGTGGTGCCGTCATCCATGACATGACCGTCCTCGCGCAGCATCAGCCCGTAACGGACCCGGCCCGGCTTCAGCGTCGAGAAACGGTTGATATAGACCATGTCCAGCAGCGCGCCGACATCCGGCCCCATCAGCTCGATCTTGCCCAGGGTGGAGACATCGCAGATGCCGACCGATCCGCGCACCATCCGCACCTCGCGGTCGCAGCTCTCGCGCCAATGGGTCTCGCCGGGGGCGGGGAAATAGCTCGGGCGATACCAGAGCCCGGCCTCGATCATCGGCGCGCCACGCTTGAGGCTGGCCTCATGCGAGCTGGTCAGCCGTTCCGGCGCGAAGCCCTTGCCCTGCCCGCCCGCGCCCATCGCCCCGATCGGGACCGGCGAGAAAGGCGGCCGATAGATGGTGGTGCCGGTCTCGGGGATCGTCCGCCCGGTCGCGTCCGCAAGGATCGCCAGCGCGTTGACGTTGGAATTCTTTCCCTGGTCCGGCGCCATGCCCTGCGTGGTGTAGCGCTTCATGTATTCAACGCTGTCATAGCCTTCCTGCGCTGCCCCGGTCACATCCTTCGAGGTGACGTCGTTCTGGAAGTCCAGCCAGGCGCGGCCCTTGCCCTCGACCAGCCAGAGCGCCCTGCCCGTACCAGACACGGCGTCGGCGGCGGGCGGCGTTAGGGAGGGGGCCGTCCCGCCGAGGCGCGCAATCGCCTCGCCCGCCGCGCGCAAGCCATCCGCGAGACAGCCGGACGTGTCGAAAACACCGCGCGCAGCCCCGGCGGCGACCAGCCCGGGAACGGCGCCCGGCTTCGGCACGAAAGCCTCGATGCCAGCGTCCCATTCGGGCCGCGCGCCCATGTGGCAGGTCAGATGCACGGAGGGGTTCCAGCCGCCGGAGACGGCCAGCGCATCGGCGGCGATGGTCTGCGTGCCGCTCCCGGTCTCGATCCGGACCTGGCGCAGCCCGTGGCGACCGCGCGTGCCGGTGACCCGCGCGCCCGCGAAGAGCTGGTAATCGCCGCTGGCCGTGGCGTCTTCGCGGCTGTCGATCACGGCGGCAACCTCCAGCCCGGCCTCGAGCAGGTCGCGCGCCGTGCGATGGGCATCGTCATTGGTGGCGAAGAGCGCGATGCGCTTGCCCGGCGCGGTGCCGTAGCGGTTGAGATAGGAGCGCAGGGCGCCCGCCATCATCACCCCCGGGCGGTCATTGTCCGGGAAGGCGATCGGGCGCTCGATGGCGCCGGCCGCCAGCACCGTCGCCCGCGCCGTGATACGCCAGAAACAGCCTTTCGGCAGGTCCGGATCCGGCTTGCAGAGATGCTCCGAGACCCGCTCATAGGCCCCGTAAACACCGCCATCATAGGCACCATCGACACTGGTCCGGGGCAGGAAACGAAAATGGGGCGAAGCCTGCAGCCGCGCGAGCGTCTGCTCCACCCAGTCGGCAGCCGGCATTCCGCCGACCTGCTCGCGCTCGCTGAGCAATCGCCCACCCGGCTCGCTGCCCTCATCGGCAAGGATCACGTCCACACCCGCCTCTACCCCCGCCAGCGCCGCCATCAGCCCGGCCGGGCCAGCCCCGATCACCAGCAGGTCGCACTGGGCGAAAGCCTTCTCGTACCGCGCCGGGTCCGGCTCTGCGGTCAGGCGGCCAAGCCCCGCCGCGCGGCGGATGATCGGCTCGTAGACACTCTCCCAGAAGCTCCGCGGCCACATGAAGGTCTTGTAATAGAAGCCGCTGCCGAGAAACGGCCAGAGGAGGTCGTTGACCGAGAGCAGATCCGCCTGCAGCGACGGCCAGCAATTCTGGCTCCTGGCCTCCAGCCCCTCGCAAAGCTCCTGCATCGTGGCGCGGATATTGGGAACCATCGCCGCGCCCGAGCCGATCTCCACCAGCGCGTTTGGTTCCTCCGATCCGGCGGTCATCACGCCGCGCGGGCGGTGATACTTGAAGGAGCGGCCAACGAGACCGATGCCATTGGCCATCAGCGCCGAGGCCAGCGTATCGCCGGGATGGCCGGTGAGCAGCTTGCCGTCAAAGGAGAAGGGCAGAGAGACGGACCGGTCGATCCGCCCGCGGTCGGGGAGCCTCATGGCCGCGCCTCCTCTTCCGCCAGGATCGCGCGGCTGACGGCATGGGTCAGCGTATCGCGTTCCACCACCAGCCAGGCGCCGCAGCCCGCGCCATGCCACCAGAGTTCGCGGGAGGGTCCGGCCGGGTTGTCGCGCAGATGGAGATATTCATGCCAGGCCTCGGGTCCGGCTGCCTCACCGGGCCGGTGAACGGTCACCGCCGCCCCGCGCGGGGTGAACTCGCGCAGGTCGCGCGGGCCGCAAAGCGGACAGGGGATCAGCATGTCGCGGCCCTCACTGGCTCACACAGAAATTGAGGTCGACCGGGTGCAGCCGGAAGGTCACCGCCTCTTGCCCTTCCGGCGCGAGGAAGGCATTGCCCTCGCATTCGCCGCCATCTTCGTCGACGAAGAGCCCGGAGGTCCGAAGGTCGAGCTTGCTGCCATCCCAGCGGGCAATCTGCATCATCCCGCCATCGCATTCGGCATAACAGGTCAGCGCATCAGGGGTCACCCAGCCCGCCAGAGGCGCAGCCTTGTCGCGCGGCCCGTCCCAGCAGAAGAGCACCTGTTTGTACCAGGTACCCGGCACGACATTCACCGCGCCCTGCCCGCCCTCGCGGAACAGCACCTTCAGAAAGATCTGCGCCTCGGTCAGCTCGGTCGGATAGGGCTCGACCAGCGCCAGCATCTGGACCACGGATTGCTCGGGGACCTTCGCCATGTGGTCATCGGAATAGGCGCGGGCGAAGCAACCTTCGGGGACGTTGCCGGCAGAGGCGCCTGTCGCAAGAAAGCAAAGTGCCAAAACGGTTCCGCAAAGCGCGAAGGGCAGCCCCCGGCCGCGGGGGGAAGCGAAGCCCCGGCCCGTGCGGGCGGTCGGGGGCTGTCCGGCCTGTCGGCCGGGCGAAGCGGCCGAGCGGGGTGTCTGTGCCATTTCGAAGCCTGTCTCAGTGAAGGTTATGCTGCGCACCGGTCCCCTCCTCGTCCATGAGCCCCCTGCCCGTCGCGAACCGGTCGAGCCGCAGCCGCGCCGCGGCCTCATGCGGCCGGTCCGTCGCCAGCAGATGGGCGAAGCAATGGCCGGAGCCGGGCGTCGCCTTGAAGCCGCCATAGCACCAGCCGGTATTGATATAGAGACCGCCGATCCCGGTCCGGTCGATGATCGGCGAGCCGTCGGGCGACATGTCCATGATCCCGCCCCAGCTCCGCAGCAGGCGCGCCTTGCCGATCATCGGCATCAGCGTCATCCCCGCCTCCATCACATGTTCCTGCATCGGCAGGTTGCCGCGTGAGGCGTAAGACGGGTAGAAATCCAGGTCGCCGCCAAAGACCAGCCCGCCCTTGTCCGACTGGCTGATATAGAAATGGCCCATGCCATAGGTCACGACATTGTCGATCACCGGCTTCAGCCCCTCGGTGACAAAAGCCTGCAACACATGGCTCTCGATCGGCAGCCGCATCCCGGCCATCGCCGCCACCCGGCTTGAATTGCCCGCAACGGCGATCCCGATCTTTTTTGCCCGGATCGCGCCCCGCGTGGTCTGAACGCCGGCAACGGAGCCATTGGCGATGTCGATCCCGGTCACTTCGCACGTGTCGATCAGATCCACACCGCGCCGGTCCGCCCCGCGCGCAAAGCCCCAGGCCACCGCGTCATGCCGCGCCGTGCCGCCGCGCGGATGGTAGAGCCCGCCATGGATCGGAAAGCGCGTCTGGTCGAAATCGAGATAGGGCAGCATCTCGCGGCAGGCGCCCCGGTCGAGCAGGATCGCGTCGTCGCCCTGGTTGATCATCGCATTGCCGCGCCGGGCAAAGGCGTCGCGCTGGCCATCGGAATGGAACAGGTTGATGATGCCGCGCTGCGAATGCATCAGGTTGAAATTCAGCTCCTGCTCCAACCCCTCCCAGAGCCCGAGCGAATGCGAATAGAACTCGGAATTGCCGGGCAGCCCGTAATTGGCGCGCACGATGGTCGTGTTCCGCCCGACCGAGCCGCCGCCGAAATAGCCCTTCTCCAGCACGGCGATCCGGGTCTTGCGATGGATGGAGGCGAGATAATAGGCCGTCGCCAACCCATGCCCACCGCCACCAATGATGAGGAAGTCGTAGGCCGGTTGCGGATCAGGCTTGCGCCAGGCACGTCCCCAGCCCCGATTTCCGGTCAATCCCTGTTTCAGGACCTGCAGAGCGTTGTAGCGCATGCCGCCTCCGATCATTGCCGGCAGCAAAGCAACTCGGCCCGGCGATTGCAATGGTTTAGAAGGATCGGACGGGGAAAGACGCGACAGGAAATCGGGGGGACCCAAGGCTTCCGCTGGAGAACGACCGGTTGCGAAACGTCACCGTCGAAGGACGATTGCATCGCGTCACCAGCCCACCTTGCCTTCTCGCTCTTCCACGCGCCTCAAACGGCATGGCGGTACTGGATGGGAGGAGTGTCACGTGTTTCGTTCAGGCGTCACGAGACCGGTCGCGCCGTCGGTTCCCTGCGCCTGTGAACACTGGCTGGCTTTGAACATGCCCTGTCGACAGGACATCGCTCATTCGGCGTTTGATTTCACGCCCGGCTTCGATTGGGAGGATTCCATCTTGACGGAGTCGGAGAGTTTTCCGGAATCGTGCTCCCTCCATCTCAAAAACGCGAGATAGCCGCGCTTGTCGATTTCCTGCCGCCGAACGGCTGAAAGCGATTCATATTCTTTCAGATCGACATCGGGCAAAAGGGAAACCTTCAGCTCCAGGTAATTCAGCGAGCATTTCCGAGCCTCGACATATGACAACAACCGGATCTCGGCGTCCCGGGAGCAACGTTCATAGGCGTCAAGCAAGCTTTTGTCCGGCGCAACAATTTGACGGGTTTCAGGCAAGACCGTTTCGACCTGAAGTGGAGAGAACGACATCCAGGACGCCAAAGCCCATGTGCCCACGCTCAAAAGGCTACCGCCAAGAAGAAGGACATTTTCCATTTTGATACCTTTCGTCTCTATTTCGTTTTACCAACAATTATTTCAGAAAAAAATTGAGCCCATTGATAAAATACCGGACACAATAAAAAAGGGAATGAACGCACCCAACTGGAAAACACGCGCCTGCCTTAAAAAAGAACAGGCCTGCAATCGCAAAGCGCGGCCGAAAACCGAATCGGCCACTTTCTTTCAGGGACGCCTGAAGTATATCACACTCCCCCCAATAAGTCCGCTTCTGACGTCCCATTCCCTCTGCCTTGAGACCATCCGGCCACGTTTTTTAGATGTCGCAGAGAGAGGAAACACGCCGTTTCAACCCACCCGCAGCATCGATAAAAGGAGCCTTTTTTACCTTTCCTTCCAAGGCAGCATCCCGCCATCACACGGCCCCGCCTGTGAGGCGTCCGACAATAGTGTCTGCTGTGGGATCAGACCGAACGACTGTTGGTGCCGGACTGTCTGTCGCCGCCTTCTTCAGTCAACCGACCGCACGCCGGAACAAGTACGCGGGCGGTCGAGGCCGAAGGGCCTCGCCGGACAGGCCTCCCGGCATGGCCGTATTCAGAGGGCAGGAATCAACCGCAATGGCGGATAAAAAGGCGCGTCCGTGGAGCGACAACATGCGGTCCCGTCACGCGACGCGGTTGCCATGTGGCGACAGACGCGGGAAACTGGCGGCAAAAGAAGACGACAAAACGAGAGAGCAGCTGATGAAACTCCTTCCCAAGGCGGCGCTGGCCGCATTCATGCTCTTGGCCCTGCCGGCCGGGGCGGCAACGATCTCGGAAGTGTCTGGGGTCGATGAGGGCGACATGCTCAAGCTGCGGTCTGGACCGGGGCTGGGATACCGGGTTGTGGTCGGGCTGCCCAACGGGACCGTGGTCCGGGTGCAGGGCTGCGACCGGGTTGGCGGCACGCCCTGGTGCAAGGTCTCGCTGCGCGAAGTGCGCGGGCTCAAGGGCTATGTCTCGGGGCATTACCTGAAAGAGAAATAGGCAAATGATCAGCGAGATCGCCCTTTACGACATCCAGTCAGACAAGACGCAGGTCGTCCTGCGCAGTGATCGGCATATCGAAGCGCCGAATTTCCTGCCGGGGGACGCGGCGCTGCTGGTCAATTGCGACGGGCGGGTGTTCCGGGTGCCGCTGGATGCACCGGCGCTGGAGTCGGTGGACACGGGCTTCGCGACCCAGATCAACAATGACCACGGACCTTCGCCCGATGGCCGGCTGATCGCCATCAGCGACAAGACCGAGACCGGCCAGAGCTGTATCTACACCCTGCCCATCAATGGCGGCGTGCCTCGGCGGGTGTCGGAGAAGCTGCCAGCCTATTTCCACGGCTGGTCGCCCGATGGCGCGCGCATCACCTATCCGGCCTTCCGGCGCGGATATGACGATGGCGCCGATATCTATACCTGTCCGGCAAACGGCGGGCCGGAACAGCGGCTGACCTCGGGTTTCGATCATTGCGACGGACCGGATTACACGCCGGATGGTGAATGGATCTGGTTCAATGGCGAGATCGAGGGGGCGGTCGATCTCTGGCGGGTCCGGCCGGACGGGACCGATCTGGAACAGATGACCTCCGACGAGCGGGTCAACTGGTTCCCCCATCCCTCGCCGGACGGGCAGCATGTCGTCTACCTTGCGTATGAAGCCGGAACCGAGGGGCATCCGCCCGAACGGGAGGTCGAACTGCGCTTGATCCCGGCAGGGGGCGGCGCGGTGCGGGTCCTGCTGTCGCTTTTCGGCGGACAGGGGACGTTGAACTCACCGTCCTGGGCGTCGGATTCGCGGCGCTTTGCCTTTGTCCGCTATCTGCCGTGAATCTGGCATCCAAGAGCGTGTTATCGTGAAAACCCGGCAGGGCGCGTTCCGGCCGAGCTTTGATAGGCACGGCTGGCGTTGGTGCGTTTTGAAAGTGCAATGAGACCTCTCCCTTTCGGCTGGGGCTCCCGCCGGTTTCTCGCGCATCGAAGATGCTTGGGCAAACGGTTGGGGGTAGCGCCCTTCGGGCGTGGGTGCGCACCAGTCTCAGGTCTGCGTCAGGAAAAGATCCGCGAGCCGGATAGAGGCGAAGGCAACCGGTGGGGTCAGGGCAAATCCGACAACGCAGCATATTGCGATCGAGTGCCGTTGCATCAGACCGAGATGGTACAGGCACCACAAAAGGAAAGCCGCGGCCGGGCCCATAAGAGTCACGCCGGAAAACAGACCGGGCATGGCAGATAGAGTCGCCGCAGAGACGACGAGATGGGTGGCCGCGTTGGTCAGCAACGCACCGGCGAAGACGCCGAGGAGCCAGCGACCGCCGCGCCCGTCGAGCCGGGCGAGACCGGGCCGGAGCAGGAACCCGGCCAGGACCGACAGACCGACGACGGCCTAGGCGAAGCTTTCATGGCGTAGCCATGGGCGTTCGATTCCCTGCGCCTGCGCCCAATCGACAAGGCCAAGCGCCTCCTCGAGATTTTGGACGAGGAAGCTGCACCAGAGCAGCCGCGCAGGCACCCTGAGCCTGGAAAGGGGGGCGAGTCCGGTCAACGTCGCCCTCCGTCTGTTCTTCAGAGCGCGGCGTAGATCTCGGCCACGCGCGCCACGGCCAGTTCGGGCGACAGCTCCTCGCTCTCGCCGGTCCGCCGCGAGGTCAGCTCGACCACACCGTTCTTCAACCCGCGCGGGCCGACAGTGATCCGCCAGGGCAGGCCAATCAGGTCCATCGTCGCAAATTTGCCACCTGCGCGCTCCTTGCGGTCGTCGTAGAGCGGCTCCAGCCCCTTCGCGGTCAGCGCCTTGTAGAGATCCTCGCAGGCCGCATCGGCTGCCGCGTCGCCCTGCTTGAGATTGACGATGCCGCAATGGAAAGGCGTCACCCCTTCGGGCCAGATAATGCCATTCTCGTCGTGATTGGCCTCGATCAGCGCGCCGAGCAGGCGCGAGACGCCGATCCCGTGCGAGCCCATATGGACCGGAACCTTGTTGCCCTCGGCATCAGTGACGGTCGCGCCCATCGGCTCGGAATACTTGGTGCCAAAATAGAAGATCTGGCCGACCTCGATGCCGCGCGCCTCGCGGCGACGTTCCTCGGGCACATGCGCCTCAAAGGCGGCCTGGTCATGCGTGTCGTCGGTGCGGGCATAACGGGAGGTGAACTCCTCCAGCACGCCCTGGCACTGCTCCACATCGTCGTAATCGACGGCTCGGTCGCCGAATTTCAGATCGGTGATCTCGCTGTCATAGAAGACGCCGCTCTCGCCGGTCTCGGCCAGCACGAGGAACTCATGCGTGTTGTCGCCGCCGATCGGGCCGCTCTCGGCGCGCATCGGGATCGCCTGCAGGCCCATGCGCTCATAGGTGCGCAGGTAGCTCACGAGGTGGCGGTTATAGGCATGCAACGCGTCTTCCTTGGTGAGGTCGAAATTGTAGCCGTCCTTCATCAGGAACTCGCGGCCCCGCATCACGCCGAAACGCGGGCGGATCTCGTCGCGGAACTTCCACTGGATCTGGTAGATGGTCAGCGGCAGATCCTTGTAGGATTTCACGTAGCTGCGGAACGTGTCCGTGAACATCTCCTCGGCCGTGGGCGAAAAGAGCATGTCGCGCCCATGGCGATCCTGCATCCGCAGCATCTCTTCGCCGTAGCCGTCATAGCGGCCCGACTCGCGCCACAGATCGGCCGATTGCAGCGTCGGCATCAGCACCGGGACATGGCCGGCGCGGATCTGCTCCTCGTGGACGATGTTCTCGATCTTGCGCAGCATCTTGAAGCCGAGCGGCAGCCAGGCATAGATCCCGGCGCTCATCTGCTTGATCATGCCGGCACGCAGCATGAGGCGGTGGCTGACGATCTGGGCTTCCGAAGGCGTCTCCTTGAGGACGGGCAGGAAGTAGCGGCTCAGGCGCATATGTCGATTCCTCTGTTCTTCACCTTTCCCGTTACGCAAAGGTCGGGGGGTTTTCCACCCCCCGAGCCCCCCGGAGGATATTTTCCGAAAGAAGAAGCAGAGCAGCTGGGTCGAAACAGGCGCCAATGGACCCGCGCCCGCAGGGCGTGGGCCGCCGCCGCACGGGGCCCGAGGCCGCTTCAGCGGCGGAGAGCGCCGGCGGAACGCCCGCCCTCCAGCTTCTCCGCCGCTTCCTCAGGTCTCGTCTTCGGCCAGGATTTCGGTGGCAAGTTTCACCCCTATCGGGCGGCCGGTCGCCAGCGCCCGGGCATCCAGCTCTGCAACGAGGCGGCCGGCTGCGGCGAAAGAGCGGTCCATGCGCTTGAGAAGCCAGGGGATCAAGCTCGGCTGCGGCGTGATCTGTCGATCCGCAAAGAGCTTGAGCAGGAGAGCCTGCAGGAGCGCATCGTCGGGCGCTTCCAGCCGGACGCTCGGCGTTCCACGCATGCGGCTTGCCAGGTCGGGCAGGTCGATCACCCACAGGGCCGGCGGGGTCACGCCGGTCACCAGGAGCCGCCCGCCCTCGGCAAGAACGAAATTGTGCAAATGGAAAAGCGCGCGCTCGGCCTCTTCGTCGCCGGCAGCATCCGGGATATCCTCGATGGCATAGTTGCCCGGGCGCGGCTCCCAGCCTGCCAACCCTGTCGCCGGAAGGATCGTGGCCCCGGCCTGTTCGGCCCAGACATGGGCGAGATGGGTCTTGCCGGCCCCTTCCGGGCCGATCAGCGCCAGCTTGCCCGCCGGCCAGGCCTCCCAGCGGTCGATCTCGGCCACGGCCAGCGCATTGCCAGGCGACAGAAAGAAATCTTCCCGCCCGAGCGCCGGTCGCACGGGCAGGTTCAGGACGAGCTGTTCGGTCATCAGAGCTCCTCGATATCCTGCGCCGTGGCTTGGCCAGCCTTGCCCTTGTAGAGCAGGCCCTCCTTGTACTTCCCGGTCAGGAAGCGGACGATCACACCGATCACGGCGGAAACCGGCACGGCCACGAGCATGCCGACGAAGCCGAAGAGCGAGCCGAAGACGGACAGCGCCAGTAGCAGCCAGACCGGGTGCAACCCGACCGAACTGCCGACCAGTTTCGGCGTCAGCACGTTGCCTTCGAGCATCTGGCCGGACAAGAAGATGGCGCCGACGACGGCAATCATGGTCCAGTCGCCCCAGAACTGGAACAGCGCCAGCCCGATGGCCAATGCGCCGCCTATGAGCGCGCCGATATAGGGGATGAAGGTCAACAGCCCGGCGACAGCGCCGACGACGAGGCCGAAATCGAGCCCCACCAGCACCAGCGCGATGCAGTAATAGACCCCCAGCAGGAAGCAGACCGTGCCCTGTCCGCGGACAAACCCGGCCAACGTCGCGTCGATCTCGGAGGCAAGGCGGCGAATGGTTGAGGCGTGATCTCGCGGCAGCAACTCGTCGATCCGGGCAACCAGCCGGTCCCAGTCGAGCAGCATGTAAAAGGTGACAACCGGCACGATGACGATCAGCGTCACGATTGAGAAAAGGCTGGAAACCGATGCGAGCGCCCCGTTGAGCAGCTCTCCCCCCTTTTCGGACAGGATGCTTCCGAAGGTTGCAAGCGACTGGCGAATGGTCGAATCGGCATCGACCAGCGACGGGAAGCGGCGGGTGAGGAAATCCTGCAGGTTGTTTGCGAGATCGGGCAGAGCGGCGAATAGCGCCGTGGTCTGTTCGACAAGGGTCGGAATGACCAGCAGGATCATCAGCACGAACAGCAGCAGGCTGATCAGGGTGATGACGGTGACGCCGAAGGCACGGGAAAAGCCCTTGCGCTCGAACCAGTCGGCGAAGGGGTCCAGCAGATAGGCAATGGCGGCGCCGAGCACGAAGGGCATCACCACATCGCCGAGAAACCACAGCAACGCAAAGAACAGCGCGGCGGCGATGGACCAGATCTTGACCTGGGATTGAGCGGGCAGAGCCATGAAAAATCCTTTCGCGCCCGGTTTCGCTCAGCAGCCGATCATTTGCAAGCGGCGCAGGAGAACGGGCACCAACGCGACGGGGCGCTCCCTCCCCAGACGGCGGGGCGCAAAAGCGGAGCAACCGAAGGCGCATGGCGGCCACGGACCACCGAAGGTCGTCGCGGGCGCGCTGCGAGCCCTAAGCCGTCTGGAAGGATCGCCGTCATGCCCGCAGGCCGGCGCCTGGCCCCACTGCTCCGGGGCCGGCCTGTCCCATCGAGCCGAGAAGACGCCTGCGGGCTTGGCGCGGAGCCACTGGCATCATGCGCCACGGTCGCGACGGCACGCCTTGAGCAGTCAGCCAGGTCCTGGCCCGTCCGCGCGAATTTCCGCATCCAGCAGGTCAAGAAAGCGCGACGCCGCTTGCCGCTCGATCCATGGCGTGTGACCGCATTTCTCCAGCAGCTGGAAGCGGAACTCCGGCAGGCAGGCTGCAAGCGGCGCGCGGACGCCCTCTGCCGGACCCGGATCATGGTCGCCGTGAAAGCAGGCAACCGGGCAGTCGATCCTGGCGACCTGCTCCAACAGCGCCCCCGAGCGCCGCATCGCCGCCGCCTCTCCCCAGACCGCCGCGAAGATCTCCGGATCGAAATCCACCGTTCCGGCGGCTGTCGGGTCGGGATCATACCCGTCCGCCCTGTGCAGGATCGCCAGCAGACGGGGCAGGTCCACATCCCCGGAGAACCCGGCCTTCAGTTCCGCAGCCTCTTCCGGCGGCAGGCGCGACAACCGCGTGTCCTGAATGCCCATCGCTGCCGCCTCGTCAAAGGGGCCGCTGCTGATCAGGATCAGCCGCCGAACCTGTCCGGGATGCCGCGCCGCATGCAGGCACCCAAGCCAGGCGCCCCAGGACCAGCCGACAACCACCATCCTCTCCGAGCCATGCGACCCGATCTGGTCATGCAACTCGGCAACCTGCCCTTCCACGGACCGCGCCGCCTGCAAGGGCTCAAGCACGCCAAATCCGCGCGCGGCCAGAGCCCGGGCCAGCGGTGCGACCTCGCCCGCGCCACCCGGCCCGCCATGCAGCACCGCCACCTCGAAAGGCGCCTCCCCGTGGCGTCGAACCGACATGTCCATCTCCGCCCCCTGCCGTTGCGGACACACCCAATCCGCGGTACGCCGCGCCGTCAAGCTGGCAAGCGCGGCCGCGCCGCCCTATCTTGCCGCGAAACCGCATCAGGACCCCGACCATGCTCCAGACAACTCCGCTCTATGCCGGCCTGCTGGCCTTGCTCTTCGTCGCGCTCAGCGCCCGCGTGATCGCCCGGCGTGGCGCGACGAAAACCTCTCATGGCGATGGCGGCGACGCGCAGTTGCTCCGCCGCATCCGCGTCCATGCGAATTTCGTCGAATATGTCCCCTTCGCCCTGCTCCTGCTGGCCATGGCCGAAATGCAGGGCATGCCGGCATGGCTGGTTCACCTCTTCGGGGCGATGCTCTTTTTCGGTCGCGCGCTGCATGCCTGGGGCTTCGGCGCCGAGCCGCAGAACTTCAAGGCGCGCAAATGGGGGATGATCCTGACATTCACCATGATCCTGGTCACCGCCGTCGCCAATATCGGTCACGCGATCTTCTGATCCTCGTCAGCCCGGCGTCCCGTTCACATAGGGGCGCAGCAGCGCATTGGCGAAGCCATGCACCGGCGTCGGCACACCATGTGCCGCGCCCAGCCGCACGATCTCGCCGCAGATATCGTCCAGTTCCAGCCGCTTGCCGCGCCGCAGGTCGTCCAGCATCGAGGCGTGGACCTCGCGGCGCATCGACTGGATCAGGTCCCAGGCCCGTTCTCCCGCATCCGGTTCCAGCCCCGGACAGACCGCGCGGCCAACAGCCATCGTCTCGTCCAGCGCGGCCCGCAGGAGCGCATTCGTCTCTTCGGTCTCCCGAATCGGCCCGAGATTGAGACGGGTCAGGCAGGTGATACTGGCCACCGAAGCGAGAAGGGCGAATTTCTCCCAGAGCGAGGGCTCGGCATCCGCGACCAGCGGCATCTCCAGCCCCGCGCTTTGCAACGCCGCCGCCATCGCTTCCAGCGGCGCCCGGCGCCCATCCATGAGCGGCCCGGTCACCAGCCGGTTGAAATCCGAGGAGTGGCGTATCACACCGGGCTCCACCACATCTGCCGGCATATAGACCATCCCCGGCGCGACCTGCCCCGGCGAAAGGATCTCTGCCAGCCGCCGATGGGCCGTCACCCCGTTCTGCGCCGTGACCACGATGGTCTCGGGCGTCAGGCAGGGCAGCAGCGCCGTCCCGGCCGACTCGACGTCGTAGGTCTTGACCATGAAAAGCACCGCATCGACCGGCCCCGCGGCCTCCGGCACATCGAAGGCACGGACCTCCGGCAGGTCCAGATCTCCCAGCGGACTCCGGATCCGCAGCCCGCTGCGCTGCATCGCATCGAGATGCGCCCCACGGGCGATAAACGCCACATCATGCCCCGCCGCCTGCAACCTTGCGCCAAAATAGCTCCCGAGGGCCCCGGCCCCCATGATCATGAACCGCATGTCATGCTTCTCCATCTGTCGCGCGCATCCGACACCGAAGCGGCGGCGGCGGCAAGGGCATCGGACTGGGCAAAAAACCGCGCCTTGATGCAACTTTCTGCTTGAAGCCTGCCGCCGGGGCCGGTACATCCCCGCTCACTCTCGGATGCGGGCGTAGCTCAGGGGTAGAGCATAACCTTGCCAAGGTTAGGGTCGTGAGTTCGAATCTCATCGCCCGCTCCAAGAGAGAGACCGGAGACGGTCACCGAACCAGTGAAGCGCGGGCGTAGCTCAGGGGTAGAGCATAACCTTGCCAAGGTTAGGGTCGTGAGTTCGAATCTCATCGCCCGCTCCACTGGATCCGAAAATCCGACGCGCCAATCGACCTGAAAAGCTGGAATCATAGCCTGTGTCGCTGACGGATTCATTCAGCAATCGCACCGCACTTCCTGCCGAAGCAAGGGTCACCGTCGGGCGGCCAGGAAACAGATCTCCTTCAGGTGGTCTTCGGGGAACTGGCGACGCATCTCAATTGCGATGGCTGCGCGCGACGTGTCATCCCAGCGAAAGCCAGACCCGTCCTAAAGGCCGCCAATGGACCCGCTCTCGAGGGCCAATGCGCGTCAAGGACGCTTGAAGCGATGTGCGGCGCGTTGACCGGGATTGGCCAGGAGACCGAGCACCATCTGCTCAAGCGGCTCCGTCAATCCCCATCCCAAAGACGCGAAACGCGCCTGGGCGGATTTGATCAGATCGAACATTTCCTCGTCACTCAACTCCACAGTCTCAGCGATTGCCAAAGCCGCCGGATCCGGCGCCGCCGTGCAAAGATACACCACCGTATCCCTCTCCACATGCACCAGCGGCCGGAAATACGCGCTCAGGAGTTCCATCTGTGCGACCACCCAAGGCTGACTCCAATGCAACAGGTCCTGTTGCACAAGGAGCGACCGCCCTGCGACCAGATGTGGAAGGAAGCTCGCGGCCATCCGGTCCCCGGTCTCGGCCTTTTTCGACGCATCCATCACCAGGATCTCGATCGGCCCGCCCGTCCATGTCATCCGGTCGATCTCGCCGCGATGCAGGGTGACGCGCGCGCGCCAGGGCGCCAGCAATTGTCGCGCGATGGGCAGGATATCTTCGCCTTCGAAAGGAGCAATTCCGTTCGAGTAGAGCAGCCCCTCCTTGGCACGTTCATGGGCCGTGAAGCGGTCGAACCCATGCAGCCCGTTCGTCAGGCCGGCCACCTGCGCCCCTTCGGCCAGCCGCGCCGTCGAGCCGCCGGCGAAACAGCCCAGGTCGACGATCTCGCCCGCCCCCTCGGCCCAGAACGCCGCGAGCCAGAAATAGAGCAGCTGTTCCTGCATCGACAACATCGTCGGAACCTGCCGCGCCTTGCCGAGCGCCATTTCGTGCAGGTTGGACCAGGGCGCCACGGCAAAGGCGGCATTACGGGGGGCGTCATGACATTCCATGATGCGGCAATAGCAGAGCCACCCGATCCGGGCCAAGCATCGCGCCGGCCAGGGCGGAGATTTCCGCGCGACAGACGACCCTGCGCAACAGCCCAAAGCGTCTTTCAAGGGGCAGACCTAGACCGTCAGCACATACCGGGGTGTCCTCCTTTTGTATGGCACCGTATGCACACACATGGCATATCGGGCTCGCGCAAACCTTGCCCCGTGGTAAGGCGGGCGCAGGACCCACCGGAGACTCATGCTGGCCTGGCGAATCCGCGCCCCGACAGCCTGGGCCTCACACCACAGGCACCTGCCTTCTCGAGGAAGAAAATGGAAAACGCGTCTAAACTCTTCACCCGTATGAGCGCCGCCCAACACGCGCTGGAAGAGCTCCGTAACGATGTCAGCCAGGAGCTGGTTGACCGTCAGGTCGCCTGCGCAAGCAAGGGCGCCGAGCAGCCGCGCTTCCAGGAGCTGCACAGCCGCCTGTCCACCGCCCTCGCGGCGCTGCATGGCGAAGTGCGCGAGCACTGATCCTTCCGGGCCAGCTTCCGGGCGACGCCGAAAACATCGGCCCTCCCCGAAACCGGCCCGCCCATGTCGGGGGAACCGGCATTCCGATCCGAAACCGCGCTTGTGTCCGGACAAGTTCCGACAAGAAATGCCCGCGCCCTGGCGCCGTCGATCCGCGACGACAGTCGCCGCTGCGGCCGGACCAGAACCGGTAAGCACAGCAGACCCCTGTTCTGCAATGTGGGGACAGAGGCCGCCTTCGCATCCGTGGGAGCCTGCAATATCCGGCGTCGTGGATGGCGATCGCGGGGGACGACACTGGCACAGGACAGGATTTCACACTCCGTGGCTGCGAGTGCCGATATCCGCTTGACGCCTCGCTGCCGAGTCCATAAGAAACGCGGGCCTTAGGGGTATAGCTCAGCTGGTAGAGCGACGGTCTCCAAAACCGTAGGTCGCGGGTTCGAACCCTGCTGCCCCTGCCAAATCCCACATCATCGCCACCAGGACAGACTGCACACCCGCCAAGGGTCGGTCGCATTGCGGGTATTCCCGTCGCAGCGCCCTGAGGCCAGGCGCAATCTCCATGCCGCACCCCCCGGTTGCCGCGGCAGCCGAAAACCACCGGGCTGCGGCATTGCGGCATCCTCGGGGCCGCGGGATATCCCTCGTCGCAGATGGACAGCACTCCCGGAACGCGCCATTCAAGCGGAGCAAGACCCCGTCTTGCCGCCCTGCTCTCGAAGCGGGGACAGGTGTCGGAACAGCCCGGAGGCACAGCCATGACAGCAAAGGTCCCCCAACAGGTTCTGGACGCGCTCACCGATGTCGAGATGCCACGGCTGAAACCGGCGCCGCCCTTTCCAGACAGGTTGACCTGTCACGGGTACGAGATTCCCGTCTTTCGAAGCGGCTGCGTCATTGTCGGCAGCGGCGCGGCGGGGCTGCGCAGCGCCGTGGAACTGAAGCGCAGGGGGGGCGCCGTCGTCATCGTGAGCCAGAGCGCCTGGGGCGGAACCTCGGCCTGCTCGGGCTCCGACAAGCAGACCCTGCACACGGCCAACACCGCGGACCAGGGAGATGACTATCGCGACATGGCCCGCGCGCTCCGCGCCGGCGGCGCCATGGACGAGGACACGGCCTATATCGAGGCAGTCGGGTCGCCGCGGGCGATGGCGTCGCTGCAATTTCTCGGACTGCCCATCCCGCAGGACCAGCTGGGGGGCACCCTGCGTTACCAGACCGACCATGACGAGGTTGGCCGCGCCACCAGCTGTGGCCCACGGACATCCCGGCTCATGGTCCAGGTCCTTGCGCGGGAGGCGATCCGGCTTGGCATTCCCGTCTTCAACCAGGTGACGGGGCTGAAGATCCTCAAGGATGGGAAGGGTGCGGTCGCCGGCCTGCTTGCCATCTGCCCGAAGGAGCGCACCGAAGCGAATCCCTTCGGCCTCGTGCTCTTTCGATGCCGCAGCCTTGTCCTTGCGGCAGGCGGGCCCGGCGAGCTCTATCGCGACAGTGTCTTCCCCAATGGCTGTTTCGGTCCTCTTGGCATGGCGCTGGAAGCGGGGGCGGAGCTGGTCAACATCACCGAGAGCCAGTTCGGCATCGGCACGCGCCGCGAGGGATTCCCGTGGAATCTCTCGGGCACCTATATGCAATGCATGCCGCATATCTACTCGCTGGATGACAGCGGCGAAGAGCATCATTTTCTCGGCGATTATTACCGCACAACCCGGGAAATGGCGTCCAACATCTTCCGCAAGGGTTATCAATGGCCGTTCCACGCATCCCGCATGCTGGAATTCGGCTCAAGCCTCATCGATCTGGCGATCTTCCGGGAGGGCGAGGCCGGCCGAAAGGTCTTCATGGATTTCAACCGGAATCCCGGCGCCGTTCCCGGCGACCACCCGTTCAGCCTCGAAGGGCTGGATGCCGACGTGCGCGCCTATCTCGACAATGCGGGCGCGGGTCAGGACCGGCCGATTGACCGGCTGCGCCACATGAACCCGCTCGCGATCGAGCTCTACCGCCGCTACAAGGTCGACATCACCGCCGCCCCGCTCGAATTCGCCGTCAACAACCAGCACATGAATGGCGGGCTTGGCGTCGATATCTGGGGACGCAGCAACCTGCCCGGACTCTATGCCGTCGGCGAGGCGGCCGGAACACATGGGGTCACGCGACCGGGGGGATCCGCCCTGAATGCCGGCCAGGTCTTCGGAACCCGGGTGGCCGAACATGTCGCGGGCAGCGGCGCGGCCGAATGTCGGGATCTCGCCGATATCCGAAGCCCGCTGGCCGCGGCGGTGGCGGAGATCCTGTCGGTTCTGCCCCCCGAGAGCCCGCTCGATCTGGGAGCTGTCCGCGACGACGTGCAGGCACGCATGAGTGACAAGGCGGGGATCATCTGTCGCCCCTGGGAGGTCGCCCAAGCCCTCCGGGACGCCCGGGACCTGAATGACCGGATCCGGAGCCTCGGCATAGCCGCCGGAAAGCCCGCGCAGGCCGGGCGAGTTCTCCAGTGGCAGCAAATGGCGCTGGTCTCGGAGGCCGTACTTGCCGCGCTCGATTTCTACATTCGCGAGGGCGGCGGCAGCCGCGGGGCGCGCGCGATCTGCGATGCGGCCGGCGGCGGTCTGCCGATGGCCCGGCGCGAAACGCTGGAGGCCTATCGGTTTCGCGAGGAGACCGCGCGGCACAAGGCGGAGCAAATCGTGGTGTCGCTTCAGGACGGCGCTGTTCAGGTCTCGACCCGGACGGTCCGTCCCCTGGATGACGGCGAGACCTGTTTCTTCGAACGCGACTGGCCCGCCTGGCTCACCGGCGCCCATTATCGAGACAGTCCGGCCTGAGAAAGACGTGACCCTATGCGCGCGGCCCGACGCCTGGCTGTGTCCGCTGCCGGATTCCCTGTAGGCAGGCGATGCCCGGCACGCGCGAGACCGCGCCCGGGCTGCCTGTCCGATCCGGCCCTGTCAGAGCCCCAGGCACCAGCGCATGACGGCCTTCTGTGCGTGCAAGCGGTTTTCGGCCTCGTCAAAGATCACCGATTGCGGGCCGTCCATGACCTCGCTGGTGGCTTCTTCGTTCCGATGCGCCGGCAGGCAGTGCATGAAGAGCGCGTCGGGGCCGGCGGCCTTCATCAGTTCCTCGTTGACCTGGTAAGGGCGCAGCAGGTTGTGGCGACGCTCCTGGGCGGACTGGCTGTCATGCATCGACAGCCAGGTGTCGGTGACGACGAGATCGGCCCCCTCGACGGCTTTGAACGGGTCGCGTTCGATCACGATTGAGGCGCCCTTGGACCGGGCCTCGCCGATGAAGACATCTTCCGGGTCCAGCACTTGCGGGCCGGTGAAGGTCAGGTCGAAGCCGAACTGTCCGGCAGCATGGATGAAGGAGGCGCAGACATTGTTGCCATCGCCCGACCACACCACCTTCTTGCCGGCAATGGGACCGCGATGCTCTTCGAAGGTGAGGATATCGGCCATGATCTGGCAGGGATGGGAGCGGTCGGTTAGCCCGTTGATGACAGGAACATCGGAGAACTCGGCGAGTTCCTGCAGCACCGCCTCCTCGAAGGTCCGGATCATGATCATGTCGACATAGCGGGAGAGGACGCGGGCGGTGTCGGCGATGGTTTCGCCATGGCCGAGCTGCATTTCTTTGCCCGACAACACCATGGTCTGCCCACCCATCTGGCGCACACCGACATCGAAGGAGACACGGGTCCGGGTCGACGGCTTCTCGAAGATCAGCGCAACCATCTGACCGGCAAGCGGGGTTTCGTCATCCGCCTGGCCCTTGGGGCGGCCATTGCGGGCGTCCTTGATGGCGCGGGCAGTGTCGATGATGCTCCGCAGTTCGTCCGGCGCGGTGGTGTTGATGTCCAGGAAATGATTCATCGGTCTTGGCTTTCTTGGAGAGGTGGGAGGGGGGCCGTCTGCCCCCCGCGCGCCCTGCGCGCTCCCCCCGAGGATATTTCGGAAAAAGGAAGTCTCAGGCGGCGGCGCGGGTCGCGGTTCGGTCGAGCCGGACGAGAGCCTCCGAGATCTCCTCTTCGCTGATATTGAGCGCGGGCAGCAGGCGAATGGTATTCTCGGCTGCCGGGATGGTGAGGACATCCTCTGCATAACCGGCCGAAACCACGTCGCCGGCGGGCGGCTTGCATTTGAGCCCCAGCATGAGCCCTTCGCCGCGCACTTCCTCGAAGACATCCGGATGCGCCGCGACGAGGCCTTCGAGCCCCTGCCGGAGCTGGCCGGACTTGCGGGAGACCTCTTCGAGGAAAGCGGGTTCGCCGACCACTTCCAGTACTGCGAGCGCCACCGCGCAGCCAAGCGGGTTGCCGCCATAGGTGGAACCGTGGGTGCCGGCGGTCATGCCGGAGGCGGCGTCTTCGGTGGCGAGCACCGCCCCGATCGGGAAACCGCCGCCAATGCCCTTGGCAACCATCATGATATCGGGCGTGCTGCCGGTCCATTCATGGGCGAAGAGCTTGCCGGTCCGCCCCATGCCGCATTGCACCTCATCGAGGATGAGCAGCGTTCCGGTGGCGTCGCAGGCCGCCCGCATGCCTTTGAGGCAGGCATCGTTCATCGTTCGGATACCGCCCTCGCCCTGGATCGGCTCGACCAGGACAGCGCCGACCTCGGGATCCTTCATCGCCTCCGCGAAGGCCTCGTGGTCTCCGAAGGGAAGGTTGACGAATCCGGGCAGGAGCGGACCGAAGCCTTCGGTCATCTTGGCGGAACCGGAGGCGGCGATGGCAGCCGAGGAACGGCCGTGGAAGGAGCCTTCGAAGGTGATGATCTTCATCCGCTCCGACTGTCCTTTCTCATGCCAGTATTTGCGCGCCATCTTGATGGCGAGCTCAGCAGCCTCGGTCCCCGAATTGGTGAAGAAACAGGTGTCGGCGAAAGTGAGATCGGTCAGCCGGTCAGCCAGCGCCTGCTGCTTGTCCACGTGGTAGAGGTTGGAGGTGTGCCACAGCGCGCCGGCCTGCTCGTTCAGCGCCCGGACCAGCGCCGGGTGGGCGTGGCCAAGCGCATTGACGGCAATACCGGCTCCAAGGTCGAGGAAACGTCGGCCATCCGCCTCCACGAGCCAGCAGCCTTCGCCCTTCACGAAATGGAGCGGTGCGCGGTTATAGGTCGGCAGAACGGAGGGGATCATTTTCGGTTTCCTCACTTCAGGAAGTGAAATCAGTGCCCGAGGGGCAAAAGGGTGTCAATGAGGGAAGGCGGGGGTGCGCGGAATCGGCCGGCCGTGCGGGACGGTCGGGTCAGGTGCGGCGTCGGACGCGTCGCGAAAGGGTATCTGCACAAAGGCTCGCCATGACGGCGCGTGTAGACCCTTTCCTCGCCCGGTTCCAGCCCTTTCCTGCGGGCGAGGGGAAATCCGGCTGGACGGATCGCGGCGCGCGGCTTACCTCTGTGGCCCGGAGGTGCCCATGACCAGACCCGCCCTGACACTCTACCTCGCCGCCCCGCGCGGTTTCTGCGCCGGCGTCGACCGGGCGATCAAGATCGTCGAGATGGCGCTCGAGAAATGGGGCGCGCCGGTCTATGTGCGCCACGAGATCGTGCATAACCGCTTCGTCGTGGATGGGCTGCGGGACAAGGGCGCCGTCTTCGTCGAGGAACTGGACGAATGCCCGAAGGACCGGCCGGTGATCTTCTCCGCCCATGGCGTGCCGAAGGCGGTGCCGGCGGAGGCGGAGCGGCGCGAGATGGTCTATGTGGATGCGACCTGCCCGCTGGTCTCCAAGGTGCATATCGAGGCCGAGCGCCATGCCGAAGAAGGCTTGCAGATCGTGATGATCGGCCATGCGGGACACCCGGAAACCATCGGCACGATGGGGCAGCTGCCGGAGGGCGACGTGCTGCTGGTCGAGACGGCCGAGGACGTGGCCGGGCTGGAGGTGCGCGATCCGGAGAAGTTGGCATATGTGACGCAGACGACGCTGTCGATCGACGACACGGCGGGGGTCGTGGCCGCGCTTCAGGCCCGGTTCCCGGCGATTGTCGGGCCGCACAAGGAAGACATCTGCTACGCCACCACCAACCGGCAGGAAGCCGTGAAGGCGGTGGCGCCGCGGGTCGATGCGATCCTGGTCGTGGGCGCGCCCAACTCATCGAATTCGCGGCGACTGGTCGAGGTCGGCGCCAAGGCGGGCTGTCGCTATTCGCAACTTGTCCAGCGGGCGAGCGATATCGACTGGCGGGCGCTGGAGGGGATCTCCTCGCTGGCGGTGACCGCCGGGGCCTCGGCGCCGGAAGTGCTGATCCGCGAGGTCATCGACGCTTTCTCGGAGCGCTTTGACGTGACCTTGGAGACTGTCGAGACCGCTGTGGAAAAGGTCGAGTTCAAGGTGCCGCGCGTGTTGCGGGAAGCAGCGGAATGATCTCGCTGCAATTCCTCGTCACGGCCCTTGTCGTGGTCGTCGCGCCCGGGACGGGTGTCGTCTACACGCTGGCAATCGGCCTGGGACAGGGACGGCGCGCGTCCTTCTGGGCCGCGCTTGGCTGCACGTTCGGCATCGTGCCGCACCTGGCCGCGGCCGTGCTCGGGCTGGCCGCCGTGCTGCACACCTCCGCGCTGCTCTTCCAGGTGGTGAAATTCGCCGGGGTCGCCTACCTGCTCTGGCTCGCCTGGCAGGCCCTGCGTTCGGGCGGGGCGCTCGCCATCGCCCCGCGGGAAGGCGCGCCGCAGGCCTGGCCGATCGCACGGCGCGGGGCGCTGATCAATATCCTCAACCCGAAGCTCTCGATCTTCTTTCTCGCGCTGCTGCCGCCCTTCCTGTCGGGCAATCCGGCGGGTGCGACGGCCGAGATGCTGCAGCTTGGCGCCGTCTTCATGGCACTGACCCTGGTGGTTTTCATGCTCTATGGCGCCTTCGCGGCAGCGGCCCGGGACGCCGTGCTCTCCTCGGAGCGCGCCATGCGCTGGCTCAACCGCTCCTTCGCGGCGATCTTCGCCGCCCTCGGCGCGCGGTTGGCGCTGGAACGGGCGTGAGCGGGGCGCCGGGAGCCGTCCGGGCGCTCGGGCTTGCCGCGCTTCTGCCGGTTCTCTGGGGCACGCTTACCCGCCTTGACGCCACCCTCTATGACTGGACGCTGGCCAGCCTCGGGCCGCGCTTCGTCGCGCCTTATGTCGTGCTCTATGTCGGCACCATCCTGCTGGCCTTCCTCTCGGGCGCGCTTTGGGGCTTTGCGATGCGCGCCGATGGCAAAGCGGCGCGAATGGCCCTCGTGCTCGCCGTCCTGCCGGCAATCTGGGCCTTCCTCTTCACCGGCATCGCACCGGCCGCGACCGACATTCTCCTAATCGCGGGCTTCGCGCTGGCGCTCGGGATCGACTGGCTGTTCTGGAAGACCGGGCTGGCGCCGCGCTGGTGGTTCCCGGTCAAGGTGCGCTGGAGCGCGGCCGTCATGGTCTGTCTTGCACTGGAAGGGAGCGGCTGATGGGCGATCGGGACACGCTCTCCGTCTATGACACGCAGGCCGAGGATTACGCGCGGATGATCGACACCGATCGGCCCTATCCGCGGCTGGAGCGGTTCATCGACACGCTGCCGGCAGGCGGGCATGTGCTCGATCTCGGCTGCGGCCCGGGCGTCTGGGCGGCGCGGATGGTGGAACGCGGGCTTGAGGTCGATGCGCTGGACGCCGCCGAGGGCATGGCCGCCGTGGCGCGGCAGCGCTACGGGCTGGAGGTCCGGGTGGCCGGGTTCGACGCGGTGACGGGCGAGGCCGTCTATGACGGGATCTGGGCACATTACAGCCTGCTGCACGCACCCCGCGCCGCGATGCCGGGGCATCTGGCAGCGCTGTCGCGGGCCCTGCGGCCGGGCGGGCTGTTCCTGATCGCGATGAAGCTCGGCACCGGCGAGGCACGGGACAGGCGGAACCGCTTCTACACCTATTATGGCGAGGAGGAGCTGGCCGGACTGCTCGGCGCGGCCGGGCTGGACGTGTTCGAGCGCGAATATGGCTGCGAGACCGGGTTCGACGGCTCGGCGCATGATTTCATTGTCCTGCACGCGCGACGCACCTGAGCGCTTGCCCCGGGCGCGCGGCTCCTCTATTCGCCCGCCATGGCTGATCTCTTTGCATATACCGATGGCGCCTGTTCGGGGAATCCCGGCCCCGGCGGCTGGGGCGCCCTCCTGCAGGCGCGCGACGGCGACACTGTCGTCAAGGAGCGGGAACTCTCCGGCGGCGAACCCGCGACGACCAACAACCGGATGGAGCTTCTGGCGGCGATCTCGGCGCTGGAAAGCCTGACCCGGCCAACCGAAATCACCATCGTCACCGATTCCGCCTATGTGAAGAACGGCGTGACGAGCTGGATCCATGGCTGGAAGCGAAATGGCTGGAAAACGGCCTCGAAGAAGCCGGTGAAAAACGAAGAGCTGTGGAAGCGGATCGACGCCGCCCAGGCACAGCATCGCGTCACCTGGGAATGGGTGAAGGGCCATGCCGGCCACCCGGAGAACGAGCGCGCCGACGAGTTGGCCCGCGCCGGAATGGCGCCCTACAAGAGCTGAACGCCCCGCCCCCGATCTGCGGCCTCGACGGCCGCGGACCCGTCCGCCGCAGGCTTGAGCCAAGTTCAACCCGACCTCAACCGACACTCCGCGCCCGGCAGCACCCTGCCCTGCAAAGCCCTGCCCCGCTCAGGGACAGCCTGGCCGCTTGCGGCCTTCGGGCCTGCCGGTTTCCTCCCCCCTATCCCGCGCCGATATCCTGCCGTGACACGGCAACCGATTTCAGGATCGCATGGCAGGCTTTGCCCGGTTCGAGCCGGAGCCCCTCGGCGGAGCGGCGGGTGATGCGGGCGAGCAGCAGGTCCGTACCCGATTCAAGCTGCACCATGACGCCGGGGCCATCGCCGAACCGCAGGCTGCGGATCGTCGCGGGCAGGATATTCAGCGCCGAGATCTGCTCGGGCGGGGTCAGCGCGAGGATGACCTCATGGGCCGGGATGCGGATGCGCAGGATGGTCCCCGGCATGGCCGAGATCCCGGGCAGCAGGAGCGTTCCGGCAGAGGTCGCCAGTTCGGCCAGCCCGTCAGGGTGATGCGCGGTCACGCGGGCTTCGACCAGCGCGCCGGCCTCGCGCGGGCCAAGGCTCGGAACGGCATCGGGATCGGCAAGCAGCTCCGCGGTCGGACCGCTGCGCACAACCTTTCCGTCACGCAGCAGCACCATGGTCGTGGCGAGCCGGGCGACCTCGGCCAGCGAATGGCTGACGAGCAGGATCGGCAGGCCGGTTTCGTCCCGCAAACGCTCCAGGAACGGCAGGATCTCCGCCTTGCGGGCAGCGTCCAGCGCGGCCAGTGGCTCATCCAGCAGCAGCAGGCGCGGGGCGGCAAACAGCGCCCGCCCAATGGCGACGCGCTGCTTCTCACCGCCAGAAAGCGTCGCCGGGACCCGGTCGAGCAGCGGGGCGATGCCGAGCATGGCAAGGATGCGCGCCTCCTCCTCCGGATCGCGCGGCAAGCGGTTCATTCGGCGGCCATAGGAGAGATTCCGGGCCACGCTCATATGCGGGAACAGCCGGCCGTCCTGAAACACGTAGCCGATGCGACGGCGATGGGGCGGCAGCCAGTGGCCTGTGGCACTGTCCTGCAGCAGGTGGTCGCCGAGCGCGATGCGGCCCTGTTCGGGGCGCAGCAGCCCGGCCACGGCCTGGACCAGCGTCGTCTTGCCGGCACCGGAGGGTCCGAACAGCGCGGTCACACCGTCCGGGGCGTCGAACGCGGCCTCCAGGGTGAAACGGTCGAGCCGGTGGCGGAGAGAGACGGAGAGGCTCATGCGCCCTCCCTCCGGCGGTTCATGCGGCGGGCGAGCAGCTCGGAGGCGATGAGCGCGCCCATGGCGAGGGCGACCGAGAGCAGAACGAGGCGCAGCGCGGAGGCCTCCGCGCCGGGGACCTGCAGGAAGGCATAGACGGCCGAAGGCAGGGTCTGGGTGCGGCCGGGAATGTTGGAGACGAAGGTGATCGTGGCGCCGAACTCACCCATCGCCTTGGCGAAGGCGAGGATGGCGCCGGCGAGGATACCCGGCGCGGTGAGCGGCAGGGTGACCGTCAGGAAGACCCGCAGGCGCGAGGCTCCGAGCGTGGCCGCCGCCTGTTCGAGGCCGGGATCGACCGCCTCGATGGAGAGGCGGATGGCGCGGACCATGAGCGGGAAGGCCATGATCGCGGCGGCGAGCGCGGCGCCGGTCCAGTTGAAGGCGAGCGTGACGCCGAAGAGATCGTGCAGCAGCGCACCAAGCGGCCCGCGCCGGCCGAAGGCGAGGAGCAACAGGTAACCGGTGACGACCGGCGGCAGGATCAGCGGCAGGTGGACCAGCCCATTGAGAAGCTGGCGACCGGGGAAGCGGGCGCGGGCCAGCAGCCAGGCGGTGGCGATTCCGATCGGCAGGCTGAGCAGCACCGCCCAGAAGGACACTTTCAGCGACAGAGCGACCGCCGCCCAGGCCTCCGGAGAAAGACCGAGGATCATTGCCCCTCCTGCCCGGCGAGACCGAAGCCGTGGCTGCGGAAGATCTCTTCCGCGACCGGGCCGGCCAGGAAATCGGCGAAGGCCTCGGCCTGCGGCGCGCTGCTCTCGGCCGGGATCGCCATCGGGTAGCGGATCGGCGGATGGCTGTCTGCCGGGAAGTGCAGGACAATATGGACCTTCGGCTCGGCCAGCGCATCGGTGGCATAGACGATGCCGAAGCGGGATTCCCCCGTGGCCACAAGGGCGAGCGCGGCGCGCACATTGTCGGCCTGCGCGACATGCGGCGCCATCCGGTCCCACCAGCCAAGGCTCTCCAGCGCCGCCTTGCCATAGATCCCCGCCGGAACCGCCGCCACCAGCGCCATGGCGATCTCGCCGCCGACCGGGCTGGCGGACCAGCGATCCGCATCGAAGAAGGCCGCCTCGTCGGCGCCCGGATCGCCCGACACCACGACCAGGCTGTTGGTCAGCAGGTCGCGGCGGCTTCCGGGTCGGAGCAGTTCCTCGCGGTCGAGCAGGTCCATCCAGGCTTCGTTGGCCGACAGGAAGAGATCGGCCGGAGCGCCGGCCTGGATCTGACGCGCCAGAGTCGCGCTGCCGGCCAGCGAGACTGCGACCGGCCCCCCGCCTTCGCCCTCCCAGGCCTCCGCCGTCTCTTCCAGCGCCTCTTTCAAGCTGGACGCGGCAAAGACCAGCAGCTCGCTGGCGAGGACGGCGCCGGGCGCAAGTGCGATCAGCGCGGCGGTCAGGACGGCTTTGCAGCGAAAGGTCATTATGGCGTCTTTTCTTTCCACGCCGACATTCTTCGCTTCCTTTGCCGGGCGCAAGGGGCGCCGGGCGCTATTCTTCGGCCGCGTCTTCGGGCGCGGCGGCAAGCTGGCGGAAATGATCGGCGAGGTGATGGTTGCCATATGGCGTCCCGACCATGTCCATCCCCATCGCGCTGAGGAAGAACTGCGCCGGACCGTGCACATGCGCCGGCGTCACCCGCGGCAGCAGCCGCAGCGCGGCGCGGCGGGTCCAATCCGGCAGGCGGATGATGCGGACGGGTTTGCCGAGGATTTCGAAGGCAAGACCGGCCAGCTCGGCATGGGTGAAGATGTCCGGGCCGCCAATCTCGAGCCGGTTGGTGCCGGCCTCCAGCGCATCCAGCGTGGCCTCGGCGAGATCCGCGCCATGGATCGGGTTGAGCCGCAGCGTTCCGTCGCCGAACAGCCAGGCCCGGCCGGACCGGGCCATGCCGAGGAAATCCTCCATGTCGGAAAAGAACCCGCTCGGGCAGATCACCGTCCCCCGCAAGGGCGCGCTCTCCAGCCGCTCGACAAAGGCCTGCTTCGCCGCAACCAGCGGCACATCGGGCATGGAAGCGGCATTGAGCACATGCACGTAGCCGAACCGCTCGATCCCGGTGTCCAGCGCCTCTTCCAGGAGGTTCACATTTGCCTGGTAATCGACATCGCGATAGGTCTTCCCGTCCCGCTGCCGCGTGATCCCGAGCGCGCTCACGACCATGTCGCAGCCCGCCATGATGCCGCGCAGCGCCGCACGCTCTGTCGGCTTCGCCTCGACAAAGGCGTCCGCGTCGATCCCGAGCGCCTCCGCGCGTGCGCGATCGCGTACAAGGGCCCGCACCTGCCAGCCCCTCGCCCGGCTCGAAGCGACGATGCGGCTGCCAAGATAGCCCGTCGCCCCGGCGACAAAGACCGTTGTCATTCCTTCCCCTGCTCCGCCGGCCGATCCATTCGACCGGAGAATAGACCGCTCCGGGGCCGCTTGGGAACCGCTACACACGCGTTGCGAGAAAAAAGACCGGCCCGGACGCCGGGGAAGGCGGCCACGCAAGCCATTCAAGAAGGATCAATTTGCCTCAAATGCGCGCGGTCGACCTGTCACGGGTCGCCATCCCGCCGTGCGACGGACGCCAGCAGCCCCGTGATACGCTCTGGGTCAGCGGTCCGCCCCGGTCCCGGATGCGCGAGACAGCCATGCCAGGCAGGCTGGCAGCACGACAAGATCCGCCACCAGGGCAAGGGCGAAGACCGCGATGGAAAGGGCGCCGAACTCGACCACGGAGGGCAGCCCGGCGAAGAGCGTTGCGCTCAGGCCGATGGAGAGCGTGATCGAGGTCATGACCAGCGCGGGAGCCACTTCCGACATCGCCTGCTGGATCGCTTCGGAGGAAGCCTCGTCCATCCTCGGGCAGGTCAGGCGCAGCCGATTCAGCGCGTGCAGCGTGTCGTCGATGGCCAGCCCAAAGGCAATGGTGAGGGCAATGCCGGCGGCGAAGTCCAGCCCGCGCCCCGACAGGGCCAGCCAGCCGCCCACAAGCGTCACCGGCAGGGCGTTCGGGATCAGCGCCGCGGCGGTGATCCGAAACGAGCGGGACCAGGCCAGGATCAGCGCCGCGGAGGCCAGGATCGCAACAAGGAAACAGCGGTTGAAATCCCCGAGCATGTCGCGGCTGGCAAAGGCAGTCATGGTTTCGAGCCCCGTCGCGCGGGTGAGGCCCAGCGCGCGGGCCGCACCGTCCTCGGCAAGCGAGGTTTCGATCTCGGAGACAAGCCGCCGGGTGCCGCCGGAATCCGTGTACCGGTATGGCAGCGAGATCAGCCCGGCCGCACCGTCACGGGAGATCATCTGCGCCCGGGCCTGGGCAGGCAGGCTGTCCAGCACGGCGCGGGTTTCGCTCTCCGCCCGCCGCGCAAGCGCCGTCGGCGACAGGATCTCCCGCCCCGGAGCATGCAGGGCAAGCCGATCATGCGCGGCGTCGAAGGAGCTCTCCGGCACCTCGGCATCAAGGTCGAAGCGGAAGAGCAGCGCGCCGGTCGGGCCGAACACATCCTCGACCTGGCGCAACGTGGCCAGGGACGGGGCCTGCGCGGGCAGGCTGCCGAGGAGCGAAAAACGAAACTCGACGCTGGCGAAGGCGGCAAGGGCGAGAAGCATCGCCGCAAGCGCGCCAAGGGCAATCCGGCGCGGGCGCCTCAGGGCCGCCGCGATCACCGGCACGGCGCATCCTGCCGGGCGGTCCCGGCCCCCGCGGCCGAAGAGGCGGTCGGCGGGGAGGAAAATGAGCAGCGTCATCATCACGAGCGGGTGCACGGCGAGCACCGCGACGAGGGCGACCAGCGTGCTGCAGGCGCCGATCACGCCGAGTTCGGTGATCAATTGCGACGAGGAGAGGCTGAGTGAGGCAAAGGCAATCGCGGTGCTTGCCGAGGCGAGGATGCAGGCCGGCGCCACGCGACGCAGCGCCGTGCGCACCGGGGCGGCGCAGCCAGCGGCATGCAGCCGTCGGGTCTCGTGGCTCAGATGGAGCGCATCGGAGAAGGCGATCACGAGGATCAGCACCGGAAGCGGCACGGTCACCACGCTGACCGGGATTCCGGCCAACCCGAGAATCCCGAGCACCCAGACCAGCGCCGTTGCCGCCACCGCCGCGGTTGCCAGCCCGAAGACGAGGCTGCGCAGGACGAGCACCGCGGTCAGGCTTCCCAGCACGGCGCCGGCAAGGTTGAGCCACCTGAAATCGCGCTCCAGCTGGTCCAGGACCCTTTGCTGGATGACAGGGTAACCTGTCAGGCGCGGCTCGATCCCGACCGCGCGCAGCGGCGCGAGATCCAGTTCGGGCAGCCGCGCGCCGGAGCTTTCGGCCAGCGGGGGCTCGGGCTCCAGTTGCAGGATCACGAGCATCGCGTCCGCATCCGCGGAGAGGAATCGGTCCAGCCAGGGCTGCCGCAGTCGTGCCTCGGCAAAGGCGGCCGGCAGGTCTGGCGGCAGGTTCTCCCCGGACAGGAAGCCTCGCGGACCCTCCGGACCCGGAATTGGCAGGGAAAAGGCGGAGACGGCCGCGGCGACACTTTCCGTCAACTGCAGGTCGAGCAGGAAATCCCCCAACACCTCCAGCCGCGCCTGATCTGCGAAGCTCTCGGCCTCGAGCAGGAGGAAGAGCCGGTTCGAGCCGGCGTCGAACTCCTGCTGCAGGGCGCGGAAATCGGCATGGCGCGGCGTGTTGCTCTCGAAGGTGCGTGCCAGGCCGTCATCGAAGCGAAGCTGCAGCAGGCCGGCGGTTCCCAGCCCGTCGAGGAGCAGAAGCAGCGCCCAGCAGGCCACCAGCAACACCAGGCGGGACAGGCCGCGCCGCGCCCGTCCGCCCGCGATCTCGCAGGAGGCCTGCGCGTCGCTCGGGTCTGGCCGCCCGCCTGTCCTGTTCCCGTTCACCCGACCCACCGCAACCGCCACTCCCTGGCATCAAGTCTCACATATCGAACGCCACCTGCCGCGGCGTGTGAAAGGTCGCACCAAGCCCGGGCTTCCCCTCTCCAGCCTTTCCGGCCTAGTCTGTGCCCCGAGGGGGCGTCAAATGAACCGACTGAAATCGCGTGTAGTTTCGCTCTATACCGGGCAATCTCAGAACTCCGTCCGCTTCCGCTATGCGCTCATCCTCTTCGACCTCGCGACCGTCGTCTATTTCATCGTCACGACACCTTTCCCGATGACACCGTTGCTCAAGCTGGTCAACGTGCTGCTGGCGCTGGTGATCCTGGCGGATTTTCTCGGCCGGCTCTGGATCGCCCCGAACCGATGGACACATCTGGGACGGGTCTACGTGATCGCCGATGTCATCGTCCTCGGATCGCTTCTGTTCGATCCGTTCCTGACCATCAACCTGACCTTCCTGAGGATCCTGCGCGGACTGCGCCTTGGCCAGTCGAACTACCTGATGCAGGATCTCCGGCGCGACTCCGAATTCTTCCGAATGCATGAGGATGCGCTCGTCGCCGCGCTCTATCTCATGGTCTTCGTCTTCGTGACCACCTCTGGCGTCTTCGAGCTCTTTGTCGAGGCCGAACGTGGCCTGGCCGGCTATATCGACGCGCTCTATTATACGGTGACGACTCTGACGACGACCGGCTATGGCGACCTGACCCCGACGACCCCGATGGGCAAACTCTTTGCGGTCGGGATCATGGTGGTCGGGGTGTCTCTCTTTCTGCGCCTTGCCAGCGCGATCTTCACACCCAACAAGGTCCACGCCCCCTGCCCGACCTGCGGACTGACCCGGCATGACATCGACGCGGTTCATTGCAAGCATTGCGGCGGCGTGGTGAAGATCGAGACGAAAGGCGCCGGCTAGGGCGCTGGACGCCCTGCGCGACACGGTAACGGACCACTTGCGACCGGAGACCGGTTCAGCCCGACAGAAGTCCGAGTTCCAAATCCGTTGCGGCTGGTCCGAACTTGCCACGCGGTGGCCAGGGCCGGTCGCGCCAATCGGGATCGAAGGTGAAACTTGAGACCGTGCGCCCCTCGGGCAAAGCCCCGTTCCCAACGCCGAGCGCATAGTCGTAATAGAGCTTCACAATCTGTTCGCGCGAGACCTGCTGCGTGGACGGATGTTCGAGACAAGCCGCGCGCCAGCGCGCAACACGGGCGTAGCCGGGGGTGTCCGGCAGCTCGAAGCCTTCGAAATAGTCGAGAAACCAGAAACGCATGAAGATCGGCGTGAAGACGGCTTCGGCCAGCCCGAAATCTTCGAACAGCCACGTTCCCCCCGGGTTATGCTCCAGGAGGAAATCGTTCAGATCGCGATAGAGCGCCAGGAGCCTTTCGCGATGGGTCTCCGTTTCCGCCGGGTCGCGGTTCATGACATACAGGTAGCCCGCCATCGTGAACGCGCCCTCACGGCCGATCAACATGCCTTCGACCGCGTGCTCCAGCGGATCGGAGCGCCGGATCTGCCGGTCGCCAATACCCTCGTCGAGACAGCGCAGGATGACGAGGCTTTCCTTGATGATCTGTCCATCCGGCATTTCCAGAACGGGAAGCGCCGTGGTGCCGCGCGTCTTGCGCAACAACGCCGGATCGCGTGGCCGGGTGATGTCGACGACCTCGAAATCCACGGCATCGGGCAAGCCCTTCAACGTCATCAGGATTTCAAGCCGCTGCGAGAAAGGACAGACCGGAATATGATAGACAATCGGGCAATTCTTCATCGCGCGCTCCGGCCTGGCGGCGCCACGAGGCTGTTCGCGTCGCCGAATCCTCGTTCATTTCGCTCATGTTCACCTAAGTCGCGGCGACAAGGCAACCCGACAGCCCGCGCGCCCTTATTCCGCCGCGAGACCTTCGGTGAATTGCAGCCGGGCGAGGCGGGCATAGAGGCCGCCCTGGGCGACCAGTTCGTCATGCGTGCCTTCGGCGACGATCTGCCCGGCCTCGAAGACGAGGATGCGGTCGGCCTGTTTCACGGTGGCGAGGCGGTGGGCGACGATCAGGGTCGTGCGGCCCTCGGTCAACGTGTCCACGGCGCCCTGCACGGCGCGTTCGCTCTCGGCGTCCAGCGCGGAGGTGGCCTCGTCGAGCAGCAGCACCGGGGCGTCGCGCAGGATGGCGCGGGCGATGGCGATGCGTTGTTTCTGGCCGCCCGACAGCATCACGCCGCGTTCGCCGACATAGTTCTTGTAGCCATTGGGCAAGGCGGTGATGAAGTCATGGGCCTGGGCGGCGCGGGCGGCGGCTTCGACCTCGGCATCGGTCGCCTCGGGCCGGCCGAAGCGGATGTTCTCGCGGGCGGTGTCGGCGAAAATGACCGGGTCCTGCGGGACCAGCGCCAGCGCCTGCCGGAAGGCCGCGCGTTCCATGTCCGGCAGGGCGATGCCGTCAAGGCGGACAGCGCCCTGCTGCGGGTCGTAGAAGCGCAGAAGGAGCTGGAGGATGGTGGATTTTCCGGCGCCGGAGGGGCCGACAAGGGCGATCTGTTCGCCCGGTTTCACGGTGAAGGACACGCTGTTGAGCGCCGCGTCCCCGGGCCGGGTCGGGTAGTGGAAGACCACGTCTTCGAAGGTGATCTCGCCGCGCGCGGGCGCAGGAAGCGCGACGGGGGCGGCGGGATCGGAGACGGTGTCCTCGGCGCCCAGCAGCTCGACCAGGCGTTCGGTGGCACCGGCGGCGCGCTGCAACTCGCCCCAGATCTCGGAGAGGGCGGCGACGGAGCCAGCCATGATGCCGGCATAGATCAGGAACTGCACCAGTTCGCCGGCGGTCATGACGTCGCCGCGCACGTCGCGGGCGCCGATCCAGAGCACGCCGAGGATGCCGGAGAAGACGACGAAGATGATGATCATGGTCAGCGCCGCGCGCACGGCAATGCGCGTCTTGGCGGACCGGTAGCTGGCTTCGGTCACCTCGCCGAAGCGGTCGCGGCTGGCGGCTTCGTGGGAATAGGCCTGCACGGTCTGCGCTGCCTGCAGCGCCTCGGAGGCATTGCCGGAGCTCTGGGCGATCCAGTCCTGGTTCTCGCGGGAGAGCTTGCGCAGGCGGCGGCCGAGGGCGAGGATCGGCAGGATGACAACCGGGATGATTGCCAGCACCATGAGCGTCAGCTTCACCGAGGTGAAGAACATCATAATAAGCCCGCCCACGAAGAGCAGCGAATTGCGCAGGAACCAGGAGACGGAGGAGCCGATCACCTGCAGGATAAGCGTCGTGTCGGTGGTGATGCGGGAGATGACCTCGCCGGTCAGCAGCCCCTCGAAATAGGTCGGGCTCATCGCGATCATGCGGGCAAAGACGGCCTTGCGGAGATCGGCCACGACCCGCTCGCCGAGCCGGGTCACGATATAGTAGCGCATCCCCGTGCCGAGAGCGAAGATCGCGGCAATGCCGATGGCGGCCATGAAATAGCCGTCCAGCAGCGCCAGCGCGCCGTCTTCGAAACCATCGACCACCCGCCGCGCGGCAACCGGCAGCAGCAGCGAGACGCTGGCCGTGATGACAAGTGCGATCCCGGCGAGAACAACGTAGCGGCGATAGGGCGAGAAGAATGGGAAAAGCGACCGGAGCGCACCCACTCGTTTCGAGCTTTCGCGCTGGTGTTCCGCCTCCGCTGCGTTTCGCGCCATTTCCATCTCCCCAATGTCGTTCGAGGAGCAATAGCGGTCCGCAGGAGGAGCGGCAAGCCGCTTGGCGCTTGGGCAGAGCTCGCGCGGATTGTATGCAGGACGCGGCGCGCGCTTGCGGTGCAACAGGGGAGGCCGACTTGGCTGTAGCTGGTTTCGAGACCCTTCTGGAGGATTCCGGGCTCTTCGGGGCGAAGCTGGCGCTTTGGTCCGGTCCCCGGATGCTCTGCTACAAGCGCGACGATTTCGACCATATTCCCGATCCCGGGCACTGGGACCTTCCCGGCGGGGTGCGCGAGCCGGGCGAGACGATTCGGGAATGTGCGATGTGGGAGGTGCAGGAGGAATTCAGCATCACGCTGGCGCCGGACGGGTTCGGTTTCGCCGCCCGTTTCGTGAAGTTCGAGCCGAGCCGGATCGAGGGCGTCTTTCTCACGGCGGCCCTCTCCGACCGGCAGATCGACGCGATTGTCTTCGGCGACGAGGGTCAGTGCTGGGAGATGATGCCGGTTGCGAAATATCTCGGCCATCCGCGCGGGGTGCGGGAGCTGCAATCCTGTGTCGCGCTCTGGTGGGAGGGGCTCGATGGCTGAGACCGGTTTCTTGGGCGCAAAGGCGGGCGGTCCGACCGATGGCGGGTCCCGGGCGATCCTGCGGATTGACCGGCTGGGCGCCTCCTTTCGGTACTCCCGTAGCGGCCCGGCCATAGCCATGATGGCGTTGCGGGCCCCGAGCGGGGCGCCCCGCCGGCGCTTCGGCAAGCGTTTGGGCTGGCGCCTGACGCGCCGGCGCGGGCATCGAGCCACCGAGTCTACAAAGCGCAACCCGGGCACTGCCTCCCCTGAGCCTTCGTGGCCCAGCCGCTGGGCGGCCCGCCCAACAGCGTCCGGTTCGGCAGCGCGGCGCAGCAATGACGGCAGGTTCCGGCCCCCGGACTTCCAGACGGGCCGGACGTGGAATCGCGCCTGTGGGCAGGTCGCCTGCAGCCCCTGGAGGAAGTTGCTCCCGCGCAACGCACCAAAAACATTCGCGAAAGGCCGCTCCTGTGGCAGGGTGTGCTGGATGTCCGAGGAGAAGAGCCCATGTCCGACTTCCTGATCCATATCACTTCCGGTCCCGAGGACCCGACCAAGGCAACTTTGGGGTGCCTCGTCGCGGCCACCACGGCCAAGGCCGGGCATGAGACGCGGGTCTTCCTTGCCGGCGACGCCGTGCGGCTCTTCGATCCCGAGGTGGCGGCGGTGCTGACCGGGCTCGGAACGGGGCGTCTGGCGGACCACCTGGAGGCGATCGCGGAACATGGCGGGCGGTTCTATCTCTCCGGCATGTCGGCCAAGGCGCGCGGCTATGACGAGAGCTTGCTGGAGGGCCGCCCGGCCGAGTTTGCCCTGCCGGACGTGCTGGTCGGCCTGGCCAACGAGGCGAGCAAGGTGCTGTGCTACTGATCACCCGCCGAAATTCGACAAACCGCGCTTTTGCGCCCCTTTGCAGTCGGGGCGCGGGCAGGCATAGTCGCGCCAGGTAAATCCACAGGACCAGTATTCCCATGCCCAATGATCTTCTTGCAACCCTGACCGGCGGCTCGATCGTGCTGCTGTTGATCGCCGTCTTCATTATTGTCTGTGTGTTTCTCGGGGTTCGGATCGTCCCGCAATCGGAGAAATACGTGGTCGAACGCTTCGGCCGGCTACGCGCGGTGCTCGGGCCGGGCCTGAACCTGATCGTGCCCTTCCTGGACCGGGTCGCACACCGCGTCTCGATCCTCGAACGCCAGCTGCCCAATGCCAGCCAGGACGCGATCACCTCGGACAACGTGCTCGTGCAGATCGATACCTCGGTCTTCTACCGCATCCTCGAGCCGGAGAAGACCGTCTACCGGATCCGCGATGTCGATGGCGCCATTGCCACCACCGTTGCCGGCATCGTCCGGGCCGAAATCGGCAAGATGGAGCTGGACGAGGTCCAGTCCAACCGCACCCAGCTGATCGGGCAGATCAAGGCGCTGGTCGAGGACGCGGTGGACGATTGGGGCATCGAGGTGACACGCGCCGAAATCCTGGACGTCAATCTCGATAACGCCACGCGCGAAGCGATGCTGCAGCAGCTCAACGCCGAGCGGGCGCGGCGGGCGCAGGTGACCGAGGCCGAAGGTCAGAAGCGGTCCGTCGAGCTGTCGGCAGATGCCGAGCTCTATGCCGCCGAGCAGATCGCCAAGGCGCGTCGCATCCAGGCCGACGCGGAAGCCTATGCAACCGGGGTGGTTGCCGCGGCGATCCGGGAGAACGGGCTTGAGGCGGCGCAATACCAGGTCGCGCTGAAACAGGTCGAGGCGCTGAACGCGCTCGGCAATGGCAGCGGCAAGCAGACGATCGTGCTGCCAGCCAACGCGCTGGAAGCCTTCGGCGACGCCTTCAAGATGCTGAAGGGAAAGCCGTAATGCTCTGGAATGAATGGTGGGCCTGGGCGGCAGCCGGGCTCGTTCTGGCGATTCTCGAGGTCTTCGCGCCGGGCTGGATCTTTCTCGGTTTCGCCGTGGGGGCCGGGGTGACCGCGCTCCTGCTGGCCTTGGGCGGTGCCCTGGGAGGGGCGCTGGCCGGCTCGCTGCCGACCCTGCTCGTCACCTTCTCGGTACTTTCGCTCGCCGCTTGGCTGGTGATGCGGCAGGTCTTCGGGCTGCGGGGCGGGTCCGTCAAGACCTTCGACCACGACATCAACGAGAACTGAGGGCCGCTATTCCGACGGGGCCAAAAGGGTGAGGGGCGGAGCCTGTCACCCTTCGCCCCCACACGGGTCGCGCACGGCGAGGAACGGGATCGAGATCTTGCGCGGGCCTCCTACGGATGCCTGCGCTTGAACCGGGTCAGCCCGTCCGCTTGATCACCCGCGCCGGATTGCCGACGACAACTGTCTCCGGGGCGACATCCCGCGTGACCACGCTGCCCGCCCCAACGACCGCGCCGTCGCCGATTGTCACACCAGCCAGGATGATCGCGCCTCCGCCAATCCAGACTCGCTTTCCGATGTGAACGGGATGCGCGATCTCCAACCCGTCAACGGTTCGCTTGACCGGATCCTGATGATGTTCGGCGCAGTAGATCTGAACATTGGGCCCGAGCTGGCTCTGATCGCCAATGGTGACGGTCGCGCAATCCAGGATCGTGCAGCCGGCATTCAGGAACACCTGGTTCCCGAGGACAATATTGATGCCATAGGCGCAGTGAAACGGGGCTTCGACCAGGACATCGCCGGAATTGATGAGCCGCGCGAGTTTCGGCCCCATGGCCCCGCGTGTCTCGGGCGGCATGCTGTTATGTTCATGCACCGCCGACCGGGCGGCGACCCGCAGCGCTTCAAGCTCGTCGTCGAGACAGGTGTACCACTCGCCGGCTGCCATCTTCTGTCGTTCCGTCTTCATCTGGCACGTCCTTTCCTCTGTGTTCCGCCCCCTCCGATAACCCACGCGCCGCAGGCGCGCCCGGCCCCAAAGCCCCGCGACGCCTATGGCGTCAAGGGGCGAGGGGACGCCCGCGTCTCGAGCTAGCTCAGCGGTTCGGGCGTTCGGCCTGCGGGCTGGCCAGCTCGCGCAGGATCGCCTGTGCGGCCGCTTTCGGATCATCGGCCTGCCAGACCGGCCGGCCCACGACGACATGGTCGGCGCCATTGGCAATGGCTTCGGCCGGGGTTAGCACCCGTTTCTGATCGCCCAGATCCGCGCCCGCCGGCCGCACGCCCGGCGTTACGATAAGCTTGCCTGCCGCCTCCGGCAGCGCCCGGATCAACGGCGCCTCCAGCGGCGAGGCGATCAGACCGTCCGCTCCGGCGCCGAGCGCATTCACGGCGCGCTCCAATACGATATCGCCAACCTCCCCCGGCTTGATGCACCCCGCGTCCAGATCGGCTCGATCCATCGAGGTCAGGATCGTCACGGCGAGGATCTTCATGTCCGTCCGGCCCTTGCCCTCCTGGGCCGCGCGCACCACATGCGGATCGCCATGCACGGTAAGAAAATCGAGCTCAAACTGCGCCAGCCCACGCACCGCAGCCTCGACCGTCGCGCCAATATCGAAGAGTTTCATGTCGAGGAAGATGCGCTTGCCATGCTCGCCCTTGAGCTCGTTTGCCAGCGCCAACCCGCCGCCCGTCAGCATGCCCAGCCCGATCTTGTAGAAGGAGACGGCATCCCCCAGCTTGCCGGCAAGCTCCAGCCCGGCGATGGCATTGGGAACATCGAGGGCAACGATCAGGCGGTCATCGGACATGGGGGGCTCCTATTCTGAGGTCCGCGCCTGCATAGAGCCTTTTCGGCCGCCATTGAACAGGATTTTGACCCGCCGCCCTTCTGCCGGCACCGGGCCGCTGTCCGGCCGAAAGCCGCGACCAGAGTGCAATCCTGCTATTCACCTCGCTGTGGCGACGCGGCCCCCATACCGAGCCACCGCGCCTCGGCATCGGCCCGCAATCCCCACGTGGCGTTGCGATTCAGACACCGGGCAAAGTGCATCGACGCCACCGCCCCGCCGCCCCAAACCGGGCCAGGCACGGAGAAACGGCCTGGCCGGTTCTGGACATTCCGCGCGCTTGGGCACAAAGACAGCGGCAAGACAGCGATCGAGGAAGAGCGGATGGATATCGACGATCTTGCACGCCGGGTTATGAACGGCGAACGCCGGGCACTGGCCCGAGCCATCACCCTGGTCGAAAGCAGCCGGGAGGATCACAGGGCCCAGGCCACGATCCTCGGCGAACGTGTTGCCAGCTCCGGACGGCAGGCGCTGCGGCTCGGACTTTCCGGAACGCCGGGCGTCGGCAAATCCACCTTTATCGAAGCCTTCGGCCTGATGCTGGTCGAGCGCGGGCTGAAGGTCGCCGTGCTGGCAGTCGATCCCTCCTCCGCCCGCTCCGGCGGCTCGATCCTCGGTGACAAGACCCGGATGGAAGAGCTTTCGCGCAAACGCGAAGCCTTCATCCGCCCCTCGCCCAGCCAGAGCCAGCTCGGCGGTGTCGCCCGGCGCACGCGTGAGGTCGTCACGCTCTGCGAAGCCGCCGCCTATGACGTCGTCCTGATCGAGACGGTCGGGGTCGGCCAGTCCGAGACCATGGTCGCGGAGATGTCGGACCTCTTCCTGCTGCTGCTGGCCCCTGCGGGCGGCGACGAGCTGCAGGGCGTCAAGCGCGGCATCATGGAGATTGCCGACATGATCCTGATCAACAAGGCCGATGGCGAGCTGAAGCCGGTCGCCAACCGGACCTGCGCCGATTACGCCGGTGCGCTGCGCCTGCTGCGCAAGCGGCCCGAGGACCCGGCGGATTTCCCCAAGGCGATGACCGTCTCCGCGGTCGAAGGCAACGGGCTCGAGGTCGCCTGGGACGAGATGAACACCCTCGCCGATTGGCGCCGGGAACACGGCTACTGGGACGCCCGGCGAGCCAACCAGGCGCGCAAATGGTTCGAGGAAGAGGTCCGGATGGGCCTGCTGGCGCGGCTGAGCAACTCTGCCGAGATGCGGTCTCAGATGGACCGGCTGGGCAGTCGCGTGGCCGGTGGCGAGCTCGCGCCGGCAGCGGCGGCACATGAGATGCTGTCGCTTCTCTCCGGCGACAGCTGAGTGCGCACCCTGCCCGACAACCTCGTCGGCGCCGGCTTCATGACCCTGTCCATGGTCGGATTCGCCCTCGAAGACATGTGCCTCAAGACCGCTGCCGGACAGATGCCCGTCGGGCAGGTTCTGATGGTCTGGGGCCTGCTTGGGACTGTCTTTTTCAGCTTTCTGGCGGTGTCACGCGGCGAGCCGATCCTGCATCGCGACATGTTCTCCAGGCCCATGATCCTGCGGGCGGGCTTCGAAGGCTCCGCGCGGTTGTTGTACACACTGGCCATCGCGCTCATCCCGCTTTCGGACGCCTCCGCCATCATGCAGGCAACACCGATCGTCGTCGTCGCGGGGGCAGCACTCTTCCTGCACGAAAAAGTCGGCTGGCGGCGCTGGCTGGCGATCCTGGTCGGCTTTGTCGGCGTGCTGATGATCCTGCGTCCGGGCACGGACAGCTTCAGCGTTGCGACCCTGCTTGCGATTGCCGGCATGGCGGGATTTGCCGGGCGGGACCTTGCCACCCGCGCCGCGCCGCGCACCCTGTCCAATGCCCAGATCGGCATTTGTGGCTTCTCGATCCTGCTCCCGACCGGGTTCCTTCTCCTGGCTTTCTCTGGCGGCGCGACGGTGCCGGACATCACGGCCAGCCTGACATTGCTGTTCGGTGCCTTCTTCGGGCTCGGGGCCTATATGTCGTTGACCCAGGCGATGCGGACCGGCGAGGTCTCCTTCGTCACGCCCTTCCGCTACACGCGCATCCTTTTCGGCGTCGGCCTCGGCATGATCGCTTTTGGCGAGCGCCCCGACATGATGAGCTATGCCGGCGCAGCGGTGATCCTCCTCTCCGGGCTCTACATCATGTTCCGCCAGAACCGGGTGAGCTAGGTTCTTAAGCGCCCGGCCTGCTGGCCAGACATTTGCCAACCGCCCCCGGCCGATTGCCGCTCCCGAGTTTCGCAAGGGGCGGCATTGCGGACAGGGCGGGCAGTCTCTGCTGCCTCAGGGAAGCGCCACGAGTGCTGGAGAAACGCCCGCTGGCCTGGTGCGTTTCAAAACTGGTCCGGGGCGTTTCAGGGGTGCACTGTCCGTGACATCAAAACCCTGCGCCAGCGCCGACGCAACGACAGCCCGCCTGCCGGTGCGGCATTGCATCGCCCGGAACCCTTTCTCCCGGAGTGCCTCAGCCACAGCAAACCGAAACCACCGAGCAAACCGAACAGGCTCGGCGGAAGCGGAACGGCTGCATCCACATCGAGATTCCCGCCGCTCGCAGCGAAAGCTTCCAGCGACGACACGAAGCCCGTGTAGGTGATCTTCCTGTTCTTGTCCTTGAACCGCAGCGAGAAGGTGGCGTTGTCGAAATCGTCCAGATCCAGCAGGTCCGGCAGGCCGTCATCCGAGAAGGCAGCGGCATCGGCATTGTCTTCGAGCGTTATCTTCAGGCTGGTGAACTCGAACGCGCCCAGGGTCTCATGCGAGGACTTGTCCTTGAACTCGAACAGGTCCTGCGCTGCGGACTTCCCGAGATCGCCTGCCGCTCCCTGGGTCTCGTTGACGAGCTTCGAGCTGAACTTGCTCCCGGACGCGGCGCCGCTCTCGTAGCTGCCACTGTCCCAGGAGAATGCAAACACACTGTCGAGGATGCTGACATCGTAGTTTCCGAATGCCGGATTCTCCGCTGCCTTGTCCTTGCTGGAGATGTCCATGCTGAAACGGCCGAAGATCTGGACATCGTCCGACAGGCTGAACGGAGACGCCTCGAGGGCGCCCTTGATCCTCGTGATGTCGAGCACGTAGTCATAGGTCACGGCGTCCGCCCAGGCCGGGGAGAGAGCCCAGAAGACAGAGGCGACGCTGATCGCCACAGCGCGACAAGCCGAACAGACGCATGATATTCTGGAGGCCAACGCCATTCGTTCTTCCCATCGGCTTTCTACGCGGTGCCGTTTTCCGGCAAGCCAGTCCTAGGATCCGAAGACTAAGAAAAAACAAAAATGTCCGGGCATTGAGAAAAATGCTTCTCAATTGTTCTTTTGCAAGGGCGCGCACGGCCCGCAGGCCGACAATAAAAGGGAGGCGCCCCTGAAGGCGCCTCCCACTGTCACTGTCCCTGTTTTTCTTGGGCTTAGCAGCTGTAGTACAGCTTGTATTCTATCGGGTGCGGCGTGTGCTCGTAGGCATAGATCTCTTCCCACTTGAGATCCATGTAGCCTTCGATCTGGCTTTTGGTGAACACGTCGCCGGCCAGCAGGAAGTCGTGATCAGCTTCCAGGCTCTCCATGGCTTCGCGCAGGGAGGCACAAACCGTCGGGATACCGGCCAGCTCTTCGGCGGGCAGGTCGTAGAGGTCCTTGTCCATGGCTTCGCCCGGATCGATCTTGTTCTTGATGCCGTCGAGGCCGGCCATCAGGAGGGCGGCGAAGCACAGGTAGGGGTTCGCTGCCGGATCGGGGAAACGAGCCTCGACACGCTTGGCCTTCGGCGACTCGGCCCACGGGATACGGACGCAGCCGGAGCGGTTGCGAGCCGAATAGGCGCGCAGAACCGGGGCTTCGAAGCCGGGGATCAGGCGCTTGTAGGAGTTGGTCGACGGGTTGGTGAAGGCATTCAGCGTCTTGGCGTGCTTCAGGATGCCGCCGATATACCACAGGGCCTCATCAGAGAGATCGGCGTATTTGTCGCCCGAGAAGAGCGGCTTGCCGTCCTTGAAGATCGACATGTTGACATGCATGCCGGTGCCGTTGTCGCCGGAGATCGGCTTCGGCATGAAGGTCGCGGACTTGCCATAGGCGTGGGCAACGTTGTGCACGACGTATTTGTATTTCTGAAGTTCATCGGCCTGCTTGGTGAGCGATCCGAAAATCAGGCCAAGCTCGTGCTGACAGGAGGCAACCTCGTGATGGTGCTTGTCGACCTTCATGCCCATGCGCTTCATGGTCGAGAGCATTTCGGAGCGCAGATCCTGGCTTTCGTCAATCGGGTTGACCGGGAAGTAGCCGCCCTTGATTCCCGGACGATGGCCCATATTGCCCATCTCGTACTCGGTATCGGTGTTCCAGGAAGCGTCGATGGCATCGACCTGGTAGGAGACCTTGTTCATCTCGACGGAGAAACGCACATCGTCGAACAGGAAGAACTCGGCTTCCGGCCCCATATAGGCCACATCGCCGATACCGGAGGATTTCAGGTAGGCCTCGGCCTTCTCGGCGGTGCCGCGCGGGTCACGGTCATAGTGCTCGCCGGTGTCGGGCTCGACGACCGAGCAATGCACGGCGAGGGTCTTCTCGGCGTAGAACGGGTCCATGTAGACCGACTCGGTGTCGGGCATCAGCTTCATGTCGGATTCGTCGATCGCCTTCCAGCCGGCGATGGAGGAACCGTCGAACATGAAGCCTTCCTCGAGGAAGTCTTCGTCGACCTGGTCGGCCATCACGGTGACGTGCTGCAGCTTGCCGCGCGGGTCGGTAAAGCGGATATCGACGTAGGCGACTTCCTCGTCGGCGATGGTCTTGAGAACAGCTTCCTTGCTCATGTGACCTTGGTTTCCTCTTTTTCTGTTAGACTGGTAATTTCGATGATGATGCTTGCGCGGCTCAAAGGGCTTCGTCGCCGTCCTCGCCGGTGCGAATGCGGACTGCCTGTTCCACCGTGGAGACGAAGATCTTGCCGTCGCCGATCTTGTCGGTCTTGGCCGCAGTCACGATTGCCTCTATGGCAGTCTCGAGCTGGTCGTCCGGCAGGACGACTTCGATCTTCACCTTAGGCAGGAAATCCACGACATATTCGGCACCGCGGTACAGTTCGGTATGGCCTTTCTGGCGACCGAACCCCTTGACCTCGATGACGCTCAAGCCTTGCACGCCGACGTCCTGAAGAGCTTCCTTCACGTCGTCGAGCTTGAAAGGTTTGATGATCGCTTCGATTTTTTTCATGGTGTCGGCCGACTCCCTGTGATCCGTCCCGGTGAATCCTCAGACCACTATCCCCGGAGCGGGACAATTCATGAGGCGGGGCGGGGCCAGTGCGGAAAGGGTCTTTCCGCCGGGTGTGGTTAAAAATTGTGCAAATTGCTCCGATGCTGGGCAATCGACGAACAAAAGAGACGAATCCGATGACCGAACTTCTGACATCTGCCCAAATGCGCGCCATCGAGCAGGCGGCTTTCAACACCGGCCTTGCGAGCGGGATGGAATTGATGGAGCGCGCCGGCGCGGGTGTCGTCGCGGCAATCTTCGAACGTTGGCCGGAACTGGAGGAGGGCGCGCGGGAAGCGGTCGTTCTCTGCGGGCCGGGCAACAATGGCGGCGACGGATTCGTGATCGCGCGGATGCTGCGCGAACGCGGCTGGATGGTGCAGGTCTTCCTCTATGGCGAGGCCGATGCGCTGCGCGGCGACGCGCGGGAAAACTGCGGGCGCTGGCGCGAGCTCGGCCCGGTGAGCGAGTTCGCGGATTGGGCTCTTGCAGAACGCAAGGCGCCGGATCTCGTCGTTGATGCGCTTTTCGGAACCGGGCTGACCCGGCCGCTGCCACAGGAGCTCGACCAGGCGCTGGCCGATTTCGAAGCCGGCCTGCCGGAAGGAGCAGTCCGCTTCGTGGCGGTGGATGCGCCGTCCGGCTTGTGCATGGACTCGGGGCGGGTGCTGGTGCGTCCGGGCAGCACCGTGGGCCGGCTGCCGCTGCGACAGGCACTGACGATCTCCTTCCACGCGCTGAAACGTGGCCATGTTCTTGCCGATGGGCCGGAATGGTGCGGCGAGGTGCGGGTTGCCGATATCGGTTTGAAGGAGCGTGAGCTGCGGCGGGCGGAACCGGGACTGGCCCAGATCCTCAAGGACCTGGCCGTGCTGGCAGCCCCCCGCCCGGACCTGCTGGCCAAGGGCGGGGAAGACCTCCCGCGCGGGCATAAATATGATTACGGTCATGCGCTGGTCGTTTCCGGGGGGCCGGGACGGACCGGGGCTGCGCGGCTTGCGGCGCGGGCGGCGCTGCGGGTCGGCGCCGGGCTGGTAACGCTGGCCGCCCCCGGCACGGCGATCACGGAATGCGCCGCACAGGTCACGGCGATCATGCTGGCGCGCTGCAACGGCGCCTCGGATCTCGGCCTGTTGCTGGAGGATGAGCGACTGAACGCGCTCTGCCTCGGGCCCGGGCTGGGGATCGGCGCGGGGACCCGGGACATGGTTGTCACCGCGCTCGGCAGCCGGCGGCGCTGCGTGCTGGACGCGGATGCCCTGACCTCCTTCGCCGATCACCCGCCGAGCCTCTTCGCGCATCTGCATTCGAAGGTCGTGCTGACGCCGCATATGGGCGAGTTTGCCCGGCTGTTTCCCGACATTGCCGACAAGCTCCACGTCGATCCGGAGCTTGGGCCGGTCTATTCGAAGGTGGAGGCGGTGCAGGAAGCGGCGGCGCGGGCGGGCTGCCTTGTCCTGCTGAAAGGGCCGGACACGGTGATTGCCGAGCCGGGCGGGCGGGCCGTGGTAAGTGCGGCCAGCTACGGGCGCGCCGCGCCCTGGCTGGCGACGGCGGGCTCGGGCGATGTCCTGTCGGGGCTGGTGACGGGGCTGCTGGCACGCGGCGGCTGGCCGATCGACGCGGCAGTGACCGGGACATGGATGCATGTCGAGGCGGGGCGCCGGATTGGCCCGGGACTCATTGCCGAGGATCTTCCGGAGGCAATCCCCGCAGTGCTGGCAAGCCTCCTGTCCTGAGGCGCCTTTTGCGGGCTACCACATCCGGTCGCGCGCATATTCCGCGTAGCCGGCATCATAGCCGTCTGCGTCGAACTCGACCTCCCGGGCGCGGAGGAACTCCCCGGCGGTCGGGACGAGGCCGCTTTCGTCGCCACGGCTCCAGAGGGCGGAGCGCATCAGCGCCTTGGCACATTGGAAATACGCCTCCCGGACGGTGATGACGATGACCGTCCGGGGGTGCCGCCCTTTCTGTTCGAAGCTTTCGAGCATCTCCGTATCGGCGGTCACGATTGCGGTGCCGTTGATGCGGACGACATTGTTGCAGCCGGGGACGAGGAACAGGAGACTCACGCGCGGATCGCGGACGATATTGCGCAGCGAGTCGATCCGGTTGTTGCCGCGCCAATCCGGCAGGAGCAGCGTTGCGGGGTCGGCGATGCGCAGGACGGGCTCGACATCGCCGCGCGGGCTGGCATCCGTGCCTTCCGGGCCGACCGTCGACAGGATGACGAAACGGGACGCGGTGATCCAGCGATGATAGAGCGGCGTGATATGGTCCATCACCTTGTCGAGGGAGGACGGGATGGCCGACCCGTAGATCCGGGCCAGCGTGTCGAGGTCGGTGATCGGGGCGGGCTGCATGTGTCGGGTCCGGAGCTTGCCTGAAGGAATTGCGTCCGGACAGCCTAGCAGAATGTGCGCCTTCCGGCGCGTTCTTCCTGCGCGCTTCGCGCCGTGGCGCTTCCGGCGCCGTCAGCTGCGTTCGGCGCGCTTGGCCTCGTTCCAGAGCGCGTCCATTTCGTCCAGCGTGGACTCCGCTGGGGAGCTGCCCTTCGCGTGGAGCGCGTCCTCGATTGCATTGAAGCGGCGGGTGAACTTGGCATTGGTGCGGCGCAGCGCCTGTTCGGGCTCGATGCCGAGATGGCGGGAGAGATTGGCCAGCACGAAGAGCATGTCGCCCATTTCGTCCTCGATGGCGTCATGGTCGCCGGATTTCGCAGCCTCGGCAAGCTCCTCCGCCTCTTCGCGGATCTTGTCGAGGACGAGATCCGCATTGTCCCAGTCGAAGCCGACCCGGGCGGCGCGTTTCTGAAGCTTGTAGGCGCGCAGCAGCGCCGGAAGGCCCTGGGCCACGCCATCCAGCGTCCGGTGCTCGCCCTTGGCCTTGCGCTCGGCGGCCTTGACCACCTCCCAGTCGCGAGTCTGCTGCTCGGCGGACTTGTCGCGGCTCTCGGTCCCGAAGACATGCGGATGGCGGGCAACCATCTTGTCAGAGATCGTGTCGGCAATTTCAGCGAAGGTGAAGCGGCCTTCCTCCGTGCCCATTTGCGTGTAGTAGACCACCTGGAGCAGCAGGTCGCCCAGCTCGCCCTTGAGCTCGTCCCAGGCCTCGCGCTCTATGGCGTCGGCGACCTCGTAAGCCTCCTCGATCGTGTAGGGTGCGATGGTGTCCCAGCTTTGCTCGATATCCCAGGGGCAGCCGGTCTGCGGGTCTCGCAGGCGGGCCATGATTTCCAGCAGGCGCGGCATGCCGCCCTTGGGGTCGAAGATCAGGGATTCGGGCATGGGCTTCGCTCCGGCCTTGTTCTAGGGTCGCGCCGAATTAGGGCGCATTCGGGAGATATGTCCATGCCGGTTCTCAATCGTATCGCGGGATATGCGGAGGAAATGCAGGGCTGGCGACGCTGGTTGCACCGGCATCCGGAACTTGGGCTGGACCTGCCGGTGACGGCGGCTTTCGTGGCCGAGCGGCTGCGGGAATTCGGCGTCGACGAGCTGCATGAGGGCTATGCCGAGACCGGCATTGTGGCGCTGATCCGCGGACAGGCAGACGGGCCGGTGATCGGGCTTAGGGCCGATATGGATGCCTTGCCGATCGTCGAGGAGACAGGGGCGGAGCATGCCTCGGAGACCGAGGGACGGATGCATGCCTGCGGCCATGACGGGCACACGACCATGCTGCTGGGGGCGGCGAAATACCTCGCCGAGACGCGGCGCTTTGCCGGCACGGTGGCGCTGATCTTCCAGCCGGGCGAGGAACTGGGCGGCGGCGGAAAGGTGATGTGTGACGAGGGCATCATGGAACGATTCGGGATCGGGCAGGTCTATGCGCTGCACAATTCGCCGGACATGGAGGCGGGGCGCTTCGCGACTCGGGTCGGGCCGATGATGGCGGCGGTGGATGATTTTGCGATCACGCTGCGCGGCGTTGGCGGCCACGCGGCCTGGCCGCAGGATTGCGTCGACCCGGTGGCGGCCTGTGTCCAGCTGGTTTCGGCGCTGAACACGGTGCTGACGCGCAATGTGAGCGCCTTCGAGAATGTCGTGCTTTCGGTGACGCAGATCCAGGCCGGACACGCGACCAATGTGGTGCCGGCCGAAGGGCTGGTGGCCGGGACGGTGCGGTGTTTCACGCATGAGGCGCGGGCGCTGATGAAACGTCGGATCGGCGAAATCTGCGACGGGGTGGCGCTGTCCATGGGGGTGGAGGTCACGCTCGACTATACCGAGGATTACCCGCCAACGATCAACCATCCCGACGAGACCGGCTTTGCGGTCGAGGTGGCGCGCGAGGTGGTCGGCGAGGACCGGGTCGATCCGGACTGGCCGGCCGAGATGGGGGCGGAGGATTTTTCCTTCATGTTGGAGGTGCGCCCGGGAGCCTACCTGTTCCTCGGACAGGGAAAGGGGCCGCGCTGCCATCACCCGGCATTTGACTTCAACGACGAGGTGACGCCGATCGGGGCGAGCTATTTCGCACGGCTGGTCGAGCGCGGGCTGCCGCTGGAAACGGAAGCCTGAACAGCGCGGTCCAGGGCGGAGCCGCGCGGCGGGCCACCGGCGCTGCGGCCCGGATGGCCGTGCGCGGCGGGCGAAACGCGACCTGTCGAAAGCCCGTCCGCGTCCAGCGTCGCAATGCCGCCGCATCCCTTGAACCACCGGCCCAGCCACCACGGCATGAGCCCTCTCCCATCGCCCTCCGAGCGGCCAGCCTCGCCCCGCTTGAATGCGCTCGCGCTGGCGCGGCACGGCTGCGCGAATCCACCTGACGGGCCGCTTGCAATGACCCCCCCATTGGCCTACATAGCGCCATCCCGAGCGGGCAACCGACTCGGGCGGTTTTCGTATCGCGCACCGGGCTTTCCGGGCAGGCCTTCTTCGGCCCCTCCCCGCCGGCGCGTGGCGATACCTGACAAGGAATGACGACCTGACCTCCGGCGGGCGCCCCGATCAGACGGTGTGCGGACCCGATGAAGACCTGGAGCTCCGGGGCGCGGCAAACACTTTGCGGAACAACCGCAAGCAACATAGGAGCGTTTCAGATGAATCTGATCGCGGAACTGGAGGCGGAACAGATCGCCTCCCTCGGGAACGAGATTCCCGACTTCAAGGCCGGCGACACCGTTCGCGTCGGCTACAAGGTGACCGAGGGCTCGCGCAGCCGGGTCCAGAACTACGAAGGCGTCTGCATCGCGCGCAAGAATGGCGCTGGCATTGCCGGCTCGTTCACGGTTCGCAAGATCTCCTTCGGTGAGGGCGTGGAGCGTGTCTTCCCGCTGCACTCGACCAATATCGACAGCATCACCGTCGTGCGCCGTGGCCGCGTGCGCCGCGCCAAGCTGTACTACCTGCGCTCCCGCCGCGGCAAGTCCGCCCGGATCGCGGAAGACAACACCTACAAGCCCAAGTCGTAAGGAGAGACGTGATGAAAAAGGATCTGCATCCCGAGTACCACATCATCGACGTCAAGATGACCGATGGCACTGTGTTCCAGATGAAATCGACCTGGGGCAAGGAAGGCGACCAGCTGTCGCTGGATATCGACCCCACCGTGCACCCCGCATGGACCGGCGGTTCGGCCAAGCTGATGGATTCCGGCGGCCGGGTTTCCAAGTTCAAGAAGAAATACGAAGGTCTGGGCTTCTAAGACGCCGCAGATTTCGGATCGACCGAAACGCCGTCCCTCCGGGGCGGCGTTTTTTTTCATGGGTAGGTCAAAGAGGTGATCGAGCCTCTCCACGGGTGGCCGGTATCGTTGGCTGAACGAAGCGGTTGGGGCCATCCGTCACACCGAGCCTGAGGACATCCGAACGTTCCCTTCAGATGTCGGTTTCACATCCAGATGGGAGTTTTGGGAACGCGGGAGCTTTCCTTGGTTCAAGGGACTGTACGGCTCGCTTGAGACATTTTTCCTATTCCATGCGGGCATTTCAATTCTCAAGGGCGCCAATAATCCGCCGGGGCGCTTCCGCATCGACCTTCCCCAGGAGATAGTCCCTCTCAATCAAGTCATCGAACAACTCGACAACGTCCAGGAACGTGTTTCCCTCCGAAAAATCGGGAATGAAGCGAAAGACCGTTCGCATAATGTAGCTGCAATCTCCCTCCACTGATCGACAGCGGTCCAGCTCCATCGAAACCAGTTCCGTCCCTGGGTTTTTCTGCATCTTGTCGAGAAAAGCTCGCTCGTCACTCAAGCTTCCGAGCTCAATGTCACGACGGACCCAAATCTCTTTCTCTGGGGTACTACTCGAACAAATAGACGATGGGTCATCGCCCGAAATTGTTGACCGGTACCGCTCATTGAATCGGCGGTCCAGGAAGACGTCCCTGCAGTATCGGAGCGTCCAATAGCCATGACTCTCGATGAAATCGGGACGCGCGAGATCAAGAATATAATCGGCGATCCTCGGATTTCCCTGCAACCCTGCGACCACTGGGCTGCCAAGTGCGCCCAGGTCCAAAACGTTGCGGCCCTTGTGCCAGGTCATAATGCCCAGGTCGGGATTCGAGACCAATGGTCTTTGGATGTCATGCTCCATTGCCAGCGCAGAGAACTCATTGCGGGTCTGGTCGAAATCCCCGACGTGCCAGCCCAGGTAGTACGGAGACTTTAGCGAAAGCCACGTTACCGAAAGTGCGACAGCGGCCCCGGCGAGTGCAATGCGCGCGGGTTTCATTGAAGTAAAGGCGTAAGACACGACAAGCGCCGGTATCAACATCGCCACTGGGGTTACGTGCGAATAGGTTCGGCTCCAGTCGATCCGCGGGGGGCCCAGCACAACCGGACTCACCACCGCTATTCCGACAACCAGCAGGACGGCAGCGATCAGGAAGCGCTGATCCCTTCTCAGGTTGCGGCTCAAAGCGAAAGGCAGGCTCGCAAACGCAAGCCACCAGGCTCCGACACGGAAGTTATGCCAGGAAATGTGGAACCCTTCTCGCAGGGGGGACGTGGAGCCTGAAAGCAACATTGCCAGACGTTCGCCGGGAGATATTGCCTGTGCGACAGCAGTGTTCGGAAAGAAGGACCCGAAGTAATAGATCCGAAATGAGTGTCCAGCCAGGCAAGAAAGCCCTACCAGGAGCAGAAGCCGAAATGCGTCCATGCTGCGGAAAGTGACTCTCCAATAGATCGCGAAAAATCCCAGCAAGGCAAAGATCGTTATCATCAGCTCAAATCGAACAAAACAGGCCAATGACAGCGGGATTGCCCACCAGAGTGACACTCGCTCGGTTCTTACCATTCGGGTGGTTCCGGCAATGCTTGACACCAGGAGTGCATGCGTGATCGGGTTTTCCATTCCCGAGCCATGCCACAAAAAGAAAGGATAAATGAAACTGAGGATCAGCGAAAAGAGACCGATGGTAACGAGCCCTGCTGAAACAGGCGTTTCCAGGGCCACCAGAATAGACAGGCCGAGGACAAAAGATGCGACGAGCGTCTGCGCATATGCAAATGATTGGTATGAGGCTTCTGTTGTCCAGTAGGTGAAGGCATAGACAAGCATTTGCACGGGGCTGGACGACGCCTCGACAATTGGGCCCGACGGGCTCACGCCGACAAAACCATAATCGACCAGGTTCCGGCCGACGCTCATCGTGATCACCCCGTCGTCACGGGTTTCGTACAGATAATTGTCGATACCTTCGAACCGAAGCATGAACACTGCGGTCATGAGCGCTCCGCCCAATACAAGGTATATGCTCTTGTTCATTCACGCGTCGCCTTGGTTTTCAGCTTGCAGATAGACCGCGTAATTCGGCGAAAATTCGGCGCAAATCCGGACCTGTTCTGGCGACATTTTGCAAATGGAGCGGTCATTGGCTCATTTCCGTTCTGCGGCAGTATTGCGCAGTCGACGGACAGCCAGGACGAAACCACTGGAGGACAACCCTGTCGCCGCTGCAATTGCGGACCTCCACCACATCCTCTACGGATCCGGATTTCTTGGCAGGCGGCGAATCGAAGGCTCAGTTCGGAGCTGTCATGAGGCGTTGGAACACTGCGCCTTCCACACAGGCTCCGGACCAGGACCCACCCGGCCTGCGCCAGAGTCGACAGTGTTGCACGGACCGATGGCGATCCCGGCGCGCGGACACAGCGTCACACCCCGCGCTCTCCAGGAGGGTACAGCCCTCGTGGCGCGTCCTTGCGAGTGCGGCGAAAGTCGTCGCCACCCGGCCGATCCGTGGCTTCATTGCACCTGTTGCAGAGCGCGCCGGCCGGCCCTATGCCACTGGGCAAAGGTAGCCTAGCAATGGAGCGAGCATGAACACCGATCTTCTCAAGCGCCTCTGCGAGACCCCCGGCGTCCCGGGCCATGAGCACCGGGTCCGGAACCTGATCCTCTCCGAGATCCAGGGCCTCTTCGACCATGTCGAGACCGACCCGATGGGCTCGCTGCTCTGCCGGCGCGACGCGCGCGGCGGCGCGGAAAACCCGACAAAGGTCATGCTGCTCTGCCATATGGACGAGATCGGCTTCCTCGTGAGCCACATCTCCAAGGAAGGCTTCCTCTACCTCCAGCCCGTCGGCGGCTTCGACCCGCGCACGCTGTTCGCGCGCCGCGTTCTCGTCTGCACCGATGAGGGCGACCTCAAGGGCGTGATGAACCCGGCCGGGCCCGGCGTGCACATCACCAAGCTGGAGGACCGCAAGAAGGTCCCGGAAGTGCATGAATTCATCGTCGATACCGGCCTCGGAGAGGCCGCCGCCGAACGGGTGAAGGTCGGCGACATGGTGGTGATGGACGAGCCTTTCCTGGAGATGGGCGAGAAATTCGTCTCCAAGGCACTGGACAATCGGATCGCCTGCTGGCTCGGCATCGAGGCGCTGCGCGGCCTTGGAGACGCAGCAAACGACGTCGAGATCCACGTCGCCTTCACCTGCCAGGAGGAGGTTGGGCTGCGCGGCGCGCGAACCGCGGCGCACCGGATTCAGCCCGATATCGGCATCGGCGTCGATACCACGCTGGCCTGCGACACGCCCGGCGTGCCGGAGCAGGACCGCACAACCGAGCAGGGCAAGGGCTTCGGTCTGCATGTGCGCGACACGTCCTTCATCGCCGACACCGCGCTGGTGGCCGAGTTCGACGCGCTGGCCCGCGCCGAGGACATCCCCTTCCAGCGCACCATGCTGCGCGCTGGCGGCCAGGACGGCGCTGCCGCCCAGCAGGCCGCGGCCGGTGCCCGCGCCGTCGGCATCGTGGTTGGCACCCGCTATATCCATACCGTGACCGAGATGGCCGACCGTCGCGACCTTCAGGCCGCGCGGGACATCCTGACCGCTTTTCTCAAACAGGCCAGCTGACACGGACAGGGCTTCGGCTCGTGCCGCCAGCTTCCGGCGGCGATCTTGCAAGACAAGCGGGCCGGCGATGCAGATCGCCGGCCCTGTTCTATTTCGCACAGCTTTCTGCCGGGCCGCGCAGGCGTCCACTTGGCAGGCGGACAAACATCACCGCGTTGCCCAGCAGCGCGAGCAGCAGGCCGGCGCCGCTGATCCAGCTCCAATCATAACCCTCGAAAACGGTCGAGATCGCCAGCGCCACGATCGGGAACAAGACCGTCGCATAGGCCGCGCGCGAAGAGCCGACCCGGGCCACCAGCAGCAGATAGGTGGTGAAGGCGATGATGGACCCGAAGATGGCGAGATAGAGCATGGCGCCGAGATAGGTCGCATCCGGGGGGGGCACCATGGGCGTGCCACTGGCCAGGATCACCGCCAGCAGGATGACTGCGCCGCAGGCCATGCCCCAGGCATTCGCCGCAACAGTGCCCAGCCCAGCGGCCGAGTTCCGGCGCGAGACCATGTTTCCCAGCGAGAAGAACAGCGTCCCGAGCCCTGCCAGCGCGACGCCGCGCAGCGTCTGGCCGGCGGCATCCAGGGACATTTCGGGCCCGAAGAGGAAAACAAGGCCAAGCACCCCGAGCGCGCTGGCAAGCATCACCCGCCCGGTGACCCGGTCGCCGTAGAAGAGACGCGCGTTGAAGGCGTTGAACAGGGTTGCAAGGGAAAACACCACGGAGGCCAGCCCGGAGGGGATGTAGGCGGCAGCGGCATAGAAGCAGATGAAGTTGAGGCTGAAGAGGCAGAGCGCCTGCGCCAGGATCCAGGGCCGGTGCCGCCGGTCGGGCAGGCGCAGCCGGCCGGTCAGCGCCAGCCCGAGCAGGAACAACCCGCCTGCCGTTGCGAAACGGTAAAAGACCGAGACCACCACCGGGACCGGTCCGACCTGCAGGGTGATGGCGATCCAGGTCGTGCCCCAGATCAGGACGGTCGTGGCGAACAGCACGGCATTCATGGCGATTCCTTTCGTGGTGTTGCCGGGATAGACGCTAAGGCCGCGCCGGTTTTGCATGATCTTGCGGCAAATGACGCCCCGCGCAGCGGATTCGCTTGGCGGTCGAACCGGACAGGCGCTATCCCGGTCGAAAGCACCCCGAACCCCTCCGGAACCGATGCCCGCCCAGTCGAGACCCCTGTCCAGCTTTCTCTCCGCCTCCCCGACGGCTCGGGCCCTGGCGCGGATGGAACTTGGCTTTGGCCGTTCGACGACGATCTGGTGCAACCGGAACGACCAGGTCTCCGTGGAGGAGCCCACCGGGCATACGTTCAGCTTCTACCTGCGCGGCGGCGAGGGCACGTGGCGCGTCGATGGCGCGCGGGCGCATGGCTGGCCGGGCGCGGTCTGCGTCATGCCGCAGGGGCAAAGCTCGGTCTGGCGCATCACCCGGCCCTTCATCTTCCTGCATCTCTACCTGCCGGACGCAGAACTGCGCCGCAGCTTCGCCGAAACCTTCGACCGGGACGCTCGCCTGCTGGAACTGGCCGAGCGGACCTATGTCGAGCCCGAGCAACTCGCCCTGCCCTTCCGGGCCCTGCTCGCCGCGATCCAGGGCAGCGATCCGGCTCGTGCCGACGCGGCAACGGTCGAGTTGGTGGCGGCTATCCTGTCTTCCGACCGTTTCGCCAACCAGGTCCGATTGCCGCTCTCAGGCGGGCTCTCGCCCCGGCATTTCGCCCGTCTGCGCGACTTCATCGAGGCCAACCTGGACCAGACCCTGCGCCTGCGCGAGCTGTCCGCCCTGGTCGGGCTCAGCGAGTTTCACCTGCAACGCAGCTTCCGCGAGACCAGCGGGCTCTCGCCGCAGAGATGGATCGCGCAGCGGCGAATCGAACGGGCGAAGGGGCTTATCCGTACCGGCGAGCCGTTCGCGCAGGTCGCCGCTGCCTGCGGTTTCAGCTCCCAGAGCCACCTGTCGCGTGCCTTTCGCGAAGGAACGGGCACGACGCCGAGCGTGTTCCGGCAGGCAATTTCCTGAGCGTTGACGCGATCGGGACGGCGCGGTGCGGGGCGATCTGCAAGACCCGCAATGGCGCCAGCAAAGCGCTCCCCCCTCCCGGCGCCTCCTTTTCCGGGCGCCCTGCCTCGCCCGTCAGCGCTGCGAGCGCAGGGTCGAAGGCAGCCTTCCACACCTCGACCTGTGGCCAGACTGCGAAGTTGAGGGCGAGCACCTCGCTCCCTCGTGCCACGAAAGCATCGAGCCGCTCATACAGGCAGATCCCGCCCATGTCGGCTAGGAAGAGCAGTCCCGGCGCGACGTCCCAAAGATTGTACTGTTTCTCGTAATCGATATTCGACCCGCCCGTCGCCACGTTCAGAAGCCCGATACAACCCGCGCCGCTCCGGCGGGAATCCGCACCACGCGCGATCACCCGCTCGACATGGCCAAGTTGCTCCGAAAGGTCGATCCGGGGTGAATATCCAAGCTGCACGAGCGCAACCGACCGCTCGGCCCGCGCCCGCGCGGCCGCCCCATCGTGGACGGCCCCGCCCCCGCTTGCCGCCATCGCGATCCGCCCCAGGCCCGGGCAGGCAATCACGCCTTGCAAGATCGCGACGCCCTGCGCCCGCGCGACGCACATGCCCCAACCCGACAACCCCTTGAGATATTTTTTTTCATCTGACCGGGCTGACGATCCGGAAGGCCACTGACGCCGCGCCGCTTTTGCCTGCCACAAGGATCGCCGCATCGGGATGAAAACCGACGATCCGGCGACGGATCATGGCCTCGACCTGCGTGCCGGCATGGGTGACGAAATCCATCTCACCCTTCGTCTCGACGAAATGCCGTGGCGCGCCGGCGCGCAGATCCTGCGCGAGCCGCCCGGCCTCCTCGGCCAGCGCGTCGGCAACTTCCAGCTCCCGGCCCGGTCGCATAGGCGTCGGTCCCGCGTTGTCCCCCGATGAGCCGGACGGATCTGGAAGATCCGGGTCCGGCGCAGGCGCGCGGGATCGGCGATGCACTGGAGGATCAGCGCAACCGCATCCACCGACGCCGCTTCAAAGCAGAGGCGCTCCATCGACAGGCGGCTGGACGGCCAGGCGGGTTGCGGAATGTCATAGAAGTCCGGAAAATGGAGCGCATCCGGCACTTCGTCCCCTTGCCGCCGGCGCAGCCCGGCCAGGAAGCCGAGCGCGAACCGGGCGGTTGTGCAAAGAACCGGATCCGCGCGGCCGCAGCACGGCAAACCGGCTTCCGGCGCGCTCCTGCAACATCTCGAAGGCCATGCGCCCCGAGGTGGCAATGTCGATCCGGACCCGGCCTGCGCCTTCGAGGCCGGTATCTCGATTGATCCGCATGATGGCGGTCGTGGCATGGGTGGCGCTGTCCAGCATCCAGATTTTCGGATCTGATGCCAAACCACCCAGTGACGGCGGACAGGAAATCCGTATCCCGGGTGAACCGTTTCCACATCAGAACGTGGAGCACGGGCGGCAGGAGCCGGATGGCGCGGAGCTCGACTTCGGAGGCTTGGCACTCGTTCAGCATGGAGAGTTCGAACAGCACGATGGCTGATTTGCGGTCCCTGGTCTTGCGGATGCGGTTCTGCTTGAGATCCTTCGGCGCACGCTCGACATCGCGCCGGGCCGCGAAGAAAGCACCGCCATACAGCCCGTCGGACGCGTCGGCAGACGCCAGGTCGTGCATTTCGATCGGCGCGGCGAGGCCCGTCGTACCGACCAGGAAACCCGCATTTTCAAGATGTTCGAACGTGCCGACGGGAAGCCCCGCATCGTCAACCGCAGGTGGGGCGCCTTGTTCAACCTGTAGTCGCCGCCCGTGACACCGGTTGGGCGCTCATTTTGGTGAAGGCGAAGAACCCGGTCACAATGACGGGCGTGAGAAAGAGGAGGGCGATCACGATCAGGGCGGGCGGAAGAAATGCCAGCCTGAGACGGTTCATGCCCTTCATTGGCCGCCTCCTGCCGGACGGCGGCAAAGGGGCGGAACACCGCCCCCCCCCTCTTCGCTGGATCAGCAGAAGATCAGCGCGTCGTCCAGCTGCGCCTTCAGCTCGACCTCGGCCACGGCATCGGCCAGGGACCTGATCCCGGTCCAGGTCGCTTCGCGACCTGTCCAAATGATTTCGGAGAAGGCGTCGAACCGGACGTGGTTCGGCTGCGCATTGGCGGTTCCGAGCAGGCGTTTGGCGGCCTCGGCGGCCCAACGGTCATTGGCGCCGAGCGCGACGTTCGACTGCTGTTGGGTGATGTCCAGATGCGCGGGCTGGAGGTCGTGCAGCGCGTTCCTCCGAAGCCCGGAGGCGATCCTGACCGGCTGGGCCGCGATATCCTCTTGATCGTCCTCGGTCTGGTCGTTGATCCGGCAGACCAGCGGATGGGTGATCATGTTGGCGCGGCCGGATTCGTTGCCAGCGAGGATCGGCGAGAACTCGATCGTGCCAAGGAAACCATCCTTGCCGGAAGAGCGGGCGTAATGCCAATTGCAAGGCGCACCCTTGCCATTGGTGACCCGGTTAGACCACTGGTTCAAATCGGTGCCAATATGGGTCTTGCGGGTCACACCGGTCGCCATCGCATCGGCAAAGAACTGGTACACGGCTTCCATCGTGGCCTTGTCCGGCACCGGCTTTCCGGTCTCCGGATCCTGCAGCACGCCGCCGACGGGCTGGTAGAACCGGGCGAAGTCGGGTTCGTCGGAAGCAGGCGCCAGCCCAGTTGGGGACGATGGGGTCTTCGGCGAGCGCCGCCGAGCCGGCGCCGACAAGCGCGGTTGCGACGCCGGAGCGTGGGCTGACGCCGCAACACTTGAACAGCGCGCGTTCTCCCAGCCATGTCCGAAGAAGGTCAGAGCGTTGCACAAGGTGGCACTGCACCGGACTGCCGGGACCGTTCGGAGCTGGCAAGGCGCCTTCGGCCTGCCTCCGGACCCAAAAGCGCATCACCCCAAAATCCGCACACGTCTCGTCGCGCCCTGTCTGGCCGGGGCCCCTGCCCGACGCTTCACACCGCCAGCTCAGCCAGTTCCCGCAGCGTTGCGGCCCTCAATGCCTGCGCGAACGGCTCCCCTTCGGGCGCGTCTCCGCCAAGCTCGGCCGCCAAGGTGGTGTGCACTTCGCTCCGCACCGGGTCGAGTCCAAGATCGGCATGGAAGGCATCCACCGCCTCGGCCCCCGGCGCGATCTCTCCTTCGGCCAGGATCAGCGCATGGGCCAGCATGCGCGACCGGCCGCCGCCCCGGGAACGCCAGCGCTGCGCCGTCCCGACGAATTTCCGCCCGTCGAGCGAGAGATTCCAGGTGCCGTCACAGAAGCTGCCCGGTGTGGCGCCGGTATGGGCCATCAGCCCCAGCTCTCCGGTGACCGAGCGGATGATCCGGGTGACAAGCAGGTAGCCCGCCTCGATCGTGAAACCCCGCCCGACCGTCACCGCGAAGCTCAGGTTCAGCACTCCCGGTCCCTGCGGCACCGTTCCGCCCCCCGTGCGGCGCTGATGAACCGGCCAGCCGCGCTCCCCGGAACGTGAAACGGCCAGCTCGAATCCCGGCCGGGTCCGGTAAGCCCGGGGGCAGACCAGCGCTTCGGTCTCGGCCGACCAGAGATTCACGAGCGCCTCCGAAGCGGTGAACATCTCAGCTTCGAGCGCCAGCCCCTCGGCCACGTCGCCTACCCATTGCAGCGCCTCTTTCATGAGCCCGTCTTCCCGAAACCGTCGTAGATGGCGCAGTCTAGCAGCCCCGCTGGCACCGTCGATAGCAAGATGCCCAAAGCCTGATGCGCGATGACGAACGCCCTAACGCGCCTGCGCCATCATCTCCAGCATCTCCGGCGCCGTCAGCAGGGCCGGGTTGGCTTTCATCGAAGACGAACTCGCCGCCGCCTCGGCCGCTTTCTCCCGATGCTCGCCCGAGATCCCGAGCGCGTCCAACCCGAGCAGGCCGCATCCGCGCGACCAGTCGGCGAGCCGCATGAAGCTCGCAGGCGCATCGCAGCCCAGCACCTGTCCGATCCAGCCGCGCAGCTCCTCGATCCGGGACAGGGTCTGCGCGTCCTCGCTGCGCGCCGCATTCAGGGCCAGCCCATGCGGCAGCAACGCGCCGCAGATCGCCCCATGCGCCGCCCCCGACAGCCCTCCCAACGGTCCGGCAAGGCCATGGATCACGCCAAGCCCCGCATTGGCCAGCGCCAACCCGCCGCAAAGCGCGACCCAGGACATCCGGTCCTGCGCCGCCTGCTGAGCCTCGGGCGCCCCCTCCATGAGCAGCTTCAGGGCCGCCATCCCGTTCAGGATGGCCGGCCGGCAGAGCGCGTCCGTCATCGGGTTCGCACGGGTGCACAGATAGGGCTCGATCACCTGGGTGACCGCGTCGAGCCCGGCCGCCAGCGTCACCCCACGCGGGCAACTGTCGGTCAGCGCGGGATCGACAATGGCGAGATCGGGCAACATCGCACGGTCCCGCAGGCTGACCTTGCGCCGCGCCTCGGGGACCGAGATCACGGCGTTGCGGGTAACTTCCGTACCGGTTCCGGCCGTCGTGGGCAGCGCGGCGAAGGGCAAGGGCGGCACCTCAAGCGGCAACCCCTTGCCGACCACTTCGAGATGATCCATCGCCGGGCGTGGCGCGGGCGCCAGCGCGGCAATCGCCTTGCCCCCATCCAAGGCCGCACCGCCGCCGATGGCGATCACGGCCTGCGTGCCGAATTCCCGCGCGACCGCGACCCCGGCCTCGATCCGGGCGAGATCCGGCTCTCCCGGAACGCTGAACCTCTCCAACGCCACGCCGCGCGCGGCAAGCGCCTCGGCCAACCAGTCGGCCCGCGCGGCCTCCGCCCCGGTCACCAAGAGGATCCGGTCTCCCATTTTCGCTAGGTCTGGCACCGACCTCGCGGCTTCTCCCCGGCCGAAACGGATGTCGGAAGCGGTGACGAAGGAAAATGCAGGCAGCATCTTGGGGGCCCTTTCAGGTGTCATGGTCGGCAACGCGGTCGCCGCCCTGCATGCCGCAAAAGGCCCGCGGCGCCAATGCGGCCAATCCGGTCCCGCTCCTGCGCGGACGCATCCATCGCCACGTCCAACGGTCCCGACAGGCACCAAGGGCGCCAGATCAAAGGAATTCGCCGATCATGAAATACGTCCACGCGCCGAAGGCGCGCCCGACCCCAATGGTTCGAGATGCCGAAGGCGTCGAGGACCGAGGGGGTGCCTCCCGCTGCCGGATGACGCTCCGCCCCAGCGCCTTGCTCACGACAGAAGCGATCTCAGCAGTAGCCGCGCATTGCCCGGATACTCTCCGATCCGACGCACCGCATAGGGCCACCAGTCCCGCCCGAAAGGAAGATAGAGCCGAACCCGTTCCCCGCGCGCCGCCAATGCGCGCGCGCTCTCCTCCCGCACACCCAGCAGCATCTCGAACTCATAGCGGTCCTTCGGCCAGCCGCCCGCCTCCGCCTGCTCGATCGCATAGGCGTGCAGCGCTTCGTCATGCGTGGCCACGATCGGATAGAATCCGCTCTTGAAAGCCTCCGGCGAGAACATCTGCCCGATCAGTCGACGGTAGCTCTGCTTGATCTCCGCCTCCCGCGTGAAGGCAACCGCCTCATGACCGACAAACGCGCCGCGCACCAACCGCACCCGCCCGCCGCGCGCGACCTGCGCCGCCATGTCGGCCTCGCTGCGCCGCAGATAGGCCTGCAAGGTCAGCGCCACCGGCAGTCCGATCTCGGCCAGCGCTTCATGCAGCGCAATGGTCGGGCCGGTGACGCTTTCATCCTCCATGTCGATCATCATGCAGGTAACGCCGCCACGCCCGCCGGCCCGCGCCGCGATCTCCCGCGCAATCGCCTCGGCTCGCGACCGGACCATTGCCGGATCGATCGCATGACCGATTTATGTCGGGTCGACGGAGATATGCAGGTCAAGCCCGGTCTCCGACAGGGCTGCCGCCGCCTCCAGCTTGCGGGCGACATTCTCCTCGACCAGTTCCAGGCTGTCGACATATTCGCCCATGAAGAAGAGCGAGGCCCGGATGCCTTGCTCCGCCTGCAAGGCCTCGGCGCGCACGACGGCCTCCGCGACGCTCTTTCCCGCCACATACCGGCACGCCAGAAAGGAGGTCGCGCGCTTTCCCTGCATCAAGCTCTTGAGGCGCTTTGAGCGGGCGGCGGCGATCATGGTGGCCTGCCAGGCACGTTCGAATATTCTGTCCCCTCTCCTGCGCGATTCCAGCCGCAGATTGGGTCCGTTTCGGCAGATGCAAGCCGCGCGACCCGCAGCCGCCAATTTGCCCCATTATTTCAAAAACTTGCCCCCTTCGATTGCCTTCGACCGGCAAACCGACCTCCACTGTTCAAGCGTAAAAGGCGCAACGACCGCCCCAATGGGACGGCCGTTGACGGAAAATCACTTCTCGATGCGGAGGTTTCGCCGCCTTATCCCAGCAGGCGCCGGGCGATCACCTGGGCCTGGATCTCGGCGGCGCCCTCGAAGATATTGAGGATCCGCGCATCGCAGAGCACCCGGCTGATCGCATATTCACAGGCAAACCCGTTGCCGCCATGGATCTGCAGCCCGTTATCGGCCGCCGCCCAGGCGACCCGTGCGCCCAGCAGCTTGGCCATCCCGGCCTCCAGGTCGCAGCGCTGGTCGTGATCCTTCTCCCAGGCGGAGAAATAGGTCAGCTGACGCGCCACCATGATCTCCACCGCCATCATCGCCAGTTTGCCGGAGACGCGCGGGAAGGCGATCAGCGCCTTGCCGAACTGCTTGCGGTCCTGGGCATATTGCGTCGCGATATCGAGCGCCGATTGCGCCACGCCTATGGCCCGCGCCGCGGTCTGGATCCGCGCCGCCTCGAAGGTCTTCATCAGCTGCTTGAAGCCCTGCCCTTCAACACCGCCAAGCAGGTTCTCGCCCTTGACGTGGAAATTGTCGAAGCCCAGTTCGTATTCCTTCATGCCGCGATAGCCCAGCACCTCGATCTCGCCGCCTGTCATGCCCTCGGTCGGGAACGGGTCTTCCTCGGTGCCGGGGATCTTCTCGGCCAGGAACATGCTCAGCCCCTTGTGATCCGTGCTCTCCGGATCGGTCCGGGCCAGCAGCGTCATCACATGCGTCCGCGCGGCATGGGTGATCCAGGTCTTGTTGCCCGTCACCTTGTAATCGCCAGTCTCGTCCTTCACGGCGCGGGCGCGCAGGCTGCCCAGATCGGAGCCGGTATTGGGTTCGGTGAAGACGGCCGTGGGCAGGATCTCGGCGCTCGAAAGCTTCGGCAGCCAGTATTCCTTCTGCGCATCCGTGCCGCCGGCGAGGATCAGCTCGGCGGCGATCTCGGAACGCGTGCCCAGCGAACCGACACCGATATAGCCGCGCGACAGCTCCTCGGAAACGACCACCATCGAGGCTTTCGAGAGCCCGAACCCGCCATATTCCTCCGGGATGGTCAGTCCGAACACGCCCATCTCGGCCAGTTCCTCGATGATCTCCATCGGGATCAGCTCATCCTTGAGATGCCACTCATGCGCGTTCGGCTCCACGCGGTCCACCGCGTAGCGGCGGAACTGCTCGCGGATCATCTCCAGCTCGTCCTCAAGCCCCGTCGCGCCGACGGTGATATTGGCCGATTGCTCCTGCATCAGCTCGACAAGCCGCGTCCGCGCGCGCTGGCTGTTGCCGTTCTGGCAGAGCGCGGCGATCTCGGTCGAATGCAGCCGCTGCAGGTCCTCCAGCTCGTCCAGCCCCATATCGCGGACCCGGACGATCTCGCCCTGGGACATCGGGATGCCGCCCTGGATCTGCAGCAGGTATTCGCCAAAGGCGATCTGGTGGATGAGCTGCTCGATCTCGCCGAACTTGCCCTCGGCCTCAAGCCGCTCGGCCCAGGCCTGCATCTGCTCGAGCGACTGCCCATAGGTCGCCAGCCAGGCCAGCGCATGGGCGGCGGTCTGGTTCTGCTCTAGCAGCGCGCCGGAAACGCGCCCGCCATCGAGAACCCGCGCCCGCACGGCTGCGGTCGCCGCTTCGACCAGCTCCTTCACGGGCGGGATCGCCGCACGGGTCAGCGTCAGCAGGTTGTCGAGAATGGGGCTCTGGGGCAGGTCCTGTCCATCATGCGGCATGGCTCGAATCCTTCGATCATCGGGTTTCGGATGGTGATAGTCACTTTGCAGGTGCAGCGCAACATAATTTCAATATGACATGGCGTTTCGTCTCAATATGTCGCCACCATTTAGCGGGTGCAGCGAGAGTTTCAATGCGATATTCGCCGAATAATGGATCCGAGCTTGTTCATGGGCGGGCTGACGCCCCTCTTCTTCGCGCTGGCCTGCGGCGTGGCGCTGGTGGCAGCCTTCGTGAAGGGCGCCACCGGCTTTGCCATGCCAATGATCATGGTCTCGGGGCTCGCGGCCTTCCTCTCGCCGCAGATGGCGCTGGTCGCGCTGATCCTGCCGACCGTGATCACAAACGGTTTCCAGGCCTTCCGCGACGGGCCGAGCGCCGTGATCTCCACGATCCGGCGCTACCGGGTCTATCTCGGCATTGGCGGGCTCTGCCTCATCGCCTCGGCGCAGCTCGTCCGCGTCATCGACGAACGCCTGCTCTTCGCCATGATCGGCGTCCCGATCACGGGATTCGGCCTGATGCAGCTCGCCGGATTGCATCCGCACATCCCCGATCATCGCCGCACCTTCGCCGAGATCTGCCTCGGCGCGCTGTCGGGCATTGTCGGTGGCGTCTCGGGCGTCTGGGGTCCGCCACTCGTGCTCTATCTCACCGCCATCGAGACCCCCAAGGGGGATCAGCTCCGCGTGCTTGGCGTGGCTTTCGGGCTTGGCGCCATCCTGCTGCTGCTCACCCATCTGCAGACCGGCGTGCTGAACGCGCAGACCCTGCCCTTCTCGGCGGCGATGGTCCTGCCGGCGCTGCTCGGGATGCGGCTCGGGCAGGGCATCCATGACCGGCTGGACCAGGCGGCGTTCCGGCGGCTGACATTGCTGGTGCTGATCATTGCGGGCCTGAACCTCGTGCGGCGGGCGTTCTTCTAGCGCCCGTCCCGCGACGCCGGATCGATCCGGCCGCCATCACCTCAATACCACAGGTTGAGCGCTCCCAGTGACACCACGAGGAAGACCACCGTCATGATCCCGCCGGCCCGGATGAAATCGCGCACCGTGTAGCCGCCCGGCCCCATCAGCAGCGCGTTCACCTGATGCGTCGGGATCAGGAAGGAGTTGGAGGTCGAGATCGCGACGGTCAGCGCGAAGAGCGCCGGATCGGCGCCGATCCCGAGCGCGATATTGACCGCCAGCGGCACCAGCAGGACCGTGGCGCCGACATTGGACATGACCAGCGTGAAGACCGTGGACAGGATCGCCACCCCGGCCTGCACGACCCAGACCGGCATCCCGTCGAGCACGATCAGCGCCTGGTGGGCGATCCATTCAGCCGTGCCCGTGCTCTGGACCGCCTGGCCCAGCGGAATGAGCGACGCCAGCAGGAAGACCGTGCTCCAACTCACCGATTCGTAGGCCTCGTCGATGGAGAGCACGTTGGTCAGGATCATGCCGATGGCCCCGACCAGCAGGCAGAGCGACAGGCGCATATCGGTGAAGAGCACCAGCGTGATCGCCAGCGCGAAGAAGGCCAGCGCCCAGCCGACCTTCTGCGGACGGACGGTCTCGCGCGGGTAATCCTGCGTGACGACCACGAAGTCGCGATCCTTCTCCAAACGGGTCAGCGCGTCCCAGGCGATATGGCCAAGCACCGTGTCGCCGGCCTGAAAGGGGATCTCGCCGAAATCCACCTCGTCATTCTCACGCGAATAGGCCTTGCCGCCGCGATACATCAGAAGCGGCGCCAGCCCATGCACCTTGCGCAGCCACAGGTCCCGCGCCGATTTGCCGATCACGTCGGAGCCGGGCGGGATGACGACCTCGGCAATGCCGGCGCGTGTCGGCCCGAGATCCTCGGCAAAGCCCGCGAGAACCGGCGCCTCCTCCAGGTCGAAGCAGAACTTGAACGCCTCCACCGCCTCCGGCCCGGCAATGATCGCCAGCCGCGCCGGCGCTTCCAGCACCGTATCGCGCGGCGGCGAGGTGTAGGTCTTGCCCTCATATTGCGTTGCCACGACCTGCAGCCGCATGGCGCGCTGGATGTCGTCGATGGTCTGGCCGACCAGGATCGAGCCCGGCGGGACGATAATCTCGTGGATCGCCCCGTCGATCCCGTAGGTGCGCGAGACATATTCCAGCAAGGATCGCCCGCGCGCGCCGCCTTCTTCCGGGCGCAGGGTCCTGCCCGGCAGGATCAGCTTGCCGAAGAGGATGAAATAGACCAGCCCCGCGCCGACCAGCGCCAGCCCGATCGGCGCCACCGAAAACAGGCTGAAATCGGCCATCTGGCTCTCCGGCGGCAGGGTCGGGTTGATGCCTTCCATCAGGTCATTGAGCAGGATCAGCGGCGAGGACCCGACCATGGTCATCGTCCCGCCGAGAATGGCGCAGAACCCCATCGGCATCAGCAGCCGCGACATCGGCAGCTCCGTGCGGGCCGAGATCCGCGAGACCACCGGCAGGAAGAGCGCCGCTGCGCCCACATTCTGCATGAAGGAAGAGATCACCGCCACGGTCGAGGAGATCAGCAGGATGATGCGCCCCTCCGTGCGCCCGCCGACCTGGAGGATCCAGGCGGCAACGGTGGACATCACGCCGGTCCGGTCCAGCCCCGCGCCAAGGATCATCACCGCGATGATCGAGACCACGGCGTTGGAGCCGAACCCCGCGAAGAGGTGGTTCACGTCGACGATATGGGAGAGGCCCGGCAGCGAGGCCAGGCAGCCCAGCAGCACCATGATCAGAAAAGCGGCAACATCGACCCGCACCACCTCGGTCACGAAGAGCCCAACCGTCAGCCCAAGCACGCAAAGCACCACGATCATCTCGTAGGTGAGGGCTATTTCGCCCATGGGCACCGGCCTCCTGTCAAACTCTTCCCTGCCTCAATCACACCCGCTTTGCGTCAAAAACTCAATCCCGCGAATGGTTTCCCCCGACATTCGCCGCCCGGTCCACGCCGCGAAGCGGCGCCACCGCCGCTCGAACCCCGTTCGGCGGCACGCCCCCTCCGCGCAGGCGCTATCGCCGGGACAGCAGCGGACAGGGTGTCAGGAACGCTCCGCCTCCGCGGTCATGACGGGAGAAAGCTCGGGCAGGCGCGAAACCGTGCAGCCCTCCTGCACTTCGCGCCACATCGGGTTGTTCAGGGACATCTCGCAACGCGCAAGGAACATCCGGCCATCGACGTGGAGGCAGATCACCTCGCCCAACGCGACCCGTTCGCCAGCGCGATCCGTGCAGTAACAGTCAATCACCCCGCCCGAGGGGGGTGTTACATCCGCAAGGCCGGGTCCGGCCAGGACGGCAAGCGCGAGGAGCACAAATCTAGCCATGAAAGAAAACCTAGCACGTCTCGCCCCCTTGACCAAACCGGCGCATTCCGGCACGCAGCGCTCCATGGTTCCCGAGGAAAGATTGCACGAAATCGCCCAACGCTTCGAGTTTCTCGAAGCCAAGATGGCGTCCGGCGCCGAGCCGGGCGAGATCGCCCGCCTTGCCAAGGAATATTCCGATCTCAAGCCCGTCGTGGCCGAGATCGACGCCTGGAAACGCTGCCGGGCCGATATCGAGGCGGCCGAGGCGATGCTCGACGACCCCGAGATGCGCGAGTTGGCCGAGGAAGAGCTGCCCGACCTGCGCGCCCGGCTGCCCGAGCATGAAGCCGCGCTGCAACTGGCGCTCCTTCCCAAGGACGCCGCCGATGCCCGCCCGGCGATGATCGAGATCCGCCCCGGCACCGGCGGCGAGGAAGCGGCGCTTTTCGCCGGCGACCTGCTGCGCATGTATCAGCGCCATGCCGAGGCGCAGGGTTGGAAATTCGAGCTGATCGAGGCGCAGGAGAGCGAGCTTGGCGGCATCAAGGAGGCCGTCGCCCATGTCCAGGGCGAAGGCGTCTTTGCCCGGCTGAAATACGAATCCGGCGTCCACCGTGTCCAGCGTGTTCCCGAGACCGAATCCGGTGGCCGCATCCACACATCGGCCGCCACCGTCGCCGTGCTGCCGGAAGCCGAGGATGTCGATATCGACATCCCCGCAACCGACATCCGCATCGACACGATGCGCGCCTCCGGGGCCGGCGGACAGCATGTCAACACCACCGATTCCGCCGTGCGCATCACCCACCTGCCGACCGGCATCGTCGTGACCAGCTCGGAGAAGTCCCAGCACCGCAACCGCGAGATCGCCATGCAGGTGCTGCGGGCGCGGCTCTACGACGCCGAGCGCCAGAAGGCCGATGACGAGCGCGCCGCCGACCGCCGCTCGCAGGTCGGCTCCGGCGACCGCTCCGAACGCATCCGGACCTACAACTTCCCGCAGGGCCGGATGACGGACCACCGGATCAACCTCACGCTCTACAAGCTCGACCAGGTCATGCAGGGCGACCTTTCCGAGGTGATCGATGCGCTCACCGCGGATGACCAGGCCCGCAAGCTGGCCGACCTGGACGGGTAAGCGGGCGATGCGGACAATCCAGGACGGTCTCGCGGCGCTTGCCCGCGACCTGTCGGAAGGCGAGATCGACAGTCCGGCCCGCGAGGCGCGCCTGCTGCTCGCGCACCAGCTGGGACTCGATCCGTCACGGCTCTCCCTGCATCTGCCCGACCCGCTCGACGCGGACGATCTCGCGGCGACCCTGGACATGTGCCGCCGTCGCCGGACCGGCGAGCCTCTGAGCCATATCCGCGGCTATCGCGACTTCTGGGGACGGCGATTCTCGGTCGATTCCCGTGTGCTCGACCCGCGCCCCGAGACCGAGGAGTTGATCGCGGAGGCCCTGCGCGCGCCCTTTGCCCGCGTTCTGGATCTCGGCACCGGTTCCGGCTGCATCCTCGTGACCCTGCTGGCGGAGCGGGTGCAGGCCGTCGGGCTGGGCGTGGATGTCTCGGCGGACGCGCTCGAGCTGGCCCGGACCAATGCTCAGGCCCATGCCCTCGCCCCCCGCTTCGAGTTGAGACTTTCCGATTGGTATCAGGATGTTGACGGCAGGTTCGACCTTATCGTCTCGAACCCGCCCTATATCGCCCTGTCGGAGATGTCCGGCCTGCAGAAGGAGGTGCTGTCGCATGAGCCCCGCATCGCCTTGACGGATGAGGGCGACGGGCTGGCCTGCTACCGCAAGATTGCCGCCGGAGCGCCGGACCATCTGGTTCCGGGCGGTCGGCTCATTGTCGAGATCGGCCCCAGCCAGGGCGCTTGCGTTGTTTCCCTTTTTGAGGCGGCAGGGCTTGACGATATCGCCATCCGCCCCGACATGGATGGCAGGGACCGGGTCGTGTCCGCGCGTCTGGGAGTCGCCAAAAGGTGACGTTTATCTGCCAAAACAGGCAGTTTGGCATCGCATGAACGGATTTTCCCTTGTCACCGTCGCCAGCCCATGCCAATCAGACCTAGCACGGAGCGTTGGGCGAACGGCCCCCCGCGCAGATAGTCACAACAATTTGGACCACCCGGCGGAGACTTCTTCCGCAAGCCGAAAACAAGGTCCGGAGCCCGCAACAAGGCGGAAACGTACAAAACAATGAGATCATCCAAGTCACGTTCGCGTTCCAAGTCGAACCGCCAGCGCTCGGTGGGAAATATCGTCAACCGGGTCTTCGATTCTTCCGGCCCGGAAGGCAAGGTGCGTGGCACCCCGCAGCAGATCATCGACAAATACAACCAGCTTTCCCGCGATGCCGCGCTCGGCAATGACCGCGTTGCGATGGAGAATTTCCAACAGCATTCGGAGCATTACACCCGCATGCTGGGCGAAGCGCAACGTGAGCAGGAAGCCCGCCGCGAGCAGCAGGAACAGCAGCAGCGCGACCGGCAACGCGACCGGCACGACAATACCGGCAACCAGCCTGGCGGCGCAAATCCGCAAGGCGGGCAGCCGCAGCCGCAGCACCAACCGCGCCCGCACCAGTCCGAACCCGAAGCGCTGCAATCGGTGGAACCGGTCGGAAGCGGTGGTCCCGATGTGATCGAGGACGAGATCCAGAGCCCGCCCCAGCCGGACCTGCTGATCGACACCCCTTCGAGGAAAGACGAGCCGCAACCGCAGCCGGACGCCGCCCCTGCCGCGGCAGAGGAAAGCAAACCCAAGCCGCGCCGCCCACGGACCCGCAAGCCGAAGGCAGATGCGCCGGAAGCCGGCGGCGAAGAGCAGGCCGCCGAGGCCGCCCCCAAGCCGAAGCGGACCCGCAAGCCAAAGGCAAAGCCCGCGCCGGAAACCTCCGATCCCGGCGAGGCAGCAGCTTCCTCCGGCGACGGAACGAACTCCCCGGAAGCGGCGGAGTAATCCCGTTCCCGGGGCTGGCCCTGGCCCCGGTTCATCGCGGTCTTCTGCCAGTGACGAGACCTCGGACACGATTTTCCGGGTCTTGGGCCGCGCGAAATGCCCGCCCGGCATTTCGAGATCGCAGCCATTCTTTTCAGAGATATGTGACGAGGCGATAGGCGCGTGCCGCCTGCCCAAGCCCGCCCTTCGGGGCCGGGCGGCAATCGGGCCGAAGCGATGCGGCGGCGGACCGCCGCACGCTCTCCTTCCATCCGGAAAGGATCGCAGCGGATCAGCGATGCGACAGGTGCACGCCGGCAAACATGCACCGGACAGATCCGCCCGCCATCTCGATCGTCGGGACCTCAAGCGGAAGCAACCTGGCGCTCTGCTCGACAATGGTGCGTTGTTCCGGGCGCAGCGCGCCGAGGGCCCGGGCCGACAGGGCCAGCACGCGCCCGGCATCTCCCTGGAGCTCGATGGCATTGCCGGCAAAATCGGCGATCTGGGCATTGCTGAGTGCGATCACCTGCCGACCGGATTCCTCGAAACGCTCGAGGATATGCGCGCGGCGGGCATCGTCGACCATCATGTCGAGCCCGACCATCACGAATTCGGTTGCGATGCACATCAGCACATTGGTGTGATAGACCGGAACGCCCCGCGCATCATGCGCATCGAACACCATCGGCTCGTATTTGAAATGCGAACAAAAGCGTTCGAGGATGATCGGGTCGGCCCGGTTCGAGCGCACGACATAGGCCACCCGGTCGATATGATCGAGCACCATCGCCCCTGTCCCTTCAAGGAACAGCCCGTCCGGCTCCAGCCCAGAATAATCCACGACCTCCTGCACCCGGTAGTCGCGCTTGAGCAGCTCGGTCACATCCGCGCGCCGCTCGGCCCGGCGGGTCTCGGCAAACATCGGGTAGATCGCGACATGGCCGCCCGGATGGGTGGAAAACCAGTTATTCGGGAAGACCGAATCCGGCGTCGCCTCCGTCTCGTCCTCGAAGACATGGACCCGCACCCCGGCCGCCTCCAGCGTCGCGGCCGCCCGTGTCACCTCGTCAAAGGCTGTCCGCGCGACATCGGCCCGGTCGAGATGCGAGGCATCCTGCTGAAAGGCATTGTCCTCGGCAGTCTCGCGATTGGGACAGAAGTGATGCGGGCGGATCATGACAACCGCGCCCGGCGCCTGCACGGAACGGCGCAGATGCGCTTCCATCATCGCGTTGCGGCCGCCCGCTGGATCATCCCGAAAAGATCGCGCGGCTCGTCCGGATCGGCGATCATGTCGAGATTTTCATAGCGGCCGGTGCGCTCGAGCTGGTCGCGCAGGAAGCGCAGCGCAGAGAAATCCTCGATGGCGAAGCCGACGGAGTCGAACAGCGTCACCTGCCGCTCGGAACTGCGTCCCGCTTGCTGCCCTATCAGGACCTGCCAGAGCTCGGTCACCGGGTGATCGGCGTCGAGCTGCTGGATCTCGCCCTCGATCCGGGTCTGCGGCGGAAACTCAACGAAAATCTCGGAGCGCAGAAGGATATCCCTGTGCAGCTCGGTCTTGCCCGGGCAATCGCCGCCGATCGCGTTGATATGCACGCCCGCTCCCACCATGTTGTCGGTCAGGATGGTGGCGCATTGCTTGTCGGCGGTGACGGTGGTGATGATCTGAGCGCCCTCGACCGCCTCTTCGCCGCTCCGGCATTTCACGATCTCGAAGCCGCGCCCGGTGAGATTGGCGGCGCATTTCTCGGTCGCCACCGGGTCGATATCGTAGAGCCGCAGCTTGTTGATCCCGAGCAGCGCCTGGAAGGCGATGGCCTGGAACTCGGACTGTGCGCCATTGCCGATGATCGCCATCGTGTCGGCCCCCGCCAGCGCCAGCGGGCGCGCCGCGACCGCCGACATTGCCGCCGTGCGCAGCGCCGTCAGGATGGTCATCTCCGAGATCAGCACCGGGTAACCCGAATCCACATCGGCCAGCACGCCGAAGGCCGTGACTGTCTGCAGCCCTTCGCGGGTGTTTTTCGGGTGGCCGTTCACGTATTTGAACGCATATTCCACCCCGTCCGAGGTCGGCATCAGTTCGATCACGCCCACGGAGCTGTGCGCGGCGACGCGCGGCGTCTTGTCGAAGAGCTCCCAGCGGGCGAAATCCTGCTCGATATAGCCGGCAATCCCGGTGATCATCTCGGTCACGCCGATATCGAGCACCGTGTGCATCATGTCGTCCACCGAGACGAAGGGGACGAGGTTGAGCGACTTGATCGGCGAGGAATCGAAGGACATTCAGGCGGCCTTTCGCTGGGTCTGGCATCTGGCGGAATTGATCCTGGAAGGATATCCCGCTCAAAATTCTGTCTAAATCGCAAATTCTTGCAATATTTCACAAGCCATCTTACAAATTGATCGACCGAACTCACATTTTGACAGAAATGCCCCCCAAGACCGAAGCCAAGCAAGCTCTCGACGCGCTCGACCGCGAGCTTGTCGCCATCCTGCGCCGGGACGGCCGCGCGCCGCTGTCGAAACTGGCCGAGATCCTCGGCGTCTCGCGCGGGACGGTGCAGAACAGGCTCGACCGAATGCTGGCCTCGGGCACCGTGCTGGGCTTCACGGTGCGGGTCCGGGAGGATGCCGATACGGAAGCGATCCGGGCGGTGATGATGATCGAGGTCGTCGGCAAGTCGACCACGGAGGTGATCCGGCGCCTGCGCGGCATCCCGGAGTTGCAACAGCTCCACACGACCAATGGGAAATGGGACCTCGTGGCCGAGATCCAGGCCGGCTCGCTCTCCGATTTCGATCGCGTGCTGCGTGAAGTGCGGCTCACCGACGGGGTGCTCAACAGCGAGACCAGCCTCTATCTCAGTTCCGTCTGACGCGCCGGCCCGCGAAAAACCCGACGCTGCCGCATTCTTACCCAAGTCGCGCGGCAGGATGGATGGCATCCGTTCCCAGCTGCGACTCCCCCCAATGCCCCTGCCCTCCTCGATCACGGCAACGCTCCTGTTGTCCCGTCCCGCGAAGATTGACAGCGAGGCGCTGTGCAAGGCGCTGGCGGCGCGGATGGGGCCGGATTTCGAGGAGCTCTCCTGCCGGACATGGCGCGGCGCACCGCTGCTTTCGGCCCCTTTGGCGCATGTGCTGGTGCAACCGCGCGACCTGCCCGTGGCCGGAAACAGGTTCGAGAAGGCACTCGCGTCCGGGCTCCTGCCGCTGTTGCGCGAGGACCCGGGCAGCGCGATTGCGCAGCATCGTGCGGCGGTGACCGTGACCGTCGGCACCGGCGCGGAGCCGGCCCCTGCCGACGCCGCGCCTCCGGCGACACAGGACAGCTTCGACCAGTTGCTGATCCTCTGCCACCACAGCACGACCCGGCTCGCGCAGGAGAATGCGACCCTGGCGGTGCATTGGGCGCAGTCGGAGCAATTCCTGAGTGCGGACCGTTTCGGAGCGATGTCGCGAATGCTCTTCCCCCTGCCCCTCTTCCTGCATCCAAGGCCGGAAATCCGGCATGCGGGCCGCTGGGACTGGCTGTCGCTGGACGTGGCGGGGGCGGAGGATCTGGTCGGCCAGCGGTTGCGGTCGGCGCCGGCCCCGGTGGAGTTCGCCTGGCTGATGCCGCGCCTGCTGGCCCTCGTCTCCCATCTGCGTGCGGACAAGACGGCTGCGGGGGGCGGCCTGACCTTCGCGACGGCACCGGGGGAACGGTTTCGCCTGAGTGAAAACGGCGATCAAGGCCTGACGGTTCATGTCGAGATGAAGGACGGCCACCCCGTTCCCGCCGCGCCCTGAACTCAGCCGTCCAGCACGGCGAAGTCCGCCTCGGTCAAGGCGCTGCGCGCAAGCAGGATGGTGTGGATCGAGAAGGCCACGGCGCCGCTTTCCGGCAGGCGCAGCAGGCATTGACGCTCGGATCGGAAGAACGGCGCGCTCGGCCCGCCGACCGGGCGCGGATCAGCTTCGGACCGCGGCTGGTAGAGCGCCGGGTCATCATAGAACAGCGCGTTGGAGCGGGCGAGCGGCCGGCCTGGCCGCACGCCGTCGAGCAGCCGCGCGACCCGACGGGCGAGCGTCTCGTCATAGCTCTGAACGGGTCGATGGATCGCCAGCATCGGCCGGCCGATTTTCTCGGCCAGGGTCCAGCTTGCCGGGAAGCAGAGCACCGCGCCGACAAGGAGATGCTCCTCTGCCCCGACGGGCTTCTGCAACAGGCAGAGATCTTCCTGGACAAGGCGGCCGAGGGTCAACAGGGGCGCGGCGCGGTCCAGCGGAACACGGCGACCATCCGGGCAGCGCATCGACGCACCTTCGCGGCGGAACGCCGTGCGGTGTTCCAGCTGGAGCAACACGAGATCGAACAGCTCCTGTGCCGCGTGTTCGGCCTCCGGCAGGAGCGCGTGGACCTTGTCTGGACGCTCCGCCAGCAAGCCTTCGCGCGCTGCCATCTGGGCGGCATAGCTGTCGAGCTGCCAGAGCCAGTCGGACATCTCGATGGGCGCGATGCCGGGCAGCCGGCCAGCCTGCGGCAAGCACCAAGGGCGGCCTGGCAGGACATGATTGAGGATTGCGGGAGCAGGCGCCGGACAGGTCATGCGGCGAGACTGCGCCGGGACCGCAACGCGGCAACAGGCGGCATGGTGCCGCTGACCGCCTGGTCGCCGGCGGAACGTTCCGGAGTGGGTCTCAATCACGCCCTCGGGATCGCGGCATACGTCCCGGGAGAGCCATTTCCTTCCAAGGAGGGCCGTGCGTTCCTGGGCATTCGCCTCCCGCGCCGCCGGACGCGGCCCTGGACCGCGGACAGGCTCCGCCGTCCCCGAAGGGCTGGCGTCGATCGACCCGGTTCCCCCTCCTCCTCCCGGCACCCGCAGCTTCCGGTTGCCCAGCCCGGCTTCCGGAGTTTCGACCCTGTCACGTTGACCGGATCACGCCCGGGCCAGATCCGATGTCATCAGACAGTATTTTTCGCGCTTCTCGAAACCAAGCCGCTCATAAAGCTTGTTGACCGGGCTCTCGCGCTCGACCTCCAGGTGCAGCGCCCGTACGCCCGCGTCCTTCAGAGCCCGGATCAGCGCGGAAAGTGCCTCGCCCCCCATCCCCTTGTTGCGCACGGCCGGGCGGACCCAGAACTCGTCGATATAGCCGTCGATCCCGCCCAGCTCGATCGACCATCCGAAGCTGATCGCGACATAGCCGACCGGCGCGTTGCGCGGCCCGAGGATGTAGACGACGCCCAGCGGCGAGCCCTCCAGCAGCGGCAGGACAGCCGCCAGCCGGGTCTCGTCATCCTGGACAATCCCGAACTCGGCGTGAAAGGCCGCGACCATGCCGAGAAGCCTCTCCAGGTCCTCGATCCGCGCCATATGCAGCTTGGTCTTCACGTCCCATCCTCTTCCAGATAGCGAAGGGCCTTTGCCTCGGCATTGGCAATCCACGCAGCCTTGCAATCGCAATACCCGGCGGGATCATCGCCAAAATGCGAGGCGCAATGCCGTTTGAGCGTTTCATAGGCCCCCATCATCAGCGGGTCGGCCCGCAGCAGGTCCCGAAAGGCGAGATGGCGGCGGATTTCGCTGTCGCCTTCGCTCCAGATATGCGCCTGGACCAGCCGCTTGCCCGTCGTCGCGCTGGAGCGGCGGCAATAGCGACGGCGCGGCAGGCCATGAGGGCCGAGCCATTCGTAGCCCATTGCGTGTACAGCAGGTTGCAGGCTGTCAAGCTCAACCCCTTCGGCGATGACCGGGATAAGATCGAGCACCGGCTTCGCGGCCAGGTTGGGCACCGAGGTCGAACCGATATGGTGGACCTCGACCAGCGCGGCGCCAAGCGCGGTCTTCCAGCGCCCGGCCTCATGGTCGGCCTGGTCCGGCCAGGCCGGATCATAGCTGGCGATCTCGACCCTCACAGCCGTGCCACCCTCTCGGCGAGAAGGTCGAAGAAGCCGTCCGCGTCGATATCGCCGATGAAGAGCGCATTGGCCGCACGGTCGGTCACGCCCCACCAGTCGGCCACGGTCATGCCGCGCGTCAGGTCGCTCTGGCATTCGATCTCGACATTGATCCGGCGGCCGGAAAACAGCTCCGGACGCAGCAGCCAGGCGATGACGCAGGGGTCATGCAACGGCCCGCCGGCGCCCCCGTATTTCTCCACGTCGAAACGCTCGTAGAAATCGAGCCAGGCGCAGACGACCTTGGAAACCGGTGTGCCGAGGGCCTCGATCCGGTCGAGCCAGTCGCGCGTGATCAGCGCCTTATGCGTGACGTCGAGCGGAAGGATGGTGATGTCCACGCCGGATTTCATAACGATATCTGCGGCTTCCGGATCGACATAGATATTGAACTCGGCCGCGGGCGTGACGTTGCCAACCTCGAAATAGGCGCCGCCCATGAGCGCGATCCCGGCCAGTCGCTCCGCGATATCGGGCGCGCGGGTCAGCGCGGTGGCCACATTGGTCAGCGGGCCGAGCGGGCAGAGCGTCACGGACCCGCGCGGCTCGCGACGGACATGGTGGATGATCGCCTCGACCGCGTGCAGATCGGCCACCGGCATCGTCGGCTCCGGCAGCTCGATCCCGTCCAGCCCGCTGGCGCCATGAACGTGCTCCGCGGTGACCAGGACGCGCTCCATCGGCCGGTCGCAGCCTTCATGCACGGGAACATCGGGCTTGCCGGCCAGCTCGCAGATCACGCGGGCATTGCGCGATGTCTTGTCCAGCGGCACGTTTCCGGCCACGGCCGTGATCGCCAGCACCTCCAGCTCTTCCGGCGAGGCCAGGGCGAGCAGGATAGCGACGGCGTCGTCCTGGCCGGGATCGGTGTCGATGATGATCTTGCGGGGGGGCATTGTCTTCGGCTTCTCCTCAGGGTCGGCGCGACAGTGACCTCAGCCGCCCGGCTTGTCCAGAGCAGGTGGACGCAGTTCCGCCTTGTCCCCTGACTGCGCGACTCCCCGCCGGCGCGAAGGCTTCCCAGATAGGGTGTACACCGGCGCCAGCTCGAGCACCGGACATACTTCCCGGGGCGCATGCTGCCCTCTCCTCCGAACCCAAGTCACGGTACGGTGCCCCGGGCCTTTCCTCTAACGCACCACTTCCCGCGTCCGGACCTCGGCCCCGGCTTCCAGCGTCTTGTGAACCGGGCAGCGATCGGCGATTTCCATCAGCCGGGCGCGCTGTTCCGCCGAGAGCGGGCCGTCGAGGCGAATCCGGCGATGGAACAGGTCGATCCGGTTTGGCCCGGTCAGGTCACTGTCCTGCGCATGAACCTTCTCATGGCTGATATCGACCGAGACATGCTCCAGCGGCCAGCCCTTGCGGCGCGCATACATGCGGATCGTCATCGACGAACAGGCCGCCAGGGACGCGGAGAGCAGCCCATAGGGCGTCATGCCGCGATCCGTGCCGCCATAGGCTTTCGGCTCGTCGGCGCGCAGGTAATGGCGCGGACCGGCATTGATGTCCTGCAGGAACCCCGCCGGGTCGGCCTCGGAGGCGCGGATGATGCCTTCCGGCGCGCCGGGGGGCGGCGCGGGCGGACGCAGGTCGAGATAGCGGCCGGCCCAGGCGGCGATCACCTCAGCGGCATATTCGGCATCGCGGGCACGGCTGAGCAGGTGGTCGGCATCGTCCAGCGTGACGAAGCTCTTGGGGTGGCGCGCGGCAGAAAAGATCGCGGTGGCGTTGTCGATGGAGACGACATCGTCCAACGGCGCATGCATCACCAGAAGCGCCTTGTGCAGCCCGGCGATGTCCGCCGTCAGGTCGGCCTCGATGGCATCCTCGACGAAATCCTGCCCGATCCGGAACGGACGCCCGCCGAGGATCACCTCGGCCGCGCCACGCGCGGCGATCTCGGGCAACGCGTCGTGGAAATTATGGGTCACATGGCCAGGATCGAAGGGCGCGCCCAGCGTCACGACCGCCCGGACGCTCTCGAGCGCGCCGGCCGCCCGCAGCACCGCCGCCCCGCCCAGCGAATGGCCGATCATCAGACCCGGGGCCATGCCGCGGTCAGCCAGGTAGGCAGCCGCCGCTGTGAGGTCGCCGGCATTGGAGGTGAAGGTCGTGTTCTCGAACTCGCCATCCGAATGGCCAAGCCCGGTGAAATCGAACCGCAGCACGGCGACTCCCATCGTCGCCAACCGCTGCGCGATCCGCCGCGCGGCGGCGATGTCCTTGGAGCAGGAAAAGCAATGCGCGAAGATGGCCGTCGCCAGGTGCGGCCCCTCGGGGCGGTCGAGGCGCGCGGCCAACTCGTGGCCCTGCGCGCCGGTGAAGGTTATGCGTTCCATGGGATCGGATCCGGGATGTTGCGGTCCCCAAGAGCATGGGCCTTCCCGACGCCTGCCCCAAGCCCTGTGTCAGCCCTGTCACGAGATGGTGACGGGGCGTCAGCCGATCAGCGGCAATAGGTGCCGCTGCGATAGCGCGCGGTATCGACGTGGAAATGGTCCTGGTGGTAGCGGTCCGCATTCGGGCCGAGCACGGTGCCGAACGGTCCGCAGGCCGATTTGTGCACATTGCGCATCGCCTTGGACCATTTCTTGGAGCGCCAGTCCTTGAGCACCGAGACTTCCGTCCCGTCATTGAGCCGGATCGCGGCGAGATCGACCGCATGACCCTTGGCATGTTCGGAAAGCTTGCCGCTGGGCCGGTTGTTGCGCCTGCGGCAGGCATAGCTGGCGACGACCTTGATCTCCTTCACCCCGCCACCCTTCCGGCCGAAGGCAGGCTTGATCCCCTTTTGCACCCAGGAATTCAGCGCCTTGGCCGTTTTGCAGTCGATCGTTGCGGCGGTGCTCAGGCGCACGCCGGAGACCTCCGTGACCTTGACCGGGCTGGAGATCCCGCAGCCGCCGCCGGGATTGCCGAAGCTCTGCTGCGTCGTGCCCTTGATCGCGTTGACCCCGCAGACCGAACCCTTCTTCGAATAGCTGGTCCGGTCGCGCTTCTGGAAAAGCTTGGCGAAACCGGCCGGGCGGGCCCTGGGCGCAGGAACGCCATGCGCGGAGGCCGCCATCGCGGAGGCGAGGGTGACCGTGTAATCGGCCAGCGGATGGGCCGGGCGCGGGTTGGGACGGATCTCGGCATTGTAATGCACGCGCGTGACCTGCCGCGCGACCTGGATCGCGGAATCGCCGGGAATCGTCTCGCTGGTGAAGACGCCGCCGCGCGGGCGCGGACGGATCTCCGCGCCGATCTGGACGCGGATGCCGGCGTCGGTGACCTGCACACGGTCGATCGATTCAGGCGTGGGCTCGGCGGTCTCGATCGCTCTGCTTGCCAATGCGGCCAGGTCGACAGGCGCCGCCTGGACCTCATTGCCGGGGCGAGCCGGCGGCCGCAGGCTGCTCGAGGGCGCCTCGGCCGCAGAGATCCCGGCCCCGAAGAGGGCCGCGGCCACCAGCGAAAGCCGTGCGAATCCGCGCTTGCGCCCACCTCGCCTTGCCATGTTGCGGAGCCCTGCCGTCATTCTCCTGCTCCCTTCGCGCCCCGTCCGAAATCGGGTGCATCGGTATCCTGCCCTGCTTCGATAATACCACGGCGGATGGCGCGTGTACGGGTAAAATAATCGTGCAGGTGGTCGCCATCGCCGGTGCGGATGGCGCGCTGAAGGCTCATCAACTCCTCGATGAAGCGACCGAGGATCTCCATCGTGGCCTCCTTGTTGTTGAGGAACACGTCGCGCCACATGGTCGGGTCGGAGGCCGCGATCCGGGTGAAGTCCCTGAAACCGGCGGCGGAATACTTGATGACCTCGCTGTCGGTCACTCGCCGCAGGTCGTCGGCCACGCCGACCATCGTATAGGCGATCAGGTGTGGCGCGTGGGATGTGACCATGAGGGTGAGGTCGTGATGCTCGGGCTCCATCATCTCGACATTGGCGCCCATGCCGATCCAGAACTGCTCCAGCCGGGCCAGTGCGGTCGGGTCGACCTCGCCATCGGGGACGATCAGCGTGTAGCGATTCTCGAAAAGCTCGGCAAAGCCGGAGCGGGGGCCGGAATGCTCGGTGCCCGCCAGCGGGTGGGCGGGGATGAAATGGACGCCCTCCGGAAGATGCGGCGCAACGGCGTCGATCACGGCGCGTTTGACGGAGCCGACATCGGAGACCGTGGCCCCCGGTTTCAGATGCGGACCGATCTCGGCGGCAACCCGGCCCATGGCGCCCACGGGCACGCAGAGCACGACCAGATCGGCGTCCCGGACGGCCTCGGCCGCGGTGTCGGTCACGATATCGCAGAGCCCGTCCTGCCGTGCGATGGCGCGGGTCTCGGGCGAGCGGGCGGTGCCGACAACCTCGCCCTGCAGCCCGGCCCGCCGGCCGGCATGGATCATGGAGGACGCGATGAGGCCCAGCCCGATATAGGCGACGCGGTCGTAGATACGGCTCATGCGCGGCTCTCCTGGAAAGAACGGATGCCATCGATCACGCGCTGGCAACCGGCCTCGTCGCCCACGGTGATGCGCAGGCAGTTGGGCAAGCCGTAGCCCGCCACCCGGCGCACGATCACGCCACAGGACTTGAGATGCGCATCCACCGCCTCCGCCTCCTGCTGGTCGGCAAAGCGGGCGAGGACGAAATTGGCGAGGCTCGTGTCCGAGGGGATGCCGAGCGCGGCCAACTGCTCGGAAAGCCAGACCCGCATCCGCGCATTTTCGGCCACGCAGCGCGCCGCATAATCGCGGTCGCGGATCGCGGCAATGGCCGCCGCCATCTGGATCTCGGAGAGGTTGAAGGGCTGCCGGATGCGCTTGAGCACATCGATGATCTCCTTCGGCCCATAACCCCAGCCGATGCGCAGCCCGCCAAGCCCGTAGAGCTTGGAAAAGGTGCGGGTCATGATCACGTTGTCGCGCGCATCGACGAGGCTGACACCACCGTCATAGCCATCGACGAACTCGGCATAGGCGCCGTCGAGCACGAGGATCGCGCCTTCGGGGATGCCATCGGCCAGCCGCGCCATGTCGTTGCCGCCGATCATGGTGCCGGTGGGGTTGTTCGGGTTGGCGATGAAGACCAGCTTCGTGCGCTCGGTGCAGACGGCGAGCAGCGCATCCACATCCGTCACGCGCTCGCGCTCGGGCGCCTCGACCGGCGTCGCCCCCGCGGCCAGTCCGAGGATGCGATACATGGCGAAGCCGTGTTCGGTGTGGACCACCTCGTCGCCGGGCCCGGCATAGGCCTGGCAGAGGAATTGCAGGATCTCGTCGGAGCCGACGCCGCAGATGATCCGCTCGGGGTCGAGCCCGTGCACCTCGCCGATCGCTTCGCGCAGCGGGGCATGGTCGGTGTTGGGATAGCGATGGACCTCGGAGACGGCCTCTGAAATCGCCTGTTTCGCCTTCGGGCTGGGACCGAAAGGGTTCTCGTTCGAGCTGAGCTTGAGAATATCGCTCACGCCGTCGACATGGGACTGCCCGCCCTCGTAGAGCGCGATGTCCATGATGCCGGGTTGGGGGGTAATGGTGGGCATGCCTGTCTCCTTGCGCGAGCTTCATACAAGCAGCCCGAGGCCGATGCCAGAGCGCAGGCGCGCCGTCAGCGGCGCCCCGCCCTGCCTGCCCGGTTTCCGCGCATCTAGGAGGTCGCGCCCGGCTCCGGCTTCCAGCGGAATCCGACCCGGATCACGCCGTGATCCGTGCTGCCGCTCTCCTTGTGATCGTCGAAATTGAGGTGATCATTCGCCACCAGCATCTCGTCGAAGGCCCAAAGCCGTTTCTTCGAATTGTCGTAGAACTGCTCGCTGAACAGCACATGGTCGAGGCTCTCGCGCTGCCCCTTGTAGACATGGGTGTAGTAGACATCCCGGACCGAGCGGTATTCCTGCATCGTCTGCGCGGTATAGAGCGCGTTGTCGCCACCGCCCCGCGAGAGCGGCGAAAGATAGGAGGGCTGCTCGGTCAGGATGTTCAGCGTGTTGCTGTCCTTGCCGTCATTCATGTCGCCGATCAGGACCACGGGAAGGTCGGTCTTCTTCGTGATCCCGGTGACCAGGACCCGCAGGGCCGTCGCCTCGGCGGTTCGGCGGATGGTCGAGACCGCGTAGCCGAGCGCGTTGGAATGTGGCCCGTGGATATCCTTTTCGTACCAGCTCCGCTCGCGCCAGATCTGGGTCGGGCGGCGTGACTTGAAATGGCAGACGAAGACGTTGATCTCCGGGGCCGAGGCGTCGGGCTGTGCCCGGAAACGCAGGACCGGGCGGGAAAAACTGGTCAGCGACACGGAGATATCGGCGGTCTGGGGATCATCGCCCCCGGATCTGAGAACAAGTTCCTCCGGGAAGTCGGTGATCCATTCCGGCGTGCCGACGAGCATCTCCTTGCGCACTGCGCCTGCGCAGACGATCCGGTTCCCGGGATGGCCCGGCGGCACCAGCAGCGTGTAGTCGTCCTCCAGTCCCGCCGTGGCAAAGACCTCCTCCAGGGCGGCCTTTGCCCAGAGTTCCTGGAACCCGAACACATCGGCCGACATGCGCCACAACATCTGCGCCGTGTAGTCGACCTTTTTCGCGTAGACCCCGGCATCCCAGCCATCGGTATCGCCATAGATCGCTTGCCCCGGCAATTGCAGGTTCAGCAGGTTGAAACTCGCAAAGGAAATGTCGCGTCTTGCCATGATAGCCTCCCCAAATGCATCCAAAGGATCGTGAATGCGGCAAGTGTCTCATCTGCCGGGCGACTGGGTGAAGAAGTTTTTTGCGGCATTGCGGGTGCAGCGGGCGAACAGGCCTCTTGCCGATGCCCGCCCGGCAACAAAAAAAGCCGCGCCGGATTGCCCGGCGCGGCCTTTCGAAATCCTGAGCCCGAAGCTTAGTTCTGGGCGTAGTATTCGATGACGAGGTTCGGTTCCATCTGCACCGCGTAAGGCACATCGCCAAGACCCGGGGTCCGGACGAAGGTCGCGGTCATCTTGGAATGATCGGCATCGACATAGTCGGGAACGTCGCGCTCGGGCAGTTGGACAGCTTCGAGAACAACGGCGAGCTGGCGGGAGCGCTCGCGCACCTCGATCACGTCGCCTTCCTTGACCCGGTAGGACGGGATGTTCACGCGCTTGCCGTTCACCAGCACATGGCCGTGGTTCACGAACTGGCGGGCGGCGAAGATGGTCGGCACGAACTTGGCGCGGTAGACGACCGAGTCCAGGCGGCGCTCGAGCAGGCCGATCAGGTTCTCACCGGTGTCGCCACGCACACGCTCGGCTTCGGCATAGATGCGGCGGAACTGCTTCTCGGTCAGGTCGCCGTAATAGCCCTTAAGCTTCTGCTTGGCGCGGAGCTGCAGGCCAAAATCGGACATCTTGCCCTTGCGGCGCTGACCGTGCTGGCCCGGGCCGTATTCGCGGCGGTTGACGGGGGATTTGGGGCGGCCCCAGATGTTTTCGCCCATGCGGCGATCGATCTTGTACTTGGCAGACGTGCGTTTGGTCACGGCTGATCTCCTTCTGTTGCGCGGTGCCCGTGACTGTGAAGACCTGGGCACCTATGAAGGGCGTTGTCCTTTCCCTTTCGGGAGACAGGCATCCCCTCGCGGGGGCCACCAACACCAATAAGACCACGACTCTCCGAGCCGCGGATGGCGCTCGATAAGGCGACTGTGTCCCCCTGTCAAGCCGACTCCCCACGGAGGCATATCAACAAAGCCGGGCGAAGGCGTCATTCCCTGTTGACGCCGCTCCGCCCACCCAATAGAGAACCGTGACCCTTCGGCGAGTTGGCGGAGTGGTGACGCAGCGGATTGCAAATCCGTGTACACCGGTTCGATTCCGGTACTCGCCTCCAATTACCATAAACTGCTGATATTCCTAAGGAAGTCGAAACGTTGTCCAAGCCCGCGTTGTCCACTTTGTACAACAAGGAGGCGAACGAGAACGATATGCGATACCTTAAACAGCCTCGTGGACCCGGAAAAAGCTGGGTCTTCCGCATGGTTACACCGTTAAATCTCGTCGGATTACCGAACCCGTGGGACGGAAAGCCGCTCCGCAAGGCAATCACGAGGGGCTTGGGAACACCTTAGCCCCGGCAACGCCTTCAACTTCAAGCCGCTCTCTCCCGCGTCGGTAAAGGAACTCGAGATAGCCCTAAAGCACCTCCGTTCTTTCCTAGAAGACACGGAAGAGACGGCTTGCATGGAGGATGTGTCGCCCGAACTGGCGCGTCGTTTCCGGTATGAGTATCTCCCCTCGGTCACGTCCAAGCAGACCAAGAAGGGGATGTCTGCCCGCACAGCTGACAAATACGTCACTATGCTACGCCCAATGTGGGACTGGGCAGTGTCCGACCGTCGCCTCACCTCCCCCAGATATGAGAAGAACCCTTGGACCTTCGACAAATCCGTCCCCCGCTCGAAACGTTCCCGCGACAAGCCGGAACGCAGTGACTTCTCCGCAATCGAGACCGCCAAAATCCTCGCGGCCACCCAGCGCGGCACGAGAGGCGGCGATGCCTTCCGTCTGTCGCTCGCCACTGGCGTCCGCATCAACGAACTTGTTCTCCTTCGATCCGTGGATGCAGAACCCGATGGGTCTGGATTTCACATCAGGGATGGCAAGACGGAGAATGCCTCTCGGTTCGTTCCCCTCATCAGCCCTGCAAGAGATCTCCTAAGCGCCCGTCTGGCGACCCACAGCGAAACAGGCAGAGTTTTCCCAGAATGGCCCATCAAACCTTCCACAGGGAAGTGTGGAGCCGTCACCCGCTGGTTCATCGACCTCCGACGGAAAGCATTGGGAGCCGACAGCGATGGCCGCTTGGTCCTCCACTCCACCCGTCATACATGGCGCACTGCAGCTCGTCGGGCAGGGATAGCTGAGGCGACCGTTAACGACCTCGGAGGCTGGGCGGGACCTCGCACCTCGAACTCTACATACGACCACGGTTTGCTGAAGGAGCAACTCGTGGAGGCTCAGCAGCGGGTCTGGGATAAGTTGGAGCGCTCAGGCTATCTGGAAGGGTTCTAGGGCAAACTCACTCGATGTCTTCCGCCACTCCTCCTCGCAACTCGGGAAGCAGGACGCCTAGCTTTCGAGCTCTATGGTTGGCATCTTCTCTCATTTGGTGCCTAGTACCGAAAGAGCAAATCCCAAGAAGAACATGCGCAATCAAGAAGAACATGCGCAATACAGTCAAGGGACTGCTATTCCTGCAGCGCCCGGTAGACCGACGTCCTCGCAATCCCCAGCTTCTTGGCGATCTCAGTCGGCCCAACAGCTGACATTCGGTCCGAGAGCAGCGAAGGTTCGCGAACGTGAGCCCATTGTTCCGAATGCTGCAACCTGGACGAACTGGTGCTCTGCCGACCTTCCGGACATTCGCCGCGAGCGCGAAAATCCGACCAATGCGGGTGCAGCATTTGGAAGGAAGGGCGGCGAACGGACATTCGCCGCGTTCTCCACAAGGGTCCGCATGGTGGTGTCAGACAAATTCGAACCGGTCTCAGCAAGGACAAGGTGGCTGTCCGTTATGCCGCGCAAAGACCGCGCCACTTGGCGAGAGCAGCGATGCGGTTCTTCTTGAAACTGACTCTGGAGGAGAGACTGCGCTCCGAATCGAAATGGTTGAAAACCGAGGCGTCGGCGGATGCGAATATCTGCAAACTGCGTGTCCGACGGAACCGCTGCATCGCTCGCTCTCGTCGTAGGAATGGCGGATGCGAATTCTCCGCCCGATTGTTCAGCCAACGGCCCGTTTCCTGTAGGCCCGTAGCGCCGATTTCCCTCAGTGCGGCGCCGTAGGACCGAAGCAAGTCAGTCACGATGGTTCCGGGCCGGTCATACCGCCGCATCGTTTTCTTCAATAATTTCAATGTAGCTTTCTTGTCCCGCGCCTTTGTGACGAAGCTTTCAAGAACCTCGCCCTCATGATCGACGGCCCGCCAGAGGTAATTCCGCTCGCCGTTGATCTCCACGAACACTTCATCCAGGTACCACCGCCATTGCGGCCCAGAATGCAGGCAGTCAGCGCGCCTTTTGCGGATTTCGGAGGCGAACATCGGGCCAAACCTGTTCCGCCAGAACCAAACGGACTGGTGGCTGACATCGATACCGCGCTCATTCAGCAGGATCTCCATATTTCTAAGCGACAGTGGGAAATGGACGTAGAGCATCACAGCCAGACGGATGACTTCCGGCGATGTCTTGAAGTACTAGGGCCTGTGGACAATCACCTTGAAGCGATGGGGGCTGCGACGAGGTTCCAGTTGGCAGCGTAGCTGCAATCTGTTTGGTCGTAACGTGTGGCTATTCCCCTGAATTTCTTGATCTTGGCGAAGTAGTTCTCGACCAGATGCCGCCATGTGTAGGCATCGGCGTCATAGTCGCGCTGGTGCCTTCGATTTGTTTTTGGCGGGACCACCGCAGTTGCGCCGCGCGCATCCAGTTCTTCGAGCAGCCAATTCGCGTCGAACGCCTTGTCCGCCAGAAGAGCGCCGAATGAGATGCCTCGGATCAGTGGCGAAACGCCTTTCATGTCGTGTGCCTGACCGGGCAGTAGCATGAACCGAACCAGATTTCCGAGTGCGTCAACCAGGGCAACGATCTTGGTCGTCCGCCCGCTGCGCGAGCGCCCGATGGCCTGATTCTGAGTCCCCCTTTTGCGCCAGATGCCTTCTGGTGAACCGAAACGATGGTGCCGTCGATAAGTGCGCACTCGAAGTCGGGGTCATCGTGCATCGCGTTGAAAAGGCTCTCGAATACACCGGCTTCCGCCCAAAGCCGGAAACGCCGGAACTGGCTGTTCCAGTTGCCAAAGGCAGACGGCAGGTCGCGCCATGGTGAACCGGTCCGAACTCTCCAGAAAACCGCTTCCAGAAACAGGCGATTGTCCCTTGCCGTGGCTCCGGCATCGCCAGTCTTCCCCGGTATGTGCCCCTCAAGCCGCTGCCACACTTGATCCGAAACCACAAAACGCTGCTCGTTCATTCAAACCTCCATTTGGGAAGTCTGAATCAGAAATCACAGCGCTTGGGAATCCTGATTGTCCACAGGCCCTAGAACGGGCCGCGTTTCGTCATCCGAGGACGCTACTCAGCCCCCTGCCCCGTCGCAAACCAAGTTCCCCTGACATCACCACATCCCATTCCTGGCGTTCCCGACGGCCGGCCGCGCGGCGGACTGGCCGCTATGTGGGGTGCTAACAAAAAAGGCTTGACCAATTCCTGAACTGAAAGCTACCACTTGGTAAGTTACCAAATAGTAGCAAACTGGGAGTAGACAGATGCTAGCTCGGAGAGGAACCAGCCTGACTGCCATGGCGCTTGCCGTTACGGCCGTTTTCAGCACACCGGCAATGGCCGAATGGAAGCCGGACAAGCCCATCAACATCATCGTGCCATGGTCAGCCGGTGGATCGACCGATCAGGTCACGCGCGTCGTGGCCCCGATTCTTGAAGAAGCGCTCGGCACGCCGATCGTGATCGTCAACCAGCCCGGTGCGTCCGGGTCCATCGGCACCAAGGCCGCTCTGGATGCGCCGCGCGACGGCTACACCTGGACCGCCAACGCGATTGCCAACAACGCCACCTATTCGGTGACCGGCATGATCGAAGGCACGTCGATCAACGACTACTACGTGATGCTTCACGTCGCGAACGTGCCGGTGGTCAGCGTCAACGCCGACAAGGACTACACGGACTTTGGCGCGTTTCTTGAGGCCATGAAGACCGGGGATGTGAAGATCGGCACCGCCGGTGTGAACTCGTCCGGCGGCATGGCGATGGCAGCGATCAAGGAGGCTGCGGGCGGCGACGAATTGTCGGCGCGCATGGTCACCTATGACGGCGGCAACCCCGCGGTTCTCGCTGCGGCATCGGGCGAAGTCGATGCGACCACGCAGTTGGCCACGGAGCAGACAGAGATGATCAAGGCTGGCAAACTGCGCAGTCTTGCGGTCCTGTCCGACAAGCCGCTCGAAGTGGAAGGGCTCGATGCGATCCCACCGATCACCCAATGGCTGCCCGACATGCCGGTCGCACCCGATTACTTCGGCGTGTTCATCCCGGTTGGCGCCCCTGACGAGGTCTATGAGACAGTCGGCAAGGTCTGGGAAGAGAAGGTCATGACGTCCGAGGCGATGATGGCATATGCCTCCGAGCGCGGTGCGGTGTTTGATCCGAGCTTCGGCCAGGCAGCCATGGATCGTGCCATGCCCGTGGTCATCGCAGAGGCCTGCGCCCGCGTGTCCCGAGGCGAAGCGGTGCTTGACCCGTCCGAGATCGGTATCACCTGCCCGACCGAATAAGGTCCCGCTTTCGCAAACCGTGCGGGGCTCCGGCCCCGCACATCTGCCTGCATCGGCCACGGCCGAGGGTGTAGAAGGCTCACATCCATGCGTTTCAATTCCGCGACAGCCGACCGTGCCACGGCGGCTGTATTCTTCGCGCTTGGCGCGGCAATGGCCTGGGGTGGCTATGTGATGGACCGGTTGGAGATCCGGCAGATCCATCCTGCGTCGATCCCCGGTCTTGTTCCCATGATCCTTGGTGCCGCATTGATGCTCTGCGCGATACTGCTGGCACGTTCGGCCGCTGCCACCCCGCGTGACACAGAAGACGACGACAGCGGCTCGCTACAGGACTTCACCTTTACCGCCATCTGGAGTTGCGTGTTTGCGTTGGTGCTTGTCGGTCGGATCCCGTTTGCGGCGGGGGCCGCCATCTATATCGCCGGGTTCGCCGGCTGGTTCCTCGTCCCGGCCGCGCCTATCGGGTCGGGACGCATGAAAACCGCGCTCTTCGTGATGCTGTTCGGCGCCGTCACGGCCGGTGCCATCTCGGCGCTCTTCCGCTACGGTTTCCTGGTGAGGTTGCCATGATGGAAGGACTTGCCGGCTTTGCCGCTGCGATTGTCGCCCTTGCCACCCCGATGTCGGTCTTTCATGTAGCCTGGGCGACCCTGCTTGGCATTTTCGTCGGCAGCCTTCCCGGCTTGACCGCCACCATGGGGGTCGCGCTGCTGACCACGCTGACCTACACGATGGAGCGCGACACCGCGATCCTTGTGCTGATCTGCATGTATGTCGGCGCGATCTATGGCGGCTCGCGCAGCGCCATCCTGCTCAACATTCCCGGGACCCCCGCCTCGGCGGCGACCTCGCTCGACGGCTACCCTTTGGCACAAAAGGGGCAAGCCGGCTACGCAATGGCACTGGCCACCGCTGGGTCGGCGCTGGGCACGCTGGTGGGTATTGTCATGCTTGTCGTGCTCGCCCCGCCACTGGCCGAGATCGCGCTCGATTTCGGGTCCTTCGAGTTCTTCTGGCTTGCCGTCTTCGGCATTGTCATCTCTGGCCAGTTGACCGGTGGTGTGGCCCCGCTCAAGGGCTATATCGCCGGGCTGCTTGGCCTGATGGTCGCCATGATCGGCTCCGAAGGCATCCACGCCCATGTCCGCTTCAACCTTGGCTTTCACCAGATGAACGGTGGCATTGCTCTGATACCGGCGATGGTGGGTGCGTTCGGCTTTGCTGAGGTGTTAACGGTAATGTGGCGCAACAAGCCAGAACTGGTGGAAAAGAACAGCACCGACGACCGCGTGCTGCCGCGCCTTGCAGACCTGATCCGCTACAAATACACCATCATCCGCTCCGGCATCATCGGCACGCTGGTGGGAATCATCCCCGGTGTGGGCGAAGATATCGGCGCGTGGGCCTCCTATGCGGCGGCCAAACGCACCAGCCCTGAGCGGGAGGAGTTCGGCAAGGGATCGCGCGAAGGGCTGACAGCGGCCGAAACCGGAAACTCAGCCGTGGTGCCCGGCTCGCTGATCCCGGCGCTCACACTGGCTGTGCCCGGCTCCGCTCCTGCTGCCGTGCTGATCGCCGCGCTCTTCATTCATGGCATCCGGCCCGGCCCGATGATCATGATCGAACAGCCAACCTTCATCTATTCGATCGCCGCCATGCTGGTTTTTGCCACCATCGCCATCGCGATCTACGGCCTCTCGTTGACACGGCTGTTCATTCTGGTGCTGAAGATCCCACGCGAAATCCTGATGCCAGTGGTCTTCACTCTCTGCGTCATCGGCCCCTACGCGTTGACTCAACGCACCTTCGACATCGGGGTGATGGTGGCGTTCGGGCTGATCGGCTTCGTGCTTCGGCAGATGAAGTACCCGATGGCGCCGCTGGTGCTCGGGATCATCCTCGGATCCCTGTTGGACAAGAGTCTGCGCCGCGGTCTGACGCTCTCGGACGGCTCGCTGGAGCCCTTCTTCAGCCGCCCGATCTCGCTGTTCTTCGTGGTGGTGATCGTGGTGAGCATCGCCATGGGTCTGGCACCGGTTCGCCGCAGCTTCGCTCGTCTTACGTCGCGCCTCAAGGGGAAGAGCAAGTCATGAACGACAAACCAAAACCTGCCAGTCGCGATGCTGCCGCCACCCAGCGGCGTATCCTAGACGCTGCCCTGAACGAGTTTGCCACACAAGGGCATGGTGGCGCGCGAGTTGACAGGATCGCCGAGTCGGCCGGGGTCTCCAAGCCGATGATCTACAGCTACTTCGGCGACAAGGAAGACCTCTACAAGGCGGCGCTCAAGGAAAGCTACCTGCAGATCCGCAAGGGCGAACGTGCCATCGACACCGACCACATGACGCCAGAGGACGCGATCCGCGAGTTGGTGCACTTCACCATGGATCACTTCATTTCCAAGCCCTGGTTCACCTCGATGCTCAACACCGAGAACCTGCGCAAGGGTGTGACGGTGCGCGAAATCGATCATCTCAACGACATCCAGTCGCCGCTGATCCATCAGATCAGTTCCATCCTCGAACGCGGCGTGGCCGAGGGCGCTTTCCAACCGGGGGTCGATCCCACCGAACTCTACCTGACTATTGCCTCGCTCTGCTTCTTCCCGGTGTCCAACAAGTACACGCTGCGCGTCGTCTTCAATGTTCCGATAGACGACACCTGGCTGAAGCGCCGGGCCGAAGAGGCCAGCAAGATGATCCTTTGCTACCTGCGGGCGACACCGGAAACCTGCGGCACTGACTGAGTGGTCACCGCGCCACACTTTTCTGGCCATGCACATGCAGGGCCGGATCACTGAATGACGAAAGGACAATACTCATGAAACAGGAACGTATCGGAATCGTCATGCACGGCGTCACGGGGCGCATGGGAATGAACCAGCATCTTATCCGTTCGGTTCTGGCGATCCGCGATGAGGGCGGAGTGCTGCTCTCCGACGGCACACGGCTGATTCCGGACCCGATCCTGGTTGGCCGCAATGCCGACAAGATCGAGGCGCTGGCTGCGGCCCATGGGGTCGAGCGTTGGACCACCGATCTGGACGCGGCGCTGACCAACCCAGATGACACGCTGTTCTTCGACGCGGCTTCGACAAAGCTGCGCCCGGCGCTGCTGCGGAGCGCGATTGACGCCGGCAAGCATGTCTATTGCGAAAAACCGATCTCAGAAGGGCTGGACGAAGCGGTCGAAATCGCCCGTTACGCCCGCGAAAGAGGGGTCAAAAACGGCATCGTACACGACAAGCTCGACCTGCCGGGCCTGCTGAAGCTCAAACGGCTACGTGACAGCGGCTTCTTCGGCCGCATTCTCTCGGTGCGCGGCGAGTTCGGCTATTGGGTGTTCGAAGGGGACTGGATGCCGGCACAACGCCCGTCCTGGAACTACCGCGCGGCCGATGGCGGCGGGATCATTTCCGACATGCTGTGCCACTGGCGCTACGTGCTCGACAACGTGGTTGCGCCGGTGAAGTCGGTTTCCTGCATGGGCGCAACCCATATCCCCACCCGCTGGGACGAACAGGGCGCGGAATATCCCGCGGATGCCGATGACGCCGCTTATGCGACCTTCCTCCTGGAAGGGGACATCGTGGCACAGATCAACTCCAGCTGGTGCACGCGTGTGCGTCGCGACGATCTGGTGACCTTCCATGTTGACGGCACGCATGGCTCGGCCGTGGCGGGACTGCATTCCTGCCGCAGCCAAGCCCGCGTAAACACGCCCAAGCCGGTGTGGAACCCCGACGTCCCACAGGCGCTGGACTTCTTCGACGGTTGGGAAGACGTGCCGGACAACACGGTATTCGACAATGGGTTCAAGGTGCAATGGGAGCAGTTCTTGCGCCACGTGGCCGAGGATGCGCCCTGGAGCTACTCCCTCGCCGAAGGCGCCAAGGGGGTGCAGTTGGCCGAGGCCGGCTATCAGAGCTGGCGCGAGCGGCGCTGGATTGACCTTGCGGATCTGGAGATCTGATCGATGACTGAGCTGAACCTCCCGGGTGGCGCAGTCACCCTTGTTGCAGGCCCCGCGCCGACCTCGGCGACAGGCTGGACGCGCACGGCCTATGCCGCTTCGCATGTGGTGGCCAACCCGATGGCGGACAACGATCCTTGGCTGGATTGCGCCGTGGACTGGGATCGCACGCTGGCCTTCCGCGAGCACCTCTGGGCGTTGGGCTTCGGTGTCGCCGAGGCGATGGACACCGCGCAACGCGGTATGGGGATGGACTGGCCGACTTCGTTGGAGCTGATCCGGCGCTCGACCGCCCTGGCAAAAGCCGGTGGGCACCTGATCGCCTCTGGCGCGGGAACCGACCATCTCGCCCCCGGCCCGGATGTGACACTGGACCAGGTCATCGCAGCCTACGAAACGCAATGCGAGGCTGTGGAGGCGGCGGGCTCCCGCGTCATCCTCATGGCCTCGCGTGCGTTGGTTCAGGCGGCGAAAGGTCCGGAGGATTACGCGCGCGTCTACGAGCGCGTGTTGGGCGGGCTCGAGCAACCGGCGATCCTGCACTGGCTGGGTGAGATGTTCGACCCCGCGTTGGCTGGGTATTGGGGCGCCGAGGATCACGTGGTGGCGATGGACACCGCGCTTGAGGTTATCCGGGCCAATGCTGCCAAGGTGGACGGCATCAAGGTCTCTCTGCTGTCCGCGGAGAAGGAGATCGCCATGCGCCGCCGCTTGCCGGAGGGCGTACGCATGTATACGGGCGACGACTTCAACTATCCGGACCTGATCGCGGGCGACGACGAGGGTTATTCCCATGCCCTTCTCGGCATCTTCGACCCCATCGCGGCTGTCGCGGCCCGGGCGCTCGGGCAACTGGGGAAAAAGGACCTGAAGGGCTATCACGCCACTTTCGCGCCATCGGTTCCGCTCTCTCGACATATCTTCAAGGCGCCGACCCGGTTCTACAAGACCGGTGTGGTCTTCATGGCCTACTTGTGCGGCCATCAGGATCACTTCACCATGATCGGCGGGCAAGAGAGCGCACGCTCGACGCTTCATCTGGCAGATATCATTCGCATGGCCAATGCATGCGGATCGTTCACAGACCCCGAACGGGTGGCAGCGCGTGCGCGTCCGGTATTCGCGGCGCGTGGGGTGGAGGTCTGACATGCTGACACCGGATCGCATTTCGCTCAACACCGCCACGATCAAGATGCAGTGGTCGCTGGCCGAGGCCATCGAGGGCTGCGCCCGTCACGGGTTCGGCGGCATTGGCCCCTGGCGGGACAAGCTTCAGGAGATGGGGGTGGAGCCTGCAGCGCGCGCTATTCGCGACGCGGGCCTGCGGGTCTCGGGCCTCTGTCGTGGGGGCTGGTACACCGGCGAAGGAAAACTGACCCAGGTCGTTCTGGACGACAATCTTCGCGCGGTGGATGAAGCTACGGGGATCGGCGCGGAATGCCTTGTGATGGTTGTGGGCGGCCTGCCGCCCGGCTCCAGGGACATCGACGGGGCGCGCAGCATGATCGAAGACGGGCTGGTGATGACGCTGGAATACGCGCGCAGCGCCGGGATGCCGGTGGCGATCGAGCCGCTGCACCCGATGTATGCCGGCGACCGGGCTTGCGTGAACACGACCGGTCAGGCGCTGGATATCTGTGACCGTCTGGGAGAGGGGATCGGCGTAGCTCTGGATGTCTATCACATCTGGTGGGACCCCGAGATCCGAGAACAAATCCGTCGCGCGGGCAAGGAGCGCCTTCTGGGCTTCCACATCTGCGACTGGCTTGTTCCAACGCAGGACATCCTTGAGGACCGGGGCATGATGGGAGACGGCGTTGCCGATATTCCCGGCCTGAGGGCCGAGGTGGAAGCGGCCGGGTTCACCGGGTTGAACGAGGTCGAGATATTCTCGGCCGGAAACTGGTGGAAGAGGGACCCTGACGACGTGTTGCGCACAATTGTCGAACGGGGACGAACAAGCTGTTGAGCGGACGTCCGAAAGCCTCCGTTCTGGCACGACACGGTCCCGCTCACTACCTGGCGGTGCGCTCGTGTGGTTGACGTCCAGCTGTCGATGGCAGACTGAGCCCCGTTTTGACGAAGGTCGGAACGGCGGCTGCGAATACGTTGACGGACGCCGCACAACATGGCCCGTTTCATCGCCCATGTCGCGCGCGCCATCGAAAGCGCGGTTCCTGGACGGTCCGCAAACACGAGGTCGGACACTGTCTTGTCTCCGCTATGTTGCCCTTCGCGACGATGGAGACTTGGACTCGAAAACGGGACGCAAATAAGCGAGAGGGAACGATGAAAAAGGTTGTTCTGATCGGGGTCGGCATGGTGGCCGGAACCCACGCGGCGGCGATTGCTGCTTCTGATGTGGTGACGCTCTATGGTGTCCTGTCGGCAAGCGTCGATGACTCCGAGGGCTTTGTGACGCGTTTCGTGGAAACGCACGGGCAGCCTGCGCCAAGGGTTTTTGAGCACCTTGAAGACGTGATCGCGGACACACAGGTCGATTTCATCGATCTCTGCACCCCGCCCAATGCCCGCTTGCCGATCATCGAGGCGTTGGCGAGCGCAGGTCTGCCCGTGCTGATGGAAAAGCCAGTGGAGCGAACAGCCGGTGCCGCCGAGACCATCGTGCGCTGTTGCGAAGAGGCCGGCGTGCCATTGGGAATCGTGCTGCAGCACCGGGTGCGGGAAAGCTCTCGCATGTTGCTCGATCTCGTGGAACAGGGCGCGCTCGGGGACCTAGCGCTGGTCGAAATCGCGGTGCCCTGGTGGCGAGCGCAGGGCTATTACGATGAGCCGGGTCGCGGAAGCTATTCGCGCGACGGCGGCGGGGTGATGATCAGCCAGGCAATCCACACGTTGGACCTTGCTCTTTTGCTGGCAGGCCCGGTGACCAAGGTCCAGGCGATGGCCCGAACGACGCGGTCGCACAGGATGGAGTCGGAAAATTTCGTGACTGCCGGGCTCGATTTCGCAAATGGTGCGGTGGGCTCGTTTGTGGCATCGACGGCGAGCTATCCAGGAGGGGCGGAGAGCATTGTGCTGCATGGCACCAAAGGCTCTGCTGTTCTGAAATCCGGGCAGTTGCAACTCGACTGGCAGGACGGGCGCCAGGAAACCCTAGGCGAAGCCGGTGGAACCGGTGGCGGTGCTGACCCGATGGCGTTCACGCATGAATGGCATCAGGGGGTCATCGAGGACTTCGCTGCCGCGCTCGACAGCAACCGCCCGCCCGTGGCCTCCGGTCGCGCCGCCATGACGGTGCATCGCCTGATCGAGGCGCTTACACTGTCATCGGAACAAGAACGCGCAATCCTCCTTTCGGACCTGGAGCAGTCATGACCCGCACCCTGAAAATCGCCGCCCTCGGCATCGAGCATTTCCATATCTTCGGCATGGCCGGCAACATGATCGAGGCTGGCGCGGAGTTCGTCGGCTGGTGGAACGACGGCGACGCCAAACCGACCGAGAAGTTCCTCAAGCTCTTTCCGGATGTACCGCGGAGGATGGATCGCGACGAGATCCTCAACGACCCGGAGATCGACTTGATCCTCGTGGCCGACATTCCTGCGCGCCGGGCCGCGCTGGCAGTCGAGGCGATGGAAGCGGGCAAGGACGTGATGGCGGACAAGCCAGGCTGCACGACGCTGGAGCAACTCGATGCCTTGCGCGAGACGCAAGCGCGGACGGGGCGCGTCTGGTCGGTCGACTTTTCCGAACGTTTCGAGGTGCCCTGCGTGACGCGCGCCTCTGAGTTGGTGGCCGAGGGTGTTATCGGCAGGGTGGTGCAAACCGCAGGCTTTGGGCCTCACCGGCTCAACAAGCCCACGCGCCCGGACTGGTTCTTTGACCGACAGGCATATGGCGGCGTGCTCACCGATATCGCCAGCCACCAGATCGACCAGTTCCTCTTCTTCACCGGCTCCACCGATGCCGAAATCGCCACGTCCTGCGCGCGCAACTATGCCAACCCTGACACGCCGGGTTTGCAGGATTTCGGTGAGATCGTGCTGCGCAACGAGCGGGCCCACGGGTATATCCGCGTCGACTGGTACACGCCCGACGCGCTGCCGAACTGGGGCGACGGACGGCTGACCATTCTGGGCACCGAAGGGTATATCGAGCTTCGGAAATACGTGGACATTGCCAACCCGGCGGGTACCGATCACTTGTTTCTCGTCACCGGAGATCGCTACGAGAAAATCGATTGTTCCGATGCCGGGTTGCCCTATTTCGGGCGGCTCAAGCACGATGTGTTGAACCGCACCGAGACAGCCATGCCTCAAAGTCATTGCTTCAAGGTGATGGAACTTGGGATCAAGGCGCAGATGCTGGCGGAGGAGGGTTGAGCACGATGTATCTCCCAACCCCACAGTGCTTCAGCCCGAATGCCGTCGGAAAGACCGAATAAAACCGACCTTGTCAGACAACGACCACTGTCAGCTATGCGCCGGTAGCGCCAGTTTACCACTCGGGGCCGGACGACCGGAGTGTCCGCGACCCGGTCGTTGCCACCATGAATCTCGCTGCACACCGCATGAATGACATGGTGTGATCGCGGCGGTCGGTCTCCAAGGGCAAACGAGGTCCGATAGTATTGGCCTCACCAAGGTTCAGCCGAGAGGAGAACGACCATGTGCCAATATGTTGGTCTCGACGTTTCATTGAAAGAGGCTTCGATCTGTGTGGTGGACGGGAGCGGGAATGTCCTTGCGCGCGGCAGCGTGGCAACCGATCCTGATGCGCTCACTA
>CANMIP010000006.1 GCA_947497945.1 uncultured Tropicimonas sp. | reverse complement strand
GATGCACCCCCAAGAGTTGAACGATGTCCAACACCATTGCTGAAGGCCGCTTGACCCCCAAGAGTTGAACGGTCCCGACGGCACCAGCAATCTCCGGCCAGAGATTGCGCAGGGCAAGGCGCGGGGCGCGGTCGCGATGGGGCTTGGCTCCCGGGCCCTGTTCGAACGCGCCAACCGGGAGCCGTTCTTCATCCAGGCCATGAATGCGCTCGCGAACGGCTCGCTTGTGCCGGTGGCCGGCGGCGTCCTCATCAAGCGAAACGGGGACATCCTCGGGGCTGTCGGCATCACGGGCGACAGTTCCGACAGGGATGAAGCCTGCGCAATCGCGGCGATCCGGCAGCTCGGGTTCGAACCCGACGGAGGATGAGATCCGGGCGCGCCATAACACCGGCGCCCCGCTTCCGCCGCACCCGGCCCGGATGCGGCTCAGCGGACCACATGCACCGCGCATTGCGCATGCCGCACGACACTGGCCGCCGTTGACCCAAGGAACAGGTCCTGCATGCCGGGGCGATGGCTGGTGATGACGATGCAATCCTTCTGATGGTTCTTCGCATATTCCAGGATCGCGCGCGCCGAATGCCCCTCGATAACGGCAACCTCCGCCTCCGCCACCCCTTCCGTGAACGCCCGGAGCCTCTCGGTGATGGATTGGCACGCGGCCTGCCTGTGGTCGTCCTGCAAGAGCTCGCTGGCATAGTTGGGCAGGTGCTCGAGCACGTGCAGGAGCGTTATCCGACCACCGTCCTGCCGAATGGCCTGCGCGATTTCCATCGCTGCGTGGGCGTCGCGCCCGGCCTCAAAGGAAACGGGCACGAGAATATTGTCATACATCTTCGATTCTCCGTGGAATATGCCGTCGGCGCCGCGGGCAGCCCGGCTGTCGCGTCGGCCACGATCCTGAAGCCCTGTCGCGGTGACGGCTGAAAGACCTCGCCTCAGGCGTTGCGCTCAGCCTCGCCAACCTCGGCGAAACGGCCCGCGAAGGCTTCGATCTCTTCGATCGACACCCCTTTGACGGCATCCCATTGCTTCTGGTTGTATTCCTCGGATTCAAGATTGGTCCAGAAACTGTCGTTCAGCCGGTTGATCATGTTGAACAAGGCACAAGCCATGGAAATCTCGACGATCTCGGTCTCCGTGAAGTTGGCCTTCATGGCCTCCCAGGTTTCGGCGTCCCGCTGCGCGGTGTTCCGGGTCATGGCTTCGGACCATGCGATGGCCGCCCGGTCACGCTCGTCGAAGAGAGGGCTGGTCTTGTAGCTGTCATCCATCATGGCCTCCAGCTCCTCATCCGAGATGCCAAGCCCCTGCCCGAAAACCGACGTATGCGCCGTGCAATAGGCGCAGGCATTCACCATCGAGGTCTTGATACAGGCAAGCCCGCGAAGCCGGGGATCTGTCGTCGCGCCGAGATCCGGCTGCCGCACCGCGGCGACCAGCCCGCCAAACCACCGGGCAAGATAGGGGCTATGCGTGGCCAGGATCCTCTGGAGATTTGCGGTTCGCCCCAGGAACCGGTCAGACGCCTCGAAAACGAGACTCGCCGTTCCCGTCGCCTCTTCATGGCTCAAGCCAGTCAATCTCTGCGTCACGATCCGCCTCCCATTTGCACACCGCGACAGCCTAGCGGAGGCCCAAACCCTCCTGAAACCATTCTTCCGGATGGTCGGCATCAGTTTCGCTGATACCAAGCGCAACAAAGGTCAACCATTGATCACTTTCTCCGAGTGCAGATGATGGCTCCAAAACATTACAATATTAGCGGTTGATTTCCCTCAAACCCTGCCTTCATAAAGAAACCGACTTCAAAAACTCATAACATTGGTTGACCATTGAAGATCAACACAGAGGAGGAACACGGCATGGGCAAGAGTGCTGCGGAGCAAAATCATCCGCGAAGCGTCGCGGGAGAACTCCCCGAGACGATGCGCGCCTGGGTATTGGGAGACCCGGACCAGTTGACCCTGACCGACAAGCCGCTGCCGGTTCCCGGCCGGGCCGAGGTGCTTGTCCGGATCGACGCGGTGGCAATCTGCGCGACCGACCTGGAGATCCTGACTTACGGCACGCCCGCCTTGATCGAGGGCGGCCCGCCTTTCAACAAGAACTACACCCCGGGCCATGAATACATGGGCACCGTCGCAGCCCTCGGGCCGGGCGTGGACGAATTCGCCGTGGGCGACCGCGTGACGGTGGAGATCCATGCCGGTTGCGGCCAATGCAAGCGCTGCCGGATGGGCATGTATACCTCCTGCCACAATTACGGGCTGAACTATGGCGAAAAGGACAAAGGGCACCGCGCCAACGGCTTCACCACCGATGGAGGTTTTGCCGAATATGCCGTCAACAATATCAACACGTTGATCCGCGTGCCCGACGAAATGTCCGACGCGGAAGCAACCCTGGTCGTGACCGCCGGAACCTCGATGTACGGGCTGACCGAGCTGGGCGGGCTGGTCGCGGGCGAGAGCGTTGTCGTGATCGGGCCCGGCCCGATCGGGCTGCTGGCCGTGGCCGTGGCCAAGGCGCTCGGCGCCGCACCAGTAATCCTTGTCGGCACGCGCGAGAGCCGCAACGCCATCGGGCGGGAGCTCGGTGCGGACCACGTCATCGACGCCCGCAACGAGGATGTCGTCGCCCGCGTCCGGGAACTGACCGGAAAGGGCGCCGATTATGTCGTCGATTGCGCCGGCTCGGAAACCACCGTGAACCAGGCGGTCGAAATGACAAATCGCGGTGGCAAGATCTGCCTCGCGGCTTTCCCCAAGAACGCTGTCTCTTTCAAGCTCGGGGCTCTCGCGGTCAACAATATCTATCTCTACGGCATTCGCGGCGAAGGAAAATCCGCCACGCATCGCGCCATGGCGTTCATGGAAGCGGGCCGATTCGACGCGAGCCTCATCCACACCCACACTTTCCCTCTGGAAGATCTGCCAACGGCGTTGAAATATGCCCGGGAACGGATCGACGATGCAATCAAGGTGGTGGTCTCGACCCGCCCCGGCATCACCGGCGGACCCAAATAGACATGACAGGCAGGGAGGCCTCCATGACCAAGGCAAGACGCGGAATCTACGCAGCCGCAATTTCCCCTTTTGAGACCAACGGCCAGCTGGATGCTGCGAAGCTGCTATCCTATTGCCAGCACCTTCTGACAGATGGCGGCTGCGATGGCGTCGCCCCGACCGGCACGACGGGCGAAGGCACCTCGGTCGCACTGATCGATCGTCTGGCGCTGCCCGCGATTTTCGCCGACGCCGGCATCGAGACGGACCGGGTCATTTTCGGCACCGGCGCTCCGTCGCTGCCCGATTGCATCGCCTTGACCCGCAGGGCCTGCGAGGCGGGCTATGTCAACGCGCTCGTGCTGCCGCCCTATTACTACAAGTCGCCCTCCGACGAAGGGCTCTACGACTTCTATTCCCGCCTTGTCGAACAGGTCGGCCGGGACGATCTGCGGGTCTATCTCTACCACTTCCCGCAAATGTCGCAGGTTCCGCTCTCGACCGACCTCGTCCTGCGCCTGCGGGCGGCCTTTGGCCCGATCATCGCCGGCCTCAAGGACAGCAGCGGCGATTTCGAGCAATCCCGCGCCTTTGTCGAGGCGACGGGCGGCGTGGCCGAGGGCTTCGACATCTACCCCTCCTCCGAGGCCTTCCTCTGGGACGGGCTCTCCATCGGCACTGCGGGGATCATCTCCGGCTCGACCAATATCTTTGCCAACAAGGTGCAGGCCGCGCGCAACGCCCCCGAAGGGCCGCAGCGCGAACACGCAATGGAAGCCGTGCGCCGGGCGCGGGCCACGGCACAGAAATACCCGCTGATGGCGGCAATGAAGACGGCCGAGGCCTGGCGCAGCGGCGATGAGAGCTGGCTCAGGATGCAACCGCCGCTCCGGCCACTCTCCGTCGCACAGAAATCCGCGCTCAAGGCCGACCTGGCCGCGCTGGACGAGATCCCGGCACCGACGAACTGAAGGAGGCAACCGATGTCACAGACCCAAGCGCATGGCCCCGACCATGTCGAGATCAACAGCGACCCCGCGGCCTTCGCGCATTGGCCCGAGGGTGTCTATGAAGAGATGCTGCAGGATATGGAGAATGGCTGCGTCGGCTCGGTTCTTGTCTCCGAGACCGAGACGATGCGGATCTGGCACCTGCGCCTGCCGCCCGGCAAGCGCTGCCGCTTCCACCGCCATGTGAACTGTTATTTCTGGACCGCGTTGGTGCCGGGCACGGCGCGGGGCTATTTCTCGACGGGCGAGATCCGCGACGTGGTCCATTACCAGGGCGAGACGAAGCACTTCAATTACGGTGCGGGCGACCACATGCTGCACGCGGTGGAAAACACCGGCGACAGCGAGCTGATCTTCACGACGGTCGAGTTCATCGACGGCCCCAACGCGCCGCTTGATGTTCCCGACGAGGTTCGGCTGGTCCCGCCCGGGGGCTAACCCGTCGAAGCGCGGGCGATGGGCAGAAGGATCGCGGAATTGTCCAGATCGCCCTCGCCCCGCGCAATCGCATCGCGCATCATGGCCAGATAGGTCTCGGTAAAGGGAAGCCCCTGCCCCATGGCGGCCGCGCCATCGCGGATCAGGGTGAAATCCTTGGCCGATTGCACGATCCGCCCCTGCGGTTCGAAATCCCGCTCGACCATCAGCCGTCCCTTGGACTCCATCACCGCGGATTGGGCGGCGGAGGCGCGCGCCATGGACAGGAAATCCTCCGCGGCCAGCCCCATCGCTTCGGCAAAGACCATGCCTTCGGCAAGGGCTGCGCGATTCAGGCCCAGGACGAGGTTGATCGCCAGCTTGGCGCGATTGCCATTGCCGATGGCGCCGACATGAAGATGCTGCCGCGACAGCCTGTCCAGGATCGGCGAGAGGCGTTCGGCCTCTGCCCGGTCGCCAGCCACCAGGAGCAGCACCTCTCCCTTGGACAAGGCCCGGCTGGTGCCGGAAATCGGCGCTTCGATCAAGGTGATGCCGCGGGTTGCCGCCGCGTCCGACAAGGCCTGCATCCGCTCCGGATCACAGGTGCTCATCGAGACCAGAACGCCCTTGCCGTCCGGCGCTGCTGCGATCAGCTCCGCGAGCTGGTCGGTATCGAAGACGCAGGAGAAGACGACCTCCGCCTCCCAGACCTGCGACGCCGCGCAGCCTGTCCCGCCAAGCGCGGCCAATCCCGCACAACGCTCCGAATCAGGGTCGAAACCGCGCAGCTCATAGCCCGCCCCGGCCAGCCGGCTGGCCAGCGCGTGGCCGATCAGCCCGAGGCCAAAAATGCCGATCCGGGTCAACTTGCTTCCCGGTTCTTGGCCTCGACCATATCCGCCAGCGTTGCCATGGCGTGGTTGGAGAGCGGCAGGTCGACCACCTCGCCGGTCTCGGCGGAGATATCGGCGGCGAGATAGCTCTCCATCACCATCCGCGCATGCTCTGCCGAGACCAGCGGTTCGCGGTCCAGCAGCACGGATTCAAGGAAATGCAGCGTCTCCGGCCCCATCTGCCCGGCATACATGTGATCCACATGCTCCCCCGGCATGGTCGACATCGGGAATTGCGTATGCCCCTCGACCGTGTTCAGCCAGTTGTCACGCGAGGTGTCATCAAGGATCAGCGAGCCTTCGGTGCCGGTGATCTCGATCCAGGTCGCGCAGTAATTGGGATAGCTCGGCGGCAGGTTCCAGCCGCCGCCAATGACGACCAGCGTGCCATTGTCCATGTTCACCGTGTTCCACATGCAATCATAGGAGCCGTTGAGATCCTTCATGTAGCCATAGGCGCCCTGCGAATAGACCCGGACCGGCTTGGCCTCGAGCAGCCAGTAGACGAAGTCGAGATCATGGGTGGATTCCATCGCCGCCGGCGAGAGCTTCACCCGCCCGGCGATACGCGAGCCGAGGCTGCGCGAGAGGTGGCGGCTGACCATGACATTCACGATCTTGCCCAGCTTGCCCTCGGAGATGGCCTTCTTGGCCCAGGCGATCTTGGGGTTGAAACGCTGCGAATAACCGATGGTGAATTTCAGGCTCTTCTGGCGGGCCAGCGCGATGAGGTCATCGGCCTCCGAAAGCTCCATCGCGATGGGCTTTTCGAGCAGCACGTGCTTGCCCGCCTTCAGGCAGTCCCGGGCAATCGGATAATGGGTCGGCTCCGGCGTGGTGGAGATGTAGACGACCTCGATCGCGGGGTTCTTCACGATGTCCTGATAGTCGAGCGTGGCGGTGGCGGGGCTGGTCAGTGCCTTCACCTCCATCAGTCGATCAGGCTTGATCTCGCAGATGTGGAGCTTGTCGACGAGGGCCGATTTCGCCAGTGATTCCGCGCGCATACCGCCGCACCATCCGGTGCCGATCACGGCGACTTCTACCTGTCTCATCGCATATCCCCAATCTGTCTAAAGTATTGAGGAGTGTTACAAATTCAGCGGTTTTCCAGCAAACAAGCTTTGCTGATACAGGCTATACGAGTTTCTGATTTGGCCGCTCAGCCAGCGGGACTGGTCGTCATTGCCGCCAGCGTGGATTGCAGATGCGCGCGCATTGCGGCACTGGCCGCGGCGCCATCGCGGCGCTCCAGCGCCGACAGGATCGCCTCATGTTCGTCAAAGGAATGATAGCCCGGATCGGGGCCGGGATCCGAAGTCTCAAGCCGTCGCCAGACCACGATCTGCCGCACCCCGTTCAGCATCCGGTGCAGCGCCTGGAGCAGGGAATTGCCGGCGGCCGATGCGATGATCTCGTGGAATTCGCTGTCCAGCCCCTCGTAACTGCTCCAGGTCGCGGCCACGCGCATGGCATTGGACAGGCGGCGCAATTCCCGCAATTGCGCCGGCGTCGCGTTGAGCGCGGCCAGCTGTGCGAGCTCCGGCTCCAGCACGAGCCGCGCATTCATTGCGTCTATCGGACCGGTGCTCTCGGCCAGCTCCGATATCACGCCCTCGATGCCGCTTCCGCGCGCCGGGCGCGACTGTTTCGCAAGGAAGGTGCCGCGCCCGACAAGGCGCTCCAGCCCGCCTTCGGCCTCCAGCACGATGAGCGCCTTGCGCAGTTCCGCGCGACTAACCCCTAAGAGCGTGCCCAGCTCGCGTTCCGAGGGCAGACGGTCGCCCCTGGCAAGGCCGGAACCGACGATCCAGTTGCGCAATCTCATCAGGGTCATATCTTGCATTGGTTCACCAGTCAGAGGGCAGAATTCACATCCGGAGGCGATGTTTTCTCTTTTTGTATAGACGCCTTCAGGATAGCCTGACGGCATCTCACCCGCAGATGACACGGCTCACCCCGAATGGTCAACCAATCGGCGCCGGATCTGCTCCCGACGCTGTCACACCTGATCGCGAGGCGACATATGGGCCACGGTTTCCCCGGTTTCGACAAAGGTCCGCGTGACATCCCGCGCGCCGTAGATCCAAAGGATCTTCAGCGGGCCTGCGCCGATATTGCGGAAGTAATGCGGGATATTGGCGGGAACGAAGCTGCTGTCCATCGGACCGAGCTGCACGATTTCGCCGCCAACCATCGCCTCGGCCTCGCCCTCGAGGATCGTCACCTGCTCGGCGCAGTTGTGGCTGTGCAACGGCGCGGCGCAACCCGCGGGGAAGACCGTCGTTCCGCTGGTGAACGGCGCGGTCGGGTCGGTGGCCTTGCCGACCATCAGCCGGGTTTCGACTCCGTCGCCACGCGCGAAGGGCTCGATCTCGGCATGGCGCAATATCGTGCCGCCCGCGGCGTTCGTCGGTGTTCGAGACGTCATTTCGTGTCCTTTCCCTTGAAAATGGAGCTGTTCCCTACATGACCGAGACTGTTGCCCCGACCGATCTGCAGGCCTTCATCGCCCGATGCCTCGAGGCTTGCGGAATGCCCGCCCCGGATGCGGGAACGGTTGCCGAACTTATGGCACGGGCGGACCTGATGGGGCAGGACGGGCATGGTGTGTTCCGCCTGCCGATGTATGTCAAACGCATCCGGGCCGGCGGCATGAACATGACCCCGCGCTTCCAGCGCCTGTCCGACCGCCCCGCAACAGCGCTGATCGACGGCGATGACGGCATGGGGCACCTCATCATGCACCATGCGACCGAGCTGGCGATGCAGAAGGCGCGCAAGACCGGCGTGGCCTGGGTGGGCGCGCGCCATTCCAACCATGCGGGGCCGGCCTCGCTCTACGCGATGATGCCGGCGCGGGAGAACATGATCGGCCTCTATCTCGCCGTCGGCAGCGCCAATCACATGCCGCCCTGGGGCGGGACGGAGATGCTGCTCTCCACCAATCCGATCGCGGTCGCGGTGCCGTCGCAGGACTATCCGCCCATCGTGCTCGACATGGCGACAACCGTGGCCGCCTATGGCAAGGTCAAGACCGCGGCGCAGCGCGGCGAGACCATGCCCGAAGGCTGGATGATCGATCGCACGGGCCAGCCGCTGACCGATCCTACCCGCTCTGCCGAAGGCTTCCTTCTGCCGATCGGCGGGCCGAAGGGCTACGGGCTGTCGCTGATCTTCGGCGTCCTGGCCGGGGTGCTGAACGGCGCCGCTTTCGGCCGGGACGTGGTGGACTTCAACGCCGATTCCACGACGACCACGAATACCGGCCATGTGATCCTCGCGCTCGACATCTCGGTCTTTGCCGATCCGGCGCGGTTTCGGGCCGATATCGACGACGTCTGGCGGCAGATGAAATCCTCCGCCCGGATGCCAGGCGTCGAGGAGATCCGCCTGCCCGGCGAGCGCCTGCACCGGGTGACGCAAGAGCGGCAGAAGACCGGCATCCCGCTTCCCGGATCGCTGGGAGCGAAGCTTCAAGAGCTGGCCACGGAACTCGGGGTGGCGCCGCTCTAGACCTCTCATCACGCATGGGAAAAAGCGCCGGGGTCCGACCCCGGCGCCTTCGTTTTTCGTCCTGCCATCTGCAACAGGACACAGGCGCATCACTGCCCGGTCAACTCATCGACCAGGACCTTGTAGGCCTCGCTCTGGTCGGCGCGCATGGCGTCATATTCCGCAGTGCCGATGATGTCGATATTCTCGCCGAGGCGACCCATCATGCGGGTGAAGGTCTTGTCTTCGCCAAGCGCGTTGAAAGCCTCGCCCAGCTTGGCCAGGACATCCTCGGGGGTGCCGGCCGGGGCCAGCACGACGCGGTGCATGAAGCCGACATCGCCTTCGACACCAACTTCGGCGAAAGTCGGGACATCGTCATAGATCCGCTCGGGACCGGCGGTGGCCAGAATCCGGACCTTGCCGGCCTCGACATGGGCCGCCAGCGAGGACGGGAAGCCCATGGTCACGTCGGCATCACCGCTCAGCAGCGCCTGCAGGGCGGGGCCGCCACCCTGGTAGGGAACGAGGTTCCACTGCATGTCGAGCGCCTTCATCATCTGCGCGGCCGGCACGAAGAGCGCACCCCAGTTACCGGAATGCGCCATCTGGACGCCGCCCGGGTTCTCCTTGGAAGCCGCGACCAGATCTTCGAAGGTCTGGTAGGGGCTGTCGGCCTGCACGGCGACCGCGATGGGGGCATAGTTGACCCGCGCCACGGTGACGAAATCCTCGGCCGGATTGTAGGGCAGGTTCTCGACATGCTGCTGAAGCATATCGATATAGTTATGCGTGAAGAGCAGCGTGTAGCCGTCGGCGGGCGCGTTGGCCACTTCCTGCGTGCCCTTCTGACCGCCGGCACCGGGGGTCAAGCGCACGATCATCGCCTGGTTGAGATAGGTGGGGATGATCGAGGTGATGACCCGCGCATTGAGGTCATGCGAGCCGCCCGCGCCGAGCGGGATCACCATCGTGATGGGTTTCTCGGGATACTCGGCCTGCGCGGATGACAGGCTTGCCGCCAGGGCCGCGCCGGCAACTGCCAGCGAGGTCAGCGCTTTCTTGGAAAAATCTCTGAACATGGGTGTCCTCCCTTGGTTTCGTATTATTGAGGCGCGGCGCGCAGGACGCGCCGCGTCGGTTGGTATCAGGCCCGGGCCGGGCTGCCGTAGAGACGTCTCCACAGCAGGTAGCCAATGGCCGGGGTCACGATCAGCACGATGAGCGCGCCGGTGCGTTCCGAAAGGAAGAAGCCGAGCGCATCGCCGCCTGACATGGCGACGGTCTGGCCGAAGGCGTATTCCATCGATGGTCCGAGGATGAAGCCCATCACCATCGGCATGACGTCGAAGCGCCCCGCCCTGGCGATGATGCCGAAGATGCCGAAAGCGACGAGGATCAGCAGGTCGGTCGCATCGGAGCGGAACACGTAGGTGCCGGCGAAGGCGAACATGATCACCAGCGGGATCAGGATCGAGGTCTTGATCGTCACCAGCCGGGCGAAGAACGGGATCGACAGGTAGCCGATGACGACGAAGAGCAGGTTGGCGATCACCATCGCGACGAGGATGGCGAAGACGGTCGCGCCCTGTTCCTCGAAGAGCTGCGGGCCGGGGCGCAACCCTTGGGCGACGAAGGCGCCGAGCAGGATCGCGGTCACGTTGTCGCCCGGGATGCCGAGGGTCAGCAGCGGCACCATGGTCGGGCCGTTCACCGCGTTGTTGGCGGCTTCCGCGGCGGCCACGCCCTCGATCTCACCCTCACCGAAGGTCTCGGGGTGTTTCGAGGCGTTCTTGGCGGCCGAATAGCCCATCATCGCGGCGACGATCTGGCCCAGCCCCGGAACGATGCCGATGCCGGTGCCGATCACGGTCGAGCGGCAGATGGTCGGCAGGCAGCGGCGAAACTCGGCGCGGCTCAGGCGCTCGCCGACGAGCGCGGCGAGTTGCCGGCTCTTCTCGTTCTTGATGATGACCGACGCGACCTCGGGCAGCGCAAAGACACCGATCAGCATCGGCAGCAGCGGGATGCCTGACTTGAGGTCGAACAGGCCGAAAGTGAAGCGTTCGACGCCGCCAAGAGGGTCTGTGCCCACGAAGGAGAGCCAGAGGCCCAGCATCATCATGATCAGGCTCTTGAGCGGGTTGGCGCCCGAGGTGGCGGCAATGATGACGAGGCTCATCAGCAACACCGCGAAGAGCTCCGGCGGACCGAACTGCATCACCAGGTAGGCGATGGGGAACATCATTACGATGGTGAAGATATCGGAGCAGGTATCGCCGAAGGCAGAGGAGTACAGCGCCATGTCGAGCGCCTTTCGCGACTCTCCCTTCTGGGTCAGCTTGTAGCCATCCCGCGAGGTCGCAACGGCCGCACCGGTGCCCGGCATGGAGATCAGGATCGCCGGCACGGAGCCGCCGAAAATGCCGCCCTTGTAGATGCCCAGCAAGAAGGGAATGCCGACGATCGGGTCGAGGAAGAAGGAGATCGGCAGCAGGATCGCCATCGCCATCAGCGTGGTGAAGCCCGGCAGCGAGCCGACGAGCATGCCCGCGAAGAGGCCGACGCTCACCAGGGCCATGGTGTCAAAGCGCATTGCCATGGCAAAGCCTTCGGTGAATTGGTCAATCATGCGAGCCTCGCGCGTTTCTGTTCGTATTGTTGGTCACTGTGCCGTCTCGGGGACCGGCGGAACGGCCGGGACATCCGGGACGGAAGGTGAGAGCAGGTTGGCATAAAAGAGCTCGATGGCGTTGAGCTCGGGCAGGGAGACGGCCAGAAGCCGTGTCGCGGCCAGGTAGAGCAGGACCGGCCCGACAAGCGCGACAAGGCTGATCTGGATCACCGAGCGCGCGCCCATCTGCAACGAGATCAGGGTGATCGCCATGGCCGTGGAAATCAGGAAGCCGAAGGGGAGCATCGTGAGCGCATAGAGGGTCAGGATGCCGAAAAGGATCACCGCGCGCAGCCATTCCGCCCCGCTCAGCCGCTCCCCGGTCAGGCTCGAGGAGATCCGGGTCCGGACCACCACGAGGGCGGCGGCACACATCCCCGCCAGCAGGACCAGGACGATGCTGGGAAAGAGGCTCGGCGGGATCGCCGTGAGCGAGCGCCCGAACAGCACCTTTGGCGCGGCGACCAGCGAGTTCATGAAGATCAGCGACAGGACGGAGGCCAGCATCAACGCGTTCAGCGTCAGGATTTCCGGCGTGAGAAACGGGTATTTGCGGGTCATTCAGACCTCCCTCTTCATCTGTGGCGTCGCGGCCTGCGCCCGGCTTGCCTCGGCACGGGGCTGGTCGAAGATGTTGGCTTCCATCATGCCGGCTCTCGCTTTTCTGTCTCGGTGCCGCCCTCGAAGAGGGCCAGCAGGGCGGGATCCATCTCGGCGCGGCGCCTTGCAAGTTCCGGCGCGGTTGCGGCGCGCCAGGCGTCGCGGTCCGCTTCGGAAAGCTCGACCAGCGTCGCGCCGGACGCCGCGAGCGCCTTCGCGCTAACCGCCTCGTCCTCGCGTGCAAGCGCGCGCTGTGCATGGCTGGCCTGGGCGACGGCATCCTCGACGGCCAGGCGGATCTCCTCCGGCCAGGCTTTGATCCGCGCCCGGTTGAAGAGGACAAGCGCGATCCCCATCAGGTGCCCGGTCAGCGTGATCACGGGCAGGGTCTCGTGCAGGCCGAAATTGAGCGTGTTCGTCAGCGGGTTCTCCTGCGCGCCGACCTCGCCGCGCGCCACCGCGCCGGCAAGATCCTTGGCATCGACCGCACGAGGCTCGAAGCCCAGCGCACGAAAGACCCGCTGGTGATCGGCATTGGGCAGGGTCCGCAGGACCAGCCCGGCACCGTCCGACGGTCGCCGCAACGGCGTCCCGGCGCTCGCCATATGGCGCATGCCATTGTCCCAGATGCCAAGCAGGGCGAGGTCGGTATGGCTTTCGACCTCCCGGGCCAAGCGCGCGCCGAGGGCGCCATCGAGCATGGCAAAGGCCCGCGCATGTTCCGGCGCTCCGAAGGGCATGTCGAAGAGCGACAGCGCCGGGACCCGGGCAGCGAGGTAGCTCGAGGAGATGTAGCAGCCGTCGAGCAGGCCGCTCTCGGCCAGGCCCGGCAGATCCGCCGTGCCGTAGCCGTCCTCGGCCATATTGGGGCGCAGCACCACCTCGACCCGGTCGCCGCAGCGCTCGGCCAGCGCGTCCCGCAGCATCTGCAGGCCGCGCGTATGGACGGAGGCGGGGCCCTGGTAGCCGCCGAGGGTGATGCGGATCGGGTCGGTCATCCGCCCCCTCCCCCGGGCAAAATGACAGCGCCCGGGGCCGCGGCTCGCGGGCCGACGCGCCGGCCGATCCCGCCCCGCGCCGTCCCGGCACCGGCGAAAACACCGTCGCAAATCTCTTGCGCCTTGCTGTCTTCCACTTAGTCCTCCCTCGCGAAACCCGGGCCTTCCCATTGCCCGATGCGGTTTCCTTCAAATGCCCGGGCGGTGTTCGCGCCGCCCGGGCCTGTGTTCAGTGCCGTTCAGCTCCCCCTGCCTCTGCCGCCTGCGCCGGGGCCAGCGACAGCCGCGCCGCGCGCTCCGCGCCCCCCTCCCCTTCCGAGATGGCCAGGGCCGTCCAGACAACGACCGGCAGGCAGACAAATGTCACCGCGGTCGAGGCCACGATCGCGCCCGCAACCTGCCTGGGGTTGTGCTGGTAGCGCTCGGCATAGATGTAATTGACAACCGCGGTCGGCATGGTCGCCAGCAGGAACACGACGCCCGCTGTCAACCCGTCCAGCCCGAGGATGTAGATGACCGCCAGGGCCGAGATCACGCCCAGCGACAGGCGTCCGATGGCGACCATGAGCGCCGGGCGCAGATCCGTGACCTGCAGGGTCGCGAGCGAGGCGCCCAGCAGCATGAGCATCGCCGGCACCATCATCCCGCCGAGCAACTCTGTGGTCACCATCACAATCTTCGGCACCGGCAGACCCGTCCAGGTCACCAGCAGCACCGCCGCAATCGAATAGATCAGCGGCTGCTTCAGGATGGTCGAGAGCCGGAGCGTGCCGGCATAGATCGATTGCCCGATCGAATGCTGCACCAGCGAAACAACGAAGAAATAGGCCACGCCGAGCTGCAACCCTTCCGGCCCGAAGGCCAGGAGCACCAGCGGCAACCCCATATTGCCCGAGTTCGGCAACATGAGCGGCGGCAGGAAGCTGCGCACCGGCCCGCCAACGGATATCAGCACGAGCAGCCCCATCACTCCCGTCAGCCCGATGCAGAGCAAGGCGGCCGACGCCATTGTCCGGATCACCTCCGGCGTGACGTTCAGCGATGTCAGCGTGTGGAAGATCAGCGCCGGGGTCGCGACCAGCAACACCATTGCGCTCAGCCCCTTCGTGTCGAGTCCCAGCGAGGAGCGCCCCATCAGGTAGCCGATCGCCGTGATGATCACGATCGGGCCAAGGATGTCGATCATCTGCATCAGCATGACGGCACATCCTTGCTGGCAATGGGGAGAGGGGCGACGGGCATTGCACGGCTCGGCCTCAGGCCACCACGCCGTTGAGCGTCCAGTTCTCCACGACCTCGGTCCCGGATTCCTGGAGCATCTTGGAAACGGCGCAATGGTCCCGCAGCAACTCGGTCACGCGGATCGCGCCGGCGCGGGGTCCCTCGAATTCGGCGGTGATATCGAGGGTCACGGACGGAAAGGGCACGTCGATCGGGTGGATCAAGCGCGTCCCGTGGCTGTCCATCGTGACCTTGATGTCGATATCCATGGCGGTGAACGCGATGCCATTGGCGGCGGCGAGCTTGTTGGCGATCACATGGGTGCAGCCGACAAGGCCCATGAAGACATATTCGACCGGCATCGGCCCCTCGTCGGTGCCGCCCCGCTGGACCGGCTCGTCGATGACCACCCGCTTGCCACGGGCCTCCGCTTCCGATCGGGTGCTGGAAGCGTGGCGCCCGGTGACGTTGAACTTCCAAATCGGTTTCTCTTTTACCTTCGACATTCCAGGTCCTTGAGCGGCGCGCGGGCCGTGCTTCGAGAGGGGTGATGTGGGTATTGTGGCTGGGGAAACCCTGCGCGAAAGCCAGCATTCCCTCCCCAAAACCCCGAACTCCTCCCCAGCTGCGGGGTCTTGGTCCTCGGATCATGCAGTCGATGCGGCTTCAGGGGAAATGGTGTTTTGACCTAGCTGCCTTCAGGAAAGTTGATAGATGGCCTTGGGCGAGGCATCGGATTCCCTGACGGCGAGCATCAGGTTACATTGTTGGTTTGGGTCGAATTCCTGTCGCTATCCTGATGCGACACCCAACCGGCCCGATACGGGCCGGCAAGCGCGGGGCAACCGCCAGCCTCTCGAGACCGGAACCTGACAGGGAGCTATTCATGACCAATGCCACTCCGACTTTTACAATAGCCATCGCGGGCTTTGGCTGGTGGGGACGGCATATCGCCAACAGGCTCCAGGGGCATCCCTGGCTGCGCGTGGCGGGCATCGTCGAACCGGTCACGGAAAGCCACGCAGGCATCCGCGAACTGGGCCTGACCGCCTGGACGGAGCTGGAAAGCGCCTGTGCGCTGGAAGAGGTCGATGCCGTCATCCTGACAACGCCGAACACGCTGCACGAGGCTCAGATTGCCCAGGTTGCGGCCGCGGGAAAGCATGTGTTCTGCGAAAAACCGCTCGGCCTGTCCGCCGACAGCGCGCGCCGCTCGGTTGCGGCCTGCGAGACGGCGGGCGTGCAGCTGGGCATCGGCCATGAGCGCCGCTTCGAACCGGCCATGCTGGCGCTGCGCAAGGCGATTGATGGAGGCGAACTCGGGACAATCATGCATGCCGAGGCGGCTTTCAGCCATGACAAGTTGATCGGCGTGCCGGCCAACGACTGGCGCACGAAGAAGGACATTTCCCCGGCAGCAGGCATGACCGCGATGGGGATTCATCTTAGCGACCTGATGATTTCCTTCTTCGGACCCGTCGAAACCCTGCATGCCTTCACCGCGAACAGGTCGCTGGGTTGGGAGACGGGCGATGTCGTGACGGTGCAGCTGAAATTCGAGGCCGGAATGACGGCCACGTTCAGCGCCGTCCTGCACACCCCGCATTTCATCCGGATGCATGTCTTTGGCACCGACAAATGGGTCGAGGTGTTGAATGACAGCCACCCGGACACGCCCGATGGCATCGTCCGCGTGCTCACGGCGAAGAGCGGCCAACCGGTCGAGCAGGCCGAATATGATTGGGAGGATGCCGTGACCCACAACCTCGAAGCCTTCGCGCATGCCGCGGCGGGCCGGGCGCCCTACCCGTTCACCAATGCGGAGATGGTCCATAATATCGAGGTTCTGGAGGCGATCGCCCGGTCCGCGGAGACCGGACAATCCGTCTCCCTGTCGGACATCTGATCCGCCGGCACGCGATGCAATCATGACGGGGCGCCGGTCGTCCGGGGATCTGCCGGCCGGACTGGCGCCTCGTGACCCGTCCCGGACTGTCAGTCGGCGTCGAGATTTAGGAAGCCGAGGATCGCCAGGTTGAACTCCCGGGGCCGGTCGATATTGACGATATGCCTGGCGCCGGGAACAACCGCATATTCGGAGCCGGGACAGGCTTGCGCCATCGCGAGCATCGCCTCCGGCGGCGCCGCCATGTCATCGGCGCCGGCAACGAACAGCGTCCGAACGGCCATGTCACCGAGATGCCGCAGGTAATCCAGCCCCATCAGGGCATGGGCGCAGCCGCGATAGCCCTCTGCGGTGGTCTTCAGGAAACCTTCACGCAGGGTCGCCTCCCTCTCGGGATGAGCGCTGCGGCTGTCCTCGCCCAGCCACATGCCGACGGTGCCATTCCAGACGGCTTCGATGCCGCCCTCCTCGAGCATCGCCAGCCGATTGTGCCAGTTCTGAATGAAAGGCGGCGGCGCGTCGGCCCGCGCCGCGCAACAGACCAGTCGATCCACGCGCCCGGGCGCCTTCAGCCCCAGGCCAAGCGCCGTCATGCCGCCAAGCGACAGGCCCATGACGCTGGCTGTCTCCGCACCATGGCTGTCCAGCACAGCCAGAACATCCCCCACGATGTCATCGAAGGAATAGGGCGCGGCCGGCGTCGGGCTCTGGCCATGGCCGCGGGTATCGCACCGGATCACCCGGTACTGCGATTCCAGCAGGGGCAGTTGCGGCTCCCACATCGCCTGGGTGGCGCCGAGGCTGTTCAGCAGCAGCAGCGCGGGTCCGTCCTCGCGGCCCGAAACGGTGGAGTGGAGTTTCTGACTGGTCATGCGTCTTTGGCTTCCTGGTCTTGATGCGCGGATGCGCAGTATCCGGGTGGGAACAGGGGTGGTTCGCGCCGGCTCCGACCGCGAAAAGGTCGATTGGCGCCACAGCGAATTCGCCGCCTTGCCTCAAGCTACGGGCAGGCCAGTCTTCCGATGAAACAATATAAGATCGCGGCAGCCATCAGGAAAGCTGATGCCATGCGCGGACCCGTCGGAGCGGGACGCACCCGGGGCCTTATTCATGGCTGAAAGGATCGATCTCCAGGGCGGAATTGAGCTCTTCCTGGAGAATGTCGGCAAATGCCTGCGACGCCGCGTTGAGCGGCCGTTTGCGCGTCTCGATCCGCATGTAATCGACCACGAGCGGCGGATCGGCCAGCGGCGCAACCTGGCGCGGCCCGCCGTCCAGGTCCGGCAGGCACATGATGCCCGGAAGGACCGTCACCCAGTCCGAATTCGCCACCATGTCCAGCGTGCCGTGCATCGTGTCCAGCTCCATGAGGTCGGTGACATTGATCTGGTTGGCGGTGAGGTAATTCTCGATCCGGCGGCGCCGGGCGTTCCCGGCCCCCGGCAGGACGAGGCGCAACGGCGAGACCTCGCCCAGGACGACGCCGTTCTTCGTCCGCGGAATCTCCCGGCCCGAACTCCAGACCAGGCATTCCTGGTCCGTGCCCATCCGCTTGGAGATCAGCGAGTCGTCGAGATCCACGAAGGCCGGCACGACCCCGAAATCCAGCCGCCCCTCCCGCACCTCCTGCAGCAGGATGCCGGAATAGGATTCGGAGATCGACAGGCGCACCTCCGGATATTCCCGCGAGAAACGCTTGAGGACCGCTGTCAGCACGGCGCGCGTGAAGGTCGGCATCAGCCCGACATGCACATGCCCGACAACCGTCTTGGACAGGCTCTGCAGCCGCTCCTCGGCGACGCGCGCCGCGGCCAGCACCTTGACCGCCTCCTTGTAGAACGCCCGACCCACCTCCGTGGGTGTCACGCCGGAGGAGCTCCGGTTGAACAGGCTCACGTCGTAGCGTTTCTCGATCTGGCTGACATGCATGGACAGGCCGGACTGGGTTGCGTGCACCTTGTCCACGGCTGCCGAAAACGACCCCTGTTCATAGACCGCGACAAAGTAGCGAAGTTGCTGGAGCTTCATTTGGCTATCCGATTTTCATATGGAAGCTATCCCACATTGTTCTTATTTGTGAAGGGTCGGCTTCGGATATTTTCCACCCGGAGAAAATCGAGGGAGCATGACATGCCTGAATTCCATCGACCGGGTCGGTCCGGTGAAGCGTCTGACGCAGCTTGCACAATTGAACGTGCAGCCATGCCGGGAGCGGTTCGATGAGGTCGCTGCCCCGCCTGATGGTTGCGCCCACCGGCGCGCGGCGCGGCAAGTTCGACCACCCGGCCTTGCCCATCACCGAGGACGAGATCGTCGAGACCGCGCATGCATGCCAGAAGGCCGGCGCGGACGGCATCCATCTGCATATCCGCGACGAGTCCGGCGCCCACCTGCTCGATGCCGACAGGTATCATGCGCTGCTCGACCGGCTGGGCGCCGAGGTGCCGGGCCTGTATCTGCAAGTCACCTCCGAAGCCGCCGGACGCTATGGCCCGGACGAGCAGCGCGCGATGATGCGCCGGCTCAAACCGGCGAATGTCTCCGTGGGGCTGCGCGAGATGGTGCGCGGCTCGGAGGACTGGCCAGCCGCGCGCGACTTCTATCACTGGGCGCAGGACAACGAGGTCGGCATCCAGCACATCCTCTATTCGCCGCAGGATGTCAGCCTCTTCGCTGACGCTTGCGCGAATGACCTGATCCCCGGACCGCGCCATTCGATCCTGTTCGTGCAGGGATGCTATGCTCATGGAGCGCGTCACAGCATCGATCTCGAAGAGTACCTTGCGCCGCTGGAGCCGGTCGCGGAAGCGGAAATCGACTGGATGGTCTGCGCTTTCGGAGAGGATGAAACCGCGAGCCTTGTGCGCGCCGCGGAACTGGGCGGAAAGGCCCGGGTCGGTTTCGAGAACTCGATGTGGCACGCGGATGGCAGCCTTGCCCGGGACAATGCCGCGCGCGTGCGCGAGGTAGATGCGGCCCTGCGTGGCCTCGCCCGCAGCGCGTAGAAGCTTCGCTCCGGCGACGGGGCGGCTCTTCCGTGGCGTTCGGGCGCGGATCCCCAAGAGACAGAAACGGCCAGACCGGGGAGGACCTCCGGCCTGGCCGTTCTCCTGGCCACCTTTCCCATCGTCGAGATGGGAACGGGCCATGCCGCCGACAAAACTGAGCTTCGCCCGTAGCGCGCTATCGGAGCAAGGACGCGCCGTGGCGCTGTCCGTTTCGTCGTGAGCGGCTTCAGTTGCCGATGAGCTTCCGCAGCACATGCGTGAACGTCTCGATCTCCGCATCGCTGAACTTCTCGAACGTCTCCTCGGCATGCGCATCGGCGAGCCCCCAGCACTGGTCGGCCTTGGCCTGACCGGCCTCCGTCAGGCTGTACCCCCCCTGGACAGACGCGATCAGCCCGGCCGATTGCAGCGCCTGCAGCGCGGCCTGGGCTTCGGGGACGGGGCTGTGCAGGTGAACGACCAGCGCCTCGGCATCGAGCCCGGAGAGATCGTTCAGCACCAGCAACGTGCGCGCCTCGATAAGGCTCAGCCCTAGGGTTTCGAGCTTCGGCTGGTAGCGTTCCTGGTAGGCGCGCACTGCCCGCAGCATCAGAAAGAACTTGTGATCGCCCATCCGGCCGCGATCGACATCCCGGGAGGCGCCTTCGGCAGCTTTCGGAACACTGTCGGGATGGTTGAAGACCACGGCATAGGCGCCCTGGTGGAAACAGAGCGGCGAGCGGCCGAAATCGTCGAAATCGAGCACCCTGCCGATGAAGATCCAGTGATCGCCGCCATCGAGCTTGCCATAGGTCTCGCATTGGAACCGCCCGGCGCAGTCGGGAAAGATCGGCGCGCCGCCGATACCTTCCTCCCACTCATGGCCGGCAAACTTGTCCTTCTGCTGGCGCGCGAAATGGTTGGATTTGTCCATCTGGTCCGAAGCCAGGATGTTGACTGCGAAATGCGAGGCGGATTCGAAGACCCGGCAACTCGGCGTGTCCTTCATGCTGCTCCAAAGGATCAGCGGCGGGTCCATCGAGAGCGAGTTGAAACTGCTCGCCGTGACCCCCACCGGACTGCCATCGGCCGCCCGCGTCGTGATGATCGTCACCCCGGTCGCGAAATTGCCAAGCGCCCGGCGGAACGCCTTGGGATCGAATTCGGTCTGCTGCATCATCATCGACATTCTGTGGCTCCGGATCGGCGGGACGGGTGGCGTGCTGCGCTCAGGCGGCGGCCTGGGCTTCCGATTTTGTCGCCTCGGTGAGGATCGGCATGACCTTCTCGGCCATCAGGATCATCCCCTTGCGCCCAAGCTCGTAATCGGCCCAGTCATGGCCGGCATAGACGAGATGCCGGAAGGGGCCGGTCTCCTCGCGCAGCGCGAGCACCTGGTCGGCGACCGAAGACGGGTCTCCGTGGATCACCAGCCGGTCCAGAACATAGTCGAGGGTCACCTCGTCATCGGGCATGTTCTGATCCTCCTTGAAGAGGTTCAGCCGGCCGCCGGCGCGCAGCTTGGTCAGCAGCTGCGAGTAATAGAGCACATAGGGGCTTCCGGGGTCGCGCGCATAGGCCCGCGCGGTCTCCATATCGTCGGCCACGCAGATATTCTTGGCCACGCGCCAATCGCCATAATCCGGCGTGATGCCCGCCTTTTCACAGCCCTCGACGAATTTCGGCCAATGGGACGCGACCCATTTCGGCAGCAGGAAATTGGCCGAGATCGGCTGCCAGCCGCGCTCGGCCATCGCGGTCACGCCCTTGGAGAAAGGCGCCACGGCGGTGCCGACGATCGGCGGGTGCGGATCCTGATAGGGTTTCATGATGTCGCCCTGGCCGATCTCCGGCATCATGGTGCGCTCGGTCGAGACATTCCAGAACTGGCCTTCAAGATTGTACGGTGCCTGGCCGGCCCAGATATCGAGCACCATGTTGATGCATTCGACGAACATCGCGTTGCGGTCCTTGTCGATGGAGCCGAACACCTCGGCATCCGACATCAGCCCGCCGGGCGAGATACCGAAATTCAGCCGCCCCTCCAGCATGTGGTCCAGCATCGCCACTTCGGCCGCAACCCGGGCGGGGTGCGAGTTGGGCAGGTTCACCGTGCCCGTGCCGAGGCGGATCGTCTTGGTTTCATAGGCAAGGCTGGCGAGGAAGGCGACGGTAGAGGTGATGATCTCGGCCTGATCGGTCGTGTGTTCGCCGCAATAGGCCTCGGCGAAGCCGAGCTGATCGGCCAGCAGGAAAGCCTCACGATCCTCGGCAAGACTCTTCGCAAAGGGCTTGCCCAGCGGATGGATCGGCATCGTGAAGAAAGACAGCTTCATTGGGTGCTCCTTGGCTTTCCGTGGAGTTTGAAGCACCCGGGGCAACCAAAAAACTGAAACTTTCTGATGTTTTCCATCCTGTTTCCTGATGGCGGCAGGAAGCGGAAAGCCCCAGCCGTCCGGCCCGACCATTCCCTTGAGTGTCGCCGCGATGGGGAGGTTGCGGCGACATCCTGCATGCGACAGCTCTGAGGCCGGCCGCCGCAATCCCGGGAGGAGATGCTCCGGACAAGTGCAGTCATTTGCAGCAAGCGGGCCGTTCTCGCGGCATCCACGAAAAGGCCGATTATCTCTCCCGCGCAATCGGGATGTTATGTGGCGTGACGACCTGGATGTCGCTGAGCCCGGTCGCGTCGGAGGGCGGAACGAGACCGTGCTTTGCCGAAAGCGCCCGAAATGCCTGATACATGCTCGATTGCAGGTCGTGATGCAGCACGAAATTGATCTGCCCGGATCGCAGCAATCCGACATTCTCCGCGTCGAGATCATGGGCGATAAAGCAGCCGGGCGCCCTGTCGGCATCCCGCAGCACCTCGACAATGGCGCGATTGCCGCCGCCTATGGAAAAGACGGCATCTACCGCGGGGATGTGGAACAGCTCGGTTTCCAGACGCCGCCGCGTGTCCCTGGACAGGCCCCCACCGCCGGTGATCTCGACGATCTCGTCACCGGGGCGCGCCTGCAGGAAGGCCTTGCGGAACTCCAGATAGCGTTCCGCCTCCCCCTGGAACTCCTCCCTCCGGCGCGAGGTCAGGATCGTGCTGCGCCGCTCCCCGAGAACCTGCGCAAGCAGATAGGCGGCCGTTTGCCCGGCGCGCGCATTGTCGATCCCCACATAGGCGGTGCGTTCCGGGCAGGAGATATCGGTCGCCAGCGTCACCACCGGAATCCCGGCGGCCTCCAGCTCTCCGACCTTGTCGCGAACCACGGGCACATCGCGCGCGGTGACCACCACGCCCTGGCTGCCGCGCCGCCGAATCCGTTCGAGGATCGCCACGATCTCGGCTTCCCGCATGATCTCCTGAAACAGGAAACGCGGCCGAAACACGGCTTCGGGCAGTTCCGGCAGGGTCGCCTCGCAGGCCGCCCGGACCTGTCGGGTGAACCTTTGCGGGGCCCCCAGGACAACGTCGACAAACAGCCGTCGTCCGCGTGCGGAGAGCTGCCTCTCCTGCATTTTCAACTCGGCCAGAGCGGCCTCCACCCGGGCGCGGGTCTGCGGGCTGACATGCGCGCGCCCGTTCAGAACGCGGTCGACGGTTGCGGTTCCGAGCCCGGCCTGTCGCGCGATTTCCTTGATCGGGAAGCGATGGGTCATTTGATGGTTTATTGATGGGTTTTTGATCGGACACAAGCGCGGGATGCGCGTAGTGTTGCCTCATGAAACGGGAGAAAGATCATGCCCTTCCGATTGCCCGGACATAGCTGACAGCGCGTGACGTGACGACCCGGCCACCTGTGCCGCGGTCGAGCGATCCGCCGCGCTCCATCTGAAAAACCACAAACACCCAAAACGCTCCGTGACTGGAGCGCCCCCTTCTTGAGCGGTCGGTTTCCGGCGCGCCCAGCCTCGCTGGGCATGCCGGCGGCGGATTGCTCGATATTCAGATCAGAGGACACCTTCATGAAACTGGCAAAGACCTCCCCCTTCGAATTCGACAGCCTGCTGGCCTTCCTTCGCCGCCTACAGGACGAAACCGTCGATGCCATCGCCCAGGCGTTGCGCGCGTATCGCGACGAAGCATCGGAGAGATCCGCAGAGCGCGAAGCGGACATGCACAAGGCGCGGCTGTACCGCGAGACCATGGACGAGTTGAACAAGCTCGACCGGGCCGACCTGGCGGATCTTCGCATGTGCCGGGCCGACTTCCACTTCCTGGCCAAGAGGAAGGCGGGACTGGACTGAACACGCATGGCTCCGGCGCGCGCCAAGTGGCCGTGCAGGCGGCCTAGTCGAACCCGTAGAGGCGCGCCGGATTGTCCACCAGGATCTTCCGGATCGTCGCCCTGTCCTCAGTCCAATCCGCCAGCTGATCGAGCAGGTAGCCATCATTCGGCATCTCCCGATAATGCCAGGGATGCGGCCAGTCGGAGCCCCAGAGGACCTGCCCCGGCGCGGCCTCGATGATCGCCCGGGCAAGGGGCACGACATCCTCATAGGGCGGCGCGTCGCGCTCGGTCACGCGATAGGCACCGGTCATCTTGGACCAGCATTTCCCGTCGCGCAGCAGGCCCAGGAACGCCTGGAAGCCCGGATCGTCCAGGCCCTTCGACGTCCTCAAATATCCCATATGCCCCAGCACGACATCCGTGTGGATGCGCGCCATGTTCCGGGCGAGATCCGGAAACTGATCGACATGCAGCAGGAACTCCACGTGCCATTCAAACTCGACAAGGCGTTCCGAGAAGGCAACAACCGCGTCGAAACTGTCGAACGGCATGCCGCCCTTGTCCACGAGATTGAAGCGGACGCCCCTGGCGCCGGCCTCGTTCCAGGCCGCCAGTTCGCGGTCGGTGACATCGGCCTTCACGGCAACGACCGCGCGGTACCTGTCGGGCGCGGTTGCAACGGCATCCATCATCGCACGATTGTCGGTTGCATAGACGCTGGGCTGCGTCAGCACGCATCTTTCGATCCCCAACACCGCGTGCATCCGCTGCATCGCCGCCAGCGGGGCGTCTTCCGGCGTGTAGCCACGGCCGGGCGAATAGGGATAGCGCTGTTCCGGCCCGAATACATGCGTGTGCACATCGCACGCGCCCTTTGGGGCCTCGACCTTCGGGGCCTCGGTATCTGCCACCGGAGGCGGGCAGGTTGGAATGTCATCTGCCAATTGTCGGGCTCCCTTCCCCATCATGTTCGCCAGTGCCGGGCAGGGAGCGCCTCCACGCCCGTATCATCCGCTCGGACGCCCTCCGTCCCGCCATCCGAGCGACCCTATCGAAACCGGGCAGGCGTGCAAAGTCTCCCCCAAACCCGTGCCGATGATGCCAACCGCCGCCCTTGATGACTGGGAGCTGCGGCTCACCATTTTCCCGTCGGAGAGGCCCGGGCGGTTGATCCCGGACGACATGGATGAGACCCTTGCGGCGCGTCAAATCTTGACAGATTCGACCGACTGATCCCTTGTTCAAGCTCGGGGGGAGCACATGGACAATTTCGAGACATACAGGGCTTTGACCAAGGCGCGAGACTGGTCAGGCATCTGCCGCGTCAACGGTTTCGAGCTGGAGACGGCGGGCGTCAACAACGAGTTGGGCGAGTTGGCGGAGCATCTGCAGGAGGATGAAACCGTCTTCGCCCTCACCTATGGGAAGGTGTCGCAGACGGAGAGGTCGAAATCCATCGAGTTCGGCCCCAATGTCTGGCTGATCGCCCTGACAGACCGGAGGCTCCTTGCGGTCGATCACGCGGTGCTGACGAAATCCGTGACAACCCATTCGGTCGGCCATGACAAGGTGCTGTCGGTTTCTGCGGCGCAGGGATGGATGCTGTCAAAGGTCCTGGTCGATATCGGCGACCGCTCGATCATCATTCGTGCCTTTCAGAAGGCGACGGTCTCGGCGTTTGTCGAGCTGGCGACTTCGTGGATCGGGGAAACCGGCAAGCCTGATGCAGGGCCGCAAAACCCCGAGATCTCTCCGATGCAGGAGCTGGAACGACTCGCCGCCCTGAAATCCTCCGGCGTTCTGTCCAAGGACGAGTTCGAAGCCACGAAGAAACGGATCCTGGCCCAGTTCTGACCGGACGGGCGATTCGAGCGGGATCTCGTGCCGCCACTCTTCTGAGGGCTTGGCCTCTCCGGCATCCGGCCGGATCTGGCGTGTTTCCCGGGAGCAGGGCTGTCGATACGACTTGATGTTACCGAATTTTGAAATCAATCGCGCATCGGTAACATTTGTGCTTGCCTCGAATCACCTTCCGCTCCATGTTCGACCGATCGGTCGGTTATTGGCCGAAGGGAGGGAGAGCCATGGACGCATTTATCTGCGACGCCATCCGCACGCCGATCGGGCGCTATGGCGGCGCGTTGTCATCGATCCGCACGGACGACCTTGCCGCGCTGCCAATCGCGGCGCTTGTTGCGCGCAACAGCCAGGTCGACTGGGCCAGCGTCGATGACGTGATCCTGGGCGATGCCAACCAGGCCGGCGAGAGCAACCGCAACGTGGCGCGGATGGCCGCGCTGCTGGCCGGGCTGCCGCAGGATGTGCCGGGCACGACGGTGAACCGGCTCTGTGCTTCCGGGATGGACGCGGTCGGCATGGCGGCGCGCGGCATTCGCGCCGGGGATTACGACCTCGCCATTGCCGGCGGCGTCGAGAGCATGAGCCGGGCGCCCTTCGTGATGCCCAAGGCGACCAGCGCGTTTACGCGGGCGAATGCGGTTTACGACACCACCATCGGCTGGCGCTTCGTCAACCCGAAGATGAAGGCGATGTATGGCACGGATTCGATGCCCCAGACCGCCGACAACGTCGCCGCCGACTGGGGCGTGAGCCGCGCCGATCAGGACGCTTTCGCCGTCCGCTCGCAGGACCGCTGGGAGGCCGCGCAGAAGGCCGGGATCTTCGCCGACGAAATCGTCCCCGTCGAGGTGCCGCAGCGCAAGGGCACACCGATCGTCGTCGACACTGACGAGCATCCGCGCCCGGGCACGAGCGTCGAAAAGCTCGGCAAGCTCAAGGGCGTCAACGGTCCGGATCTGACGGTGACGGCAGGCAATGCGTCCGGCGTCAATGACGGCGCGGCGGCGTTGCTGCTGGCGAGCGAAGCGGCGGCGGAGAAGAACGGGCTGAAACCGATGGCGCGGGTGGTGGCGATGTCCGCCGCTGGCGTGGCGCCGCGCGTCATGGGGATCGGGCCGGTGCCGGCCACCCGCAAGGTTCTGGCGCGGGCCGGTCTCACCATCGAACAGATGGATGTGATAGAATTGAACGAAGCCTTTGCCGCGCAGGGGCTTGCCAGCCTGCGCGAGCTGGGCCTGCCGGACGATGCACCGCATGTGAACGCCAATGGCGGCGCGATTGCGATGGGCCATCCGCTGGGCATGTCCGGCGCGCGGCTGGTGCTGACCGCCGCCTATCAGTTGCAACGCACCGGCGGACGCTACGCGCTTTGCACCATGTGCGTGGGTGTCGGACAGGGCACGGCAATCATTCTCGAACGACTCTGAGGGGAGGAACCGATGTACGCTCAGATGATCAAGACGGCTCGGAGCGGGGTAAAGACCCGCGACGAGATGACCGACCAGGAACGTGCGTTCCAGGACAAGATCGACAACGACATCAAGATCGAGCCGCGCGACTGGATGCCGGACGATTACCGCGCCACGCTGATCCGCCAGATCGGCCAGCACGCGCATTCGGAAGTGGTCGGACAGCTCCCGGAGGGCAACTGGATCACCCGCGCGCCGACGCTGGAGCGCAAGGCGATCCTGCTCGCGAAGGTGCAGGACGAGGCCGGCCACGGGCTCTACCTCTACTCGGCGGCTGAAACGCTGGGCGAGAGCCGGGACGAACTGGTGCGCCTGCTCCACGAAGGCCGGATGAAATACTCCTCGATCTTCAACTACCCGACGCTGAACTGGGCCGATATCGGCGCGGTCGGCTGGTTGGTCGATGGCGCGGCCATCGTCAACCAGGTGGCGCTGCAGCGGACCTCCTACGGCCCCTATTCCCGCGCTATGATCAAGATCTGCAAGGAAGAGAGCTTCCATGCCCGCCAGGGCTACCACGCGATCATGAAGATGGCCTTCGGCTCGCCCGAGCAGAAGCGGCAGGCGCAGGACGCCGTCAATCGGCTCTGGTTCCCGGCGATCATGATGTTCGGCCCGAATGACAGCGAGTCCACCCATTCCGAGCAGTCGATGGCCTGGAAGATCAAGGTGAAGAGCAATGACGAGCTGCGCCAGCAATTCGTCGACCAGACCATTCCGCAGATCGAATATCTCGGGTTGGATCTGCCGGACCCCGGCATCAGGTGGAACGAGGAACGCGGTCATTACGACTTCTCGGACCCCGACTGGTCCGAGTTCTTCGATGTCATCAAGGGCAACGGGCCCTGCAACGTGGACCGTATGACCGCCCGTCGGAAAGCCTGGGATGACGGGGAATGGGTGCGCGACGGGCTGCTGGCCCATGCGCAGAAGAAATCCGCCCGCACGGCGGCCGAATAAGTCTCAGGGGAGGAGACGCAAAATGAGCAATGAATGGCCCCTCTGGGAGGTCTTTATCCGCGGCCAGCATGGCCTGAGCCACCGTCACGTCGGATCGCTGCACGCGCCCGACGCCGATATGGCGATCAAGAACGCCCGCGACGTCTATACGCGCCGCAACGAGGGGGTTTCGATCTGGGTTGTCGAGGCGCGGCACATCGCGGCCACGGCGCCGGGAGAGAAGGGCCCGCTCTTCGAGCCGTCAGAGAGCAAGGTCTATCGCCACCCGACCTTTTTCGACATCCCGGACGAAGTGGGGCATATGTGATGACCCGCGATGAAGCCCTGTTCGACTTCCTGCTGCGGCTCGGGGACAACACGCTGATCCTCGGCCACCGGGTCTCCGAATGGTGCGGGCATGCGCCCGTCCTGGAGGAGGATATCGCGCTCGCCAACACGGCGCTGGACATGATCGGCCAGACCCAGATGTGGCTCGGGCTGGCGGCCGAGGTCGAAGGCAAGGGGCGCGACGCCGACACGCTCGCCTTCCTGCGCGACGCCTGGGATTTCCGCAACCTGCTGTTGGTCGAGATGCCGAATGGCGATTTCGGCCAGACCCTGATGCGGCAATTCCTGTTCGATGCCTTCCACTCGGTGCTGCTGGGTCGGTTGATGACCAGCTCTGACGAACGGGTTGCAGCCATCGCCGCCAAGGCGAGCAAGGAGGTGGCCTATCACCTCGAGCGCTCCGCCGACACGGTGGTGGGCCTCGGTGACGGCACCGAGGAGAGCCACGCCCGGATGCAGGCCGCGCTGGACTATCTCTGGCCTTACGTGGGCGAGATGTTCCGTGCTGACGCCGTGGATGCAGAGATGGTTGCGGCCGGCATTGCGCCGGACCCGGCCGGGTTGCGCGAAGAGTTCGACGGCATCACGACCCGCGTTCTGTCGGAAGCGACACTGGAAATCCCGGCGAGCAGTTTCGGGCACAAGGGCGGCAAGGATGGCAGCTTCCACACCGAGCATCTGGGGCATCTGCTCTGCTCGATGCAGTGGCTGCAAAGGGCCTATCCGGGCTGCGAGTGGTGAGAACTTGACCAGTCGGGTCGAGCGCTGCCCGGCGTGACCGCCGGGCGGGACATCTTGACAGGGCAAAACCATGACCGAAACCATCGAAAAACCGACAGAGGCCGAAATCTGGCAATGGCTCGACGCCGTGCCGGACCCCGAGATCCCCGTGATCTCGGTGGTCGATCTCGGCATCGTGCGCGGCGTCGAATGGCAGGGCGACACGCTCGCCGTCGCCGTCACGCCAACCTATTCCGGATGCCCCGCCACCTCGATCATCTCCATGGATATCGAGACCGCCCTGCGCGACCACGGCATCGACAAGATCAGGATTGCCCACCAGATCGCCCCCGCCTGGACCACCGACTGGCTCTCTGAAAAGGGCCGCGCGGCGATGGAGAAGTTCGGCATCGCGCCGCCCACCGACGCCAAGGGCCCCGACCACTGCCCGCATTGCGGCAGCAAACACACCGAAAAGCTCAGCCAGTTCGGCTCCACGCCCTGCAAGGCACAGTGGCGCTGCAAGGACTGCCTTGAGCCGTTCGACTATTTCAAGTGCATCTGAGGGAGGGATACAGATGGCACGCTTTCACGAACTGACCGTCCGGGAGGTCCGCAAGACCATCCGCGACGCCGTCGTCCTGACGCTGGAACCCGCCAATGGCGCGGCCGCGGAATTCGACTTCACCCAGGGCCAATACCTGACCTTCCGCCGCGAATTCGACGGCGAGGAGCTGCGCCGCTCCTATTCCATCTGCTCCGGCAAGGATGAGGCCATGCTCCAAGTCGGCATCAAGCGCGTCGAGGGCGGCGCGTTTTCGACCTGGGCCAATGAAGACCTGCAACCGGGCACGACCCTCGAAGCCATGCCCCCGATGGGCGGCTTCCACACCCCGCTCGACGCCTCGGCCACGAAGCAGTATCTCGGCTTCGCCGGCGGGTCCGGGATCACGCCGCTGCTGTCGATTCTCAAGACCACGCTTGCCCGCGAGCCGCAATCGAGCTTCACGCTGGTCTATGCCAACAAATCCGTCTCCACGATCATGTTCCGCGAGGAACTGGAGGACCTGAAGAACACCTATATGGGCCGCTTCAACGTCCTGCATATCCTTGAGACGGACACACAGGAGATCGACCTCTTCACCGGCCTCGTCACGGAAGAGAAATGCGCCGAGCTGTTCAAGGGCTGGATCGATATCGAGCATGTCGACACCGCCTTCATCTGCGGCCCCGAACCGATGATGCTCGGCATTGCGGCGGCGCTGCGCAGCTCCGGGCTCGACGACGCGCAGATCAAGTTCGAGCTCTTCGCCTCCGCCCAGCCCGGCCGCCTCGCCCGCAAGGCGGTCTCAAAAGACGCAAGCCGCGACGGCACGGAGACCACCGCCGCCATCACGCTCGACGGTGCCACCCGGACTGTCGAGATGTCCAAGGATACCACCCTGCTCGACGCCGCGCTGGCCAACTCCATGGACGCCCCCTTCGCCTGCAAGGCCGGGGTCTGCTCAACCTGCCGCTGCCGGGTGCTCGAGGGTGAGGTGGACATGGTCGCCAACCACGCGCTGGAGGATTACGAGGTCGAGAAGGGCTACGTGCTCTCCTGCCAATCCTTCCCGGTCAGCGACCGTGTGACCGTCGATTACGACCAGTAAGGAGAGCCGACATGACCGAGATGAGCCTCGAAAGCTACCTCGCCCAGGGCGGCGTCCTGACCTCGCCGGGCAATGCGCCGCCACGCTACCGCGCCGAGCTGATGCGGCTGATGGCGAGTTTCGTGGATAGCGAACTGGCCGGTGCCGCGGGCTTCGCCGACATCATCAATGAGGGGCCGGGCATCAAGGAGCGCATCGCCGCCAGCCGGATCGTCGCCGAAAAGCTCGACCACGCCGAGCGCGTGCTGAAGATCATGGGCGAGTTCGGCGCCAATACCGAGCGCTACGCCAACCACCACCCCTGGACCGCCCGCCTGCCCCGCGACGCCGATATCGGCGCCACCCGGGCCGGGCAGGACATGCGCCTTGCCGTGTTCCACTACCCGCTTGAAGGCTGGGCCGATGCGGTGGTGATGAACCTGTTGATGGGCCTGGCGGTGACAAAACAGCTCTCCGATTTCCAGCAGATCTCCTACCAGCCGCTGGCCGAGACCTTCCGCGCCATCGCCCCCATCGAGGCGCGCCACGCGGAACTCGCGCGCGAGGGGCTGGAAAAGCTCGCCGCCAATCCGGCCGATCTTTCGGCGCTGCGGGCATCCGCCGCCTATTGGTGGCCGCGGGTTGCCGCGAGCTTCGGCTCCGACAGCTCTGCCCGCGCCGAGAGCCTCGCCGCCTTCGGGCTGCGCAAGAGGGAAAACGCAGCACTTCGGGCGAAATGGGCGGCCGAGGCCGACGCGGCGCTGGCCAGCCTGATCGGTGAAAACTGGCGCTGAGCGCCAAACCGTTTGACGAACTGCGCGATGTCCCACGCCGCGCAGCGGCGCCACCGCCGCTCGGACCGAGATGGGACCGTGGCCGCGCAAGCGGCCGCGGGCCCGTCGAGTGTCCGGCGGCACGCCCCCGTTCGGCTAGCTGCGCAACGCGGCCGCCATCCGACCAACGCCATCCTCGATCGCCGCCTCGTCAAAACCCGCGAAGCCAAGTACCATCCCCTGCCGCGTCGGCGATCCGGCAAAGAAACCCGACAGCGGCCGCATCCGCAGCCCCGCCGCCGCACATCTCTCGGCCGCCTCCACATCGGTGATCCGTCCCGCGAGGTCCGGGCCGAGCCCGGCCACGAGATGCATCCCCGAGGGCACATCCTCCACGGTCAGCAGCCCCGCGCAGTCCCGTTCCAGCGCCCCGACCATCGCCCGCTGACGCTGCGCATAAAGGCGGCGCATCCGGCGCAGATGGGTGGAGAAATGCCCTTCCTCCATGAACCGCGCCAGCACCGGCTGCGCCACCAGCGCCGCCTGCGTCCCACGCTGCGTCACAAGCTGCCGCATCGGCCCTTCCAGAGCGGCGGGAATGGCAAGAAACCCGAGCCGAAGCCCCGGGAACATCACCTTCGAGAAACTCCCCGCATAGATCACCCGCCCGGCTTCATCGAGGCTCATCATCGCCGGCAGCGGCTGGCCGCGATAGCGGTACTCGCCATCGAAATCGTCCTCGATTACCCAGCCCCCCGTCTCCGCCGCCCAGCCGAGCAGCCGCAAGCGCCGGGCCAGCGGCAGGGTCATGCCAAGTGGGAACTGGCGCGAGGGCGTCACGGCAACCGCCCGGAGTCCGGCCCCGAGCGTCTCCGTATCGAAACCATCCGCATCCACAGCGACCGGCCGCACTGCAAGCCCGCTCTCCGCCAGCGCGTCCCGGAGCGGCGCATGCCCGGGGTCCTCCACGGCCACGCAATCGCCGGGCTCCAAGGCCGCCTGCGAGACCAGCTCGATGGCTTCCCGCAACCCCGAGGTCACGACGATCTGCGACGGTACACAGCGGATTCCGCGCCAGTCCCGCAGATGCTGCGCAATCGCAACCCGGAGCGGCGCCCAGCCCATCGGATCGCCCCGCGCCAGCAGCGCCGGTTCCGGCGCGCGCCAGAGCTGGTCAAAGAGCCGTGCCCAGTGCCGATGCGGAAACCCCGCCACATCCGGAGCGGCACTGTCGAATGTGCGCAGAGGCTCCGGCGGCGGCAGCGGCGATGCATCCTCCGGCGTCAGCGGCGGTTGCGGCAGCGCGGACAGCTCGGGCGCGATGAACATCCCCGCGCCGCGCCGACCCACGAGATAGCCTTCGCTGACGAGCTGGTCATAGGCTGTCACGACCGTCAGCCGCGACACCGACAGCTCGCCCGCCAGCAGCCGGCTTGCCGGCAGCCTGTCGCCCGAGACCAGCCGCCCCTCGCGGACGAGCCGGCGAATGCCTTCGGCGAGCTGCGCCTGAAGGGGCTGCGCCACGGTGCGGTCCAGCGTGATCGAGAGCCAGGGCGCGTCGGGATTGGACTTGTTCATTTCTCCGAATGTGGACATTTCATCAGTCCATGCAAGCGCCTATTCAGGCCCGGAAGACACCCCATTCCAGGAATGAAGACGATGACAGAGGATCACGCCCCCCACCCCACCGACCGCGCCCGGCTGCGCCGCACACACGAGCGCGGGGCCTATGACCCCGCCTCGCTCTATGCTGTGCTCGATGCCAACCCGGTCTGTACCATCGGTTACGTGATCGACGGCAAGCCCTTCGCCACGCCGACCCTGCAATGGCGCGAAGGCAGCCATGTCTACTGGCATGGCTCCTCCGCCAGCCGGATGCTCAAGAAGACGCTCGGACAGGAAGTCTGCCTCACCGTGACCTGCCTCGATGGCTGGGTGCTCGGCCGCTCGGCCATGCACCACTCGGTGAACTTCCGCTCGGCGATGCTCTTCGGGACCGCCTTCAAGGTCGAGGATCCGGAAGCAAAGACGGAGCGGCTCAGGACGATGGTCGACGGGCTCTTCCCCGGTCGCTGGGACATGCTGCGGCCGATGACCGGGCAGGAACTGAAGGCAACGACGGTCTTCGGAATGGAGATCGACGAGGGCGCGGCGAAGGTCCGCTCCGGGCCGCCGATCGATGACGAGGAGGATTACGCCCTGCCGATCTGGGCCGGCGTGATCCCGACCCGAACCGAGTTCCTGCCGCCCGAACCCGATCCGCGCAATCTCGACGGGGTCGAGATGCCGGGCCATGTCCGGGATTTCAAGATCGGTTGAAGCGGCCCCCCGCCGCCACGCCTTGCCCCCGGCAGGGAGTTCGGCGGGGTCCAGGATACCCGGATCGCCGGTCGTTGTCTTTCAAGGGGCTGGCCTGTGCACGGCCCAGGCAAGCGCGGCGACCGATTGGCAGGACTCCACCTCCCGGTCGGACACCCATCGCGCCCGGTTCCGACCTCGGATCACGCCGACTTTGCGAGTCCCTTCGTAAAATGGCGCACCCGCTTGCGATACCGCTTGTCCAGACGCCCCTTGGCCAGGCGCATGGTCTGCACCAGCATCTTGCCGCTCAGGCTCGCCGGCTTGATCTCCACCGTCAGCTCCAGGCAGGTGATCCCCTCGGGCTTCTCGGACAGTTCCGCGGTCAGGAAACCGTCCAGCCCGCCAACATTGCTGTCCAGTTCCAGCAGGCGCGGCGCCTCGCAACCGGTCACCACGGTCTCCATCTCGCGACGGATCCCCCGATAATCGAATTTCGCCGTCCAGCTGGAACCGAACTCCACCGCGTCGCCGGACAGGCCCCTGACCTCGATCCCCTTGCGGGTCGCTTTCTTCTCGAAACTGCGGGCGTCGGTCAGGGCGGCCCATACCGTTTCGATCGGCGCTTCAATGTCTTCACGGGTCGTGAACTTCATAACGCGTCCTGCCATTATCCTTGCCTGCCGGTCCCGTTTTGCCTCAATCGAGACGGTCTGCAAGCCAGTTTTCCAGAAGGAACCGCGCGATGGCGCCGGGACGAGCAGCGCGGACACACTCATGCTCGCCCGCCAGCGCCAGAAGCATCTCCTCACGACTCATCCAGCGGGCCTCGGCGATCTCCGCCGGGTCGATCTCGATCTCGCGACCAAGCGCCTCCCCCCGGCAGCCCAGCATCAGCGAAGCCGGGAACGGCCATGGCTGCGAGGCGAGATAGGAGACCGCTCCGACCCGCACCCTCGCCTCCTCGAACACCTCGCGCCGGACAGCCGCCTCGACGGTCTCGCCCGGCTCGACAAACCCCGCAAGCAGGGAGAAGAAACCTTCCGGCCAGGCCGGGGACCGGCCGACAAGCACCGAGTTTCCATGCGTGATCAGCATGATGACCACCGGGTCCGTGCGCGGGAAATGGGAGCTGTCACAGGCCGGGCAATCCCGTTGCCATCCCGCCTTCGCCGGCAGGCTTTCCGCGCCGCATCGGGCACAGAAGCGATGCGTTCGCTGCCATTCCAGCAAGCCGCGCGCCGTGGCCGCCAGCTCGGCATCGGCGGGAGACAGCCGGGTCATGACGCCGCGCAACTCGGCGAAACGCACACCGTCCGGCGCCCCGGGGAATCGCTGTTCGCTCGGGTCCAGGAAGGTGTCGAGCCCGTCGACATCCTGCCCTTCCGGCTCCCAGGCGGATATGTCGACGGCGAACCACGGGCGTCCCTCGCTCAGGCCAAGGAAGATCGCGCCCTCCGCGGCATGGCCGAGCACGGCATCGCCCGGGGCGACCGGCGCCAGCGCAAGCGCGCCCCCGCCCTGGATCTGCGGCTTGCCGCGCCAGAGCGGCAGGATCCGCGTCCCCGCATGCGCCAGCATCCGTGCCAGCGCCGGCTCATCGTCCCGCAATTGCGCCGAGCGATCGAGCCCGCCGCCACCGAATGTCACCTGCTCCGCGATCCGCACGATTCTCTCCGTCTTGTCCGGGCGGACTAAGCCATGGCCGCGCGCCAATGGCAAACCCCGGAAATGCCCGCCGGGACCGGCATCGAAACGGGTTTCATTTTCAAGACGCCTGATGTTTCATGCTACTGTGACGTGACGGCGCTACCCACCGCGCCAGACTTCAGACCGAAAGGCATTTCCATGTCCCAGAAATCTCCGTTCCAGTTTTCCCGCCGCGGCTTCATGGCCACCGGCCTCGCCGGCGCCTCGCTGATCGCGCTGCACCCCTATTCGGCCCGCGCCGCCGGCAACCAGGCGCATCTGCGGATCATGGAAACGACGGACCTGCACGTCCATGTCTTCCCCTATGATTATTACTCGGACAAGCCGCGCGACACCGTCGGCCTCTCCCGCACCGCGAGCCTGATCAACGATGTCCGCGCCGAGGCCACCAACTCGCTGCTTTTCGACAATGGCGACTTCCTGCAGGGCAACCCGATGGGCGACTATATCGCCTATGAGCGCGGCATGAAGGAAGGCGACACCCACCCGGTCATCACCGCGATGAACACCGTGGGCTTCGATGCCTCCACGCTCGGAAACCACGAGTTCAACTACGGCCTCGACTTCCTCGAGAAATCGCTTGCCGGGGCCGAGTTCCCGGTCGTCTCCGCCAACGTGGTCAAGGAGATGGGTGGCACGCCGACCGCAGACAAGACGATGCTGAAGCCCTACGTGATCCTCGAGCGCGAGATCGAGCTCGGCGACGGCACCAAGGCGCCGATCAAGATCGGTGTCATCGGCTTCGTGCCGCCGCAGATCATGAACTGGGATCGCCGTCACCTCGAAGGCAATGTCCAGGCGCGCGACATCGTCGAGACCGCGCAGGCTTACGTTCCGCAGATGCGCGAAGAGGGCGCCGAGATCATCCTCGCGCTGTCGCATTCCGGCATCGCCGGCGCCGATCCGGTCGAGGGCATGGAGAACGCCTCCACAGCGGTTGCGGGCGTTGACGGCATCGACGCCGTGCTGACCGGCCACCATCACCTCGTCTTCCCGTCGCCCGCCTATGCCGACATGCCGGGCGTCGATGTCGAGAAGGGCACGCTGCAAGGCAAGCCGGCGGTCATGGGCGGTTTCTGGGGCTCCCATATGGGCCTGATCGACCTGATGCTGGAGCGCGACGGCAATAGCTGGAAAGTGGTGAACTTCACCACCGAAGCGCGCCCGATCTACAAGCGCAACGAGGACCGCTCCTACACCGCGCTGGCCGAGGACGATGCCGACGTGCTCGCCTCCGTGCAGACGGAGCATGACGAGACGCTGGCCTATGTCCGCCGCGCCGTGGGTAAGACCGACGCGCCGCTGCATTCCTATTTCGCGCTGGTTGCCGACGATCCCTCCGTCCAGATCGTCTCCATCGCGCAGCGCTGGTATGTCGAGGAGATGCTCAAGGGCACCGAATACGCCGGCCTGCCGTTGCTCTCCGCCGCCGCGCCCTTCAAGGCCGGTGGTCGCGGCGGGCCCGAGTATTACACCGATGTCGCTGTCGGCGATGTCGCGATCAAGAACGTGGCCGATCTCTATCTCTACCCCAACACCGTTCGCGCGGTGAAGATCTCCGGCGCCCAGCTCAAGGGCTGGCTCGAACGCTCAGCGGGCATGTTCAACCAGGTCGAGCCGGGCTCCTCTGATGCGATCCTGCTCAACCCCGCCTTCCCGTCCTACAATTTCGACGTGATCGACGGGGTCGAGTATCAGATCGACCTCTCCCAGCCCTCGCGCTTCGGCCCGAAGGGCGAGGAGCTGAACCCGGACGCGACCCGGATCGTCAACCTGACCTTCAACGGTGCGCCGGTTGCCGACGACGCCGAGTTCGTCATCGCCACCAACAACTACCGCGCCAGTGGCGGCGGCAGCTTCCCGGGTGCGAAGGGCGACACGATCATCCTCGAAGCCCCGGACACCAACCGCGACGTGATCGTCCGCTATATCGTCGAACAGGGTACGATCAGCCCCTCGGCGGATGCCAACTGGTCCTTCGCCCCGATGGACGGCACGACGGTGATCTTCGAGACCGGCCCGAAAGCGGCGGACCACATCGATGGCGTCAAGGGTGTTGCGATCGAAGCGGCAGGCGACGGCGCGGACGGCTTCGCCGCCTATCGCATCACGCTCTGACAGCAGGGCCTCGACCATTGGCGCGCCGCTCCCCCGGGGGCGGCGCGCTGCCATTCCGGGCATGTGAAGATTGCGGCAGAACGCTCAGGGTGAAACGGTTTGCCGGCCCGGCCATGCCGTTATTCGTGGCAGGTCTCACCAAGGCCAGGTCAGCGGAGAGAGCGGATGAGCTCTGCCGCTGCGATCCACAGCCTGGACCCGCATGCTTCAGGGAGGGGCAGACAGGGATGTCCTATATCTACTGCGTGATGATCCTCGGTGTGATCGGCTTTCAGATCGCGCTGATCCTGGGGGCCCCATGGGGCAGGATAACGCAAGGTGGGCAGATCGAAGGCCCCTTGCCGCGGTCCGGCCGCAGTGTTGCAGCGGTTTCCATTGCCATCCTGAGCGGAATGGCGCTTGCAATCCTCTCCGCGGACGGGCGCTGGCCCAGTTGGCCGTCCTGGACGGGATGGAGTGCCGTTGCGATGAACACGGTGATGATGGTGCTGAACTGGATCACGCCGTCGGCCGCAGAACGCAAACTCTGGGGGCCGATCACAACGGTGATGTTCGGCCTGGCCGTCGCGGTTCATTGGTTGTGATTGTGAGCTGGGCCCCTTCGCCGCGTCGCCCCTAAATGGCGGCGACCGGTTCGGAGGGATCTGATGCTCATGCGAAGCGTTGCCGCAGCGTGTCCGACAGCCAAACCCGTTCACCGAAACGCCAGGACGCAACCGCCGTCAGGCACCCACCGATGCCGCAGCGAACCCCGTTTCCAACCAGATCCGCCGGAGAGCCTCGTTTGCATGGACCTGCGCCGCGATCCGTCGCAAACTTCCGCGAAACCAACCCGGGAGCCCCCAATGCGCCGCGTCATCCTCTGGCTTCTGACCCATTCCATTGCGCTTGCCGCCGGTTTCGCGCTCGGCATCTATTTCCTGCCAATCCTGACCGCACCGCCGTCGCCAGACGCCGCAACGCTGGCCGCGCAATCGCAGGACGCCGAGTTCAGGGCCACATTCACCCGCGATCTCGCGGGAAGCGACTTCCTCCACTGGGGCGAAGGCGAAATCGCCCTCTCCTCCGAGCGCGTCGCCCATATGGGCAAGCTCGCCCCGGGCCCGGATTACAAGCTCTACCTCGTCTCCGAGTTCGTCGAGGACGAGGCCAGTTTCCTGCCCCTCAAGGAGAACGCGCTCCTCGTCGGCGATGTCAAAACCTTCAACGGATTCGTGCTGGACCTCCCCGAAGCCACGGACCTGGCCGCCTACACGACCGTCCTTGTCTGGTGTGAATCCTTCGGCGAATTCATCACCTCCGCGAAGTACCGCTAGGGAAAGGATTCGACCAAACGGTCAGAAAATGGGCGACTCGCCCTGCGACATTTGCTTGATTATTCCGCTTGTGCGCATAAGAATTAATCAAATTCAATTTTCGCAAGCGACCCGTGTGGGCATTCCGCGACCTCTGCCTCCCACGCGAGACGCTTTCCAAGCAGGCTCCCCGGATAAAATCAACAGGAGGTACGCGCGTGTTCCACCGCACCATTACAGCCCTTTCCCTCGCAATGGCCCTCACGGCCGGCGTTGCCAATGCTGAAAGCACGAAGATCTCCTTCGCGCTGGACTGGAAATTCGAAGGCCCCTCGGCCGCCTATTTCGCCGCCATCGACAATGGCCATTTCGAAGCCGCCGGGCTCGAGGTCGAGGTCACGGCAGGCCAGGGCTCGCTCGACGCGATCCCGAAAGTCGCCACCGGCGCCTTCCCCGTGGGCTTTGCGGATATCAACTCGCTCGTGAAATTCCTCGACCAGAATCCCAGCGCCCCGGTGACGGCGGTGATGATGGTCTATGACAAGCCGCCTTTCGCCATTGTCGGTCGCAAGTCGCTCGGCGTCGAGGCCCCGACGGATCTCGAGGGCAAGGTCCTCGGCGCACCGCCCCCCGATGGCGCCTGGGCACAGTTCCCCGCCTTCGCCGAAGCGGCCGGAATCGACACGTCCAAGGTCACCGTCGAGCCGGTCGGCTTCCCGACGCGTGAGCCGATGCTGGCCGAGGGCAAGGTCGCAGCCGTCACCGGCTTCTCCTTCTCGTCCTACCTGAACCTCGTGCGGCTTGGCGTCGAAGAGGCGGATATCTCGACCATCCTCATGGCCGATCACGGGCTGGAGCTCTACGGCAACGCCATCATCGTGAACATGGAGTACGCACAGGAGAACCCGGACACGATCAAGGCGTTCCTCGGCGCCGTGGCCGCAGGCTGGAAGGACGTTGCGGCCGACCCCGCCATGGGGGCTGCAGCCGTTGTCGCGCGGAACCCGGCCGCCGATGCGGCGCTCGAACAGCGTCGTCTCGAGCTGTGCCTCGAAGCCAATGTCCTGACCGATTACGTGATGGAAAACGGCTTTGGCGGCATCGACGATGCCCGCATGGACAAGGCGCTGGAGCAGCTGGCCAAGAACTACGAGTTCAAGAACCCGGCCAATTCCGCGCTCTATTTCGATGCGTCCTACCTTCCCGAAGGGCTTTTCTCGCTGAAATAGGTCCGTTTCCGCGCCCGGCCAGACGGCCGGGCAAAGACAAGACACCCTTGGCGGCAAGTGCGGACAGGCATTTCCGGGCGCGTTTCGTCCCGAACCTGTCCGCCCACTCTCGCCAGGGGAAACAAGCAAACCATCCGAAAGCAGCACATGAGCGACGCCCCCCTGATCGATATCAAGGACGTGACCCACACGTTTCAGACCAAGAGCGGCCCACTCCAGGTACTCGACAAACTCAACCTCTCGGTGCGCGAGGGGGGCTTCTGCGCCGTGGTCGGGCCGTCGGGCTGCGGCAAGTCCACGCTGACTCGCCTTGTGGCCGGGCTGCTGAAGCCGGACGAGGGCGAAGTCTGGTTGCATGGCGAGCGGGTGAAGTCGCCACGTGCGACCGTTGGCATGGCCTTCCAGAACCCGGTCATGCTGGAATGGCGGACGATCCTGCAGAACGTCATGCTGCCGATGGAGATCGTGCCGACGAAAACCAGCCGCAAGCAGCAGGAGGAACGGGCGCGGTACCTGCTGGCGCTTGTCGGGCTGGAAGGGTTCGAGGACAAGCGGCCCTCCGAGCTTTCGGGCGGGATGCGGCAGCGGGCCTCGCTCTGCCGGGCGCTGGTGCACCAGCCGGACGTGCTGATCCTCGACGAGCCGTTCGGCGCGCTCGACGCCTTCACCCGCGAGGATCTCTGGCAGACGATGCACCAGGTCAAGGAGAAGGAGCCGTTCACCGGGCTTCTCATCACCCATGACCTGCGCGAGTCGATCTTCCTCGCCGACAAGATCGTCGTGCTTTCCGGCCGGCCGGCCCGGTCGCAATATGTGCTCGACGTGCCGATGGACGGTCCGCGCGACCTCGAACATCTCTACACGCATGATTCAGCAGAGATGCTGACCGTGCTGCGCCACCAGATCGAAATCGCCCAGGGCCGCGCGCCCGTGGGAAGCCCCGCGGAGCCTGCGTGATGCCCATGAATTCCGGTTTCCTCCACAAGGTCCTCATCCCCGTTGCCGCCATCATCGTCTTCCTGCTGCTCTGGGAGGCGTTGGTCTGGGCCATGGGCTGGCCGGACTACAAGATGGCCTCGCCCTCCGACCTCTGGCCCGCCTATGTGAAATATGCCGACCTCTTCCTGCTCAATTCCTGGCAGACACTCTGGCGCACGGTCGCCGGGCTCGGCCTCGCCATCGTCTTCGGAACATTGATCGGCATGATCATGGGTTTCTCCAAGATCGCCCGCGAGGCGCTCTACCCGCTGCTTGTCGGCTTCAACGCCGTCCCCAAGGCGACCATCGTCCCCATCGTCGCGCTGATGTTTGTCGGCGCGCATGATTTCAACACGGTGCTGATCGCCTTCATGATCTCCTTCTTCCCGATCGCCGTCTCGGTCTCGATCGGGCTGTCAACGCTGGAGCCGGAATATCGCGACATCCTCGCCGCGCTCGGCGCCTCCAAGGTCACGATCTTCTGGAAGATCGCGCTGCCCAAGACGCTGCCCGAGTTCTTCGGCGCGCTGAAGGTCGCGGTGACGCTGGCCTTTATCGGCACCAACCTGATGGAGATCGTCTCGCCGCATGGCCGCGGGCTGGGCGCGCTGTTCGATTCCGGCAAGACCAATTCCGACTACCCGCTGATGTTCGCGGTGCTGATCGCCCTCGCGGCGCTCGGGATTGTTCTCTATTACGTGGTCATCGCATTGGAAAAGGCGCTGGCCGGCTGGGCGGTGCGCGACTGAGGAGCCACGTATGGATCAGCCTCCGCTGATCGTCTTCACGGATCTCGACGGCACCCTGCTGGACCACGAGAGCTATTCCTTCGAGCCGGCCCGGACCGCCCTGAGACGGTTGCGCGAGCTGGAAATCCCGCTGATCCTGGCCTCGTCGAAGACGGCAGCCGAGATTGTCGGGATCCAGCGCGCGGTTGGCTGCGACGCCTGTCCGGCGATTGTCGAGAACGGGGCCGGCATCCTCGATCCGGACGCGATGCGGGCCCCGGTCGAGGCCCCGCCTGCCGCTCGCAATGGCGAGCCTTTCGCGGAAGGCCCGCCGCCGGAACTTGGCCGCTATCCCGAACTCCTCGCCGCGATCAACGAGGTGTCGCCCTATCTGCGCACACTGTTCGAAGGCTTCCACGATCTCGGTCCGGACGGGATCGTCGCGGCAACCGGGCTCTCGCCCGACGCCGCACGGCTGGCCGCCCGCCGGCGATTCTCCGAACCGGGCCTGTTCTATGGCGGGCCGAACGAGCTGCACGAGTTCCTGCGCATCCTCACCCGGCTCGGCGTGACGGCACGGCGCGGCGGACGTTTCCTGACGCTCTCCTTCGGCGGCACCAAGGCCGACCGGATGGACGAGATCGCCGCGCGCTACGGCAACCCGCCCCGGCTCGCGCTTGGCGATGCCCCCAATGATGTGGAGATGTTGGAGGCCGCCGATTACGGCGTCATCATCGCCAATGCGCATGGCACGCCGCTCCCCGACCTTCCCGGCGAAGCCGCCGGACTCATTCGCCGCACGGCATTGCCCGGCCCGCTGGGCTGGAACTCTGCCGTGCTCGACCTGCTCTACCAGCTCAAGCTCTGAGAGGACCCGCCCATGGCCGACTTCCACCAGAACGGCAATATCGCCACGCTGCACAATCTGCGTACCCGCACCACGGAAGACCTGACCCACGAGTTGGTCACCATCGCCGGGTCTCGGAAAATCTCGCTCATCCTGCCTTCGCTCTATTCGGAGCTTGAAGGACCGGCGCTGGAGAACATCCTCAAGGAGCTGTCCGGCGCGCCTTATCTGCACCGGATCATCATCGGGCTGGACCGCGCCAATGAAGAGCAGTTCCGCCATGCGCGGAAATTCTTCTCGGTGCTGCCGCAGAACCATGCCGTGATCTGGAATGACAGCCCGCGCATGCTTGCCGTCCAGGACCGGCTGCGCGCGATGGATCTCGCGCCGCGCGAACCCGGCAAGGGCAAGAATGTCTGGTCCTGCATCGGCTACCTGCTGGCCTGTCAGGACAGCTCGGTCGTCGCCATCCATGATTGCGACATCACCACCTATAACCGGGACATGCTGGCCCGCCTTGTCTACCCGGTCACCAACCCCGCCTTCCCCTACCAGATGGCCAAGGGCTTCTATCCGCGCACCGATGGCAGCAGGCTGAACGGGCGGGTATCACGGCTGCTGGTCTCGCCACTGCTGATCGCGCTCAAGCGAACTGTCGGCGACCGAGATTATCTCGATTTCCTGCGCAGCTTCCGCTACCCGCTCTCGGGCGAGTTCGCCATGCGGGTCTCGACGCTGGCAGACCTGCGGATTCCGTCGGACTGGGGGCTGGAGATTGGTGTGCTTTCCGAGGGCTGGCGCAACCTCGCGCCGAAATCGGTCTGCCAGGTCGAGATTGCCGACACCTATGACCACAAGCACCAACCGCTTTCGGAAGAGGACGCCAATGCCGGGCTGTCGCGGATGTCGGTCGATATCTGCAAGGCGCTCTATCGCAAGCTTGCCACTGACGGCACGGTCTTCTCCGAGGAGGTCTTCCGGACGCTGAAGGCCACTTATTACCGCTCCGCGCTCGACCTGCTGGAATGCTATTACAACGACGCCAAGATGAACGGGCTGTCGATCGACCGGCACCAGGAAGAGGCCGCCATCGAGCTTTTCGCCCGCAATGTCGTGCTGGCGGGCCAGATCTTCCTCGACAACCCAGCAGAGCCGCCCTCGATCCCGACCTGGAACCGGGTCCATTCGGCCGATCCGTCGCTGATGGGAGACATGTTGAAAGCCGTCGAACAGGACGCGGCGGAATATGCCTGAGTGAAGCGTGCCAGCGCCAACCCACCGGGACGGGTTGGCGCTGCCACTGCACCTAGGGCGTGTTTGTGTGCAAATTGGCGCTCAAACCCACCGGGTTTGAAGCCAATACGAGATGACCTGCGCCAGAAAACCTAAAGCGATCAGCGCTAGAATTGCCGCAATCATAGCCAAAACAAGCCGGAACCCTTGTCTCAAACGCCCGGGTTCATGCCCGATCGCCGCAAGAAACATGCGTTTGGCTTCCACCAGTCACACCCGGTGATACGGCGCGCCCGCCAGGATCGACACGGCCCGATAAACCTGTTCCGACAGCATCACGCGAGCCAGCATATGCGGCCACACCATCTTGCCAAAGGAGAGCTTGAAATCCGCCCGGGCGACCAGGCCCTGGTCCAGCCCATCCGCGCCGCCGATAAGAAAAGCGAGATCCTGGGAGCCAGTGTCGCGCCAGCCCGCGATCCGGGCCGCGAAGTCGGGCGAGGTGAGGAGCTTGCCGCGCTCGTCCAGCGCGACGACCGTCGCACCTTTCGGCAGCGCTTTCTCAAGCAGCGCCGCCTCGCCGGATTTCGAGCCGCCCTTGCGCTCGTCGATCTCGATGACCGAGACCGAGGAGATGCCGAGCGGCCGCCCGGTCCGTTCCGCCCGTCGACGATAGTCGTCGATCAGCTCGGATTCGGGCCCCGACCTGAGACGACCGACCGCCACGATTTGCAGGCGCATCAGGCTTTCGCGTCCGCCTTGCCCGGGCTGAGCCACATCTTCTCAAGCTGGTAGAACTCGCGCACTTCCGGCCGGAACACATGGACAATCACGTCGCCCGCGTCGATCAGGACCCAGTCGCCGGCATCCTTGCCCTCGATCTTCGAGGAGATGCCGAAATCGGCCTTGATCCGCTCGACGAGCTTCTCCGCGATCGACACAACCTGACGCGTTGAGCGCCCCGAGCAGACGACCATCTGGTCGGCCATCTCGGATTTGCCGCGCAGGTCGATCGTGACCACGTCCTCGGCCTTGTCTTCATCGAGAGAGGAAAGGATGCGTTCCAGCAGCGCAGCTTTCGGCGCCGATTTGAATTCGCCTGGCATCATGGATGCCTCTTCTGCCGCCGTTCGCGTGGCGGCCTCCGCATGGTGAGACAGAACATTGCCCTCCTGGTTGCACGCCGACAGAGCCCCGGCGCTGGACATATCTTCACGATAGCATCCCGATTGTGACGCCTCAACGACAGTGCCGAATCTCTGGGCAGATGTGCTGAAATCGCCGCGACCAGCCTGATATTCGGGCATTTCAGCGGACTTCCAAGGCGGAATAGACCGCGCCAGTGTCAGACGCCCCCAGTGGGGCGTGCTGGATGGCACCTGCCTCGAAGGCCACCACGGCCAGAAGCAGGGCGGAGATCAGGGCGATATGAACGTTGCTATAGACCCGACGCATCGGAGGCCTCACAAATCTGAAGTTTTCGGGAAGACAGAGGTGCATAAAAGCGTTGGGCGGCGGGAAATCAACCCCTGCGGCATTCTGTCGAGTCGCGACTGTGCCTTGCTTGCAAGGCGCGGCTGCGCTATCGGAGCGGCCATGGCAAAGAATTTCGACATGGACGACCACGCGCGCCTGCCATGGCGCTTTCACGGTCAGACCCGCCGCGTAACCGGCCTCCTTTGAGGCGCGCCCGGCGTCCGCTTCGCGCGCGGCGCCCCTTTCGCATGTCGACTTCAGATACCCCGCAGGGAGAGACCCCCACATGACTGGCAAGACACTCTACGACAAGATCTGGGACGCCCATGTCGCCCATGAAGCCGAGGACGGCACTTGTCTGCTCTATATCGACCGCCACCTCGTCCACGAGGTGACCAGCCCGCAGGCCTTCGAAGGACTGCGCATGGCCGGCCGCCAAGTGCGCGCGCCGGAGAAGACCATCGCCGTTCCGGACCATAACGTGCCGACGACGGCGGGCCGCGAAGACCCGTCCAACATGACCGAGGACAGCCGCATCCAGGTCGCAGCACTTGACACAAATGCCAAGGAATTTGGCATCCACTACTACCCGGTGACCGATATCCGCCAGGGCATCGTGCATATCGTCGGCCCCGAGCAGGGCTGGACGCTGCCGGGCATGACCGTCGTCTGTGGCGACAGCCACACCGCGACCCATGGCGCATTCGGCGCGCTGGCCCATGGCATCGGCACCTCCGAGGTCGAGCATGTTCTGGCCACGCAAACGCTGATCCAGAAAAAGTCCAAGAACATGAAGGTCGAGATCACCGGCAAGCTCATGCCGGGTGTGACCGCCAAGGACATCACGCTTGCGGTGATCGGCGAGACCGGCACCGCCGGCGGCACCGGCTACGTCATCGAATATTGCGGCGAGGCGATCCGCGACCTGTCGATGGAAGGCCGCATGACCGTCTGCAACATGGCCATCGAGGGCGGCGCCCGCGCCGGCCTGATCGCGCCGGACGAGAAGACCTTCGACTATGTCATGGGCCGCCCGCACGCGCCGAAGGGCGCGCAATGGGAAGCCGCGCTGATCTGGTGGAAGACGCTCTTCACCGACGAGGACGCCGAGTTCGACAAGGTTGTGACGTTGAAGGGCGAGGATATCGCGCCGGTCGTCACCTGGGGCACCTCGCCCGAGGATGTCCTGCCGATCACCGATGTCGTGCCCTCCCCGGAGGATTTCCAGGGCGGCAAGGTCGACGCCGCGCGCCGCTCGCTGGAATATATGGGCCTGGTGCCGGGCACCCCGCTCTCCGATGTCTCCATCGACGCCGTCTTCATCGGCTCCTGCACCAATGGCCGGATCGAGGACCTGCGGGCCGCGGCCGAGATCGTGAAGGGCAAGAAGATCGCCGAGGGCGTGCGCGGCATGGTCGTGCCGGGCTCCGGTCTCGTGCGGGCACAGGCCGAGGAAGAGGGTCTCTCCGAGATCTTCGAGGCCGCCGGCTTCGAGTGGCGCCTTGCGGGCTGCTCCATGTGCCTTGCCATGAACCCCGACCAGCTCGCGCCGCAGGAACGCTGTGCGTCGACGTCGAACCGGAACTTCGAAGGCCGCCAGGGCTTCAGGGGCCGCACCCACCTGATGAGCCCCGCCATGGCCGCCGCCGCTGCTATCAGCGGCAAGCTGACGGATGTCCGGGAAGTGATGTAAGGTCGCGGCAACTGGTATGTTGGACTGGGCAGGGATACGCGTCATGAGTGAATGGGCCAGGTGGCTGATCGCCGGCCTGCTGTCGGTTGTGCTCGGGCTTCTTGCCCTGGCCAACGCGGTTGCAGTCTCCATCGCCATTGTCTGGGTCACCGGTTCGATGCTGCTGCTGGCAGGCGGCGTGCAGGCCGTGATCGGCATCCGGGATTCCGGGATCTGGAACAAGCTCCTCTCGGTGGGGCTGGGTCTCCTGATCGCCGGGCTCGGCTGGTCCTTCATGCGCAACCCGCTGGAGGGAACGATGTCCATCACGGCCGTGATCACGCTGGTGATCGCGGTTGCCGGCGTCGTCCGCCTCTTCTCGGCCTTCCGTATGCGGCAGACCGGGTATTACTGGATGATGCTGGTCACCGGCTCGCTCTCGATCCTGCTGGCGGGAGCTCTCCTCGCCAATTTCTTGCAGGCGAGCGAGAAGCTGCTCGGCATCCTGCTTGGTGTCGAACTGCTTTTCAACGGCGCCGCGCTGACCGTGCTCGCCCTCTTCCTGCGCGCCCATAGCGACGAATTCTGAGATGAAATCCGCGGCCCCCGCCGGGCCGCGTCCACACGATCCGAGCCACCGGGCGGCCCGTCCCCCGGCAGAGCCAGAAGGAAACAGACATGGACAAGTTCACCACGCTGACCGGGATCGCGGCGCCGATGCCGCTGATCAATGTCGACACCGACATGATCATCCCCAAGCAATTCCTCAAGACGATCAAGCGCTCCGGGCTTGGCGTGAACCTCTTCGACGAGATGCGCTACGATTCCGAGGGCAATGAGGTCGAGGATTTCGTCCTCAACAAGCCGGCCTATCGCGAGGCGCAGATCCTCGTTGCCGGCGACAATTTCGGCTGCGGCTCCTCGCGCGAACATGCGCCCTGGGCGATCAAGGATTTCGGCATCTCCTGCGTTATCGCGCCGAGCTTCGCCGATATCTTCTTCAACAACTGCTTCAAGAACGGCATCCTGCCGATCGCGCTGCCGCAGGAAGAGGTCGACAAGCTGATGGATGATGCCGAGCGCGGCTCCAACGCCATCATCACCGTCGATCTCGAAAGCCAGACCATCACCGGCCCCGATGGCGGCACGATTTCCTTCGAGGTCGATGCCTTCAAGAAGCACTGCCTGCTGAACGGGCTCGACGATATCGGCCTGACCCTCGAGAAGGTTGCCTCGATCGATACGTTCGAGGAACAGGCTTCCCAGGCCCGCCCCTGGGTCTGACCCGGACGGAATGGGCGCCTGCCCCCGAGTGCTCGACGGGCTGTCGTGGCCGCCACCCTGCGGCCGCGGCCCCGTGCCACCTCGCTCGCCACTGCCGCGCAGCGTCCCCTCAGATCCGACACCAAACGGAGCCGCACCCCCACGGGCGCGGCTCCCGATGCTCCGGTGGTTTTCCGGCGGCAAAGGGGGACGCGGCTCGTTTCACGGCCCGCCCTTGTCCTCGTCAATTGCCCCGGCGGCATACCCCCCCGCGACGGCGGCGCTCCATGCAGCGCTAACAGCGAGGGCAAGAACATAACCGCCGCAGCGAGACACGCAAAAAACAGGCATTTTCGTGGTTCATTTTGCATCTGAGCGTAGGTGTTGGACATTTGCAGACCTTATCCCATGAGGCTTTTTACGAAACGACTACTGATGACGACTGCCTTGGTCCTGGCTTTGCCCGCCTTGCCACACACCGCCATGCGGACGGGAACATCCTTGCTCGCGCAAACACAGGAGACGGATCGGGAACTGTCCGGATTGCTGTCTTGAATGTGGTCGATAGGGAAGGCGCTGCCTGCTGCGGCGCACCGACTGCCCTCCGGGGCAGCCCGTACCAAGGCGCAATCAAGAGGCGCGCGGCTTGCCCGGCGCTCCGCATTCATTCGCCTCTATGCCTGACCACAACATCTAGGTGCCGCGCCCCCCGCCTCCCACCGGCTGCCTTTAATTGTCCACAAACTTGATGCAAAGCGGCACCAATCCACACGCAAAACCGCCCGAATGGTTTCATTAACCTTAAGCAAGTCTTGAGGGACGGCGGCGAACGCGGCATCAGTTTCGGAGAGTTGGGGAAAGCGTCCGCTGGACGCATCCAAACCGGGACAAGGCCGCGTCAGCGAAACGCGACCGTCCGGAATGGAGGGATCGAGCAGTGTTCTCGAAGGCGACAAGTGCGCTCACGCGCGCAATACTAGTGGGGGTGGTGATCCTTCTGCCCTCCCTGCTCGTGCCGAATGTCAGGGGGGAGACCTCCCAGATCATCGTGCTGGTGGCTTTGGCCTGCTCGGTGCTGACCATGGCCGAATATGCGTCCACCTACCCGAGCTTGATAGAGTTCCGGGACGCCCCCCCCTTCAACCGAATCCGCTACTTGGCGCTCTTTGCCACGCTGTTCATCCTGTCGCTGCTGGCGCGCGGCAAGCTCGATCCAAGCGGCCTGACGCTGTTTATCGGCGCCATCGGATCTCTGGTCGGCACCGCGCTGGACTTTTCCTATTCGCCGGTGCGGCTGGTGCTGATGTCGATGCCTGAGAGCGCAAGCCAGGCCGATATGAACACGGTGCGGGCCGCAGCCGGAATGGCCTATCTCATCTCCCTGATGGCGATCATCTTCTTCTACCTGATCCTGAAACTGAAGAACTGGCCGTCGCGTTCGGGCGCCTTCAATGTCTGGATCAACCTGCCGACCTTCGATCCGACCGCCGGCGGCGATGTCGTGCGTCGTCTCAACCGGGATGCGCGCATTAACCTTGCATTAGGCTTTCTGCTGCCATTCCTGATCCCGGTGATCGGCGAAGCGGCGGAGACGTTGTTCGGCGCGGCTTCGCTGACCGAAACACAGACGATGATCTGGCTGGTGACACTATGGGCGTTCCTTCCGCTGAGCCTCTTCATGCGCGGCATTGCCATGTCACGGTTGGCGGACATGATCCTGGAGATGCGGCGCCGAAGCACGCTGGCCAACGCAGGCGGACACGTCTACGCCACCTGATCGCGGCGCTGCTGGCGCTGCTGCTGGCCGGTCCGGCGAGCGCCGAAACAATTCGCATTGCCAGTTTCTCGCCCGAGCTGTCCCGGAAGGGGCCGGGCCTTCTGCTGCGCGACATCCTCAAGAGCGAGGACGCGCAGATTGCCGCCGCCGTAGCGGTGATCGCGGAGGTCGACCCGGATATCCTGCTGCTGACCGGGTTCGATTATGATGCCGGCCAGGTCGCGCTCGGCGCCTTCGCCGACCAGTTGGACGCCGCCGGTGCCACCTACCCGCATCGTTTCAGCCTGCGTCCCAACAGCGGCATGGCGACGAAGCTCGATCTCGACGGCAATGGCCGCACCGGCGAGCCGCGCGACGCCCAGGGTTATGGCCGCTTTGCCGGCGATGGCGGCATGGCCTTGCTGAGCCGCTACGAGATTGACCGGGAGGGCGTGCAGGATCTCACCGGCCTTCTGTGGAAGGATTTGCCGGGCGCCACCTTGCCGCAACTGGGCGGCGCGCCTTTTCCATCCACGGAGGCGCTCGAGATCCAGCGGCTTTCCACGACCGGCCACTGGCTTGTCCCGATTCGATGGCCTGGCCGCGCGGCGCTGACCCTGCTTGCATTCGCCGCCACCCCGCCGATCTTCGACGGGCCGGAGGATCGCAACGGGTTGCGCAATGCCGACGAGTTGCGGCTGTGGACGCGCCTTCTGGATGGCGATCTCGCGCTGGCGCCCCCGGCGCCCCCGTTCGTCCTGCTCGGCAACGCCAATCTCGACGCCCAGGACGGGAACGGCCTGCGCGCCGTCATGGCCAGGTTTCTCACCGATTCCCGACTCCAGGATCCGCGCCCGGCCAGCCCCGGCGGCAAAGCAGAAGCGGACCCGGCCCAGACAGGCGACCCGGCCCTCGACACCGCCGACTGGCGTGCGGTGGCCGAGGATGGTCCCGGCAACCTGCGGGTCGATTACGTGCTGCCCTCGGCTGACCTCACCATCGCCGATAGCGGCGTGTTCTGGCCGTCAGGCGGGCCTGCGCTCGACACCGCGCGCGCGGCCTCCCGCCACCGCCTTGTCTGGGTTGACCTGGTGGTGGATCGCTGAGGCCAGCGCCTCTTCCAGCGGCGTGTCGTGAAACTCCGGCAACCAGCCGCGAAACGCTGTCCCATCGAGGGAATGCGGCTTGCGCCAGAGATAGGACATTTCCACAAGGTGCCGCCCAAGGGGCCAGACCGGTGCCGCGAGTCGCAGCGGCAGCCAGGACATGCGGGAGAGCCGGATCTCGCGCCCGGTAACCTTCTCCAGGGCCGCGCGCATCTCTGTGCCGGTGAGCGTGTAGCCGGGGAAGGGGATATCGGCGAAACGCGGCAGTTTGTCCGCCTGCGCCGCCAAGGCCACCGCAGCCCGAGCCACGTCCGGAAGATAGGCCCAGGCATGCGGAATATCGGTCGGGCCGGGATAGGTCAGCCGCCCGCCGGCGAGTCTGGCGGTGAGGATCTTGTCGAACCAGTTCCCCGAGGCTTCGGTATCGAGAAAATCGCCGCAGCGCAGGATCAGCACGCGGGCCGTCGAGCCCGCCCAGGCCGCTTCCATCTCCGCCCGCGCCCGCCCGAGCGGGTTGGTCGCGGCATGCGGGACTTCGGCCGCCAACCGCGCCGGGGCCGCTGCGCCGAAGGGGTAGACATTGCCGGGCAGGATCACCCGCGCTCCGCTTGCCTCGGCGAGCTTGATGAGCTCGGCTGTCTGGCCGGGCAACTCGGCCTGCCAGCGCGGATAGGGAGGGTTCCAGCCATTCACGATGATATCGGCGCCCCGGCAGGCGTCCCGCAACGTCCCGGTCGCCCGATCAAAGCGGGTCACGGTCCAGCCGGAGGCCTCGAAAGCCGCCGCAGCGTGGCGCCCGAAGCGGCCTGTCGGACCGAGAATGAGGGCGTTTCCAGTCATGATGTTTCCTTTCGCTCGGCTTCTCCCCTAGCATATCCATTCAATTTCGAACGGTATATTGCGATAATCCGCTTATATGATATTCATTATTGAATGCCATACGCCACCCCCACCCCCGACTGGTCACGCCTGCACTGTTTCGTCGCCGTCGCAGAGACTGGATCGCTCTCCGCCGCGGCGCGACGGCTGGGGCTGTCGCAGCCGACATTGGGCCGCCAGATCAAGGCACTTGAAGCAGAGCTTGGCACGGCACTCTTCACCCGGCGCCCCCGCGGCTTGGAGGTGACCGCGGCGGGGCTGGAGCTCTTGCCGGCCGCCCGCGCCATGCAGGAGGCCGCCTCCCGCCTTGCCCTCACCGCGGCAGGCCAGGCCGCCGAGGTGGCAGGCACGGTGCGGCTCACAGCGTCAGCCTTCGTGTCGATGCATATCCTGCCGCCGCTTCTCGCCGAATTGCGGCAGGCCGAACCGGAGATCCAGATCGAACTCGTCCCCTCCGACCAGAGCCAGAACCTGCTCTTTCGCGAGGCGGATATCGCCATTCGGATGTATCGCCCGCAGCAGCTCGACATCATCACCCGCCATCTCGGCGAGATCGAACTCGGCCTGTTCGGGGCAACCCGCTATCTCGATCGCAGGGGCCGCCCCGCCAGAGCCGAAGATCTCGGAGCCCATGACCTGATCGGCTATGACAGCGACGAGACGATCCTGCGCGAAATGCGCGCGATGGGCCTGCCGGCCGAACGCAGCTGGTTCGTCCTGCGTTGCGACGATCACAATGTGCTCTGGGAACTGGTCCGGGCCGGCTGCGGTCTCGGCTTTGCCCAGGCGAGCATCGGCGAGGCCGAGCCCGGCGTCGAGCGGCTGCTGCCGGAGCTGCCCCTGCCAGCGCTGCCGGTCTGGCTGACCGCCCCCGAAGCGATGCGTCGCACCCCGCGCATCCGCCGCGTCTGGGACTTTCTGGCCGCGCGCCTGCGCCCCTTGCTCGCACCTCAGAAAGCCAACGGTTCTTGACCGCCCGCTGCCTCGGCGCTAACCCCGCCGGGACGCATCTTCCAAGGACATAGACCATGAGCAACCCTTCCCTCCTGATCCTGCCCGGCGACGGCATCGGCCCCGAAGTCATGACCGAGGTTCGCAAGATCATCGACTGGTATGGCGCCAAGCGCGATCTCGCCTTCGATGTCAGCGAGGATCTCGTGGGCGGCGCGGCTTATGACACGCACGGCACCCCGCTGACCGACGAGACCATGGCGAAGGCGCTGGAGGCCGATGCCGTCCTGCTCGGCGCCGTGGGCGGGCCGCAATATGACGAGCTCGACTTCTCCGTGAAGCCCGAGCGCGGCCTGCTGCGCCTGCGCAAGGAGATGGATCTCTTCTCCAACCTGCGCCCGGCCCAGTGCTTCGACGCGCTGGCCGATTTCTCCTCGCTCAAGCGCGACGTGGTTTCCGGGCTGGACATCATGATCGTCCGCGAGCTGACGTCCGGCGTCTATTTCGGCGAGCCGCGCGGCATCTCCGTCAATGCCGATGGCGAGCGCGAGGGCGTCAACACCCAGCGTTACACCGAGAGCGAGATCGTCCGCGTGGCGCGCTCCGCCTTCGAGCTGGCCAAGCGCCGCGGCAACAAGGTCTGCTCGATGGAGAAGGCCAATGTTATGGAATCGGGCATCCTGTGGCGCGAGACCGTGCAGAAGGTGCATGACGAGGAATATGCCGATGTCGAGCTTTCCCACATGTATGCCGATGCCGGCGGCATGCAGCTCTGCCGCTGGCCCAAGCAGTTCGACGTGATCGTGACCGACAACCTCTTCGGCGACCTGCTCTCCGACGTGGCCGCGATGCTGACCGGTTCGCTTGGCATGCTGCCCTCCGCGAGCCTCGGCGCGCCTGCGGAGAATGGTCGCCCGAAAGCGCTCTACGAGCCGGTCCACGGCTCCGCGCCCGACATTGCCGGTCAGGGCAAGGCGAACCCGATCGCCTGTATCCTCAGCTTCGCCATGGCGTTGCGCTATTCCTTCGACCAGGGCGTCGAGGCCGACCGGCTGGAAGCCGCGGTCGAGAAAGTGCTGGCCGATGGCCTGCGCACCGCGGACCTGATGGGTCCGGAGGGCGGCACCCCGGTCTCGACTTCCGAGATGGGCGACGCTGTCATTGCCGCCCTGGATGCCTCGCTCTAGTCTCTGGTCTTTCCAGTGCTTCGCGTTCCGGCCTCTCCGCGCCTGCGGGGAGGTCGTTTCATTCCGACAGCTTCACAGGCTCCCGTCCGGCCACTTTCCCTGCCTTGCAACGGACAGGATCGCGCGTTGACCCGGGCCGGCCCAAAGCTGATTGCCGCCACGTCCCGGTCATCCCGCGCCGTGCGACACGCGGCAAGTCTCGGGCTTGCGAACAGCGCCCACGCAATCTTCTCACAACTATGTATACGATAAAGTATTTGACGCGACGCCCCGCAAGTGTGAATGATGTTTCAATCCGGCCGCCTTCCATCGCTGCGACGCAGGGAAGCGACGACGGCCCGGTTCCAGGGAGGGACATGTGAAAACCCAGCCGCGGATCGCTCTCATCAAGGGAGACGGAATCGGGATCGACGTGACCGACGCCGCGATCCGGGTTGTCGATGCAGCGCTGGAAGCGGTGGGCAGCGCCCGGCCGGACTATTTCGAGATCCGGGCTGGCGCGACCTGCTATGCCGAGACCGGGGCCGATATTGAGCCCGGTGGTGAGGAACGGGCCGGCGAAGGGGATGCGATCTTCCTCGGAGCGATCGGCCTTCCCTCCATCCGGCACGCGGATGGCACGGAGATCTCGCCGCATCTGCGCCTGCGCGACCGCTACGACCTCTATGCCGGCGTGCGTCCGGTCAAGGCCTATCCGAATGCACCGCAGCGGCTGGCCGACCCCCGCGCCAGGGAAATCGACATGGTCATCCTGCGCGAATCCACCGAAGGCCTGTTCTATTCCGCAGCCGTCCATGGCCGCGCGAAAGTGGTCGGGGATGAAGCGGTCTATGACACGCTGCGGATTTCGCGCGGGGTGACAGAGCGGCTGCACCGCTTCGCCTTCCGACTGGCGCTGAAACGCAAGGCACGCGGGCGCCCCGGGCGGCTGACCTGCGTCGACAAGGCCAATGTCTTCGCTTCGCTCGCCTTCTTTCGCAAGATCTTTGACGAGATCCGCCCGGAATTCCCTGATGTGGACGTCGCCCATAGCTATGTCGACGCCCAGGCGCTGGACCTGATCCGCAAGCCCTGGGAGGCCGACGTTCTGGTCACAGAGAACATGTTCGGCGACATTCTGTCGGATCTCGCCGGCGGGCTGGTCGGCGGCATGGGCATGGCGGCCTGTGGCGAGATCGGCGACGAGATCGGCCTGTTCCAACCCGCGCATGGCTCGGCGCCGGACATCATGGGCCAGGACAAGGCCAACCCGCTCGCCGCCATCCTGTCCGGCGCGCTGATGCTCGACTATCTGGGCGAGAAACTTGATGCGCCCGCCTGCTCGCGGGCCAGCGCGATGATCGAGGCGGCGATCGAGGTCGGTTTTGCCGAGAACCGGCTGCGCCCGATGGAATTCGGCGGCGACATGGGAACGAGGGCGGTGACGGAAGAGCTTCTGCGGCAGCTCGCCCGCCGGGACGCGGCTGCGTGATACTCGTCCCAGCGACAGGGACGCGGCGATCTCGTCCGTTTCGCATGCGTGCCGATTGGAGTAGGCTTGAGCGATCCATTCCGTCCGGAGCCGCACCATGTCCCTCGATCTCGACACCATCCGCAAGATCGTTACTGACCCCACGCTGAACCCGTCGCAAAAGGCACGTTTTCTCTCCCTGGAGGCGGAGAACGCCCTGCCCTATCCGGAGACGGACCCCGAGGCGGCGCAGGCGCTGGCCGAGGGCGTGCTCTGCGATCTCGTCGAGGGCCACGCACCCTACAAGCCGCGCTATGTGCTGCCCGATTTCTCGGTGCTGCTTGCCAACGGCTCCGACTATCTCGAACTGGAGCCGCCAAAGACACTCGACGAGGCAATCAACTGCCTGATGATCGCCTGGCATCACACGCCCTCGGTCACCGCCATGCCGGTCTTCATCGGCCATCTGGACCGGCTGTTGCTGCCCTTCTGCGAGGGTGTCACCCATGACGATCTGGTCAACAAGATCCGCCTGCTCTGGCGCTATATCGACCGTGTCCTGCCGGACGCCTTCCTGCACACCAATATCGGCCCCGAGGACAATCGCGTCGCCCGCGCCATCCTGCAGGTCGATGCCGAGCTGAAACAGATCGCCCCGAACTTGACGTTGCTCTACGATCCCGAGAGCACCGGCGAGACGCTCCTGCGCATGGCGACCGACAATATCGCCGCCTGCTCCAAGCCGCATATCGCCAATCACCCGCTCCACGCAGCCGCCTTCGACGCGCGCGGCTACGGCATCGTGAGCTGCTATAACGCGCTTCCTGCGGCGGGTGGGGCCGGGACGCTGGTGCGGCTCAACCTGCATGAGGTCGCGCGGCGCTCCGAGGGCGTGGAGGATTTCCTGCAACGGGCCCTGCCGCATTACATGGAACTGCAATTCCGCCTGATCGAGGCCCGGATGGGCTGGCTCTTCGAGCGCTCAGGCTTCTTCGAGAACTTCATCGTGGAGGAAGGCTGGATCGATCGCGACCGCTTCACTGCCATGTTCGGCATCTACGGCATGGCCGAGGCGGTGAACATGTTGCGCGGGAAGAACGGCCTGCCCGGCCAATACGGCTTCGACGCGGAGGCGAACGCGCTTGGCTACCGTATCTCCGAGCAGATGGCGGCGAAGGTCGAGGCGACGCCGGTCAAGCATGCCTGGCGCGGCCGGGCCTTGCTGCATTCGCAGGCCGGCATCAGCTCCGACCTTGAGGCGACCCCCGGCGTGCGCATCCCCTATGGCTCCGAGCCGGACCCGGTGACCCATGTGAAGGCGCTTGCCCCGCATCACCGCTTCTACCCCTCCGGCATCTCCGAGATCCTGACCCTCGACGAGACCGTGAAGGCCAACCCGCAGGCGCTCTTCACACTCGCCAAGGGCGCGCTCGCCAGCGGGTTCCGCGAATTCACCGCCAATGTCGCCGGCAATGACCTCGTGCGTGTTACCGGCTACATGATCCGCCTCTCGGACGTGGAGAAATACCGCAACAAGGAAGGCTCGCGCATCAACACGACCGGGCTCGGCGCCGAAGCGGCCGAACTGACCGGCATCCTGGAGCGCAAACCGCGTGTGATCGGCCATGAATATGCCCAGGGCTACGGTCAGTAAGATCCTCCCCTTCTCCTGCGTGGACGGGCCGGGCAACCGGCTCGTGCTCTTCCTGCAGGGCTGCAATTTCGCCTGCGTGACCTGCCACAACCCGCACACCATGGCGCTCTGCACACATTGCGGCGACTGCGTGCCGGCATGCCCGACCGGTGCGCTGACGCTCCGCGACGGGCGTGTTGTCTTCGACCCCGCGACTTGCACCGACTGCGACGATTGCCTGCGCGCCTGCCCGATCAATGCAAACCCGATGGTGCGGGAGATGTCCCTGCAGGAGGTGCTGGCTGTTCTGCGCGAGAACCTCGCCTTTCTCGACGGCCTCACCGTGTCCGGCGGCGAGGCCACGACCCAGCTCAAATTCCTCGTTGCGCTGTTTTCGGCGATCAGATCCGCGCCGGATCTCGCCCATCTGAGCTGCCTTGTCGACAGCAATGGCCATCTCGGCCCAAATGGCTGGGCGCGACTTCTGCCCGGAGCCGATGGCGTCATGCTCGACATCAAGGCGCTCGACCCCGAAACCCATCGCCGCCTGACCGGTCAGGACAATGCCCGTGTCCTCGCAAGCGCCCGCCTCCTGCAGGCGGCCGGGAAGCTGGAGGAGATCCGCTACCTCGTGATTCCCGGCGTGACCGACACGGAGCCGGAAATCGCCGCGCTCGGCGCCTTTCTCGACGAACTCGGCGCAGCGCCACGGCTGCGTCTCAACGCGTTCCAGGCCCATGGCGTGCGTCCTCCGGCCGCCGGCTGGCCGACCGCCACGCGCGCCGAAATCGACTCGGTGGCCTCGAGGCTTTCGCAGCTGGGCGTGACACATATCGAAACCCCGACGGTCTATCTCTGATATGCCAGCCCGCCGCAGGTTCGGCGAATGACCGCCGAAACCGTCAAAAAGGCAGCAATTCAATACCTTTTGAACGCTTGCGGCATATCTCTTGATCGCTAAACTCTCTGCCAGCGGGGGGGGCGAAGGCCCAAAAGATGGCAGCACAGACGATTCTCAGGTTTTTTCCATCGCTTTTGATCGCGGTGGTTATCTTGCTCGCTATTGCCTTCGCCGAGCAACAGAGCAGGCATGTCGTCTTGCAGGACAAGACGGAACAAGTCGGCGCCGCTCTCGACAATGTACGCTCCCGCTTCGAGCGGCGCCTGAATGGCGAGATCCAGGCCGTCAGCCAGCTGGCTGGATCCTTCGGCACGCTTGAGGGGCTTCAGCAAGCGGCTTTCGAACGCCAGACCGAGCGCCTCCTGGCCGGTCGACCGGAGGTCCTCCGGACCGAACTCGCCCGCGATTTCATCGTCTCCTTCATTCATCCGCTGGACGGCAACGACCTACGGCTTGGGCTCGACCTGCGCGACCAGCCGCGCTCGATCGATACGCTCCAGCGCATGGGATCGACCCGAAATGCCCGGCTCTACGGGCCGCTGATGGACCAGTCCGGCGCGCAGGCGCTGGCGATCCAGGTCCCGGTCCTGTCCAGCTCCGCGGACCTGACGGTGCTCGAAGGCATCCTGACTGTTCTGGTCGATCTCGACATCCTGCTGCAACAGGCGGGTGTGCCGGATCCGGACGGCCAGATCGATTACGCCATCCTGTTCGAGGAAGAAGACGGGGCCGGCGGCGGCGGCACGGTGATCCACGGCAATCCGGAAGTGATCGCCGGCGCCCCGGTCTCTTCCGAGATCGTGCTGCCGCAGGCCGGCTGGACGATCCTCGCCCGTCCGAGCGTGGGCTGGGAGACAACGCGCGCTGAAGCCTGGCCACGTTGGGTCGGGCTTTTCCTTCTGGGCGGGCTGATTTTCGTGCCGGCCCTTGCGGCGAACTGGTATGCGGTCTCGCGGCGGCAGATGGTCATGGAACTGGAGGCGGCCCAGGAGCGGCTGACGGGTGTCGTCCACAACATTCCCGGCGCGGTGCTCTCCTACACGATGCCGAAAGGGAGCTATCAGCCGAGCAGCGATGACAGGATCGAGTTCGTCAACAGGGAGAGCTGCAAGCTCATCTGGGGAATCGAGGCCGCGGATGCCGAGGCGAATGTCATGGTGCTCTGGTCGCAGATGACGGACGAGGAACTGCTGGAGGAATTCTTCGCCACGATCATCGAGTCGGCAACCTCCCTGCGCCCCTGGCATCATGTCTGGCCGACCACCCTGCCCGACGGCACCGAGAAATGGCTGGACGGTCGCGGCCACCCGACCCTGCTGCCGGACGGATCGATCCGCTGGTACGCGGTGATCGCCGATGCCACGGCCGATATCGAGCGCATGGCCGAGCTGGAGCGGCAACAGGAGATGGCCTATCTCGCGCAGAAGAATGACAGCATCGGCAAGCTGACCGGCGGCGTCGCGCATGATTTCAACAACCTGCTGGCGGTCGTGATGGGCAACCAGGAGCTGCTGCGCGAGGAGCTGAAACAGATCGCGCCGGATCGGCCCGAGCTTTTCGAGTTCATCCAGAACACGCTCCAGGCCACCGAGCGCGGCGCCGACCTGACCCGCAAGATGCTGTCCTTTGCCCAGCGGGCGCGGCTGGAACCGGCCGTCCTGGCCCTCAACGATATCGTGCGCGAGACCTACACCTGGGCCGGCCGTACCATGCCGGAATCGATCCACCTGGAGACGCGGCTGGGGGCGGGGCTGCCATTGGTCCGGATCGACAGGGGATCGGCGGAGAGCGCCCTGCTCAACCTGATGGTCAACGCCCGCGACGCCATGCCCGAGGGCGGCACGCTGTCCGTGGAAACCTCGACGCTCCAGCTCGATCCGCAAGACCCCGCCTGCGAAATGCAGGGGCTCGAACCCGGGCCCTATGTCCGGCTGGTGGTGCGCGACACCGGCAAGGGAATCGCGCCGGAGATCCTGCCGCGGATCTTCGAACCCTTCTTCTCCACGAAGCCGCCGACCGCCGGTTCCGGCCTCGGCCTGTCCATGGTCCAGGGCTTCATGGAGCAATCCGGCGGCTCGGTACGGATCACCTCCGACCTCTGCGAGGGAACCGCCGTGGAGTTGCTGTTCCGGGCGCAGGACGCGGTCGCGGAGCAAGAGCCGGTCCGGGAAGAGCCGCCCGAAAGACAGGTTGGCAAGGCGCGGATCCTGCTGGCGGAGGATGAATATGATGTGCGCAAGGTCCTTGCCCACACGCTGTCCCGCGCCGGCTACGAGCTTGTCGAGGTTCCCTCCGGCGATGCCGCTTTCGAGACCTTCAAGCAGTCGCCCGATTTCGACCTGCTGCTGACCGATATCGTCATGCCCGGCACGCTGCAGGGCACGGAGCTGGCCTCGGCGATCCGCTGCATGGCGCCCGAGCTTCCGGTGATTTTCCTGTCCGGCTACGCCGCCGATACCGTTGAGGCGGGCGCGGCCGGGGAGTTGCGCGACATCCGGTTGTCGAAACCGGTGGCCCGTAACGAGCTTGTCGCCGCCATCGAGGATTCCCTCGGCCGCGGCCCCGGCGGAATGCGGGCAGACCTGGGCGGCTGACATAATGCGAATGCGCCTGCAGACCCTGCTCCTCGCCTGTGCACTGATCTTCCCGGCGGGGCTTGCCGGCGCAACGGAACGGGTCATGGTTGGCGAGCCCGACTGGCTCGGTGCCCGCATCATGGCCAATCTCATCGGCCAGATTATCTCCGGCGAGCTTGGCCATCCGGTCGGCTACACGCCACGCACCAATGCGGGCATCTTCGCGGCGATGGACAAGGGAAAGGGCGAGATCGACATTCACCCGGATGTCTGGAGTCCCAATCAGAGATACCTCGTCGAGCTCTATGTCGGCCAGAAGGGCAGTGTTGCGCTCTCGCCTAACAGCTATGAAGGCCGGAGCGGCTTTTGCCTGCCGACCGTGTTTGCCCGGGCACATGGCATCCGAAGCATCGGCGATCTCGCGGCGCCGCGCCTGCGGGGCCTGCTCGACATGGATGGCAATGGAAGCAACGACATCTGGATCGGCGCCGAGGGCTGGGCTTCGACCAATATCCACAAGGTCAAGATGCGCGATTATGGCCTGATGGAGAGCCTCGAGCAGAAGACCGACCCCGAGCCGGATTTCCTCGCCCGGCTCGATGCGCATCTTTCAAGCGGCGCGGCCGCGGTCTTCTATTGCTACACGCCCAATTACCAGCAGATCCGCTATGCGCTGACCATGCTGGAAGAGCCCGCCTATGACCCGTCGGACTATCATGTCGTGACACCGGACGAGGAGAGCGATTGGTTCGAATCCTCCCGTGTCGCAACGCGCGATCCTGTCACATCCATTCGCATCGCCTATTCGCTGCGTCTGGAGGAGGATTTCCCGCGCGTGGCCCGCTTCCTGACACGGATCGACATGGAGGCCGAGGACATCTCACAGCTGTCCTATGCGGTTCAGGTCGACGCGCAGTCGATCCCGGACGCCATCAGCGCCTGGATTGCGGCCCATCCCGATCGGATTGCCGCCTGGCTCCGCCCCTGACACTGACACCTGGGGGCCGCGACCGAGCGCCTGTCCCGGAAAACGAAAACGGGCGGCGCAAGGACGCCGCCCGTTTCTTCGAACGCATGTGAGCTGTTACTTCGACGGCTCCAGAGCCGACAGGCCCCTCAGGATATCGATTGCATAGGCGAGCTGGTAATCCTCCTCGCGCAGTGCTGCGGCATCTTCGGCCTTCTGGCGCTCTTCCTCGATCTGACGGCGCTCGTCTTCGGTCAGGCTGTCATTGTCGAGCCGTCCGCGCAGGTCCGCCTCGGAGCGGGAGAAGCGGTTCTCTTCCTCCTCCTCGGTCTCTTCGTTCGGGTCGCGGCGCGGCTGTTCGACGATGATGTCCGGCGAGACGCCGAGCGCCTGGATCGAGCGGCCCGACGGCGTGTAGTAGCGCGCCGTTGTCAGGCGCATTGCGCCGTCGCCCTTGAGCGGCATGACCGTCTGCACCGAACCCTTGCCGAAGCTCTTGGTGCCGATGACGATGGCGCGGCGGTGGTCCTGCAGCGCACCGGCGACAATCTCGGAGGCCGAGGCGGAGCCGCCATTGATCAGCACCACGATCGGCTTGCCCATCGCGAGATCGCCCTCGCTGGCGTTGTAGCGGTCGCCATCCTGCGGGTTGCGGCCGCGGGTGGAGACGATCTCGCCCTTGTCGAGGAAACCGTCCGAGACCTTGATCGCCTGGGTCAGCAGCCCGCCGGGGTTGTTGCGCAGGTCGATGACGAAGCCGTTGACCTTGTCCATTCCGCCAAGCTCCTCGACCGCCTCGTTCAGCGTGTCCTCGAGATTGGGAAAGGTCTGGTCGTTGAAGGTGGTGATCCGCAGCACGACCGTGTCGCCCTGGGTGCGGGTCCGCACGGCGGTGAGCTTGATCGTGTCGCGGATGATGGTGACGTCGAAGGGCTCGTCCACGTCCTCGCGCAGCACGGTGATGACGATCTCCGAGCCGACCGGCCCGCGCATCAGGTCCACCGCCTCGTCCAGCGTCAGGCCGAGCACACTGTCGCCATCGACATGGGTGATGAAATCGCCCGCCTCGATGCCCGCCTCGTCGGCCGGGGTGTCGTCGATCGGCGAGACGACCTTCACGAAGCCCTCTTCCTGCGTCACCTCGATGCCGAGCCCGCCGAAGGAGCCGCGCGTCTGCACGCGCATATCATCGGCGTCATCCGGCGAGAGATAGCTCGAATGCGGGTCGAGCGAGATCAGCATGCCGTTGATCGCCGCCTCGATCAGTTCGCTCTCATCGACCTCCTCGACATATTGCGCCCGGATGCGCTCGAAGATGTCGCCGAACAGGTCCAGCTGCTCGTAGATCGAGCTGTTCTTCTCGGCCTCCTGCGCGATCAGCGGCCCGGCCACCTGCGTCGTCAGCACGCCGCCTGCCAGAATGCCACCCACCGCAGCCATCACGAATTTCTTCATCCGATCCTCATTCCCTTGCCGTCACGGCGAACCAGGCGGCGGGATCCACCGGCTCTTCGCCCTGTCTCAGCTCTATATAAAGCGTCTCATCGCGCCCGGCGCCACCACTCTCTTGCCCCGGGACGAGAAACTCGCCTGTCGCGGCCTCGCCCATCAACCCGAGTGCGGCACCGGCCTGTACGACCTCGCCCGGCTCACCATAGACATGTCCCATCCCCGCAAGCACCAGCAAAATGCCGTCCGACGGCTCCAGGATCATCACATTTCCGTAGTCCAGCAGCGGTCCGACATAGCGGATCGTGCCCTCGGCGGGGGCCGTGACCAGCGCACCGGGACGGGCGGCCAGCAGCAGGCCGGGGCGTTTGATGCCGGCCGCGTCGGGCTCCTGGAAACCTCGCAGCAGGATGGAATCGACCGGCAGTGCCAGCTCCCCCTTGAGATCGGCGAAGCCGGCAAGATCCGCAATGCCGGGGCCAAGCTGGGCCAGCCCGGCGGCGAAGCCTCCCAGCGAATCAGCCGTCTCGACGAGGTGGCGCATGCGCTCGGGGTCGGAGGTGTAGCGCTTCGGCAGGTCCGTGCGGTCCGCCATGGCCTGCGACAGCGCCGTTCGGGCCTGTTGCGCGCCGAGCATGCCGTCCTGCATCTGGTCTGCGGCGCTCTGCTGCAAGGCACGCAGCGTGGCGAGCGTTCGAAGCTCCGCGCGCAAGCTATCGGCGCGGGCCTGCAGCTCGGGCGCAATCTCGGAGGCAATCATGCCGGAGCGCGCGGTGCCCAGCGGTCCGGCGGGGTGCAGCAGCAGGAGCGGCGCCGGCGAGCGGCCCATCGTGGTCAGCGCGCCAAGCAGTTGCGAAACGTCTTCGTCCCGCGCGGCCAGCTCGGCCGAGAGAATCCGTTCTTCCCGTGCCGCAAGCCGCATACCGGCCCGAAGCGCGGCGAGCGCCTCCTCATAGGCCTGGACAGTCGAGGTCAGCGCGCGGACCCGGTTGCGTGCGCCATTGGCCTCCTCAAGCGAACGGGCAGCCTCCTCCAATTGGGAGACCGCCCGCTCGGCCATTTCGGACGGGTCTGTCTGGGCGCTTGCCGCGCCGGGGATCAACAGCGATGCGGCAAGCAGACAGGCTCGTATCATTTGTCGATCAGGCTCACGCCGGTCATCTCGGCGGGCTGCTCGAGCCCCATCAGCTCGAGGATCGACGGCGCAACATCGGCGAGCCGACCATCATGCAGCTTCGCGCCGTCGGGGCCGTTGAAAAGGATCACCGGGACGAGGTTGGTCGTGTGGGCGGTGTGCGGTCCACCATCCTCGGCGAACATCGTCTCGCAATTGCCGTGATCCGCGATGACGATCATCGAACCGCCAACCTTCTCCAGCGCTTCCGTGACCGCGCCGAGACCGGCATCCACAGCCTCGCAAGCGGCTTTGGCAGCAGGCAGCGAGCCGGTATGGCCGACCATGTCCGGGTTGGCATAATTGGTCACGATCATGTCGTAGCCGGTTTCGATGGCCTCGACGAATTTCGCCGTCACCTCGGGGGCCGACATTTCCGGCTGAAGGTCATAGGTCGCGACCTTCGGCGATTTCGGCATGAAGCGCTCCTCGCCCTCGTAAGGCTGCTCGACGCCGCCATTGAGGAAGAAGGTCACATGCGGGTATTTCTCGGTTTCTGCGAGGCGGAACTGCGTCTTGCCCTGCTTGGAGACCCATTCGCCCAGCGTGTTGATGATCTCCTGCGAGGGGAAGATCACGTCCATGTACTCGTTATGCAGGTCCGAATACTCGACGATGCCGCAGACAGCACCCCAGTTCGGGCGCGCGGAGGCGTCGAACTCGGCGAAGTCCGGAGCGGCCAGGGCTGCAAGGATCTCGCGGGCGCGGTCGGCGCGGAAGTTGAGGAACAGCAGGCCGTCGCCATCCTTGGGCTGGACATAACCGGCGACCTTGGTGGCGCCGATGAACTCGTCCGTCTCGCCGCGCTCATAAGCGGCCTCGCAGGCGGCAGCGCCCGTCTCGGCGTCGAACTCGGCCTTGCCGGCGGTGAAGAGATCGAAGCCCTTTTGCACCCGCTCCCAGCGATTGTCGCGGTCCATGGCCCAGTAGCGGCCAACAACGCCGCCAACCTTCGCGCCCTCCGGCAGGTCGGCTTCGAACTTGGCAACCTGTCCGGCGCCCGATTTCGGCGCCACGTCACGGCCATCGGTCAGGGCGATGATCTGTACCGGCACGCCGGCTTCGGCGATCACGCGGGCCGCTTCGACAATATGGTCCTGGTGCGAATGCACGCCGCCCGGCGAGACAAGGCCGGAGAGATGGGCGGTGCCGCCGGTCTCTTTCAGCTTGGCGATGAAGCCTTGCAGCGCTTCCTTCTTCGGGAAGGAGCCGTCCTCGATGGAGAGGTCAATCTGGCCGAGATCCATGGCGACGACACGGCCCGCGCCGATATTGGTATGGCCGACTTCCGAGTTGCCCATCTGTCCGGTCGGCAGGCCGACATCATTGCCGAAGGTAATCAGCGTCGCGGTCGGGCAGGTCGCCATCATCTTGTCGAAGGTGGGGGTGTTGGCGAGGACGGGCGAGTTGCCCTCGACTTCCGGGGCTTTGGTGCCAATGCCCCAGCCATCGAGGATGCACAGAACGACAGGTTTGGGAATGCTCATCGGGAGGTCTCCTATGTTGCCGCTTTCCTAGTGCTGTTAGCGCTCGATTGAAACGGAAAGAGCGCCGCAGGCCGGGCAATGCGCGATTTCGCGCGCTGCATGGCTGGGAAAGGGAGGGCGGGCGCGCTCAAGGGGGCGGCAGGGCAGGAAGTGTGCAGACCAGCGAGAACAGAAGGCGGACGGTTACGGCGGAGAGATCCCGGCCCGGAGCCAAGCCAACGGCGCCGGGCCAGCGCCTGCCCGTTCCGGCGGGCTGGTGCTTTGGTGCGGCAAGCGCAACGGTCCGAGGTCTCTCGGATCCTGCGGGATAAAGTGCTCCGTACCAATGTCGCAGCGCCACCCCACGGGCAGGCGCTGGCCCGGCTCCCGTTGCCCTTCTTGGCATCCACCGCGAAGACCCTCTCCCTCCGCAGCAAAGCCCCGCCAGCCCGCCCCTCTCCGCGCGCCTCCGACGCCCCCAGCGACGCTATGGCGCTTGCAACCTGCACGGGCTTGGCTCACTACGCGCCCATGCAAGCTCGGCTCTGAACAGGAGACAGATCCATGGCGAACCTTGCGCGAATTGCCACCGTCACGCTGAACCCGGCGCTGGACCAGACCGCCCAGGCAACCAATTTCCATGCCGGCCGGGTCAACCGCGTCACCTCCGAACATGCCGATGCCGGCGGCAAGGGGGTGAATGTCGCCTCCTTCCTCGCCGCATATGGCTATCCTGTTGTTGCGACAGGGCTGCTCGGGCGCGCCAATCTCGAACCGTTCGAGGATCTCTTCGCCGAGAAGGGCATCACCGACCGTTTCGTCAAGGTGCCCGGCACGACACGGGTCAATGTCAAGCTTGTCGACCGGATTCGCGAATTGATCACCGAGATCAACTTTCCCGGGATCACAGCCGATGCCGAGAGCGTCGCAGCCGTGATGGAGACGGTCCTTGCCCTGGCCGATGAAGGCGTCTCCTGGTTCGTCCTGTCCGGCAGCCTGCCGACGGGCGTGCAGACCGATACCTACCGGCAGATGGTCGAGCAGTTGAAAGCGAAGGGCTGCAAAGTCGTGCTCGATACCAGCGGCATCCCCTTCGACCGCGCCCTCGCTGCGCGTCCCCATGTGGTCAAGCCGAATATCGATGAGTTGCAAGAGGTTGTTGGCTCATCGCTGAGCACGCTGGAAGAGATCGTCACCGCCGCGCGGGCGCTGGCCGATGGCGAGATCGAACTGTCTGTCGTCTCGATGCGCGACCGGGGAGCGCTTTTCGTGACCTCGGAGGCCGCCGTCCTGGCCGTGCCGCCCAAGGCGCGGATCGTCTCCACGGTCGGCGCCGGCGATGCGATGGTCGCAGGCATCACACATGGGTTGTTGTCGGGTCTTTCCCTGCCCGAAATCGCGCGGCTTTCCACGGCCTTCTCTCTCGGCGCCCTGGGCGAGCTTGGTCCGAACATGCTGCCGACGGAAGATATCGAAGCCTTCGCCGAGCTGGTCGAGGTCACCGAGCTGAAGATCGGCTGACGCGGCGCTCAGTGCGCGTTGCGCCCGAACCCGGCCTGCACGACACAATCAGCGGCGGGCTCGGTGCAGCCCGGTGCCTTCGCGCCGGCGGGGTCACACTGGACGACGAGGCCAACGGCAATGGCCAGCGCCAGGAGGGTCGGTTTCACGTTGGACGCAATCGTCTGCATGTCAGTCTCCTTTCCTTGCCCTGCCTCCATCGCAGCCTGTGACATCACCTGCAACACAAGCACATGTGAGCTCACGCGGGGTTGAAACCTGTTTCAGTCTTTTCCTTGCTGCCGCGGACGACTAGCGTCCCGGTCATGAGCCAGACAATTGATCCGACCGACCTGCCCCCGGCGGCCGTCCCGCATGCCGACATCCGTCCGTCCCGGCACGACCGTGGAAGGGCGCGCGAGCCGGGCGCCGAGCCTGTGGCAAGGGAGCGTTTCTGATGCGGATAGCCATGTGGTCAGGACCGCGGAACCTTTCGACAGCGATGATGTATGCCTTTGCCAACCGCAGGGATTTCGCGGCCGTGGACGAGCCGTTTTACGCGAGCTACCTCGCCGCCACCGGGCTGGAGCACCCGATGCGGGCGGAGATCCTCGCGGCGCAGCCGCAGGATCCTGACGCGGTTGCAGCGGCGCTCACCGGCCCTGTTCCGGGCGGCAAAGCGCATTTCTACCAGAAACACATGACGCATCACGTCTTTACCGGCATGCCCTGGGCCTGGATGGACGACATGGTCAACCTGTTCCTGCTCCGGCACCCGGCCCGGGTGATTGCGAGCTATGCGGCTAAACGGGAGAACCCGACGCTGGACGATATCGGATTCTGGCAGCAGGCGGAGCTGTTCGACCATATCGAAAGCGCCCGTGGCAAGGCCGTGATTGTCGACAGTCATGATATTCGCGAGGATCCGGAAGGGATGCTGCGCGCGCTCTGCGCCGAGATCGGGTTGGCATTCGACCCCGCCATGCTGTCCTGGCCCGCAGGCGGGAAGGCATGCGACGGGGTCTGGGCGCCGCACTGGTATGGCGCGGTCTGGAGCAGTACCGGTTTCGCCGGGCGCGAGGGGCCGTTGCCGGAGGTCCCCGCAGCCCTTCAGACCGTTCTGGATGGCGCCATGCCGCATTACGCGCGGCTGGCCGCGCTTGCGCTGAAGCCGGAGTAATCAGGCCGAGGGTCAGCCTTTCAGCAATTTGCCGAGCTTCATGGCGATGGCAGGATCGCCCCCAACCTTGATCTTGCCCATCATCACGGCCGTCATCGGGTTCAGCTTGCCCTTGACCAGCTTTTCGAGGTTTTCGACGCTCATTTTCAGGGTGCAGGCGGCGGGAAGATCTTCGAGCGAGACCTGTCCATCATCGAGCGTTATCACACCGGCCGCGCCGCAATCGAACTTCAGGCTCTCGGTGAAATCGCTTCGGGAGAGACCCGTGCGGATGATATCGGCTATGGCGTTGAGGGGCATCTGCGCTCTCCGTTGGATCTTTTCCCCAAAGCGGTATGGCAGGCGACAGCGCGCAGGCAAGTGGAACGCTGCGTTGCGGACGGGCTGCCAGTCGCTGCGAATGCACGGCCGGGCCCCCGGCGCCATGCCGGCCGCAGTCGACATGGATCAGGGCGTTTCAGGCGGATGACAAGGCGCTGACCCGGCGGCATCGCCATGTTCCGCGCCCATCAGCGCCCGACTCCAATGGCAGCAACCGTCGCCTTGTGGATGCAGGCACCGTGGCTTCGCCAATCAGCGAACGCGCGCAACCACGTAATCGGCAAGATCTGTGAGCATGGTCCGAATGTCGCTCTCCGGCAGTGCCTGAAGCGCCGATTTCGCCCGCTCGGCCCAGATCAGCGCTTCCTGGCGCGTGCTCTCCATCGTGCCGTGCTTTGCGATCAGTTCCAGCGCGCGATCGAGATCGCCCTCGCCCTGCTCGCCCATCTCGATGGTGCGCGACCAGAAGGCGCGTTCTTCCTCGTCCGCCACGGCCACGGCCTTGATCACCGGCAGCGTCAGCTTGCGCTCGCGGAAATCATCCCCGACATTCTTGCCGGTCACGCCCGCATCACCGCCGTAATCCAGCAGGTCGTCGACGATCTGGAAACTGATGCCAAGCGCATCGCCATAGGCGCGCAGGGCCGCAACCTGTGCTTCCTCGGCCGTGGCAACCACACCGCCGACCTCGCAGGCCGCAGCGAAAAGAGCAGCCGTCTTGCCACGCACGACCTGGAGATAGATCTCTTCGGTCGTCCGCAAATCCCGCGCCGCCGTCATCTGCAGCACCTCGCCCTCCGCGATCACGGCCGAGGCATTCGCCAGGATGTCCATCACCCGCAGGCTGTCCGTCTCCACCATCAACTGGAAGGAACGCGCAAAGAGGTAATCGCCAACCAGTACCGAAGATTTGTTGTCCCACAGCAGGTTGGCCGTCGGCCGGCCACGCCGCTTGGCGCTCTCGTCGACCACGTCGTCATGCAGCAGCGTCGCCGTGTGGATGAACTCCACCGTCGCGGCAAGCTTCACATGATGGTCGCCCTCGTAGCCGCACATCCGCGCCGCCGCGAGCGTCAGCATCGGCCGCAACCGCTTGCCGCCCGCCTCGACGAGATGCGCCGTCACCTCCGGGATGCGCGGAGCATGTTCGGAGGCCATCCGCGTGCGGATCAGCTCGTTCACTCGCCCCATTTCGCCGGCCAGAATGGCGGCAAGGCGGTCATGCGGTTTCTGGCTGGCGTCGTCCACGCTCATCACGGTCTCGTAACCCCGCTCGACAAGGCGGTGGGCCTTCTCTTAACTCTGCGTCATGAAAGAGGTTTTACGCACCAACGACCCCACCGCGATCGCCTTCGCGAAATCCCTCCTCGCAGGCGAGGATATAGACTGCTTCGAAATGGACGTCCATATGAGCGTCCTCGAAGGATCGATCGGGGTGCTTCCGCGCCGATTGATGGTCCTCGACCGCGATCTGTTCATGGCCCGGGCCACCCTGCGCGACAACGGGCTGACCGTCACGGAGGACCGCTGAGATGTCCGACGGGCTCACCCGCGACAAGTATCTTGGCGGCAAACTGGAGCTCTGGCAGCCGGCAAACGGGTATCGCGCCGGCATAGACCCGGTCCTGCTTGCCGCCGCCTGCCCCGCGAAGCCCGGGCAGACCGTGCTCGAACTCGGCTGCGGAATCGGCACTGCGGCGCTCTGTCTCGCCACGCGGGTGCCAGAGCTGTCGCTGGTCGGCGTCGAGCGGCAGGCGGAGATTGCGGCCCTCGCCCGCCGCAATGCGGAAGGCTGCGCTGCGCAGATGGAGGTTGTCGAGGCCGACCTGGCGCAGCTTCCCGCGGGCCTGCGCCAGCGCAGCTTCGACCATGTCATCGCGAACCCGCCCTATTTCCTGCGCAGCGCATCCCATCCTTCGACCCATGCGGCCCGCGAGGCGGCGGTGGGCGAGGAGACCCCGCTCTCGGTCTGGCTGGAAGTCGCGGGCAAGCGTCTCCTGCCCAGGGGCTGGCTGACGATGATCCATCGGCCGGAACGGCTTGCCGACCTTCTCGGGGGGCTCGACGGGTTCGGGTCGGTCCAGGTCCTGCCGCTTCAGCCGCGCGCCGGACGGGATGCGAATCTGGTCCTGATACGCGCGCGCAAGGGGGGGCGAGCCGCGCTGAGATTGCATGCACCGCTGCTCCTGCATCAGGGACGGATGCATGAATTTGATGGCGAGGATTACACTGCGGCGGTTGCCGCCGTGCTGCGCAGCGGCGCCGCCCTGCCTGGCTTTGGCGAGTTCCCTAAATAAGGGCTTTGTTCCGGTTTTTACAGGCGCGACATAAAATATTCACCGAGCATGTCGGTTCGACGTGACACGACTCGAATTTCGTGCTGCACTTGATTCGCAAACAGACCCTAAAAGGAGAAGTAGGCTATGTCCGAGTCCGTCCGCGTTGAAGAACTCCGCAAGAAGCACGCCGCACTTTCGGCCCAAGTGGAAGAGATTCAATCTGCCCCAGGCTCCGACGACCTCGAAATCGTAGAACTCAAGAAACAGAAACTCAGGATCAAGGAAGAGATTACGCGTCTGACGACCGCGTGACCTTTCCGGGGCGGGTGCTGGCCCGAGCGGCCAGCGCAGCGCCCCCCGTGATGAGCGCCGCCGCCACGAGGAGTTTCGGCGTCGGCGCCGCAAGCCCAGCCAGAATGAGGGCCAGCGTCGACAGCAGCGGCGCCGCGTAGCTGGCAACACCCAGAAGCTGGATATCCCCCTGCTTCACCCCGATATCCCAGACATAGAACGCCAGCCCGACCGGCCCCAGCCCGAGTGCAACCACGCTTGCCCAGGCAATCGCCGTGTCTGGAAGCACCGTCTCTTCCAGCGCGAAATGCGCAATCCCGGAGAGCAGAGCCGTTGCGAGGCAGAAGATGGCGACGGTTTCGGTCGGCGTCTGCCCGAGGCGGCGCGACAGCACCGAATAGCCTGACCAGAAGAAGGCACAGAGCAGCGCCATCGCGTAGCCGGGCAGCGCGTTGCCGCCGAAACGCGTGCCATCGCCGAGAATGATCAGCGCCGCCCCGGCAAAGCCGAGCGCACCACCAAGCAGATGCCCCGGGCGCAGGCGTTCCCCCGGCAGCAGCCCCGACATCAGCACGATCAGAAGCGGCCAGAGATAGGCGATCAGTCCGGCCTGTGCGGGCGGCGCAAGCCGCAGCGCCGAGAAGTAGAACAGGTGATAGCCGAAAAGACCTGTTGTCCCGAAAGCATAGACCTTCCAGCTCGTATTGCGCAGCCGATGCGCCCCGCCTCCGAGAACGATCCAGAGCACCCCGATCATGCCGCCATTGGCGAAGCTCATCGCGGTCAGTTGCAACGGCGGAACCGGCGCGCTTCCGACGGTGAAGAGCGCCAGGAGCGACCAGAGAAGGACGGCAATGAAACCGATGGACGTGGCACGGGTACGGGTCATTTTTCTCCATTGGTGGAATTGCAGGCCGGGGTCAAATGGAAAGGGGGCGGCGCGGCGAAACGAAATGTGAACATCTTTCGGGCAAGAGAAGCGGGGTAACCTGCACTCAGAACGAGGCACGCATGACTCCGAAGGGAATCGTTCTGCTCCTGATCCTTTCCCTGGCGACAATTCTGTTGCCGGCACCGGACGGAGCCCCGGCCGAACCCACCCCGCTCTCCGCGGGGGGGTCGCTGTTTCGCCAGAACGAAGCCCTTGTCACCCTCTCCCGGCAGTCACCGCAGCAGGGCGCGGGTCGCAATGGCGCCTCACTCTTTTCCGGCCGCACAGGGACAAGCCTCTTCGCCCTGACGCAACCAACCGGCGCGGCGCCATCGCCCTGGGGGCAAAGGCAACGCATCGTTCTTGGCATGGTCCCGACCGGGAATGTCCAGTCCCACCGCATCCTTCACCTGATCGCGCAGGCCGAGGCGGGCCGGATGGGATATGACGCCATCCAGCATGGCGCGAAGATCCTGCCGGCGCAGCGGCCGACCGCCCTGACCATTGCGGAGATCTACCAATGGATCGACGACACACCGGGCCAGCAACACGCGATCGGTCGCTACCAGTTCATCCCGAAGACCTTGCGGCGACTGGTCCGCGAGCTTGGCATCGATCCGCGCAACAGGTTCACGCCACAGCTTCAGGACCGCCTTGCGAACCTGCTCCTGGAAGAGGCCGGGTTGAGCCGACTTGCGGCCGGCGAAATCACGCGCCACCAATACATGAACAACCTCGCCAAGATCTGGGCAGGGCTTCCGACAAGCAGCGGCAAGTCCCATTATCACGGCTTCGCCGGGAACCGCGCGACGATGAGCTGGACCCAGTTCGACGCCGAAATGGCGCGGATCTTTCCCGGATGACCAGGACGGCCCGGAATTTGCGCGAATCGGGACACATCCGGCCAGTTTCCCGAAAGAATTGCTTGCCGCGCCGGGGGCCGTCAGGTTTGAAGTGATCAAGGGTGGGCAGGCGCACGCAAAGAGGCAGTCCCATCGTTCATATTGGTAACAAGCGGCAAGGATTGACAGGCAAAATGGCTAAAACAGCCCTTATCACCGGTGTTACCGGTCAGGATGGCTCCTATCTCGCCGAGTTTCTTCTCGAAAAGGGATATGAGGTTCACGGCATCAAGCGACGCGCTTCGATGTTCAACACCCAGCGGGTCGACCACATCTACCAGGATCCTCATGTCGACAATGCCGATTTCATCCTGCATTACGGCGACCTGTCGGACACGTCCAACCTGACCCGGATCATTCGCGAGGTGTCGCCGGACGAGGTCTACAATCTCGGCGCCCAAAGCCATGTTGCCGTCAGCTTCGACGCCCCGGAATACACCGCCGATGTCGATGCGATCGGCACGCTGCGCCTGCTCGAAGCCATCCGCTTCCTCGGCATGGAAGAAAAGACGCGCTTCTACCAGGCCTCGACCTCTGAGCTGTTCGGCCTGGTGCAGGAAACTCCGCAGCGCGAGACCACGCCCTTCTATCCGCGCTCACCCTATGCCGTGGCCAAGATGTATGCCTACTGGATCACGGTGAATTACCGCGAAGCCTACGGGATGTATGCCTGTAACGGCATCCTCTTCAACCATGAGAGCCCGCGCCGCGGCGAGACCTTCGTGACCCGAAAGATCACCCGCGGCATTGCCAATATCGCGCAAGGCCTCGAAGACTGCCTCTACATGGGCAACATCGATGCCCTGCGCGACTGGGGCCATGCCAAGGACTATGTCCGGATGCAGTGGATGATGTTGCAACAGGACAGCCCGGACGATTTCGTGATCGCGACCGGCCGGCAGTATTCCGTCCGCGAGTTCATCCGCTGGTCGGCGGAACGGGTCGGGATCGAGCTGCGCTTCGAGGGCGAGGGGCTGGACGAGATCGGGATTGTCGAGAGCGTGACCGGCGAGGATGCCCCGGAGGTCAAGCCCGGCGACGTGATCCTGCGGATCGACCCGCGCTATTTCCGTCCGGCCGAAGTGGAAACACTGCTGGGCGACCCGACGAAGGCGAAGGAAAAGCTTGGCTGGGTGCCGGAGATCACGACTCAGGAGATGTGTGCCGAGATGGTGGCCGAGGATCTCGACCACGCCAAGCGACACGCATTGCTGAAGGCGCATGGCTATGACATGCCGGTCAGCTTGGAGAACGGATAGGCCATGAAGATCTATGTTGCAGGCCACCGGGGCATGGTTGGCGGCGCGATCCTGCGCCGGCTGGAGGCGCGACAGGCGGCGGGCGAGGCATTGGAGCTGATCACCTGCAACTCCGCTGAGCTCGACCTGACCGATCAGGCCGCCGTGCGTGACTTCCTGCAGACCGAGCGACCGGATCAGGTGATCCTGGCGGCGGCGAAGGTTGGCGGGATCCTGGCCAATAACAGCTACCCGGCGCAGTTCATCTACGAAAACCTGATGATCGAGGCCAACGTGATCCACCAGGCCTATGCCGCGGGCGTGCGCAAGCTTCTGCAGCTCGGATCGTCCTGCATCTATCCCCGTGCAGTGCCGCAGCCGATGCGCGAGGATGCGCTCCTGACCGGGATTCTCGAGCCGACCAACGAGCCCTATGCCATCGCAAAGATCGCCGGCATCAAGCTCTGCGAGAGCTATAACCGGCAATATGGCACCGATTATCGCTCCGTCATGCCGACCAATCTCTACGGTCCGGGCGACAATTTCCATCCCGAGAACTCCCATGTCCTCCCGGCCCTGATGCGGCGCTTTCACGAGGCGGCGCAGCGTGGCGACGAGACGGTTACGGTCTGGGGATCGGGCAAGCCGATGCGCGAGTTCCTGCATGTCGATGACATGGCCGAAGCGTCGCTCTTCGTGCTGGATCTCGATGCCGAGATCTACCAGCGCGAGACAGAGCCGATGCTGAGCCATATCAATGTGGGCTCGGGAACCGATGTCACCATCCGGCGGTTGGCCGAGCTGGTGGCGGCGGCGACCGGCTTCGAAGGCAAACTGGCTTTCGATGCGAGCAAACCCGACGGCACGCTGCGCAAGCTGATGGATGTCAGCCGGCTGGAACGGCTTGGCTGGAAAGCGAAGGTCCCACTCGATCAAGGCATCCGCGAAACCTATGAATGGTTCCTGCAACAGGATTCCGGCGCATTGCGCGCAAGCTGATCCCGCGCCTTTGCCGGCTCACAGATGCCCGGCAAAGGCCGCCACGACCTCTTCGTAGACCGCCCGCTTGAAGGGCACGATATTGTCCACGAGATCCCCCGACGGCAACCAGCGCCATTCGGAGAACTCTGGATGCTCGGTCTCGATCCGGACCTGCTCATCCCGCCCAAGGTAGCGCAGCATCACCCATTTCTGCTTCTGGCCGCGATACTTGCCCTTCCAGATCTTGCCGAGAAGATGATCGGGCAGATCGTATTTCACCCAACCTTCGGTTTCGGCCACGAACTCCACGAGCTCGGCGGTCACCCCCGTCTCCTCCCAGAGTTCACGCAGGGCGGCGTCGCGATGCGCCTCCCCCTTGTCGATCCCGCCCTGCGGCATCTGCCAGGCGGGCACGTCGCTGTCGAGTCGCTGGCCGACAAAGACATGCCCGTCGCCATTGACGAGCATGACACCGACACAGGGGCGATACGGGAGCTTGGAAGGATCCTTGGTCATGCCGCGTTTATCGGAACGACACGGCCCGGAGGCAAGGGGCTCTTTGCCTCCGCGCGGCGATCCGACACCTCAATTCGATGCGAGCACCCTGGAGCATTGGTTCGGAAGGTCCGCCATCGTAAAATCCCGTGCGCCCTTCTTCTTCGGAGCGGGTTTCGCGGGCTTGGTGGCCTTCGGCGGATTCAGATAGTCGGTGACCCACCATTGCAGCGTCTCATCGCAGCCCGTGCCCCCCTTGGACAGCTCGTTGACCGTGGGCTTCTGAGTGACGCAGCCCCGTGCTCCCTTCGGGCATTTCAGCCGCACGTGGAAATGGTAATTATGGCCATAGATCGGACGGATCTTCTGCAACCACTTCTTGTCGCGTTTCTTCGCTGTCTTGCAGAACTCTATCTTGACCGGCGGGGTGACGAAGATCCGGTCGACACGCGGGTCGAGCGCGGCCTTCTTCAGGATTGCCGCATGGGCCGCCGTCCAGTTTCCATTGACGCTCCTCTGGCTCTCTGCGCGGACGTTGATCGAGCTGATCTTCTCCCGGTCACGCCGGCTCAGCCGCAGGTTGGTCGCCGGTTTCATCCAGATATCGACATCGAGCCCGACCTGGTGCGAGGAGTGACCGGAGGTCATCGGACCACCGCGCGGCTGCGAAATATCGCCGATATAGAGCCCTTTCCATCCGACCGTCGTCGCGTAGGCGCTGAGATCCTTGATGAAATCCAGCATCTCCGGCTGGCCCCAGTTGCGGTTGCGCGACAGGCGCATCGCCTGCCAGGTCGGGCCGGTCTCGGGAAGCTGCACATTGCCGGCCGCGCAGCCCTTGGAGTAGAAGCCGATCGGCTGGGATTTCTGCCGCGATGCCAGATCCTTTGAACCGAAGAGCTGGTTTGCCTTGGGCTCCGCGCCCGCCATCCCGGCCGGCAGGGCCAGCAATGCGATCAGGCCAGCGGCGACGACTCGTCTGATGATGAACATTCTGCTCTCTCCCCGTCGGATTTGACCCAGAATAGCAGCAGCAGGCCAAGCAGGAAGAGAATTATCAGCGGCAGGATCCCCATTTGCTGACTTCCGGTCAGATCGGTCGCAAGCCCGATGGACAGCGGCGCGAGAAAGGAGGTCGCCTTGCCGGCCAGCGCATAGAGACCGAAAGCCTGGGTCATGCGCTCCGGATCGGCCTGGCGGCAAACCATCGTCCGGCTGGCCGATTGCAGGGATCCGCCCGCCGCGCCAATCACGCCCCCGACGACGTAGAAACAGAGATCGGGAAGGGCGCTCTCCGGTCCGACGGCGATGCCGAAGACGCTTTCGCGGGAAACAAAGACCACCGCCAGCGTGACCGCTGTCAGCGCAAGGACCGAGACGATGATGACCGGCTTGGGGCCAAAGCGGTTATCCGCCATTCCCCCGAACCAGGCGAAGACTGCGGCCGAGATGACAGCGATGATGCCGAAGATGCCGGTGTCGATCACGCTCCAGCCGAGGATGCCGGCTGCGTAGAGGCCGCCGAAAATGTAGAGCCCGTTCAGCGCGTCGCGATAGAACATCGAGGCCCCGAGATAGGCGAAGAGCGATGGCGTCGAAGGCAGGGAACGCAACGTGCCGCGCAACTCGGGCCAGGCGTCGCGCGCGGCATCCCAGAGCGGCTCGGTCGCGTGCGACTTCGACTCGCGCACCCAGGCGAAGAAGGGGATGATGAAGATCATGTACCAGATCATCGTGAAGGGGCCGACGAAACGGGTGCCTTCTCGGGTCTCCGGGTCGAGGCCGAAGGCGGGCGCAAGGCCGAGCAGGGTTGTGCCTTCCGCGTTCTCGGCGAAGAAGAACAGCATGATGACGAGGGCCACCACGCCGCCTGCATAGCCGAAGGCCCAGCCCGAGCCGGATATGCCGCCGATCTCCTCGCTCTCGCCCAGATCAGGCAGCAGCGAGTTGGTGAAAATGGTCGCAAATTCCATGCCGATGATGCCGACGGCAAAAAGTGTCAGCAAGAGCGTTAGGCTTATCCCGCCCGGCACCGCGAACCACACCGAACCGGCGCCGATCAGGTAAAGCAGGGAGAAGCCCGCGACCCAGCCGATGCGATGTCCGCCCTTGTCCGCCATTGCACCGAGGAAGGGCGCCATGAAGGCGATGACCAGCCCGGCCGCGCCGACCGTGTAACCCCAGGCCGCCTGCGCGGCGGCGCCATCGCTCAGCAATTCCTTGATATAGGGGGCAAAGATGAAGGTCAGCAGCAACGTGCTGTAAGGCTGGCTCGCCCAGTCGAAGAAGAACCATCCCCAGATACGTTTCCGGTGGGAAATCGTTGCCATGCCTGCCCCGTGTGTTTTCTCCGGGCATTGAGCATGAAGCGATGCGTGGCGGCAAGCGGTGCCGTCGGCTATTCGACGTATTGCGCAAGAACGACCGATTGCGGTCCGATTTCTTCCCCGAATGCTGCGGCGAGGGCAATCATTGCCGCTTCATGCTGTTCCGGAGCGACCATCGGTCCGAAGCGAACGGCACAGGCGAAAAGGCCTGCGGTGAGCGCCAGGGCGGCAGCGGTTCCGCGAAGAAGGGGCAAGAAGTTCATGACGGCCTCGGTCTGTTGGTCTGATCCGAGATTGCCAGCCGCCCCCGGCAGCAATGCGGCACCGCTTGGGCAATTGGCGGATCAATGCTCGACGAGGGCCACAGATCCGTCACATTTCACGCCGCAGAAGTCACTGTTTCGAATGGAGAAAAAGACCGTCAATCAAACGGCATCAATCGAAGAACGGCGTCATCTGCGCGACGATGACCGAGTTCTCGGCCAGCGCGCGATCCATCAGGCTGCGCTCCTCGGCCTCGACCTCGTGACCCTGTTCCAGCCGCTCTTGAAGCGTGCCATAGCCGGTCACGTCAAGCGGCGCGAGATCCGCCTGTTTCAGGATCGCCACCGTTTCGCGCACGGCCTCGGCTTCATCGACCCCGGAGGCGTAGCACATCAGCGCCGCCCCAGTCGCATCGGCGGGCAGCCCGTCGCCGTCATGGCGGCCGACCTCGACCAGCAGCGTGTAGACCTGCTGAGGTTTCCTGGGCTTCTTTGACTTGTCCTTGCTCATGCCCCGCCCATAGGGCGTCGGGCGCGGCTTGCCAAGGGCTCAGCCGACGCGGGCACCGCTCTGCCCGCCGGAAAAGCTCTCATCGAGCACCGGCAACAGGGAGATGCCCTCCATCTGTTTCGGACTGGCCATCCGGATCGGATGCGGGACCCATTTCGGATCCACCTCGTAAAGATAGCGCAGACCGGCAAGGATCGGGCGTCCCGACATCTCGTCCAGGCCCAGCCAATGCTCGACCATCTCCTGCCAGAGCGTGATCGCGAACCACCCTTCGGCATCGCCGGTCTGAACGGCCTGGTGCAGCAGCAAGGCGGTTGCCGAGCGGAAACACTGGTGCAGCGGGTTGGATGCCATCGCAAGAAGCGGCTCGAAGAGCGGGCTGTCCCCGGTCAGCGGCTGCTGCGGGATGCCCGCGAGGAGCATGCGCAGATGCGGCAGGATCAGCGTCGCCATCTGCGGTCCGACAGCCTCTTCAACCGCACCGACAAGCCGTGCCCGATCCTGGCTGGCACGCAGCAACAGGTCGGAGGAGACTTTCTCGATGCTCTGTGTCATATGCGCCAGCTGCGGCTCCGGTTCGGCCTGGCGCAGGCGTCCGAGCGCAGCGCCGGCAAGGAAGCCCTGGGTGATTGCCGCGCGGTCGTGAGACGGCAAGGCGAAATAGGCCGGGTGGAAGGTCGACCAGAAATGTCCCAGGTCCTCCTGTCCGAACCCGCTCTGAAGCCGGTCGGCGAGCAGAATGGCGGTCGCGGCGGCAAAGGCGGCCGGATCGATCTCGGGTTGGGAGGCCGCGAAGAGCAGAGCGTCCAGCAGGAGCCGGTCCTTTTCTGTCTCCAGCCGCGCCCCCTGATGCAGGATCAGCCGCGTCAGCGCTTGCGCATCAGCGCCTCGCGCCCGGTCAGCCGGTGGGATGCGGGCTTCGATGCCCTTTATCGCCGATCGGGGTTGCCGTCCGGCGGTTGCGCGCAGGTCCATGATGGCCTGGAGAGCTCGGAAACCGAGCATGGGGATGTCTTGTTCCAGCATGATTACTGAGGATGCAGCTCAAATTTGCCGGAAACTTGGCGAATAGTTTGTTGAAAATGTTCATTTTTCGTCTCAGGCCCCTAATTGGACACGGACTCGCAACAATGCTGACAATTCGAAGCGCTTTGGCCAGAATCCCGCCACAGAATTGAACGAGGCCCGCCGAGGTTGGCGGGCCTTGGCCAGATCTTACCACATGTAAAGACGAATCAATCGCGTAGCAATTCGTTGATGCCGGTCTTGGAGCGGGTCTGGGCATCGACGCGCTTCACGATCACCGCGCAGTAAAGGTTGATGCCGTTCTTCGAAGGCATCGAGCCAGAGACGACCACCGAATAGGGCGGCACTTCGCCATAGGTGACTTCGCCGGTCTCGCGATCGACGATCTTGGTCGACTTGCCAATGAAGACGCCCATGCCGAGCACGGAGCCCTCGCGGACGATACAGCCCTCGACCACCTCGGAGCGGGCGCCGATGAAGCAATTGTCCTCGATGATGGTCGGGCCGGCCTGCATCGGCTCCAGCACGCCGCCAATGCCGACGCCGCCGGAGAGGTGCACATTCTTGCCGATCTGGGCGCAGGAGCCGACCGTGGCCCAGGTATCGACCATCGAGCCCTCGTCGACATAGGCGCCGAGATTGACGAAGGACGGCATCAGCACCACGCCCGGCGCGACATAGGCCGATTTGCGCACGATGCAGTTGGGCACGGCGCGGAAGCCGGCCTCTTTCCACTCGGCATCGCCCCAGCCCTTGAACTTGCTGTCGACCTTGTCCCACCAGTGACCGCCTTGCGGGCCGCCATCCTGCTGTTCCATGTCCTTGACACGGAAGCCGAGCAGCACCGCTTTCTTGGCCCACTGGTTCACGTGCCAGTCGCCCCCCTCGACCTTCTCGGCAACCCGCAACGTGCCATGATCCAGCGCGGCGAGCGTGTCCTCGATGGCTTCCAGCGTTTCGCCGCCGGTATGCGGGTTGATCGTGTCGCGGATTTCCCAGGCGGCCTCGATGGCCTGTTCCAGCTGGGCGTTGGTCTGAGCGTTCGACATGGGGGCTTCCTGTTGGGTCTGTTCTGGTTGCGGCCCGCTCTACAATGCGGGCCGATCTCAGGCAATCCTTCAGCCGAGCGGGTCCGGCGAGACATTGGCACCGCACAGCAGCAGCGCGACGCGTTCGCCCGGCTCCGGCTGGTAGGCACCGGCGCGCAGCGCGGCGAGGCCCACGGCGCCGGCTGGCTCAACCAGGAGGCGCAGCTTGTCCCAGAGATGCCGCTGCGCTTCGAGGATCGCCGCGTCATTCACGGTCACGGTTTCCACCAGTTGCTCGACCCCGAGCCCGTGGCAGATCTTGCCGATCTTGCGCGCGCCCAGCGAGTCCGCGGCAACGCCGGAAACGTTGATCTCCGTGTCGACCCCTTCGCGCATGGCGGTGTAGAATGTCGCGCAGCCTTCGGACTCGACCGCGACGACCTTTCGCTCTTCCCCGAACCAGGCCATCGCGCCGGAAATCAGCCCGCCGCCGCCCACGGCCACGAGCACGGTATCGGCATCGAGCCCCTGCGCCTCCCATTCCCGGAAGAGCGTGCCCTGCCCCTCGACGGTCGCAGGCGAATCATAGGCATGAATCTGCAGCGCACCGCTCTGCTCTTCCCATGCCCGTGCCTCTTCCAGCGCATTGGCATAGGCCCCGGGCACAACAACGAGATCCGCGCCGTATTTCTCGATCAGGCGGATCTTCGAGATCCCTGCCATCTCCGGCACAAAGATCTTCGCCGGCAAGTCGAGCTTGGCCGCCGCATAGGCCACCGCCGCGCCATGGTTGCCGCCGGAGGCCGCCACAACCCCCGCTGGAGGAACATCCTGCGACAGGATCGAGTTGAAGGCGCCGCGCGGTTTGAAGCTGCCGGTATGCTGCATCTGCTCCAGCTTCACCTCGACCAGCGTCTCGTTCCACAGCGCGTGGGTTTCCATCAGCGGCGTACGACGCAGCAGCCCGGAGGTCCGGTCCGCGGCGGCGTCGATGCGCTCTCTCCAGTCGTTCATTTAGCTTTCCTCTCGCTGCAGGCCGGTCTAGCGTCGGGAAACACAAAAATCACAGTGACGCGCCAGATGAAAGACGATCCATCCAACCGCTCCTTCCGCGATGCACAGGAAGATATCAAGACCTCATCGGGCGTTCCGGATACGGAACAGACCCGTTCGCCGGCCTACAAGCTGGCCTATGACGATCTTGACTTCATCCTGCGGGACCAGCTTCGGCCCATCCGGTTGCAGCTCGAGCTCCTCAAGCCGGAGATCATGATGAAGGAGCAGGAGGTCGAATCCACCATCGTGCTCTTTGGCGGCGCACGCATTCCGCCCCCTGAAGAAGCCGACACCGCGCCGACCCCCGAGATCGCCGAGATGAGCCGTTTCTATGAGGAAGCGCGCAAATTCGCCCGGATCATGACCGAACGCAGCCTGAAACGGTCTGGCGGGCGGGATGATATCATCGTCACCGGTGGCGGCCCCGGCGTCATGGAGGCCGGCAATCGTGGCGCGTCCGATGCGGGCGGCAAGTCCATCGGGCTCAATATCGTGCTGCCGCATGAGCAGGCCCCAAACCGCTACATCACGCCGGAGCTCAGCTTCAACTTCCACTATTTCGGCATCCGCAAGATGCATTTCCTGATGCGCGCCTCCGCTATCGCGATCTTCCCCGGCGGGTTCGGCACGATGGACGAGTTGTTCGAGTCACTGACGCTGATCCAGACCGGACGGATGCGGCAGGTACCCTTCCTGCTCTTCGGCCGCGACTTCTGGAAACGGGTGATCAATTTCGAGGCGCTGGCCGAGGTCGGCACGATCAGCCCGGAAGACCTGGACCTGTTCAAGATCGTCGAGACCGCGGATGAAGCCGTGGCCGCGATCGACGCGTGGAAGGATGTCGGTGTGAAGCGTGGGGAGGTCCCCGGCCGATAGGGCGCCCCCGTGGCCAGAAACGGATCGCACGCAAAGGGTTCCGCTGCGTCGCCCGACAGCCCTCTTGGAAAAACGGCGGCAACTCAGCTATCGATCGTAGGGCGCATTGGCCGAACCCGCTTAAGGCTCGGTCGGCGCGCCGGAAACTCCTGATCGAGGCATATAGCATATGACCAATCGCATTCTCTGGATCCTCATGGCCCTTCTGGCCATCATCGGCGGCGTCTTCGCGCTGGCCAACCCCCTCGCCGCCTCCGTGGCGGCCACTGTCATCGCAGGCTGGGTCTTCGTCTTCACCGGCGTTTTCCAGACCATAGCGGGGTTTCGGGCGGAAGGTACGGGCGCAAAGATCTTCACCATCCTGCTTGGACTGCTCGGCATCTGGGTCGGCATTACCCTGCTCGGACACCCGCTCAAGGGCATGGTCGCACTGACCACTGTCGTTGCGGCAATGTTCATTGCCTCCGGAATCGCCAAGATCGTCCTGTCCTTCTCGCTTGAGGACCGCCGCTTCTTCTGGATGATCCTGATCTCCGGCGTCGCTTCGACCGCGCTCGGCCTGGTGATCTTCGCCAACTTCCCGGTCTCTGCCGCGACCTCGCTCGGCCTGCTTCTGGGAATCAACCTGCTGTTCGACGGTATCTCCGCGCTCGCAATGGCCTTCACCAGCGACGGGCAGGCAGAAGGCGAGGCCTGAGCCTCAATGCCGACGAAGGGGTGATGGGGGATAACACCCCTCCATCACATCTCTTTTTCGGCTCGCCGCCGCCAGAACACACACCCTCGTTGCGATCGAAGCCCGCTCGCGTTGCCCAACTTCAAGCGGCGCGAGAGATGCGGCGCGGCACATGTCTGGATCGCGACCGATTCTCTCAGCGAATCCTGCAATAGGGTTGGAACGGCGTTCGCAGAAGGCGTTGCGAAATATTTTTCTATTTAAATTTCAATTCGCTAAATGTTGCATTGAATTTTCTTGAACTTGGTAACCCGGTCGTAACGTAGTTCTCGCCATACCTGTTTTGCGGGTTCGACCGCCTTAAAAGGTACGTCAGGGCGGTCTCGAGAAGTTTTGAAGGGATATGCACGTTGAACTGGTTTGCTGAACTCCTTGACGATCTCATTACGAAGAATGAGGGCCTGGATACTGCGATGGTTCTGGAACTGCGGGAGGCAAGAGACCGAATTTCGAAGGAGGTCGGACTGCCGCCGCGCAAACAAGTCACAGAGAAACTTCTGAGCCAAATGGAAGAATCCGAAACGCTGGATCAGATCGCGGCAGTTTTCGGGCAATGGCCAATTGAATTCGGTTTCGATGATGCAACGCTTCTCGTGCTGAATGAGGGCGGCCGGTACATGTCCCACCGCGTCCTTTCCACCCTGCCGGATGCCTGGTGGACCGATTACCAGGCATTGCGGCTCTTTGACGGGGATCCTGTAATTGACGGCATCCTGACCCGCGAGCATGAAATTTACATCGACGAGTTGATTCCGGAACATGACGCGCCGCTACGTTACCTGAAGGCAGCGCAGAAACACGGGATCGGCAGCAATGGCGTCATATTCAAGATCGTCTACCCAACGGGCCTTGCCGCTGCCATTGTCCTCAATTCGCAACGCTCTCGTGAATATGTCCGCAAACAATATCGCCGGTTTCGCGATGACCTGCACGCGATTGCATATGCGACCTGCGATGGGCTGACCTATTTCAGCCAGATCGGCGTTTCGAACACGGCTGAACTTTCGGCGGAAGAAACCCATTTCCTGCGCTTGGTCGCAATCAGTGAAGATCCGGCGCGCGCGTTGGAAATGCAGTGCCAATACGGTTCTGTAAACAATGTTCAGGCCCAGATCGTTCGCAAGCTCGGCGTCAAGTCGATCCTTCAGGCGGTTGTCGTCGCGGCGCGGCGCGGAATTCTGGATGACGCGGTTCTGCATCCCGACGAGGTCGTGTCCTCCCGTCCGCGTATCGCCGGTTGGGATGTCCTCGAACGCCTGTGGCAGGGAGACGCCGTCGCAGAAGCAAAACAGAGTGCTGAACGGCCACGGCTGGCTGCCGGCGACAGGTCCGTACTGCCTATCTCGGAGCGAAGAATGTAGTCGGTCAGGTCTACGCGCCACGCCGAGCCCTAAAAGCTGACGTGGCGGCTGTGGCGCTCATGTCCCAAGAGTATGTTTCTCTCCGGCGTTCTGGAAGCTTCCAGAACGTTCCGCGTTCCGATCCTCCAGATAGGTTTTTCAGGCCAGGGTCTCAGCCGAGACCGGTCTCGGCGGCGATCTGCGCCCGGCTCTTGCGCGCCCGCTCGGTCGCGGACTTGAGCTGTCCACAGGCGGCCATGATGTCCTCGCCGCGCGGCGTGCGGATAGGAGAGGCATACCCCGCCTTGTAGATGATGTCGGCAAAGCTCTCGATCCGCTCCCAATCCGAGCGCTCATAGGGCGCACCGGGCCATTCGTTGAACGGGATAAGGTTGATCTTGGCCGGGATGCCTGCAATCAGCCGGACAAGCCGGCGCGCATCGGCATCGCTGTCGTTGACGCCCTTGAGCATGACATATTCAAACGTGATCCGCTCCGAGTTGCTCAGCCGCGGATAGTCGCGCAGCGTGTTCAGAAGCGTTTCGATATTCCATTTCTTGTTGATCGGGACCAGGGTGTCGCGCACCTCGTCGGTGGTCGCGTGGAAGCTGATGGCCAGCAGGCAACCTATCTCTTCGGCGGTCTTGGCGATTTCCGGTACAACCCCGGAGGTCGACAGCGTAATCCGCCTGCGGCTCAGGCTGATGCCCTCGTCATCCTTGACGATCAACATCGCATCACGCACGGCGTCGAAATTGTAGAGCGGTTCGCCCATCCCCATCAGCACGACGTTGGACACAAGGCGTGTCTCGTCCTTCGGCGCGCGCCCGGGCTCGGGCCACTCCCCCAGATCGTCCCGCGCCAGCATCACCTGTCCGACAATCTCGCCCGCCGTCAGGTTCCGAACCAGCTTCTGTGTCCCGGTGTGGCAGAAAGAACAGGTCAGCGTGCAGCCGACCTGACTTGAGATGCAGAGCGTCCCCCTGCTCTCTTCCGGAATGTAGACCGTCTCGACCTCGTGCCCGCCCGCAATCCGCAGCAGGTATTTGCGTGTACCGTCCTCGGAGACCTGTTTCGAAACGATCTCCGGCACCTCGATCACAAAAGCCTCAGCCAGCTCGGCCCGGTAGGCTTTCGACAGGTTGGTCATGTCTTCGAAGCTTCGCACGCCCTTCTGGTAGATCCACTGCCAGACCTGGTCGACCCTCATCTTGGCCTTCTTTTCCGGCGTACCCTTGGCAATCAGCGTCTCGCGCAATTGCGCACGCGTCAGTCCGACCAGGTTGATCCGGTCGGTTTCGGGCAGCTTGCGGGCAATGGTCACGACATCCTGCGTGATGGGGGCGCTGGCGGACATGGGCTGATCCTTCGGGGTTGAGGTCCCGATATACAGAGTGGAGGCCGTTTTTCCAAGCCCTCCAGCATCGCGGCGATCCCTTGCGGGATTCCAGAGGCTTTCTTGCCTCCGGCGGGGATGTTTTCGGAAAAAGGAAATCAACTCGCCAAGGCCGCTTCCGCTTTCCGGAAATATCCCCGCCGGAGGCAGGCCGAACCTGACGGCCAGAGCCATGTTCGAACAAAGGCGTGAGATTAGATTACCGCTTGCAGCGGGTCTCGGCTTCGTCCATCGCGGCGGTGAAGCCCATCAGCGAGAAAGTGTCTTTCGTCCTGGTCCCGCGCAAAGACTGGGCGGAGAAGCTCGCCTCGGCGCCGCGTTTCAACGCCGTGACCAGCTTGGCGTCATCCTCGGGCGAGGCGGGCCAGGCCCATTCACCTTCGGTAAAGAGCTCGAAGGAACTGTTGGAGACATCGACTGTCACGGTCGAACCGCTGGCAAACGGATATCCGCCGGTAAAGGACACCTCGCCCTTCGCGCCACTTCCGGGGCGGAAGGTCACGAACAGCAGGATGTCCCCGCGATTGACCGACACTTCGCGGCCGTCGCGGGTGTTCACGGTCGTTTTCGGCGACGAGACGCCCCAACATTCGGTCGGATCATCTTCTACGAAGACGCTCCAGTCTGTCTTTGCGGCAACGCGATTGGTCGATTCCTGGGCGATGGACGGACTGCCCGCCAGTAGGAAGGTGGCCGCCGCCATGCCGGTCATGATCCGGGAAAACATATCTTTCACAGCCTCCAGCTGTCTCTGCCTCACAATTTGCCGCTTGGGCCGGTTTGCCCGGACTCTCCGCTTTGCGGCTGGGATTTCAACCCGCTGGTTCGCATGGTAACGCAGATGTGCCGGCCGGGTGAAGCCCTCCCGGCGGATATTTGCCGGGAAGGATTGCAACATGGCCTCAGTCGAGATGGTCGAGATCTGGCGCGGGGAGTTCCGTGAGTCGGTACATCGGGGTCATGCGGTCGTGTGCGACGCGTCCGGGGAGATCGTGGCGGCCTGGGGCGAACCCGAAAAGGTCATTCTGCCGCGCTCCTCCGCCAAGATGATCCAGGCGCTGCCGCTGATCGAAAGCGGGGCGGCCGAGGCCTTCGGGTTGCGCACCGACCAGCTTGCGCTCGCCTGTGCCAGCCATAACGGGGCAGCGATCCACACCGAGCGCGTGTCGCGCTGGCTGACCGATCTGGGCCTGGGCAATGATGCCCTGCGCTGCGGTCCGCAGGTGCCCAATGACCGAGAGGCGCGGGAGGCGATGATCCGCGAGGGACATCCGCCCTGCCAGGTGCACAACAACTGTTCCGGCAAGCATTCGGGCTTCCTGACCCTGTCGAAACATCTCGGCGGCGGCTCGGAATATATCGACCCGGCCCATCCGGTACAGCAGGCCATTCGGTCGGCCTGGGAAGAGCTCACCGAGGAACCCGTGGCGGGCTATGCGATCGACGGCTGTTCGGCGCCGAATTTCGCCTCGTCGCTGAAGGGCATAGCCCGGGCGATGGCGTCCTTCGCCGCCGCGCGCGAGAGCATGGGGGGGCGCAAGACGGCGCAGGCACGCCTGGTCCAGGCGATGATGCAATATCCGGAGTTGGTGGCCGGCAAGGGGCGGGCCTGCACCAACCTGATGCAAGCCATGGACGGCAGGGGGGTCGTCAAGACCGGTGCGGAAGCCTATTTCACCGGGATTTTGCCGGAGCTTGGGCTGGGCATCGCGTTGAAGATCGAGGACGGCAACATGCGCGCCTCGGACAGCGCCATCGCGGCCATTCTGGTGAAGCTTGGCGTGCTGGAAGCGGACCACCCGCAGGTCTTCCGCCACATGACGCCGCGCATTCTCAATCGGCGCGGGGTGGACACCGGCCAGCTGCGGCCGGTGCCCGGGGTTTTCTAGAGCCTTACATGTCGAAGGCCTCGGCGACCTCCACATTGCCGGAGCCGTCCTGCACCATCGGGCAGTTCTTGGCGTAATTGACGGCCGTGACCATGTCCGGCGCCTGGATCAGCGTGTAACCGGAGATCGGGTTGGCGCCGCCGGTCTGCTCGACCGAACCCTGCTTGACCGTCCAGGACTGTCCGACCGGGTTACCGCCATCGACGACCGCGTCGCCCATCTCGGCGTACCAGGCCTGCCAGGCCGCCATGACCTGTGCGCCTTCTTCCTCGCTCTCGGGCTTCTTTCCGCCGTGATAGGCAAATACGAATTTGGGCATCTGGTTTCCTCCCTCTTGAGACCCGTCTGAATGCGTTTGTCAGGCTGCCAGCCGTTCCAGCTTGCGCAGGGACGACGTCCAGCCTTCGGTATGATTTTGCGCGGCCTCCGCGTCTGGCAGCCCGCGATGGTCGATGACCAGATGCGCGCCGCGATCGGTCGCGGTGACCGTCATGGTAACATGGCTTTCAAATCCCCGCCTGTCACCCTCATCATGCCAGGCCCAGGTTATCCCGAGGGATTTCGGCCGGTCGATATGAGTGACATGGCCCGAAACCTTGAAGCGCTTGCCCTCCGGATTGACCATGACCGAAAACCACGGCCCCTTGCGGCTGAAGTCGAGATCGTGCTCCGGCACGCTCATCCCTTCCGGCCCCCACCACTGCAACAGCCCTTCCGGCGTGCTGACGAAGTCGAACAGTCTCTCCGGGCTAACCGGGAATTCCCGTTCCAGCCGGACGTCTTCAAGCGTTTCCATCCTTAGTCCTCCGCTGCGTTGAGCGCCCGTTCCAGACGGTCCAGGCTGCTCTCCCAGAATGCGCGATGCGACAGGGTCCAGTCCGAAATGGCCTGAAGCGCCGCCGGATTGGCCGAGTAGATTCGCTTCGGCCCGTCCACGCGCTGCGTGATCACACCTGCCTGGCGCAGCACTTTCAGGTGCCGCGAAATCGCCGGCGCCGAGATCGGCGCCACCTCGCCAAGCTCGCCAGCCGTACAGGCGCCCCGAGCGAGGAGCCGTTCCAGGATTGCGAGGCGCGTCTCATCAGCGAGGGCGGCGAATGTGTCAGGCAGGTCTGTCATGGGACTCACCCTGCGGCGATTCTTGAATTAACGCAACCGTTAATTAACCAATCAGCGAATTAACTAAGTGTCAGCAATCGCAACGCCAGGATGAGCGAGACGATGACCAGGAGCGGTTTGATCAGGCGCGCGCCCTTTCGCATGGCCAGATGCGCGCCGAGCCGGGCGCCGCCGATCTGCGCCACCGCCATGACAAGCCCCGTCGCCCACCAGATCTGCCCCACGAAGGCAAAAAGCAGCAGCGCGCCGAGATTGGAGGCGAGGTTGAGCAGCTTGGTATGGGCGGTGGCCTTGAGAATGCCCTGCCCGGCGAGCAGTACGAAGGCGAGCATGAAGAAGCTGCCAGTGCCGGGGCCGAGCAGCCCGTCATAGAAGGCGACGGCCGGAACGGCGGTTAGCGCGAAGGTGGTGGCGCCGAGCCGCGGCGCACCGTCGAGGTCGCTGAGGCCCGGACGCAGGGCGAAGAAGGCCGCGATGGCGATCAGCAGCCAGGGCAGGAAGGCGCGCACGCCATCCGTCGGCAGGATCGTGATCAGTGCCGCACCGCAGATCGAGGCCAGGAAAGCGATGACAGCCGGCCAGCGCTGGCTCCAGAGGTCGACATGGCCTGCACGGCCATAGCTGATCGCAGCGGTCGCAGCGCCAAAGCAGCCCTGCAGCTTGTTGGTCGAGAGCGCCTCGACCGGGCTCGCCCCGGTCATCAGCATGACCGGCAGGGCGATCAACCCACCACCGCCGGCGATGGAATCGACGAAGCCGGCGGCGAAGGCCGCCATTACGAGGAGCGCGACAAGCTCCGGCGCGACCTCAAACACCGACGAACTCGTCGCAGGCATAGCCCTGCAGGAAGAGCAGTGCCGTCAGGTCGCCATGGTTGATCCGCAGGTCGCATTGCGCGGCGACACTCGGCTTGGCATGCAGTGCGACACCGGCCCCGGCCAGCTCCAGCATGCCCAGATCGTTGGCGCCGTCACCGACAGCCATCACCTCGGCCGGGGTGATCCCGAGCCGGGCGGAGATTTCGCGCAGGGCGGCGATCTTGGCCTCGCGCCCGAGGATCGGCTCGCCCGGAACGCCGGTCAGCTTGCCATCCTCGACGACGAGCGTGTTGGCGCGGTGCTCGTCGAAGCCGAGGGCGGCGGCGACTTTCTCAGTGAAGGCGGTGAAGCCGCCCGAGACAAGCGCCGCGTAGCCGCCATTCGCCTTCATCGTCGCCAGCAGCACTTTGCCGCCCGGCGTGAAACTGATCCGCTCCTCGAAGACCCGATCGATCACACCCGCATCGAGCCCCTTGAGCAGCCCGACCCGTTCGCGAAGCGCGCCGTCAAAGCCGAGCTCGCCATTCATCGCCCTTGCGGTGATCTCCTTCACCCGCGCGCCGACGCCGGCAACGTCGGCAAGCTCGTCGATGCATTCCTGCCCGATCATGGTCGAATCCATGTCGGCCAGCAGCATCTTCTTCTTGCGCCCCTCGGCGGGCTGCACCACGAGATCCACCCCCAGCGCCTGCATGTCCTCCCAGACCTGCCAGCGATTCTCCGGCACCGTCGCCATCGGGAACTCGGCGGCCACATCCGGAGCCAGCCATTGCGCGTCCCCGCCGCCCCAGGCATTGCGCAGCGCCTCGACGGCGGCGGCATCGAGGCACGGGGTTTCGGGGTTGGTCAGGAGCGTGGTGATATACATGGGTCTGTCCCGGCTTTGGTCCGAGCCTGCATAAATCAGGATCTCCGCCGCTTCGCCACCCCGCTCGACACGATTGGCCGCCAGGGAGATTGACCGCCCCGGGTCTCGCCGCGAAGATCGTGCATATGCTCACCGTCAAGGCGTAGGAGATGTGATGGGGATCTGGCAGAAACTGGTGAAACGACTCGCACCGAGCTCCGCCGAAATCGAAGCCGAGAGCCGTCAATGGTGGATCACCTGCAGGACCTGCGGGAACAGCTGGAACCTCTGGGAAGCCGGTGGCGTGCGCTACAAGGCGAAGGGCACAAAGGCGAGCTATGCCCATTGTTCGCATTGCGGACGCAAGCGCTGGCTGCGAATCCAAAGGGCGAAATGATCGCAGGGAGAGGTTTCCGATAGTGGACAGGCCGGGTCGCTTTTCGCGCCCAAGGGTCGGGGCCAGTCCATTTTCCCTGTTGCCAGATGCCCGCCCGCCCCATATCAGCGGCGGCGGGACACCTCTCCCCAACGAGAGGCAGATATCTGGAAGGATACCAGGAATGGCTATTCAAGCTCCGACCACGCGGCCGGTGAACCCGCGTTTTTCCTCTGGCCCCTGTGCCAAACCCCCCACATTCTCGCTCGATGTGCTGAAAGATGCCGCGCTCGGTCGGTCGCACCGCGCCGCCATCGGCAAGTCCAAGCTCAAGGACGCCATCGAGACGACCCGCGAAATTCTCGGCATCCCCGCCGATTACCGCATCGGCATCGTGCCCGCGTCTGATACCGGCGCCATGGAGATGGCCATGTGGTCGCTCCTGGGCGAGCGCCCGGTTGAAATGCTGGCCTGGGAAAGCTTCGGCTCCGGCTGGGTCACCGACGTGGTCAAGCAGCTCAAGCTGGATGCGGAAGTGAAGACCGCCGGCTATGGCGAGATCGTCGATTTCGCGACGGTGGATTTCGACCGTGATGTCGTCTTCACCTGGAACGGCACCACGTCGGGTGTCCGCCTGCCGAATGGCAACGCTATCCCGGCCGACCGCGCCGGCCTGACCATCTGCGACGCCACCTCGGCCGCCTTCGCGGTGGACCTGGCCTGGGACAAGCTGGATGTCACCACCTTCTCCTGGCAGAAGGTCCTCGGCGGCGAAGCGGCCCACGGGATGCTGATCCTGAGCCCGCGCGCCGTCGAACGTCTGGAAAACTATACCCCGGCCTGGCCGCTGCCGAAGATCATCCGCCTGACCAAGGGCGGCAAGCTGATTGAGGGCATCTTCCGCGGCGAGACGATCAACACGCCCTCCATGCTGGCCGTCGAGGACTATCTCTACGCGCTGACCTGGGCGAAATCGGTCGGTGGCCTGACCGGCATGATCGCACGCGCCGATGCCAACACCTCGGTGATCGAGAAGCTTGTGGCCGAGCATGACTGGATCGATTTCCTCGCCGCCGACCCGGCAATCCGCTCCAACACGTCTGTCTGTCTCAAGTTCACCGACGCGCGGATCAAGGACGGTGCGAGCTTCGCCAAGGCGGTCGCCAAACGTCTGGCCGATGAGGGCGTTGCCTTCGATATCGGCGCCTATCGTGACGCGCCGGCCGGCCTGCGGATCTGGTGCGGTGCCACGGTCGAGACCTCCGATCTCGAAGCGCTTGTGCCCTGGCTCGTCTGGGCCTTCGAGGCCGAGATCGAAGCGCAGTGATTTCCTGCCGGGCCACAGCGCCCGGCACCTTCCCGACATAGGCATACCAGCCAAAGGAGCTTCCAATGGCCCCCAAAGTTCTCGTTTCCGACAAGCTTTCCGAAACCGCCGTCCAGATCTTCCGCGACAACGGCATCGAGGTGGATTTCGAACCCGCCCTCGGCAAGGACAAGGAAAAGCTCGCCGAAGTCATCCACAAATATGACGGTCTCGCCATCCGCTCGGCCACCAAGGCCACCGAAAAGCTGCTGGAGAAGGCCGACAACCTCAAGGTGATCGGCCGCGCCGGCATTGGCGTCGACAATGTCGACATCAAGGCCGCCTCCAAGAAGGGCGTGATCGTGATGAACACGCCCTATGGCAACATGATCACCACCGCCGAGCACGCAATCGCGATGATGTTCGCCGTGGCCCGCCAGATCCCCGAGGCCTCCACCTCGACCCATGCCGGCAAATGGGAGAAGTCCAAGTTCATGGGCGTCGAGCTGACCGGCAAGACGCTGGGCGTGATCGGTGCCGGCAATATCGGCGGCATCGTCTGCGAGCGCGCCGTGGGCCTGCGGATGAAGGTCATCGCCTATGACCCGTTCCTTTCCGACGAGCGCGCTGACAAGCTGGGCGTCACCAAGGTCGAGCTGGACGAGCTGCTGGAGCGCGCCGATTTCATCACCCTGCACGTGCCCTTCACCGAGAAGACGGCCAATATCCTGAGCCGCGAGAACCTCGCCAAGACCAAGAAGGGCGTGCGCATCATCAACTGCGCCCGCGGCGGCCTCGTCGACGAAGAAGCGCTGGCCGACGCCCTGAAATCGGGCCATGTCGCGGGCGCCGCCTTCGACGTCTTCGCCAAGGAACCGGCAAACGAGAACCCGCTCTTCAACCTGCCCAACGTGGTCTGCACCCCGCATCTGGGCGCCTCGACCACCGAGGCACAGGAAAACGTCGCGTTGCAGGTGGCCGAACAGATGTCCGCCTATCTCAACACCGGTGCGGTCGAAAACGCGCTCAACATGCCCTCGGTCACCGCCGAGGAAGCCAAGGTCATGGGCCCGTGGCTGAAGCTGGCCGAGCATCTGGGCGCCTTTATCGGCCAGATGACGGACGAGCCGATCAAGGCGATCAACATCCTCTATGACGGCAAGGTCTCGGAGATGAATCTCGACGCGCTTGGCTGTTCGGCCATTGCCGGCGTGATGGCGGCGTCCAACCCGGATGTGAACCTCGTCTCCGCGCCGATCCAGGCCGCCGAGCGCGGGATCAACATCTCGCGCACCACGCAGGGCAAGTCCGGCGTCTTCGACAGCTTCATCAAGCTGACCGTCGTCACCGACACCCGCGAGCGCTCCATCGCCGGCACCGTCTTCTCCGATGGCAAGCCGCGCTTCATCCAGATCAAGGGCATCACCATCGATGCCGAGATCGGCGCCCATATGCTCTACACGACCAATGAGGACGTGCCGGGCATCATCGGTACGCTCGGCCAGACCATGGGCGAGAACGGTGTCAACATCGCCAACTTCACCCTCGGCCGCTCCGAGCCGGGCAAGGACGCCATCGCCCTGCTCTATGTTGACGCGCCGGTCGATCCGGCGGTGATCGCCAAGCTCAAGGCAACCGGGCTGTTCCGGACGGTCAGCGTGCTTCAGTTCAACGTCGGCTGACCCGGAAACGGACAGTGTCGGCACTCCGGGCGCGTGCCTCTATCCGCGCGCCCGGACCCGGCAGGACGCTGCTGCGCCTCCCCCGGGCAAGCCGGTTGCCGATCTGGAACCGATTGACAGGCGACATTGGAGTTTGCTAGGCCGAATTCGCTGCGGATCGAGAATTTCGCACTTACGAAAACGTTGTTTTGTAACCTTTTTTGTATCCCATCCCTAGCCATTCAGTGTTCGCACACGACACGTCTCGAACTCCGCTGGAATAAAGGGTCGCCCATGTTATCAACCAGTGCCCCTATTTCACCTTTTGCCAGGCCATCCAGACCAAATCGGAGACCCTCCCTATGAATGGCCGAGTTCGTGAACTCACTCATCCCCAGAGTCTGTCCGAAGAAGAGATCAACCTGGGAGCGATTCTGAACACGCTTTGGCGTGGAAGCGTTTTCATCCTCCTTTCGGCCATCCTGTTCGGCGCGATCTTCGGCTATTACGCCCTGTTCATTGCCGAGAAGAAATACACCGCGTCGATGGAGATGGTGCTCGATGTGCGGTCAAACGCCGTTGTCGACCTGGAAAGCGTTGTCTCCGGTGTTTCGACCGAAGACGAAGCCATCAACACCGAACTGAAGATCGTGACCTCCCGCAAGATCCTGGAGCAACTGGTCCAGGATCTCGACCTCGTCAACGATCCCGAGTTCAACCTGCGCCTGACCGAGAAATCCGCACTCTCCCCGTCGAATATCAAGAGCAAGGTCCTCGATCTGATCGGCCTTCCGCCAGACTCCGAACCGACGGAACAGGGCATCCGGTGGGAAGTCACGGCTGCGGTCGGAGAAGCAATCGCGGCATCGTCGACCAAGGACACCTATATCCTGAATATCAGGGCGACGACATCTGACCGGGAGAAATCCGCCAGGATCGTCAACCATCTCTCCGAGCTCTATATCGCGGACCAGCTTGCGACGAAATTCGAGGTCACCGGCTATGCCGTCGAGTGGCTGAGCGACAAGGTCACGGAGCTTGAGGCCGAGCTCAAGCAGAAGGAAGCCGATGTCCGGACGCTCCAGAACGAGAGCGACCTGATCAACGCCGAGACGCTGGAAGCGATCAATATCCGGGCCAAGACGACCCGTGAGAGGCTCGAGGAATCGTCGCGCGAGATCGCGGCGGTCCAGATGGAGCTCGCGGCCCTGAACACGGCCGCGGCGGAGAAAGACATCGAGCAGATCGTGGCGCTGACAAACGACCCGATCCTGAACCGCTTGTCCCGAAACGCCCTCGCTGGAAACGAAGGCGCCCTCGACGCCTTCGAAACGCAGGTCGAGACCGTGATCACCCAGACCGAAATCGGCCTGAAACGCCTGGCGAGCCAGCAAGGGTTGCTGGAAGGTTCGCTGGCGGAAGCGGAAGCGACGCTGAAGAAGCAGAACGCCGAGCTCATCAAGCTTGAGCAGATGCAACGCGAAGCGGAAGCCACGCGCATTCTCTACGAGACCTTCCTGGCACGGCTGAAGGAAACTACCGTGCAGCTCGGATTGCAGACGCCTGACAGCCGGATCCTGACAGAGGCGATTCCCGGCCGGAAGGTCGCCCCGCGCGAATCCCTTCTCGTCGCGCTCGGCCTGGCGTTGGGAACGGTCATCGGCGCCGGCCTCGTGCTGCTGAAAGAGGCCCGGCGCAACGGGTTCCGCACGGTGGAAGATCTCGAACAGAGCACCGGCTGCACGGTCATGGGACAGATCCCGCGCATTCACACCAACAAGCGCGAGAAGCTGCTGGGCTTCCTGCGCGAAAACCCGTCATCGGTCTTCGTCGAAGCCATCCGCAACATGCGGACATCGATCCTGATGACGAATGTCGACAAGCCGCCGCAGGTCGTCATGTTCACCTCCTCGGTGCCCGCGGAAGGCAAGACAACGATCTCGATCTCGCTGGCCAACAACCTCGCCGCGCTCGACAAGAAGGTCCTTCTGATCGAGGGCGACATCCGGCGCCAGACCTTGAATCAGTACTTCCGCGACGCGAAGGCGGGCGGAGGGCTGCTTGCCGTTGTCGCCGGCGAAATGGAGCTTGCAGACGCGGTCCACCATCAGGAAGAGCTGGGGATCGACGTCCTTGTCGGCACCGAGACGAATATGAACGCCGCCGACCTGATCTCCTCCGAGAAGTTCCGCAACTTCATCGAGACCCTCAGGGCGGAATACGACTACATCATCATCGACACCCCGCCGGTGACGCTGGTTCCCGATGCCCGCCTGATCAGCCCGCTGGCCGATGCGACCCTGTATTGTGTCCTCTGGGACAAGACGCAGAAATGGCAGGTCCAGCACGGGCTGCGCGAGTTCACCTCCTTCGGCCAGAACGTGACCGGGGTTGTCTTCTCGCAGGTCGATCCGCGCGGCATGAAGCGCTACGGCTATGGCCACTACTCTTATTACGGCAAGAGCTACTACAACAAATAGCCCGTTTCGGCCCGGCTGGACGGCCGGCCGGGCCGCATCGACGAGACCGGAACGGGGAAAGGAAGTGACCCGGGCCGGCGGGCATGTTAGGGCGCGACCATGCTGGCGATCTTTTTGAAAACCCTGCCCTTCTTCGGCCTGATCGCCACCGGCTACTTCGCCGGGCGCACGCGGTTTTTCACCGATGAGGCCACGGCCTACCTGACGAAATTCGTCTTCTACTTCGCCCTCTCGGCCATGCTGTTCCGCTTCGCGGCCAATCTGTCGCTGGCGGAAGTGCTGAACTGGACCTTCATCTGGGCCTATCTCTGCGCCAGCACGCTGGTCTACGCGCTGACAACGGTTTTCTCCCGCATGCGCGGGATCTCCTGGGAGGAATGCGCGGTGGAGGCGCAATGCGCCGTGATCGGCAATGTCGGCTTCCTCGGCGTGCCGATGCTGACCCTGTTGCTTGGCGCCGAGGCGATCGGGCCCGTCATGATGGTGCTGGCGGTGGACCTGCTGGTCTTCGGCTCGGTGATCGTGATCGTCATCACCGGCACGCGGGACGGGCGGATCGCGCCCGGGGTGCTGCTCTCGGTCGGGCGCGGGCTGGCGCGCAACCCGATGATCGTCTCCATTGGCGCCGGCTTTGCCTGGTCGGCGCTGGAATGGCCGATCCCGGTGCCGATGAACGAGTTCCTCGACCTGCTCGGGGCTGCCGCCACCCCCTGCGCCCTTTTCGCCATCGGGGCGTCGCTGGCCTCCAAGAGCGCGGAGCGGCTCTCGGTCGCGCTCTGGCTCTCGGGCGTCAAGCTGATCCTGCACCCGGCTGTCGTCGCGCTCATGGCGCTTGTGATCTTCCCCGTCGAGCCCTTTGCGGCCTCGGTCATGATCGCCTGCGCAGCCCTTCCGGTGGCCGGGAATGTCTATATCCTCGCGCGCCATTACGACGTCGCGCCGCACAGGGTTTCCACCACGATCCTGCTGACGACAGCGGCCTCCGTCGTGACCGTCTCGCTGATCATCGCCTGGCTCGGCTGACAGGCTTGCCGGAGCCGCGCGCGCAGGCTAGGCCTTGGGAAAAGGCAGGAGGAGATCACCATGGAAACGCTTTCCGAGAACCGGTGCTTCGGCGGGATGCAGGGGGTCTACAAGCATCGTTCGAAATCCTGTGGCTGCGACATGACCTTCGGTCTCTACCTGCCGCCACAGGCCGCGACCGGCCCGGTGCCGGTGCTGTGGTATCTCTCCGGGCTGACCTGCACGCATGAGAACGCAATGGTGAAAGCCGGGATGCAGGCCCATGCGGCGGAGCACGGGCTGGCGGTCGTCTTCCCCGATACCTCGCCGCGCGGCGACGGGGTCACCGATGACGAGGCCTATGATCTCGGCCAGGGCGCGGGCTTCTACGTGAACGCGACGCAGGAGCCCTGGGCGCCGAATTTCACCATGTGGGATTACCTCGCCAGCGAGTTGCCGCTGCTGCTGGAGGCGCATTTCCCGGTGGACATGGCGCGACAGGCGATCACCGGACATTCGATGGGCGGGCATGGCGCGCTGACGCTGGCCATGGGGCTGCCCGGGCGCTTTGCCGCTGTCTCCGCCTTCGCGCCGATCGCCCATCCCTCCGCCTCCGACTGGGGCCGCAAGCAGCTCGGCGCCTATCTGGGTGCGGACGAGATGGCCTGGGCGGCGCATGACGCGACGCTGCAGATGCGCGCCACCGGCTTTGACGGTCCGGTCCTGATCGACCAGGGCAGCGAGGATCAGTTCCTCGACCTGCTGAAGCCGGAAGCGCTGGCCGAGGCGATGGCCGCCCGCCGCCAGGAGGGCGCGTTTCGGATGCAGGAAGGCTACGACCACTCCTATTTCTTCGTCTCCAGCTTCATGGGAGATCATGTCGAATTTCACGCGGAGGCATTGGGGCTCTCGTGACGATCTATATCGATGCCGATGCCTGCCCGGTGAAGGCGGAAGCCGAACGGGTGGCGAGCCGACACAAGGTGCCGATGGTGCTGGTCTGCAACGGCGGGATCCGGGCGCCGGCGAACCCGTTGGTGCGGGTTGTCTACGTCTCCGAGGGGCTGGACGTGGCGGATCGCTGGATCGCCACCGAATGCGGGCCCGGCGACGTGGTCATCACCGCCGATATCCCGCTGGCCGCCGATTGCATTGCCGCCGGCGCGCTGGTGCTCAAGCATGACGGCGAGATCCTGACCGAGCGCAATATCGCCAATGTTCTGGCCGCCCGGAACCTCGCAACCGAGCTGCGCAGCGCCGACCCGCTGGGCGGCGGGGGCGGCGGAAAGGCGTTCTCGAAGGCCGACCGGGCGCGGTTTTCGCAGGCGCTGGACAGGGTTCTCGTGCGCGGACATTGACAGCGGCAGCCAATTGGCGAGGCTGTGCGCAATCGCAAATCTGGAGTGTGCCTCAATGGCTGTGGAACTCGTCATCTATGACATCGGCAATGTGCTGATCGAGTGGAATCCGGAACGCTACTACGACACCGCGATCGGGCGGGAACGCCGCGAGGCGATGTTCGACGAGGTCGACCTGCACGGGATGAACGATCTCGTCGACCGTGGCGCCGATTTCCGCGCAACGGTCTATGACTGCGCCGAGACCTATCCCCGGTGGCGCGACGAGATCCGGATGTGGCATGACAACTGGATCGAACTGGCCCAGCCGGCCATCGACCATTCGGTGCGGCTGCTGCGGGCATTGCGGGCGAAGGGCGTTCCGGTCCAGGCGCTGACGAATTTCGGCATCGGCAGCTTCGAGGTTGGCGAGACGCATTACCCCTTCCTCAAGGAGTTCGACAAGCGCCATATCTCCGGCCATATGCAGGTCATCAAGCCCGATCCACGCATCTATGAAATGGTCGAGGAGAGCTGCGGCTTCGCGCCGGAGGGGATTCTCTTCGTCGATGACCGGGTGGACAATATCGCGGCGGCCGAGGCGCGCGGCTGGCAGGGGCATCTCTTTGACGGCCCGCAGGGCTGGGCGGACCGGCTCGTCGCCGAGGGGCTTCTGAGCGCCGGCGAGGCCGCATGAGCCTGCCGTTCATTCCGTTGGCAGCGGAGGAGAAGCTCGACTGGCTTGCCCTGACGGATGCGCTCGCCGCCGGCCACGGACGCGCCCGGGCAAGCGTCGAGGATTCCTTTCTCTACCGGGGCGAGGACACGGTGCTCAGCCGCGCGGCCTGGATTGACGGGCTGGGATGCCTGGTGAAGACGGCGACGATCTTTCCGGGCAATGCGGCGCACGGGATTCCGGCGCTGAACGGGGCCGCCGTGCTCTTTTCGGACGCAACGGGCTTGCCCGAGGCGCTGCTCGACTTCCACCTGCTGACCAAGTGGAAGACGGCCGGGGACAGCCTGCTGGCGGCCCGAAAACTGGCGCGGGCGGAAAGCCGCGAGATCCTGATCCTCGGCGCCGGAACTGTCGCGGCCTCGCTGATCGAAGCCTATGGCGCGGGATTTCCGGAGGCACGATTCTCGATCTGGAACCGTTCACCGGAGAAGGCCGCCGCGCTGGCCGCGAAGACGGGGGCGCGGGCGGTCGAGGACCTGCCCGAGGCCGTGGGACGGGCCGATATCGTCGCCGCCGCCACCATGTCGAAGGCCCCCGTCCTGCAGGGCGAATGGCTGCGGCCGGGCCAGCATATCGACCTGATCGGCGCCTACCGGCCGGATATGCGCGAGGCCGACGACGCGGCGATGGCCCGCGCGAAGATCTTCGTGGACAGCTATGACACGACGCTGGAGCATATCGGCGAGCTGATTGAACCGTTGAAGACGGGCGCGATCGGCCGGGCGGATGTGCTGGCCGACTATTACGAGCTGGACGCCTTCCGGCGCGCGCCCGAGGACATAACGCTCTTCAAGAATGGCGGCGGCGCGCATCTGGACCTGATGACGAGCCGATACATTCTCGAGGCCTGGGAACACGGCTAGGGAGGCGTCCCCTCCGGTATTGGCGCTGCCGCGCCGCAACCGTTTGGGGGGTGGCGCGCGCTTGCGCGCGCGTGGAGAGGATGTCTGGCCCCTGCGCGCCTGCTCAGGCAAGCCGCGCGCCGAGGGGGCGCTCATTGACCGGGAGATGGACCAGCGCGGAGAGAGCGCCGACACCGACGCCAACCCACCAGACGGCCGTATAATCCCCGGTCAGATCATACATGCGCCCGCCCAGCCAGACACCGAGGAAGGAGCCGAGCTGGTGTGAGAAGAAGACGATGCCGTAGAGCGTGCCCATGTAGCGCAGCCCGTAGATATAGGCGACCAGGCCGCTTGTGAGCGGCACGGTGGCGAGCCAGAGCGATCCCATGGCGATGGAGAAGAGCACGACCGTTACCGGCGTGATCGGCACCAGGATGAAGGCGGTGGCGACAAAGGTCCGCGCGGCATAGATCCCTGCCAGCAGGTATTTCTTCGAATAGCGGTTCCCGAGCCAGCCGGCGAGCAGCGTGCCGCCGATATTGGCCATGCCGATCAGGCTCATGGCGATGGCGCCGAGTGTGCTGGTTGACGAAATCCCAAGCCCATCAAGCAAGCCGCCGGTCTGGATCGGGCCGCACATCTCGGTGACGAAGGCAGGAAAATGGGCGGTGATAAAGCCAAGCTGGTAGCCACAGGAGAAAAAGCCGAGGAAGATCAGCGTGTAGGAGGGATCGCGGAAGGCTTTCACGAGGATCTCGCCCATGCTCTCCTCCAGCTCGGTACGGCTGACCCGCGCAGGCGAGCGCATCATCGGAAGAACAAGTAGCGTTGCCAGGATCGCGGCGGCGAAGAGGACGAAGACGCTCTGCCAGGGCAGGAAGGAGAGCAACCATTCGGCCATCGGCGCGCCGAAGACCTGTCCTGCCGAGCCGGCGGCGGTGGCGATGGCCAGCGCCATGGACCTGTTCTCGTCGCTGGCCGCGCGCCCGACCACGGCGAGGATGACGCCGAACCCGGTGCCGGCGATGCCGAATCCGACCATCACTTCCAGCATCTGGTGTTGCGCCGGCGTGACCGCCAGGGAGGAGAGCAACAGTCCGGCAGCGTAAACGAGGGCACCCAGCACGATGGCCCGTCGGTCGCCGAATTTCTCCGCGAAGGCGCCGAAGATCGGCTGGCCGATGCCCCATGCGAGGTTCTGGATGGCAATGGCCAGGGAAAAATCCGTCCGCAGCCAGCCGAATTCCTCCGCGATCGGAATCTGGAATACCCCAAACGAAGCCCGGATGGCGAAGCTGACAAGAATGATAAAACAGCCGGCCACCAGGACCGGCGTAACAAGAGGCGCGCTTCGTTTCATGGACGCACTCCTGTCGGAAGGCGACGAGCTGGTCAATTCCAGATCTTGGTCCGGACCGGAACGGAACGGAAAGACCCGTCCTTGCCTGACCAAGCCTGCCTGCCGTCCTGCGCGTTGGTCCCTTCGCGACGGGCGCGTTTGCGGGACTGGAGGGGCGGGTGATCTTCACCACTTGCCGAAAGTAAACCGATTAGTTTATATTCATCGAAATGAAAGAGAGGTCCCATGGGCGCGGCAGCCGGACAGATCAAACGTGGGCGGAAATTCGACCAGGTGCTCGAAGGGGCGCAGGAGGTCTTCATGCGCGACGGGTTCGAGGGCGCGAGCGTGGACGACATTGCGCGGGCGGCGGGCGTGTCCAAGGCGACGCTCTACAGCTATTTTCCCGACAAGCGGCTACTGTTCATGGAAGTTGCGACCGGACAATGCCAGCGCCAGGCGGAGGAATGCATCCAGGCGATCGACCCCGACCTGCCGCCCGAGGAAGTGCTGCGCGGCTCGGCGGAACGGATGATGAGGTTCTATCTGTCCGAATTCGGGCGGGCGGTGTTTCGCATCGTCGTGGCGGAGACGGAACGTTTTCCCGGGCTTGGGCGCGAGTTCTGGGAAGCTGGGCCGGCAAAGTCGCGTGACGTTCTGATCGAGTATTTCCGCGAGGCCAATGCGCGAGGCAAGCTGCGGGTTGCGGATGCGGAACTGGCAGCGGACCAGTTTACCGAGTTGTGCAAGGTCGATCTCCATCCGCGCCTGCTGATGGGACTGTGCCGGGACGTCTCGGAGGCCGATCGGAATCGCGTGGCGAGCGGCGCGGTGGACATGTTCCTGGCGCGCTACGGCAGGTGACGCCGCCAACAAGACTCCGCCGTGCGTGGCGATGGCGTCATTGCAGGCTGGGCTTGGCGCTTTGGTCGGGCTCATTCAACCATACCGACCGAAGCGCAACGGCGGCGAGAAACACCCAGAAACCGACATTTCCGATGCAGGTGTAGATCAGAAAAGCCGGCCACCATCCGAGGCCGAAAAACAACGCCAGCAGTGCCGACAGAAGGGCTGCCATCACCGCTAGCAGGATCGATCCCAGGGCCGTGTTGCTCACGCGATCACCTCCGTCGGATAGATTCCTGAGGCCGGTTGCCCGGTGCCTCAGAGCTCGTCTCCGTGATGCCAGCCAAATATGAAGCCAGTTTGCAGGCTCCGGTCTTTGGCCCCGGACTCTCGCATCGCCATCCCGCTCGCAACATTCGGCGCGAAAAACCTAGTCCAGTCGCCGGACCTGCAACTGGTTGGACGGGCTGCGGCGGGTCTCGAAGATCTTGATCGCCTCGATCAGCTCCGAGAGCTTCTTCTTGCCATAGGTCCTTGTGTCGAAATCGGGATTGGCAGCGGTCATGAACTGGCCAAGCTGGCCCAGCGTGTACCAGTCGTCATCCTGGTCGATCCCGTCCATTGCCTTGAGGATAAGGTCGCGGGCCTCGGTGAGCGGAAGGGATTTCGGAGCCCTGGCAGGCGCGGATTTTGCTTCGGGGTCGGGTTCGGCACCGGAAATATTTTCGATAAAGATGAAGCGCTTGCAGGCTTTCCGGAAGGCTTGCGGGGTCTTCTGGCGTCCGATGCCGTACACGTCCAGGCCCTGCTCGCGGATGCGACTGGCAAGGCGGGTGAAATCGCTGTCCGAGGAGATGAGGACGAAGCCGTCGAAACGACCCGTGTGCAGCAGGTCCATCGCGTCAATGACCAACGCGATGTCAGAAGCGTTCTTGCCGACCGTGTTGGCGGGTTGGTGGAAGGGCACGAGGCCATATTCGGCCTGGACCTTGGACCAGCCTTTCATCTGCGGAGACGAGAAATCGCCATAGACGCGGCGGACGGAGGCTTCGCCATAGCCGGCGATCTCGTCGAAGATCGCTTTCGCGTTTTGCGGCGAGGTGTTGTCGGCGTCGATGAGGATGGCGAGGAGGGGGCGTTGTTCGGGCATGATGGCTCCGGTTGAGAGCGGAGGACCGGGGGCTGCCTGCCCCCGGACCCCCGGGGATATTTTCGAAAGAGGATGTCTCGACGTCAGTAGACGACGACGGAGCGGATGCTCTCGCCGGCATGCATGAGGTCGAACCCCTTGTTGATGTCATCGAGGCTGAGGGTGTGGGTGATCATCGGGTCGATCTCGATCTTTCCCTGCATGTACCAGTCGACGATTCTCGGCACGTCCGTACGGCCACGGGCGCCGCCGAAGGCCGTGCCGCGCCAGACGCGTCCGGTAACGAGCTGGAACGGACGGGTGGAGATTTCGGCGCCGGCCGGAGCCACGCCGATAATGATCGATTCGCCCCAGCCCTTGTGGGCCGATTCGAGCGCGGCGCGCATGACATTGACGTTGCCGGTGGCGTCGAAGGTGTAGTCGGCCCCTCCGCCGGTGAGCTCGACGAGATGACCAACGAGATCGCCCTCGACCTGCGTCGGGTTGACGAAGTGGGTCATGCCGAAACGCGTGGCCATGTCGATCCGGCCCGGATTGAGATCGACACCGACGATCTGGTCGGCCCCGATCATGCGCAGACCCTGGATCACGTTGAGCCCGATGCCGCCGAGACCGAAGACGATGGCGCGACAGCCCAGCTCGGCCTTCGCCGTGTTCACGACCGCGCCGATGCCGGTGGTCACGCCACAGCCGATATAGCAGATCTTGTCGAAGGGGGCGTCCGGGTTGACCTTGGCCAGCGCAATCTCGGGCAGGACCGTGTGATTGGCGAAGGTCGAGCAGCCCATGTAATGCAGGATCGGCGAGCCATCGAGCATGGAGAAGCGGGATGTGCCGTCCGGCATGAGGCCCTGCCCTTGCGTGGCGCGAATCGACTGGCAGAGATTCGTTTTCGGGTTGAGGCAGTATTCGCATTCCCGGCATTCGGGCGTGTAGAGCGGGATCACGTGATCGCCCGGCTTGAGCGAGGTCACGCCGGGGCCGCACTCGAGTACCACCCCCGCGCCTTCATGGCCGAGAATCGCCGGGAAAAGCCCTTCCGGATCGGCGCCTGAGAGGGTGAATTCGTCCGTGTGGCAGATGCCGGTGGCCTTGATTTCGACCAGTACCTCTCCGGCTTTCGGCCCGTCGAGGTTCACCTCCATCACTTCCAGCGGCTTGCCCGCTTCAAGTGCTACAGCGGCGCGCGTTTTCATTGCCGTAATCTCCCGTTAGACTATCGGAAAAACCGTGGGCGATGCGTCTGCGATTTGCAACTGTGAGGATATGATGAAGGCGAGAATTCTGCTGATCTCGGCGCTGCTGCCGGCCCTGGCCGCATGTACGGACACGACAAGCGATCCGGTCTCCGAAGGGATGTTTATCTCCGAGCCGACACCGACCGTCGCCTCGACCCTTCCGCCGGCCGCGACCACCGAGACGGTGATCGGTCCGGACGGCCAGGCGATCGACCCCGCGCTGGCATTGGTCGAGGAGGATCCCTTCTCGCAGACCATCGAGGGCGGCGCTGACGGGCTGACCGAACGGTTGCCCGACACCTGCAAGCTCGAGCTCTACCAGGGCTACAGGGGCCAGACCCAGGCAGAGCTGGATGCGGCCGGGCTGGGCGTGAGTTACCGGGTTGTCCCGAAGGGATCCATCGTCACGCAGGAATACCAGCCGCTGCGGGTCAATTTCTATCTCGACGGCAGCGGGAAGATCTATCAGATCGCCTGCGGGTAAGCTGGGCAGCCTGCGGTAATCCTGCGGGCGACCCACCTTGCTGGAATTCCCGACCTGGCCGGATGCATGGAAGCAACCGGCCGGCCACTGCCGTCCAGGGACGGAAGGCGCCTTCCATCCAGGCCAATACCAGCATTTCGTCGGCAAGCCGCCGGAGAATGTGGAGGAGGCTGGAATTGAGGTCGAGCGGCGACTCCTTGCGCCGACCGCCCCCGCGTCCGACCACATCCCGCAACGTTTGCATTTCCGGTCCGATGCGGCGGGCCGGATCTGTCAGCTCTCCTGCGGCTGATCGGAGGTCCTGTCGACGCGGGCCATTCCGGCGGCACGGGCTTCGTCCAGCGTCATGACGGGTGAGAGGGCCTGTGGGTCGACCCGCAGGTCCAGCACGGCCAGTGTTCCGGCGGCTTCTGCCTCGGCAAAGGCGGCGGGGAAGTCTTCGTTTCGCGTGACCGTCGTCCCCCAGCCGCCATAGGCGCGGGCAAGCGCGGGCAGGTCCGGCGTGAAGAGTTCGGTACCGCTGACCCGCCCGGGGTAATTGCGCTCCTGATGGGCGCGGATCGTGCCATAGCGACCGTTATTCACCACAAGGACGATGATGGCGACGCCGTATTGGGCGGCCGTTGAGAGCTCGGCCACACTCATCTGCAGGCAGCCATCCCCAGCCAGGCAGACCACGCAACGCCCGGGATGCTCGAGCTTGGCGGCGATGGCAGCGGGCAGGCCATAGCCCATCGAGCCGGAGGTCGGGGCAAGCTGCGTTCCATGGCGCTTGAAGCGGAAGTAACGGTGGAGCCAGGCGGCGTAGTTTCCGGCACCATTGGTAAGGACCGCATCCGCAGGCAGGTTATCGGACAGCCAGGAGATGACGGCCTCCTGCTGGAGCGCGCCCGGGCTCGGCTGGGCCTGCTGCCAGACCTCATAATCGGCGCGGGCTTCGGCGGTCCAGATCCGGCTGTTGGCAAGCGGTGTGGCGTGGGCGGCGACATCGGCGACGAACTCGGCGGCCGGCGCGGCGAGCGCCATGTCGGGACGGTGGAGCCGACCAATCTCGTCCGGATCGGGGTGGACATGGATCAGGCCCTGGCGCCGGTTTGGCGCTTCCGGGCCAAGCAGGCTGTAACCAGCGGTGGCCGTTTCACTCAACCGGGTCCCCAGGGCCAGGACCAGGTCGGCGCAGGCGAGGCGTTGGCCAAGGGCTGGGTTCATGCCAACCCCGAGATCACCGACATAATTGTCATGCCGATTGTCCATGTGATCCTGACGTCGGAAGGTCACCGCCACGGGGACATCCATCGTCTCGGCGAAGACCTGCAGATCGGCCGCCGCCTGCGCCGTCCAGCCTGACCCACCGGCCACGACAAGCGGGCGGGCGGCGAGGCGCAACCGGCGGATCACCGTTTCGGCGAAGGCGCTGTGATCCGGGCGCGGGGCCGGGCGCGCGGGCGGGATGTCAACCGCGTCGGCCTGCGCGCAGAGCATGTCCTCGGGCAGGCTCAGCACGACGGGGCCGGGGCGGCCGGACAGGGCGAGATCCCAGGCACGGGCGACATATTCCGGGATGCGCTCCGTCTCGCGGATCTCGGCGGCCCATTTCACAAGAGGGCCGAAAAAAGCGGGGATGTCGACTTCCTGGAAGGCGTCTCGGTCCCGATGGCCCCGGGCAATCTGGCCGATAAAGGCGATCATCGGGGTCGAATCCTGCTGCGCGACATGCAGGCCGGCAGCAGCGTTCGCCGCGCCCGGACCACGGGTCGCGAAGACCACGCCGGGTTGCCCGGTCAGCTTGCCATGCGCCTCAGCCATCATCGACGCCCCGCCCTCATGGCGGCAGACGACATTCTCGATCCCGCTCCCGTGCAGACCGTCGAGCGCAGCCAGAAAACTCTCTCCGGGAACAGAGAAAACACGTCTGAGACCGCGCAGACCGAGCTGGTCTATCAGGATCTGGCCGCCATGCCGTTTCGGTGTCATGTCCTGCTCCCCGAAATCACCCTCTGCCGGACAATGACACTGCTTTGGCTCCGCGCGACAGGTTGCCATCTGCCGCAGCCAAACTGGGCGTTTGGCGAGGCGAGTGCGCCCAAAGTCCAGCAGGGCGATGCCATCCCCGCTTCCCCGCCTGGCGCACCGACTGGGACGCAAAGCCCGGAAGGCCCCGATGTCTCACGCGCGCGCAGCGCGCGCCCGGCCCCAATCGGCTGCGGCGCGTCAGCGCCAATGCCGGAGGGGTCGCCCCTTCCGCCGCTTCCGTCGATCAGGCCGAAAGACGGGTCAGACCGCCATCGCAGCCCGCATTTCGGTCGCATATTGATCGGCGTTGAGACCGACGATCAAGTGAACCAGACCATCGCCAAGCTGCTGGACGCCGCGAACGCCGGAGGCTTCCAAGGCTGCACGATCCAGCTTTCCGGTATCTTCCAGAGTCACGCGCAGCCGTGTCTCCGCTGCCGGCTCCGCGAGCCGGACATTGCCCGCCCCGCCCAGGGCCGACAGCATCGCGCGCGCCTTCTCCGCCGCGTGCGGATCGGCGACGCGCGGCTTGGCTGCGTCCGGTTTGAAGACGACCTGCGGCGCGGCAGCGCCCACGGGCAGTTCCGCCTCGTCCCCCGCCGTCTTGAGGTAATCCTGCATGTCGATCATCAGCCCTTCGGCGCGCGGTCCGAAGATCGCCTGAAGGTTGTTGCCGACTTGGACCACGCCCGCCGCGCCAAGCGCCTTGAGCTTGTCCTGGTTGGCCTTGGTGACATCCTCGACCTCGATCCGGAGCCGGGTGATACAGGCATCGAGCCCCTTGATGTTGGAGCGTCCACCGAAGGCAAGCACCAGCTCCTTCGACATCTGGTCCGCCGAGGCCACGCCCGCGCCGGCCGTCTCGACATCCGCCGCCTCGCGGCCGGGCGTTTTCAAGTCGAACTTCAGGATCAGCGTCCGGAAAGTGATGTAATAGATCGCCGCGAAGATCGGTCCGAGTATGAACACCACCCAGGGCCGGATATTCGTCACGTAAAACAGCGCGAAATCGATGAAGCCATGGGAGAAGGAATAGCCCAGCCGCGCCCCGAAGATGTAGGTCAGGAAGAAGGCCAGACCGGCGAGGAAGGCATGGGTCACGTAGAGCAGCGGCGCCACGAAGAGGAAGGCGAATTCCAGCGGCTCGGTGATGCCGGTCAGAAAGGCCGTCAGTGCCGCCGAGATCATGATCCCCGACACCCGCGCCCGGTTCTCCGGCCGCGCCGTGTGGATGATGGCAAAGGCCGCCGCCGGCAGGCCGAACATCTTGAAGATGAAGCCGCCGCCCAGGATGGCCGCCGCGTAATCGCCGGCGAAATAGCGCGGGATGATGCCGTGGACCACCTCGCCCGTCTCCGGGTTGGTATAGGAGCCGACCTCGAAGAAGAAGGGCACGTTCCAGATGTGGTGCAGGCCGAAGGGCAGGAGCGAGCGCTCGACAACACCGTAGACGCTTGCCGCCATGGCCGGGTTGCCATAGGCCGCCCAGTCACCGAAATCGCGGATCGCGGCACCAATCGGGGGCCAGACAATGGCCAGCACCGCCGCCAACCCGATCGCCGCGAAGGAGGTTGCAATCGGTACGAAGCGCTTGCCGGCGAAGAAGCCCAGATAGGGCGGCAGCTTCATCCGGAAGAAGCGGTTGAACATCGACGCCGCCACGAGCCCTATCAGGATGCCGCCGAAGACGCCGGTATCGATGCTCTCGAAACCGAAGATCTGCTTGATCTCGGCCCGGCTCTGCGCGGCCGGGAAGGGCTGAAGACTGCCGTCGCCGCTGTCATAATGCGCGACACCGTCCTGCATCGTGAAGGGGATCGCGATGTCGCCACAGGTGACACTCTCGGCCTCCATGTCGTCGAGACGGATCTTCTCCAGCGTCCGCCCATCCTCGTCGAGACAGACAAACCTCTCGCGCCTCGCATCATATTCGACATAGGCTGTCTGGCCCTGGAAGCTCAACGGTTCGACCGGCGACAGGATCTGGATCGACAACAGCCCCATGACGCCCAGCGCCGCAACGAGGACAAAATAGCCAACCGTTGCCGACATCGCCGCCACGCCGTCATTATTGGTGAAGCCGACGACGACGCCGATGGCGAAGATCAGCGGCAGGATGGTGAAGACCGCCCCGCCCGCCGCCGCCATGATCTCGCCCACCGTGATCAGCCAGGGCGCTAGGCTATCGGCGCCGGCGATGGAGGAGCCAACCCCAAGCAGGATGCCGGCCACCGGCAGCACCGAGACCGGCAGCATGAGCGCCTTGCCGACCTTCTGGAGCGTCGCGAAACTTCTGTCGAGAAATGCACTCGCCATGATATTTCTCCGTAAAATCAGTAATCCAGCGGAACGAGCGCACGGACATCCGCCGCAGAGTCAGCCGCCAATGCCTGTTCGGCGAGCGCCCTGCACTCATCCATCGAATAGCGCCGCACGGCGGCCTTGATCGAGGGCAGCGCCGGCACCGAGACCGACAGCTCGTCCACGCCGAGCCCAAGCAGGATCGGCACAGCCTGGAGATCCGAGGCGATCCCGCCGCAAACCCCGACCCATTTGCCATGCGTATGCGCGCCGCGACAGGTATGAGCGATCATGTTCAGCACCGCCGGGTTCATCGCATCCGCGAGCGGCGCCAGCTTGGGGTGTCCGCGATCCATGGCCAGCGTGTATTGCGTCAGGTCATTGGTGCCGATGGAGAAGAAATCCGCCTCGCGGGCGAATTGCTCGGCCATGACCGCCGCCGAGGGAACCTCGACCATGATGCCGACCTGCACCGGCTCGGTATGGCCGAGCCGCTCCCGCTCCTCGTCGACAACCGCCTTGAGCGAACGGAACTCCTCCAGCGTGGAGATCATCGGGAACATCATCCCCAGTCGCTCGCAGCCGGTCACCTGAAGGATGGCACGGATCTGGGTGCGCAGGATCTCCGGCCGATCGATGGCCAGCCGCACCCCGCGCACGCCGAGGAACGGGTTGTCCTCGCGTGGCAGCGGCAGGTAGGGCAAGGGCTTGTCGCCGCCGACATCGAGGGTTCGGATCACCAGCGGCTTGCCGCCAAGTGCGCGGGCCACACCCTGGTAGATATCGACCTGCTCTTCTTCCCCCGGCGCCGTCGCGCGTTCGAGAAAGAGGAACTCGGAGCGCAACAGCCCGACGCCTTCGCCGCCGAGCCGCATTCCCTCCGCCGCTTCGCTCATGCCGCCGACATTGGCGACCACCTCGACGCGGGTGCCGTCCGTCGTCACCGCCGGCTCATGGGCCGTGGCGATTTCTTCGGCGCGCCGTGTCTCGGCCCGCGCCCGCGCCTCGCGGATGCGGGTGACTTCCGCTTCGTCCGGGTTCAGCCTCAACGAGCCCCGCGCTCCGTCGATCACCACCGCGGTGCCGTTGGGCACGTCCAGCGCCTGCGGTTCGATCCCCGCCACCGCCGGCAAGTCCAGCGCGCGGGCGAGAATGGCGACATGGCTCGTCGCCCCGCCGCCCACCGTGGCAAAGCCGAGCACGCGGTCGCGGTCCAGCGTCGCCGTATCCGAGGGGGTCAGTTCCTCGGCGATCAGGATCGTGCCTTCGGGCATTTCCGGCCCTTCGATAGGCTGTCCGGTCAGGATCGCCAAAACCCGGCGCCCGACATCGCGCAGATCCGCCGCCCTTGCTGCCAGCAGCTCATTGGGCAGCGCCTCCAACTGCAAGGCCTGCCCGGAATAGGCTTGCTGCCAGCCGAACTCGGCGCTCTTTCCCTTGGCAATCGCGCTCTGGGCAACGTCAAAGAGATCCGGATCCTCGAGCAGTTCCTGATGCGCTGCGAAAATCGCCGCCTTGGCCGGGTCCGCCTGTGCGTGCAACTGCGCCTGCAGCGCTTCGAGCTGGATCCGGGCGGCATTCACCGCCTCGTCGAGCTTGCGCGCCTCCGTGCGCGGATCGGCCCCGGTTTCGGGCACCTCGATCTCTTCGCGCTTGAGCTGGAAGACATTTCCCACCGCCAGCCCCGGCGAGGCCGAGACCCCCATCAGGAGGTTCGGATCGTCGGAGCGCCGGCGCGGCACCGGGGCGGCCTCAGGCCGGATCTCGGTCGTCGCAGGCGCGGGCGCGGGAGCCGTTCCCTCATCGCCAAGCCCGGCCGCCAGTTCCGGCGCCAGCGTGGCAATCGCCTCGGCCGCGTCCGGCCCCTCGGCCACGAGCTGCACCTTGGCGCCCTGTTCGATATTGAGCTTCATGATCGAGACGACGCTCTTGGCATTCGCCTCGTCCTCGCCCCGCCGCAGCAGCACCTTCGCCCCGTATTTCCGTGCCATGTTGGACAGCACGGCCGCCGGACGGGCGTGCAGCCCGGTCGGGTTCGGAATGACGATGGCCTCCGAGACAACCTGTTCGCCGCCGCTCTCCGATTCCGCCGCAGCCACATTCAGCTCGACCGACATCAACAGGTCCGTCCCGCCACGCACCATGCCGCGCGCCGGTTCCAGCGAAGCCAGCCGATCCGAATTCGTGATCACGACCTGGGTCAGCAGGCTCTTGGCATGGGTCGCCAGGAAGTCCGGATCGAAACCGATCAGCGGATCGCCCTGCTTGACCTCCTGCCCTTCTTCCACCTGCGGCGTGAAGCCCTCGCCCTTCAGCATCACCGTATCGAGCCCGATATGGAGCATCACCTCCAGCCCCTCGGGCGTGGCCAGCGTCACGGCATGACCCGCCCGGTGAAGCTGCGCCACGCGCCCCGCGCAGGGTGCGCGCAGCATGTCCCCAAGCGGGTCGATGGAAACGCCATCTCCAACCATTTTCTGTGCAAAGACCGGGTCCGGAACCTGTTCGAGCGGCAGCATCACGCCATCCAGCGGTGCTACGAAATCCAGTTTCGTCAAATCATCCCCTCCGCGAAGCGACTCGCCCAGAGGGTAACACGAAAGCCGAAAGCGTCTCCAAGATTCTGCAGCTTCCCAAGAGGTTATGCCGCATGCGCAAATCTGCGCGTCCACCGGTCACAACCCAGGGAAGAATCGATTCCCTCCCGCGCCTCAGGACAGGGAGATCAGCGCCTCGCTGAGCGCCGCGGGGTCGTAGCGCTCGGGACGTTCCGGCCGGGTCAGATCGGCCGTGACACAGCAGATCCCGAACCGCGCCGCAAGGTCCTCCGCTGCCCCATCCGGCAGATGCGCGCGATCGCAGAGGACGAGATTGACCAGGTCCTCCGCCGGACAGGCCGCCCCGGCATCGGCGCGCAACGTCTCCAGCAGCGCCTCCACCTGACCGGGCAGGCTCCGGCCATGGCATTCGGGATCCGCGCCGAGGCTGGGCACATAGACCTTGGGCACCGCCCGCCTCGCCACGGTCCGCCCGACCCCCTCCGGCAAGAGATTCGCGATGATGCTGGTAAAGAGGCTGCCCGGGGGGAAACAGATCAGGTCCGCCCGCTCGATCAACTGACGGTTGCGCTTCGGCAGGATGACCTCGCGCGCCGGCAGCTCGTCAGCGCCGTCGGACAGAAACAGCCGGCAGATCGGCTGGTCGAGCGGCGGCGCCTCCTTTCCGGTCAGCTGCCGCTGGCCATGAACCTGGCTGCCATCGGCCAGTTCGGCGCCGATATGCAGGTTCACATCAGCCACGGCATGGACCTTGCCCAGCACCGCCACCATGCGCGACATCAGGAAAAGGGTCGGCTCCAGCGCGTGATCGGAGCTGAAATACCCCCCCGCGATGATCAGGTTGCCAACGCTGGCGCGGCGATAGTCGAAATCGGCAGGCGCCTTGGCGGCGAAACTGCGCAATTGCTGCACGATCAGCGTCCGCATCGGCTGTGTCACCGCTTTCATCAGGGGATGATTGCCGGACAGGATTTCTTCGAACGCCGCCTTTGCCGTCCCGCGCCCGCTTTCGGCCGGGAACCGGTGCGAAAAGAGCGCGAAGATATCCGGCTGGCCGAGATCGGTCTCGTCGGCCAGCGCGATCAGCCGCGAGCGCAAGTCGCCCACCGCCGGCATGTCGAACGCCTGGCGCAGGACCTGGCTGGAGCCGCCGCTGTCGAAAGGGGTGATCAGGTGGACCGAGTTATGCGTGTACCGCTTGAGCGCGCGGGCCGTCTCGTTGAGCGCGCTGCCGCCGGAAAAGAACAGCAGGCGCGGACCGAGATTGGGCGAGGCTTTCGCCCGCGCGATCCGCAAGTTGTCCGGAATTTCCACACATCGCGTGACTTTGAACTCGGACATGCGCTGTCTCCCTCCGCCCCGCCTTGTCGCGAAGCTGTTCCGGACAGCTTATATGAAAGGATGTCGTCAAACTCGACCGCCATTCTTGGCGCGCCCATCGACAGGGGCCGGTCAAGATCGGATCTTGCGAATCCGATCCCGTGCAGGTTGAAGAAGACATGTTGTGACAAGGAGTTGTGCTGTGTCGTATTTGAAAATTGGGGTCGTCGGCATTCCCGGCCGATGGTCGACGGAAGCGCTTGCAGACGCGGTCGCGGCGCGCACCGGCTTTCGCCTTGTAGTCGAGATGGGCCTGGTCACGCTCGACCTCCAACGCGGCGCGATTCTGTACCGGGGGATGGATCTGGCCGGGCTCGACGGGCTGATCGTCAAGACCGTGTCGGAGACCAACTCCTCCGCCGTGCTCGACCGGCTCCAGATTCTGCGCTTCGCCACCGCGCGCGGCGTAAAGGTCTGGTCCGATCCGGAGGCGCTTGTTCGCCTGATCGACCGGCTCGCCAGCACCGTGACCCTGGCCGGGGCCGGCATCCCGCTGCCGCCGACCCGCGTCACCGAGGATCCGGAAGTGGCGCTCGACACGGCGGAGGAATTCGGCACTGCACTGATCAAGCCGCTCGTCTCGAGCCACAATCGTCAGCGCGAGGAGATCAATGGCGCCTCGCTGCGCGCCGTCACACGGATCGCCGGAACCGCGGCGAACCATCCGATCATGTTCGTGCAGAAGAAGCTGGCGCTCCCGGAGCGCAAGTTGAACCTCTCCTTTCTCGATGGTGACTTCCTGGGTTGCTACTCCTGCGATGCGTCGGTCGTTTCCAGCGACGCGGAACTGCCCTCGCAGGGGATTTTCGAGCCTCACGAGCCGTCCCCCGATCAGGTCGAGCTGGCCCGGCGCGCGCAGGCCCCCTTCGGGCTGACATTTGCCACCGTGGAAATTGCGCAACTGGCCGGTGAGACGCTGGTTCTCGACGTCTCACCCTTCGACAGTTTCCGCGCACTCACGGAGTGTTGCGGCGTCGATATCTCGGCTCGCCTCGCCGATCACGTCCTGTCCCGATTGCCGGGCTGAACGCTCAGCGGAGCAAGGCCAGAAGCGTCGCCGAAGGGTGCCCGTCCGGCGGCAGGCCCCGGCTGCGCTGGAAGGCGCGAACAGCCCGCACCGTGTTCGTCCCGGCGATGCCGTCCGCGCCGAGTGTGTCGAAGCCCGCCTTGGTCAGGGCCGCCTGGAGCTGGCGCATCTCTTCGTGGCTCAACGCGGTCAATCCCGCCGGCCAGCGGGCCTGCAGCCCCGGCCGGCCAGCGATGCCGTCGGCAAGCAACCCGACCGCCAGCACATAGGAATCGGCGGCATTGTAGCGCCGCAGGACCGCGAAATTCTCGAAGGTCAGAAAGGCCGGACCGCGATGTCCGGCCGGAAGCAGGACCGAGGCCAACCCGGTCCCTGCATGGGCAGCGCCGACCATTCCGCGCAGGCCCAGCTCGGACCAGTCGGACAGCGGCAGCACCGTCTCGCGCCCGGTCAGGCCGACATCGAAACCGGGTGGCAGGCAGGTTTCCACCGCCCAGCCCTGGTCCGTCTGCCAGCCTTCCGCGGTCAGGTAGGCCGCCGCCGAGGCCAGCGCGTCGGCCGGATCGTCGGACCAGATATCGCGCCGGCCATCGGCGTCGTAATCCACCGCATGGGCGAGGTAGGTCGATGGCATGAACTGCATGTGCCCCATCGCCCCGGCCCAGCTTCCCAGCATCTCCTCCACCGCAACATCACCGGCAGCAAGGATCCTGAGGGCCGCGCGAAGTTCGGCCTCGAACAGGGCCCGACGCCGCCCGTCGCAGGCCAGCGTTGCCAGCGCGGACAGCACGGGCAGCTCGCCGCGCATGGCGCCGAAATTGCTCTCCAGCCCCCAGATCGCCAGCAGGATCTCTGCCGGCACCCCGTAACGCGCAGAGATATCCGCCAGGAGGGCCTCCTTCGCCTGCCCTTGCCGGCGCCCTTCGCGCAGCCGCTCCGGGCTGACGGCCCTGTCGAGATAATCGCGGATCGTTCGGGTGAACTCAGCCTGCGCGCGATCGGAGCCGACCACTTCGGGCAGCGGTTCGAGCCCGTCAAGCGGGTCCGTGTCCAGCGCCTCGGCCGCCGCATCGCGCCGGAACCCGGCAAGCCAGTCCTTGAAGTCGTCCCGCATGCCGTCCCTGTCCCCCACGGCGTCAGCGACGCTTGCGTGTCACCTTCCGCTTGTCGCGCGTCTTGTCCCGCGCCGTTTTCGCCCGCGCCTTGCCGGGATTGCGGCGCACCGGTTTTCCACGGCCACCCTTGCCCCCGTGCCCGGACGGCTTGACCTGTTCGCCCTCGATCTCGAGCAGTTCCAGCATCAGCCCGCCAGTCACCGGAACGGCCTCGGTCAGGCGCACGGTGACGCGCTGGCCAAGCCCGATGACGCGGCCGGAATCGGCCCCCATAAGGGTCTGTGCGTCGCGGTCATGGTGGAAGAACTCGTTGCCGAGCGAGCGGATCGGCACCAGCCCGTCCGCCCCGGTCTCGTCGAGCTTCACGAAGAGACCGAACCGGGCGATGCCCGCGATGGTCCCGGTGAACTCGTTGCCCACACGTTCGGAGAGATAGGCGGCGAGGTAGCGATCCGTGGTGTCGCGCTCGGCGGTCATCGAGCGGCGCTCGGTCTCCGAGATGTGCTCGGCGGTCTGGGCAAGGCTCTCGATGTCGTCCGGAGAGAGCCCGTCCTTGCCCCATCCATGCGATTTGATCAGGCCGCGATGGACGATCAGGTCCGAGTAGCGGCGGATCGGCGAGGTGAAATGGGCATAGGTCTTCAGCGCGAGGCCGAAATGGCCGTAATTCGCCGGGCTGTAATAGGCCTGCGTCATCGAGCGCAGGGTTGCCATGTTGATCAGTTCCGAAAGCTCCGATCCGGCGCTGTCATGCAGCAGCTTGTTGAGATGGCGAGTGTGCAGCACCTGCCCCTTGGCCAGCGTGAAGCCCGAGGCCTGCGCAGTCTCGCGCAGCGCTTCCATCTTCTCCGGCGTCGGCTCCTCGTGAACGCGGAACAGCAGCGGCGTGCGCTTCGCGGTCAGCGTCTCGCCGGCGCAGACATTGGCCAGCACCATGAACTCCTCGATCAGTCGGTGTGTCTCCAGCCGCTCCTTGAAATTCACCGATTTGACCTCGCCCTCATCGGTCAGCTCGATGCGGCGCTCGGGCAGGTCGAGATCGAGCGGCTGGCGCTGGTCGCGGGCATGGGCGGCGGCGAGATAGGCGGCCTGGAGCGGCTTGAGGATCTCGTCGAGCAGCGGGCCACATTTGTCATTCGGCGCGCCGTCCAGCGCCGTCTGCACCTCTTCGTAATTCAGCGAGGCAACGGAGCGCATCAACCCGCGATGGAAGCTGTGGCCGATCTTCTGGCCTTGCGCGTTGAGGCGCATGCGCACGGCAAGGCAGGCGCGCGGCACGCCCTCATGCAGCGAACAGAGATCGCCGGAAAGCCGGTCCGGCAGCATCGGCACGACGCGGTCGGGGAAATAGGTGGAATTGCCGCGCATCCGCGCCTCGGCATCGAGCGCGGTGCCGGGTTGGACGTAATGGGACACATCGGCGATGGCGACCCAGACGACAAACCCGCCCTCGTTCTTCGGATCCTCGTCCGCATGGGCGTAGACGGCATCGTCATGGTCGCGCGCATCCGAGGGGTCGATGGTGATCAGCGGCAGGTCGCGCAGATCCTCGCGCCCCGAAAGCCCGGCAGGCTTCATGTGGTCGGCCTCCTCGATCACGCGGTCGGGGAAATCGTCGGGGATGCCGTGCTGGTGGATGGCGATGAGCGAGACCGCCTTCGGCGCGGACGGGTCGCCGAGCCGCTCGGTGATGCGCGCGGTTGGCAGTCCGAGCTTGCCGCGGGGGCTCGCCTGCTCGGCTTCGACAAGTTCGCCGTCCTTGGCACCATGCGTGCCGCCGGGAGGGACCTGCCATTCGCGATCCATGCCCTTGTCGATCGGCGTGATACGACCGCCCTCGGTGCGCTTGCGATAGATGCCGAGGATCTTCTTCGGGTTATGCCCGATGCGGCGGATGATGCGGGCTTCATATTGGTAATCGTCGGTCCGGACCTCGGACAGCCGCCCGAGGATGCGGTCGCCCTCACCGAGCGCGGGATCGCTGTCGCGCGGAATGTAGAGGACACGCGGCTCAGGGCCGTCTCCGTGCCATTCCAGCGGCTTGGCGTAGAGGTCCCCGTTGCGGTCAGGCGGCAGGATCGTCAGCACGCTGACCGGCGGCAGCTTGTCCGGGTCGCGATAGTGGCGTCGGGCTTTCTGGAGGTGCCCCTCGGCCTCGAGCTCCTTGAGAAGCCGTTTGAGGTCGATCCGCGCGGCGCCCTTGACCCCAAAGGCCTTGGCGATGTCGCGCTTGGAATTCTGCGTCGGGTTATCGGCGATCCAGTCGAGAAGCTGGGCCTTGGTGGGGAGATCTGCCATGCTCGCGGCGTAGCATGCAGTCCGCGAAGTGTCACCCGTGGAAAGGGGACGGGCCGCGGTCCGGGCGTTCGGAGAAACCTTCCGGTCAGATGTCCGGTTTGCGGATGACGAGATTGCTCGCGGCCGGCTCGGCGGCTTCGCCTTGATTCCTTGCCGACCAGGGCTCAGATCCACCGTCCGCTACCGGCGCGACTGCACAGGCAAGGCCAGCAGACGCCCGTCCCCTAGCCGTTCTCCCGCAGGACGTCCCCTGCCTGATAGAGCGAACCGCAAAGCAGAATACGGGCCCCTGGCTGGGCATCCGCGATCTTCACCACAGCCGCGGCAATGTCTGGCGCTTCCGTCGCGGGCAGTCCAAGCGCCAGGGCAGCTTCGGCGAGGTCGGACGGGTCGGCGGCATTGGGCTCGCCGGCAATCGGGACCGTGACGACGCTCTCGACCAGCCCTTTCAGAGGCTGGAGAAAAGCCCTCGGGTCGCGATTGTTCAGCAGCGCAAAAACAATATGCGTCGGGCGCTCCGGCAGCCCGCGCAGCGTCGCCGCGATAGCCTCGGCCGCGTGGGCATTATGGCCGCCGTCGAGCCAGAGATCGGCCTGCGGCGCGGCTTCCCGGAGCGGGCCACGGGTCAGGCGCTGCATGCGGGCAGGCCAGCGCGCCTGCGTCAGGGCGGCCTCGCAGGCAGCCTCGGGCAGGCCAAGCTGGCGCAGGGCAGCGAGAGCGGTGCCGGCATTGTCGATCTGGTGCGGGCCGGGCAGCGCCGGCAAGGGCAGGTCCAGCAGGCCGGTTTCGTCCTGGAAGACGAGGCGGCCGCGTTCCTCCCAGGCATGCCAGTGCTGGCCATGGGCGAGGAGCGGCACACCGAGACGCGCCGCCCGTGCCTCGATCACGTCCAGCGCCTCGTCCTGCTGGCGCGCAACAACGCAGGGCACGCGGCGCTTGAGAATCCCGGCTTTCTCGCCTGCAATCTCGGGGAGCGTATCGCCGAGGAACGCCTGGTGGTCGAGCGCGACGGGGGTGATCACGGTCAGGCGCGGGGCCTCGACCACATTGGTCGTGTCCATCCGCCCGCCCATGCCGACCTCCAGCAGGAGCGCATCGGCCGGGGTCTCCGCGAAGGCGGCAAGAGCCGCGCAGGTCGTGGCCTCGAAGAAGGTCACCGGCTGGCCGGCATTCGCCTCCAGAACACGCTCCAGTAGGGCGCAGAGCGCAGTCTCGGAGATGTCTGCCCCGGCGAGCAGGATCCGCTCGTGGAACCGGACGAGATGCGGCGAGGTATAGGCGTGGACGCGCTGTCCGGCGGCTTCCAGGCCGGCGCGGATCATGGCGAGGGTGGAGCCCTTGCCATTGGTGCCCGCGATGTGGATGACCGGCGGCAGCCTGTCCTGCGGCCTGCCGAGCGCATCGAGAAGGCGATAGGTGCGGTCGAGCGAGAGATCGATCTCGCTCGGGTGCAGCTCCATCATCCGCGCCAGCAGGTCGGCGCTGGCCGGCTCGGTCACGAGGGCTTGTCCGTTTCCGGTTCAGCCTCGCTGCCCGCTTCCGTGGGGGCTTCGCCATCGGCCTCAGCTTCCGGCGCAGGCGCGGCTTCGACGGGCGCTTCCGGCGCCGCCTCTTCCGGCACGTCGCTCGGCGCCGGCAGGTCGCCCTTGACCGCCGGGGGCAGGCTCAGCATCAGGCGGGTGATGGTGATCAGCTCTTCGCGCAGCGCCTTTCGATGGGTCACGCGGTCCAGCATGCCATGGTCCAGCAGGTATTCGGCGCGCTGAAACCCCTCGGGGAGCTTCTCGCGGATTGTCTGTTCGATCACCCGCGGACCGGCGAAACAGATCAGCGCATTGGGCTCGGCGATATGGATATCGCCCAGCATGGCATAGGAGGCGGTCACGCCGCCTGTCGTCGGGTGCGTCAGCACGACGATATAGGGCAGCCCCGCCTCGCGCAGCATCTCGACCGCGACCGTGGTGCGCGGCATCTGCATCAGCGACAGGATACCTTCCTGCATCCGCGCGCCGCCGGCGGCGGAGAAGAGGATCAGCGGCCGGCGCAGCTCCACGGCGCGCGCGGCGGCGGCGATGATCGCATTGCCGACATACATGCCCATGGAGCCGCCCATGAAGGTGAAATCCTGGCAGGCGGCAACGATGGGTGTGCGCCCCATTTCGCCCTCGGCGACCAGCATGGCCTCGGCCTCGCCGGTCTTCTTTTGCGCCGCTTTCATGCGGTCGGGATATTTCTTCTGGTCGCGGAAATGCAGCGGGTCGGCGACCGGCTCGGGGACCGCGACCTCGGTGAAGATGCCGCCGTCAAACAGGTCGGCAAAGCGATCCCGCGGGGTGATCGCCATATGGTGATCGCAACTGGAGCAGACGTTGAGATTGTCTTTCAACTCGCGGTGAAACAGCATCGTCCCGCATTCGGGACATTTGGTCCACAGGTTCTCCGGCACCTCACGGCGCGAGAACAGTGAGTTGATTTTCGGGCGGACGTAGTTGGAAATCCAGTTCATCGGGGTCCTTCAGCGCCTGTTGCGCCTTCCAGATATGCCTCTCGCTGGGCAAATGCAAATGCTGAAGGCGGCTCAGCGGGTCAGCAATCTCCGGGTCACCCACCAGACCAGAATCACCACGCAGACGGACAGCCCCATGCCGACCGATTGCACGCTGGTGGCGGCGTCCGGCGCGGGGGTGACATAGAGCGCCAGCCCGGTGATCGTGTCATCGACGGCAAGACCGAGCATACCGAAGACATTGTTGCCGAAATGGATGCCCATCGCGGCCCCGAGATTGCCCGTTTGCTCGGTAATGTCAGCCGCGATCAGGCCGAAGACCAGCGCCGAGATCAACATCCAGGGCAGCATGGCGCCCGCGCTCGGCGTGTAATGCAGGGCGGCAAAGACGACGGAGGGCAGGACCATCCAGATCCAGCGCGCCCGAAAGCGGGCGGCAAGCTGCTGCTGGATATAGCCGCGAAAGAACAGCTCTTCCGAGGATGTCTGGATGAAGATCAGCGGCAGGGCGAGAGGCAGCAGCATCAGCCAGCGCGATGGCGCGAGATTGGGCTCGGGCGTGTCAAAGACAAAGCTGGCCGCAACAAGCAGGAGATAGATCGGAACCAGCACCGCAAGCGATACCCCGAAACCGGTCAGCCAGTCCGGCCATTCGCCGAACAGGGAGCCTGGGCCACGGAAATGGAACGCGGCGGCGGCGAGCATCGGGCCGATGAAGAGGGCGACGAACGTCACCAGGAGCAGGAACACGGCGAAGGGCGTGTCGATGCCGCCATAGCCCTGCGCGGTGGCCTGGAGCCGGGCAAGCGCTGCGCCGGTATGGACGGCATTCATCGGGTCGATCAGGTGCGCAACCGCGACGAACGCGCCAATCAGCATCGCCGCGCCGGAGACGAGGATGAAGACGATGAGCGCGATCCCCAGGACGAGGCGCCAGAGCTGTGGGTAGAGTTTCGCTTCCTCGAGCGACGCTTCGAATTCACCAGTGCGCATGGAATTCCCTCTCTGCAATGCCCGATTGGTAGACCGCGCCGGGCGCGGGTGCAATCATGCGGCTCAAACCTTCAGCGCCAGCCGCGCGGCCAGCCAGCCGACGAAGAGCGTGGCGAATTCCGGCAACATCATCCCGGCAATGCGCGGGTCGTCCATCCCGAGCGGCAGGTGATAGAGCGCAAGCCCCGAGCCCGGCCCGGCCAGCGAGGTGAAGAGGATGGCGGCGATGTTGTTTGCCACGTGAAACCCGAGCGCGGCCCCGATCGAAGCGGTGCGCGCTGTCAGGTCGGCCGCGGCAACGGCGAAAGCGGTGGCCCAGAGCGCGAAGAAGGGAGCGTTCGCCCCGGCCGCCGCCGGCGACAGATGCGCGAGGCCGAAAAGCACTGACGGCAGGATCAACCAGAGCGGCAGATGCGGGAACCGGGCGGCGAGCTGCTGCTGCAGGTAGCCGCGAAAGATCAGCTCCTCGGTGCCCGCCTGCAGTAGGATCACCGCCAGCGAGATCGGCAACAGGGCGATCCAGCCGCGCCGGGTCAGCTCCGCGTTGCGGATCATCTCGACATCGCGCGGCAGGATCAGCGCGAGCAGGATGAAGAGCGCCCCCACCGCAAGGGTCACCCGCAGCGCATCCGACACCACCGCGGCGCCCGGACCGAACAGGGTCCACGGGCTGCGGTGGTGCAGGGAGTTGGTCACCATCGCCAGCCCGATGGCGAAGAAGCCGAAAGTGGAGAGGATGTACAGCGTGGCGAACGGACTGTCCTTGGCGCGGGTTGTGTTGTCGACCAGCGCCTGTGTCGCGTCCGGTCCGATCAGGTTGGACAGAAGCGCGAAGGTGAGCTGGTAGAGCGCCATGCCGGCGACGAAGATCAACACCATGCCGGCGGCTGTCCGCCAGAGCTCGGCCGTCCCGCGCGCCGGGGCGAAGTAGAACTTGTGTGACTCGTAGCGCATCGCCGCCCCCCTCGCGCCAGAGGTAGGCCGAAGCGGCGCGCGGTGCAACTTGCGCGCGCCTCTGCCGGTCCCCCGCAACTGCCACCTTTGCCAATGCCGCGAAACTGGGCAGGATCGCTTTCGGCGAGCATGGCTCCGGTCCCGCGCCTCAGCAGATCGCAATTGCGCGCGCCCATGCACGGAGCAAACAGATGCAGCCATCCCTGGAGGCACTCACCGGCAGAAAACGGGTCCTGTTCTTCCAGGACTGGTTCGAAAGCCTCTCTGTCGATGACGACACACGGCGCCTGGCCGTGCGCCGCCTCACCTTGCGCGCAGTGATGCGCGCTCTGCCGCGTCTCTGGCACGACACCCTGGCAGCAGCGGATAAGGGCAGGGTCATGTCGCCCTTTCTCCGGGCCGCCGCGGCCTCGCGCCTCTCCACAACAACGGTTTCCCGCGATCTGTTTCCCTCCTTCAATGCTACCGCCATGGCACTCAAGCCGGAATTGGCGGCGATTCAAGCGGCATATGACTACGACTTCCGCGGAACGCAGGTAGACGGTCAGGTCGCTTCCGCGCCGCTCTGGGCTCTTTATTGCACGGATTTCAACAAAGCCCAGCCACACAACCGCGCCGCGTCCCTGCTCTATATCGGAACGGCACACTCAGCTTGCTTCCAAGCGGAAAACGCCTTCTGGGGCGAAGATCGCGACCTGTTCTGGCGCAGCCTCGACAAGGACCGGAACCTGATCGCAGCAGGCGAGGATCCCTGTGCCTATCCGCTTCTCTCCGGGACAGATCCGCGGCCCAGCCGGGTTTGGCCAACCCTGCCGAAAAGAGTGGCCGAGAGCGCGGTAAACTGGTCCTTCTGGTGGAGCTGGTATGAAAGCATGCTCGACCCGACATTGCGAAGCGAAAACGAAATCCCCCTGCTGACCGAGCTTATGACGCAACCGGAGGGCTTCTGGAGCGGGTCGGACGCGGAGGTCAACCGGCGCTTATTGGCCACGGTCTCCGCGCGCTGATCCAGTCGGGGAGAAGCGCCGCTGCCATCTGCGCGACCGGCGGAAGCCGGCCGGATTAAGGCTTTCGCATGCAGCGGGCGGACAAACTCTGCTTCCCAAACGCCTTGCACTCCTGTAAGGCCCGCCCATCTGTAACGTGACGCCTCTGACCCCGGGCGCATGCTTCAGGATAAGGGGTCGGCGGCAATGGGGCCGCCATTCAAAACGGGAGACCCGGGATACGCCCGGGAGCGCTCCCAGACAGGATACGCCAGATGTTCAATGAAGTGAAAAAATCGATGCAGTGGGGCGAAGAAACCCTCACTCTCGAAACCGGCAAGGTTGCCCGTCAGGCCGATGGTTCGGTTATCGCCACGCTGGGCGAAACCTCCGTCATGGCCAACGTGACCTTTGCCCGCAAGCCAAAGCCGGGTCAGGATTTCTTCCCGCTGACGGTGCATTACCAGGAAAAATACTATGCTGCCGGCAAGGTGCCGGGTGGTTTCTTCAAGCGTGAGGCACGGCCCACCGAGAAGGAAACGCTCACCGCGCGCCTGATCGACCGCCCGATCCGTCCGCTCTTCGTCCCCGGCTTCAAGCATGAAGTGCTCGTCATGTGCACCGTGCTCAGCCACGACCTCGTCAACGACCCCGACATGGTCGCCATGATCGCCGCCTCCGCCGCGCTGACGATCTCCGGCGTGCCGTTCCGCGGCCCGATCGGCGCCTGCCGCGTGGGCTTCGTCGATGGCGACTACGTGCTGAACCCGGAAGTTCAGGACATGGACCAGCTCCGCCTGAACCCCGAGCAGCGTCTCGACCTCGTTGTTGCCGGCACCAAGGACGCCGTGATGATGGTGGAATCGGAAGCCTACGAGCTGACCGAAGACGAGATGCTCGGCGCTGTGACCTTTGCCCATGAGCAGATCCAGCCGGTGATCGACCTGATCATCGACCTGGCCGAAGACGCCGCCAAGGAGCCTTTCGACTTCCAGGCGCCCGACTACTCGGAGCTCTTCGAAGTCGTGAAAGCTGCCGGCGAAGCAGACATGCGCGCCGCCTTCGCGATCACCGACAAGCAGGAGCGCACCTCGGCCATCTCGGCTGCGCGCACCAAGATCACCGAGAGCCTGACCGAAGAGCAGCTCGAGGACGCCAATCTCGGCTCCGCGCTCAAGAAGCTGGAAAGCTCGATCCTGCGTGGCGATGTCGTCAAGACCGGCAAGCGGATCGACGGCCGTGACACCACGACTGTCCGCCCGATCAATGTCGAAGCCGGCCTGCTGCCCCGGACCCACGGTTCCGCGCTGTTCACGCGTGGCGAGACCCAGGGCCTCGTGGTCACCACGCTCGGCACCGGCGAAGACGAGCAGATCATCGACGCGCTGCACGGCAACTTCCGCAGCAACTTCCTGCTGCACTACAACTTCCCGCCCTACTCGGTTGGTGAAGTTGGCCGCGTGATGGGCCCGGGCCGTCGTGAAATCGGCCACGGCAAGCTCGCCTGGCGCGCCCTTCAGGCCGTCCTGCCCGCCCCGACGGACTTCCCCTACACGATCCGCGTCGTGTCGGAGATCACCGAATCCAACGGTTCCTCCTCGATGGCTTCCGTCTGCGGCGGTTCGCTGTCGATGATGGATGCCGGCGTTCCGCTCAAGGCCGCCGTGGCCGGCGTTGCCATGGGCCTGATCCTCGAAGAGGACGGTTCCTACGCAGTTCTGACCGACATCCTTGGCGACGAGGATCACCTCGGCGACATGGACTTCAAGGTGGCTGGTACCGAGAACGGCATCACCTCGCTGCAGATGGACATCAAGATCGCCGGCATCACGCCCGAGATCATGAAGCAGGCGCTCGCGCAGGCAAAAGATGGCCGGATGCACATCCTTGGCGAAATGGGCAAGGCCCTGTCGGCTGGCCGTCAGGAATTCTCCGCTCACGCACCGCGCATCGAGACGATGCAGGTTCCGACCGACAAGATCCGTGAAGTGATCGGCTCGGGCGGCAAGGTCATCCGCGAGATCGTGGAAACCTCCGGCGCCAAGGTCGACATCAACGACGACGGCATCGTCAAGATCGCCTCGCCGAATGCCGAGTCGATCAAGAAGGCCTATGACATGATCTACTCGATCGTGGCCGAGCCGGAAGAGGGCAAGATCTACAAGGGCAAGGTCGTGAAGATCGTCGATTTCGGCGCCTTCGTGAACTTCTTCGGCAAGCGGGACGGCCTCGTGCATGTCTCCCAGATCGAGAACCGCCGCCTGAACCATCCCTCGGATGTGCTCAAGGAAGGTCAGGAAGTCTGGGTCAAGCTGCTGGGCTTCGACGATCGCGGCAAGGTCAAGCTGTCGATGAAGGTCGTCGATCAGGAGACCGGCGAAATGGCCAAGAAGGACGACGACGCGTAAGCGTTTCAACCTTTCAAGACAGGAACGGCGGCGCCCTTGCGCCGCCGTTTTTCGTTCACGGCCATGCCGCCCTGCATCCGCCTGCCTCGGGTCTCAGCCCTCGGGATCCTTCATGGTGAACAGCCCGTTCAGGAAGGCGCCGGTCTGGTGGTAATGGCTCAGCAGGCGTTCGGCCGCCAGGTCGGCATTGCGGTCCACGGCGGCCTCGAGAATGGCCGCATGTTCGGTGCTGACATCGCGCTGCTGGTAGTTCAGCGCATTGCCCGCCAGGTAGCGATAGCGGATGTTCAGGTCGTAGAGCTGGCTGCAGAACTTCATCAGGATCGGCGAAGCACAGTTCGACAGCAGCGCCATGTGAAAGGTCTTGTGGCGCTCTTCGAACTGCTCGGGATCGTCCCGGCCTTCGCGGGCCATCTTGTGATGCGCAAGAACCAGCGCGTCCTCCCAGGCCTCGTCGGCATTGAGGATGCTCTGGCGCAGCGCCATTTCCTCGAGTTCGCAGCGCAGGGTCAGGATCTCAACGAAATTCTCATGGCTCGTCGGGGCCGCGCGGAAGCCACGCTGGTCCAACCGTTCAACCAGGAGATCGGAGGTAAGCAGGCTCAGGGCCTCGCGAATGGGCGACGCGCCTGTGTTCAATTCAGAGCGCAAGCGGTCGATCTTGAGCTTCTCTCCGGGCTGCAACTCGCCCACGACAATCATGCGTCGCAGGGCAAGATATGCCTTTTGGGTCGCCGAGGCCTCCTGGCCCACCACTTCCGTTGACGGTCTCGCTACATCTTTTGCCATTTCCAAATAATGTCGTTTTTTTCAACAGAGCGCAACCCGGAATTCTTGGAACCGTTTGAGATCTCCCCGGGAGACTTGCGCTCACCTTCATGAATTTTATTAATTTTTCTGGCTTTCATCGACAAAAGACGCTCAGTTTCTCCGAACTTTTTTTCGATTCAAATACTTCATTGCCCGAAAAATCGATATTACCCAAGACCTCATCCCCCTGCCGCCCGACCGCTTCAAGGCCGCGGAGCCGACCAGGCCTCCCGCATATACGAAAACGATGCGCATGACGGCGGGCCGGAAGAGACGCCGTGACCAGCAGACAGGACAGGTTGCGAGACCGGGTCGATTGCCACCGGCACCTGCCCGCTGGACCGCATGAGGGGCCGGCACCGTTTCGGCCAGCGCCCGCCTCCGGCCTCGACATTTCCGCCTTCCTTGCCCAAACCTTCCTGCAAAGGGTCGGCACTGAGGCACCTTATGTATTTCGCGATACTCGAGAACACTGCTCTTTTCCTGCTCGCGGGGGGCGGCTGCTACGCGATATTCGCCACCACCAGTCTCCGGGAACAGCGGCAATTGCAGCAGATCCTTATTGGCCTTCTGTTGGGACTGGTGTCGTTCTCCGTCGTCTCGATGCTACTCAAGCTTCAATCGATCTCCATGTCGGTCAATGGAATGGCCGGCCCGCTGGTGCTGTCCGCCTATCTCGGCGGACCGCTCGCAGGCGCCATCACTGTGCTTTTCGCGAGCTTTGCAGAGCTCGCCGCCGAGACCGTCCCGGGTCCGGCCTCGATCCTGTTCTTTTCCCTGATCATGGCCGTGGGCCTGCTCGCCCGGCATGTCGCGCCCAGCCCGATCTGGCCCGGCATTCCCCGCTCCGCGATCGCAGCCATGCTTGGCGGGTTTCTTGTCGTCAGTCTCTGCCTTCTGCCGCCCCTGGCCTGGCTCCTGTTTCGGGAACCGCTCCCCGTGCTCCTGACCAAGGGGGCGGGCCTGTCCGCCACCGGGCTGGTGTCGATAACCGTCCTGGCGCTGATCCTGCGACTGGCCGCAAAGGTCGCGCGCGACGAGATGCGTGTGGTCGACCTCGACGACCGGCTGAAGCTGCTGTTGAAGACCGGGAAGTTCGGCATGTTCGAATACACCTCGGGCGACGCCCGGGCGCATCACGATATCGGGATCGCCAGGATGTATGGCCTGACGGAATCGGATCGGCAGATCGAGATCGACAGATGGCTGGAGATGATCCTTCCCGAGGATCGCGACATCGTCCGGGACAATCTGAGGGATATCTGGCGGGGAACATCGCAGAATGACGGGATCGAGTTTCGCGCCCGGCGCACGGATGGCGCGATCCGGCATCTGCGACTGCACCGCCAGGTGGAACGCGACACGGCAGGCAGACCGAAACGCATTGTCGGCATCCAGGAGGATATCACCGGCCAACGGGAGATCGAACATCTCAAATCCGTAGCCGAAGCCCGACTTGAGCGGATTCTGGACAATCTCCCCGGCGCCGTCATCAGCCTGAACCTGACAGATCCCGAGAGAAGTCCGATCACCTATATCAGCCCCTACGTGGAGGAAATCTGGGGCTATACGGCCGAAGAACTGATGGCCGAACCCGAGCTCATGGGAAAATCATTCGACCCACAGGACCGTATCGACTACCGGGCCGCATTGCGCAAAGCACGAGAAGACAGGAGCTCGATATCCAGGCGTCTGCGGATAGTCTCACGGACCGGAGAGACACTCTGGCTCGACGCCCGCATGGGCGTTGCCGAACTGCCCGATGGCTCCGTTTGCGGCGATGGGATCGTCCTCGACGTGACCCGGGAGGTCGAGTCCCAGCAGGCGCTGGAGGAGCAGAAATCGCTGGCCCAGCGGGCGCAACGCAACGAGAGCATCGGCCAGCTGACGGGCGGCGTGGCGCATGATTTCAACAACCTGCTGGCCGTAGTCATGGGCAATCTCGAGCTGCTGAAGGACGATATTTCAGACCCCGAACAGCTGCGGTTGATCCAGTCCAGCCTCGGCGCCATCGAGCGCGGCGCCGATCTCACCCGCTCCTTGCTGGCCTTTGCCCTCCAGTCGCACCTTGAACCGCAACAGATCGATCTCAACACGATCGTTTCGGAGACCCATGGCTGGGCCGGCCGGACCTTGCCGGAGCGGATCAAGATCGAGGCCGCGCTGGCTCCGGATCTCTGGCCGACCCGGGCCGACCCGGCCTCGACCCAGAGCGCGCTTCTCAACCTGATCGTGAATGCCCGGGACGCGATGCCGGAGGGCGGGCTGCTCAGGATCCAGACCTCCAACATGACCCTTGAGACCGGCCTGCCGGATCACGCGCCGAAACCGGGCGAAGCCTTCGCGCCCCTCCCGCCGGGCCGCTACGTTGTGCTGTCGGTAACCGATACGGGAGACGGCATCCCGCCGGAAAAACTGCGCCGGATCTTCGAGCCTTTCTACACGACCAAGCCGCCCGGGAGCGGCTCGGGGCTTGGCCTGTCGATGGTGCAGGGCTTCATGCAACAGACCGGCGGCGCCGTGCACGTGCGCTCGGACCCCGGCGAAGGGACAGCCTTCAAGCTGTTCTTCCCGGTTGCCGCGGACACGGACGCCAAGACCCCCTTGCCGGAGCAAAGCAGCGAACCACTGACGCAACCGGGACTGCGGATCCTTCTGGTGGAGGATGAGAGGGAGGTGCTGGAGACGATCCGGGCACAGCTCCAGAAGATCGGCTTCCGCGTGATGTCGGCCAGCTCGGGCGATTCCGCTCTCGAGCTTTTCCGCGAAGATCCGACTGCCTTCGACCTCTTGCTGACGGATATCGTGATGCCCGGCAGCCTGCAGGGGCCCGACCTCGGTGAGCGTCTGCGCGGGGTTCGGCCGGACCTGCCGATCATCTTCCTGTCCGGCTATGCGACGGACGGCAGCGCGGCCGGCCCCTCCGGGCGGCAGGACGACATTCACCTCATGAAGCCCGTGTCCCGCACCGACCTGCTGGACGCCATCGCCAGATCCGTGCGGCGTTAGGCAGGCCCCCAAGGCAAACGAGCCCCGACTTTCGTCGAGGCTCGCAGAAACGTCTCAGGATCGGATCAGACCGGCGACCTGGTCTTGCGCAGATAGGGCAGGACCGCGTCGAATTCGCCGAATTTCTCCCGGGCCGCGTCGTCATCCAGCGAGAGCGCAATGATCACGTCCTGGCCCATCGTCCAGTTGGCCGGCGTGGCGATCGGCGTCCCGAAGGTTGCCTGCAGCGCGTCGAGCGCCCGCATCACCTCGGCGAAATTGCGGCCAACCGACATCGGGTAGGTCATGGAAAGCTGCAGCTTCTTGTCCGGGCTGATGATGAAGACCGAGCGGACCGAGGCGCTGTTGGCGGCGGTGCGGCCATCGGGCAGGTAGGCATCGGCGGGAAGCATGTCGAAGGCCTTGGAGGCTTCCAGGCCCTCGTCGGCGATGATCGGGAAGGGCACCGGCGCTTCGGCGTATTTCTCGATATCGGCGATCCATTCCTTGTGCTCCGCGATCCCGTCGACGGAGAGGCCGATCACCTTGGTGTTGCGCTTCTCCCATTCCTCGGCGAGCTGGGCGACGGCGCCGAACTCGGTCGTGCAGACCGGGGTAAAATCCTTCGGATGCGAGAAGAGGATCGCCCAGCTGTCGCCGATCCAGTCGTGGAACTGGATCTCGCCCTGGCTGGTCTCGAATTTCAGGTTGGGGACAATGTCATTGATGCGAAGGCCCATAAGATGGCTCCCTGTGAGTGTATCGTTCGCGACTTGTCAGTTTAGATACATTCTAAACTGTCGATTACAAGCCCTTCCCGGACGGCAGGCGGGCGCTTTGACATTGTGTCGCAAACCCGGTCAGCGGAGGCCGGTGAAACCAGCGCGATGCGTCAGTTCAGGTCGATATAGATGATCTGCTCGACCGGTACGCGCGCGAACAGCAGCAAGAGCAGAATGGCGATCATGTAGGTCAGCGTCACAGCCGGCCACACGAGCCTGCCGGGCAGCAACCGCTCATAGAAGGACCAGAGCGGTGTCAATGGCCGACCCCCATGAGTTCGATCACGGGACGTGCTGCAGAGAGCCAGGCGAGGATCGCCAGGAAGCCGAACGGTGCAGTGATCCAGGACCGGCGCCAACGCGCGCCGATCCTGCGATTGACGAGCTGCGACAGCAGGATGCCAAGCGATTGCCACATCGCCCACAACACGTAGTAGAGCGAGAATTCGTGCCACAGCCCGACGACAAGCATCGCCCCGAGCAGCCCGACCACCGGGCTTCGCGTCAGCGCCGTCAGCGGCCGGAATGCATAGTCGCGGACCCAATGCGTCAACGTCATGTGCCAGCGGGTCCAGAAATCCACCAGGTTGCGTGCCGCCCAGGGGCGGTCGAAATTCTCCTCCAGCTTCAATCCCATCATCAGCGAGATGCCCAATGCCAGGTGCGTGGTGCCCGAGAAGGCGAAGAACAGCTCCAGCCAACTGACCGCGGCCCGGGCCCAGACGGACCAGAAATCGGCCACGTCCGACAGGTACCAGGCCAGCCTTGCGTCGACCTGGACGAGCACGAAACTCGCCACCACGTAGAACCAGACAAGCCCGAGCAGGATCCGCTCGGCCCCGGTGAAGAACATTTGGGGGTCCCATCGGCGGCGGCGGAGCTGGTGCTGGAAATGCGGCAGGCGATGGATCGGGCCGGCCGCGAGAACGGGAAGGAAGAGGAAATAATGCAGGCTCTCGCGCAGGCTCGGCGCGGACAGGCGGCGCATCCACCATTCGATCACGACATGCATGGCCCGCAACGTGAAGAACGCGCCGCCGATCCAGGCCCATCCCGGCAGGGCACGCGAGACTATCAGTCCCACTGTCAGCAACAGGATGGCCAGCACGGCGCGTGGCCCGCGCCTTGCATCTCTGCCGGCCAGGAGCTTCGGCAAGCCGAGGACGATGGCCGTCAGCCACAGGGCCGTTGCCGGGGAGAGCACGACAAGGCAGAGCGCGGTCCAACCGGCCACCGCGTCAAAGGCATGGGCGCGCGGCACCGACCAGGATATCGGCACGCACACAAGTGAGAGCAGGAGGAAGACATGGTAGTCGAGTACGCTCACGGCTGTTCGTCCCACCACTGCGCGAAGCTTCGCAGGAAGCGTTCGGACCCGGCCTCGTTCAGATGTGCCTGGTCGAGGAAATGCGCCGCACTCCAGCTTCCATCGGGATCGGCAATGAAGAGCGGCGCGCCTGTCGCGGCCGCGAACGCTTCCGACGCTTCGAGGAAATCGCGCATTGCATCCCGGCCGATCCGGTCCCGGGCTACCGGCGCGCGCGGCATGGCAAGGAACGCGAAGCGCGTGTCTGTGTGATCTTCGACTAGCCTGCGCCACGCGTCCGGAAAACAGGATCCGGGAAGGGAGAGCGGGTATAGCAGGGAGAGCGTTTCCTCCGTGACCTCGCCCTTTCCTGCCCGGGAAGCCGGCAGCGCCCCGCCCCGCAGCCAGAAATCCTCGTCGAGGCGGAACAGGGCTTCCGCGGTTGCCATCAGGACCGACCGTTCATACCGCATCCCTGCCCGCAGACCGCAGCCCGGCGACTGGTTGGCAAAGCGCGACACGATCGGATTGACTTCGATGAAGATCGCCGCCGCGCCGGCTTCCGCCGCAGCGGAGGCGGCTTGCAGGACATGGCGCTCCTGCCCTCCCGGAAAGCCGAGACGGAGGAACTCGCGCGGCCCCAGCGTCGCCAGCGTGTCATCGCCTTGGGCTGACGGCACGGCGAAGCGCACAAGCGAGGTGCCCACGACCAATGTCCCGACAGTCTCGATCCGCGCAGCGAAGCGCCTCTCGCAGGCCTGCCAAAGCAGCAGCGCGACCAATCCGGCAAGACCGAGCGCCGATATCCACGCCAGGCACACCGCACGCAGGCTTGGCGTCATGAAAGCTCCTCGACCGCCGTCACGACATCCGCGAGGCTGCGCAGCTTGCTCACACTGGCAGCCGGGATCCGGCATCCGAAATGGGATTCGACCGAGAGAACGAGATTCAACTGGGTGAAGCTGTCCCATGCCTTCAGGGTGTCGGGTGTTGTCCGAAGCGAAACCTGGTCGCGCGGGACCCGAAAGACGCCCGCCGCCAGGTCCAGAACATCGTCGGACAGCACGACCCTGTCGCCGCCCGCCGCCGGTTCATCGGTCCGCGATGCGATCACGGCGCGAAGCGCGTCCAGCGTCACCTTCCCGGACGGTCCCCGCGGAATTGACGGCACCGCCAGGATGCGCTTGGACACCTTGCGCGGCTCGACATAGAGGCGCTGATGCTCGGTCAGCTCGGCCTCGTCGAGATCCTCGTTCAGCACGACACAGGTGACACCGACCTCTCCGAAAAACCTGTCGGACACACCGACCGTAGCGCTTTCCGCAACGGCCGGGTGGCGAAGCATCGCTTCGTCGATCTCGTCGGGCCGGATCAACACCCCGCCCGACATGATGACGGACTTGATCCGCCCGAGGACCTCGTAGCTGCCATCGTCACGGGCGCGCGCGAGGTCTCCGGTCCGGAACCAGCCATCTTCGGTGAAGCTGCGCGCTGTCCGTTCCGGGTTTCGCCAATAGCCGGAAAAGACATTGGCACCCCGCAGTTGCAGCTCGCCCTCATCGCCGCCATTCGCGATTCTGGCCTCGCAATCCAGCGGTCGCCCGATCGTTCCCCAGGCCCCGAGCTCTTCCGCATGTCCGGCGTAAAGCGCGCTCGCAACCGTCTCGGTCAGCCCGTAATGATTGACGAGCGGACGCGAGAAACGGCTTTCGATCCGCTCCCAGAGCGGCTCCGGCATCTTGGCGGCAACCGTCATGAGCACGCGGCATTCCGGCCCGTCGAAATAATCGTCATGGGCGGCATAGCTGTCGATCAACGACCAGACCGTGGGCACGGACAGGACATGCGTCGCCCTGAACCGCCGCACGCAGGCCAGCCAGTCCTCGATATGCTGAAGCTCGAAACCGCCGGCGCGCAGCACCGCCGCCTTGTTCCACGCCGCCAGCATCGGCCCCTGGATCATTCCGTCGGCATGGGCGAGGATCATGTCATTGAAGATCCGGGACTGGGGATCGTAGTCGAACAGGCACGACAGGGTGTCGAGATTCGCCGCAAGATTGTCCTGCGTGACCTCGACACCGCTCGGTTCGGCGGTCGATCCCGAGGTGAAGAGCAGATAGGCCAGCCTCGTGGCGCCGGAAAGCGCCGGCGCCCTTGTCGCCGGATCGCATTCCAACCCGAACTCGGCACCGCCCTTGCGCCGTTGCAGAAAGCGAAACCCCTGTCCGGAGGCCCCTTCGGCGAGCGCGAAGCCCTGCGTTGCGCCGGGAAGGTCCGGCAGGTGCCCGTCAGAAATCGCGAGCGCCGGTTCGACAAGCTGGACGGTGGAGAGGAACCTCGCATCCGGGCAGCCCCCTTCGAGAAGCACCGGCACCTTGCCATCGACCAGGGCGGCGATGAAGGCAATGCACGCAACATCGTCCCGATCGGTTCGCAGGACGATCCGATCTCCGGAGGCGAGCCCGAACCGGTCGAACAGCGCAAGCCAGCGGCGAATGCCCCGCGCTGCATCCTGGTAACTCAACCGCTGGGACGGCGACACGAGGAAGTCCCGTTTCTCGGCGGCGGCAAACCCGGCAAAGAGCCGTTCGTGGAAGCCAGTGCTCATTCGCCGCCCGCCCTTTCGAGGGAAGACGGAAAGGGGCGCGCCCGAACGGTCTTTGCCGGGTTGCCCGAAACGAGGGAATTGTCCGGCACGTTCTTGCGCACGAGGCTGCCAGCAGCGATCCGAACATTCTCGCCGACCCGGATGTCGGATTGCAGGATAGCCCCGGCGCCGATCATGGAATTGCGCCCGACGCGGACATTGCCCGACAGGATCGCGCCCGGCCCGACGCTGACCCAGTCCTCGAGCAGGCAGTGATGGCCGATCGAGGCGCTACGGTTGACGAGGACGCCATCGCCGAACATCGAACCCCCGCCGATGACCACGCCGGCATTGATGAACCCCGCGCGGCCGAGGCGCAGCCGGGGCGGCAGGATGGCCGTCGGATCAACCAGCGTTTCGGCCAGTTCGAAGCCGGCCTCTTCCGCGATCCGGGCAAGCTCTTCCCGCCGTCTGGGCGAAAAAGCACAGGGCAGCGCGGGAAAGCGCTCGATCTTGTCCAGCTCCGGATAGTCAACAATTTCAATGTCGAACATTGTGCGCGGATGTTCGTCATCCAGCGATACGCCGAAACGAAAAGGCGTGCCGCATCTCTGCGCCGCGATCTCGCAATCGACAACCAGCGGCGACCTGACACCGAATAGAATCATGAAAGGTCCGCCCTGATACCCAAAACCCGGCGCAGAGACTCGCCTTGGATTCCGGGCATGTCAATTGGCCAACCTCGCGCGCGCAAAGCATTTTTTCGGCTGCCGAAATCCCGGCGCGACATCGACCGGCCGAGCCTTCGGGAAGAGCCGCCCGCAGACGGCGCGCCCCGCTCCCGTACCGTCATCCCGCCCAGGGCTGGCGACAAGGCTTGCAATGCCGCCCAGGAAATCGGATGTCTTTGTCGGCATGGCCATGCCCGGGGGCAAGAATGGTCGTGCAAGCCGGGCCTGTATTGGCACGCAGCCCGGAGTCTCGAACGATAAAACGCCCCTTCCCGGAGTGCCCGATCCATCGACAACCTGTCGCTGGCATTGGGCTGTCGCCGGGCGGATCGACCGGGACAAACGGGGTCTGGGCGCCTTGCGCAGCCCCTGGGAAAACGAAGCGAAAAGGCCGTTGTGCCATGAAAACAAGGGTAGGAAGATCGACATGATCGAGAAACGCCAGTTCTATATCGACGGCGCCTGGGTTGATCCGGCCGTTGCCAATGATTTCCCCGTCATCGACCCCTCGACCGAAGAAGAGGTCGCGGTGATCTCGCTGGGCAGCCAGGCCGATACCGATGCCGCCGTCGCCGCAGCCAATGCCGCCTTCCCCGCCTGGGCCGCGACGGACCCGGCGGAGCGCGTGGCGGTGGTCGAGAAGATCCTTGAGGTCTACAACCGCCGCGCCGAGGAAATGGCGCAGGCGATGACGCTGGAGATGGGCGCGCCGATTGCCCTCTCGCGCGGCAGCCAGGTCGGCGCCGGCTCCTGGCATATCGAGGGTTTCCTCGAGGCGATGAAGGATTTCGAGTTCGTTCGCCCGCTGAATGACAGCTCCCCCAATGATCGCATCGTGCTGGAGCCCATCGGCACGGTGGCGATGATCACGCCCTGGAACTGGCCGATGAACCAGGTGGCGCTGAAGGTCATCCCGGCGCTTCTGGCCGGCTGCACCATGGTGCTGAAACCGTCCGAGATCGCGCCGCTCTCCTCGCTGCTCTGGTCCGAGATCCTCGACGAGGCGGGCGTTCCGGCGGGTGTCTACAACATGGTCAATGGCGATGGCGTGGGCGTCGGCTCGCAGCTTTCGGCCCATCCGGGCATCGACATGGTTTCCTTCACCGGCTCGACCCGCGCCGGCATCCTGATCTCCAAGGCCGCGGCCGAGACGCTCAAGCGCGTCAGCCTCGAACTTGGCGGCAAGGGCGCCAACGTGGTCTTCGCCGATGCCGACGAGAAGGCGGTGGTGCGCGGCGTGCGGCACATGATGCAGAATACCGGCCAGTCCTGCAACGCGCCCTCGCGGATGCTGGTGCAGCGCGAAATCTACGACCAGGCTGTCGAAACCGCGCGCGAAGCGGCCGAGAAGACCGCCGTCGCCTCGGCGCATGAAGATGGCCGCCATATCGGCCCGCTGGTCAGCCAGATGCAGTGGGACAAGGTTCAGGGCCTGATCGAAAAGGGCATCTCGGAAGGCGCGCGGCTCGTCGCCGGCGGCCCGGGGCGGCCCGACGGGCTGAATCGCGGGTATTTCGTCCGCCCGACCGTCTTCGCCGATGTCACCAATGACATGACAATCGCCCGCGAGGAGATCTTCGGCCCGGTGCTGTCGATCATTCCCTTCGAGACCGAGGAAGAGGCGGTCGCCATCGCCAATGATACGGTCTACGGCCTGACCAACTACGCCCAGACCCAGGATCCCGAACGCCAGCGCCGCATGGCTTTCGCACTCAAGGCCGGCATGGTCGAGATCAACGGCAAGAGCCGTGCCAAGACCTCGCCCTTCGGTGGCATCAAGCAATCCGGCAAGGGCCGTGAGGGCGGCGCGTTCGGGTTGGAGGATTTCCTCGAAATCAAGGCCGTCGGTGGGTTCCCCGCCGAGTGACACCACGCGTAGGCACCGCTAAAGGCGGTGTCTACGCCCGGTTGGACGCCACATCTGCTGCGGACGGGGCGGATCTTCGCTGCGGTTGCAACACAAGCCCTGCCAGTGCGTGCCCATCATCGCACTGCCCCAAGAGCGGCTACCGGTTCCTTTCAGCCATTTGTGACCCGCTCTCCGAGGTCGCTCAGGCCGCCCACAAGGTCGGATGATCTGCGCCGTCACCCGCGGTGAAACAGGCTCTCGAAGAGATGCGGCTCAAGGCTCTGTCCCGCGAAGGTCTCCCCCTCGACCAGCACAGACACTGCGTCATGGCTGTGAAGGCTCTCCTGGTGGCTCGCCACGACCCGGAAATCGCCAACCCGCGGATCCGCCTCCAGCTGCTCGGCAAAGAGCCGGGCTGCGTCCTCGACGAAGATCGGGTTGGCGGCGTTGAGCTCGGCAAAGGCCTGCTCGTCCTCGCGCTTGACCATGACCTGGGTCTCGGTCGGAACCGCGCGCCGACACATTTCGACCAGATCCTCGAACCACAGGCAGTCGGTCTCCGGGCGCACCACGAGCGACAATCGCGCCACAGAGCGCTGCGAATGCGGCGTGGCGAGTTGTCCGCGCTGCGCGCGCGCATGTTCGGCCAGCTCCAGCGAACAGGGGCAGGTGGAGGAATAGACATAGTCGAGATGCATGACCTTGAGCGCGCCGCCCGCGCCGTGATCCACGACCTCCAGCGCCATGTCGTAATACTGGTAGCCCTCCAGCCCCGACCGCAGCGAAGCGACCCGCATCGGGAAGGAGAAGCGCATCATGATCCGCGCGTCGAAACTGTCGAGATCGCGCTTGTAGCTTTCCAACGCGTCCTCGATCACCTCGAAGCTGAAGGTCCGCTCCGCCGAGGCGTAGAAGCTGCGCATGATGCGCGACATGTTGATGCCCTTCTTGGCGGCATCGAGGCTGACCGTGCCAACCACCGACGTGTCCAGCGCGAGGTCGGCGCCTTCCCGGCGATGGAACCGGATCGGCAGGCGGAAATTGGAAATGCCGACATGGGCGATCTGACGCTTCGCGCCCCGGATCAAGCTCTCGGGGCCGTTCTGCAGGTCCGGCAGCGTCGCCTTGTACGCCTCGTCCACGGTGAAACCCGCCGGGTAGGTCCGGCTCAGAACCGGCCCGGAATTCCCGCCGGCCTGCGGCAAGAGCCGCGCCACCGCCGGATCCAGATCTGCAATCTCTTCGGCGGTTGCCCGCTCCGCCCAGTCGCGCAAAAGCTCCAATGCGCGCTCGGCATCCTTGCGGTCGGGATCTCGCGTGAAGTCGGTCATATGGGTGTTCATCGTAACCTCACCGGGGACAGACATATCCGGCAGGACCAAGCCTCGCCGCCACGCCGCCCCTTGTCCAGCATGCTTTTGTCAAAGATTACGTGGGAAGAGGGGCATCGGATCACATGTCGCGATAGCGGGTGACGAAATTCCGCAGGATCCGCGGCGCGACATCCGTCTTCGACGCCATCACGGCCCGGGTCAGCGACGCCGCCTCCTCCGGCGGGAAATACCCCTTGTCCTTGTAGATCTCGATCCGCAGCGCGAAGACCTCGCCATCGGCCTCCGGGTGAAACTGCGTGGCATAGACATTGCGGCCGTAGCGGATCATCTGGAACGGACAGGGCTCGGAGGCCAGAAGCTGCACGCAGCCCGGAGGCAGCGCCTGCACCGCCTCCTTGTGCCCGACCAACGCCTCGAACCGGTCCGGCAACGCCGCCAACAGCGGATCGGCCCGGCCGTCTTCGGTAACATCGCAGGGCACCGGCCCAACGGGCTCGCCATAGCGCGCCTTGGACACCTCGCCGCCAAGGTGATGCGCCAGGATGCCGATCCCGTAGCAGCAGCCCATGAAGGGAATGTCCTGCCCGGTGATCGCGGGCATCAGCCCGAGGATCTCCTCCTCGATATGCTTCTCGATGGCCGGCTTGCTCTCATCGGGGTCCGACACGCAGCCCGGCCCGCCGCCGACGATCACGCCTGCAAAATCCGCCGGGTCGAGCCCCTCGGGGATCTCTTCCCGCTCCAGCCGGATCCGCCGCACCTCCTCCGGCGCCAGCCCGCCCTTGTCGAGAAAGGCCTCGAACTCGTTGTCGGACGCCTCGGGCTCCGGGCGCAGTTGCAGGATCAGGAATGGTTTCATCGGCAGGTCTCCCCTCGCTCCGGCCGCATCTGCCGCAAGGCGGGGCGCGGGGTCAAGCCTCCGGTACCTCCGCGCGCAGCGCCTCCAGCCAGCCCGGCACCTGGCGGGAGTCCACTTCCGCCTCCCGGATCAGGTTGTCGAAATGCTCGGTCAGGGAGCGAACCCGGTCGCGGGAGCGGAAGGCGAGATAGAAGCGGCCGATATAGACCACGCCGAGAAAGGAGCCGAATACCGAGACCGGAGCGCTGAAGACGCGCCGCGCGTCGAAGAGGAACAGGCGGAGCGACGGGTAGAGATCGCGGGCGGCGCTGATCAGGTAATCGAGCTGATCGCGCCGGATCTCGGCGGACAATCCCTGATAATACCCGGCCCCGGCGGCGAAGGCGCGCAGCTCTCCCATGGAGATGGCGATCTCGTAATCCGCCACCTGCCCGTCCAGCAGCCCGAGCCGGTCCTGCGAGGCGCCAATGGCCTGTTCCGGCGTCTTGCCGAGGAAGTTGCTGTATTCCCAGGTCATCAGCGGCTCGGTCTTGAGCACATCCGGCAGGGTCGCGGGGACATGCCGGATCTTCGAGCCCGATGCCTCGCGATGCCACTCGTGAAGCTGGGCATCGGCCGAGGAGCGCGCCGCTTCGGTCACGGTCATCGCCGCCGCGATCACGTCGCCGGGGCGTTCCGGCCGGTCCGACAGCCCCAGCAGCCAGTCCGACGAAACCCCGAGCACGCGCGCGCATTCCGCCGCCAGATGCGCATTGGGCAGCCGTGCCGCGCCCTCGGAGAGGATCTGCGCCACGGTCGAGCGATCCACCCCGGTCGCCCGGGCAAGGGCCGACCTGTTGAAGCCGGTTACAATCATCTGTGCGGCGAGCCTGTCCCGGAAGATCACCGCGCGGTCGCGCTTGTCCATAATTTTCATGATTGGTGATTTTTCTCTGCAATGGCGAGAAAAGCAAGGATATTCTCAGAATTCACACGAGACGCGGAACCGCGATAAGAAGAGGGAAAAGCCAACGAGATCCGAGGAGTGGAGATGACCGACAGCCCCAGGCGCAGCATCGTGAAAGCCCTGACATGGCAGGCCATGGGATTGTTGGTGATGACGGCGATAAGCTGGCTCGTGACCGGATCGGTTTCCGCCGGGGGCGCCATTGCGGTTCTCGGCGCGGCAACGGGGCTCGTCACCTATGTCCTTCACGAACGTTTCTGGGCCCGGATCGGCTGGGGGCGGGTGTCGGAATAGGCCGGGTGCCGCAGTCTATCGCGGAGAAAAGACGCCAGTCCGGCGCGCGCGCCTCCCGGCAGACTGGCACTGGCACGGACTTCGTCTCGCGTCCTCGCAAACGCGCCGAAGGGCCTCCCTGTCCGCAAAACGCCCGTCACCGACGAGCCGCACTCAGTTCCAGCAGCTGATCCGCACCGTGACATCGCCAGCCAGCGCGGTCAGATCCTCCGGCGCCATGGTGGCCGCGCCCTCGGAGGCGCGTGGCGAGAGTCCCGCCTGCCCGAGGAAACCGGCAATCGCGGTCACATCCACCGCGAAATTCACATCCGGCGGCAATTGCCGTGCGCCTTCGCCCGGCCGCGCCGCGAGCATTCCAAGCACCGCCCCGGTCCTGTCAAAAACCGGCCCGCCCGCATCGCCGGGCAGGCTCGACAGCGACAGCCTCTCGACAAATTCCTCGCCCTGGAGTCCCCGGATATCGGCCAGGGTCCCGTAGGTCATGATCGGCAGGTCGAGAATGTCCTCATAGGAGAAGCCGGCCAGTGCCACCTCGGAATTCAGACGCGGCACGGAGGCCCGGAACTCGGCCACGGCCAGCGGCGCCAGCGACTGGCGCGGCTGCAGCAGGGCCAGCCCGAGCGCATCATCCCGCGCCGAGACCTCCGCCTCGATTTCCTCGCCAATGGTCACGCGGCTGCACTGTTCCAGCACATCGGTCGTCGTCAGGACACGCCCCGCATCATCGACATAGAATCCGCTGCGCGACCGCTCCGGCCGGCGGATTTCCAGACCGGCGAGCAGGTCGATCCGTTGCTCCGATCCATCGCCGCTCAACGCCGTATCCGGCAGGACAACGCCCGCAACCGGCGAGAAGCTCTCGCGCATGGTCTCCGTCACGCGCTCCATCACCCGTGGGTCGCCCCGGCGCCAGGCCAGCGTGAAGCCCTTGACTGCACCGTCCGCCAGCGCGGCATAGGTGTAGGAATTCAGCTCCGGCGACTGTCCCGTCAGCACGAAGCTGCGGCTGTTGCGTTCGCGGAAGCCGTTGGTCGGAACGATCTCGAGCGTCTGGAGAATGTCGTAGAGGCCGAACAGGGTTGCCTCATCGCCGGTCTGGCTGATGAGAACCACGCGCAGCCCGTCCTCGTCGGCGCTGTCGTAATGGACGAAAGGCGCCTCGGTCCGGCCGGCGGCGATCTTGCCCCTTGGCAGGATCATCTCGAGCCCGGCCGCCGCGTCGCGGGTCATCCGCAGGTCGAGATCGGAAAACGCGGATCGGTAATCCTCGACCAGCTCGGCCCGCTGGTTGGTGGTCAGGATTCCGGTCGCATCATAGCCTTTCGCCTCCTGCCAGGCGCGCATCGCAGCGCGCGTGCCGCGCCCGAACGCACCATCGATGGTGGAGGCATAGAACCCGTCCCATTGCAGGCTCTCCTGGAGCAGCTTGCGCTCTTCCCGCGTCAGGACCTGTTCGCTGGCGCGGGCCTGGCGCGGCGTCTCGTCCGGGACATAGGCCGGCGAGACCGGAATCTCCGGCGCGGGCGGGCTCCCGGGCGCGGGCTGAACGACGGGAAGATTTGCGCTGCCCTGCGGAGGCTGGAGCAATGAATTGACCCCCACCGGCCAGAATTGCTGGCCATAGTCGCGGCTGGAAGCCAGGTAACTGTCCTGCGGCACGAGCCGGCGTGACTTCAGCGCCCGCAATTCCGCCGTTGCGGCGACCTCCGTATAGGGTCCGAGCGCCACTGCGTACCAGCCGCCACCCAGACGGAAACCGGACACATTCGGGAACGCGCCCGCATAGGACCGGGCGCGGTCCTGCGCCTGTGCCAGCGTGCGGACCGCCTCGATCTGGATCCAGGCGCTGTCCTGTGCCCGTGCCGCGGGCGCGGCTCCCAGCAAGACAATCGAGACAAACAGAATGAAAAGGGTCTTCACTGCAAAATCCTCGGTATTCAGCCCCGTATGCGAGGCACAAACTTTCTTTGCAGGCAGGATAGCAAAGGCACCAACCTGTGCACATCAATTCTGCCGGATTGGCACAGGCGTGGCGCGGTTGCATCGACCCCGGAGCGCGGCACGAGAGGCTGCAGAACCTGTTGCCGGATCAGGAGAACCGCCCCGGGGCAAGCGCGCCCTGTCGCGAAGCATCGGTAACGGGAACGTGACCCGCGCCAGAACAACAGCGACCCTGCCGTTCCGCGGAGCATGCAGGGCTTTGCCGCGAGGCAGGGTGCCTCGCGCAGTGGCCGGAAGCGATCCCGCCGGGCAGCCTTCGCCTCGGCCTAGCCGCGCAGCGTGCCGCCCGTGGCCTTTGCCACCTTCTCGATGACCTTGTTGCTGACGGCCTCGATATCGGCCTCTTTCAGCGTCCGGTCCTTCGGCTGCAGCCGCACGGTGATCGCGAGCGATTTCTTGCCCGCGCCCATCTGCTCTTCGGCCTTCTGCCCATGGAATTCGTCGAATACGCGCACCTCCTCGATCAGGGTCTTGTCCGCGCCGGCGGCGGCATTGACCACCGTCAAGGCCTCGACCCGCGCATCCAGGACAAAGGCAAAGTCGCGCTCGACCGCCTGCAGGTCGGCCAGCTCCAGCGCGCCCCGGTTCGTGCCCTTCGCCTTCGGGAAGGGAACCGCGGCAAGGTCGATGGAGAAGGCAACCGCAGGGCCTTTCACGTCCAGCGCGTCGAGCACTTTCGGGTGCAGCTCGCCGAAATAGCCCAGAACGTTCTTCGGACCGAGGCAGATCGCGCCCGAACGGCCCGGATGCAGCCAGTCCGGCACGTCACGCCGGATCTGCACCCTGGCGGGCGCGCCAATCGCGGCAAGCGTCGCTTCGATGTCCGACTTGGCGTCGAAAAGGTCGACCGCCCGGCGGGCGCCGTGGACGTCTTTCGGACCCGAATGGCCAACCAGCAGGCCGCAGGCGAGCTGTTTCTGGTCCTCCGGTTCGCCGCCAAGGAACCCCGGACCGACCTCGAACAGTGCCAGGTCCGCGAAGCCGCGCGCCTGGTTGCGGGCGGCCGCCTGGAGCAGGCCCGGCAGCGGCGTCGGCCGCATATGGCTCATCTCGGAAGAGATCGGGTTTTCCAGTTCGGTGCCTTCGGTGCCGCCGCCGAAGACCGCCGCGGCGGCATCGTCGACGAAGGAATAGGTCACGCATTCGTTGTAACCCAACGTGGCGATGGTCCGCCGCGCAGCGGATTCGCGGCGCTGCATCGGCGTCAGGACCGGCTTGGGCACGCCCGCCGAGGCACGGCGCATCGGCTTGCCGACGAGCTTTGTCAGCGAGGCGATGCGGGCGACTTCCTCGACAAGATCCGCCTCGCCCTGCACATCCGGGCGCCAGGCAGGGACATGCGCCATGTCGCCCTCCAGCCGGAAGCCGAGCGTCTCCAGCGTGGCGCGCTGCGTCTCGGCCGGGATTTCCATGCCGACAAGGCTCACCACGCGATCCGTGTCCAGCTTGTAGGCGCGGGCGACATCGGGGATCTCGCCGGCCACGACCACCCCGGAGGCCTCGCCACCACAGAGATCGAGGATCATGCGCGTCGCATGTTCGATGCCGTCAGGTGTAAAGCAGGGGTCAATGCCGCGTTCGAACCGGTAGCGGGCGTCGGAATTGATCTTCAGCGCGCGGCCGGTATAGGCGGTGCGGATCGGGTCGAAATAGGCGGCTTCGAGGAAGACATTCGTGGTCTCCTCGGTGCAACCTGTCGGCAGCCCGCCCATGACACCGGCGATGCTCTCGACACCCTCGTCATCCGAGATCAGCGTCATGCCTGCGTCGAAGGTGTATTCCTTCTCGTCCAGCCCGATGAGCGTCTCGCCACCCTTGGCGAGATGCACACGCAGGTTCCCCTTCACCTTGTCGGCGTCGAAGACATGCAGCGGGCGGTTACGGTCATAGGTGAAGAAATTGGTGATATCGACCAGCGCCGAGATCGGTCGCAGCCCGATGGCCCGCAGCGCGTCCTGCAGCCATTTCGGCGAGGGGCCGTTCTTCACGCCCCTGATCACACGGCCGTAGAAAACCGGCGCCTGCTCCAATGTGTCGGCGTCGATGGTGACGGAGATCGGCGAGGGGAAGCTGCCGGGCACCGGATCGGTGTCGCGCGGCTTCATCGTGCCGAGACCGCGCGCGGCCAGGTCCAGCGCCACGCCGCGCACGCCGAGCGCGTCCGGACGGTTGGGCGTGATGGCGATCTCGATCACCGGATCGACCCGCTCGGGCTGGTTCTCGGCCAGCCAGTCGGTGAAGCTCTGGCCAATCTCGCCGGAAGGCAGCTCGATGATGCCGTCATGCTCGTCCGACATCTCCATCTCGCGCTCCGAGCACATCATGCCGTGGCTCTCGATGCCGCGGATCTTGCCGACGCCGATGGTCGTGTCGATGCCGGGCACGTAGACGCCAGGCTTGGCGACGACGACCGTGATCCCCTCCCGCGCGTTGGGCGCACCGCAGATGATCTGAAGCTCGCCCTCGTCGGTTTCGACCTTGCAGACCCGCAGCTTGTCCGCATCGGGATGTTTCTCGGCATGGGTGACCTTGCCGATGGTAAACTCCGACAGCCTCTCCACCGGGTTTTCGACACCTTCGACCTCGAGCCCGAGATCGGTCAGGGCATAGACGATCTCGTCCAGCGTGGCGGTGGTCTCAAGGTGATCCTTGAGCCAGGAGAGGGTGAATTTCATCGGGGGTGCCCCATGCAACATCATCAAGTCGCGTGTCCTTAGCCCAAACGCGCGCGGGGGTGAAGGGGAGAGAGGGGCAAACTGACTGTCTCGCCTCTGCCGCAATTTTGACATAGACTCGCCATGCTCTCGAATCTGTCTGAATGGTGGGTGTGATGGGGACCTTGTTACATATTGTTGGCGGCTATGGGCGGCCGCTTTTCCTGGGAGCCGCGATCCTCGTGGTCCTCGGCATGCTTGGCGATGAGACCGGGAAGGGAACGGTGGGGACCGACGGGTTCGAATGCCACGGTTTCACCACCGATGCGGAGCTGAACCGACTGATGTGCCGCTACCACCCGGCCAGGATCTGGAACATGCCGCTCGGCGAAATCTTCCCCTTTCTGAACTCCGGCACGGCGTCAGAGGAGACCCTCCCCGCCGAAAAGCTGGCCGCTTCGACATCTGGTTAACGGCTCTCCGAACAGGCCAGACCTTGCCGCTAGGTAAGGAAGTGCTTTAAAGGACAACAGCTTAGCGCCAACTCTTCAAATTTTCGGCGTATTTTGTATATACATTTTTCGGTACTGAAACCCGAAAGACGACTCATGCATTCCTCCACCGCCTCCCATAGCGCGAATCTCTTCCTCGCAACCGTCATCATCCTGGGCGCCATGGCGGTATCCGGCTCTTGGAAAGTGGCCCAGCAGACGGAAGCGAAGGCACAACCGCACAGGATCGTCACGCTCGGCCAGTCCATGAGCCGCTGCGGCACGAAAAGCCTGAAATCCGGCCTGAACATGGTGTCCTGCACCGAAGGCAAGCGCGGCGAGAAACGCGGGGGCGCCTATTTCATGAAGCCGCCGCAATAGGGATAGCGCAGATCCCGTTCCCGGCAATTCCCAAGCACGACATGTGTTTCGGGCGCTGGCGAGCGGCGCTACCTGCCGTCTCGGGAGCCGCCCGCAAGGATGCGTTTCAGTCCTTCAGCCGCGTCAGGATCTCCGCATGCACCCCGGGTGTCGCACAGATCACGCCGGTCGATTTTCGCGAAAGCGTGTTGAAAAACAACGGCCCGCCATTGCGATCGGTGACCCGCGCGCCCGATTCCGACGCGATCAGGGCACCGGCGGCAATGTCCCATTCCCAGCTGTCGCGCAGGGTCAGCATGCCATCGAAACGCCCCTCTCCCACCAGCGCCAGCCGATAGGCAAGCGAGGAGCGGAAATGCCGCTTCACGTCCGGCGACCCGCCCTTCCAGTGCCGCGCATGGAAGGTCGGGTGGGCGGCGAGGATATCGGCGCCGGGGAATCCCTGCCGCGGGCTGGCGGCGATCACCCGACCGTTGAACTGCGCCCCCTTGCCATCTTCCGCGGTGTAGAGCTTGCCGAGCATGGGCAGGAAGATCACCGCCGCCACGGGCCGCCCGTTCTCGACCACGGCCAGCGAATGCGCCCAGGTCTTGCTGCCCTCGGTGAAGGCCCGCGTGCCGTCGATCGGATCGACCACGAAGACCCGGGCGCAGGACAGCCGCCCCGCATTGTCCTCGCTCTCCTCCGAGAGCCAGCCATAATCGGGCCGCGCGCTCGTCAGGCGCGCCTGCAGCATGGCGTCGACCTCGAGATCAGCCTCGGTGACAGGCCCCTGCCCGCCCTCCTTCTCCCAGACCCTGTGGCCAGAGGAAAAGTGCCGTCGGGCGATCTCGCCCGCCGCCTCGGCCGCTTCGATCAGGAGAGAGAGGTCACTGCCCGGCAAGCGTCAGCCCTTCGACCAGCAGCGAGGGCACGACCCGGCTCAGATGCGTCCGCGCGTCATTCGCCGGCACAAGGCTTTTCAGCATCTCACGCAGGTTGCCGGCAATCGTGCATTCATTGACCGGATAGACGATCTCGCCGTTCTCGACCCAGAAGCCGGAGGCCCCGCGCGAGTAGTCGCCCGTGGTCGGGTTGATCGTGGCGCCGATCATCGAGGTGACGAGCAGCCCGGTCCCCATCTGCGCCAGCAACGCCTCGCGGCTCGCCGTCCCCTGCGTCAGCGCGACATTGGTGACCGAGGGCGAGGGCGGCGCGGAGGTGCCGCGCGCGGCATTGGCGGTGCTTTCCAGCCCCAGCTTGCGCGCCGTGGCGAGGTCCAGCACCCAGCGCTCCAGCACGCCGTCCCGGACAATGGCGCGGTCGCCGGTCGGCAGGCCCTCTGCATCGAAGGGGCGCGAGGCCTGGCAGCGCGCGCGCAGCGGCTGCTCGGTCAGCGAGAGACCGGTGGGCAACACCTGCTCCCCCATCGCGTCGCGCAGCCAGGAGGCGCCGCGCACGATGGCGTTGCCGTTGATCGCCACCAGCAGATGCGCCATCAGCGAGGACGAGATCCGCTCGTCGAAGAGCACCGGATAGGCACCGGTCGGCGGCTTGACGGCCCCGCGCCGGGCAATCGTGCGCTCGGCGGCTGTCCGTCCAACTGTGTCAGCGCTGTCGAGATCCGCCCGGAAGACGCGGGAATCGCCGTAATAGTCGCGCTCCATATCCGTGCCTTCGCCGGTGATCGCCACCGCGTAGAGGCTCGATTCCGAGCGCGCATAGCCCCCCGCAAACCCGGCCGAAGTCGCGATATGCACCCGGCGGCGGCCATATCCGGACCCCACCGTGTCGACCCGGCTGATCCCCTCGACGCCAAGCGCGGCGGCCTCGGCCTCCCGTGCGGCCTGCTCAAGCTCCGCCGGCGCGGGCTCGTCGGAGGCATCGACCAGTTCGAGCCCCTCCACGTCCCATTCAGTCGCGAATTCTCCCGGCCCGGCCTGGGCCACGCCCGGATCTTCCGGTGCCTCGCGCGCCATCGCCACGGCCCGTTCGGCCATCTCGACGAAGGTTTGAGGCGAAAGATCGGAGGCCGAAACACAGGCCTGTCGCTGCCCCAGCATCACCCGCAGCCCGACATCGACCCCTTCCGAGCGCTCCGCCTGTTCCAACGCGCCGCCCCGGACCTCGATATTGAGCGAGGTTCCGTCAACGGCCATCGCATCGGCCGCCTCGGCGCCCGCCTTGGACGCGGCGTCCAGGAGCGCCTGGGTCAGGGTTTCGAGTGGTTGGTCCATCTCTTGCCTCGTCTGCTTGTTCATCCCAAAGCAGCTAGGGCGGATTGTCCGGCGGCGCAAGCACCGAGACCTCTTGAAGATCCCCCGTCCGCGCGCATATCTGCCCACATTGTCCGAAGCCCGAAAGAGGAGCCCGTTTCATGCGCGCTTTCGTTCTTCTCTCGCTCTGCGCGAGCCTCGCCCTGGCCAGCCCTGCCGCGGCAGAGCAGGTCCCCGTCAGCGACATCGAGATCAAGCTGTCCTACGCCCCGGTCGTGCGCAAAAGCGCGCCGGCGGTCGTCAATATCTACGCAAGCTGGGTCACCGAGCGCCATGCCAGCCCCTTCGCCAACGACCCGTTCTTCTCGCAATTCTTCGAAGGGTTCGGGCAGACCATGCCCCGGGTCGAGAACTCGCTCGGCTCCGGCGTCATCGTCGACCCCGCCGGCATCGTCGTCTCCAACTACCATGTCGTGCAGGAAGCGACGGATATCCGCGTCGTGCTCGCGGACCGGCGCGAATTCGACGGCGAGGTGCTGCTCAGCGACCGCGAGGCCGATATCGCCGTCATCCGTCTTGACCAGGCCGAAGATCTGCCCGCCCTTGCCTTTGCCGATTCCGAGGCCGCCGAGGTCGGCGATCTCGTGCTCGCCATCGGCAACCCGTTCGGGGTCGGGCAGACGGTCTCTTCCGGTATCGTCTCCGCCACGGCCCGCACCGGCGCGGCCACGCGGCAACGCTCGGGCTATTTCATCCAGACCGACGCGCCGATCAATCCCGGCAATTCCGGCGGCGCTCTGGTCGACATGTCCGGGCAATTGCTGGGGCTGAACACCTCGATCCTAACCCGCTCCGGCGGCTCGAACGGGATCGGTTTCGCAATCCCCGCCAATCTGGTGGCGCAATATGTCGAGCAGGCCAAGGCCGGGCGGGACAGCTTTGCGCGGGTCTGGTCGGGGATCTCCGTGCAGCAGGTTGATGCCGGGTTGGCGCAGGCGCTCGGACAGGCGGTGCCCGCCGGTGTGCTTGTGAGCGAGATGCATCCCGAAAGCCCCTTTGCCGCGGCCGGGCTACAAGCCGGCGACGTGATCCTGTCAGTGGACGGCCTTGCCGTGCATGCCGGGGACGCACTGGAATACCGCCTGCTGACATTGGGCGCGGGGGCCGTGGCGACCATCGAGCTGCTGCGTGACGGCAAGAACGAAACGGCTTCGGTCGTACTGTCCGAAGCGCCGGGCGACGAGGCCGAGCCGGTCCGGATCGAGGGCCGTTCGCCGCTCGCCGGGCTGATCGTGGCCGACATCACCCCGCAACTGATCGACCAGCTGGACCTGTCGGTTGGCGCTTCCGGCCTGATCGTGCTGCGCGCGGGCGGGGCGTCGGCGCGGCTCGGGCTCCGGACGGGCGATATCGTGGTCCGTCTCAATGGCGAGGAGATCGCCGACGCCGCCCAGTTCAAGGCCCTGATCGAGCGCGGCGCCCGGGTCTGGGACATGCAGCTGGCGCGCTCGGGCCGGCTGTTGCGACTGCGCGTCCGGAACTGAAACAGCCCGCCCGGCGGATGGCCGGGCGGGCTCTCCTGACCGGATGGCTGGCTATTTCGTCCCCGGCGTCCCGTCGAACTTCTTCTCCAGGTCCGCCCAGCAATCGATGTAATCGTCCTGAAGCGGCGCCTCCTTGCCGGCGAATTCGGTAAGGTGCTGCGGGAAGCGGGTCTCGAACATGAAGGACATCGTGTTGTCGAGTTTTTCCGGCTTCAGCTCCGCATTCGAGGCGCCTTCGAACGCGTTCTTGTCCGGCCCGTGCGGGATCATCATGTTGTGGAGCGATACGCCGCCAGGCACGAAACCTTCCGGTTTGGCGTCGTACTGGCCGTAGATATTGCCCATCAGCTCGGACATGATGTTCTTGTGGTACCAGGGCGGGCGGAACGTGTCCTCCATCACCATCCAGCGCTCGCGGAACAGCACGAAGTCGATATTCGCGGTGCCGGGCACGCCGGAGGGCGCGGTGAGCACGGTGAAGATCGACGGGTCCGGATGGTCGAAGAGGATCGCACCGACCGGGCAATAGGTGCGCAGGTCGTATTTCACCGGCGCGTAATTGCCATGCCAGGCGACCACGTCCAGCGGCGAGTGGCCGATCTCGCAGCGATGGAACTGGCCGCACCATTTGATCGTGACCGTGGACGGCGTCTCGCGATCCTCAAAGGCAGCGACGGGCGACTTGAAATCACGACGATTGGCCATGCAATTGGCGCCGATGGGCCCGCGCCCGGGCAGCTCGAATTTCTGGCCGTAATTCTCGCAGACAAAGCCGCGGGCCGGGCCGTCGAGCAGTTCGACCCGATAGAGCAGCCCGCGCGGGATGATGGCGATTTCCTTCGGCTCGAGATCGATGATGCCCAGCTCGGTGGCGAAGCGCAGCCGGCCTTCCTGCGGCACGATCAGCAGCTCGCTGTCGGCCGAGAAAAAGTAGTCATCCACCATCGACTCGTTGACGAGATAGACATGGGTCGCCATGCCGACCTGCGTGTTCACGTCCCCGGCCGTGGTCATCGTCCGCATGCCGGTGATCCAGGTGAGCGGCGCGTCGGAATGCGGCACCGGATCCCAGCGATATTGCCCAAGCGAGAGCACGTCCTCGACCACGTTCGGCGCCGACTTCCAATAGGGCACGTCGATCCGTTCATAGCGGCTCGAATGCTTGACCGAGGGCCGGATCCGGTAACACCAGGTCCGCTCGTTCTGATGCTGTGGCGCGGTAAAGGCGGTGCCGGTGAGCTGCTCGCCATAGAGGCCGTAATTGCATTTCTGCGGGCTGTTCATCCCCTGTGGCAGCGCGCCGGGCAGGGCCTCGGTCTCGAAATCATTGCCGAAACCGGGCATGTAGCCCTCATGGGGGCCGGCCTGGCATACGGCACGGATCATGCCCGCGGGCAACTCCTGTCGGGTCATTCGGGTCTCCTCCTCCTGGCGCCTGTTCGCATCTTGCGCCCTGGAATTCGAATATCGTTGCAAGCGCAACGATGTCAAGCCCCGGGCGCATTCCCGCCCGCCCATGCGATGCCGGGGATTTGTGTGGTGCTCGCCGGGAGGCGCCGCTACTCTCCGCGCAACAGCAAATCACCAAGGCAGATCGAGCCCATGCGCATCCTTTCCCTCCTCCTGGCCCTCGCCCTCGCCCTTGGCGTGGCGAGCCAGGCCTCCGCCCAGACCGTCGACCGGATCCGGGAGACCGGTGAATTGAAGCTCGGCTACCGCACCGATGCCGCCCCGATTTCCTACGCCAACGAGGATGGCAACGCGGCCGGCTATTCGGCCCTGCTCTGCGTCGGCGTCGCCCAGGCGCTCGCCAAGAGCCTCGACATGGAGGACCTCGCGGTCAGCTTCCACCAAGTCACCGCCGAGAACCGCTTCGACAAGGTCGCCTCGGGCGAGATCGACCTGCTGTGCGGTGCGTCCACGATCACGCTGGAGCGGCGCAACAAGGTTGATTTCTCGACCCCGACCTTCGTCGACGGCGCGGTCGTGCTGCTGCCCCGCAACGGCACACCGGGCTTCAAGGCGCTGGACGGCAAGCGGATCGGCGTTCGCGCCGGCACGACCACCGAGAAGGCCCTGGAAGCCTCGATCCGCAAGGAAGGCATCACCGCCGAAAAGGTTCCCTTCGACAGCCATGACGTGGGCATCGATGCGCTGGCAGCCGGCGAGATCGAAGCCTATTTTGGCGACCAGTCGATCCTCGTCTATCACATGCTCAAGAAGGACCTGGGCAGCGACCTGCGGATCACCGACCAGCTCCTGACCGTCGAGAAACAGGGCCTGGCCATGGCGCGGGGCGACAGCGAATTCCGGCTCCTGGTCGATGCGATCCTGTCGACGCTCTATCGCAACGGCTCCATGCAGCGTGTCTACAAGGAGACGCTGCCCGGCGTTAAACCGGGAGTGGCGATCCGGGCGCTGCACATGATCGCGCCGGACATGCCCTGATCTCGGCGCGCGGCGGGGCCGTGACGGCGCTCAGCGCCAGTCGAGCACGATCTTGCCCGAGGAGCCGCCGCGCATCGTCTCGAAGCCCTGCCGGTAGTCGTCGACCTTGAAGCGATGTGTGATCACATTGCGGATATCGAGCCCGTTCTGCAGCATGGCGATCATCTTGTACCAGGTCTCGAAGATCTCGCGGCCATAGACGCCCTTGATCGTGATCGCCTTGAACACGATCCGCGACCAGTCCACCGGCGACTTGCCCGGCGGAATGCCCAGAAGCGCGATCCGCCCGCCCATGGTCAGCGCCTCGACCATCTGATCGAGCGCAGTCTGGTTGCCGGACATTTCCAGCCCGATATCGAAGCCCTGCGTCATCCCAAGCTCGGCCATGACATCCTTGAGGTTTTCCTGCGTGACATTGACCGGCCGCACATCGGCCACCTGCGTGGCCAGCGCCAGCCGGTCGGGGTTCACATCGGTGATGGCGACATGGCGCGCACCGACATGGCGCGCAATCGCCGCCGCCATGATGCCGATCGGCCCTGCGCCGGTGATCAGCACATCCTCGCCCACAAGGTCGAAGCTCAGCGCGGTGTGGACCGCATTGCCCAGCGGATCGAGAATGGCACCAATCTCGTCGTCGATATCCTCCGGCAGCGGCACCACGTTGAAGGCCGGCAGGCAGAGATACTCGGCGAAGGCCCCCGGCTCGTTGACGCCAACACCGCGCGTCTCCGGGTCCAGATGGAACTTGCCCGCCCGGCTCTGGCGTGAGTGATGCCCGATCAGATGCCCCTCGCCAGAGCAACGCTGGCCGACATGCAGGTCCTCGACCCGCCGGCCGATCTCGACGATCTCACCCGCGAACTCATGCCCGGTGATCAGTGGCACGGGGACGGTCTTGCGCGCCCACTCGTCCCAGTTCCAGATATGGATGTCGGTGCCGCAGATCCCGGTCTTGTTGATCCGGATCAGCACATCGTCGGGGCCAATCTCCGGGATCGGGCGCTCTTCCATCCAGAGCCCCATCTCCGGTTTCGCCTTCACCAGCGCCTTCATCGTCATCGTCATAGCAGAATCCCCATTTCGCGCCCGGCCTTGCCGAAGGCCTCCAGCGCCCGGTCGAGATCTTCGCGGCGCAGCGCCGCGTTCATCTGGGTGCGGATCCGCGCTGTCCCCTTGGGCACCACCGGGAAGAAGAACCCGGCCACATAGACCCCGTGCTCATAAAGCCGCGTCGCCATCTCTTGGGCCAGCTTCGCGTCGCTCAGCATGACCGGCACGATGGGATGCTCACCGGGCAGTAGGTTGAAGCCGAACTGCTCCAGCCCCTTGCGCCAATAGGCGGTGTTCTCGAAGAGACGGGCGCGCAGATCGTCTCCCGCCTCGACGATCTTCAGCGCCTCCAACCCGGCCGCGACCACGGATGGCGGCAGCGAGTTGGAGAAGAGATAGGGCCGCGCGCGCTGCCTCAGCAGGTCGATCACCGGCTGCGGTCCGGCGATATAGCCGCCGATTGCGCCGCCAAGCGCCTTGCCAAGCGTGCCGGTCAGCACGTCCACCTTCTCCGCCACGCCGAAATGATGCGGCGTCCCGCGCCCCTGCGGGCCCATGAACCCGGTGGCGTGGCAGTCATCCACCATCACCAGCGCACCATACCGCTCGGCCAGCCGGGTGATTTCCGGCAGGCGGGCAAGATAGCCGTCCATGGAGAAGACGCCATCGGTGGCGATCATGACATGCCGGGCCCCGGCCGCGCGAGCCGCCTTGAGCTGTTCCTCCAGGTCCTCCATGTCGGAATTCGCATAGCGATAGCGCCGCGCCTTGCAGAGCCGCACCCCGTCGATGATCGAGGCATGGTTGAGCGCGTCCGAGATGATTGCGTCTTCCGGCCCCAGCAATGGCTCGAACAGACCGCCATTCGCATCGAAACAGGCCGCGAAGAGGATCGCATCCTCCTTGCCGAGAAACCCGGCCAGCGCTTGTTCCAGCGCCCGGTGCGACGGCTTGGTGCCGCAGATGAAGCGCACCGAGGCCATGCCGTAGCCATCCACGTCCAGCGACGCCTTTGCCGCCGCGACAAGGCGCGGATCATCGGCCAGCCCGAGATAGTTGTTCGCGCAGAGGTTGAGCATCTCCCGTCCCGCCACAGCGACCCGCCCGCCCTGGGGCGACTCGATCGGTCGCTCGCGTTTCATCAGCCCTTGCGCCTCGATCCCGGACAATGCCTGCCGCAGATCCTCCTCGAATTCCGGTGTCATCTACCACTCCCGTGCGGTTTTCCGCCATGATGCCGAAACCATACGCTCTCCCGCGTCCAAATCCGACCCCGCTTGACGAAAACAGATCGTTGATTCAGCAATAGGGAAGCAGGAAAAAGGCCCTCTCGTGAGCGATTTCGACCTCGACAGCTTCATCCCCTATCGTCTCGCCGTGCTCGCCGGAAAGGTGAGCCGCGAATTCTCCCAGCATTACAGCCAGCGCTTCGGGATTTCGCGCGCCGAATGGCGCGTGGTGGCGCATCTCTCCGCGGCCGGCCCGGCCAGCGTCGGCGAGATCCACCAGCGCGTCGACATGGACAAGAGCCGCGTCTCCCGCGCCGCGTCACGGCTGGAAAAGGTCGGGCTGCTGACCAAGGAGGAACACCCGGTGGACGGGCGCCTTGTCAAGCTGTCGCTGACCGAAGCGGGCGAGGCGATGATGCAGGAGCTTGAGGAGGTTGCGAATGCCTACCAGGCGGAGCTGCTTGCGCGGCTCGGGCCGGAGGGCGACGCGCTTTTCGCCTCCGTGGAACGTCTGGGCGAGCGCGAGGATACGTGATCCGACGCCACGTTTGCCGCGCACAGGCACCGGGTTTCTGCTAGGGATGCAGCTAAAAGGATCGGGGAGAAAACCATGAACGATATCGTCATTCTCGGCGGCAAACGCACCGCTATTGGCACCTTTGGCGGCGCTTTCGCCGGCACCCCGCCCATCGCGCTCGGTGCCGCCGTGGCCCGGGCCGCGCTGGAAGACGCAGGTGTCGCGCCGGAGCAGGTCGGCACGGTGGTCTATGGCCACATCATCAATACCGAACCGCGCGACATGTATCTCTCCCGCGTTGCCGCGATGGAGGCCGGCATTCCGGACACCGTGCCGGCGATGAATGTCAACCGGCTCTGCGGTTCCGGCCTGCAGGCTATGGTTTCAGCCGCGCAGGCGCTCTCGCTGGGCGATGCCGAGTTCGCGCTCGCCGGCGGGGCTGAATGCATGTCGCGGTCGCCCTATATCATGCCGCAGGCCCGCTGGGGCGCGAAGATGGGCGACGTGGCCGGGCAGGACATGATGCTCGGCGCGCTGAACTGCCCCTTCGGGACCGGCCATATGGGGGTGACGGCAGAGAATGTCGCCGCCGAGCATGGCGTCTCGCGCGAGGATCAGGACGCTTTTGCGCTGGAGAGCCAGGCGCGCGCCGCCCGCGCCATCGACGCCGGGATTTTCGACCGCGAGATCTTGCCGGTCGATGTGAAGGTCAAGCGCGACATGGTTCCCTTCGCCCGCGACGAACACCCGAAATCCACCTCAGCAGAGAAGCTCGCCACCCTGCGTCCAGCCTTCCAGAAAGGCGGCACGGTGACCGCCGGCAACGCCTCCGGCATCAATGACGGCGCCGCCGCCCTGGTGCTGGCCCGCGCCGAGGCAGCCGACGCCGCCGGCCTCACGCCGCGCGCCCGCATCCTCGGCCATGCCGTAGCCGGCGTGCGCCCGGAGGTGATGGGCATCGGCCCGGTCCCCGCGGTCGAGAAACTCTGCGCCCGGACCGGGCTTTCGGTCTCCGATTTCGACGTGGTCGAGAGCAACGAGGCCTTCGCCGCCCAGGCCATCGCCGTCAACCGAGCGCTCGGGTTGGACCCAGCCAGGGTGAACCCAAATGGCGGTGCGATCGCGCTCGGCCACCCGGTCGGCGCCAGCGGCGCGATCATTGCCATCAAGGCGCTGCATGAGTTGGAGCGGACAGGCGGGTCGAAGGCGCTGGTCACCATGTGCATCGGCGGCGGTCAAGGGATCGCGGTCGCCTTCGAACGGGTCTGACGGACGACGACGGCACCTTTCGGGTTCCCATCCGTGATGCGGACGGTGCGGCTGTCCGCTTCGATTGCGCTCTTCGCCCCAGGCGGGCGCGCCATCTTTCCTTGACTCGACGCATAAAAAAAGCCCGGGCGCGAAGCCCGGGCCAGTCCAACAGGGAGGTTGCCACGCCATAACCCCGACGCGACAAGGGGATTGTTACTCAGGAATGGTTAACACATTCCTTAGGGTCAGGCTCTTGCCTTCAAATTCATGCAACGAGCCGGTATCCGCCGGATTCCGTGACCAGCAAGCTGGCATTGGACGGGTCGGGCTCGATCTTCTGACGCAGCCGGTAGATATGCGTCTCCAGGGTATGGGTCGTCACGCCGGCATTGTAGCCCCAGACCTCGTGCAGCAGCACATCGCGCGCCACGACGCCCTCGGTCGCCCGATAAAGAAACTTCAGGATGTTGGTTTCCTTCTCCGTCAGGCGGATCTTGCGATCCTCCTCGGTGATCAGCATCTTCATCGCCGGCTTGAACGTGTAGGGCCCAAGCTGGAAAACAGCATCCTCGGATTGCTCATGCTGGCGCAGCTGGGCACGGATCCGCGCCAGCAGGACCGGGAACTTGAACGGCTTCGTGACATAGTCATTGGCACCGGCATCCAGTCCGAGAATGGTGTCGGCATCGCTGTCATGCGCTGTCAGCATCAGCACCGGGCATTTCACCCCTTGCTTACGCATCAGGCGACACAGCTCGCGCCCATCCGTATCCGGCAGCCCGACATCCAGGATCACCAGGTCGTAGAGACCGGCCCGGGCCTTCTCCATCGCTTCCTGACCACTACCGGCCTCGAAGACATCAAAATCTTCGGTCATCACGAGCTGCTCGCTCAGCGCCTCGCGCAGGTCCTCGTCGTCGTCGACGAGCAGGATCTTCTTCAGATTTGCCATGCGATTTCCCCTTATCTTCTTGAGCCGAGATGCGGCCGGCACACGGCTTCGACAAGGATTGCTGCAAGGGCTTCACGCCTATGTGAGCCAATCGCGGGGATTGTTTCAACTTCCGGTCCGTTTTGTCACATGGTATCGCTCCGCCGCCAAGGATCGGAGGTCCCATGTCGCTATCCCCCAACCCTGCCGAACGCCGTGCACGCGCGCGGGCAGACCTGCGCATGGGCCTGCCCGTCTGCCTCGCGGACGAAACGGGGACGGCGCTCGTCGTTGCGATCGAGACATTGGGCAAGGCGCGTTTCGAAGCCATGACCGCGGGTGGCTCCGCCGTTCTCGCGGTCACGGCGCGCCGGGCAGAGACGCTGAAGGCCCGGGCCTATGACGGCGACCTGGCCCGGATCGCCCTGCCCTCCGATGCCTCCCTCGACTGGGCACAGGCCGTTGCGGACCCGGCCGACGACCTCTCCGCGCCGATGAAAGGTCCGTTCCGGACCGAGCGGGACGGCAGCGCGGCGCTGCACCGCGCCGGCATCGCTCTGGCCAAGGAAGCGCGGCTGCTGCCCGCCGTGCTGGTGCGCCCCTTGGCCGGGCCGGAACGCGCCCAATCGGAAAACCTGACGGTCCTGGATCTCGCCACGGACCTTCCCCCGGAAGGTGGCGCGCAATATGGCGAGGTGGTCTCGGCGCGACTGCCGATGGCGCTCGCACGGGCCGGACGGCTGCATGTCTTCCGCCCTGACGACGGCGGCGAGGAGCATTACGCGGTCGAAATCGGGCAGCCGGACCGCGCCGCGCCGGTGCTTGCGCGATTGCACTCGGCCTGTTTCACCGGCGATCTGCTCGGCTCGCTGAAATGCGATTGCGGCCCGCAACTACGTGGCGCGCTTGGCGCGATGGGGGAGGAAGGCAGCGGCATCCTGCTTTATCTCAACCAGGAAGGCCGCGGGATCGGGCTTGCCAACAAGATGCGCGCCTATGCGCTGCAGGACCAGGGCTTCGACACGGTGGAAGCCAATCACCGGCTCGGCTTCGAGGATGACGAACGCGACTTCCGCATCGGCGCCGCGCTGCTGCGCGAGATGGGATTCTCCGCTGTCCGGCTGATGACGAACAACCCTGCCAAGATCGCGATGATGCGCGCGCAGGGAATCGAGGTCACCGAACGTGTCCCGCTCAAGGTCGGCCACACCGATGAGAACGCAGCTTATCTTGCAACGAAGGCCGCGAAGTCGGGCCATCTGCTGTGAGCCCGGAAGATCTCGTCCTGACCCCGCGCGGGCTGCGCTTTCTTGGACGAACCTACCCGGCCGCGATCGGCCGCGGCGGCCTCAGCGCCGACAAGCGCGAGGGCGACGGTGCAACGCCGCGGGGTCACCACCGCATTACGGGCCTGCTCTTCCGCCCCGACCGGCTGCCACCCCCGGCGCCCTGGGCCGAGCCAATCCTGCCGGGGGACCTGTGGTCCGACGATCCCGAAGACGCCGCCTATAACCACTTCGTCCGCCAACCCTACAAGGCGAGCCACGAGAAGCTGCGCCGCGCGGACCCGCTCTACGACCTCGTCCTGACCACCGACTGGAACTGGCCCGAGGCCCAGCCCGGCAAGGGCTCGGCAATCTTCCTACATGCCTGGCGCAAGCCGCGTCACCCGACCGAAGGCTGCATCGCGCTGCGGCGCGACCATCTCCGCCAGCTTGCCCCCCTGCTCCCGCCGGGCACGCGTCTTCTCGTGCCCTGAGTTCCACGCGGCTCCCGAGGCCGCAACCGGTCCCCCTGCTATTTCAAGCGGTTGACGGCGGCGCGGCCTCACGCCGCAACCGAGACCTTCCGCACCCGTCATTGACCTCGCCTGCCGAAAGTGAGCAATGTCCAAGGACTGGTAGACGGAGACCGATATGGACGAAGCGATGGTCGAGGCCCAGAGCGACTGGGGCCCCTTCGGCAGACCGATCTTCGAAGATCCGGCCGCCCGGGCCCTGGCCCGGGTCGGGGTGATCGATATCGGCTCCAACTCGATCCGGCTTGTCGTCTTCGACGGCGCCGCCCGCAGCCCGGCCTATTTCTTCAACGAGAAAGTCATGGCCGGGCTTGGCGCCGGCATGGACCAGACCGGCAAGCTCAACCCCGAGGGTCGGGAGCGCGCGCTTGCCTCGATCCGCCGCTTCGTGATGCTTGCGCGCGGCATGGGCATTCCGCCGCTGACGGCAGTGGCCACGGCGGCGGTGCGCGTGGCCGAGGATGGCGCGGAATTCTGCGCCGAGATCGAACGCGAGACGGGCCAGACGATCCATGTCATCGATGGCGAGGAGGAGGCACGGCTCTCGGCACAGGGCGTGCTGCTGGGCTGGCCGTCGGCCGAAGGGCTGGTTTGCGATATTGGCGGCTCTTCGATGGAACTGGCGCGGGTCGAGGGCGGCCGGGTCTGGGAGCGGGCAACCACGCCGCTCGGCCCGCTGCGGCTGGAGACGATGAAGGGCGGACGCAAGCGGCGCAACCGCGAGATCCAGCAGGTCCTGGAAATGCTCGCCGAGAAGATCGAACGGCATGATCGGCTCTACCTTGTCGGCGGTTCCTGGCGCGCGATCGCCCGGCTCGACATGATCCGGCAAGACTATCCGCTCTCCGTGCTGCATGACTACCGGATGAAACCCAAATCCGTCCGCGCGACACTGGACTGGATCGACGGGCAGGATCTCGAGGAGCTGCGCAAGCGCGCGCGCCTCTCGATGGCCCGTATCTCGCTGGTGCCGATGGCGGGCGAAGTGCTGCGCCGGCTGATGGCGCGGTTCCGCATCCGCGAGATCGTCACCTCGGGCTACGGCATCCGCGAGGGCCTTCTCTACGAGCAGATGCCGCAACGCATCCGCTGCCGAGACCCGCTGATCGAGGCCGCGCGCCATTCGCAGGACACCTCCGCCCGAATCCCCGGTTTCGGCCGCATCCTGTTCGACTTCATCGCGCCGCTCTTCAAGAACCCGGTCGGAAACCCGCGCTGGATCAAGGCGGCCTGCCTGCTGCATGACGTCAACTGGCGCGCGCATCCCGATTACCGCGCCGAGGTCTGTTTCGACAGTGCCACCCGCGGCAATCTCGGCGGGATCGATCATCCGGGGCGCATCTATCTTGGTCTGGCGCTGGCACACCGATACCGCAATGCCCGCCCCGACAACCGCTTCGCCCCCCTGCTCGGCCTGCTGAGCGAAAAGCAGATCAAGGAAGCCGAGGTGCTCGGCAAGGCGCTGCGTTTCGGCGCGATGTTCTCCTTCGCAAATCCGGACGGGATGGGAACGCTGAACTATCGCCCCAAGAAACGAACGCTGGAACTGCGCCTGCCGCCCGACAGCGCGACCCTATTCGGCGAGGTCGCGGCCGCGCGCTTCACCTCGCTTGCCCGGGCGCTCGACGCCGAAAAGACCGTTACGGTGACCAATGGAAAACGTGCCGTGCGGAAACTGGCATGAGCGCCCTCGCGCCCAGCCAGGAGGCCCGCCGGACCGGGTTCCGGTCCTGAAGCAAATCGGCGCAGCGGTGCGCGCGCGCCGAGCGGAACGCCCTGCTCTCCGGCCTCAGCTGTAATCGCGCGCGCCGAAGATCGCTGAGCCGACCCGCACATGGGTCGCCCCCAGGGCAATCGCGCGCTCGAAATCGCTGCTCATCCCCATGGAAAGCCCCGCGAGCCCGTTCCGGGCAGCCATTTTCGCCAGAAGCGCGAAATGCAGCGCCGGCTCTTCCTCCACCGGCGGGATGCACATCAGCCCCTGGACAGGCAGGTCCATCGCCCGCGCCTCGGCGACAAAACCGTCGAGATCGGCAGGCAGGATTCCGGCCTTCTGCGCCTCCTCCCCGGTATTGACCTGGATGAAAAGAGGCGGGCATGTCCCCGTCTCCTGAGCAAGCCTGGCAAGGGTCGCGGCCAGTTTCGGCCGGTCGAGGCTGTGGATCACGTCGAACAGCTCCAGCGCAGCCCGGGCCTTGTTGGTCTGGAGCGGACCGATCAGATGCAGCTCGACCCCTTCGAAACGCTCCTTGAAATCAGGCCACTTGCCCTGCGCTTCCTGGACGCGATTCTCGCCAAACACCCGGTGTCCCGCTTCCAGCACCGCTTCAACCCGTTCAAGCGGCTGGACCTTCGACACAGCAATGAGCTGGACGGCCCCGGCCGGCCGGTCGGCGGCCCGCTCTGCCACTGCAATCCGTTCGCGAATTTCGTTCAGACCCATCCTAGAGACATCCTTCCCGTTCGAGCGCTTCGACCAAGGGCTGCAGTTCTTTCTCGTAGCGGCGCCAGGCCTCGGCCGAGCTGCGATAGATCGGCTGGCGAACCTGCTGCATCGACAGCGTCGAGACCGCCCCTTTCGACTCATGTGACCGCAGGCAGCCATCCTCCCAGTCGAGACCGGCCGCCGCGATCAGGGCGCGCGTCTGCGGCTCCGGATCAGCGACCAGATCCTCGTATTGCACCTCATGGAAACCGCCCGGCATCGCCTCGCGCCAGAAATCCAGGATCTTCAGAAAGGACGCGTAATAGGAGGCGAGGTCCGCGAGATCATAGGCATACATATGCGTGCCATGGACGAACATGTTCTTGTAGATCGAGTAGAGACCATCGCGCGGGTCGCGACGCACGACGATGAAACGCGCGCCGGGGATCGCCTGCCGCAGCAGCCCCATGACCAGATGGGCCTGGATGGCCTTGTCCGTCACGATCCGGTCGAAGCGGACAGATTTGCGGACGAGCGCCTCATAGCTCGCTCCGATCCGCTCCAGCTCGGCGGGCGTGATCTCCGACATGGGTTTGAACGCCGCGGCGCCCTGGCGCGTCACCACATAGGCGCTGCGCAGGGCAAAGGGCATCTCGCCGCCGGCGCTGACCCGGGAATGGCTTGCAAGGATGCGTTCGACAAGCGTTGTGCCCGAGCGCGGCAGACCGGTGACAAAGATCGGGGCAAACCCGTCATCGGATGCCGGCGGAGCGCTGAAGTCGAAACCCCGGAAGGAGTCGATCAGCGCCTCGACCTCGTCCCAACGCTGCTGCACGCTGTAGCCATAGCCCTTCTTCATCGCCTCGTTGGCGGGCCGCAGATAACGAAAGACCTTGTCATATTGCCTGGTGTCTTCCATCGCCTTGGCCATGGCGAACTCGATCTCCACCCTCGCGGCGGGACGCAGCCCCGGATCGGCGAGGGCCTTCTTCATCTGCTGTATCAGCGGGTCGCGCGGCTTCACTTTCCGGTTGCGGGCCAGCATCCGGTAAGGCTCGCCCCGCAGCGGGTTAAGCTTCATCGCGCGCCAAAGCTCTTGCTCGGCCGGCTCGAACTCGCCAAGCGTCTGAAGCATGAAGGCTCGGTCGATGCGCAGGCCCGGATCTTTCGGAGCGACCTTGATCAGGGCGGCATTGATTTCCAGCGCTTCCGCGCCCTCTCCGATGGCAAGGAGCCTGTCCGCGAGGACCTTCCGGATAAGAGGGTCGGCGGGCTTCAACGCGTCGGACTTCCGCAGATTCGCGACCGCCGCGGCCTCGTCGCCCTCGCGCCAGTTCACCGCTGCAAGCTGGAAATAAAGGTCCGGTCGTTCGGGCGCCATCTCGATCAGCCTGCCATAGAGCGCTCTCGCCTCGGCGAGTCGGCCCGCAGACTGGAGTTTCCTGGCGTTCCGAACCATCTCCGGCAGCTTCGCGGGATTGAGTGGCAACATCTTGGTCGGTCCCTCTGATCGTCGCTCCCTGCTATCATCCGGCACCACAAAAAGAAAAGAGCGGGCCTAAGCCCGCTCTTCCCTAAACAGTCTCTGATCGGAGATCAGAAGGACATGGACAGACCGAAGGACCAAGTGTCGAAGTCGTCCTTGCCATCGATGTCGTCGCCAACTTTGATGTCGTACTCGGAGTAGCCGTAGCCGGCGAGAACCGAGAGACCGCCACCGAGGTCGTAGCCAGCGGCCAGACCCCAACCGGAGGTATCCAGCTCACCGCCGCCGTCACCTTCGAAGGAGTGCTCACCGTAGTTGGCGTGGATCGAGAAAGCGTCGAACTCGTAGCCCGCGCCGATCGCCCAGTGATCGCCTTCAACATTGTCGCCGTCCCACTGAGAGTAGACAGCACCGATCGAGAAGCCAGCGTCCATGTAGTAGGCAGCGGACAGACCCCAAACGGAGGTGTTTTCACCCAGAGCAACGGTCAGCTCGTCGGATTCGTCGGAGCTCGGACGGTAGCCGAAGAACTCTTCCAGAATGTCCAGATCTTCTTCGGAAGCGTCGGCAATGACTTCGCCGAAATCGGCAGCCATCTGATCGGTCAGACCGAAGCCGACTTCACCGTCATCACCGGTCTGGTAACCAATGCCGAGCTTCAGCTGGCCAGCGCCCAGTTCCGGGGACCACTTGGCACCAATGGCCCAGAGGTAGTCGTTGCGATCGTCGTCGCCCAGCGCGAAGTCAGAACGATCGTCCTGCTCGATGGAGATCGCGAACCCGAAGTCCTCATAGGAGTAGTCGTAGCGGAGGATCTGGCCGTCGTAGGAACCGTCCAGGTACGTGTCCTGGCGACCCCAGTGAGCGGTCTCGTCGTCAGCGATCGTGCCGGGGGAACCAACACCTGCCGGATCCTGCAGAGCCCAGTCCAGAGCGCCGTCGGTGTCGCCCAGGGTCACGGTGCCGAACTCGCCGGACACGAACACATCGATGCCCATGTCGTCGGTCTCGTTGCCGAGGCCAGAGGCTTCGTCGAGATCGACGTTGGCGCCGAAGGTCAGGCCGTTGTCGGTTTCACCGGAGAGGGTGAAGTCGACGTCGACGTCGTTGAAGAATTGTGCGGTGATGTCCGAACCACCAATGACACCCATCTCGGCCCAGCCGGAGAGCGAAACTTCAGCAGCAGCGGCGCCAGCAAAGGCAACCAGAGCGGTCGAAGTGAGAAGAACCTTTTTCATCGTTTTCCCTCGTGTATCTCAAGAGTTCACCTCAACCCGGGAATCCGAATTGGGTATGAGGGATATCTCGCTCCGCAGCGCCTCGATTGCAAGCTGGGGTTGGCAGGGCGAATTGCGGTTCTGTGATTTGGTGCAGCTTTGCCACAGTGGCGAAACCCCGCCGATCCTCTAAGGACTTGTGAGGCCGTGTTGGCTCGGCTAGACACAGCCGAAACGTTGTTTTTGGGGGCAAAGGGCATGACCTTCGCACGTGGAACTCGCATCGCGTCGGTGCTGGCCTTGGTTGCTGTTCTCTCGAGCTGCGGCTGGGGAGGCGGGATCTCGACAGATGTTGACCCGAACGACCTTCCCGACGAATTCAATCCGTATGTCGATAATGACGGGAATGATCGGGATACCATCTGGGACCTGTTCACCAATCTCGACGACCCCAATACCAGCCTGGAGGTCAACCGCTACCTCTGGGTCGCCTCGCTGGACATCCTGAACTTCCTGCCCGTCGAACGGGTCGATGCCTTCTCCGGCGTCTTCGTGACCGGCTATGGCACACCGCCGGGCGGCGGTCGCTCCTATCGCGCGACCGTCTATATAACGGACCCCGCGCTGGACGCGCGCTCGCTCAAGGTCTCGCTCAACACCCGCTCCGGCCCGGCCGATCCGGACACCGTGCGGGCCGTGGAAGATGCGATTCTCTCCCGGGCGCGCCAATTGCGGATCAAGCACACCGCACTCTGAGGCAGCAAAAGCCGCACTGGACGCTGGACGGGCACGGGCTTATCAAGCCGCGGAACGAATACTCCGTGAGCCGAGGTAAGCATGTCCCGCCTGGACCCATCCGTCATCGAACCGAAATGGCAAGCCGCATGGGATGATGCCGGCGTCTTCGCGGCCGTCCGCGACCCGGCCAAGCCGAAATATTACGTGCTGGAGATGTTCCCCTACCCATCGGGGCGCATCCATATCGGCCATGTGCGCAACTACACGATGGGCGACGTGATCGCGCGCTACAAGTCGTCCTGCGGCTTCTCGGTGCTGCACCCAATGGGCTGGGACGCGTTCGGCATGCCAGCAGAGAACGCGGCAATGGCCTCGGGCGGTCACCCCAAGGACTGGACCTACGGCAATATCGCCGACATGCGTGGCCAGATGAAGCCGCTCGGCCTGTCCATCGACTGGTCCCGCGAATTCGCCACCTGCGATCCGGAATATTACGCCCAGCAGCAGCGCATGTTCATCGACATGCTGGAAGCCGACCTGATCTACCGCAAGAACGCGGTGGTCAACTGGGATCCGGTGGACATGACCGTGCTCGCCAATGAGCAGGTGGAGCAGGGGCGCGGCTGGCGCTCCGGCGCGCTGGTCGAACGCAAGGAACTGACGCAGTGGTTCTTCAAGATCTCGGATTTCTCCGAGGAGCTGCTGGAAGCGCTGGACGGGCTGGAGAGCTGGCCCGAAAAGGTGCGCCTGATGCAGGCGAACTGGATCGGCAAGAGCCGCGGGCTGCAATTTGCCTTCGACACGGTGGACGCCCCGAACGGGTTTGAAAAGGTCGAGGTCTACACGACCCGCCCGGACACGCTGATGGGCGCAAGCTTTGTCGGCATCTCGCCCGATCACCCGCTGGCAAAGGAGCTGGAGAAGGACAACGCGGCAATCGCTGATTTCTGCGCCGAGTGCCGTCGCATGGGCACCTCGGAAGAAGAGCTGGAGAAGGCCGAGAAGCGCGGCTTCGACACCGGGCTGAAGGTCCGCCACCCGCTCGACGACAGCTGGGAACTGCCAGTCTATATCGCGAATTTCATCCTGATGGAGTACGGCACCGGCGCCATCTTCGGCTGCCCGGCCCATGACGTGCGCGACCTGGAATTCGCCCGCAAATACGGCCTGCCCGTCGTCTCGACCTACGCGCCTGTCGACCCCGCCGCCGATTTCGAGGCACCCGAGGATGGCGGCGAGGCCTATGTGCCGCTGAAATCCGAAAAGGTGAATTACGTCAAGGGATTCGCCGGAGCTTCCGAGCAGACCGGCGAGGCCGGAATCGCCACCGCCATCGACCTTTTCGAGGCGAAAGCGTTGGGCGAGGGCGTGACCAAGTTCCGCCTGCGCGACTGGGGCCTCTCCCGCCAGCGCTACTGGGGCTGCCCGATCCCGGTCGTGCATTGCGCGGAATGCGGTGTCGTGCCGGAGAAGCGGGAGAACCTTCCCGTGGAGCTGCCCTATGACGAGGACGGCACGCCGATCGATTTCTCCGTGCCCGGCAACCCGCTGGACCGTCACCCGAGCTGGCGCGACACCCCCTGCCCCTGCTGTGGCAAGCCGGCGAAGCGCGAGACGGATACGATGGACACCTTTGTCGATTCGTCCTGGTATTTCGCCCGTTTCACCGCGCCGCATGCCGACACGCCAACCGTGGCGGAAGAGGCGGAATACTGGATGAATGTCGACCAGTATATCGGCGGCATCGAGCACGCGATCCTGCACCTGCTCTATTCGCGTTTCTATGCCCGCGCGATGCAGATCACCGGCCACCTGCCAGAGAAATGCAAGGAGCCGTTCAACGCGCTCTTCACGCAAGGCATGGTCACGCATGAGATCTATCTCACGCGCGACGAGAATGACCGCCCCGTCTATCACCTGCCCGAAGATGTCGAGCGGAGCGAGGCCGGCGTGACCGTGAAGGCGACGGGCGAGACGGTGGAGGTCATCCCCTCCGCCAAGATGTCGAAATCCAAGAAGAACGTGGTCGACCCGGTCGATATCGTCACCAAATACGGCGCCGATACCGCGCGCTGGTTCGTGATGTCCGACAGCCCGCCGGAACGCGACGTGGAATGGACCGCCTCCGGCGCCGAGGCCGCCTACAAGCATCTCGGCCGGGTCTACAGGATCGCCTTCGAACTGGCGGATGCCGGCGCGCCCGAGGGCGGCGCCGAGGATCTCGCACTGGAGAAGGCAACGCATCGCGCAATCGCCGACGTGACGGGCGGGATCGAGGGTTTCGCCTTCAACACCTCCATCGCCAAGCTCTACGGCTTCACCAACACGGTTGCCAAATCGAAGGCGAGCGCCGGCGCAAAGGCCCGGGCGATGCGAATCATGGCCCAGCTCATCTCGCCAATGACCCCGCACCTGGCGGAGGAGATCTGGTCCCTGCTTGGCGGGACCGGGCTTGTCGCCCGCGCGCCCTGGCCGAAGGCGGACCCGGCCATGCTGGTCGAGGACACGATCACCATGCCGATCCAGATCAACGGCAAGCGCCGCGGCGAGCTGGAAGTGGCCAAGGACGCCGACAAGGCCTCCGTGGAAGCGCTGGTGCTCGAACATGAGGCCGTCGTGAAGGCGCTCGGTGGCGGCACGCCGAAGAAACTGATCGTCGTGCCGGGGCGGATCGTCAATGTCGTGGTCTGACCGCCGGCAGCTTGTCGCGGGGATCGTCGCCGCCGGCCTGCTGGCCGGTTGCGGCTTCCAGCCTGCCTATGCGCCCGGCCAGTCCGGCGACCGCCTGCGCGGCCAGATCCTGCCAAGCGAGCCCAGGGACAAGTACAGCTTTGCCTTTGTCGATCGGATCGAAGACCGGCTGGGGCGCAATGATGCGGCCCCGTACCAGCTCAATTACTCGGTCAAATTCGACTTTGACAGCCTCGCCATCACGCCCAGCAATTCGACCTATCGCTATCACGTGACCGGAAGGATCACCTACAGCGTCATCGACCGGACCACGAACGAGACCCTGACCAGCGGAACCGTGAGCAACTTCACCGGCTACTCCGCGATCGGCACCACCGTCGCCACCCGCGCGTCGCAAACCGACGCCCTGGAACGCCTGATGATCCTGATGGCCGACGAGGTGGTCAGCCGCCTCTACGCGACCGGGACGAGCTGGCTGCCGTGAAACTCTCCCCGCGCGACGCCACGGCCTTCTTCTCCAAGCCCGATCCACGCCGTGCCGGGATCCTGATCTATGGTGCCGACGCGATGCGGGTCGCGATAAAGCGGCAGGACCTCGTGGCCAGCCTGATCGGCCCCAGGGGCGATGACGAGATGCGCCTGACCCGGATGAACGGCGCCGAGCTTCGCCGCGACGGCGCCGCCCTGCTCGATGCGGTCAAGGCAACGGGCTTCTTCCCCGGACAGCGCGCCGTGCTGGTGGAGGACATGACCGACGGCCAGACCCCGGCGATGGTCGCCGCCTTGGAAGAGTGGCAGCCCGGCGACGCGATGATCGTGGCCACGGCCGGTCAGCTCAAGGCCTCGTCCAAGCTGCGCAAGCTCTTCGAGGGCCATGGCAACGCCGTCTGCGCCGCGATCTATGACGACCCGCCCAGCCGTGCCGAGATCGAGGCCGAGCTGAAGCGCGCCGGCATGGCGCAGGTCGACCCCGCCGCGATGGCCGATCTCGAAGCCCTCGCCCGCGCGCTCGACCCGGGCGACTTCCGCCAGACGCTCGAGAAGATCGCGCTTTACAAGATCGGCGACGAGACGCCCCTGGCGAGCGACGAAATTGCCAGCCTCGCCCCGGCAACGATCGAGGCCGCCACCGACGACCTCCTGCGCGCTGTGGCCGAAGGGCGCCACCGCGAGGTCGGCCCGCTGATGCAGAAGCTCGACGGGCAGGGCGAAAAGCCAACCACCCTGATCATCTTCGCCACCCGCCATTTCCGCGCCCTGCACGCTGCGAGCGCGGACCCCAAGGGGCCCGCTGCCGGCATCGCCCGCCAGCGCCCGCCGATCTTCGGCCCGCGCCGCGACCGCATGATCCGGCAGGCGCAGGAATGGGGAACGCGCAAGCTCGAAACCGCCCTGTCGATCCTCGTTGATACCGACCTTGCGCTGCGCTCGGGCGGGCAGACCGCGCCGCAGATGGCGCAGGTGGAGCGGATGTTCCTCCGGCTGGCCATGCTCAAGAGCCACGGCCGCTGACGCCGCGCCCCTGCGGCATTTCCGCCTTTACCCTCCGCGCAGCCCGTGCCAGCGTGGAGCGACTGCGGGAGGAACAGGACATGTACAAGGTAATCGGCAGCCCGAAGAGCCGCACCCTGCGGGTGCTCTGGGCGCTTGAGGAGCTTGATCTCGACTATGAGCATGTCTCCGCGGCGCCCCGCTCGCCCGATGTCGTGGCGCTGAACCCGACCGGCAAGGTGCCCGTGCTCGTTGCCGAGAACACGCCCATTACCGATTCCACCGCCATCCTCGCCTTCCTCGCCGACCGCCATGGCGGCCTGACCTTTCCGGCCGGCTCGCTTGAGCGCGCCCGGCAGGACAGCCTGACCCAGTTCCTGCTCGACGAGTTCGACGCCGCGCTCTGGATGGCGGCGCGCCACAGCTTCATCCTCCCCGAGGAGCTGCGCGAGAGCGCGATCAAGAAGAGCCTCAAATGGGAGTTCGAGCAAAGCCAGAAGGTGCTCACCTCCCGCATGGCCGACGGCCCGTTCCTGATGGGCGACACCATGACCGTCCCCGACATCCTGCTCACCCATTGTGGCATCTGGGCCCAGGTTGCCCGCTTCTCCATCGTCGAACCGCAGCTTTCCGACTATCTCGGCCGGATGATGCAACGCCCGGCATTGCAACGGGTGATGGGGCTCGGAAAGGCCGCATCGGGCTAGAGAAACCGGTCAATTCGTACGAAACCGGGAGGGGAATTGACCGAAAATACGGTCGTTTTCATACGTGAAGTAGCGCCAACAACGGAAAATCCCTCCGAAAGGGCCCCAATTCGGGATTCCGTACGCATTTTCGGTCGTTTTTACCCTGGGTTTTGACCGGAATTACGACCATTTTTTCGGGACAGCCCGTGGGGGGCCGGGCGGATTCGGGGCAGAGGAAAGCGCGCCACGCCTGATCCGGCTCCGCGCAAGAGCGTGTCTCGAACAGGAAACTGTAGACAGCCGACAGGTTCGACACCCGCCCAATTTGCGGAGGCTGCTTTTCGGATCGTGCATCATGGATTCCCAAGAGATTGTTGCGCATTCGGGAACAATCGCGTCAGCAGCACGAATTGTCTCTCGTGATCCGCCAAAACATGGTCTGCGCAAGTCTGAACTCCGTTCCAAAGCGAAATTCTGTAGGTATTGGTGTCAATTCGTGTAGGTTGAACGCTACGGGTGGGCGGATCGCTGTCTTTTCACGAAAAGTCAGGTCCGCGGAAAGTCCAAAATACGGACCAATATTGGTACCTTTCAGACAAGGATTAACATGAAAAAGCTATCACACTGACTTTTGCGGCTTTGCTGGCCACAACCGGTGTCGCAAACGCGGCCGTTACGCAATATAGCAATCGTACTTCGTTTGAGACGGCTGCAAGCAGCCTGACAACGGAGACGTTTAACAGCTACACCACAGACGCCGCCTTTTCGTCCGGCTCCGTCGATGTCGGCGATTTTACCTTGTCCCACAGCGGCACCTATGGAGGTGTCAAAATAAGCTCGAATGGCAGCGGGTTCATGAATGTTGATGGCACCGCGCATGTGCAGGGCCTTGGCTTTACAAACGATGTCATTACTTTCGTTTTCGACATGGCGATCAACTACTTCGGCGTCGATCTTTTTGCGGTAAATGACGGCATCGAACGTGAGGTCGTCGATCTTGCCGGCTCAACCTACACGATGCCCGTGTTTTCGAGCAACGTTCGGTCGTTTGTCGGGTTCGTTTCCGACACGGCGTTTACTACGATCTCGTTCCGCGCCGTCGCCGGAGAATCTGCCGGTTACGACAACGTTTCTTACGGCGTGAGCCCGGTACCGCTCCCCGCAGGTGGCATGCTTTTGTTGACTGCTCTCGGCGCGTTTGGCATCGTTCGCCGCCGCAAGACAGCCTAGCCTGTACTTCGCTTTCACAATCAAGACGCGGGCGGCTTCGGTCGCCCGCTTTTTTTGAAAGACTCCAAACCCGGATTTGCTCCTTTCTGGCTTGCTTGGCGGATGCCCGCAGGATCGGCACAGCAGTCAGGTCCTCGGCCAGGTAGACACCGCTGGATTGCCCCCTGCGGCAGCGCAGGAAGCACTTTGGTTCAAGGGAATGTGGAATTCGGGCTTCAACGTTGCGGTTTGATTGGTTCGCAGCTGCGGAAAACAGCCATTCTCCGCCCTATGCGACAGGTCCTGCGATCTGCATCAACGGCAAGGTTGGGCTCGCTTCCGCCTTTCGCGGCCTGTCTCGCCACGTTCGGCTCCGGGCCGTTGGCGTTGGTCTGCCCGCCCGGGGAGTTTCCCGCGCAAATCCTGACCGCATTCCGCTTGCATCCGGGGCGCGCTTGCGGTCCGGTTCGGGCATGAAACCCGATCTGACTTTTGAGACCCTCGGCTGGAAGAGCGGCGCCCGGATCGTTGCCGGTGTCGACGAGGTTGGTCGCGGCCCGCTTGCCGGCCCGGTGACCGCCGCCGCCGTGGTGCTGGACCGCGACGCCATTCCCGAAGGTCTCAACGATTCCAAGAAGCTCTCCTTCGCCCGCCGCGCGGCGCTGGCCGAGGCGATCCATGCAACCGCGCAGGTCGCCATTGTTCATGTCTCCGTCAAGGAGATCGACGCGCTGAACATCCTGCGCGCCTCTCATCTCGCCATGGAGCGCGCCCTGGCCCAGCTCCCGGTCCTGCCGGACCTCGCTTTGATCGACGGCAACCGGATGCCGGCCGAAATCCCCTGCCCCGGGCAGACGATCGTGAAGGGCGACGCGAAGAGCCTGTCGATTGCCGCGGCCTCCATCGTCGCCAAGGTCGCGCGGGATCGCCTCATGGTGGATTTGGCGCAACAGCATCCCGGCTACGGCTGGGAGAGCAACGCGGGTTACCCCACAGCTGTGCACAAAAAGGCACTCCGAGATTTGGGGGTGACCCCACATCATAGGCGTTCCTTCGCACCGGTCCGCAACATCTTGTATCAAGAGAATTCGACAAGCCTTTGATTCAATAAAGAATTTGACGGCGATTCGCCTTTGACTCATTGTGGTCCTCAACACGACGCCCACCAGAACAGGGCGCAGGGACGAGGCAGACATGACCAAGATGAAGACCAAGGTGGCGCCCAAGGCGTTGCCGCTGAACACGATCCTTGCCGGCGACTGTATCGCGGAGATGAAGAAGCTCCCGGATGCTTCTATCGATCTCATCTTCGCCGACCCGCCGTATAATCTGCAGCTCAAGGGCAACCTCCACCGCCCGGACAATTCCCTTGTCGACGCGGTGGATGACGAATGGGACAGCTTCTCCTCTTTCGGCGCCTATGACCGCTTCACGGTCGCCTGGCTGGCCGAAGCGCGGCGGCTGCTCAAGCCGAATGGCGCGATCTGGGTCATCGGTTCCTATCACAACATCTTCCGCGTTGGCTCCAGGCTGCAGGATGCGGGCTTCTGGATTCTCAACGACGTGGTCTGGCGCAAGTCCAACCCGATGCCGAATTTCCGCGGCAAGCGGCTGACCAACGCCCATGAGACGATGATCTGGGCCGGCAAGTCGGAAGACAGCAAATACACCTTCAATTACGAGGCGCTGAAGGCGCTGAATGAAGGCATCCAGATGCGGTCCGACTGGGTGATCCCGATCTGCAATGGCGGCGAACGGCTGAAGGATTCCAAGGGCGACAAGGCCCATCCGACGCAGAAGCCCGAGGCGCTGCTGCACCGGGTCCTGATCGGCTCGACCAATCCGGGCGACGTGGTGCTCGACCCGTTCTTCGGCACCGGCACGACCGGCGCCGTCGCCAAGATGCTGGGCCGCGACTTCATCGGCATCGAGCGCGAGGAGAGCTATCGCAAGGTGGCCACGGCCCGTATCGACAACGTGCGGATGCTGGACAGCGAGGCGCTCAAGGTCACGACCTCCAAGCGCGCCGAGCCGCGCGTGCCTTTCGGGCAGCTTGTCGAGCGCGGCATGTTGCGGCCGGGCGAGATGCTGACCTCGAGCAATGGCAAGGCGGCGAAGGTCCGCGCCGATGGCACGCTGATCTCCAAGGACACCAAGGGCTCGATCCACCAGGTTGGTGCGGCGCTGGAAGGCGCGCCCTCCTGCAATGGCTGGACCTACTGGCACTTCAAGCGCGACGGCAAGCCGGTGCCGATCGACGTGCTGCGCCAGCAGATCCGCGCCGAGATGGGCACGCGCCCGAGCTGAAATTTCAAAGAGTTACCGCCGGTGCCTGTGGCCTGACACAGTGACACCAACTTGCCCCGCCTCGAAAGATGGCGGGGCTTTTTTTGGTGGGGTGGCGCTCTGAGCTGCAGCGGTCATTGAAATGGCGCGCTGAAAGGGCATGGACGCACGGCGAAGCTGCCATGCCGGCGCCTGCGTCGCCATTGTCGCTCGGACCGCAGGGCCCGCGATCCGTGCGTTGGACCCGATCCGGGTGTTGCGCTTGCAGCGAAAGGCAGCTTTGACGGGTCGCACTGCAGCAACATGAAAGGTTGCCCGAGGTCGGGATCGGGCCGGTCCTGAAACTACAAGAAGCAGCCCCGGAAAAATGCCGATGGTCCGGGAGGCGTCCGGGCGGCCAGGCCGGACCGAGTGGTTGCGTCACCGTGTTCGATACAGGAGATTGCGGAGTAGTCGCCAAAGGAGATTGCGATATGATGATCTACGGACTGAACACCTGCGCGATTTGTCAAAAGGCCCGCAAGGCGTTGGAGTCAGAGGGCAAGGACGTCAGTTTTCGCGATGTCAGGGCAGAGCCTCTGGACGAAGCGGAACTGGCCGAGTTGATTACGGAGTTCGGTGATCGGCTGGTGGATCGAAAGTCCAATGACTACCGGGCGCTCAACGACTGGCTGAAAAACTCTGAAGCGGAGGCGCAGATCTCTGCCCGCCCCAAGGTGATGGCTCGCCCGGTAATTCGCGATCGAGACAAGTTTTATCTGGGCTGGGACGAGGAGGTGCAAAAGGCTTTGCTGGCAGGCTGAGGTCTTGAACCGAGAAGCCTGATTGGTTGACAGAGAGCCAGCCAAAATGCTGCAGAGCGTATGAACGGCAGCGCTGCGCAAGCAGCGCTGCGACGTTTGCCAGTATGATGGATGTCCGCAACGGACCGTTCGCGTTCGGTCTGGGCAGATTCGACGACTGCGCAGCACAAGGCCGGATCGAATCCGGGTCGCGGCCAGAAAGAGGGCTGGGGCACCGGTGACCAATCGCACCGTTTTCATTGATCGACCTTCGGCGCCATGAACGGGAGGCGAACACCTGTTTTTGTCGGAGGTCGAGCTTGATCCTGCAATCCTCTGCGGTCTCCGACGCGGCGCGCCATTCGTGGACCGGCGGAGGTTGGTGCTGTCGGCAGGCCCGCCCCGGTCAACTGTTCCGCGGCATCGGGTTTGTCGCGGACTTGTACCGGGTCCAATCCTCGATCTCGGGATAGAACTGCTTGCGCCAGGCGCGCACCTTCGGGTTCATCCGCCGCCGCCAGAGCGGCGGGATCATCGCCGAGAAGGTCATCACCGGGTAGCCATAGGGCAGCTGTGGCGCCTCGTCGGTGCTGTAGGTCTGCAGCAAGGGGAAGCGGCGCATGGGCTTGTAATGATGGTCCGAATGGCGCTGCAGGTTGATCAGCAGCCAGTTCGTCGCCCGATGCGAGGAATTCCAGCTATGGCGCGGCAGGACATGCTCGTAGCGCCCCTCGCCGAGATGTTTGCGCGTCAGGCCATAATGCTCGACATAGTTGACGATCTCCAGTTGCCAGACCGCCACCAGCGCCTGCCAGCAGAAGAGCCCAAGCCCGACCCAGCCACCGACGAGGAAGGCCAGCAGCAGGAAGGTGCTCTGCAGCGCCCAGTAGCGCCAGAACGGGTTCGACCGGTGATGCCAGGGCAGCCCCTTGCGCGCCAGCATCGCCTTCTCCGCCCGGAAGGCCGAGCGCCAGCAGGCCGGCAGGACCCGGAAGAAGAAACGGTGGAACCCCTCGTTGTAGCGCGCGGTCACCGCGTCGCGCGGGGTGCCGACCCAGGGGTGATGGACCAGCAGGTGTTCGGTGCGGAAATGGCCGTAGAGGACGGAACACATGAGCAGGTCGCCCAGCCAGCGTTCGAGCCGGTTGGTCTGGTGGAAGAGTTCATGGGCATAGACGATGCCGGTCGTCCCCGAGACGACGCCCATGCCGAAGAAGACCATGAGCTTCTCGCCGGTCGAGAGATGCTCCGCCCCGGGCACGTACCAGAGCAGCCAGAGCAACGTGCCGAACTGGATCGGGAACCAGATCATGGTGATCGCCCGATACCAGACGAGCTGGTCGTCCGTGGTGGCGAGATCGGCATTCTCCTCGTAGAGCCCGGTGATCTGGTCGAGGATCGAGAACATCCCCCAGGAGAAGAGCGGCAGCACGAAGACCCAGACCCCGCCTTGCCGCGCGGCGAGCACGGCCAGCGGCACCATGAGCAGCGAAAGCCAGAACGGCAACGCGTTCCGGAAACGGGCGACTTCGGTTGAGGAGATCATCGTCGGACCTGCGGGCAGAAAAAGATGCGGCGACGCTACGCCTTTTTGGCGCCGGATCAAAGAGCGGGAAGGGCAGTTTCCGCGAGCTGCCAGGCCTTGCGCATCACGGTCGGCAATGCCTCGGGGCGAAAGGCGCGGGTGTCCACGAAATCGCCCCGGTTTGCCTGTGCCTCCTCGCTGACGCGCGCGACCCGCAGGGCAAGGCGCAGGTGGAAATGCGTGAAGGTGTGGCGGACCTCGCCCGGCACGGGCTGCCACGCGGCCACCAGGGGAGGGATCTCCTGCGGCGCGTCGCCCCAGTCCGAGCAGGGCCAGGCCAGCATGCCCCCAAGAAGCCCGCGCGGCGGACGACGCTCCAGCAGCAGGGCCCCGTCCGCGCGCCGGGCGATATAGGCGAAGCCAAGGCGCACCGGCTTGGCGGGTTTGGGGGTCTTGCGCGGCAAGTCCGGCGCGAGGCCGCGCGCGCGCGCCGCGCAGGGCCCAACCAGCGGGCAGATGCCGCAGGCCGGCTGGCCCGGCGTGCAGATCGTCGCCCCGAGATCCATCATCGCCTGCGCGTGATCGCCGGGGCGCGCCTGTGGCGTCAGCCGTGCTGCCAGCCCGGTCAGCTCCGGCTTGGAGGCCGGCAAGGGCGTCTCGACCGCGAAGAGGCGCGAGATCACGCGTTCGACATTGCCGTCCACGACGGTTTCCGGGCGGTCAAAGGCGATGGAGGCGATCGCGGCGGCGGTATAGGGGCCGATTCCGGGAAGCTTCAGCAACGCCTCCCGGCTGTCGGGGAACTGCCCGTCCAGATCCTGCGAGACCATGCGGGCGCATTTGTGCAGGTTGCGGGCGCGGGCGTAATATCCCAGCCCTGCCCATTCGGCCATGATCTCGGCCTCCTCGGCCGCGGCCAGCGCATGGACATCCGGCCAGAGCGCGGTGAAGCGGAGGAATTTCGCAATCACGGCCGCAACGGTGGTCTGCTGCAACATGACCTCGGAGAGCCAGACACGGTAGGGGTCCGGCCGGACGCCCGCCAGCCGCGCCGCCGGGCCGACCCGCCAGGGCATCTCGCGGGCATGCCTGTCATACCAGGCCAGCAGCGCCCCCCCGGCCGCCTGAAGATCCGTGTCACGCAATATTTATACTCCCACGCAGCGAAGCGCTGGTCCCTGTCGCACAAGCAGGTAAGATAGGCCGGAACGGAAGGAAAGTCAGGCCATGGCCGCGCCAAAGGACAGCACGCATAAATCGCCGCGTCGCAAGCGCGGTTTCGAGCGCACATCGTCGCTGCTTTCCCAGCGGATTCGGTCGGCCTCCGAGAAGCGCGGCTTCGCGGAGACCCGGCTGCTGACCCATTGGGCCGAGATCGTCGGCGCGGAGACCGCCGCCATCGCCCGCCCGATCGAGGTCAGCTATTCCCGGGGCGGCTTCGGCGCGACGCTGACCGTGCTGACCACCGGCGCGCAGGGCCCGATGCTGCAGATGCAGGAGCCGCGGCTGCGCGAGAAGATCAACGCGGTCTATGGCTACAACGCCATTGCTCGCCTGCGGTTCACACAGACCGCGCCCAAGGGGTTTGCCGAGGGCCAGGCCCAGTTTGCCCCCACCCCGAAGCCGCAGCCCGCACGCCCGGACCGGGCCAGCCTGCAGCAGGCCGAGAGCCTCGCCGAGGGCGTGGCGGATGAGGGCTTGCGCCGCGCGCTCGAAGCCCTCGGGGCCGAAGTGATCAACAAGAACAGGAAGTCCTAACCGGAGACCCGCGAATGAAGCGTTACCTGACCATGGCGGCCCTTGCCGCCGTCACTGCCACCGGCATCGGCTACTGGATGAGCCAGCAGGCCTCCTCCACGCAGACCCACCTGCCCTCGCTGGTCGGCGCGGCCATCGCCGAAGGCAGCCACGAGATCGTCGAGATGTCGCTGGGCGATCCGGACGCCAAGGTGCATGTGATCGAATATGCCTCCTTCACCTGCGGCCATTGCGCGACTTTCGAGAAGACCGTCTTCAAGGATCTGCGCAAGAACTACATCGATCCCGGCAAGATCAAGTTCACCTTCCGCGATGTCTATTTCGATCGTTACGGCCTCTGGGCCTCGATGGTCGCCCGCTGCGACCCGATGCGCTATTTCGGCGTCCAGGACCTGATCTTCGAGGATATTTCGGCCTGGGCGAGCGGCGAGCCGGCGCAGATCGCCGACAATCTTCGCAAGATCGGCCGCAAGGCCGGGCTGACCGACGAGAAGGTCAATGCCTGCCTGCAGGATGCCGATATGGCGCAGGATCTGGTCGCCTGGTGGGAAGCCAATTCCGAGGAGCATGGCATCAACGCCACGCCGAGCTTCATCATCAATGGCAAGAAGTATTCCAACATGCCCTACGAGGATTTCGCCAAGATCCTCGACGAGAAACTCGCGGAGTAATCAGTCGCGAAAGGGCGCCAGCAGGGTTTCCAGCGGCGCCCAGTCCTCCAGTTCGAGGCGCACCGGAACGGTCAGCACGTTCCGCCTGAAGGATGCCGGCATGCGCACGGCATCCTTTTCCGTTGTGACGAGCTGCGCGCCGAGCAGCTTCGCCTCGGCTTCCAGCCGGGTGATCAGCGCCGGCGTCAAGGGCTGGTGATCTTCCAGCGCTTCGGCCCGCAGCACCTCCGCGCCGAGCCCGCGCAGCGTGGCAAAGAACTTCTCCGGATAGCCGATCCCGGCAAAGGCCAGCACCCGCAGCCCCGGCCAGTCCATCCCGGTCTGGAGTGGCTGGAGGGCGGCACGCGCCAGCGGCAGCCCCGTCGCAGCGACCGTCCCGCCCCAGGCGGCGTCGAACCGCGCCTGCATCTCCGGTCCGCCGATGGAGAGCAGCAGGTCCGCCCGCGCCAGCCCGACCGGCACCGGCTCGCGCAGCGGCCCCGCCGGGATGCAGCGGCCGTTGCCGAAGCCCCGCGCCGCATCCACCACGACGATGGACAGCGCCTTCTCCACGGAAGGGTTCTGAAACCCGTCATCGAGCAGGATCCAGCGCGCGCCCGCGGCTTCCGCCGCCCGGACCCCGGCGGCGCGATCCTTCGCGACCCAGGCCGGGGCGAAGGCCGCGATCAGCAGCGGCTCATCGCCGACATCCTCCGCCAGATGGACAGCCGGATCGACCCGCACCGGCCCCCCCAGCCGCCCGCCATAGCCACGCGACACCACGTGCACGCCCTCGCCCAGGCGCTGCGCCAGCGCCAGCACGGTCGGCGTCTTGCCGGTCCCGCCGGCACTCAGGTTGCCGATGCAGATCACCGGCACCGCGGCGCGATATCCTGTCCCCTTGCGCAACCGGCGCGCGGTCGCGGCCGCGTAGAGCCCGCCCAGCGGTGCCAGCAGCCGGGCGGCGAGACCGGGGTGCTCCGCGGCAGAGTTCCAGAAGGACGGCGCACGCATCACTCTCTCCTTGCTTGCAGGGCCGGCAACAGCACGGAGACCAGCCGGTCGAGCACCGGGCTTCCATCCGAGGCGATATCCCAGGCGTTGAGGGCCAGCAGCGCCGCCTTCTCGGGCGCCATCAGCTCGGTCAGCGCCGGCCCGAGCCGCTTTCCCTCGACGATCAGGCGGCACGCCCCGCCCCGGCGCAGCCGTCGCAGCGTCTCGGCCTGGTTGCCGGAGAACGGTCCGGCGATGATCGCCGAGCCGAGCGTCGCCGGATGCACCGCTTCCGGCACTTCCGTGTCCGACAGGGTGCCGCCGAGAAAGGTGATCGGGGCAAGCCGGTAATAGAGCCCAAGCTCGTCCGGGAAATCGCCGATGAAGATATCCGTCGCCTCGTCCGGCTCCTCGTCGGCATCGCGGCGGGCGACATTCCAGTGCTCGGCACGCAATTTGCGGGCCAGTTCGGGTGCATCCTGCTCGTGCCGGGGGACGAGGATCAGCAGCAGCCTGTGGGCAACGCGGCGGGCCTTCCTGTGCGCGGCGAGGATGTCGGGCAGCTCGCTCGGATCAGGACAGGCGGCCAGCCAGACCGGCCGCCCGCGCAGCGCCGTGGCAAGCTCCGCCCGTTCCGCTTCGAGGCAGTAGGGCGGATGGGCGATCCGCGTCAGCCGCCCCGTCACCTCGACCCGCGCCGGCACCGCGCCAAGTGCCCGGATGCCCTCATATTCCGGCGGATCGAGCGCGAAGACGCGCTGGAACAGGCCGAGCTGGCGTCGCTCATGGGTCCGCTGGCGCACCGTGCTGCATATCGGAGCCACCGCGTTCTGAAGGAAGAGCGGCACGCCGCGAGCGGCGCAGGTCTCGAGAAGCTGCGGGTCATCGGCCCGCTCGAACCAGAGCGCGGCATCGGGTTGCCAGTGATCGAGAAACTGCTGCGCGACCCGCACGGAATCGATCAGGCGGTGCTGGCAGATCAACCCTTCGGCGCGCGCACTCTCTTGACAGCGGTCCATGTCGGCCGTGGTCACCAGCAGGGACACCCGCACCAGGTCTTCCTCGAGCCGCTCCCGGAGCGAACCAAGCGCGCCGGGTTCGACCATGCCGGGGACATGGCACCAGAGCAGCGGGCCCGGCGGCCGCAACCGTTCGCTGCGGCCGAGCTGTTCAGCGGCCACGCGCCCCGCCTCGCCACCACGCTGCGCCAGGAGGGCGAGCCTGCGTGCCTCCGCCGAGCTGCGCAGGCGCGCCCGGAGGCGCGGAAGGGACATCGCCGTCAAGGGTGGCCTCAGCCAAGTTCCTCGGTGGTCGAGGCTTCCTGTTCCTCGTCCTGGAGGCGATGGATATGGGCCAGGAAATACCGCATATGGGCGTTATCGACGGTCTTTTGCGCGTTTTCCTTCCAGGCGTCATGCGCTGAGGCGTAATCGGGGAACATGCCCACGATATGGATGTCATCGACATTCTTGAAAACATTCTTCGACGGATCGACGAGTTCGCCACCGAAAACGAGATGCAGGCGCTGCGGCATGAGGATCTCCCTGTCCTTCTTGCGATTTCGCGGCACCCTAGCGGGATGCGACCGCGCGTCAAGGCGTGGGGCGCTAACAGGACGGTGGGCGCTGCCCCGGCCCCCGGGAGAACGGTCTTCCGCGCAGTTCGTCCGGTCAACCAATGGCCGCCCTGCCCGCTTACCGGGCAGAATCGTCCGGATCAGGCACCGCTTGTCGCTATCGGCTGATGCCGGCGTGGATCGACGGCGTATCAAGCGCCGCGAAGCCATAATGGCGCAGCCAGCGCAGGTCGCTGTCGAAGAAGGCGCGCAGGTCCGGGATGCCGTATTTCAGCATCGCGATCCGGTCGATCCCGAGGCCGAAGGCAAAGCCCTGCCACTTGTCCGGGTCGATGCCACCCGATTGCAGGACCTTCGGGTGGACCATGCCGGAGCCGAGGATTTCGAGCCAGTCATCGCCTTCGCCCAGCTTCAGCGTGCCGCCTTCCCAGGAGCAGCGGATATCGACCTCGGCGGAGGGCTCCGTGAAGGGGAAATGCGAGGCGCGGAAACGCAGCTCGACATTGTCGACCTCGAAGAAGGCGCGGCAGAACTCCTCCAGCACCCATTTCAGGTTCGCCATCGAGATGTCCTCGCCGATGGCGAGCCCCTCGACCTGGTGGAACATCGGAGTGTGGGTCTGGTCGTAATCGGCGCGGTAGACGCGGCCCGGCGCGATGATGCGGATCGGCGCGCCCTGCTGGAGCATGGAGCGGATCTGCACCGGCGAGGTATGGGTGCGCAGCACATGCGGCGGGCGATTGTCGCCCTCCTTGCGGGACATGTAGAACGTGTCCATCTCGGCGCGGGCCGGGTGGTGGCCGGGAATGTTCAGCGCGTCGAAATTGTGCCAGTCATCCTCGATCTGCGGCCCTTCGGCGACCGCGAAGCCCATATCGGCGAAGATCGCGGTAACCTCCTCGGTGACCTGGCTGATCGGGTGGATCGTGCCGGTGCGTCCGGGGCGGGCCGGCAGCGTCACGTCCAGCCATTCCGCTTTCAGGCGTTCATCCAGCGCGGCATCGGCCAGCGCGGATTTCTTGGCGGCGAGCGCGGAGTTGATCTCGTCCTTGAGCGCGTTCAGCGCCGGTCCGGCGACCTGGCGCTCCTCGGGCGTCATCTTGCCCAGTTCCCGCATCTTCAGGCTGACCTCGCCCTTCTTGCCCACGGCCTGTACCCTGAGCGCTTCGAGCGCAGCCTCGTCGGCGGCCTCGGAAATGGCGGCAATGTATTTCTGCCTCAGCTCTTCCATGGCGGACTCCCGGTGTTCGGGGAGCGCGACTCCCCGGCGTCAAAGATTTGGCGAGGGCGTATCACACCGGCTCCCGAAGGCAAGAGCAGGCGCCCGCGATCAGTGCAGAACGTCCAGCGCGCGCGCTTCCCTGCCCTTCAGGAAGGGCCGCGCAGCCGCACCGAACGCGTCCGTATCGGCGACAAGCTCCGGGAAGATCGCCGCGAACTCGTCCTTCATCGGCGTCGGCATCGCCCCGAGGCTGGTCTCGGAGACATAGAAGCTCTCCGCAACGGCGCCATTGGCCCAGACCAGCTCGTGGCGGTCGAACATGAAGTGGTAATAGGTGACCATGCCGCCGGGCGCGCGGGTCACCGTGCTGCCATCGACCAGATGTGTCGCCGCGACAAGCGCTTCGCGGTGTCCCGATTGCAGTTCGAGCCCCGGCCCGGTCACCAGCATCCGGTGCTGCGGCGAGACAAGCAGCTCCTGCCGGCACCCGAGCGTGCCGGCGGCGATGCGGATCGGCGCCAGCTTTCCCTCTGCCGGAACCCGGCGCCCGCCGATCCAGCGAATGGCCTGGGCGCCGCTATCGACCGTCAGCACCCTGGCGCCGACACCGAGTGTTTCGACCGGGCGCTCGCCTTCGGGCGTCTTGATCAGCGTTCCTTCGGCGAAACAGATCGTGCCGCTGGAGCCCGCCGAGACGGCGTCGTACACGAGAACCGTGGGGTCGGGCTGGTTGAACTGGAGCGTGTAGGTCGCGGCGTTCGGACCGGTCGGGACGGCAAGGTTCTCGGACACGGCGCCGGCCGCCAGCCCGTCCGTTGCGGTGATCCCCTGCGTGCCGCCGCCGATATCGTAGAAATCGAGGACGGCTCCATCGGAGACGTCGACCAGCGCCGCCGCCTCGTAATTGTTGCTCGCATTCGAATCCGGATCCGTCAGCAGGAAGTTGTAGTCATCGGCCGAGAGGACCCAGACCCATTCCTGCGACGCGACATCCCAGTCCGGCGTCAGCCCGGAACTGCCCAGGTTGACCGTCAGCCCGGAACTGCCGTCGTGATTGTAGAGAACAATCGAGAAGTCGTTCGGATCCTCTGTCGCCGACAGTGAGACCTCCACGAACTCGGACTCGCCCGAACTGCGCGCATACGCGTTCGAGTAATGTAACTCGCTGATCCTGGCCATTGCCCCACGCACCCAGAAAACTCGTACCAACCGAAGAACTCGGCCAATTCAGATCAAATTATCCAGAAATTGGAGCCGAATTGAGACAGAATCGGGCAGCAGTGTGGCCCCGTGATCGAAACCTGCATGGTCGCCCTGCCAGGTCACGCAACGCCTTCGGTACGCATAAAAAAACCGCGGGCCGGCGGGCCCGCGGTCATGTTTCGTCCGGATCGGATCTGGATCAGGCCAGAGCGGCCTTCGCCTTGTCGACGATCGCGGTGAATGCATCGGGCTCGTTCACGGCCAGGTCGGCCAGCACCTTGCGGTCCACCTCGACACCAGCCAGCGCCAGGCCGTTGATGAAACGCGAATAGGTCAGCGCTTCGTCATGGGAACGGACGGCAGCGTTGATCCGCTGGATCCAAAGCGCACGGAACTGGCGCTTGCGGGCCTTGCGGTCGCGGGTGGCGTACTGGTTGGCCTTGTCGACAGCCTGCGTGGCCGTCTTGAAGTTGCGCGAACGCGAGCCGTAATAGCCCTTCGCGGCCTTCAGGACCTTCTTGTGACGAGCGTGGGTGACGGTTCCGCCTTTAACTCGGGACATTTCTCAAGCTCCTCAGCGCGCGTAGGGCATGTATTTTTTGACGATCTTGGTATCCGCCGCGCAGAGAATGGTGGTACCACGCGCCGTGCGGATAAACTTGGTCGTCCGTTTGATCATGCCGTGCCGTTTACCGGCCTGAGCGGATTTGATCTTGCCGGTGGCGGTAACCTTGAACCGCTTCTTGGCCCCGGACTTGGTCTTCATCTTGGGCATTTGCCAGCTCCTTTATTGGATTTGGTCGTTCCGTCCCGACAGGCATGCCACTTTCGGCCCGCCGCAACGGCTGAAGCCGGGCGTATAGGCCGCGCAGCCCTGCCTGGCAAGGGGAAAATGCCGCTTCGGCCGTCTCGCTGCGGCAACATGGGCGCTCTGCCCGTGTTCCGGGCGGTTGACCGGGGCGGGCCTCGCACCTAACTCGGTTTCGACCGGCGCGCAATTGCGCCTGATGCGAATCGGAGACTTGATGCTGGAGACTGTGACCACCCGCTGAATGCGCCCCCTCGGGGAGCGGCATTTTCGGGACAGGCACCGTGACGCGCGCGAAGCGGCGTCCGGTCTTCAGACGTATCTATTCTTCCGGACAGACTCCAATGAACATCTCAAGGATCGAGCAGCGCGTGCTGCACGTTCTCGCCCAGGGCGGGCGGATCGAATTCGACCGCAGCCCGGCCGGCCGGGTGGTTGACGTGACCTGCTACACGCGGGACGGTTTCGGCTACCCGGCCTGCACACTCGACATCTTCAACAAGCTCAAGCGAAAGCGGCTGGTCCAGTCCCGTGCCGGACGGCCCTATCACGCCTCGCGCCTGGGGCGGGAACGCGTCCGCGCCCGCCCGGACAATCGCTGAACAAGGAATGGTCAGGAACATGACAGACATCCTCCTGCGTGCCGCCGATGCGGCGGATCTCCCCGAAATCCTCGACATCAACCGGCGGGCCTTCGACGGTCCGGCAGAGGCGGAGCTCGTCGAGGCCCTGCTTGCCGATGACAGCGCGGCTCCCCGGGTCAACCTCGTCCTGTTCCAGGGCGGGGCGATGCGCGGTCATGTCCTGCTCAGCCGCGGCTGGCTGGACGGCATTCCGGACGCACCCACCCTCTCCTGGCTTGCCCCGCTATCGGTCCATCCGGACTGGCAGGGGCGCGGGATCGGGCAGGTCCTGACCCACGCCGCGCTGGCCCGCGCCGCGGAGATCGGGCAATCGCTCGTCTTCCTGATGGGGCATCCGGGCTATTACCCGAAATGCGGCTTCGTGCCGGCGGGCGCGCATGGGTTCGAGACACCGCACCCGCTGCCGGACGACGCACAGCCGGCCTGGATGGTGCGGGAATTGCAGAAAGGCGCGCTCGATCGCTGGTCCGGGCGCGTGCGCGCGACAACGGCCCTCGAACGGCCGGAATTGTGGACCCCGTAGGGGCGCGGCGCCTTGCCGGCAGCCCGGAAACAAAAGCATCGGCCTCGATTGCTCGGGGCCGATGTCATGGTTCGAAGAACCGGATCAGCGCAGGATGTCGCCGACAACCTTGGTGAAGATCTCCGGGATCTTGCCGACGGAATAGCTTCCTTCCGGCTTCTGGAGCACTGCGACGGCGATCAGGCCGGCACAGATCATGACCATGATCGCCGCTGCCCGCGGCGACCGCCCTTCGGAAAAGGCCGACAGGAGGGATGGAACCGCCAGCACACCCACGATCAACCCGATTACGAATATCAGATCCGGATTCTGTGTCATCCCGGTCTCGTCATCCATCTTTAGTGCAACACACCACCGGCTGGAATTACTCCGGATCGGTGTTGAAGATCAATCGCTCGTCGCAGGGCGCGACACGGAGGATATTGGTCGAGCCCGGGATGTTGAAGGGCACGCCGGCGACGACGACAATGTTGTCCTCGGCATTGGCGAACTGCCCGGCCCGTGCGGCGCGCGCCGCCGAGACCACGGCCATCTTGAACCGGCTCACATCCCCGTTGGTCATGAAGCAGTTCACGCCCCAGCTCAGGCACATCCGCCGCGCCGTCCCGGTGAAGGGGGTCAGCGCGAGGATCGGCACCCGCGGCCTCTCGCGCGCGGTCTTCAGCGCGGTGGTGCCGGAATGGGTGAAACAGCAGATCGCCTTCACACCGGTATTCTCAGCGATCTCCCGCGCCGCGGCGACAATAGAATCGGCCGTGGTCTTGCGGTTGACCTGGCGGGCCGACTCGATGATGTCGCGATAGACCAGCCCGCTCTCGACCTCGACGGCCACGGCATCCATCGTGCTCACCGCTTCGAAGGGGAACTGTCCGGCCGCGGATTCCGCCGAGAGCATGATCGCGTCGGCACCCTCGTAGATCGCGTTGGCGACGTCGGAGACTTCGGCGCGGGTCGGCACCGGGCTCTCGATCATCGATTCCAGCATCTGGGTGGCGACGATGACCGGCTTGGCCGCAGCGCGCGCGCCGCGGATCAGGCGTTTCTGGATCGGCGGAACCGCCTGGACCGGCAGTTCGACGCCAAGATCGCCGCGCGCGACCATGATCCCGTCGGAGACCTCGAGGATCTCGTCATAGGCTTCGACGGCGGAGGGTTTCTCGATCTTGGAGAGCACCGCCGCGCGTCCGGCGACCAGCTCCTTGGTATAGATCACGTCCTCGGGCCGCTGCACGAAGGAGAGCGCAACCCAGTCGACACCAAGCTCGCAGACAAATTCGAGGTCCCGCTTGTCTTTCTCCGACAGCGCGGCGACGGGCAGGACCACGTCCGGCACGTTCACGCCCTTGCGGTTGGAGATCGTGCCGCCGGTGACAACGATGCAATCGGCATAGTCTTCGCCGCATTGCTCGACCCGCAGGCGGATCTTGCCGTCATTGACCAGCAGCGTCGCGCCGGGCTTGAGGGCCTGGAAGATCTCCGGATGCGGCAGGCGCACGCGGGTCGACGTGCCTTCGGCCTCGTCGAGATCCATGCGGAACTTGTCCCCCTCGACCAGCACCTCGCTGTCGCCGGCAAAGACGCCGACGCGCAGTTTTGGACCCTGAAGGTCGGCGAGAATGGCAATCGGGCGGCCGATTTCCTGCTCGATATTGCGGATGATCCCGTGCCACTCGCGGATTTCCTCATGGCTCCCGTGGCTCATGTTGAGCCGGAAGACATCCGCGCCGAGTTCGAAGAGCCTCCGGATCGTATCGTAATCATCCGAGGCAGGGCCAAGAGTGGCCACGATCTTCACATTGCGCATCCGTCGCATTGGGTTCCTTTCCTTCGAGCGGCTATCGAGGCGAGGGTTAGCGATAAAACCGCTGAAAATCCAGCCCCGGATGGCTCTGGCGTTCCGCCCCCTGACGCAATACACCCATGCGCGGAAAACATCACGTACTCATGACATATCACGCATTCCATACCCATGGCGAAACTCGCCAGAGCCGGTGGTTGATCACGGTCGATCATGCGACCAACACGGTGCCCCCGCAGGTCAATGGCGGCACGCTGGGCCTGCCGCAATCGGACATGTCGCGCCATATCGCCTATGATCCCGGCGCGGCGGGGGTTGCCCACGCGATTGCCGATGCGCTGGAAGCGCCGCTCATTACCTCCAACTTCTCGCGCCTCGTGATCGACCCCAACCGGGGCGAAGACGACCCGACGCTGCTGATGAAGCTCTATGACGGCACCATCATCCCCGGCAATCGCCATGCCGGGCGCGAAGAACTGGAACGCCGCAAGGAGCTTTGCTACCGGCCCTATCACGCCGAACTTGGCCGGCTGGCCGCGTCGCGCCGCGCCCCTGTGATCATTGCCGTTCACAGCTTCACGCCCCAGCTCAAGGGCCGCCCGCCGCGCCCCTGGCATGTCGCGCTGCTGCACACGGCGCCGCAGAACGCACTGTCCGTGGCCATGATCAAGCGATTGCAGGCCGAAGGCGATCTCTGCATTGGCGACAACGAGCCCTATGCCGGGCACCAGCCCGGAGATTCCATTCATCGCCATGCCTTGAGCCATGACCGCCCGCATGTTCTGATCGAGGTCCGGCAGGACCTGATCCGGACTGTCGTGGAACAGCAGGGCTGGGGACGGCGGCTGGCGCCGTTGCTGGCCGATGCGCTCGCCGATTGCGGCGACTGAGGGAGAGAGAGATGGACGAGCAGACACGTATCGAGATCGAGGCCGCCGCCTTCCGCCGGCTGCGCAAGCACCTGATGGAAGACCGCCCCGACGCGCAGAATATCGACATGATGAACCTCGCCGGCTTCTGCCGGAATTGCCTGTCGCGCTGGTACCAGGAAGCCGCGAACGCGCGCGGCATCGAGATGGACAAGGCGGCCGGGCGCGAGGCTTTCTACGGCATGCCCTATGATGCGTGGAGAGCGCAGAACCAGACCGAGGCGAGCCCGGAGAAACAGGCGGCCTTCGAGGTCGCTTTCCGCGAAAATGTGGGCGAGCCCGACGACACGCCCGACAAGGGGTGACGCACTCGCCTGGCGGGCGACGGTGCCGGTAGCGGCAGGCCGCCAGCGACTGGCGATCTGCTTCGAAAGGGGCGCGGGTTTCCTTTCGCGGCATGGCGCCCGCAAGTCCGGACCTGTCGGTCGACCGAGAGGGGGCGTCCCCTCCGTTATTGGCGCTGGCGCGCCGCAAACGCTTGGGGGGTGGCGCGCGCTTACGCGCGCGCGGTTGCGCCCCGATACGCCCGGCCATCTCCCCTTGAGCCTGTCGCCTGCGCCCTCTAAACCCATCGCGAAAAGGAGCCTGCCCCATGAGCCTCAACAGTTTCGGCCACCTGTTCCGCGTCACCACATGGGGCGAGAGCCATGGACCCGCGCTCGGCGCGACGATCGACGGTTGCCCGCCAGGCGTGCCCATCGAGGCCGAGGCGTTGCAGGTCTGGCTCGACAAGCGCAAGCCGGGGCAGAATCGCTTCATGACCCAGCGGCGCGAACCCGACCAGGTCGAGATCCTGTCGGGTGTCTTCGAAGGTGTTTCCACCGGCACGCCGATCCAGCTGATGATCCGCAACACGGACCAGCGTTCGAAGGATTACAGCGAGATCGCGGAGAAATTCCGTCCCGGCCATGCCGATATCACCTATTGGCAAAAATACGGCATCCGCGACTATCGCGGCGGCGGGCGTTCCTCGGCGCGCGAGACGGCGGCGCGGGTGGCCGCGGGCGGTGTCGCGCGGGCGGCGCTGGCAAAGCTGGCGCCGGAGCTGAAGGTCACCGGCTACATGGTGCAGATGGGCACGCAAACCATCGACCGAGCCCGGTTCGATCTCGACGAGATCGGGAACAACGCTTTCTGGCTGCCCGATGCGGGCGCGGTCGAGGATTGGAGCGCCTATCTCGACGGGCTGCGCAAGGCCGGCTCCTCGGTCGGGGCGATGATCGAGCTTTGCGCCTCGGGCGTGCCGGCCGGGCTGGGCGCGCCGGTCTATGGCAAGCTGGATACGGATCTTGCTGCGGCCATGATGTCGATCAATGCCGTCAAGGGCGTGGAGATCGGCGAGGGCATGGCGGCGGCGATGCTGACCGGCGAGGCAAATGCCGACGAGATCACCATGGGCAATGACGGGCCGCGTTTCGGCTCGAACCATGCTGGCGGGATCCTTGGCGGGATTTCCACCGGGCAGGACGTGATCGTCCGGTTCGCGGTGAAGCCGACCTCCTCCATCCTCACGCCGCGCCGGACCATCACCCGCTCGGGCGAGAATACCGAGATCGTCACCAAGGGCCGCCACGACCCCTGTGTCGGCATCCGCGCCGTGCCCGTGGGCGAGGCGATGATGGCCTGCGTGTTGCTGGACCATTTCCTGTTGCATCGCGGGCAGATCGGCGAGGGGCTCCCCGGCAAGATCGGCTGAGACGGTGCTCTCTGTCCTCGAGATCATCTTCCCGATCTATGCGCTGATCGGGCTGTCCTTCGGGCTCACCCGCAGGGGTGTCTTCTCGGCGCAGGACCTGCAGGCGTTCGGCCGGTTCATGATCAATTTCGGCTTCCCGGCGCTGATGTTCACCGCCATTGCCCGCCGCCCGCTCGCCGAGACAATCCAGCTTTCCTACATGCTGCCCTACGGTCTCGGCACGCTGGCGCTGATGGCGCTGCTCTACCCCGCCTTCCGCCGCAGCTTCGACCACAAGACAACCACGCTCGCCACGATGGGCAGCACCTGCCCCAATAGCGGCTTCATCGGCTACCCGATCATGCTGCTGGCCATGCCGGACATTGCAAACAAGGTGCTGGCGCAGAATCTCGTCGTCGAGAACATGATCTTCCTGCCGCTGCTCTTCACCCTGCTGGAACTTGGCAATGGCGGCGAGGGGAGCAAGCTGCGGATCGCGGGGCGGGTCTTCTGGCGCGTGCTGACGGGGCCGCTCGTCCTGGCGATGCTGGCCGGGGTCGCGGTGTCCGCCTCGGGTCTCAGCCTGCCACAGGCGCTGCTGCGGCCGATCGACATGCTTGCCGCCGCCGCCGGCGCGCTCTCGCTGGTCGTCATCGGCGGCAATCTCGCGCTGCTCAAACCCAGGGGCGTGCGGGCGCTGGCAGGCTATATCGTTGCCGGCAAGCTGCTGCTGCACCCGCTGGCGATCCTGCTCGCGATCATGCTGGCCGGCGCGACCGGCCTGCTGCCGCTGCAAGGCGACATGCGCGACGCGCTGGTGCTGACGGCGGCCCTGCCCACGCTCGGCATGTTCCCGGTCGTCGCCCAGGCCCATGCCCGCGAAGGTTTTGCCTCCGCCGCGCAGTTCGGGACCACGCTGGGCGGGCTCTTCACGCTCTCGGCACTGCTCCTGCTGCTGGGCAATTGAGCTCTCTTCACTTTCGCGAGCGGCGGACTTAACACTCGGCGGCACTTGGTTTAAGCAGATTGGGCGACAGGACAGTGACAGGGAGTGGAACGCATGTCGGACGAGACGCACAAGCCGGGCAGCATGGACATATCCGTGCAGGAAAAGACCTTCGAAGGGTTTATCAGCTTCGCGACCAAGGGAGCGATCTTCAGCATCCTGCTGCTGATCTTCATTGGCCTGGTCAACGGCTGACCCAAACCAGATTCATTCGCAAACTGACAGGGGGGCGCCCCATGAGACTTCTTCTGATGGCGCTCTGCCTGCCATTCCTGCTTGCTGCGTGCGGCGAGCCCGGCCCCTGGGCCAGCGACGAGACCGTGGCAAAGGCGGCCTATCGCGCGGACGAGCCGCCAACCGTGACGCTATTCACGATGGTGAACAACCGCTCCAACGAGGGGGCGCATAGCGCGCTGATGGTCAATGCCTCGCAGCGGGTGATCTTCAACCCGGCGGGCACCTTCCGGCATCCCTATGCGCCGCAGCGGGCGGACGTGCATTACGGCATCACCGACAACATGGTCGATTTCTTCATCGACTACCACGCGCGCGAGACCTTCCGCGTCATCCGCCACGATGTTCCCGTCTCCGCGGCGGATGCCGAGCGGATCCTGCAACGGATCGAGAGCCGCGGGACGGTCGCGAACGCGCTCTGCACGACCTCGATCAACACCATCCTGCGGGATATTCCAGGCTTCGAATCCGTACCACGATCCCCCTTCCCCAAGAGCACGATGCGGGCCTTCGACAAGATACCGAACGCAACAATCCGCCGTTACTATGATGACAGCGCCGATAATCGCTCCGACATTGTGGACTCGCCGGCGGCGCGTGCCGATATCAAAGTGGGGTACGGTCCGGACCCGGGGTATTTCGTTCTTCCCGGAGAAAGCTGACCGCAAAGCTGCCGGAGGGGTCATGAAGATCGAGGCGGGATTCCCGGAATCGCATCGCAGGCGGGTCGCCGCGCTGTTCTGGGAAGCCTTTTCCGGCAAGCTCGGCCGGGTTCTGGCGCCGGAACGCAAGGCCCTTTCCTTCATCGAGGCATCTTTGTCGCCGGATCATGCCCTGTCCGCATGGTCCGAGCAGGGCGAGCTGCTCGGCGTCGCCGGAATCAAGACACGGCATGGTGGCCTCATCTCGGCGGATTTCCGGGACATGGCGCGGTTCTATGGCATCCTCGGCGCAGCCTGGCGCGGGCCGCTGCTGGACCTGATGGAGCGCCCCCTGCGGGAAGGACAAATCCTGATGGACGGGATCTTCGTAAGCCGATCCGCGCGAGGACAAGGCGTCGGCAGTGCATTGATCGACGCGGTTCTTGCAGAGGCGCGCCTGCGCGGGATGTGCGAAGTGCGGCTGGACGTGATAGATATCAACCTGCGAGCGCGCGCACTCTACGAACGCTACGGTTTCGCGGCGACGGACCGGGTCGAACTTGGAATCTTCTCGCGGCTGTTCGGCTTTCACCATGCCACAACGATGTGTTTGCGCCTGCGGTGAGGCCGGTTTTGCCCCTCAGATCGGCGCACAGATACCGGCATTTGGGGGCGCTGCCCCCAAACCCCCGGGATATTTCTGGAAAAAGGAAGACGTGACCGGATGATTCTCTTCCTGTTTCAAGAAAATATCCCCGCCGGAGGCACGATCCGAAGGATCGTTCGCGCCCGCGAAGCGGGCGCCCCTGACTGCTCGCCGCAGCGCTGAACGGGCTCGTCCCTTGGTGAAAGAATCGCTTCAGTCGAAGGTGCCAGAGACCCGGCCGATCAGCATGAAAGCGCGGGCGCTTCGGGTGTCCGCGAATGCGGCGATTTCCGTGTCGCTGGCTTCCTTTTCGAACGCCGCGAAGGTGGTGTCGAACTTGCGCAGGAAATGGTGCGCGCAGTCGCGAAAGACCGGATCCTGGCGCATCCGTCCCGCCGTCAGTGCGAGCGAAGAGCGGTCGCGCACGCCCCCAAGCCCGGCGATGGTCCGGCCACGCTCTCCTTCAGCAAAACGACGCCAGATCTCGGGTTTCGCGCGATCCGGCGCGAGGTCGTCCATGTAGATCCCATCCTCTGCGAGCAGAGTCAGGATGTCTTGTGCCGAGCGGACGAGCCGCGATGCGTTTCGGTCCTTCAGCGCCAACCGAAGGGACCGGAAACCTTCGGCGTCGCGCTCATCTTCGGGAAAATTCAGCGCTCGGATGAAGTCTTCTGCCGGGATCGGCTCGGCCAGCGCCTCGGCAGGCGTGCCGAGCGCAAGGGCGGGCTGTGCGGTGTCTTCGGATTTCTCGTCCGGTTTCTTCTTTGGCCCCGAAAGCGCAGCGCGGTCGGATTCCTTGGCCGCGGCCACGGCGGCACGGGAGTTGACCGAGGTCAGATGCGCCAGCGCGGCTTCGGTCTTCTTTTGTGCATGCGCGATCTCGTCGAGCTTTTGTTCCAGCGGCAGGCGCACACCGGAAGCGCCCTGCGGTGCCTGGCTGACATAGGCCTGGCGCATCGCGTCGATGGCCGCCTGCAAACGGGCGCTCTCCTCGCGCATCATCCGGGCGCTTTTGGCCGCTGTCGCCCCGACCCAGATCAGCGCGACCGGCAGCAGGATCGCCAGCAGGATCATCGCGAAGCGGGCCGGGTCAAGCCCGGCCTGGCCCGAGCTTGCCGGCAGCAGGAAGAAGAACGCCGCCGCGCCTGCGAGCCACAGCACGCTCAGGCACAATGCAATCCAGTCCGCCGCAACCATACCGCCGTCTTGCGCCGGCGGACGGGTGGCGTCTCCGATATGTGGTTTGCGCGGTGCCTGGCTCATCTGCAAGCGTTCCCCGTCTCAGACATACTTGATGCTGAGAACCTCATAACCCTTTTCACCGCCCGGCGTCCGGACTTCGATCGAGTCGCCCTCTTCCTTGCCGATCAGTGCCCGAGCGATGGGCGAGGCGACGTTCAGCAGACCCTTCGCCAGGTCCGCCTCCTGTTCGCCGACGATCTGGAAGGTCTTTTCCTGGTCGGTGTCTTCGTCGACAATTGTCACCGTTGCGCCGAACTTGATGGCGCCGGACAGCGTCGTCGGATCGATGACATTGGCGCGGGAAATCAGCCCCGAGAGTTCCTTGATCCGGCCTTCGATGAAGCTCTGTTTTTCGCGCGCGGAATGGTACTCGGCATTTTCCGAAAGGTCGCCATGTTCGCGCGCCTCGGAGATCGCCTTGATGATCTCGGGGCGGTCCTTGGACTTCAGGATCTTCAGCTCTTCATCCAGCGCGGCATAGCCCGCGCGGGTCATCGGTATCTTTTCCATTCGGTCCCTGCACGGATTGATTGTGGGGAATAGGTTGAACGCTCTTAACCCAAGCGTGCGACGGAATGTCAAGGGAAAGGCAGGCCGGCGGCGGCGGCTTGCGCAAACTTGGTGCCGGGACAGCATGGAGGTTCTGGAAACTGGTCGCCAACTAGCATAGCAGTGGAGTCAATTCACACAACTCACGTCTTGGGAGAAGAAAATGGCCAAACCTACAATCGGTTTCATCGGTCTGGGTCTCATGGGCTCGGCAATGGTCGAGTGCCTTCAGGCCAACGGCTACCCGCTCGTGGTCATCGCGAACCGGTCGCGGGGCAATGTCGACGCTGCCATTGCCCGGGGCGCAACGGAGGCGAAGACATCGGCCGAGCTTGCCGCGGCAAGCGATATCGTCATGCTCTGCATCGACACATCGGCCAATGTCGAGGCACGCATCTATGGCGAGGACGGTGTCCTGGCCGGCATCCGCGAAGGCGCCATGGTGATCGATTTCGGCACCTCCATTCCCGCGTCCACCCAGCGTATCGGCGCCGACCTTGCCGAGAAAGGCGCCGGCTATCTCGACGCACCGCTCGGCCGCACGCCGGCCCATGCCAAGGACGGTCTGCTCAACATCATGTGTGCCGGCGACAAGGACGTCTTCGACGCCGCCAAGCCGGTGCTCGACGTACTGGGCGAGAACGTGTTCCATCTTGGCAAGCTCGGCACCGGGCACACGATCAAGCTGATCAACAACTTCTTCGCGATGACAACGGCCTGTGCCATGTCGGAGGCCTTCGCCATGGCCGACAGCGCGGGGATCGAGCGGCAGGCGGTCTATGACGTGATGTCGGCCGGGCCGCTGCGCTCGGGGATGATGGATTTCATAAAGTCTTATGCCATCGATGGCGGGATCGACCTGGCCTTCTCGGTCAACAACGCCAAGAAGGATCTCGGATACTACCACCAGATGGCCGCGGACCTGGGGACGCCGTCGCGAATGGTCGGCGCGGCCAAGGGCGTCCTTGAAGCGGCGGCCGATGCCGGGCGTGGCGACACGATGGTGCCGGAGATGGTTGATTTCCTGACCTCCAGGAAGGGCTGAGTTCGGGGCCGTCGCCCGGGTCGCAACCAGAGACACGCCTTGGGGTGCGAATTCACAGCGGGCCCTGAAAGATTGACGCCCCGCCGGGCTCTTGGCGGGGCGTTTTCTTTCCTCATTATCCTCGACCAAATGCAACGCAAACCGCCGCAACCGCCGGCTTTCTTGAAATAGCATGCGGTCGACGACGCTATAGATCTGGTTGTAGATCGCGCGCCATGCCGTCGATCACCGCGGCGAGCTTCACCAGATCGGCCGCGTAGAACCCGGCAGCGTCGATGCAGTTCGTTTCGAGAAGGCGCAACCCATCCACTGTCCGGCAGATGTCCATGACATACGCTGGCAAGTAGCCATCATTCAGCCGCGCTAATAATGGAGGTCAGCACCAGGAACATAGCCGGGATCCAGATTCGGAGATCGAGCTTGGTCGCGTGGAGCGGCGTCTTCGTGGTTGCGGTGAAGTGGCAGCGACACTCCTTCTCGGAACACTGGTAGAGGCCGGGGCGCACCGAAGCGCTGCTCAGCGGTCGTGACCTCAGGCTGCCACGGTGCGGGCAGAAGCAATCATCTCCCCAGATCGCTCATTCCAGGAAGACCCGCGCGTGATGCTCCGTCGGCATTTTCTTCCAGACATCGCGGACGGATTTCAACTCGTTGATCATTGTGCAGCCTCGTTTCAGGAGACCCCAGAACATTGGCTGATTTCTGAGAAACGGAAAGATCTAGGTGATGGCGGCCATGGGACCGAAGCGAGGCATACAAAACTGGGTCATCGCAGTTGTTCTGATTTGCTTGGTGGATAATTGGGTTTTCTTTTTCATCTCGTGCCTTGTGGCTGGGGCAAGGCGCGCGCGTGTTGGTCGGCGCGGGATCGGGGCAAGGCCGCCCTGCGTCTCCCGAGCGCGGTTGCACCGGGCCCCACAGGGGCGTATCGGCAGGCCCGACGTGTTTGCACTGCAGGACCGACCATGATGCTCAATGCCAGACAGACCCTTCACCCGGTGACAGGCAATCCGTTCGCCTTTGTCGGTCTGTTCATGCTGGCCGGCGCGCTGTTCGGCTTCTTCGTCCTGAACCCGCTGATCGCGTCGCTGTTCTGGCTCGAGTTTTCCGGGGCGGCGGGCATTCCCGGGCAATATGGCGAGTTTATCGCCGGTCGCATGGGGCGGATGTTTGATCCCGGCCAGCTTCGGTTCGGCACCATTTTCGCTTGCATTGGTGCGGCCATGGGAGCGGGTTTCGGTCTCTTCGCCCTGGTCCTGGTGCGGCGCACGACAGATATCCGCAAGCTCACCGACACCCTGACCCAATCCATCCCCGACCTGATTGCCGGCGGCGAGAGCGATCGGGTCGAGTTCAAGTCCACCTTGCGGTGGGACTTGGTCAAGGACAGCCCCAACAAGGCGCTGGAGACCGTCATCGCCAAGACCATCGTCGGCTTTCTCAATCGCCGCGGCGGCAACCTGCTGATCGGGGTCGAGGATGACGGCGCCATCTACGGGCTGGAGCGCGACTACCAGAGCCTGCGACGCAAGGACCGAGACGGGTTCGAACAGGCCGTGATGGACATCGTCAAGCGCTTTGCCGGCGGCGAGACCTGCGCCATGGTCCATGTGCTCTTCTCGAGGATCGAGGAGAAGGATGTCGCGCTGGTCATCGTCGAGGCGGCGCATCAGCCGGTCTATCTCACCCATGGCGGCAAGGCCGAGTTCTACCTGCGCACGGGCAATTCCACCCGCGCACTCGATGCCCGCGAGACGATGGACTATGCCGGGAAACACTGGGCCAAATAACGCCTGTTTTTTGAGCTGTTGCATTGCTCATTCTGTAATCACCCTGCATAGCTGTTACGCGCTCGGCCCCGGAGCCGCCTGCGGAATTTGACGCTGCGCTGCGTCATTATGATGCTGCGTTACGATTGACCTCGCAGCAGCGCCTCCGCTACGCATTCTGGGTGCCGAATAAATGATCAGCCAGAGCCAGGACCAGGAAGAGCCATGAGCGAAATCGAACGCGAAGCGATGGACTACGATGTCGTCATCGTCGGAGCAGGCCCCTCGGGATTGTCGGCGGCCATCCGCCTCAAACAGTTGGACCCCGATCTCGAAGTCGTGGTGTTGGAAAAGGGCTCCGAAGTCGGCGCCCATATCGTCTCCGGTGCGGTCATGGACCCGGGTGGGCTGGACGCGCTGATCCCCGACTGGAAGGAGAAGGGCGCGCCGATCACCACCAAGGTGAAGAAGGACGAGTTCTACATGCTCGGCGAGGCGGGCGGGATCAAGCTGCCCAACATGATGATGCCGCCGCTGATGAACAACCATCACTGCTACATCGTCTCGCTCGCCAATGTCTGCCGCTGGATGGCGGAGCAGGCCGAAGAGATGGGCGTCGAGATCTTCCCCGGCATGGCCGCCTCCGAGCTGGTCTATGGCGAGGATGGCGCGCTGAAAGGCGTGGTCGCGGGCGAGTTCGGCAAGAATGCCGACGGCACGCCGGGCCCGTCTTACGAGCCGGGCATGATCCTCAACGGCAAATATGTCTTCATCTCCGAGGGCGTGCGTGGCTCGCTCGCCAAGGAGCTGATCGCCAAATACGAGCTCGACAAGGACTGTGACGTCGCCAAGTTCGGCCTCGGCATGAAGGAAATCTGGGAGATCGACCCCGCCAAGCACCGCGAGGGCACGGTCACTCACACGATGGGCTGGCCGCTGGGCTCCAACGCGGGCGGCGGGTCCTTTATCTACCACATGGAAAACAACCAGGTCTGCGTCGGCTTCGTCGTCCACCTGAACTATTCCAACCCGAATCTCTTCCCCTACATGGAATTCCAGCGCTTCAAGCATCACCCGATGCTCAAGGACCTGCTGGAAGGCGGCAAGCGCGTGGCCTATGGCGCTCGCGCGATTTCCGAGGGCGGCTACCAGTCGATTCCGAAGAGCTGTTTCCCCGGCGGCGCGCTGCTGGGCTGTTCTTCCGGCCTCATAAACGTGCCGCGGATCAAGGGCATCCATAACGCGATGTATTCGGGCAAGGAGGCCGCCGAGGCCGCACACGCCGCCATCGCGGCGGGGCGCGCGAGCGACGAGTTGACCGATTACAACGAAGGTCTGCGCACCGGACCGGTCGGCAAGGACCTCAAGCCCGTGCGCAATGTGAAGCCGCTCTGGTCGAAATTCGGCCTGATGGGGGGCCTGACCCTTGGCGGGCTCGATATGTGGCTCGGCTCGACCGTGGGCTGGAACCCGTTCGGCACGATGAAGCATGGCAAGACCGATGCGAAATCCACCAAGGATTCGCGCGAATGCCGGTCCATCGAGTATCCCAAGCCCGATGGCAAGCTCTCCTTCGACCGGCTGACCAATGTCTCCTTCGCCATGACGAACCACGAGGAGAGCCAACCCTGCCATCTCAAGCTGGAAGACGAGGGGCTGGCGCTGACCGAGGATCTCGGTCGCTATGCCGGGATCTCCTCACGCTACTGCCCGGCCGGGGTCTACGAATTCGTGGAAGAGGCCGGCGCCGCGCCGCGCTTCGTGGTCAATTTCCAGAACTGCGTCCACTGCAAGACCTGCGATATCAAGGACCCGGCCCAGAACATCACCTGGACCGTGCCGCAGGGCGGCGACGGGCCGAACTACCCGAACATGTAACGGAGATGTCCGCAGGCCCCGTTTGGTGGTCTGCGGACCCATTCGCCCATTCGCCGCACTTGAAAAAAGTGAAGCGAAAAACTTGCCAGCGCGACAGCGTCCGAGCCCTGCGCCCTTTCCCGGCAAATTCCGGAGGAGGTGCTGGGTCAGAACCTGCATAGCTTGCTCCGTGGCAATGGTCGGTTGCCTGGGCTTTTCATCCATTCCCGTTTTCAGAACGCTCCGCAGGCGCGGCACTATTGGGTTGTCCGGAAGCTGCCGGGTTTGTGGGTTTTCTCCGGATTTCCGGCCTGGTTTGGCGAGGCAATCTGAGGCCATGCCGCCGTGCTATCCTGCGGCTGGCACCATTGGCTTGAGTTTTGCGAGTTTCCGGAGGTTCTGGGCGGTGGCTGCGAGGGTGAACTCATCTTGGACCCCACATGGACCTCTCAATCGGAGGCGGTGCAGCCCAAGGATACGCTTGAGATGTGCATACAGCATCTCGACCTTCTTTCGGCGTCTCTGAGCCGTCGCGTTGAATTCGGAAGCCGTGCAGCTCCGGGCGAAGTCTCGGACGATCTCGTATTTCTCCCGGTGGATCGCGCGCGCCTCGGAGTTGGGGCAGCACCTGGCCTTCGAGGGACAGTTCATGCAATCGTTTTTCCGGGCCCGGTATTTTCGCGATCGCCAGCTCGGCGCATTCCGGGTGGGATCAGAATAGGTCCGCCAAGTGTGTCGCATCTCCTTGCCCTCGGGACAGATGTAGCACTCGTTCTCGTCGTCCCAGGTGAAGTCGGATCTGAAAAACGTGCCGTCCGTGCGCTCGCCTTTGTCAAAGACCGGGATGAACGGCAGGATCTTCCGCCTGAGTGTGAGCCAGACCAAGTTGTCGGTTGATCCGTAAGCGGTATCCGCGGCGATCCAATCCGGCTCCAGACCGAACCGCTCCTTCGTTCGGTCGATCATCTTGCGCATCGCCCCCACTTCGGCGGTCTTGATCGACCGGCTGGCGTCGACATCGACGATGACGCCATGATCGGTGTCAATCAGGTAATTGTCGGAATAGGCAAAGAATGCAGGCCCTTTGCGCGCCGCGGTCCATTGGCTGGCAGGATCGGCATGCGCGGTGAACTTCGGCTCGACTGTTGTGGCTGCGCCAAAGGCTTCGTCATCCAGCGCGTCCAGGTATTCGCGAACTGCTCGGGGCGCTGTGTCCGGGTCAATATCCTTGGCCGTCCATTCGTCAGGATTGCTGGAGTTCTGCTTCTGGACATCCGCGACGATCAGGCTGGCATCCACGGCGAAGCCCTGGCCGCCGACCAACCCCTCTTCAATACAGCGCCCGACGGTCATTTCGAACACATGGCGCAGCAGGTCACTCTCACGGAACCGTCCATGACGGTTCTTCGAGAACGTCGAGTGATCCGGCACCGGATCGTTCAGATCGAGACGACAGAACCAACGATATGCGAGGTTCAGATGCACCTCATCGCACAGGCGTCGTTCTGATCTGATGCCAAAGCAATATCCCAACAGCAGCATCCGGATCATCAGCTCTGGATCAATAGAGGGGCGGCCAGTGTAGCTGTAGAAATCTGCCAGATGCGCCCGGATGCCACTCAGATCAACAAACCGATCAATCGACCGAAGCAGATGATCCTGTGGAACGTGATCCTCGAGCGAAAACTCATAAAACAGCGCCGCCTGCGCTTCCTGCCTCGGCCCCATCATCGCTAATACCTCCCGCTCAACACGGAAATTGAATCAGCGACCAGCGCTCCGATCAAGCAGGAGTTTTTCAACACAATCCGCCCTTTTTGTTGAATGCTGCAGCGCTCACGAACGGTCGGCATGGTGAAGCGCGAAGGCTTCACCATTTTACACACTGCTATTCTCCGGTTGCCGCAGCCGAGAATTTCTCCAACGCGCCCTTCATCGCCAAAACGGCCGGGTGATCTGCGGCAAGACCATGGGACGGTGCTACAGCCGTTGGGTCATCATAGGTTGCCCAGGTTTGGCCATTGGCGTCTTCAAAGAACAGGATCCGCAGCGGCAGATTTAGAGCCATGGTCTGACCTGTTTGCAATGCGCTCGCTCCGATTTTGGGGCTGCCGAAGATCACGACCGTTGTGGGACGCAGGTCTTTGCCGACCGAGGCGTTGCCAGCAGCAAAATCGATCGTGTTGAATACCCGCGCGCCGGCGGTTTCAACGGCGTCTGTCAACCGTTCCACCGAAGTTGCAACGTTGGCGTTGCTTGCCACGTTGATGCGTTCTGCCATGGCGGTCTCCGCGAATGTCGCTGCAACAATTGCTGTTGTGAGAAGTGTTTTCATGTTTGTCTCCTGAATGTTCAATGCCCCGCGCCACGAGGACCAGGTAACGTCTAGGCTTTCTGATCCGTGGGTTCTGGAGGATTATTGGAGGAATGCGCCCTGAGCCGGAAAAACGTACAAATCTGGAGTTTTGGTGCTTTTTCGCTCGATGAAGCGTCCTTTGAGCTCACGCATTCCGACGTCCCGGTTGGGATTGAGCCGCAAAGCCTGCGCGTTTTGATCTTCCTTATCCGTCACAGGGAACACGTTGTGACCAAAGACGATCTGGTTGAGGCGATCTGGCAAGGACGAGCGATCAGTGACTGGGCAATTTCCGGAGCGATCAAGGCTGTTCGGACTGCGCTTGGCGACACCGACCGCGACAACCGTATCATCAAGACGATCCACGGGCGCGGATTTCGCTTTGTTGCCGACGTTATTTCCAGAACCCCGGAAACGGTATCCGGGCCGATGCCAACCGTGCTTGTCCGCGTGTTCAGGTCTGGCGGAGAGGACGCTGCGCTCGATTATCTTGCCGATGGTCTGACCGAAGATCTGATCCACAGCCTGTCGCGACACGATGCCTTGACCGTGTTGTCCTACAACACGACCCAGGCGCTCGGGGATGGGGTGCCGGGGGACGTCTACGGCGTCACGCACATCATTGATGGCAGCATCCGTGAAAGTGGTACGCGCACCCGTGTGAACGCAGCGATCCTGAACGGAACCGGGCAGCAGCAGATTTGGGCAGAGCGTTTTGATCTGTCCCAGGAAAGTCTTTTGGCGGGTCATGATCTGATCGCAGACCGGTTGCTTGCCGTGATTGCACCTGATCAAACTCGGCCCGCCAGGCAACCACGCGGCACCGTGAATTCTCGAGCATATGATGCCTATCAAAAGGGCCGCTACGCGTATTTTCGCTATGAACCTCAGGCCTTTGTCGAAGCGCTGTCACATTTTGGGAAAGCGGCTGAGCTGGACCCGGATTTTGCCAACGCCTATGCGCAGCAGGCCTATTGCCGTACGACGCTTTACGTATTTGGATTGCCCGGAAGTGACAAAACGCTGGATGCGGCAGAGGATCTTGCCCGCGAAGCTATCAGGCGGGACGACAGAGCGGCACTCGGATACGCGCGGCTCGGTTGGGTGCTGGGGTATCTTGGGCGGCCTCAGGAAACCATCGCGGCCTTTGACGCCGCCGTGGCGCGCGATCCAGAAAACTCCGAGGCCTATCTGGCCTACGGCGAGACCATGAACCGCCTTGCACGCCCGCAGGATGCCGGGCCTCTTCTGGAGACGGTGTTCTCAAAAGACAGCTTTCTGCCGCCAAGTTGGGAATTCCCGCAAGGCCATCGCCACCTGTTGTTGGGGGAGCCGGAGGTGGCCTTAGGGCATTTCCAATCTGTGCTGGAGCGCGTTCCGCGATTTGTTCCGGCACGGGTTCAAATGGTGCGCGCATACTGGGAGGCTGGAGACACCGAGAGCGCAAGGCAGGCGGTGTCGAGGATCAAGGAAATCGCTCCGAAGTACAGCCTTGCGCACGCAAAGCGCATGTTCCCGTATCCCGTTCAGAAGGAAGCGGATGCGCTGACTGCAGCGCTTTCGTGCTCTGGATTGCGTTAAGGTTTCAGTGCGGAGCGGACGTTCGCTTATCAAACTTCAACGCCCGGTTTGTCCGCTGACCGGCCTTTCGTTAGGGCCGCCGCGATGGACCGGTTTTCGTCCGCGTCGATGAGACATGAATCAGAGCGACGAGTGGTGCCACCCAGCCACGAATGATTGCAGGGGCGCGCAGTCTTGACGTTCAATCCGACGCCTTAAAAACCATGCGAGCCCATGATGCAGTTGCGCCAGACATCCTCCAGTTGCGAGACTTGGGCTTGGCCGTTGCACGCGGATGTAGCAGCGCTCGCTCGCCGGAGCCGCCAGATGTTGCCCACCGGCGGATTTGCGTCCCCCACCGGTCCCGGGCGGCGCAAGCCTGTTCACGGTGCTATGATATGTAAACTTTCCGTCAGCGACAGGCGGAGAATGGATCGGCTTCGCTGCCCGATATTGTTTCGGCGCCATTGCAGGGCTAGGTTGATCGGCAACAGATCCAACCGAGGCCACCCCTTGCACCTGATCAAAAACCTCCCGCTCGCCCTCGCCCTGTCCCTTGGTCTCGCCTTTCCGGCGATGGCGGAGGAGCCCGGCCGCGGGTTCTCCGGCGCCTATCTCGCCGCGCGCTCGGCGAGCTTCAACAGCGATTACCGGGCGGCGGCCGAGTATTTCGCCCGCGCGCTGGCGCGGGACCGCACCAATCCCGGCCTGCAGGAAAACGCTGTCCTCGCCTATACCGGGCTTGGTGAAATCGAGAAGGCCGTGCCCATCGCCCGCGCGATGCAGGGGCTCGGCTACAACAGCCAGATGGCCAACATGGTCCTGATGGGCGCCGAGCTGAAGGCGGAGAATTACGACGGGGTGATCTCCGGCCTGGACGGGCCGCAGGGCGTCGGGCCGCTGGTGGACGGGCTCGTGCGTGGCTGGGGGCTTATGGGAATGGGCAAGGTCGACGAGGCGATTGCCGCCTTCGACGAGGCCACCGCAACCACCGGCCTCGCTGCCTTCGGTCTTTATCACAAGGCGCTGGCGCTGGCACTGGCAGGGGATTTCGAGGCTGCCGAGGTTGTCTTCTCCGGCAAGGGCGGCACGCCGCTGCGCCTGACCCGGCGCGGCGCGATCGCCCATTCGCAGGTGTTGAGCCAGCTCGGCCGCAATGACGCGGCCATCGAGCTTATCCAGCTCGGCTGGACCAATGATCTCGACCCCGGGCTCGAAGAGCTGCTCGGACAGCTTCAGTCCGGCGAGAAGATCCCGTTCACGCAGGTGGGCAGCGTCCAGGACGGGCTGGCCGAGGTGTTCTACACCGTTGCCGGCGCGCTCGAAGGCGAGGCGGCGGACAGCTACACGCTGCTCTATGCGCGGATCGCCGAGTACCTCCGCCCGGACCATGTCGACGCCATCCTTCTGAGCGCCAACCTCCTGGAAGCGCAGCAGCAATACGAACTGGCAACCGTGGCCTACAACTCCGTGCCGCGCGAGGATGCCGGCTTCCATATCGCCGAGATCGGCCGCGCCGCCGCCCTGCGTGCCTCCGGCCGCCGGGAGGCTGCCATCGAGGTGCTGGAGCAGCTCGCCGAGACCCATGGCGACATCCCCATCGTGCAGATCACGCTGGGCGACAACCTGCGCGGCGAGGACCGCTATGACGCCGCCTCGAAGGCCTATGATGCCGCGATCGCGCTGTTCGAGGAGGAGGAGCGGGGCCAGTGGATCGTGTATTATGCCCGCGGCATCACCCATGAGCGCGAGAAACGCTGGGACCTGGCTGAACCGGATTTCCGCAAGGCGCTGGAGCTGAACCCGGGCCAGCCGCAGGTTCTGAACTATCTCGGCTATTCCTATGTCGAGATGGAGACCAATCTCGACGAGGCGCTGGCCATGATCGAAGAGGCCGTCGCCGCGTCGCCGGGCTCGGGCTACATCATCGATTCCCTTGGCTGGGTGCTTTACCGGATGGGCCGCTACGAGGAGGCCGTCGAGCATATGGAACGCGCCGCCGAGCTGATGGCGGTGGACCCGATCGTCAACGATCACCTGGGCGATGTCTACTGGGCGGTTGGCCGCCAGATCGAGGCAGAGTTCCAGTGGCACCGGGCGCTGTCCTTCGACCCTGAGCCGGAAGAGGCCGATCGCATCCGGCGCAAGCTCGATGTCGGGCTCGACATTGTGCTGGACGAGGAAGGCGCCGACCCCCTGACCGTTGCCAATGGCGTGGAGTGAGGTCTCAGCGCCCGCAAAGGTCAACCTGACCCTGCATGTGACGGGACAACGGCCAGACGGGTATCACCTGTTGGACTCGCTGGTTGTGTTTTCCGATTTCGGCGACCGGGTTGCGGTCGAGGCCGCGCCGGAGACCCGCTTCTCGGTCACCGGCCCCCGCGCGGCGGGGGTGCCGACGGATAGCAGAAATCTCGTGCTCAAGGCGGCCGCGCTGATGGCGGGCGCGCCGGCCGCGATCACGCTGGAGAAGAACCTGCCCGCTGCCTCCGGCATCGGCGGCGGCTCGGCGGATGCCGCAGCCACGCTGCGCGCTCTGTCCAGCCTGCACGGATCTCCCCTGCCCGACGCCGCGGCCGTGCTGGGTCTCGGTGCCGATGTGCCGGTTTGCCTTCAGGGCCACGCCACGCGCATGTCCGGGATCGGCGAAGAGCTGGCCCCGGTCCCTGCCCTGCCGCCGCTTCCGGCGGTGCTCGTCAACCCGGGCGTCGAGGTCTCCACGCCGGAGGTGTTTCGCGCACTGGACACGCCGGACAACCCGCCAATGCCGGATATTCCCGCCGGCCTCGCCGATCCGGCGGAGGTCGCCGCATGGCTGGCCACGCAGAGAAACGATCTCGAAGCCCCGGCGCGGGCGCTGGCCCCCGAGATCGGCGACGTGCTCGCGGCGCTCGCCGCCACGCCCGGCTGCCTGCTGGCGCGCATGTCCGGCTCCGGCGCCACCTGTTTTGGTCTCTACCAGACCGAGACCGCCGCCCGCGATGCTGCCGGGCGGCTCGGTGCCGCGCAACCGGGCTGGTGGGTGCTGCCGACGGTCCTGACCTGATCCGGCTCAGCCGAGCGCGCGCAGCGCCTCCAGCACTTCCTCGACATGTCCCCCGACCTTCACTTTGCGCCAGATCCGCGCGATCCGGCCCTCGCCATCGATCAGGAACGTGGCGCGTTCGATACCCATGAAGGTCTTGCCGTACATCTTCTTCTCCACGAAGACGCCGTAGCGCTCGCAGACATCCGACTCCGCATCCGACAGCAGCGCCACGCCAAGATCGTGTTTGGCACGGAAGTTCTCGTGTTTCTTCACGCTGTCCTTGGACACACCGAGGATCTCGCCGCCGGCCGCCTTGAACTCCTCCTGGAGACAGGTGAAGCCGATGGCCTGCTTGGTGCATCCCGGCGTGTTGTCCTTCGGGTAGAAATACAGCACCACGGGGGCCGGGCGCAGGGCCGAAAGGGTAACATCCTCGCCCCCATCACGCGGAAGTGTGAAGTCGGGTGCAACGTCGCCCTCGGCGAGGGGCTTTCCGGCAGGGGTGTCGATCATGTAACTTTCCTCTCTCTGGCAGTCCGCTGCGCTTTCTTTCTAGTGCGGGCAGCGCGAAGATAAAGGGGACGGGCCAAAGAAGCAGGCCGATCGCCCAGATAACAGGCCCCGGGGACGCCCCGGGGGCGAAAAACAAGGTGCGGGTGTGAGCAAGAACACGGAAACCCTGGACACGGAGAGCCCGGCGGACCCAGACGCCCCGGCCCCGGCCAGGCTGTCCGGAGCGCCGAAGCCGCGCAGGAAAGTGCGGCGGAGATGGCGCGTGTTGTCCTGGATCCTGTTCATTCTCTTCGACATCGCAGTCCTGCTCGGAATCGGTCTCTTCATCGCCACGTCGCTGCTCTCCGGGCGCGACTTGCCGGCGCCGGACTGGACGGCCCAGGAGGCCGGGCGCTTCCTGTCGCGCGGGATTGGCGGCGGGCGCGCCGAGGTCGGCGCGATCACGATCCGGATGACCAGCAATGCGCTGCCGGAGGTGGTGTTCCGGGACGTGACGGTAACGGCCCCAAACGGGGCGGAACTGGTCACGGTCCCGTCGCTGCAGGTTGCGCTCGACAAGCGCGCGCTCTGGCAGGGCGAGGTGCAGCCGCGCGCCCTGCGTGTCGACGGCGCGACGTTGGAGCTGCGGCGCAAGGCCGACGGGACCTTCGATCTCGGCTTTGGCGACGGCGGCGCCTTGTCGGCCTTCGCCTCGCTCGACGAGGCTGTTGCCGCTGTGCAGGAAGTGTTCGAGTTGCCCGGCCTCGCGCCCGTCGAACGGCTGGAGGTGCGCTCGCTGCGGGTCTTCTACGAGGATGCGCGGGCGGAGAAGGCCTGGCGGATCTCGGACGGAACCCTGCTTCTGACCCATACAAGCGACGCGCTCTCGCTCTCGGCGACGCTGGAGCTGCCAGAGCCGGGGACAGCAAACGAGACGCCGGCCAGCGTTGCCCTGCGGCTCAGCCTCGGCAAGGCGGGCGCGGAAGCCGAGGTCTCGGCGCTGGTCGAGAATGTCGCTGCGGCCGATATCGCGGCGCACAGCCCGGCGCTGAGCTGGCTGGAGCCATTGCAGGCGCGCGTGTCCGGCGCCGTGATCCTCGGCACGACCGAAGACGGGCGGATGGGCCCGCTGAATGGCACGCTGGAGATCGGCACCGGCCTGTTCCAGCCCGAGACCGGAGCGCGGGCGATCCCCTTCGACGGCGCGCGGGCCTATTTCGGCTATAGCCCCGAACACAACCGCATCACCTTCCAGGAGCTCGACATCCGGGCGCCGGACGGCACGGTTTCGGCCACCGGCCATGCCTATCTGGAAGGAATCGAGACCGGGTGGCCGACGGCGCTGATCGGTCAGTTCCAGGTCTCCGACATGCGGCTGGCGCCGCCGGGATTCCTGCCGGAACCGGCGCTGTTCGACGAAGGCGCCATCGATGTGAAGCTGACCGCGGATCCCTTCACCGCGCGGATCGGGCAGATGTCGCTGCGCACGGCCGACCCCGAGGGCGAGCTCGGGCACACGCGCCTGCGCGGTTCGGGACAGATCAGCGCGGATGCGGACGGATGGCATGTCTCGCTGGATCTTGGCTTCGACGAGGTGGCCGCCGGCCCGCTGATGGCGCTCTGGCCGCTCGGGCTTGTTCCGCAGACGCGTCGCTGGATCGGGCGGCGGATGCTGGCCGGCATGCTTCGCAACGCCCATGCCGGGCTTCGCTTCGAACCCGGGCAGGTGCCGGATGTGGCGATGAGCTTCGAGTTCGACGACGCCACGTTGCAGCCGATGGACAGTTTGCCGCCGATCACCGGGGCGACGGGCTTCGCGGCCATCGGCCGGTACCGCTTCGCGGTCACGCTTGAGCAAGGACAGGTCACGCCGCCCGAAGGCGGCCCGATCGACCTGGCGGGTTCGACCTTCCGGGTCCGGGACATGCGCCAGAAGCCGTCGACCGGCGAGATCTTGCTGCACTCGACCTCGCAGGCGACGGCCGCGCTGTCACTTCTCGACCAGGAGCCCTTCCGCTTCCTGTCCAATGCCGGGCAGCCGGTGGCGCTCGCCGAGGGCGAAGCGCGGGCCGATGGGCGTATCGCCTTCCCGATGAAAGGGGGGCTGACGCCGGAGGATGTCGCGTTCCGGATCAGCGCCCGCGCGCCCGCGCTTTCCTCGCGCGTCATCGTGCCCGAGCGGCTGCTGGAGATGCGGGACGTGACCCTGCTGGCGACCCCCGAGGCGATGGAAATGACCGGGAGCGGGACGCTGGACGGCGTTCCGGTCCAGGGCAGGTTTGACCTGCCATTCCGGAAGGACGGGGCGGCGCCCGCCGTCGAAGGGCGGGTGGAGATCGGCGAGCGGTTCGTGCAGACCTTCGGGATCGGGCTGCCGGAGGGCTCGGTCAGCGGCGCCGGCTGGGGCGGTTTCTCGCTGGTCCTGCCGCGGGGCGACACCATGCGCTACCGGCTCAGTTCGGATCTGGTCGGGGTCGGGCTGTCCCTGCCGCCGCTGGGCTGGTCCAAGGCAAGCGCCGCCGCCGGCACGCTGGAGCTGGCCGGGCGGCTGGGCGCGCGACCATCGATCGAGGACCTGGAGTTGCAGGCGGCCGGGCTGACGGCGTCCGGCAGCCTGACGACCACTGCCGAAGGCGGGCTGGAGAGGGCGCGGTTCTCGCGCGTCTCGGTCGGCGGCTGGCTCGATGCGCCGGTGACGCTGACCGGGCGCGGGCCGGGGCGCGATCCGGCCATCGCCGTCGAGGGCGGGCGGATCGACATCCGCAAGACATCGATTGGCGGTGGGGCAAACAGCGGCTCCACCTCCGGGCCGCCGGTCACGCTCGCACTGGACCGGCTGACCATTTCCGATTCCATCGACCTGACCGGGTTTCGCGGCACACTGACCAAGGCGAAGGGCTATTCGGGCAATTTCACCGGCGCAGTGAATGGCAAGGCCCGGGTCGCGGGAACGGTCGTGCCCGGGCGCAATGCCGGCACGGCGGTGCGGATCAAGTCGGACAATGCCGGGGCCGTCTTCAAGGCGGCGGGCCTCTTCAAGCAGGCCAGCGGCGGGACGATGGATCTGGTCCTCCAGCCGCGCAAGACGGCTGGCGAGTATGACGGGCAGTTGAGGGTCGAGGATATCCGGGTGCGCTCGGCCTCGGGGCTGACCGCGCTCGTCAACGCGATCTCGGTTGTCGGGCTGATCGACGAGCTGAACGGCGGTGGCATCCTCTTCTCCGATGTCGAGGCGGTGTTCCGCTTGACGCCCAGCTTCGTCCACGTCACACGCTCCTCCGGCGTCGGGCCATCGCTCGGCATTTCCATGGAAGGGGTCTATGACATGGTCTCGGACCGGCTCAACATGCAGGGCGTCTTCTCGCCCGTCTACATGGTCAACTCGATCGGCCGGATCTTCACCCGCAAGGGCGAGGGGCTCATCGGCTTCACCTATCGGATGCGCGGCAGCTCGGACGACCCGCGCGTCGACGTGAACCCGCTCTCGGCGCTGACGCCGGGCATGTTCCGCGAGATCTTCCGCGCCCCGCCGCCGGTTCCGAATTCTGGGGGCTGATCATGTTGCTGTCCGATTTCGATTTCGACCTGCCGGAGGAGCTGATTGCAACCCGCCCGGCGACCCCGCGGACCTCCGCGCGGCTGCTCGTGGCGCAGGGCGCAGAGACGCAAGATGCGCGCGTGAGCGAGTTGCCGCGTTTCCTGCGCCCCGGCGACCGGCTGGTGCTCAACAACACCAAGGTGATCCCGGCGCGTCTCTTCGGGCAGCGCCGTCGGATGAGCGACAATGGGCTGACCGAGGCGGGGATCGAGGTGACGCTGCTGGAGCCGCGCCCCGATGGCTCCTGGCAGGTACTGGCCAAGCCCGCGCGCAAGGTGCGCGACGGCGAGGAGATCCATTTCGCGCCCGGGTTTTCGGCCCGCGTGACCGGTCGCGCGGAGGGCCAGCTCAACCTCGCCTTCTCGCTCTCCGGGGACGATTTCGACGCCGCGCTGGAGGCGGCGGGTTTCATGCCTTTGCCGCCCTATATCGCCGCCAAACGCGCAGCCGATGCGCAGGACCGGACCGATTACCAGACCGTCTTCGCCCGCCATTCCGGCGCCGTGGCCGCACCGACCGCCTCGCTGCATTTCGACCGCGCGCTGCTGGAAGAGATCGCGGCGATGGGCGTCGATTTCACCGAGGTGACGCTGCATGTCGGCGCGGGGACCTTCCTGCCGGTGAAAGTCGACGATGTGCGCGAGCACAAGATGCATGCGGAATGGGGCGAGGTCAGCGAGCAGGCGGCAGCCGAGATCAATGCCACCCGTGCCGCCGGCGGCCGGGTCATCGCGGTCGGGACGACCGCCTGCCGGTTGATCGAGAGCGCCGCCGCATCGGAAGGGATCGCGCCCTGGACCGGGGAGACGGATATCTTCATCCGGCCGGGCTACAGCTTCCGGGTCGCGGACGGGCTGATGACCAATTTCCACCTGCCCCGGTCGACATTGATGATGCTGGTCTCCGCGTTGATGGGGCGGGACCGGATGCTGGGGCTCTATGCCCATGCAATCGCGGAGCGGTATCGCTTCTTCTCCTATGGAGATGCGTCGCTGCTCCTGCCGTAAGGAAGACGCCGCGATGTCCGAGGATCCGCTCTGTCCGCTCTGCGGCCGTCCCATTCCGGGCGAGGCGCGGCAGAGCCTGCATCATCTCGTGCCGAAGCTGCGGGGCGGAAAGGGTGGGCCGACGGTCCTGCTGCACCAGATCTGTCACAACGAGATCCACGCCACGCTGACCGAGACCGAGCTGGCGCGCGATTTTGCGACCATCGAGGCGCTCCGGGCGCATCCGCGGCTGGCGAAGTTCATCCGCTGGGTCGCCAAGCGACCGCCGGGCTTTCATGCGCGCAGCCCGGGACCCCGTCGGCGGCGCTGATCAGTAATATTCCCTAGAGACGTCGCGCTTTCCGGCGGGCATACCCGGATTCGCGCCAGAATCGGCGCCAAGAATGGGAGCAAGAAAGATGCTTAACGAGTTCAAGACCTTCATCGCCCGCGGCAATGTCATGGACATGGCCGTCGGAATCATCATCGGCGCGGCCTTCACCGCCATCGTCACTTCGCTGGTCGAGGACCTGATCAATCCGCTGATCGGGATCTTCATTGGCGGCATCGATTTCTCGTCGATCGGCCTGACCATCGGCGAGGGCGACAATGCCGCCTTCTTCGCCTTCGGCAACTTCATCATGGCCCTGATCAATTTCCTGATCATCGCCTGGGTCGTTTTCCTTCTGGTCAAGGGCGTGAACAGTGGACCTGTCACGCTTTTGTGCCGCTCCGGGTTCTCATTTACGCGGCCTGAGCTTCGAAGGCCAAGGGGCTTTTCCA
>CANMIP010000005.1 GCA_947497945.1 uncultured Tropicimonas sp. | reverse complement strand
CTTGTGTCGCTTGTTCGCCATCTCTTGTCCTCCGTTTCCTAAATATAACGGTGGACCAGTTCAGATGGGGCACTCCACAAGAGCGCCGCATGGAGGTGTTGCGAATCGGGGCAGGCCCGCTTTTCCAAATACGTTACTTATGCGGACCATTGCTGAAGATCCGGAAGGAATTCCCCGACACCCGCATTGAATTTGTGGCAGGTCTCTACCGCGACTCGATGGCGGACCTGAGCAGCTTTCAACTCGATATCGTTTTCGGCGCACATGAAGCACACGCGCTGGAGGACCAGCTCCATTTCGTTCCGATGACCGAGGTGGAACAGGGCGTCGCTCTCCGGAACGGTCATCCGCTTTCGGATCGCGTATCCTTGGGCGCAACGACGCTCTCGAGCCTTGATTGGGTCATCTACGGAAAACGGGCGGAAGACGCTGGCCTGCTCAACGGGTTCTTCAAGAGAGCGGGCATTCCAATACCAAACTACCCGCTTCTGACCAGTTCCTTCACAACCGGCCTGCAAATTGTTGCCGGAAGCGACGCTGCCATGATGGTTCCCATTGATCTTGCGCCGGCCCTCCCTGTCTCGGGGATTGCACTTCACAAAACGTCCCCCGAGATCGCACTGATGCCAGCAGGTGGTTTCCTGCGGCGGGCAACCCTGGAATTCAAGGTCGTTGCCGCGCTGCTCCGGGAAGTTCAGAATGGCATCGATCGGGAGCTGTAGTGGTTGGCACCGTCCACATGCATCAATTGCATCAGAGATCACCAGGTTTTTTCACTTCTCCCCACTCGTTGGGGAGGATAGGAATGAAAATACTATCAGAGACTGCCCTATCTCCATTCAGACGTTCGAATTCCGGACATTTGGAGTTCGCTTTGGGCCGAGGCTGTGTGAAAACTCGGCGGCATGATATCCTTTTTGCGCAGGCGGGAGGATTTTCATGTCAGGTTTCATCGAGGGGATCGACCGGGGCCAGACGGTGCTGTTTCCGGGTCGGCTTGATGACTGGATTAGCGAGGATGACCTTGTTCGGGTCGTTGATCTTTTCGTTGATGAACTTGATCTCTCGGGCCTTGGTTTCGAGCGTTCATCGCCGGCGCGGACGGGCCGCCCGGGTTATCATCCCTCGGTTCTGCTGAAGCTCTTCATCTATGGCTACCTGAACCGCATCCCGTCCAGTCGCCGCCTGGAACGGGAGGCCGGGCGGAATGTTGAGCTGATGTGGCTGACCGGTCGCCTGGTGCCCGATCACAAGACCATTGCCGATTTCCGGCGCACGAATGGTTCTGCGATACGACGTACCTGTGCGCAGTTCGTCGAGTTGTGTCGCCGGATCGGAGTTCTGAACGGAGACTGCGTTGCCATCGACGGCAGCAAGTTGAAGGCGGTGAACAGCCGTGACCGCAACTTCACCAGGGGCAAGATCGCCAGCCGGATCGCGCATCTCGAAGCGAGCATCGAGCGTTATATCGACGAGATGGTTCGGATCGATCGTCAGGATGAAGGTGAGGTTCGGGCGGAAAAGGTATCCAACCTCGGTCGGCGGTATGGTCGCATCCGGCAGGAGATCCAGCGCCTGCAGGCTTTGAGCCGGGCAGTGGAGGCGGCGCCGGACGGGCAGATATCGCTCACCGATCCGGATTCCCGCGCCATGGCGACCAGCGCGAGGCGGAGTGGTTTGGTGGGCTACAACGTCCAGGCAGCCGTGGACGCTGAAACCCACCTGATCATCACCCACGATGTCACCAATGAACGGCACGACCGCAACCAGTTGGCTCCAATGGCCAAGGCGGCAAAGGCCGTACTCGGCCGGGATAAGATGGATGTCATTGCCGACAAGGGGTACTTCAGCGGCCACGAGATACTGGCCTGTCTGTCAACGGCGGAGCAAAATCCGACCACGGGGCGGAGCAAAAGTCGGCCAGTCTGGGCGCAGAAGACCGCCAGCGACACTGGACTTCACCGGGGAATCCACCCGGAATCCACCTTCGCAAATACCTTCTAAAAATTATTTCATTTACAAACGGTTACGCTATAAAGGCGACTGCCCGGGGTGGATTCTTGACCAAAACTGTAAAATCCACCTGCGGACTCCAGCTGGTGGAATCCACCTGTCGGAATCCACCCCGGGAATCCACCTTGTCACCCGGAATTCGTCCCACCTTGAGATGAAGCATCCGCCGTTGTGTCAGCTCGCCTCTTGCGAGGCATAGAATCGGATGTCGGCGACCGCGATATCAGCTTCGAACACACGCCCGATGGCGACAATCCCGATGCGGCGGAGACATGACAGGTTCAACGGCCGGTCCGTCCGATGCGGCGCGAACCCGGAAAAGGGCAGGAACACCGTTGTCCAGGCCGGCGATGCGCGGAAGCTCTGCCGGTAGGATTCCCATGGGCGCCGAATGTCAGAGGTGCGAAGATGCAGATTGTAGATCTGGTCATTTCCAAGCACGTCGAGTCGGATCCCGGTCCACCGTCGAGCGTCCGCCTCGCCGCCGGCCTGAGCGAGATCGAGGGCGACCTGCAGGAATCCACCATCGTTCTCGAGGCTGACCCCGCCCTGCATGCGAATGGCCTTGCGACCGGCAACGTCCTCGCGGGACATCGTTCCCGACGAGACGCCCCCCATCACCTGGTCCGAGACCAGTGCCCAGCCGTTTCCGGTGACCGCCAGTGGCGGGTCGAAGCGAAGATCGTCGATGACTTCCGGAGCCTCACTCATTGCAGGATTCCCCTCCGTGATGTCGCTATGTCCAGGTTGGCCAGAGCAGGACGCAACACCCGATCAGGCATCGGCACATGCGCCGGACAGGCTTGCGTTAGCGGGTTCGGTCTCCTTCAATGCTTGCAACAGGTTTGAATCACAAGGGCACCAAACATGGTTCGCGCGCTCACACTCCTCGGAATTCTGATGGCCGCTCCGGCGCTGGGCCAGGAAAGCCCGTCATTCGATTGCTCCCGGGCAGAGAGCTCGGCTGAAGAGCTGATCTGCACGGATGCCGATCTGGCCGCGCTCGACCGGCGTGTCGCGGAACGCTACGCCGATGCACTGGACGCTGTCCGGGGACTGGATGCGGGCGCAAAGGAAGCCGAAGACACCCTTCGCGCCTACCAGCGTGGCTGGATCAAGGGGCGGGATGAGTGCTGGAAATCCGAAGACCTCCGCGATTGCGTCCGGTTTTCCTATCTGCGGCGTGAAGGCGAACTGGTCGCCGAGTGGCTGCTGGAGGACCCCACGGGCATCGCGTTCTGGGCCTGCGGCGGCAATCCCGCGAACGAGGTTGTCACATACTTTTTCGACACCGAGCTGCCGAGCGTCCGTTTCGAGCGCGGCGACACGATCGATACGGGCTCTCTGGCGCCAACAGGATCCGGCTCGAAATACGAGGGGAGCTTCGGCCGATCCATCTGGATCAAGGGCGAGGCTGCAACCTATCGTGAGCCGGACCCGGATGGCAGCACGTTTGAGTGTGTCCTGGCCCGACAGGAATGAGCCGCTGCCGTCGCCGCAATGCCGGCAAACTCCCGCCGGCCTGGCAGACGGCGGGAGACAGGTTTTCCGGGCTCGTTTGTCAGCCGGTTTGCAACCTGTAGACGCGGCCACGATCGGCAGTCCGCTCACAAATCACCGTCAGCCCGAGCTTCTTGCGCAGCGTGCCCGAGATCGTGCCCCGGACCGTATGCGCCTGCCAGCCTGTCGCCTCAGAGATCTCGACGGTGGTGGCCCCGTCGGGATCCGGGAGCATCTCGATCAACCGGGCCTGCTTGGTTCCGGCGCGTGGCGCGCTGGGTGTAGGCTCGGTCGGCTTGGGGTTCCGTCGGTCCAGCCGGCTGCGGATCTCAGCCAGCGATAACCCTATCGCCACCAGGCCGGCTTCGGTCGCTATCAGCGTCGTGCCGTGACCATCACCGGTCTCGCGCCAGAGCGGCTCGCCCCGCGTGATGTTCGCATCAACCTCCTCGAGAAGTCCGAGGTCGATCATCCTGCCCACCGCCTTCTTTGCAGCAGCACCGTACAGACCCTTCGGCAGCGGCATGGCCAACGCATCCGCGCGCGCGGCGGCCAATGCGACCTCCCCGCAATCGATCAAGCCGGGTGAGAAAATGAAACAAAAACCAGACGATTTACAAGTGGAACCCGCCGAATTGAGCGCGGCTTTGGAAGCAATAGGGATCGGCGACAATCGGAATAATCTGACGAGACGTCCCGTCTCGGCAACTCACCCAGTCACTTTGGATCGGAAGCTGGTGCAGAGAAATGCTACCGCCCTTGCCGCCGCATCAGAAGCCTTGTCCGCGCCCGAACAATCGCCCGAGTCTTCGGATGACCTGAGCCAACGACAAAAAGAAATCCTGTCATGGGTTGCACTCGGCAAGTCGAACTCAGTCATCGCCAGCATCCTTGAAATTTCTCCGCACACTGTGGACACCCATCTGCGAAGGATCTTCGACCGGCTTCACACGACTGACAGAACGGTGGCGGCCATTCGCGGCATCCAAGCGGGCCTTATCGCGGCCTGACGACGTACCCGCCGGTCGATGGGAACTCGTGGATGCGACCGAAGAACTCGAGAGGCTGCGGGTCGACATGCGGGTGTACAAGTCGCAGTTGCCGGCATTGACCCGGGCCGCGGCGGTGGTGCGCAGCTACCGGGTTGGGCCGAGCGAGCTGCGGGTCGACGCCGATCCGACCATCGAGATCCAGAAAGTGTCCTATAGCGGCGTATCCCGTGCGGGCCTCCCGCTGCAGGACCCGGTGGCCCCTGGGGACACGCTGGTCGTTTTGCGGATAGAGGACTAGCTCCGGCCCCCGGAAAGCAGCCTCCGCGCCAGTTGGACAGGATCTTTCGCGCCAACCTCGCGCGGGGGCTCGCGACCGAATTTCGATGGGTTAGCACATCTGATTGGACCGTCGCGAACAGGCATCCGGGAAGACCGTGAACTGGCCGGACGATAGGCTCGTCAGGCCCAACTTCCGGGGCTCGGAGCCTGACCACGGGCAGGTAGCATCTTGCCCGTCGCCACGGCAAATAACCCGCTGGCGGAATCGGAGGCTCGCGGCTATGCAAGTTTCCGCAAACATCCGTATTTCGCTCACTCGAGCAAATGAACCTTTGGACTATCAGGAGTGGTTTTGTGCGGATCTGATCGACAGCGATAGCCCTTCGGGATCCCCATTCACAGCCCAAAGATCCGCTTTGAATGGACGCGCAAAAGAAAGAGTGAAAAATGAAGTTGATCCTTCACATTGGCACCGAAAAAACCGGCAGCACGACCATTCAGAATTGGCTCTACGAAAACAAGGTGGCCCTTGGGGATAACGGATTTTTCCTGAGCAGTTCCCTCTCGACTCCGAACAACAGGAGCCTTGTTCATTGCTTTCAAGACGAAATTGACGAGTATTACACGACACAAGGCATCAAGGATCTGGAAAGGCGCAACGAGATACGGGACAGGTTGCTTGCGGATTTCAGAGCGGAAGTTTGTGCACAAAGCGGTGCGCGACACACGGCCATCCTGACATCGGAGCATTTCCACAGCCGGCTGACCCGTCCAGACGAAATTGATCGCTTCGTGGATTTCGCAAGGGACGTGTTCTCCGACATTCTGATCGTCTGCTATTTCCGAAACCAGCTTGCGCTTTGTCGTTCCAAGTATTCCACCGCCGTACGAGCCTGGAGGACGGAGACCTTTGAGGAATACCTTCTCTCGAACACGGAAATGGCGGAGTATTACGACCTGCATGACCTGGCCAGTCGCTGGACGAATGCCGTCGGAAAAGACAAGGTCTCCTTCCGAAATTATGACGCCATCCGGAAAGAACGCCGGGATATCAGACGGGATTTCCTCGAGGCGGCGGAACTTGACTTCATCGCGGAAAGCATGAGCTATGCAAGCCGCTCACAAAATCTCGGCTTGTCCTTGATGGACGCAAATGCCTTTCGCCTGGCAAACCGGGCATTCCCCCCCTGGAACAGAGATGGAACCCCAAGCAAGTTAAACCGTGCGGCAAAGAAAATATCGCTTCCTTTGGCCGGGGCGATACAGCGTCTTACAGGACGCAGGTCGATTTCAGCGGCCAAATCGATCGAAGATGAGGTCTGCAAAAGGTTCGAATTATCGAATGAGAGACTGTTCGACGAGTATGGCATCGATATACGAATGCCTGCTGCCAAGTGAGTTGCCGCGAACGCGGCTTCCCAGGCTGATCGCCGCTCTTCCTCCTTCAGCGGACTCCCCCGCGCCCTTCCGTTTGCCGATGCAGTCCGGTCAGCTCGGATGCAAACAGGCTTCAGACCCCCCCGTTTCCGGCCCCCGGGCACCGCAACGCGAGTGCCGGCGAACCTGAGCAAGTCAGCGCTAGAGCGGACAAACCTCGTTGCCCTCCGCTTGAAGACGTGCGCGGACAGCAGCCGCAATCTCCAGGCTTTCCGGGGTGTCCCCGTGAACACAGATCGTATCCACGCGGCACGGCAGGCGTTTCCCGGACGCGCAGATAATGGCCTGCTCGCGGACCATCGCGGCCATGTTTGCGGCAGCGTCGATGCAGTCATGGACCATGGCGCCCGGCAAGGAGCGGTCCACGAGCGTCGCATCCTCGTTATAGGCGCGATCGGCGAAGATCTCGCCCGCCCAGTTGCCACCGAGATCCCGGATCGCCTCATCCATGGCTGTGAGCGGCAGGACCAGGATCACGAGATCGGGATCGAAATCGAGCGCTGTTTCATAGCAGGTTCGTGCCAGCGCGATGTCCTCCGAAGCCATGTTGGAGAGCGCACCATGGAGCTTGAAATGCCGCAGCCGTCCGCCCGCCGCGCGCGCCATCGCATCTGCAGCCCCGAGTTGGTAGCGGATCATGTTGCGAAGAGAGGTCTCCGGAAGCTTCATCCGGCGGCGACCGAACCCCTGAAGATCGGGGAAGCCCGGATGCGCGCCGATATTGGCGCCCCTCTCCAACGCGGCGGTCATCGTCTTCGCCATCACGTCGGGATCGCCCGCATGCAAGCCGCAGGCGACATTGGCCGAGGTGATATGCTCCAGCAGGGCGGCATCATCGCCAATGCTCCAACGTCCGAAGCCCTCCCCCATATCTGCGTTCAGGTCGATCTTGCGGGTCATGCGCCGTCCTCGTTTTCCAGAATGTCGATTGCCACGCCCGAGATCAGGTTATGTGCCATCAGGGCGCTGTAAGGGTCGCGCTCCTGCGCCAGCAATCTCTGCTGCGCTGCCGCGTGAAGTTGCTCGATGGCCCGATGGGATGCCAGCGCCTCGTCGAGCGTAACGAGACGGAAGCGCAGCTGCGCGCCAGGCGTCGCCTGCATGACGCGGGGAAGGTCCTCCGGAGCAACCGTTCCGATGCGCGGATAGCCCCCGATTGTCTGGCATTCCGGGCCGAGAACATAGGGGGTACCGTCGCCAGTCACCTGGATGTCGCCGGGCACAATGACCTCCGAGATCAGGTTCAGCCCCTCGGCTGGACGGAAGCCCTCCCCCGTGTGGCCAAGCTTCACGCCCTGCCGGTTCGCCCAGGCGGTGCGCGTGAAGGACGTGGCGAGGAAGCGCTCAAACACGTCAGGAGGAAAAAGGCTGGTTTGCGGACCGGCAAGCATACGGATCTCGCCCCCACCAAAACGATCCTCGAAGGGCAGTGCGCGCGCGTTGAGAGCGGGCTCTGTTGCCGGACCGATTGGCAGGCGCGCCCCGTCGACAATGGCTGCGCCGAGCCCGGCGGTGAGATGCGCGCCGCGCCCCCCGACCAGCTGCGGCGTCGCAATACCGCCGGCCACATGCAGGTAGGCGTAGCTGCCCGCCGTCGCGGGTCCAAGGTGCAGCCGCTCGCCCGGCACCAGCAAGTGGCTCGCATTCCAGGCCAGCGGCTGGCCATTCCTGCTGGCCTTTTTCGGTGCGCCAGTGAGCGCGATCCATATGGGCGCCGTGACCTCGACTTCGACGCTGGAGATAACTTCAAGCGCGGCAAGTGTAGGGGACTGGTTCAGCAGTGCTGCCCCTTCGGCCAGCGCGATCGGGTCTGCGGCGCCACCGCGGGAAAGCCCCTGGGCGAGGTAGCCGGCGCGGCCAAGGTCCTGCACGCTGGTTCCCGGACCCGTTCGGTGGAGAATCAGGCCGGTCATCGCGCCGGCTCGCAGGTTGCGCCGCCATCCGGGAGCTCCGCGAGACGGTGGAAATCCCGCGCGTCGGCGGCGGCAAAGGTGATCTCGTCCCCGGGTTGCAGCGGGAAAGGATTGTCGTGACCCGGCCGGAAGCCGCGAAACGCGGTCGTGGCAATGTGGCGCCAACCGGTGGGGCTTTCGGTGGGAAAGAGAACAAATTGGCGAATGGCCAGGCCAAGAGCGCCGGGCGGCACGGTTGTGGTCAGGTCGTCATGGCGCGGCAGGTCCCAGCGCGCGGAAAGCTGGCCAAGATACGGAAATCCGGGCGCAAAACCGATGGCCATGACACGCAGACGCGTCGAAGACAGTTCCTCGATAGCGCTGTCCGGATCGGAGCCGGCCATGTCGGCGGCATCCTCGAGCTGAGGGCCATGCGCGCCGCCATAGACCGTCGGGATCCGCCAGATCCTGTGATTGGCAGGCAGGGGTGCCGTGTACCAATCCTGCTCTTCGAGTCGTGCTCGCAGCCTGTCCTCGAGAAGCGCGTGCGGCAATGCGTGCGGATCGAACCGGAGATAGACGGCGCAAAGGGAGGTGGAAGTTTCCTCCACCCCTTTCAGCGCCCCGACGACATCTCGGAAGGCAAGCGCCGCGCGGTTGGCGCCGTCATCGAAACGATCCGCGAATCGCACCAGAAGGCCGTCAACGCCCAAGGGAACGATCTGCGGAAAGCTCACGTCTTGATCTGTTTTCACACCGATGCTGCCTTTTTGAGCGGTTTATTGTCAAACTCCAAAGAAGTCGGGCAGGTATAAGTTACAAAACGCTTGAAAATTGTCAACGTTATGTCCTTGATGACATCATCAACACCCGGAAGCACCGGGAGGAACCAGCAGGAGTGAAGAAGATGATCAGGTTTGCCGCGCCCGCCCTGGCCGCATTGGCGATTGCCGGTCCGGTTGCCGCCGAGACGTGGGACATGCCCACCCCCTATGGCGATGCGACCTTCCACACGCAGAACATCCGCAGCTTCGCCGAGGAAGTCGCGGCCGCGACCGATGGCGGGCTCGAAATCACCGTCCACTCGGCCAACTCGCTCTTCCCCCATGCCGAGATCAAGAACGCCGTCCGCTCCCGGCAGGTGCCGATCGGGGAGTTCTTCCTGTCGCGCCTGTCCAATGACGACCTCGCCTACGGTCTCGACAGCCAGCCCTTCGTCGCCACCTCTTACGAGGATGCCGCCAAGCTCTGGGAAGCCCAGAAGCCGGTCGTGACCGAGCTGTTGGCCAAGGAAGGGCTGATGCCGCTCTTCTCGGTGCCGTGGCCGGCCCAGGGTCTCTACACCAATGGCGAGATCGCGACGGTCGATGACCTCGCCGGCCTCCGTTTCCGCGCCTATAACGCCGCGCTGGAAGAGTTCGCCACGCTGGCCAAGGCCGCGCCGGTGCAGATCGAGGCCGCCGACATCCCGCAGGCCTTCTCCACCGGCCAGGTCGAGGCGATGATCACCTCGCCCTCCACCGGCGCCAACTCCAAGGCCTGGGACTTCGTCACCCATTACACCGCCATCGACGCCTGGGTGCCCAAGAACGTCGTCGTGGTGAACAAACGCGTCTTCGACAAGCTGGACCCCTCCGTGCAGGAAGCCGTGCTGGCCGCCGCCGCCGCCGCCGAGACCCGCGGCTGGGAGATGTCCAAGGAAGAGGCCGCCGCCAAGACCAAGGTGATGGAGGAGAACGGCATCACCATCGTCCAGCCCTCCGAAGAGCTGGTCTCCGGCCTGCAGGCCATCGGCGCGCAGATGCTGGAGAAGTGGAACGAGACCGCCTCCGACGAGGCGAAGGCCATTCTCGACGCCTACAAGATGTAATCCCGATGGCCCCCCGTTTTCTCGCGGGGGGCCTCTTCCTATCGAGGGGAACCCCGTATGCGACGTGTCCTTGATGCGCTCTACACCGCCGCGGGCGGGCTGGCTGCGCTCAGTATCCTGGCGATCTGCCTGCTCGTCTCGGCCCAGGTGGGGCTGAACATCCTCGCGCGGATCGGAGGGCCGTCGCTCTCCTACACGATCCCCTCTTATGCGGATTTTGCTGGTTTTGCGCTGGCGGCGGCAAGTTTCCTCGCCATGGCCTACACGTTGCGGGCCGGGGCGCATATCCGGGTGAACCTGCTGGTGTCGCGGCTGCCGCCGCGCGGCCAGTGGATCGCCGAGATCCTGTCGCTCGCCCTCGGCGGGGCGATGGTCGGCTACGCGACCTGGTTCTCCGTGTTGCTGCTGGCCGAAAGCCTGCATTACGGCGACACCTCGCCGGGCATCGTCGCCGTGCCGCTCTGGATCCCGCAAACCACCATGGTTGTCGGCCTCGGCCTGCTGACCTTGGCGCTGCTGGACACGCTGGTTGAGTCGCTGCGCAGCGGTCGCCCGGTGCTCATCGATTTCGGATCGGAGTAAGATCATGGCCGAACTGTCCGATCCCGTCATCTTCGGCATCCTCCTCACCCTGCTGATCGCGCTGCTGGCCTCCGGCCTCTGGGTGGCGCTGTCGCTGATGATCATGGCCTTCGTCGCGATTGTCGCCTTCTCCAACGCGCCCGCCGGGCTGGTGTTGGCCACCACGCTCTGGGGCCACAGCCACTCCTGGCCCCTGGCCGCCCTGCCGCTCTTCATCCTGATGGGAGAGATCCTGCTCCGATCAAGGCTCTCGGAAGACATGTTCTCCGGCCTTGCCCCCTGGCTGACCCGCCTTCCGGGCCGCCTGCTGCATGTGAACGTGCTCGGCTGTGCGATCTTCGCCGCCGTCTCCGGCTCCTCGGCCGCGACAGCCGCCACGATCGGGCGCATGTCCGTGCCCGAACTCAAGGAGCGCGGCTATCCCGAAGACCTGATCCTCGGCACGCTCGCCGGCTCTGCCACGCTCGGCTTCCTGATCCCGCCCTCGATCATCCTGATCGTCTATGGCGTGGCCACCGAGCAGTCCATCGCCCGGCTCTTCATCGCCGGCATCCTGCCCGGCTTCATGCTGGTCTGCCTCTTCGGCGGTTACGTGATGCTCCGCGCCTGGATGTCGCCCAACTCGATCCCGAAGGAGGACGACACGATGTCCCTGCGGGAGAAGTTCGTCGCCTCCCGCCGCCTGCTGCCGGTGATGCTGCTGATCGCCGGCGTGATCGGGACGATCTATACTGGCGTCGCCTCGCCGACCGATGCGGCGGCCGTGGGCGTGGTGCTGGCAACCGTGCTGGCGGTGATGACCGGCAGCTTCGGGCGCAAGGAATTCGTCGCAGCGCTGATGTCGGCCACCCGGACCTCCTGCATGATTGCGCTGATCCTCTTTGGCGCGGGTTTCCTCGCCATCGCCATGGGCTTCACCGGCATCCCGCGCAACCTCGCCGCCTGGATCGGCACGTTCGACCTCTCGCCCAACGCGCTGCTCGCGGTGCTGACAGTGTTCTTTGTGCTGCTTGGGTGCTTCCTCGACGGGATCTCGGTCGTCGTACTGACCACCTCGATCATCCTTCCCATCGTGCAGGCCGTCGGCATCGACCCGCTCTGGTTCGGCATCTTTCTCGTGCTCGTGGTCGAGATGAGCCAGATCACCCCGCCCGTGGGCTTCAACCTCTTCGTGATCCAGGGGCTGACGGGGATCGACATCCTGCGCGTCGCCAAGGCCGCGCTGCCCTTTTTCCTGCTGCTGATGCTGGGGCTGCTGCTGATCACCGTCTTCCCGGGCATCGTGACCATGCTGCCCGACGCCATGGGGAATTGACCCGCTGGGGTCGCAGCCTCAGAGCGAGGCTGCGGCCCGGCTTGCCTGGTCGTATTGCCCCGAAAGCGTCCTCAGGAAGGACGCCACGGCGCGCAACTGTTCGCCGTCACTGCCCCCCTGCAGGAGCGGCTCCAGCAGGCATTGCTCCCGGATCTCCCGATACCGGTCGCAGAGCTTCCGGCCCGTCTCCGATGCGCTGTAGAAAACTTCCTTTCCCCGCTTCTCGGAGACCAGGAGATCTGCCTTCAGCAGCTTCCGGAGGGCGTAGTTCACCGTGTGCATGTCCTCGATATTGAGCAGGAAGCAGATATCGGACAGCCGCTTTTCCCGGTCCCGGTGATTGACATGATGGAGGACGAGAATCTCCAGCGGCCCCAGATCCGCCCCACCAGCGGCCGTCATGCAGCGCTGCATCCAGCGGTTGAAGGCGTTGTGCACAATGATCAGGCCATACTCGAATTCCGACATCTCCCAGCCCTCGCCCTCGGCGAGATGACGGGAAGAAACGATGCGGCGCGGCGCTGTGCTGGTCACGGTATTGTCCAGATGTCGTTGATGTTTCGCTGGCATATTACCGATGATGGAAGCAAATGCGAGCGGATTGCACGGAACAGGACGCGCCCGGAGCGCCCCCATGTGTGGCCCGCTCCCCGTTTCGGCCCCCGGACGCGCTGTGAGCACGCCGGAACGCACTGCGCTGTCAGAGCCATTCCCGTATATGCGGGATGAGCGGAATGTCTGCCGCCGGCATCGGGTAGTCGCGCAGCGCGCCCCCGCGGACCCATTTCAGCGCCTGCCCCTCCCGCGACACCGGTGTGCCGTTCCACTTGCGACAGATGAAGAGCGGCATCAGAAGGTGGAAACTCTCGTAACTATGGCTGGCGAAAGTCAGCGGCGCGAGACAGGAGGCCCAGGTATCGATGCCCAGCTCCTCCTGCAGCTCGCGGATCAGGGCCAGTTCGGGCGTCTCGCCCGGCTCGACTTTGCCGCCCGGAAACTCCCAGAGCCCGGCCATGGACTTGCCTTCGGGGCGCTGCGCCAGCAGCACCCGCCCATCGACATCCACCAGCGCGACGGCGGAAACCAGGACCGTCTTCACGAGCGGTAATCCGCGTTGATGGAGATATAGGCGTGGGTCAGGTCGCAGGTCCAGGCGGTGAAGGCGCCGCTCCCCAGCCCGAGATCGACCGAAAGCAGCAACTCAGGCTGCTTCATATAGGCGGCCCCCGCCTCTTCGGTGTAGCTCTCCGCCACCCAACCCTTCTCGGCGACGAGGATATCGCCGAAACGGATCGCCAGCCTGTCCCGATCCGCGGGCGCACCCGACTTGCCGACGGCCATGACGACGCGCCCCCAGTTCGGGTCCTCGCCAGCGATGGCGGTCTTGACCAGCGGCGAGTTGGCGATGGCCATGGCGACGGTCTTGGCGTCCGCGTCGGAGGTCGCACCCGTGACCCGGATCTCGAGGAATTTCGACGCGCCTTCGCCATCCCGCACGACCTGATGCGCGAGATCGAGCATCACGGCGCGCAGGGCCTCGACAAAGGCACTGCCCGCGTCGCTCTCTAGGTCATCGATCTGTACCGGCCCCTGCCCGGTCGCGGCGAGGAGCAGCGTGTCGGAGGTAGACGTGTCGCCATCGACGGTGATCGCGTTGAAACTGGTCTCTGTGAGCGAGGAGAGCGCCTGCTGCAGCAGCGGCTGCGGCACGGCGGCATCGGTGAAGACATAAACCAGCATGGTCGCCATGTCGGGCGCGATCATGCCGGAGCCCTTGGCGATGCCGGCAAGGCGAATCTCGCCCGCGCTGGTTTCGATCACCGCGCCCGCGCCCTTGGGATAGGTGTCGGTGGTCATGATCGCCTGCGCAGCCCTTGCGACCGCTCCGCCGGAAAGCCCCGCGACCAGCTTCTCCAGCTGCGCCGTGATCCGGTCATGCGGCAACCGCTCGCCGATCACGCCGGTCGAGGAGGTGAAGACGCGCTCCGCCGGGACACCGGCCGTCTCGGCCACGGCCGCGCAGATCGCCTCGACCGCTCCCTCACCGGCGGCGCCGGTGAAGGCATTGGCATTGCCGGAATTGACCAAGATCGCCGCGCCGGCCTCTGGTGCTGCGGCGCTGGCAAGCTTGGCCTCGCAATCGAGCACCGGCGCCGCACGCGTGGAGGAACGGGTAAAGACCCCCGCCACGGTGCTGCCCGGCGCCAGTCGCGCCAGCATCACGTCGGTACGGCCGGAATAGCGCACACCCGCCTCGATGGCGGCGAATTCCGCCCCGGCGATCTCCGGCAAGTCCGGAAAAGCCTTGGGGGCGAGCGGCGAGACGGGTTGCGATCCGGCCATCTGAGCCTCCGTTACTCGGCCACGAGCTCGACCTTGTCGAGCACGGAGGGATCGAACTGCGTCTCGGGATAGACCACCTCGGTCTTCTCCATCGCCATGTCGAGCGCCGATTCGACGGCCGCCGTCTCGATCTCCGCTGCCAGATCGCCGCGAACATCATCCAGCGAAGGCGCATCGGACAGGCGGGTCTCGAAGAGCTTGACCACATGCCAGCCGAACTGCGTCTGAACCGGATCGGAGACGCCACCGGCTTCCAGGGCGACAACGGCCTGCTCGAATTCAGGGACCATCATGCCTGCACCGAACCAGCCAAGGTCGCCGCCGCTGGGGCCGGACGGACCGGTCGATCTCTCCATTGCCAGCGCCGCGAAATCCGCACCACCATCGAGCTCGACCTTGATCGCCTGCGCGTCTTCTTCGCTCTCGACGAGAATATGCGAGGCGCGGAACTCCTTGGAGGGCTCTGCATCGGCGAAGCGCTTCTCATAGGCGGCCTGCAGCGCTTCTTCGGTCACTGCAACCTGAACGGCCTTGCCAATGGCCTCGCCGGCGAGCAGGCCGGAGATCGTGTTGTCGATGGCGAATTGCGTCGCCGGGGTCACTGCGTCGCCAAGCGTCTGCGCCATTGCGTTCTGCTGGACAAGCTGGTCGAGCAGGCCTTGCCAGAGCACACCTGCCTCCAACTGCATATATTGCGCCGGCAATGTCTGGCGCGCAGCGATCATGTGACCGATGGTTATTTCGGCCCCGCCGACCGTCGCTACGACCGTCTCCGCGGTCACATCTTCGGCCTGCGCAGGCAGGCTCACGGTCATGGCGAGGGCAATGAGCCCGGCGCCCCAGGTTTTGTAGGTCATCGACATCGTGATCTGCTCCTTCGAGGCCGCGCCCTTGCGCAGCGTTGACACTCACAGGGCGCGCCCTTACATCGCGGATGGTCCGGGAGACGGGCGGCTCTGCGTTTGATGCCTAGGTAACGCTGCGCGGAAGGGCCGGCAAGGCGTCCTCTCACACGAATTCGTAATGGCGGAGCAGATATGCTGGGATTTGGAACGATCGCGAAAAAGGTCTTTGGCACGCCAAACGACCGCAAGATCAAGGCAACCCGCCCCGTCATTGACAGGATCAACGCGCTGGAGGCGGATTTCGAGAAGAAATCCGACGAGGAGCTGATCGCGGTGACTCGCGCCCTGCAAGAGCGCGCGCGCAATGGCGAAGACCTCGAAGCGCTGCTGCCGGAGGCCTTCGCCAATGTGCGCGAGGGCGCCAAGCGGGCGCTCGGCCTGCGCGCCTTCGATGTCCAGCTCATGGGCGGCATCTTCCTGCATGAGGGCAATATTTCCGAGATGAAGACGGGTGAGGGCAAGACGCTTGTCGCCACCTTCCCGGCCTATCTCAACGCGCTTGGCGGGCATGGCGTCCATATCGTCACCGTCAACGACTATCTCGCAAAGCGGGACGCGGAATGGATGGGCAAGGTCTACACGCAACTCGGCATGACCTGCGGTGTCGTGTACCCGCAGCAGCCCGAGACCGAAAAGCTCGGCGCCTATGGCTGCGACGTGACCTATGCGACCAACAACGAGCTCGGCTTCGACTACCTGCGCGACAACATGAAATCCGAACTCAAGGATGTCTGCCAGAAATACCACAATTTCGCGATCGTGGACGAGGTGGACTCGATCCTGATCGACGAGGCGCGGACGCCGCTGATCATCTCCGGCCCGTCGCAGGACCGTTCCGAGCTTTACCGCACCATCGACAAGATCATTCCCGAAGTGCAGCCGGAGCATTACACGCTCGACGAGAAGACCAAGAACGTCACCTACACGGACGAGGGCAACGAGTTCCTCGAGGAACGGCTGACGCAATACGAGATCCTGCCCGAGGGGCAGAATCTCTACGATCCCGAGAGCACGACGCTGGTTCACCACATCAACCAGGGCCTGAAGGCGCACAAGCTGTTCCAGAAGGACAAGGATTACATCGTCCGCAACAACGAGATTGTCCTGATCGACGAGTTCACCGGCCGAATGATGGCCGGGCGGCGCCTCTCCGATGGCCTGCACCAGGCGATCGAGGCCAAGGAAGGCTGTGAGATCCAGCCCGAGAACGTGACGCTGGCCAGCGTCACCTTCCAGAACTATTTCCGCCTCTACGACAAACTCTCCGGCATGACCGGCACGGCGCTGACCGAGGCCGACGAGTTCATGGAAATCTATGCGCTTGGTGTTGTCGAGGTGCCGACCAACCTGCCGGTCGCGCGCAAGGACGAGCATGATCAGGTCTACCGGACCGGCACCGAGAAGTTCAACGCCGTGATCGAGGAGATCAAGAAGTCGCACGAACGGGGCCAGCCGGTCCTCGTCGGCACGACCTCCATCGAGAAATCCGAACTCCTCAGCCAGATGCTGAAAGAGGCCGGGCTGAAACATAACGTCCTGAACGCCCGCCAGCACGAGCAGGAGGCGCAGATCGTCGCCGATGCCGGCAAGCTCGGCGCTGTCACCATCGCCACCAACATGGCCGGCCGCGGCACCGACATCAAACTTGGCGGCAATGTCGAGTTCAAGGTGATGGAAGCCATCGCCGCCGATCCGGACGGCGACCCCGAGCAGATCCGCGCCGATATCGAGGCGCAACACAAGGACGACGAGGAAGCGGTGAAAAAGGCCGGCGGTCTCTACGTTCTTGCGACCGAGCGCCATGAAAGCCGCCGGATCGACAACCAGCTCCGCGGCCGTTCCGGTCGCCAGGGCGACCCCGGCAAATCCAGCTTCTTCCTCTCGCTCGAAGACGACCTGATGCGGATCTTCGGCTCCGAGCGGCTCGATTCCATGCTGAAAAAGCTCGGCATGCAAGAAGGCGAGGCGATCGTGCACCCCTGGGTGAACAAATCCCTGGAGCGTGCCCAGGCCAAGGTCGAGGGCCGCAACTTCGACATCCGCAAGCAGCTCCTCAAATTCGACGACGTGATGAACGACCAGCGGAAGGTGATCTTCGGCCAGCGTCGCGAGATCATGGAATCGGAAGACCTGTCCGATATCGTTCAGGACATGCGGCATGAGGTGGTCGACGAACTGGTCGATCAGTACATGCCGAAGAAATCCTATGCCGACCAGTGGGAGACGGAGAAGCTCTACGCCGATGTGATCAAGCATCTGGGTGTCGATATTCCCGTGATCGAATGGGCCGATGAGGAAGGCGTCGATGACGACGATATCCGCGAGCGGATCTACAAGGCGTCTGACGAGTTCATGGCCCAGAAGGCCGTCGATTTCGGACCCGAGCAGATGCGCTCCATCGAAAAACAGCTCCTGCTGCAGACCATCGATGGCAAGTGGCGCGAGCATCTCCTGACGCTGGAGCATCTGCGCTCCGTCGTCGGCTTCCGCGGCTATGCACAGCGCGACCCGCTTAACGAGTACAAGAACGAGGCCTTCCAGCTCTTCGAGAATCTGCTGGACGGGCTGCGCGAGGATGTGACCGAGAAGCTCAGCCAGATCCGCCCGCTGACCCCCGAAGAGCAGCAACAGATGATGGCGCAGATGATGGCGCAGCAAGTCGCGATGCAAAAGGCGGCGGAGGCCAAGGATGCAGCGGCCGGGCGAGAGCCCATTGTCGCCGGCTTCGACGAGAACGATCCCGAGACCTGGGGCAATCCGGGCCGCAACGAGGCCTGCCCCTGCGGGTCGGGCAAGAAGTTCAAGCATTGCCACGGCGCGATCTGAGCCGATCCTTTTTCAAATTAGAGACAATCCCGGCAAAATGCCGGGATTTTCTTCATTTGGAGTCCAAAAGCAGCCCGGTGTGTGCCACGGCCTCGCCCAATTTCTCGGCTAAGCCTTCTGCAGATATGTTTCCCAGGAGGCAGCCTTGCAGATCCCCAGACGCATTACAGTGGCCGTTTCGACCTTCCTGCTGACATTTGGCGTCGCCTACATTGCGCTCGACGCGGACGCCCTCGCCGCCCGTTTCGGCGGTGCGGAATCGGGCACCCCCATGCGCCTGGACACCTCCGTCTCCGTTACCCAGGTCGCCCGCATCGCGCCCGGCCAAGAGGCGATCTACCTTCCGCAGGATCCGCTTGTGGAGCAGCTGCCGCGCCCCGCCCCGCAGCTCTATGAGCTTCTGCTTCCCGAAGACACGCCTCAGCCGCACTGAGCTCCCGGGCGACCGATGCAAATCCGACTCATACGGGTGCCCTTTGCAACACATGTCAAATCGCGTGTTGAACAGATTGCCCCGAACCGTGACTATCCCCGCCAATAGAAGCAGGCCGATCCGTCACCATGGGACTATCAAGACTTCGCGCGGCGGTTCTCGCGCTTCTCCCGTTCGCGGCACTTCCCGCATTGGCGCAGGATGCGTTTCTCACCTCCCGTGACGGCTCGATCAGCCTGGAAGGCGACATGCTCGGCTTCGATGGCGAGTTCTACCGGCTGCGGACCGATTTCGGCGTCATCACGCTCGATGCGGAGGGGGTGTTTTGCGAAGGGCCGGGCTGTCCGGACCTGGTCCACCCCGTCGCAGACATTCGTTTGTCGGGCGAGGCGACCCTTGGAGAGATCCTGCTTCCGGCGCTGCTGGAAACCTTCGCCGCCCGAAGCGCATTGCTGGCAAAACGCCTGGAGACCGGGGCAAACACATTCAGCTACCATTTCGTCGACCCGACCGAAGACCGGCTCGTTGGCCGTTTCCATTTCTCCCTGACCGACTCGACAACGGGCCTTGCCGACCTGATTGCCGACCGGGCGGATCTCGCCCTGGCAAACCGCATCGCCACCGCTGCCGAAATCGACGAAGGAAAACGCGCCGGGTTCGGGGACCTGACCGCGCCGCGCCGGGCGCGCATCCTTGCGCTTGATGCGCTTGTCCCCGTTGTCTCGCCGCACAACCCGATCCGCCGGATCAGCCTCGAGCAACTCGAGGCAATCCGCGCCGGAACGTTGCTCGACTGGTCCGAACTGGGAGGCCCGCCCGCTCCGATCGACCTGCATGAGCAGGTCTCGGACGGCAGTGTCGAGCAGGTCTTGCCGCCACTCGAAACCTCGAAGGACCGGGAGCGGCAGGGTTGGCTGGTGCGCCACGAATCCGGAGCCGGCCTCGTGGACACGGTTGCCCGCAGCCCGGATGCGCTTGGCCTCGCGCGGTTCTCCGACATGGGCAATGCCCGGCCGCTGGAACTGACGGGAAGTTGCGGGCGCCAGATCACTGTCTCGCGGGCGGCCCTGAAAGCCGAGGACTACCCGCTGCCCCTGCCCCTCTATCTCTATGTCCCGCCCCGTCGGCTACCATTGCTGGCGCGCGAGTTTCTCGAATGGCTCAACACGCCGGCGGCCGGCATGGCTGTCCGCCGTGCAGGCTATGTCGACCAGGTTGCCGTCGAGATACCGCTGGCCGCCCAAGGCGAGCGGCTTGCCAATGCCATCGCGGCGGCGGGCGAGGAGGTGAAGCTGGATGACCTGAAAGCGATGGTCGAGGCCATGACCGGTGCGCGGCGCCTGACATCGACCTTCCGCTTCCAGAACGGATCGACCCAGCTCGACCCCCAGTCCGAGGGCAATCTCGACCGGCTTGCCCGACAAATCGAGATTGGCAGCTACGACAATCGGGAGATCCAGCTTGTCGGCTTCTCCGACGGGCTTGGGCCGGCGGAAACAAACCAGGTCCTCTCGCAAAAACGCGCCGAGGCCGTGGCAGAAGCGCTGAAATTGGCCGCGCCAACCGCGGATTGGAGCAGGCTCGGCCTGAGCGCTGTCGGCTTTGGCGAGGCGCTTCCGCTCGGATGTGATGACGATGAGCGGGGACGCAAGACCAACCGTCGTGTCGAGGTCTGGCTGCGCTAGATGCCCCCTGTGGCGCGACTGGCGCCTGCATCCCGGGATCGATCACGCGGATGGCAGATCGAGGAGCCCGGCCGCCAGGAAGCTGAACTCGCATTCCCGGCCGATGATCAGGTGGTCGTGTACTGTCAGGCCGAGCGTCTCGGCGGCCTGCAAGATGGACTGTGTCATGGTGATATCCGCCGACGAAGGGGACGCGTCTCCGGACGGGTGGTTGTGAACTAGGATCAGCGCCGACGCATTGAGCTCCAGCGCCCGTTTGGCGACTTCGCGGGGATAGACTGGAACATGATCCACCGTGCCGCGCGCCTGTTCCTCATCCGCCAGGAGCGCGTTCTTGCAATCGAGGAATAATACACGGAACTGCTCTGTGGCCTGATGCGCCATGGTCGTGTGGCAATAGTCGAGCAGAGCGTCCCAATTGGACAGGACATGCCGGTTCAGGATACGGGCCCGCGCCATCCTGTGCGCCGCGGCCTCCACGATCTTGAGCTCCTGCACGACGGCCTGACCGACGCCCTCAACTTCCATCAGGCGCGCCTCGGGCGCCGATACAACCTCGTTGAAATCTCCGAAGCTCTCCATGAGCCGATTGGCCAGCGGTTTCACGTCCTGACGGGGAATGGCCCGGAACAGGACGAGTTCCAGCAACTCGTAATCCGGGAAGGCTGATACGCCACGCTCCGTGAAACGCGCCCTCAACCGGTGCCGGTGATCGCGGAGACAGGACGGATCCCGGTCACGCGCGGGGACCGGGCACGGAACCTGAAGAACATCCTTCAGAGCGAAAATCGGCAAGGCCGAGTCAGAAAGGGCCTGCGCATGTCTCATGTGGAGAGCCAAGCGCAGGCCCTTGAATTTAGAGTTAAGAGCGAAAGGCGATCAGCCTTTCATCTCGTCCCAGAAATCCTTCACCTTGGAGAAGAAGTTGGACGAGCGCGGGTTGTTCTCGACGCTGAGTTCGTCGAACTCCCGCAACAGTTCCTTCTGCCGCGCGGTCAGGTTCACAGGCGTCTCGACCACGAGTTCGATGAACATGTCTCCAGGGCCGCCTCCGCGCAGCGCCGGCATCCCCTTGCCGCGCAGGCGCATCTGCTTGCCCGTCTGCGACCCGGCAGGAACTTTCACACGGCTGCGGCCACCATCTATGGTCGGCACCTCGATATCGCCGCCAAGCGCGGCCGAGGACACGGAAACCGGGACCTGACAGAAGAGGTGCTGCGCATCCCGACTGAAGATCTCGTGCTCGGCGAGTTCGATAAAAATGTAGAGATCGCCCGAAGGTCCACCGCGCGTTCCCGCATCTCCCTCGCCGGCGAGGCGAATGCGCGTCCCGGTCTCGACCCCGGCAGGGATGTTGACCGAAAGCGAACGCTCTTTCTCGACCCGGCCATTGCCATGGCAGGTCTGGCAGGGATTCTTGATGCTCTGACCAAGGCCGTTACAGGTCGGGCAAGTCCGTTCGACGGTGAAGAAACCTTGCTGCGCGCGGACCTTGCCCATACCCGAACAGGTCGGACAGGTAATCGGTTCCGCGCCGCCCTCCGCGCCTGTGCCCGAACAGGCCGAGCAGGCGACCGAAGTCGGCACGTTGATCGTCTTCTGGACGCCGCTGAAGGCCTCCTCGAGCGTCACGCGCAGATTGTAACGCAGGTCGGAACCGCGTGCCGCGCGTTGACGACCGCCGCCGCGCTGCCCGCCCATGAAATCGCCGAAGAGATCATCGAAAACATCCGAGAAGGCAGAGGCGAAATCGCCCTGACCATGGAAGCCGGCGCCGCGCTGGCCGCCGCCACCGCCCATGCCACCTTCGAAAGCGGCGTGGCCGAAGCGGTCATAGGCCGCCTTCTTCTCGGCATCCTTCAGGATCTCATAAGCCTCGTTCACTTCCTTGAACTGTGCCTCGGCATCCGGATTGTCCGAATTGCTGTCGGGGTGCAGTTCGCGCGCCTTGCGGCGATAGGCTTTCTTGAGTTCCGCCTCCGAGGCTCCACGCGCGACGCCCAGCACCTCGTAATAGTCACGTTTTGCCATCGGTTATCCTCTTGCCTCCAAAGCGGAAGCCGGCCCGGGGTGTCCCGGGCCGGCTCGCCGGAGTTTCAACGCGCTCAGCGCTTCTCGTCGCCGAGATCCTCGAAGTCGGCATCCACAATGTCTTCGTCGACACTGCTCGGCTCGTCCTCGCCCTCGGGCGCGGCTTCGCCAGCCTTCTCCTGCTCGGCCTTGTAGATGGCTTCGCCGAGCTTCATCGCGGCTTCGGTCAGGTTCTGGATGCCGGACTTGATCTTGCCAAGATCCTCGCTCTCCAGCGCCTCTTCGAGCGGACCCATCGCCAGTTCGATCGCCTCGACAGTGGACGGGTCCACCTTGTCGGAGTGATCGGAGAGCGACTTCTTGGTCGAGTGCAGCAGGCTTTCGCCCTGGTTCTTCGCCTCGACCAGCTCTTTCCTCTCCTTGTCCGCCTCGGCATTGGCCTCAGCGTCCTTGACCATCTGGTCGATCTCGTCGTCGTTGAGACCGCCGGAAGCCTGGATGGTGATGACCTGCTCCTTGCCGGTGCCCTTGTCCTTGGCGGAAACCGACACGATGCCGTTGGCGTCGATATCGAAGGTCACCTCGATCTGCGGCAGGCCGCGCGGCGCGGGCGGGATGTCTTCCAGGTTGAACTGGCCGAGCATCTTGTTGTCCGCAGCCATCTCGCGCTCACCCTGGAACACCCGGATCGTCACGGCGTTCTGGTTGTCTTCGGCGGTCGAGAAGATCTGGCTCTTCTTGGTCGGGATCGTGGTGTTGCGGTCGATCAGGCGGGTGAAGACGCCGCCAAGCGTCTCGATACCGAGCGACAGCGGGGTCACGTCGAGCAGGACCACGTCCTTCACGTCACCCTGCAGCACGCCGGCCTGGATGGCGGCACCAGAGGCAACGACCTCGTCCGGGTTCACACCCTTGTGCGGCTCCTTGCCGAAGAACTTGGTCACTTCCTCGACGACCTTCGGCATGCGGGTCATGCCGCCGACCAGAACGATCTCGTCGATCTCGTCGATGGAGAGGCCGGCATCCTTCAGCGCGGCCTGGCAGGGCTTGATCGACTTCTTGATCAGGTCGCCCACGAGGCTTTCCAGCTTCGCACGGGTCAGCTTCATGACCATGTGCAGCGGCGTGCCGCCATTCGGATCCATCGAGATGAAGGGCTGGTTGATCTCGGTCTGCTGGCTCGAGGACAGCTCGATCTTCGCCTTTTCAGCGGCTTCCTTCAGACGCTGCAGGGCCATCTTGTCTTTCGACAGATCGATGCCGTGCTCTTTCTTGAACTCGTCGGCCAGGTACTGGACGATCCGCATGTCGAAGTCTTCGCCACCAAGGAACGTGTCGCCGTTGGTGGATTTCACTTCAAACAGGCCCTCGTCGATCTCGAGGATCGTGACGTCGAAGGTACCGCCGCCGAGGTCATAGACCACGATCGTCTTGGTCTCTTCCTTGTCGAGACCATACGCCAACGCAGCCGCGGTCGGCTCGTTGATGATGCGCAGCACTTCAAGACCGGCGATCTTGCCGGCGTCTTTCGTGGCCTGACGCTGGGCGTCGTTGAAATAGGCGGGAACCGTGATGACGGCCTGCGTGACATCCTCACCGAGATAGGATTCGGCGGTCTCTTTCATCTTTTGCAGGATGAAGGCCGAGATCTGGGAGGGCGAGTATTTCTCACCGCGCGCCTGAACCCAGGCGTCGCCATTGCCACCGTCCACGATCTCGAAGGGGACGATCTTGCGGTCCTTCGCGACCGCCGGGTCATCCTCGCGGCGGCCGATCAGGCGCTTGACGGCGAAGATGGTGTTCTCGGGGTTCGTGACGGCCTGCCGTTTGGCGGGCTGGCCCACGAGCCGTTCATTCTCAGTAAAGGCGACGATCGACGGGGTCGTGCGTGCACCTTCGGCATTCTCGATCACGCGGGGCTGCGACCCATCCATGATGGCGACGCAGCTGTTCGTCGTACCGAGGTCGATACCGATGACTTTGGCCATGTAAAAGTACCTCTCTTGGCGATGTTGCGGGGCGCGGGCCCTGTCAGGCTCCCGAGCCCCAATCCCATATTAACCAGCAGGGTGGCTCCCCTGCCGAGCATCCCGGGGTATATAGGAGTGCAAACCACCCCCTGCAAGCCGCGATGCGCCGCCGATATGAGGCAAAAATGGTGAAGAAATCGGAACTGACGCCAACAATGACGATTCGCGGCGTCACCTTGTTCCAGGGATTGCTGAATCGCCCCGAACAGGTGCAAATCCTGGAGGACCTGCGCGAGGTCGCCCGTGCCGCACCGTTTTTCCGTCCCGTTACGTCACGCGGACAGCAGATGTCGGTCCGCATGACCTCGGCCGGCGCGGTGGGCTGGATCAGCGACCGAAAGGGCTATCGTTACCAGGACCATCACCCGGATGGGCAGGGCTGGCCGCGGATACCCGATTCGATCCTCGCTGTCTGGACCCGCGTGGCCCCCGATGCGCGGGAGCCGGATTCCTGCCTCGTCAACTTCTACGACCCCGATGCGCGCATGGGCATGCACCAGGACCGTGATGAAGCCGATCTCGACCAACCCGTCGTCTCGATCTCGCTGGGCGACGACGCGCTCTTCCGCATCGGCAACCTGACGCGCGGCGGCAAGACCGAATCCGTCTGGCTGAAATCCGGGGACGCGCTGGTGATGGGCGGGCCCGCGCGCCTGGTCTTTCACGGAATCGACCGGATTCGCGCCGGCTCCTCGCAGCTGCTGCCCGACGGTGGTCGCATCAACCTGACGTTGCGCGTTGCGCGATAGACCTGAACTTCTCCAACGAAATCGGCAACTCAGCTGTGGATAACCACGTCCGGGAGCCAGACTGTCACAAATCCGTATCGTTTCTCTGCTGAAAGGGCGCCAGCACGAAAGGGTGGCAATAAGGCCACCCGCTCAAGCCAACGGAGAGACCATGAAAAAGTCCCTTGCCTCCGCTCTTCTCCTGACGAGCGCCCTGACCGCCCCGGCCTTCGCCGACAGCCTGACCCGCGTTGTCACCGTCCCCGTCGGCGGCGAGATCACCGGCATGTTCGTCCAGGGTGAGGACCTGTTCTTCAACGTCCAGCACCCCTCCGACGATATCGGCACCGCCTTCGCCAAGGCGACCGTCGGCGTCATCTCCAACGTCAATTACGACGGCGGCGAGTTGGCCGTTCCGGAAGGCGACGACATGCTGGTCGTGAAATCCTCCATGGGCGACTACCAGACGCTGGTCCAGCAGGGCGATTTCGGCAAGATCGGCCATATTGTCGGCGCTGGCGGCGAGATCAAGGTCTCCAACGACCCCGACTTCAACGCCTATGTCGCCACCGGGGACAACGAAGGCTACCTCTTCACCAACTGGGAAGACCGTCCGGGCGGCATGTCCCGCGTCAAGCTGATGCGCGCCGCGGACGGCGCCTACTCGGTTGACGAGAGCGACGCCGAGATGATCGATTTCTCCGCCGTCCAGGGCACATGGGTGAACTGTTTCGGCACGCTGTCGCCCTGGTCCACGCCGCTGACCTCGGAAGAGCTCTATTTCGACGACACCGCCGATTGGAACAACGCCGAGTACAAGTATATCGACGGCGTCGAGGCGCTCGCCTCCTATGTCGGCACCTGGCCGAACCCCTACCGCTACGGCTACATCGTCGAGATCACCGACCCGGCCGGCACCGCCACCCCGGTCAAGCAATTCGCCCTCGGCCGCTACAGCCACGAGAACTCGGTCGTCATGCCCGACGACAGGACAGTGTACCTGTCCGATGACGGCACCGATGTCGTCTTCTACAAGTTCATCGCCGAAACCGCCGGCGATCTCTCGTCCGGCACGCTCTATGCCGCCAAGATGACCCAGCAGGGTGAGTCAGGCGCCGACGCCGCCACCACCGGCTTCGACGTCGAATGGATCGAGCTGGCCTCCGGCAACAATGCCGAGATCGAAGGCTGGATCGCCGAATATGACGGCATCACCAAGGACGACTACAAACCCGACGCAACCTCCTACATCTCCGATGAAGAGGTTGCGGCCTGGGCTGCCGGCGATGCCGCCGACAACCGTGTTGCCTTCCTCGAAAGCCGCAAGGCCGCGAGCGCCAAGGGAGCGACCGCCGAATTCCGCAAGATGGAAGGCGTGAACATCAATTACGAAGCGGCCAAGGACGGCTCGGTTCCGTTCATGTACATGGCGATGTCGGAAGTGGCCAAGGGCATGTCCGACGCCGAGGGTGACATCCAGGTCTCCGAGATCAAATGTGGGGTCGTCTACGAGATGCCGCTGGAAGCCGATTACGACGTCACCACGATGGTCCCGGTCGTTGCCGGCGGCGCCTATGACAAGAACGCCGAAGCCAATGCCTGTGCGCTGGACGCCGTGTCCAACCCGGACAACCTCGTCGTGCTGGCCAATGGCGACGTGCTGATCGGTGAGGACACCGGCAAGCACGAGAACAACGCCATGTGGCTGTGGAAGAAGTAACTCTCCCACCAAAGGGTTGAAAACAAAGGGGGCCGGGGAAACCTGGCCTTTTCCTCTTCAAGGAGCACAAGACGACATGAACCGCCTCGCCATTCTCGCCCTGACGGTCTCGCCGCTCGCCGCAAGCGCCGCCGATCTCTCGACCCTGAACGACAAGGAGATGATGGAGCTGCGCCCGACATCGCAGGCGATGGCCGAGGCGCGCCGGATCTACAACCCGGAAGCCCCGATCCCGGCGATGTGCTACACCAAGATCGAGGGCAAGCATAACCCCTGCTATGTCTGCCACCAGTCCAACGAGGACAGGACGCGGACCAACTTCATGCAGGATGGCGACCTGCAATCCGAATATGCCTTCTCCGAAGACGGCATGACCAACCACCATGTCAATCTCTTCATCGACCGCTCCGCGGAGGTCGCCGCGATCTCGGATGAGGAGATCCTCGACTGGATCGAGCAGGACAATTACTCCGACCTCACCGGCCGCCTCGATGCCGCCGGGTTCGAAGGCTGGATCCCGGACCTCACCGGGTTCGAACACATGTCGGAGGCTTTTGACGAAGACGGGTTGGCGAAGGACGGCTCCTGGTGGGTCGCCTTCAACTACAAGCCGCAGCCCTCGACCTTCTGGCCGACCAACGGCTCGACCGACGATGTGTTGATCCGCCTGCCGGTCCGCTTCTACACCACCGCCGAGGGCATTGAGAGCCGCGACGTCTATTTCGCCAATCTCGCGCTGGTCGAGATGGCCTTCCAGGATCTCGACCGGGTCTCGCTGCCGCCTGTCGACGAGACCGTGATCGGCGTCGATATCGATGGCGACGGGACGCTTGGCCTTGCCACCGAAATGGACCGCCGCGAGACCTATCTCGGCGCCGCTTCGGACGAGCCTGTTATCCGCATGAGCTATCCCGAGCGCACGGATTTCCTGCATTCGGTCCGCTATGTCGGCATCAACGCGGACGGTTCGATCAAGACCGCGCGGCGCATGAAGGAGCTGCGCTACATGGTCAAGTCGCGCCAGCTCTCCATCGCGCAGCTCGCCTCGCGCTATGGCAACGAGATCCAGGAGAAGCTGGATGAAAACCTGCCCCGCTATATCGACCTGCGCGACCGCGGCATGGATAACGGCATGGGCTGGACCCTGCTCGCGTGGATCGAAGATTCAGACGGCACCCTGCGCCGCCAGACCAACGAGGAGACCTTCTTCTGTCGTGGCTGCCACACCTCCGCCGGCGCCAATATCGACCAGAGCTGGGCCTTCCCGCGCAAGATGACCGGCGCGGCCGGCTGGGGCTATATCGACCTCAAGAGCCAGACGGACGTGCCCAATCTTGGCGAGGAGATGGGCGAGATCGCGCTCTATCTGCAGCGCGCGGGCGGCGGCGACGAGTTCCGCTCCAACACCGAGATGCGCGACCGCTGGTTCAAGGCGGACGGCACCGTCGATACGGACGCGATGGCGGGCAAGAGCGTCTACGAGCTGATCACGCCCTCGCGCGACCGTGCGCTCCAACTCAACAAGGCCTATCGCGTCCTGGTCTCAGAACAGAGCTTCCTCTTCGGCCGCGATGCAACCACGACCCCGCCGGTAAACGTCCACGCGACCATCGACGAGGCCACCGCCCCGACCTTGCCGCCTGAATTCCGCTATACGCATGATATCCGGCTGAACTGGGGCCAGTGAACGCCAGGCGCCGGACCGCTCAGGGTTCGGCGCCGTCTACTCCAACGCCTCGAGATAGCCCTGCACGGCGACGATCTCGGCTTCGGTGAATTCGAATTCCGGCATCTGGTCAAATCCCGGCAGGGCACGGTCGAGCTGTGTCCGGGTCGCGCCACGAATATCGGGCGACGCCTGGTCGTCGCCCTCGGCATCGTCGCCATGGCAATCCACGCAATTGTCCAGGTAGAGATCCTTGCCCGAAGGCGCGTCTCCGGACCAGGCAGGCAGGAGAGTCATCATCAGGATCAGAATAGCCAGGCGTTTCATACCGCTCTCCACCGTCTTGCGCGCGATTCAGGCTGCCTTGCTACACCCGATTTATGTGACTTTCGTGATGCTTCGCCAGGTTGCTCCACGATCTGGCATTTTCCGTAGGACACCCCTATGTTCCGTCCGACCGACACGACCATGATAGAGGTTCACGTGGACGATTCCCGCGCACGGCTGACAAAAGACGGTATCCGGCTCTACGATCAGGCCGATTTCCCCGGCATGCACGCGGCCGGAAAGCTGGCTGCCGATATTCTCGACCGCGTGGCCGAGCTCGTTATCCCTGGCCAGACGACGGCCGTGATCGACAAGGCCGTCGAGCAGATGGTGATCGATGCCGGGGCGACCTCGGCAACGATCGGCTACAAGGGCTACCAGCATGCGACCTGCATCTCGGTGAACCATGTCGTCTGCCACGGCATCCCCGGCGACAAGAAACTGCATGACGGCGATATCCTGAATATCGACGTGACGGTCATCGTCGATGGCTGGTTCGGCGACACATCGCGGATGTATGTCGCCGGCAAGCTGCCTCGCAAGTCCGAGCGCCTGATCCAGGTCACGCATGACGCGCTGTTCAAGGGCATCGAAGCGGTCAAGCCCGGCAACACGTTCGGCGATATCGGCCACGCGATTCAGAGCTATGTCGAGGCGCATCGCATGTCCGTTGTCCGTGATTTCTGCGGCCACGGGCTCGGGCGCGTCTTCCACGCCCCTCCCAACGTGCTGCATTACGGCCGCCCCGGAACCGGCCCGACCCTCGAAGAGGGCATGATCTTCACCATTGAACCGATGGTCAATCTTGGCCGCCCCGAGACCAAGGTGCTCTCCGATGACTGGACCGCAGTGACACGCGATAAATCCCTCTCGGCCCAGTTCGAGCATTCCATCGGCGTCACGGCGGATGGATTCGAGATCTTCACCCTGTCTCCGGCAGGCAAGTTTCACCCGACCTGGAGCTGACCCGTATCGGAAACCCGGTTTCCGAACCGCGCACACCTGTCCCTCACCCTCGCGTGACCTGCTGTTTTGTCGGGCACGCTGCCTGTTGTCGCAGGCGCTTCCGTTTCGTAAACACGCCCGACGCCTGCCGTCGGCGGCGTCTTGGATGAAAAACACGACAGGAGACTTGTCTCGTGCCCATCACCCTTCGCAGCTTCGCCCTCGCCGCGACTCTCGCCACAACGGCCAGTATCGCTTCGGCACAGGAGGTGACGCTGCGCTTCCAGCACTTCGTTTCGCCGAAATCGGCCAACCCGACCTATTTCATGGCGCCCTGGGCGGAAGCAATCGAGGAGCAATCCGGCGGCCGCATCAAGGTCGAGCTCTACCCGACCATGGCGCTCGGCGGGAAGGCGCAGAGCCAGTATGACATGATCCGCGATGGCGTGATCGATGGCGGATGGGTGATCCCGGGCTACCAGCCCGGCCGATTCCCCGAGGCCGAGGCGCTGGAACTGCCCTTCATGATGCCGAAATCGGGCGAGCAGAGCTCGATTGCCGCGTGGAACTTCACCCAGAAACACCTGATGGACGATTTCGCCGACGTTCATCTGATCGCCGCGCATATGCACGGCCCCGGCATCGTCCACAAGAAGGGCGCCGCCATCGGCAAGCTCGAGGATTTCGACGGGCTTCGCCTGCGCGGCCCCTCGCGCCCGGCCACGATGCTGCTCGAAAAGCTCGGCGCCAACCCGGTTGGCATGCCGGTCCCCGCTTTCCCCGAGGCACTGGCCAAGGGCGTGCTCGATGGCGGCGTGATCACCTGGGAGATGTCGCCCTCGCTCAAGCTCAACGAGCTGACCGACAGCCACACCGATGTGGCCGGCAACAAGGCGCTCTACAACCTCTTCTTCATCTGGGCGATGAACAAGGACAAATATGAGAGCCTGCCGGACGACCTCAAGGCGGTGATCGACGCCAATTCCGGCCTGATGGCCTCGGCCTGGGCCGGCAAGGCGCATGACACCGGCGACGCGGTCGGCCGCCAGGTCATGGTCGATGACGGCAACGAGCTTGCCGAACTGAGCATGGAAGAAACCGCTCGGATCAAGGCGCTCGGCGAGGAGGTCGTGACCGACTGGACGACCGACGTGACCAAGCGCGGCCTTGATGGCGCGACGCTCGTCAACGATGTCCGTGCGATGGTTCAAGAGTCCATGCAGTAAGCACGCCCGATTCTGATGATACTGAAACGGCGTCCTTCAAGGGCGCCGTTTTCCGTTTCCCCCACGCCAGCGCAACACGCGCCCGCCTGAGCGCCCAAGGGGGCGCGAGGCAAAGGAAATGGCGCGGAACGCGCCGCCGCCTGTCTAACCGCCCGGAGCCTGCAGGATGGTGATATGTGTGTCGCCATATTCCCGGCGATCCAGCAGCGTGAACCCCTCCGGCGGAACCTGCGGCCTGTTCTCCTCCCAGACGATCACAGCTTCCGGCGCGAACCAGCCGCCTTCGACACAGGACGCAATCGCCCGTTCGCCCATTCCTTTGCCATAGGGCGGATCGAGAAAGACGAGATCGAACCCTGCGCCGCGATTGATCCCCATCCGCATCGCATCGCGCCGAAAGAGCTTGGTCGTGCCATAGGCACGCATCTTCTCGATATTCTCACGGCAGAGCGCCCGCCCCTTGGCGCCATCGTCGATAAAGGTCACCTGCGCGGCCCCGCGTGACAGCGCTTCCAGCCCGAGTGCCCCGGTGCCGGCAAAAAGGTCCAGCACCCGCGCGCCCTCGACCGGATCGCCATGCGCATGTGCCAACAGGTTAAACAGGCTCTCGCGCACCCGATCCGAGGTCGGCCGCAGATGCGCCGCCACATCCCCCTTGCCGACCGATGCCAGCGCCAACCCCTTATGTGTCCCGCCAATGATCCTCATGCGCGCATCAGTGCCTTGAGGTCGCTCGTCGGGTCGGCCAGCACCGCCGGATCGGCGCTCTTGCCCGCATCGATCAAGCGTTTGCCGACCATGTAGGCCCGCGGCTCGTTCATCGCGTCGACCGCCAGCAGCCGCTCCCCCGCGAAATACCAATGCGACATCGCACCCTCCTTCTCGCCACGCCGCACGACCACCCGGTCATAGCCCGTGTTCAACCCGGCAATCTGGAGCTTCACATCGTATTGATCCGACCAGAACCAGATCTTCGGGTCATATTCGACGCCGGCCCCCAGCATGTTCGACGCCACTAGCTCGGCCTGGTCGATTGCATTCTGCACGCTTTCGAGCCGGATCCGTTCACCGCGCCGAGGGAAGGAGGCGCAATCGCCCGCCGACCAGATATGCGGATCCGATGTCCGCCCCTGCGCGTCCACCGCAATTCCGTTCTCGATAACCAGACCGGCCGCTTCGGCCAACTCGATCGCGGGTGTCACGCCCACACCGACAATCACCAGGTCGACCGCCAGCTCCGTTCCATCTGTCAGCACCGCCCCCGAGACACGCCCTTCGCCGGTCAATCGCTCCAGCCCGACACCCTCGCGCAGGTCAACCCCATGCGCCTTGTGCAGCGCCCGGAAAAAGTCCGAGGTCTCCTTCGCGGCGACACGCTGCAGGATCCGTTCCGCCATCTCGACCAGTGTCACCTCAAGCCCCAGTTTGCTGGCCACCGCCGCCGCTTCCAGCCCGATATAGCCGCCGCCGACGATCAACACGCGTCTGCCCGCCCCCATCTCCGGCGCAAGCCGGTCGATGTGATGCAGCCCGCGCACCACGTGGACCCCGTCCAGCAACCCGCCAATCGCCGGCGGCATGCGTCGCGCAACCGCCCCGGTCACAAGTGCAAGCTCTTCATATTCCAGCACGTCCGTCCCCAGCACAATTGTGCGACCCGCCGTGTCGATTGCGTCGACCCGACAATCGGTCTTCAAGGTGATGTCATGCTCGGCATAGAAGCTCTCGGGCCGCAGGAAGAGCCGCTCCTGCGCCATCTCCCCAAGAAGGTAGGCCTTGGAAAGAGGCGGACGCTGATAGGGCGGCACATGCTCTTCGCCGATCAGCGTTACCTTGCCCAAATAGCCAGACGCCCGCAGCTTGGCGGCCAGAGACGCCCCGGCCTGTCCGGCGCCGACGATCACGATTCCCGGCATTCTTGTCCTCCTGTGGAGCCTGCGCCGCAGACCCTACAGCCGGCGGCGGCGAATGCAATCGCTCGCACCGACCCGTTCCACAGGCAACGGCCAAGCCGCGAGATTTCAGCCGGCTTCGCGGTCCATCACGGAGGCCAAAGTCACGTCGCGCGCGCTCAGACCGCCCATGTCATGCGTCGTCAGCCGGACCCGAACGGTCCGATAGATATTCTCCCATTCGGGGTGATGGTTCATGGTTTCGGCTTTCAAGGCGACACGCGTCATCCAGCCGAAGGCCTCGACAAAATCGCGAAACTGGAACTGCTTTGACAGCGCCGTGCCTTCGGCGTCCAAAGCCCAGCCTTGCGCCAGGAGCGCGTCCACCGCGTCGGGATCAGGTCCGGAATGGGTCAATCATGTTCCTCCTCTTTGCGTCGAAAGGGGCCGTAGCTGGTCAGGATTTCATTCTCCTCATCCACGGCCCGTGCCTCTGCCTCCAAAAACTCCGCAATCGCCCGCGCAAAGCCTCGATCGGCCACCCAGTGCAGCGAATGCGTCGTCACCGGCAGGTAGCCCCGCGCCAGCTTGTGCTCGCCCTGCGCCCCGGCCTCGACCGCTTTCAACCCATGGGCAATCGCGTAATCGATGGCCTGATAGTAGCAGAGTTCGAAATGCAGGCAGGCATGATGTTCGAGCGCACCCCAGTACCGGCCATAGAGCGTCTCCCGACCGATGAAGTTCAGTGCTCCCGCGATGTTGCGCCCGTCGCGCTCGGCCAGAACGAGCAGGACATCGTCGCGCATCGTCTCGTGCAAGATGTCGAAAGAGCTCCGGGAGAGATAGGGGCTCCCCCATTTCCGGCTGCCGGTGTCCTGATAGAAGCGCCAGAAATCATCCCAATGATGCGGTTCAATCTCATCGCCTGTCAGCGCCCGTATCCGACCGCCAAATCCCTGCGCGACCCGTCGTTCCTTGCGGATATTCTTGCGTTTGCGCGAGGATAGCGCGGCGAGAAAACCCTCGAAACCCTCATATCCGGCGTTTTCCCAGTGAAATTGCTGATGCACGCGATGCATTAATCCCATCTGCCGCCCAGCTGCGGCCTCGGCCTCGGTGCAGAAGGTGACATGAAGCGAGGAAAGCTCGTTATTCGCCGCGAGCTGAATTGCCCCCTGGACCAGAGCCGACATTCCGATCGCGTCCCAGTCCGGTTTCACCAGGAAGCGTTTCCCCGAGACGGGCGTGAAAGGCACGGCCATCTGAAGCTTGGGATAATATGCCCCGCCGGCATTCTCATAGGCATGCGCCCAGGAGTGATCGAAGACATATTCGCCCTGGCTGTGGCTCTTGGCAAAGAGCGGCGCGCAGGCAACAAGCTCGCCATCCTTCTCTGCAACCAGATAGGAAGGCTGCCAGCCGCTGCCCGGCCCGACCGACCCGCTTGCCTCGAGCGCCTGGAGGAAACGGTGCGTCGTGAACGGATCGACAGGTCGAAACCCGTCTGCGGCTTCCGGGCAGGCACAACTGTCCCACTCGGCTGCCGGAATGGCTCCGATGCTTGGCAGAAGCCGAATATCGATGGCGGTGTCGGTCATGAGGCCCTGCTCTGTGAGTTCCCCTCAGACTTGACCCTCTGCCCGCCGGGATCAAGCGGGCGCATACCCCTCGAACGTCACATTGTCGGCAATCTTGCGCGCTGTGGCCTCCATCTCGGCGGATCGAATCGTCCAACACAGGACACTCAGCCCGCTCGCTTTGACTTCGGCCACACGCGGGGACGCCAGATCCCGCACATCGTGACTGATGAAACAGGCGCCGGCCTCCGCAAGATCGGGGATCTCCGCCAACCGCTCGCGGGTCGCCGCGGGGACGGTCGGCCAGTTCTGCGCGGGGAAACTGCATGTCGTGAGGCCGCGCGGCACTTCCGGCGCCAATGCACGCAGCGCAATCATTGAGTGCGGGTTGAAGGACATGAAGGCAATCGGTCCCTCATACCCTCGCGACGCCGCGACCACTTCACGCTCCAACACCCCGACATTCGGACCGAGCGCACCGTCCTGGTCCTTGATTTCGACCAGGAGAGGCACTTTGCCGGATACCAGTTTCAGGATTTCCGGAAAGCTCGGAATGCCTTCCGAACTTCCCGTCAGCGGGATATCCGCCAATTCGTCGGCATCGCGAAGTCGGACCGCGCCTGCCTGCTTCGTCAGCCGGTCGAGGGCATAGTCGTGAAAGACCATCGCCTTGCCATCAGAGGAGAGTTGAAGATCGATCTCGATTCCGAATCCTTGCGAAATGGCGGCCTTCACAGCCGCGCGTGAGTTTTCGGGTCGTCCTGCGTTCAGGTCATGCAGGGCTCGGTGGGCGATCGGGCGGGTCAGGAACTCTGGATGCAAAACCACAGCGTCTGCTCAGCCGATCTGGAAGATGCCTTCGATCTCAACCGCAACGCCCAAGGGCAGTGCTGCGGCGGAGACGGCGGAACGGGCGTGGCGGCCGGCATCGCCAAGCGCCTCGACAAGGAAATCGGAAGCACCGTTGATGACCTTGGGCTGATCGGTGAAATCGGCTGTCGAGTTTACGAAACCCGTGAGCTTGACGACGCGGACCAACCGGTCAAGGTCGCCCTCGCAAGCCGCCTTGCATTGGGCCAGCAGGGCAATGGCACAACTCTTCGCCGCCGCTGCTCCGGCATCGGTATCCATGGTCGCGCCCAGCTTTCCGAGAATCAGGCCATCCGGGCCAGAGCAGATCTGCCCAGAGACATGGACGAGATCCCCGACCCGGACAAAGGGCACGTAATTCGCTGCCGGCGCAGGCGCGTCGGGCAGGGTCACGCCGAGCTCGGCGAGGCGGGTTTCGATGGTGCCGGACATGGCAAACTCCTCTGGACGACCTCAGCTCTCGCGGAAGGCCTTGTTGAAATAGTCCGTGAACGGCTTGAGCAGATAGGCCAGCGGCGTCCGTTCACCTGTCCGGATATAGGCTTCAACGGGCATGCCGGGAAGGATTTCCTTGTCCGTTCCCAGAGTTTCGATCTCGCCCGCCTCCAGCGCGATCTCGGCGCGGTAATAGGTCAGCGCGGTGCGCTCGTCGGTAAAGGCATCGGCGGAAACCTTGGAGACATGTCCCTGCATCTCCGGCGTATTGCGCCCGTCGAAAACCGGGAAGCGAAGAATGACCGGCTGACCGATATGGACTTGGTCGACATGGATCGGTTCGACCCTCGCGGCAATGACAAGCGGACGGTCTTGCGGAACGATATAGGCGACCGGTTCCGCTGCCCGAACCACCGAACGTGGGGTGTTTACGGACATGCCATAGACAATGCCCGAAGTCGGTGCGGTGATGTCCTGTCTCGCCAATCGCTCGTGAAGGGAGAGCCGTTCCTCCACCAATGCGACCAACTGATGTTGCTGGTCGCGCAGTTCCATGATCGCTTCCTCCCGACGTGCTGAAGTCAGCTTCTGGATCTCGATGTCGATCTCCGTCTGCCGTCCCAGCGCCTCCGCTCGGGAGGCCGCGAGCTCTCCGAGGGAGCCCGAAAGCTGCGCGCGCTCACGTTGCAGGGAGAGCACGCGTGACGCCTGGGCCAACCCCTTGTCGAGCAGTTTCTGTTGATCTTCCAGCTCCCTGTCGATCAGGGAAAGCTGCTCCCGGTAGGCGCGGCTCTGCGCGTCGATTCCGTCGACCTGGCTGGCAATCTGGTCGCTCCGCCGCGCCAGTTGCTCGGATTCGTTGAATAGCGACCCAAGCCGTGCGTCGAAGAGACGGCGCTGCCCATCGATGAGATCGGCGACCTCGTCCCGCGCTGCCGCAGTGGCCAGAAGTTCCGCCGGGAAAAGAACCCGCTCGTCGGAATCCCGCTCTGCGCGCAGCCGCCAGACACGGGCCTCGACCTCGTGAAGCTGGCTCTCGACAATCGCCAGTTCCGTTCGAAGCGACGCGGAATCCAGAATGACAAGCCGTTGCCCAGCCTGCACTTCGTCGCCCTCCTCAACCAGAACCTGGTCGACAATTCCTCCCTCAAGATGCTGCACAACCTGCTTGTTCTGATCGACTTCGACCAATCCGGCAGAAACGATCGCCCCCGATATCCGCGTCATCACCGCCCACCCGCCGACGCCGACAACCAGAACCAGGAGCGCGATGCTTCCAAGAAACACCGGAAACCGGGCGGACGGGAGTTCCTGCGGTCTCATTGCACGCCTCCCAACTGCTTCGATGTCTGGATCTGCCGCGCGTTCTGGACCGTTTCCTTGAGCACCTCGTCGCGCGGACCGAAGGCGCGGCGAACACCGCCATCAAGCACCAGAAGGAGATCGCATTCCTGGATCGCCGCTGGCCGATGCGCCATGATGATGACCGACCGGCTCTCGGCCTTGATCTGCCGGATCGCCCGGTTCAAGGCCTCGGATCCTTCATTGTCGAGGTTCGAGTTGGGCTCGTCGAGGACAAGCAGCTGCGGGTCTCCATAGAGCGCCCGGGCCAGCCCGATCCTCTGGATCTGTCCGCCGGACAGACGGCTCGCCGCCGCCTTGATCTGGGTGTCGTAGCCATCTGGCAGGCGCAGGATCATCGCATGAGCATCGGCCTTGCGCGCCGCCTCGACGATCTTGCGTGGGTCCGGTTCGGGCGAGAGGCGGGCGATATTTTCGCCGATCGTACCGTCGAACAGACGAATTCGCTGCGGTAGGTAGCCAACATGCTCACCCAGCACGTCAGGATCATATTGATCGAGCGCGGCATCGTCGAGACGGATCTTGCCGCCGGCGCAGGGCCAGACCCCGGTAATGGCGCGGGCAAGCGTGGTCTTTCCGGAGCCGGACGGACCGATAACCCCCATCGCCTTTCCAGGCGGCAGCAGGAAACTCACCATGCGCAGCGATGCATGCACCTCGCCGGGCGGAACAACCGTGACCTGGACCCCTTCCAGCCGGGCTGCGGGTCTGGGCAAGGGCGTGTGGGGAATATCGGGTGGCACCGCCCCGAGCAACTCCGACAGGTTCCACCATCCCCGCGTTGCCCGCTGGATCAACTCCCACTGCCCGATCGCCAACTCCACGGGCGCCAGCGCCCGGCCAAGCAGGATGGACCCGGCGATCATCGCACCGGCGGAGAGTTCTCCCTGCAGGACAAGATACGCGCCCGCCCCCAGCATGGCCGATTGCAGAAAGAGACGAAGCGCCTTGGTCGCCGACGTGAACCCGCCGGCCCGGTCGCCGGCTTCAAGCGTCGCGCGCAAGGCCGCACCGCGCGCCGATTGCCAACGTTCGAAGGTCGCGCCGCGCATTCCGAGCGCTTCGATGGACTCGGCCTCGTCGCGCATCTGGTCCGACATGCGATCCGCGACCTGGTTGAGCTGTGACGCCTCAACGGTTGGCTGGCGGGTACGCCACTGATTGAGAATCGTCACACCGACCAGGATCACGCCACCCGAAAGCGCCAGAACGCCAAGCCAGGGGTGGAAGATGAAAATGGCGAGGAGAAAAAGCGGCGTCCAGGGAAGGTCGAACATCGCGAGGAAGGCCGGCGAGCCGTAGAAACGCTGCACGATCTCGATATCCCGCAACCCGGAGGAGGCGGCGGCCCGCCCCGGCGCCCCGGTCTCGCTGCGTAACACGGCGGCAAAGACCCGCTTGTCCAGAAGCGCCTGGAAACGGGCGCCAACCCGCGCCATGACCCGGCCGCGCGCATAATCCAACATCCCCATGAGCAGGTAGAGAAAGGCGACGAGCCCCGTCAGCGCAGTCAGCGTCTCCACCGAGCGGGAGCTCAGGACACGGTCATAGACCTGCAACATGTAGAGGGGGCCGGTCAGCATCAGCAGGTTGACGAAGACCGAGAAGAGGAAGGCCGACAACAACAGTCCCCGATTTGCTGCCTTTGTGGCCAGAAGCTCGCTCTGGTCCATCTTCTTCCTGACTTCACGCATATTTGCCGCTCTCCCGACCCACGCCCGGTTGTTTCTGCCTGCGAGCACCGCTAGGTTTCCCTCCGTTTGGGGCCGAATGGGTCGCCTGTCGGTCTGGAAGGCAAATTATGATAGATGTACTGACAAATCGTTTGCCCCGGGGGGAGCGGCTGTATTCGCGGACCGCCGTGCTCGCGGTGGCGCTCGGACTTGCCTCTTGCGGGCCCGCCAGCATTCCATCCGAAATCAATGACCCGAACGAAGTCGCCAATCGCCGCGTGCATGAGTTCAACAAATCCCTCGACCGCTCGCTCGGCGGCGGCAGCGATGTGCAGGCCGCTTCGCCGGAAGACGCGGAAGAGCTCGAAACCGACGGAACCGTGCTCTCGGCCGCGCCGGAAGAACTGGACGCCGCGCCCAGCGAGGTCAGCCCTTTGCTGATCGCGGTGGCGAATTTCGGCACCAATCTCGACACCCCGCGCAAGATCGTGAACAGCCTGCTGCAGGTCCGGCCCGGCGATGCGGCGCATAACACGCTGCGTTTCGGGATCAACTCGACGGTTGGTGTCTTCGGGCTGATGGATGTCGCCCGGGCGGCCGGCCTGCCGGAGGTCGACACCGATTTCGGCGAGACCCTGCATGTCTGGGGGGTGCCGGAAGGCCCCTACCAGGAATTGCCGGTCGTCGGACCGTCGACGCGGCGCGACACGGTCGGCCGGACGGTCGATTTCGCCATGAACCCGCTCTGGTATGTTTTCCCCTGGCCACAGAATCTCGTTGCAAACGGCTTCACCTGGGCCGAAGAGGCAACAGACCGCATTCGCTATGGGGAAACCGTCAATTCGATCCTATATGAGTCCGAAGACAGCTACGCACAGTCCCGGCTGATATATTTGCAGAACCGGCGTTTCGAGATGAGCCGGGGTGATTTGGCCGAAAATGATGAAAGTCTTGACCTTTTCGAGGAGTTCTACGGTGACTGACCTTACCAGACGATCCTTTGCCCGGACCGCCACGCTGGGTCTGGCGGCGACGCTTCTCTTGCCCGGCATGTCCGAAGCCTCGACGACGGCCTCGGCAACACAGCTGGTCGAAAAGCTGGTCGCAGATATCAACAAGGTGATTGCCTCGGGCAAATCCGAGAATGCGATGTATCGCGATTTCGAAAAGATCTTCGTCCGTTATGCCGACGTGCCGACCATCGCGCTCGTCTCGCTTGGCGCGGATGGACGCCGCGCGACGGAAGCCCAGAAGAGAGCCTATGTCGGCGCCTACCAGGGCTATATCTCGCGCAAATACGGCAAGCGGTTCCGCGAGTTCATCGGCGGGCGGCTCGAGGTGAAGAGCGCCAAGCAGGTGAAGAAATACATCGAGGTGAAGACCATCGCCTTCCTCAAGGGAGAAGACCCGTTCGAGGTCTCTTTCGTGGTGACGGATCGCTCCGGCAAGGAGAAATTCATCAACATGTATATCGAAGGCGTCAACATGGTGCTGACCGAGAAGACCGAGATCGGCGCCATGCTCGACCGGCGCAAGGGCAATATCGACCAGCTGGTCGCGGATCTCAAGAAAGCGAGCTGATCTCGCAGCCGACGTGCAGGATGGATCGGGGGAGCGCGCGGTCTCTGCCGATCCCCGTACGGAAGCGATCTTCAGGCGGCGGTATGTCCGGGCTTTCTGCAACGGGTCGGACCGGCCGATGCAGGGCGAGTGTGAACGCCGCTGGCGCTACCGCTTGCGGCGATAGCGCTTTTGCAGCAGTTGTCCCTGCACAGTCTCCGCGCCCAGCAGTTCGAAAACCCTGCTCTGTGCCAGTTCGCCGAACAACTTGCTGCCACCTCCAAGAAGGAGCGGGATCTCGGTGATTGTCATCTCGTCGATCAGGTCGTCTTCGAGGAAGCGTTGAATCGTCTTGCCGCCATCGATGTACAGGTTCCCGAAGCCCTTTCGCGATGCCAGCTCGACGATCTCACCGGGTGTTCCGGTCGCAAAGGATACGTGTTCCTCGAATCCTTCCGGAGCCGTGTCCATCGTCGAGCTGAGGATGATCCCCGGCTTGGGATAGGGCCAGCCGACCCCAAAGCCGACGACGGCCTCGAATGTGACCCGCCCCATGACCACGGCGTCGACCCTTTCCATGAAGGCTCCGAATCCACCGTCCTCGCCCTCCGGATTTGGAACGGTCTCCAGCCAGTCCAACCCGCCATCCGGGGCGGAGATGAAACCATCGAGGCTTGTTGCGATGAAAACGAAGTTGGACATGCGTGACCCTTCAGGAATGGATGACAGATCGAGTTACGGCAGGCGCGTCGCCCCCGACACGCCGTGACAGAGCGGTCCCGATGATGGATCGAACAGCCGCAGGTTTCCACAGCCGATCGTCGTCTTGCCAATGCGGACAAAACGAGGATCAGCAACAGGTTCGACACGTGGCCCGGCCTTCATGACCTGTCTTTTCAGTTCCGCCGACCGAAGATGTTTCCGACCTCTTTCAACAGGCGTTCGGCAACTGTGTCCCGCTTTTGCGGCTGTGCCGGCGCCTGGGGCGTGGAGCTTGCGGTGGCGGAGCTGCCCGGACTGCGAGGGGCGGCCGTCGGCTGCGGGAGGTCCATCGGCAAAGGTGTCACCGGCAGCCCCTCATGGATGCGTAGCATCGCTTCATGCCAGATCTCGGTCGGCAACCCACCGCCCGTCACCCCGCTCAGAGGCGTGTTGTCGTCATAGCCCATCCAGACCCCGGCGACGTAATCGGCGGTGAAGCCGATGAACCAGGCGTCCCGGGCCGCTTGCGTCGTGCCGGTCTTGCCGGCCGCCGGACGGTCGCCCAGCTTCGCGCGCTGGCCCGTTCCCGCCTCGACCACGCGACTCATCATGTAGACAAGGTTGCGCGCCGCCTGTTCGGTGATGACCCGCTCGCCGATCCCGCCCTTTGCCATATCGTTTCCGGGCGTTCCGTTCGCGGCTTGCAGGTCGAGATCGACCGGGCCGTAGGCCGTTTCCAACTGGAGCTCGACGATCCCATAAGGTGTGACCGAACTCCCACCGTTGAGGATGCCCGCATAGGCGCCCGACATCTCCAGAAGCGTCGATTCCGACACGCCAAGCGCCAGCGCCGGCCCCACGGCCAGCTCGTTGTCGATGCCGAAATCGGAAGCGATCTTGCGCACATTCTCCCGTCCGACAAACTCGGAGATCTTGACCGCCGGGATGTTCAGGCTGCTTGCCAGCGCTTCGGTCAGGGTCACCCTGCCCTTGAACTCGCGGCTGTAATTCTTCGGGCAGTAATTCGGCTGGCCGGGGATCTCGACACAATAGGGTTCGTCCGTGACCCGGTCGAGCGGACCGTAGCCCAGGTCCATCGCTGCAGCATAGACGAACGGCTTGAAGGAAGACCCGGTCTGGCGCTTGGCCATGGTCGCCCGGTTGAAGGCGCCGGAGACACGCGTCTCCCGCCCGCCGACCATCGCGCGCACCGCGCCATCCGCCGACATGACGACAATGGCCGCCTGCGCCTCGGACCCGGCCTTGACCTTTTCCTGGAAGATGAACTGAACGGCCTCTTCGGCCGAGCGTTGAATGCCCTGGTCCAGCGTCGTGCGCAGGAGCATGTCTTCCGCCGTCCCTCGCGAGAACAGCTCGGGACGGGAATCCATCACCCAATCTGCGAAATAGCCGCCCGTCTGTGCTTGTGCGGCCTCCGAGAGGACCGCCGGATGCGCCCAGGCCTGGTCGCGCTCGGCTTCGGACAGATAGCCCTGATCATACATCAGCCGGACAACCGTATCCGCCCTGTCCTGCGAGCGCTGCAGGTTGTTGGTCGGCGCATAGCGTGTCGGGGCCGGCAGCAGCCCTGCCAGCATCGCCGCCTGGGCAGGGTCGAGATTGCGGGCCGGAACGCCGAAATAACGCTGCGCCGCCGCCTCGAAACCGCGCGCCGAGGCGCCGAGATAGGCACGGTTGAAATAGATCACCAGGATCTCGTCCTTGGTGTATTTCAGCTCCATCGCCAGCGAATAGACAGCTTCCTTGAGCTTGCGCCCGATGGTGCCACGCCGGCATTCCGCTTCGTATTGCGCTTCGGTCAGCCCGGCGCTCGGGTCATAAGGCACCCCGAGGCAGAGCAGCTTGGCGGTCTGCTGCGTCAAGGTCGAGCCGCCATGGCCGGACAGCGCCGAGCGGCCCTCGCTGAGATTGATGCGGATGGCAGAGGCGACCCCGCGCGGCGACACGCCAAGATGCCAGTAGAATCGCTTGTCCTCGGCGGCGACGACCGCGTTCTTCAGGTCCGGGGACACCTGGTCGATGCTGGTGATCGAATCGAACTGCTCTCCGCGCCAGGCGAAAACCTCGCCCTCGCGGTCCATCATCGTGACCGAGCCGCGCGTCCGACCGTCGATCTGTTCGGTGAAGGGCGGAAGCTGGGCGTAGAAAAAGAACACCGCGCCAGCCAGGACAAGCCCCGCCACCAGCGATGTGCGCCAGAAGACAAGCCAGATCAGCCGCATCACGAAGCCGATCAGCCCGCGAATCCAGCCGATCGGCCCACGCCGCACCGGCGCCCGCCGCGTCTTCCGGGTCGTCTTCTTCGGCTTGGCCTTGCTGCGGGCTGCCTTGTTCGATGCAGCTTTCGAAACCTTCTTGGGTGCCGCTTTTTTGGGCGTCGGTTTCGACCCCGCTTTGCCGGCCGCCGCCTTGGCGCCGCCGGATGAATATCGCTTGTCAGCCCGTAGAATCGGGCGCTTTCCGCCTGTTGAGCTCATGGGGCGCCTCATGTCCGAGCTGCTCTTGTTTTGAGCTTGATAGCGCGAAACCTCGTCGATTGGGAGAGCCGAGGCCGCACCACCCCATTCATTGACTGGTTAAAAAACGGGCAAACCGGGCGGTTTGTGCAAAAATTGTGCATCAAGCTCGGATTCTGCCCTGCGTCAGGCCCTGCTGTTTCTTGAACAATGCCCCATCCATCGGCTGTCTTGCCCCATCACCACTGCCGGGGTCCTCCCCCGGGCCAATCGGAAGGGGAGCTAAGTTGAAACTCATTATTGCAGCAATCAAGCCGTTCAAGCTCGAGGAGGTGCGCGAAGCGCTCACCGCAATCGGCGTGCGCGGCATGATGGTCACCGAGATCAAGGGCTTCGGCTCGCAGTCGGGCCACACCGAGATCTATCGCGGCGCCGAATATGCCGTGAACTTCGTACCGAAGATCAAGCTCGAGATCGTCGTCGCCGCCGAGATGGCTGACCAGGTTGTCGAGACCATCCAGAAGACCGCCAAGACCGACAAGATCGGCGACGGCAAGATCTTCGTTCTCGACGTGAACCAGGCCGTCCGCGTCCGCACCGGCGAAACCGACAGCGACGCGCTCTGAGCCCAGGGCCAAACAGGGAAAACAAGACGATATGAAACTGACGAAATTCCTCCCCATCCTTGCCGCAGCCACCGCGCTGCCGGGCATGGTGCTTGCCCAGGACTCCGCGCCTGTGGCCGGTATCGATGCGTCCTCTGACAGTATCTTTATTCTCAACTCGCTGCTGTTTCTTGTGGGCGGTTTCCTGGTGTTCTGGATGGCTGCGGGCTTCGCGATGCTCGAAGCCGGCCTCGTGCGCTCCAAGAACGTCACGATGCAGCTGACAAAGAACGTCGCGCTCTTCTCGCTGGCCGCGATCTTCTACTACCTCATCGGCTACAACCTGATGTACCCGCTGGGCAACTGGATGATGGGCACCGACGAAACCGGTGGCTATCTCGGCGCCTTCGGCCCGGCCATCCTCGAAGCGGTCGGCGTCAGCCGTGAAGCTGCCGACGATTACGGCTATGCTTCCACCGGTTCGGACTTCTTCTTCCAGCTGATGTTCTGCGCCACCACCGCCTCGATCGTCTCCGGCACGCTGGCCGAGCGCATCAAGCTCTGGCCCTTCCTGATCTTCACGATTGTCCTGACCGCGGTCATCTACCCGATCCAGGCCTCCTGGAAGTGGGGCGGCGGCTTCCTCGACAGCCAGTATGGCTTCCTCGACTTCGCCGGCTCGACCGTCGTGCACTCGGTCGGTGGCTGGGCTGCCCTCGCCGGCGCCATCCTGCTTGGCCCGAGAATCGGCAAGTACAAGGACGGCCGTGTCCACCCCTACCCGGGTTCGAACCTGGCCCTGGCCACGCTCGGCACGTTCATCCTGTGGCTCGGCTGGTTCGGTTTCAATGGCGGCTCGCAGCTTGCCATGGGCACCGTCGGTGACGTCGCAGACGTCTCGCGCATCTTCGCCAACACCAACACGGCCGCTGCCGGTGGCGCCATCGCCGCGCTCATCCTGACCCAGGTCATGTATGGCAAGGTCGACCTCACCATGGTCCTGAACGGCGCCCTCGCCGGCCTCGTCTCCATCACCGCCGAACCGCTGACACCTTCCCTTGGCGGCGCGACCCTTATCGGTGCTGTCGGCGGCGTGATTGTGGTCTTCGCGGTCCCGATGCTCGACAAGCTGAAGATCGACGACGTTGTCGGCGCCATCCCGGTGCACCTCTGCGCCGGTATCTGGGGCACGCTCGCCGTGCTGCTGACCAACGATGACGCGACCCTCATGGGCCAGCTGATCCCGATCATCATCGTCGGTGTCTTCGTCTTCGTCATCAGCTTCGTGCTGTGGTTCATCCTGAAGGCCACCATGGGCATCCGGGTTGACGCGGAAGCCGAGATCAACGGTCTCGATGTCCACGAGCTCGGCATCGAAGCCTATCCCGAGTTCCACAAAGGCTGACCTCCCTTCCTGTCAGCCAGGACTGGCCCCGGATGCACCTGCATCCGGGGCCTTTTTCGTTCTTGACGAGTGAGACCGAGCCAACGGAGCGTTGGCATGTTCTGCGGGTTCACGGAGCGCAACGCCAGCCGTGCCGGCGCCTGCCCGTGGGGTGACACGGCAACAGCCGTGGTCTGCGCATAATCGAAGTCAGGCTCGAAGAAGTTCGAGCCTTTGCGGGCGCGTGCACAGCGCCAGCCCGCCGGAACGGGCAGGTGCTGGCACGGTGCCTTCGGCTTGCTCCCGAAAAGCCTTGCTCAGCCGTCCTTGCCCGGCACGCGAGCCGCGCCGCCCGTGGCCATATCGGTGCCCATGTAGGACTGCCCCTCGGCCTTCCAGGCCCCAAAGCCACCCGCCATATGCGCCACCGGGGCAAAACCGGCCGCCAGGGCGGCGCGGGCAACCTTCTCGGAGCGAATTCCGGAGCCACAATGGAAAACGATCCGCTTGCCATCCTGCGATGGCAGTCGCTCGGCTTCGAAGAAATGCATCGGCAAGAGCAGCGCGCCGCGGATATGCTCGAAAGCGTATTCCTGAATCGTGCGCACATCTATGATGGCAACCTCGCCAGTGCGGAAGGCCGTCGCGACCTCCTCGACCGTCCAGGTTTCCAGATCGCCATTCGGTGTTTTCTCAATATCCATGTTCGTCTCCTGATCTATCTTCGGGTGCAGGATTGGTCCGACCTGCCGTCAGGTCAACACAAAGACGTATACTAGATACGCATTTATTCAAGCACAACGGCGATGGCCCGTGCCGCGGGCGCCACATTGTCCGGGACCAACCCGGCCATGTTGATCCGGCCATCCCCGATCATGTAGACCGCATGCGCCTCCCGCAACGCCGCGACCTGCTCCGGCGATGCCGGAAGCCGCGAGAACATGCCGTGATGGCCAAGCAGGAAATCGAATTTCGCGTGCCCGGTCTCGGCCCGCAGCGCCTCGGCCAGCGCCACACGCATCGACCGCACCCGCCCGCACATTCCCGCAAGCTCCTCTTCCCAGAGGGCGCGCAGCCCGGCATCGCCGAGGATCTCGGTGACAACCCGCGCCCCGTGATCGGGCGGGAAGGCATAGGCCTGCCGGTTGAGCCAGGCCATCGTATCCTGGACCGGAGCAGCGACGGCCGGTGTCTCGGCAACCGCAAGCAAAACGCCGACACGGTCCCGGTATAGGCCGAAATTCTTCGAGGCCGAGATGGTCAGCAGCATCTCCGGAACGGCAGAGGCCAGACGACGAAGCCCGGCCACGTCCTCTTCCAGCCCAAGACCGAATCCCTGGTAGGCGAGATCCACCATCGGCACCGCGCCCGCTTTCAGCAACGTCTCGGCAATCGCGCTCCAATCCTCGGGCGCAAGATCGGCGCCGGTCGGATTGTGGCAGCATCCATGCAGCAGTACGACATCGCCCGCCGCCACCTGCGACAAGTCCTCAAGCATGCCATCGCGATCCACCCCGCCTGTCGCCGCATCATAGTAGCGATAGGAGCGCCAGGGCATCTGCAGCGTGTCGAGAATGGATTCGTGGTTCGGCCATGTCGGCGCGGAGCAATGCACAACCGCCTCGGGACGCGCGATCCGGATCAGCTCGAAAGCCTGCCGAACGGCGCCCGTGCCCCCGGGCGTGGCCAGACCGGCAACCCGCCCGGCCGCAACGGCATCGCCAAGCGCAAGATCGCGCATCGCGCCGTGGAACCCCGGGTCTCCGGCCAGCGCGACATAGCCCTTGGTTTCCTGACTCTCCAGCAGCCGCGCTTCGGCCTGCTTCACCGCGGCCAGCACCGGCGTGCGCCCCTCCGGCGTGCGATAGACGCCGACGCCGAGGTCGATCTTGTCGGCGCGCGTATCCTCCGCGAACATCTTCATGACCCGGAGAATCTTGTCGGCTTCCGGGGCCTTGTGGTTTTCGAACATGGTTTTCCTTGGTCCGGTCTCAGTCGGGAATTCGGCTCGCGTCGATCGGACGCTTGAGCACGCGGGAATGGTCGGTCCGCATGACCGGCTCGAACCCGCAACGCTGGTAGGTGTGCAGGGCGCGGGGATGGTCGAGCGTGTTGGTGTTGACGGTCAGCTTCTCGGTGCCCGGCAGGTCCCAGGCCGTCATCACCGCATTCTGCAGCAGGAAGCGGCCCAACCCGCGCCCAATGGCCTGCGGGACGAGGCCGAAATAGGCGAGGTTGCAGACCTTCGGATCGCGGTGGTCCAGCATGAAGAAGCCATGCGGCCAACCCTGCTGCATCAGCGTGTAGAGCGACGTGTCCGGGTGACGCAGCCAGCGCGCGAGATCGTCCTCGGTGCGGTCATGCATGTCTTCCCAGGCATGGTCCCGGCCAACCGCGTCATAGAGCGACAGGAAGAACCAGACCGGCGGATCATCGGCCTTGAGCAACGAGGCGGGTTCGCCCGCCGGCTGCTGCGGCCAGCCATGCGTTGGCCGTTCGGTCATCTCCAGCCAGGTGACGGTATACTGAACCTCTGTGCCTGCCGGTGTAATGCTCATCCGGTTTCGACCTTCAGATCCGGATAGGCGCCCCATTCGGCCCAGGAGCCGTCATAGAGCGCGTTCTGCACATGTCCGAGCCGGACAAGCGCCAGCGTTATGATCGCCGCGGACACGCCGGACCCGCAGGTCGTGATGGCCGGCTTGTGGAGATCAACCCCGGCCCCTGTCAGGATACGGCGCAGCGCGTCGGTCGTTTTCATCGTGCCGTCATCATTCGACAGCGACGACCAAGGGATATTGATCGAGCCGGGAATGCGGCCCGGCCGCAGGCCCGGGCGCGGCTCTGGCGCCTCGCCGCGAAAGCGGCCTTCTGGGCGTGCGTCGAGGATCTGCCAGTCGCCGAGCTTGGCGGCGAGCGAGACCTGCGTCACGTCCTTGACCATCTGCGACTGCCGGCGAACGGTGATATGACGCTCGCGGATCACCGGCGGCATGTCCTCGATGTCGCGCCCCTCGGCCTTCCACTTGGCAAAGCCGCCGTCGAGCACGGCGACATCCGAATGTCCCATCAGCCGGAAAAGCCACCAGACCCGCGGGGCCGAAAAGATCCCCATCCCGTCATAGACGACGACCTGGTGGCCATCGCCCACGCCCATCTTGCGCATCCGCGAGATGAACTTCTCCGGCGGCGGTACCATATGCGGCAGGCTCGAACGGTGATCCGAGATCTCGTCGATATCGAAGAACCGTGCGCCGGGGATATGCCCGGCATCATATTCGGCGCGCGCGTCGCGCTCCATGGCCGGAAGATACCAGGAGGCATCGAGCACTCTCAGGTCCGGGTTGTTCAGGTGGGCGGCCAGCCATTCGGTGCTGACAAGCGTCCTAGGGTCGCTGTGATCCATCTCTCCCTCCATCGGCGCCATGCGTCTGAAATTGCTAGTGCCGTAAGGGACGGGATTCAAGCATAACCGGCAGGAAGAGCCGAACCACAGCTGGCGGTCCGGCCATTTCGGCGTTTACTTGGCGAGCGCCTGCTTGATGACGCCGACCACGACCATCACCACGCCGCCACCGACGCCGCCCGATGCGACCGACCCGAGGATAGAGCCGATATCCATGCCGCCCGATGCGGCCGCCTCTGCGACACCGTCAGCGCCCAGCATGCTCAGGACCGAACCGCCAAGCCCGCCCCCCAGAATGCCGACAACCGAGTTCATCACCAGGCCGAGATCATATTTCTTGAGAAGCCCGCCGGCCACATTGCCGCCAACGGCACCGGAGAGAAGAGAGATAATGAGTTCCATGAGAATGGCTCCACCGGCCAGTTACACAATACACCACGCAGCCGACAGGCCGGGCGCCCGCCGCTGAGAAAAGGTTAATCAGAACTGGGAGCAAGAAGGGTAGAGGGCGATATTACCTATTCGCCATGCCGCAAGAGGCGCTGTTTCTGGCGATCCCAGTCGCGCTTGGCCTCGGTGGCGCGCTTGTCCTGGGCTTTCTTGCCCTTGGCGATGCCGATCTTCATCTTGGCGATGCCCTTGTGGTTGAAATAGAGCACCAGCGGCACGAGGGTCATCCCCTTGCGCTGTGTGTCATTCCAGAGTCGGGACAATTCCTTCTTCGAAACCAGCAACTTGCGGCGGCGGCGTTCCTCATGGCCGAACATCGCGCGGTCATAGGGGGCGATATAGGAGTTCACCAACCAGAGTTCGCCCTCCTCGACGGAGGCATAGCTCTCGGCGATGTTCGCAGAGGTCGTGCGCAGGCTCTTCACCTCGGACCCGGTCAGGATGATACCGCATTCGATATCGTCCTCGATCGCATAATCGTAGCGAGCACGCCGGTTCTCGGCGATCACCTTGTAGTTCGGGTTGTCCTTCGGTTTTGCCATGGGAGCGGTACATAGGCCCATTGGCGGCAAGTTCCAAGGGAGGGCGCGCCTGCGCGGTCGCGAATTCCGTCACACACCCTTGCCATTGAGAGTCGGATAACGCTTGCGCAGGCGCTCGAAGGGGTCCTCTTTTGCCTTGCGCCGGACCGCATCCGAGAATGGCGTTGCGACCGTCGTCTTCGGGAAGACCGGTTTGGGCACGGGTTTCGGCTCTGGCCTGGCATCTGCCCGGACCACTGGCTGGGCAGGCCGCGCGGCGGCGGGGGCCGGTCTCTCTTCCACGGGCGGGATCCGGACATCCCAGGGCGATTCTCCCGTCATCATGGCCGAGCGGCTGTCCCGGCGTGGTGTCGCGCTCCCGGAGAGCGAGGCGAGGTAGGACTCGACAGCGCCATTGCTCCCGGCCCGCGCCTTGAGCGGCGCCCCTCCCTTGCCGAAACGGTGATGCAGATAGGCGCCCCCATAGACCAGCAGCAAAATCGGAATGAGCAGGGGCATGAGGAAGAAGGACGCCGCAAGCCCATAGCCCATGTATTTCCCGAACGCAGTCTGCCCGAAGGGCAGTTTTTCGCCGCTCTCCAGCGAAACCGGATTGGAACGCTCCGGCCTGTGCCCGATGATCCGGTCGAGCAGACCGAGCCGATACAGGACAAAGAGCAGACCCAGCAATACCAGAAAGATCGGGAGCAGGGCTTCGCCGCTGCCAAGCCAGTCGGGCAGGCCCTTCACCTCGTCCAGAAAGAGTGTTCCCCCCAGGAAGAAAGCAATCGCGAGGATGCTGGGGAGCACCGTTCTCGCAAAGGGCGGACGAGCATTGCGGCGCTTGTGGAAGTTTGCCAGCTCCTTCTCGCGCGCGGCAACCGTGCGCTGCAATTGCGGGTCGTCCCGCGTCGTATCCGCAGTTTGCCTCCGGGCGCCCGGCCTCCGACCGGCTGTTTCGACCGTGCTCACGCGACCAGTTTTCCGCCGGTTGCGGGTCACCAGCTTGGTCACGGCCAGGATCAGGAAGACCCCGGCAATTGTCCCCAGGATCGACGCCGCCTGCCGGGCGACCTCGGGCGTGGCGGCAAGCGCGGCCTCCCGCCCATCGATCCAGGGCTCGACATAGAGGAAATTCGGCGCACGGCTCAGCCCCGCCTCCACGAAGGCATCCTCGGCCAACCCTTTCAGATCGGGGGTCCCGTCGGGCGCACCGTTGAAACGCTGCACCGGCCGGGCCAGCCCGTTTTCGCCCATGTCCCGCGCCATCGTCGCCAGCGTGTTGCCGCCTTGCAGCCAGTCGAAGAAGTCGTCCTTGCGGGCCGGCGGCAGGATGATGGCCGCATGGGCCATGCGCGCCGTTTCGTCCTGGTTGCCATCGAAGAGAACGAGCATGAACCGTTCTTTCTGGGCCCGCCCGCCCTTCTCCTCGACCAGCCGATAGTTGAATTCCGGATTGATCCATCCCAGGAGATGCACTTCCTTTGCGGGGTGAATATCCCGTTCTTGGTCGTACGCGGCCAAGGTCACCGGCGCCGGAGCGGCGCCCGCGAGGGCAATCGCCTTATCCGCTTCTTCCCGCTGGAACTCGGTGTGGATCCAATAGGCGCCAAAGGCAAAGATCGCCGCGAAAATCAGGTTTCCGGACCAGGGAAGGCGAAAAATGGCGGTGAGCACGGGGCAACTCCAGTGACCAGAAAACATCTCGAACAGGTCCGATCCTGCCTTTCCGCAGGGGCAGGAATATGGCGCCGGTCTGTAACAAGCAGGGCACCGGAGACCAGGTTCGATCGGCAGGCGCAACTGATTGGGGAGACGATCCTTGCCGACCGCGACCGTGGGGGCGGCTCTCAACCACGCCCCCGCAGCCAGTCCACATGGAAAACGAAAAAGAGGCCGTCCCCGGCCCCTTTTCCTCAGCTTGCAGGTCTTGGAATCCGAGGTCAGAGGACCCCGGCCTGCTCCATCGCCGCGCGAATGGCGGCCTTGGTCGCGTCTGTCAGGCCGACCAGCGGCAGGCGAACCTCTTCCGAGCATTTCCCCAGCAGCGACAGGCCATACTTGGCGCCCGCCAGTCCCGGTTCCAGGAAGATCGCCGTGTGCAGCGGCATCAGAAGGTCCTGATATTCCAGAGCCTTGGCATAGTCGCCCGCCAGCGTCGCCTCCTGGAACTCGGCGCAAAGCTTCGGCGCGACATTCGCCGTCACCGAGATGCAGCCCACCCCGCCATGGGCGTTGAAGCCGAGCGCGGACGCATCCTCGCCCGAGAGCTGGACGAAATCCGCGCCGCAGGTCGCGCGCTGCTTGCTCACACGGGTGATGTCGCCCGTGGCATCCTTGACACCGATGATCCGCGGCAACTCCGCCAGCCGGCCCATCGTCTCTGGAGACATGTCCACAACCGAGCGGCCGGGAATGTTGTAGATGACGATCGGCAGGTCGCAGCAATCATGCAGCGCCTTGAAATGCTCGTAGAGCCCGGCCTGGGTCGGCTTGTTGTAATAGGGCGTCACGACCAGCGCAGCATCGGCTCCGACCTCCGCCGCATGGCGGATCAGCCCGATGCCTTCGGAGGTATTGTTGGACCCCGCCCCAGCGATCACCGGAACCCGGCCCGCAGCGGCCTTGACGACACGCGCGACCACGTCGCCATGTTCGGCATGGGTGAGCGTCGGGCTCTCGCCGGTGGTTCCGACAGGGACAAATCCGCTGGAGCCCTGGTCTATATGCCACTCGACAAGCGAATCGATGGCCTCGTGATCGACCTCCTGTTTCCTGAAAGGCGTTACCAGTGCGGGAATCGAGCCTCTGAACATTGTTTTCCTCCTTTTCCCGCGCCATCGGGCGCGCCTTCCGGCCCGGTCAGGGCCGATTCACGGTCGTGAATCGCGGCGGACCCTATAGGCAGCAATCCGCCTTGCCAAGTTTGTGAGTTGCCACAACGCGCGCCACCGCTACTCTGGCTGAAAGATTCCCCGTTGAACAATGATACAGGCCCCGCTCACATGCGCTTCCTTCTTGGATTGCTTCTGCTTGTCTGTCCGCCGCTGACAGCTCTCGCCACGCCGACCGAACAGGGTCAGGCGCTGGCCGAGGCGATGGGCGCGGTGCGCGCGGAAAACTGGCGCGCCGCGAGTGTTGCCGCCCGGCCCGCAGGCCCGGAGGGGCGCGACATCATCGAGTGGCACCGTCTGCGCAAGGGCGGGCAGGCCGAGTTCGACGCCTATCGCGACTTTCTCGACCGCCGCTCCGATTGGCCGGGCCTCCCGCTGCTTCGCACCCGTGGCGAAGGGTCGATCCCCGAGGATGCGGCACCGCAGGAGGTGGTCGACTATTTCAACGGCGACCTTCCCAATACCGGCACCGGCGTGTTGCGCCTCGTCGATGCCTTTCTGGCACTTGGCGAAACGGGCGAGGCCGAGGCGACCGCCGTGCTGGCCTGGCGGACCCGGACCCTGACCGCCGAGACCGAAGCCGCCCTGCTCGAGCGTTTCGGCGACGTGCTCAAGGAGCATCACGCGGCCCGGCTGGACGACCTGCTCTGGCGCGGCCAGAGCACGGCTGCGCGCCGCAACATCCCGCGCGCGCCGGAGGGCTGGCCCGAACTCGCCGAAGCGCGGCTGACCCTGGTGGAGCGCGCGCCCGGCGTTGATACCCGTATCGAAGCCGTCCCGGAGGCGCTGCAGGACCACCCCGGCCTCGCCTATGAGCGCTTCAACTGGCGTGCCCGCAAGGGGCGGCATTCGGAAGCCATCGCGCTGCTGGTGACACGTTCCGCCGACCCCGAGAAGCTCGGCCGCCCCGAAAAATGGGCGAACTGGCGTCGGATCTATGCCCGCCGCGCCCTGCGCGAAGGTCGCCCGGAAGAGGCCTATACATTGGCCAGCCATCATTTTCTTGTCGATGGCTCGGCCTTCGCCGATCTCGAATGGCTCTCCGGTTTCATCGCCCTGCGCTACCTTGACGACCCCGAGCTTGCGCTGCTGCATTTCGACCGGTTCGAAGCGGCGGTCTTTACCCCGATCAGCCTCGGGCGCGCCGGCTACTGGCAGGGCCGCGCCTTTGCCGCCGCGGAAGACCCGGCCTCCGCCACGGCCGCCTACACGCGCGGCGCACAACACCAGTCCAGTTTCTACGGCCTGCTGGCCGCCGAAGCCGCCGGCCTGCCGATGGATCCGACCCTGGCGGGCAACGAGACCTTCCCGCCGCTCTCCGAGAGCCCCCTGCGCGGCAATTCCAACCTCGTTGCCGGGCTCCTGCTGCTCGATGCCGGCGAGCTGAACCTCGCCGAGCGCTTCCTGACCCACCTGGTCGAATCCCTGGAGCGGGACGAGGCCGGCACGCTCGCCACGCTGATGCTGGATCTCGACCAGCCGCATATCGCGCTGATGATCGCCAAGCGCGCTGCGCGAAACCTTGTCGTCCTGCCCGCGGCCTATTTCCCGCTCAGCCCGCTGATGGAGCGCGACCTGCCGGTGTCGAAGGAGCTGGCCCTTGCCATCGCTCGTCGCGAAAGCGAGTTCGACCCGGTCGTGGTAAGTCCGGCCGGCGCGCGGGGCCTGATGCAGCTCATGCCCGGCACGGCAAAAGACGTCTCCGTCGATCTCGGCCTGTCCTATAGCCGGGACGCGCTGACCAACGACCCGGCCTATAACGTCACGCTCGGAACCACCTATCTCGCCGGCCTAATCGACCGCTTCGGCCCGGCTCCGATCCTCGTCTCCGCAGGCTACAATGCCGGCCCAAGCCGCTCCATCGACTGGTCCGAAGCCCGTGGCGACCCGCGCAAGGCCTCGGTCGACATGATCGACTGGATCGAGCTGATCCCCTTCCGCGAGACCCGAAACTACGTCATGCGGGTCACGGAATCGATCATGGTCTACCGGGCCCGCCTCAATGGCACGTTGCCAAATGTCCCGATGACAGACCTCCTGCGCAACGGCTGATGCCGCTCCCAACCGCCGCCCGGCCCTCGCTCTCCGTCTTGCCGAGATTTCCGCCCCGCGCGTCACCGGGCGAGATGCGCAACCGCCGCGCCGCAAGGCGCGGCCACCCCCAACCGCGAGCAAGCGCGACAGCGCGCGTGTCGCGGGCGGGAGCCTGCGTCAGGCCTTCCGCGCCTCCCTCAGAAGCGTGAAGATCCCCGCCGAAACCACGATAAGGGTTCCCGCAAGCACATTCGCCCGCAGAACTTCGCCATAGACCAGGACCCCGATCATCGACCCGAAGACGAGCTGCAAATAGGTGAAGGGCTGCACGGCGCTCGCTTCCGCCACTTCATAACAGCGTATCAGCAGGTAATGCCCGCTCGCCCCGGTCACGCAGAGCAGCGCCATCCAGCCCCAATCCGCCGGGACCATCGGCTCCCAGTGAAACAGCCCGATGCAGGTCATCACCACGGCTCCGACGGTCCCGGTCCAGAAGAAACTGGTCGCCGAGGCGTCCTTCCTTGCCGCGCGTCGGGTCAGGAGGCTGTAGACCGCAAAGAGTGTGGCCGCGGTCAAGGCGATCAGTACATAGGGAGAGAACACACCGACTCCCGGCTTGAGGATCACTAGGATCCCGACAAAACCGATCCCGATCGCCACCCAGCGCTGCCAGCCCACCCGCTCGCCCAGCAACGGCCCGGACAGCGCCGCCACGATCAGCGGATAGCCAGCAAAGATCGCCAGGCTCTCCACCAGCCCCAGCAGCACGAAGGCAGTGACCATGACGCAGATCTCCAATGCCAACAGCACACCACGTGTGATCTGCAAGACCGGCTGTGCCGTTGCTGCCGCCGCTCTCAGGCTCCCGGCCTGGCGCGCCGTCACCGTCATCACGAAAGCAGCAAAGAACCAGTAGCGGATCATCACCACCATGAAGACATTGTATTCCGCCGCCAGGTGACGCGAGATCCCGTCCTGCAGCGAAAACAACACGCAGGTACCGATCATCAGCAAGATCCCGAGCCGCGTGTCCTGCCTCGCGCTCATGGCTTGCGCCCCACGCTCATGTGACGCTTGCGGCCAAATCCCGGCAACCGTTCAACCTCGAAACCCGCCGCTGCCAGGGCGCGCCGTACATCACCCGCCGCCGTATAGGTCGCGAAACTGCCGCCCGGCGCTGAATGCGCGCCAACCTCTGCCATGAGCCCCGGCTCCCAGAGCTCCGGGTTTTTCGCCGGCGCGAACCCATCGAGAAACCAGGCATCGGCCAGCCCGTCCCAACGCGCCAGGGTCTCGCGCGCATCCCCGACGATCATCTGCGCCGCGACCGGCCCGACCTGCGCACCAAATCCACCCGTGTTCCAGTGCGCCAACAGATCCTGCGCCGGAGCGGAAACGTCCTCGAAAGATGCAAGGGCCCGTTCCAGCTCGGGGCGCTCAAGCGGAAACGCCTCGAATCCGACATAGCGAATTCCGGTGACCCCGGCCGCCTCAGCTTGCAATGCCAATGCCAGAAGGTTCAGCCCCGTCCCGACCCCAAGCTCCGCGACGACAAATCCCGGACGCAGTCGCCCCGGCAGGTCATTGCCCGCCAGAAACACGTGCCGCGTCTCGGCCAGCCCGTTCTCCAGCGAGTAATAGGGGTCGTCGAAGCGCGTTGCGACCGGCACATCGCCGCCGCGCCAGATCACTTTGTCGCTCTGGTCCTCGCCCGTCACCTGTTCTAGACCCCGCTGGAAAACGTGCGGACCATGGGCGAAAGGGAAAACCTTGGCAAGGGTAGACGTTACAGTGCGCGGCGCGGGCATCTTCGGATTGGCCTGTGCCTGGGAAATGCAACGACGCGGCGCGAAAATACGCGTGATCGACACGGCGGGCGTCTTTGCTGGCTGCTCCGGCGGGATCGTGGGCGCGCTCGCCCCGCATGTGCCCGAACGCTGGAACCCGAAGAAACAGTTCCAGTTCGAAGCCCTGATAAAAGCGGAGACGTTCTGGGCGGATATCGAGGCCGCTTCCGGCCTTACCTCCGGCTATGCCCGTACCGGCCGCCTGCAGCCGATCCTCGACAAGGAGGGGCTTGCCCGCGCCCGCGAGCGCGGCGAAGAGGCAAAGACGCTCTGGCAGGGCAAGGCGGAGTGGAACGTCGTTCGCGCCGAAGATTTCGGCGCCTGGGCCCCGGTGAGCCCCTCCGGCTGGCTCATCCACGAGACCCTTTCCGCCCGGCTCCACCCCCGCAAGGCCGGCGCCGCGCTGGCGGCTGCCTTCGAGGCCGCTGGCGGCGAGCTGGTCATCGGCGAGGCGGAGAATGAGGGCCGGACCCTCTGGGCCACCGGCTCCGCGGGCCTCGCCGATCTCAGCGAGGATCTCGGCAAGAAGGTCGGCGCGCCGATCAAGGGCCAGGCCGCCCTGCTGAAGCTCGACAACCCCAACGCCCCGCAATACCTCGCGGAATCGACCCACGGCATCCCGCATATCGACGGCACCCTCGCCATCGGTTCGACCACCGAGCGCGAATATGACGACCCGTTCAGCACGGACAGCCAGCTCGACGAGGTCGTCGCCCGCGCCAAGCTGGCCTGCCCGGCGCTGGCCGACGCCCCGATCATCGACCGCTGGGCCGGGCTGCGCCCGCGCTCGCGCACACGCGCCCCGATGCTCGGCCCCTGGCCGGGCCGCGAGGGCAGCTTCGTGGCCAATGGCGGCTTCAAGATCGGCTTCGGCATCTCCGCAAAGGTCGCTCAGACCATGGCCGACCTGATCCTCGACGGGCGCGACGAGATCCCCGAGCGCTTCCGCGTCGAGGACAATCTGTGAACCGGCGGGCCCCTCCAAGACGGAGGGGCCGCGCCAGGGTCAGGCATTCTCGGAAGATTGCGCCCAGATATTGATGTCCTCCTCCGAGGCCAGCCGGTCGATCTCGGCCAGCTCCTCGGCGGTGAAGTCGAGATTGCCAACCGCGCCAGCGCAGTCGATCACCTGCTCCGGACGGCTCGCTCCGATCAATGCCGTGGTGATCCCTTCCTCGCGCAGCACCCAGGCCAGCGCCATCTGCGCCAGCGACTGCCCGCGCCGCTCGGCCACCGCGTTCAGCGCCCGGACGCTGTCCAGCGCGCTCTCGGTCAGGAAACCGTCGCGGAAGGAGCCGCCCTTGGTCGCCCGGCTGCCCTCGGGCACGCCGCCGAGATATTTCTTTGTCAGCATCCCCTGCGCCAGCGGCGAGAAGGCGATGGAGCCCACACCCAGCTCTTTCAGCGTGTCCTTCAACCCGTCGCGTTCGATCCAGCGGTTGAGCAGCGAATAGCTCGGCTGGTGGATCAGGCAAGGCACGCCCATCTCTTCGAGCAGCGACACGGCTTCGCGCGTCCGTGCCGAGTTGTAAGAGGAGATACCGACATAGAGAGCCTTGCCTGCAACAACCAGGTCGGCCAGCGCGCCCATCGTCTCCTCCAGCGGCGTGTCGGGGTCGAAGCGGTGCGAATAGAAGATGTCGACATAGTCGAGCCCCATCCGCTTGAGCGACTGGTCGCAACTCGCGATCAGGTATTTCCGGCTGCCCATCTCGCCATAAGGGCCGTCCCACATCCGGTAGCCGGCCTTGGACGAGATGATCATCTCGTCGCGATGGTCGCGGAAGTCGGTCCGCAGGATCTCCCCGAAGGCTTCCTCGGCCGAGCCCGGCGGCGGGCCGTAATTGTTGGCAAGGTCGAAATGGGTGATGCCGTGGTCAAAGGCGGCCTGGCAGATCTCGCGCTTGGTCTGGTGCGGGGTGTCATGGCCGAAATTGTGCCACAGCCCCAGCGAGATCGCCGGCAGCTTGAGACCGGAGGTACCGCAGCGGCGGTAGCTCATGCGGGAATAGCGATCAGGATGGGCGATATAGGTCATGGGACTCTCCGGATGAAGGCCCGCCGGCGAGATCCGGCGCGGTCGTCCCAATCTCTCTCCGGCGCGCATCGGATGCAATGTCAATCGCCATTGAAATCGGCCAGGAAGCCGCACCGGCAGCGGGGCAGAACAGCCGGCCCCCACTCCTGCCGACCTGGGCCATACTGGCGCGGATTCAGAAACAATCCTCGCGCCGGCTCGCCCGAACTGGCGCGAATTGCGCTGCAAATACGCCAACACAACCAAGGATTGTCCGCCCCATGGAGACAATGCGGCAAGAATCTGTCGCAATCAGGCCTGCTTCTGTGAAATTGCCCGCGCTGCGCCGCCGCATTGTCCATGAATTGGCCAATTCCACTTCTAAGCAAAGAATTAACAACAAATTCTACGCTTACGGGGTGGGTCCATGGCAACGATCAACGGTGACAGCACCGACAACGTCCTGAACGGGACGGGCCAGGCCGATACGATCACCGGGGATTCCGGCAACGACACGATCAACGCAGGTGCCGGCGATGACATGATCCAGGCCGGTCCGGACACCGCAGCGTCAACAGAACTCAACCTGTCCTGGACCGACGAGGGCGGAGACGGCACGGATGTCTCCTCCGGATTCACCCAGAATACCGGCGTCATCGACGTCACGGTCGGCTTTACCCAGGGCAGCATCGGCACATCCGCCACCGTCGAGACCAACTCGACCTATACCGAGACGGACGATCCGTTCTCGAACACATCCAATCTCGGCCTGCGCGGCTCTGGCAACGGCTCGACCTGGACCACCGACATCTCCTTCGCCGCGACCAGCGGCTCGGGGTATTCGGACGAGGTCGAGAATGTCAGCTTCCGGATCCAGGATATCGATGCCAGCTCCTGGCAGGATATCGTCACGGTCTATGCCTATGACGCCGACGGCAACCAGGTCGAGGTCACACTGACGGTCGAGGGCGACGATACGGTCAGCGGCAACACGATCACCGCCGGCGACAGCTCCACGTCTGCCACCTCCGCCGAAGGCTCCGTCCTGGTCGAGATCGCCGGGCCGGTTTCCAGCATCGAGATCATCTACGAGAATGCCGGTGACAGCGGCCAGCTGCTCTATGTCACCGATGTCTATTTCGATGCCGTCCCGGCCGATGACGACACCGTCTATGGCGGCACGGGCAACGACACGATCAATGGCGGCACCGGCAGCGACACGCTCTATGGCGAGGAAGGCGAGGACATCCTCTCCGGCGGCACCGGCCATGACAGCCTTCACGGCGGCTACGACGCGGACACGCTAAGCGGCGGCGAAGGGAATGACACGCTCTTTGGTGACGAGGGCGATGACATCCTGTTCGGCGATGCCGGCAACGATATCCTCGATGGCGGCACCGGTTCCGACACGCTGACCGGCGGCGAGGGCAGCGACACGATGTCGGGCGGCGACGACAGCGACATCTTCCATGCCGGCTCCGGCGATACCATCATCGGCGGCGAAGGCGGCGATGACAGCAATGACACGCTGATCGCCAGCGATGTCGACCGGGTCGAATATGCGTCCGGCGATATCGAAGCCGGCACGATCTATTTCAACGACGGCACGACGGCGGATTTCACCGAGATCGAGAACCTCGTCATCAATGGCGGCCCGGACGGCATTGTCGAAGGCACGGATAGCGACGATGTGATCGATGCCAGCTATGTCGATCCGCAGCTGGAGATGGTCGACAATGATGACGGCATCAACGGCACCACGGGCGACGAGGACAATATCCAAGCCGGGCGCGGTGACGACATCGTCTATGCCGGCGAGGGCGACGACACGGTCACCGGCGGTGTGGACACGCTGCCCTCGGCCGCCGAGAGCCTGAACTGGACCGCCGATGGAACCGGGATCGACGCAACGGCCGGTTTCACCCAGAACACTGGCCTTGCCAACATAACCGTCAACGTGAGCGATGACGGCGCGCTGACCTCGGCCCAGACCTCTGCCACGACGCAATATGTCGATACGGACGAGCCTTTTGCGACCAATTCCACCCTCGCCCTGGGCGGCGATGGCGGCGCGGATGTGGCCACGGTCTCCATCTCCACCGACCAGTCGATGGAGGATGTGAGCTTCCGGATCAACGATATCGACAGCTCGAGCTGGGAAGATATCGTCACCGTCAACGCCTATGACGCGGACGGAAACCCGGTCGAGGTGACGCTGACCGCCGCCGGCGACGACACCGTCAGCGACAACACAATCACCGGTGGGCCGGTCAACGACTCCGCCGGCATCGCCAATGGCTCGGTGCTGGTCGAGATCGCCGGGCCGGTCTCCGAGATCGAGATCGTGTACGAAAACGGCTCGACCGGCGGGCAGGTTGTCTACCTCACGGATGTGCATTTCACCTCCGTGGAGACCGACAACGACCTGATCCATGGCGACCAGGGCGACGACACCCTCTCGGGCAACGCCGGCGACGACGTGATCTATGGCGATCAGCTTGCGGTCGATCCCACCGATTATGCCTCCACCGGCGGCACCGCGACCTCGGTCGCCTTCGAGAACCTCTCGCCCTACGATATCGAGCTTGTCGAGATCGACGCCACGGGCAGTTTCGTCTCCCACGGCACGCTGGCGGCCGGTGCATCGACCACCGAAGCCACGACCGACGGCACGACCTGGATGGTACTGGACCCGGCAACGGACGACATCCTTGATGTCTTCGAGAGCCCCGCTGACGGATCGACCCAGACATTCGACAGCGCCGGTGCCGACCTTCTGGACGGCGGCGCGGGCAATGACACGCTCTCGGGCGACTGGGGCGGCGACACGTTGCTCGGCGGCGCGGGCGACGACACGCTGGATGGCGGCAGCGGCGACGATGTGCTGACCGGCGGCACCGGCAATGACACGATCACCGGCGGCGACGGCCAGGACCAGATCCTCTTCGAGGACGGGTTCGGCACCGACACCGTCGATGGCAGCGAAGGCGGCGAGGATCTCGACACGCTCGATTTCTCGGCCATGACCAGCGGCGTCGAGGTCACGTTCACCGGTGACGAGGCCGGCGATGCCAATGCCACCTCCGATGCCAGCACGGCCGACTTCACCAATATCGAGCGTATCCTCGGCTCCGACCTGGCCGACATGATCGACGCCTCGGCCTCCGGCGTGTCGCAGATCCTCGAAGGCGCGGGCGGCGATGACGCGATCACTGGTGGCTCCGGTGACGACACGATCGAGGGCGGCGACGGGATCGACACGATCCTTGGCGGCGCGGGTGCCGACAGCATCGACGCCGGCGATGGCGCCGACGTGGTCGATGGCGGCGACGGCGCGGATACGATCCTCGGCGGTCTCGGCGACGACACGCTCGACGGCGGAGCCGATGGCGACACGATCTCCGGTGGCGAGGGCGTGGACACCATCTCCGGCGGCGCGGGCGCCGACTTCCTCGACGGCGGCAACGACACGGATGCCGACCTCCTCTTTGGCGGCGACGACGGCGACGTGATCGTCGCGGGCGTCAATGACGTGATCGAAGGCGGCGAAGGCGGCGATGACAACGACATCCTGATCGTCGGCGGCGCGGCAACGGTGGAATACGATCCGACCGACCCCGAGGCCGGCACGATCACCTATTACGATGACGACTTGAACGTTACCGGCACGGCGAGCTTCTCGGAAATCGAGCATGTCTACGTGGTTGGCGGCGATGGGGACAGCTCCAACCAGCCGGCACTGCCGGCCGAAACCTCCCCCAGCATGGACTCGCTGGACGGCATCGTCGAAGGGACGAACGCCGACGATCTCATCGACACCGCCTATACCGGTGACCCCGATGGCGACATGGTCGATGGCGATGACGCCGTCTTTCCTCTGACCGGCGAGCAGGACATCATCCTGGCCGGGGCTGGCAACGACACCGTCTATGCCGGCGAGGACGCGGATGTCGTCTTTGGTGGCGATGGCGAGGATACGATCTACGGCGAGGCCGGCACCGATTCCATCGATGGCGGCGGCGGAGCGGACAGCCTCTTCGGCGGTGCGGGAAGTGACCTTGTCTTCGGCGGCGACGGGGCGGACACGCTGTCCGGCGATGCCGATGTCACGGGGGATGCCGGCGACCAGCTCTCCGGTGGCGATGATGCAGACACCTTCATCAATATCGGCGCTGGCGATGTCATCATCGGTGGCGAAGGCGGCACCGATGATGACACGCTCGACCTCAGCGACCATGTCGGGCCGCTGGAAGTGCAGTGGACCGGCGCCGAATCCGGCATCGTCAATTTCCTGGACAGTGACGGCAACATCACCGGCAGCGCCGAGTTCAGCGAGATCGAGCGCGTTGTCCCCTGTTTCACGCCGGGCACGCTGATCCGGACGGCCAAGGGCGACGTTCCGGTCGAAGAGCTGCGCGAAGGGGACATGGTCCTGACCCGCGACAGCGGCTTGCGCCCCATCCGCTGGATCGGTGTCCGCACGGTTGACCGCTTCAAGCTCCTGGCCAACCCGCGCCTGCGCCCGATCCGCATCCGCCGCGGCGCCCTCGGACCCAACGTGCCGGATCGCGACATGATGGTCTCGCCGCAGCACCGCCTCCTCTTTGCCAACAGCGCCTCACAGCTGCTGCTGGGCGAGCCTGAGGTGCTGGTCAAGGCAAAGGACCTGACCCATCGCGACGGGATCGAACGGATCGAGTCGGACAAGATCGACTATATCCACTTCATGTTCGACGCCCATGAGATCGTGCTTGCCGACAATTGCTGGAGCGAGAGCTTCCAGCCGGGCGACATGGTCGCGGCCCCCGAGACGCGCGAGATCTTCGGCGAGCTGCTGGATGTCTTCCCGGAACTGGAGACGGAAGACGGCCGCAAGGCCTATGCCGCCGCGCGCTACTCGGCCAAATCCTTCGAGGCCCGGCTCGTCGCCTGAGCCCCCGATCGCAACATCCCGTCAGGCCGCGCCCGATAGCGCGGCTTGACGTCGTTTGCGTGGGCTCTGCCCGTATCGCGTCCGAAACCGCGTCGAAAAATGGCCCGGATTGGAAAACCCGCAGGCCAGCGCCACCTCCGTCACCGCAAGCCGCGTCTGGCGCAGAAGTTCCTCCGCCTTGGCGAGCCGGATCTCCAGGTAGGCTTGCGCCACGCTCTGACCAAGATCCTGGGCAAACCGTCGTTGCAACTGCCGCTCGCTTGCGCCCACAAGTCGGGCAATGCGGGCGACGGGGAGCGGGTCGGCAAGCTGGCTCTCCATCAGGTCGAGCGCAGTCGCGGTGGAGCGGTGCAAGGCCTGCCCGCGCCGGCTCCGCGCCCGCTGCGGCGCCTCCGCCGTGCGGATGCCGGTATGGATGAACCAGTCGCTGACCTGTCCGGCAAGCTCTGCCCCGTGCTCCGCCCGGATCATCGCATGCATCATGTCCAGCGGCGCCGAGCCGCCCGCGCAGGTCGCGCGATCCCGGTCGATCACGAAGAGCCGCCGCTCCAGCAGCAAAGCGTCGGACCATTCCCGCAACGCCTCGAAATGCTCCCAATGCACGGTGAAACGCCGGTTTTCCATCACGCCCGCCCGCGCCAGGATCACGCCGCCGCCGGAGATCCCGCCCAGCCGCAGCCCGCGCGCGGCAAGCTCCCGCAGCCGCGCGAAAAGTGCCGTGTCCTCGAACCCTATCGGGTCTCCCCCCGCCACGACGAACAGCATGTCCAACCGCCCCGCATTCTCCAGAGTTTCGGTCTCGAACCAGGCACCGCAGGAGGCCCGCACCCGCCCGCCCGCACGGGAAAGGTAGATCGGGTCGTAAAGCGCGTGATCGGCGAGCAGGTTGGCCGCGCGCAGGGGCTCCACGGCCGAGGCACAGGACATCAGCGCGAAACCGTCGATCAGCAGGAACCCGATTTTCATCCGCACCTCCGTTTGGCGTAAATCCAAAATTAAACGGCACATAGAGAAAAGTCTTGTGAGAAATTGCAGGACAGATTGGCGCCGAACCAAGCTGGAGAGGGGCCCGTGCGCTATTCTGCCTTTCGGATCATGAAAGAGGCCCTCACCGGGCACAGGGGTTGGAAACCGGCCTGGCGCGATGTGGCGCCGCAACCGGCCTATGACTTTGTCATCATCGGCGGCGGCGGGCATGGGTTGGCCACCGCGCATTACCTCGCAAAGGTCTTCGGCAAGGCGAAGATCGCGGTGCTGGAGAAGGGCTATATCGGCGGCGGTAGCGTCGGGCGGAACACGACGATTGTCCGCGCGAATTACCTGCTGCCGGGCAACGAGCCCTTCTATGAATTCGCCATGCAGCTTTGGGAAGGGCTTGAGCAAGACCTCAACTACAACGCCATGGTCAGCCAGCGCGGGATCATGAACCTGATCCATACGGACGGCCAGCGAGACGCGTTCCGCCGGCGCGGCAACTCGATGATGCTGAATGGCGCGGGCGCCGAACTGCTGGACCGCGAGGCCGTGCGCCGCGAGGCTCCCTTCCTCGATTTCGACAATGCCCGCTTCCCAATCAAGGGCGCGCTGATGCATCGGCGCGGCGGCACGGTGCGCCATGATGCGGTGGCCTGGGGCTATGCGCGGGCGGCCGACCAGCGCGGCGTGGACATCATCCAGAACTGCGAGGTCACGGGCTTCCGCATCGAACAGGGTCGCGTTCAAGGCGTCGAGACCACGCGCGGCTATATCGGCGCGAAAAAGGTCGGGCTGACGGTGGCCGGGGCTTCGGGCAAGCTCATGGCGATGGCCGGGCAGCGCCTGCCCATCGAGAGCCATGTCCTGCAGGCCTATGTCTCGGAGGCGCTGAAGCCGGTCCTGCCCGGCGTGATCACCTTCGGCGCCGGGCATTTCTATGTCTCGCAATCGGACAAGGGGGGGCTGGTCTTCGGCGGCGATATCGACGGCTACAATTCCTACGCTTCGCGCGGCAACCTGCCCGTGATCGAGGATGTCTGCGAAGGCGGCATGGCCTTGATGCCGATCATCGGCCGCGCCCGGCTGCTGCGGGTCTGGGGCGGGATCATGGACATGTCGATGGACGGCTCACCCTTCATCGACCGCACTGCCATCGACGGGCTCTATTTCAACGGCGGCTGGTGCTATGGCGGCTTCAAGGCCACGCCCGCCTCCGGCTACGCCTTCGCCCAGCTCCTGGCGACCGACACCCCGCACGAGACTGCCACCGCCTATCGTCTCGACCGCTTCCGCGCCGGGCGCGCGATAGACGAAAAGGGCGTGGGTCCGCGTCCCAACCTGCATTGAGGAGCACCAGATGCTGATCCCGCACCCGCTCCTTGGCCTCCGCGACGCCTCGGAGTTCACCTATCTCGGCGACGCCAGCCTGCTCGACCGCCCCGACTGGCAGGCCGAAGACGCCGCCGATGCCTTCCACGACTATGTCTATCTCCGCGACAACCCGGCCGGGCTGCACCGCGAGCTGTGGTATCACGAGCAGGGCGACCGCTCCTGGCTCGTCGTGACCCGCAACACGGTGACCCATGAGGTCGTGAGGGCCGAACTCGCCCGCGACGTGGCCCTTGCCGGGAGGGCTGCCCAATGAGCCGCCTGGACGGAGGCCGGATCGACCGGTCCAAACCCCTCGACTTCACCTTCGACGGACATCACTACGCGGGCTTTGCCGGCGACACGCTGGCCTCGGCCCTGCTGGCCAACGGCGTGCGGCTCATGGGGCGGAGCTTCAAATACCACCGCCCGCGCGGTGTGCTCACCGCCGGTTCCGAAGAGCCCTGTGCGCTGGTCGAACTGCGCTCCGGCGCGCGGCGCGAACCCAATACACGGGCGACCACGGCGGAGCTGTTCGACGGGCTGGAGGCGCAATCACAGAACCGTTTCCCCTCGCTCAGATTCGATCTGCTCGGGATCAACGATGCTCTCTCCAGCTTCCTGACCGCCGGGTTCTATTACAAGACCTTCATGTGGCCCGCCGCCTTCTGGGAGAAGGTCTATGAGCCGGCGATCCGCCGCGCCGCCGGGCTCGGCGCACTGTCGATGCAGCCCGACCCGGATTGTTATGACAAGGGCAATCTCTTCTGCGACTTGCTGGTGATCGGCGCTGGTCCCGCCGGGCTTGCAGCCGCGCTGACGGCGGGGCGTGCGGGAGCCCGCGTGATCCTCGCCGATGAGGATTTCGAGATGGGCGGGCGTCTGCTCTCCGAACAGTTCAGCCTCGACGACGCGCCAGCCTCGGACTGGCTCGCGGCCACGCTCACGGAACTGCAATCGCTCCCGAATGTCCGCCTCCTGCCGCGCACGACCGTTTTCGGCACCTTCGACCACGGCCAATATGGCGCGCTGGAGCGCAACACAGACCACCTCGCCGCGCCACATCCGGACCTGCCGCGCCAGACACTCTGGCGCATCCGGGCGGGCCGCGCCCTGCTTTGCGCCGGGGCCACCGAACGCCCGATTGCGTTTGAAAACAACGACCGCCCCGGCGTGATGCTGGCCGGCGCCTTGCGCGCCTATGCCAATCGCTGGGCGGCGACGCCGTCGCGCAAGGTTGCGATCTTCACCAATAATGATGACGGCCACCGCACCGCGCTGGACCTCATTGCAAAGGGCGTCGAGATCGTCGCGCTGGCCGATATCCGTGAGGACGCGCCATGCCTTGGCGACTACCCGCTCTTTGCCGGCGCAAAGGTCATCGACACCAAAGGGCGGCTGGGCCTGACAGCCGTTCGTCTTCGCCTCGCCGATGAAGGCGAAAAGAGCTTCGAATGCGGTGCGCTCGGTGTCTCGGGCGGATGGAACCCAACGCTGTCCCTGGCCTGCCATCAAGGCGGCAAGCCGCAATGGCAGGACGATATCGCTGCATTTGTTCCTGGCGAAACGCTGCCGCCGGGCCTCACGGTCGCTGGCGCGGCGGCGGGGATTCTCTCCACCCATGGCGCGCTGCACAGCGGCGCGATAGCGGCGGCGGAAGCGTTTGGTGCGACGCTGCCCGCTCTGCCCCGCGCAGAGGATGCGCCAGTCAGGATCCGCCCCTATTGGCACACCGGCGAGGGCAAGCGGCGCGGCTGGCTGGACTTCCAGAATGACGTGACCGTCAAGGATGTGAAACTCGCGCATCAGGAGGGTTTTCGCTCGGTCGAGCTGCTCAAGCGCTACACCACGCTCGGCATGGCGACCGATCAGGGCAAGCTGGCCAATGTCGGCGCGCTGGCCGTGATGGCGGAGCTGACGGGCAAACCGATCCCCGAGACCGGCACCACCGTCTTCCGCCCGCCCTACACGCCTGTCCCCATCGGCGCGCTGGCTGGCCGGCATCGCGGCAAGGAGTTTCGTCCGACACGGCTGACCCCGAGCCATGACTGGGCCGTCGAACAGGGCGCCGTCTTCACCGAGGTGGGGCCGTGGATGCGCGCGCAGTATTTCCCCCGTCCGGGCGAGGCGCATTGGCGCCAGAGCGTGGACCGGGAAGCGAAGGCGGTGCGCCACTCGGTCGGGATTTGCGACGTGACCACGCTGGGCAAGATCGACGTGCAGGGGCCGGACGCGGCAGAGTTCCTCAACCTCATCTATGCCAATGGCTTCGCGAAGCTGCCTGTCGGCAAGTGTCGCTATGGGCTGATGCTGCGCGAGGACGGGATCGCGATGGATGACGGAACGGCGGCGCGTTTTGCCGACGGGCATTTCGTCGTCACCACGACCACGGCCAATGCTGTCGCCGTGTTCCGCCACATGGAGTTTGTCCGCCAATGCCTGCGGCCGGATCTCGATGTCCACCTGATCTCGACCACCGATGCCTGGGCGCAGGTCGCCGTGGCCGGACCGAAAGCACGTAAACTCCTGGAAAAGCTGGTCGATCCGGGAACGGACATCTCCAACGAGGCCTTCCCTTTCATGGCCTGCGGCGAGATCACCATCTGCGGCGGGATGCGGGCGCGGCTGTTCCGGATCTCCTTCTCGGGCGAGCTGGCCTATGAGGTCGCCGTGCCGGCGCGCTATGGCAACAGCCTGATGCGGGTGCTGATGGAAGCTGGCGCAGAGTTCGGCGTCACGCCTTACGGAACGGAAGCGCTCGGCGTGCTGCGGATCGAGAAGGGCCACGGCACCGGCAATGAGCTGAACGGGCAGATCTCGCCCGCCCATCTCGGCATGGGCCGGATGGTGGCGCGCAAGAAGGACAGTATCGGCGCCGTGCTTTCGCGCAGGGAAGGACTGGCGGAAGACAGCGGGGTGCGGCTGGTCGGGCTGAAGGCGCTGGAAGGCGCGACGCTCTCGGCTGGAAGTCACCTGTTCACCGCCAGCGCCGAACACAAGCCCGAGGCGGATCAGGGCTGGATCTCCTCGGCCTGCCATTCGCCACATCTTGGCGGCTCCATCGGGCTCGGCTTCCTGCGGCAAGGCGATGCACGCCATGGCGAGATCGTCGAGATCGACAACCCGGTCCAGGGCGAGCGCTGCCGGGCCGAAATCGTCAGCCCGCATTTCATCGATCCCGAGGGAGAGCGTCTCCGTGTCTGACTTCCATCTTGAACCCTGCCCCGCATTGGGCGCCGATTCCGCGCCAATCCAGATTGGCCAGTTCACACTGGCCGAAGCCGATCTCGCGCTTACCTCTGTTGCCGGGTTTCGAGGGCAGCACGCCGAGGCCAGCCTGTCGGAGTTCTTCGGCGCGCCACTGCCCGGTCCGGGCGGGCTCACGTTCTCCGGCGCGCTTGGCTGCTTCTGGACCGGTGCGGAGCAGTGGATGCTCTACGGGCCTCATCCCAGCCATGAGGATCTCGCGGCGCGGCTGGCGGACCGGCTGCACGAAATGGCCGCGGTGACCGAGCAGAATGACGGCTGGGTCGGGCTCGACGCAAGTGGGCCGAACCTTGCGGAAGCTTTCGAGCGCCTCGTGGGTTTCGACATACGCGCCATGAGACCCGGCCAGGCAGAGCGTTGCGTGATCGAGCATATCGGCTGTTTCGTTCTTTGCCCGGAACCCGAGCGTTTTTTGCTGCTCGCAGCCCGCTCCTATGCGCGGTCGCTGCATCACGCAGTGGAAACCTGCCTGCGGACTTCGGGCGCCTTTCAGCACCAATAGCCTCCGGCGCCGCAACATCCGCGCAGCTCGCTTCAGGTCAGCCCGATCCGAAAGAGCCCGGGTCGACAAGCCAGAGCCACCCAAGCGCCAACGTCCCGATCCGAACCGGGACATCCGCCCCTGCCGTCAACCTGCGGCCACCGTCAGATGTGACGAGGCCACCGCGAGTTTCGACACACTGAGCGGGCCGCCCGCGCGCAGCTCCTCGATAAGCTTGTCCGCTCGTTGCGCCAACTGGCTGTTTTTCTCGATCCACCTCTCGATGCTGTCGGCTCCGGGTTCGGCCTCCGCGATGCCCAGCGCCGCCGCCGCGATATTGGACTGGTGCACGCGCATATCCGCCATCAGCCGGGCCAGCGCCATCCGCTCCCAGTGATCGCCAACCTCGACACTGCGCGCCGAGGAGCGCAGCCAGTCGAGGCTGAACCGTGCCCCGGCAGCGAAATAACTCGCCGCCACGTCGCGCACCTCGCGTTTAAGCTTGCCAGCCACGTCGAAAATGTCGATCGCCCCGCCAAGCAGCTCGGACAGAGCCACGCGGGAGGCGAGATGTTCCGGTGCGCCGCGTTCGATCAGGTCGGCCTTCCGCGCCGCGAGCCGCTCGCGGGAGAAGGCGCTGACCGCCGTCTCCGCGATTTCGGCGATCTCGACGATCCCCGGCCCGTAAAGCGCGATGGCATCGCCGATGGCGTGGCAATTGTCCTGGATCAGCCGCTGGCATTGCGCTGCCAGCATATCCGAGAGCGCCCGGTGGATCTCGGTCTGCACCGAGGCCGCGATCTTGTTGTCCAGCGCATTCACCTCCGCCGCGATCTCGGTCAGGCCGAACACCTCGCGGATGATGATGAAGGCCTTGACAATCTCGCCCACCGAGGCGCCGGTATCCTCGCGCAACCGCGAGCACAGTGTCGGGCCGCCCTCGTTGACCAGCATGTTGACCACGACCGTGGCGATGATCTCGCGCCGCAACCTGTGGTCGCGCAGAACATCCGCGTATTTCTTCCGCAGCGGCGCCGGCATGTACTCGATCAGGAAACGCTCCATGTAAGGATCGTCCAGCACCTCCGACTCCACCAGGTCGGAGAAGATATCGATCTTGGCATAGGCCACCAGCACCGAGATCTCCGGCCGCGTCAGGCCGAGGCCGGCGGCGCGGCGCTCGGCCAGCGCCTCCTCGTCGGGCAGGAACTCCACCGCGCGGTCAAGCTTGCCGCGCGCCTCCAGCCCCTGCATGAAGCGCGCATGCTCGTCGAGCAATGCGGGCGCCGACGCCTCGTCCAGCGAGATCGCCAGGGTCTGGTGATAATTGGTTTTGAGAACCAGCTCGCCGACTTCGTCGGTCATGCTCGCCAGCAGCTTGTTGCGCTGCTTCTCTGTCATGTCGCCGGCATTGACGACGGCGCCGAGGGCGATCTTGATATTGACCTCGTGGTCCGAGCAATCGACGCCGGCGGAGTTGTCGACCGCGTCGTTGTTGAGCTTGATCCCCGCCTGCGCAAGCTCGATCCGCCCGCGCTGGCTGACGCCGAGATTGGCGCCCTCGCCGATCACCCGCACGCGGATCTCGTCGGCATCCACGCGCACCGCGTCATTGGCCCGGTCGCCGGTATCGGCATGGCTCTCGTCGCCACTCTTGATATAGGTGCCGATGCCGCCGAACCACATCAGGTCCGCCTGCGCTTTCAGCAATGCCTTGATCAGCTCCGCCGGCGTCACCCGATTGACCTCCAGCCCGGTGATGCGGCGGATCTGCGGCGTCAGCGTGATCGACTTGGCCGCGCGGGAGAAAACCCCGCCGCCCTTGGAGATCAGCTTCTCCTCATAGCTCTGCCAGCTTGAGCGCGGCAGTTCGAAGAGTCGCTTGCGCTCGGCGAAGCTGGCCGCCGGGTCCGGATCGGGGTCGATGAAGATGTCGCGATGGTCGAAGGCGGCGACGAGCTTGATCTGATCCGAGAGCAGCATGCCGTTGCCGAAGACATCGCCCGACATGTCGCCACAGCCGATCACCGTGAAAGGCTCGCTTTGAGTGTCGTGGCCAAGCTCGCGGAAATGCCGCTTCACGGCCTCCCAGGCGCCCTTGGCGGTGATGCCCATGCCCTTGTGGTCATAGCCGTTGGAGCCGCCCGAAGCGAAGGCGTCGCCGAGCCAGAAGCCGTAGTCGACGGCCAGCGCATTGGCATAGTCGGAGAAGGTCGCTGTTCCCTTGTCGGCGGCGACGACAAGATAGGGATCATCCGGGTCGCGGCGGATCACCGCTTGCGGCGGCACGATCTCGGCATCGACGATATTGTCGGTGATATCGAGCATGCCGGAGAGGAAGATGCGATAGCAGCGCACCGCCTCGGCCACCACCTCGTCGCGCGTCCCGCCCACCGGGAGGTGTTTGGGCAGGAAGCCGCCCTTGGACCCCACCGGCACGATGACGGCATTCTTGACCTGCTGCGCCTTCACCAGCCCGAGCACCTCGGTGCGGTAATCTTCCTTGCGATCCGACCAACGAAGCCCACCGCGCGCGACCGGGCCATAGCGCAGATGCACGCCCTCGACGGCGGTGGAGAAGACATAGATCTCCCGCCAGGGGCGCGGCAGCGGCAGGGCGTCAAGCTGGGCGCAATCGAACTTGAAGGACATGTAGGGCTTTGTCGCCCCGCCCTCGCCCGGCTGGAAGTAATTGGTGCGCAGGGTCGATAGGATGGCATTGCGGAAGCGGCGCAGGATCTGGTCGAAATCGAGCCGGGCCACGGATTCGAGCGCGGCCTCGATCTCACCCGAGATCTCCTCCGCCCGAGCCACGCGCCTGTTGGACTCCACCCCGTCGGCAGGATCGAAAAGCGCCTGGAACAGCGCCACCAGCTTGCGGGCGATCTCCGGGTTCTCGATCAGCGCGTCCTGCATGTAAGGCATGGAATAGGGGATGTTCGCCTGCCGCAGGAAGCCGCCATAGGCGCGCAGCAGCGCCGTCTGCCGCACCGTCAGACCGGCGACGAGCACAAGCCGGTTCAACCGGTCGTCATCCACCTCCCCGGCCCAGAGCTCCGCGAAGGCCGTCTCCAGCTTGTCGCGAAGATTGGCGAGATCAATCGGCGCGCCATCGGCGGATTCCATGTGGAAATCGTGCATCCAGATTACGGCGTCTTCGCGGTCGATGCGGAACGGGTGCTCCTCCTGGATCCGGAAGCCCATATGTTCGAGGATCGGCAACGCGTCGGACAGCGGCACGGAGCAGCCCATCCGGTAGAGCTTGAAGCGCACGTTCCGCTCGGGATCTTCCAACCGACGGTAGAATCTCAACTCGAGATCGGCCCCGCCTTTGAGCTGCTCCATCTTTTCGATATCGGTTATTGCGGAGACAGCGTTGAACTCGTCGCGATAGGAGGCGGCAAACCCGGCTCCGTAGAGTGCGTGCAATCGGTTGCCTTCGGATTCCCCCCTCCGCTCGATCAACGCGGTCCGCAAGTGATCGCCCCAACTGCGCACCGCGCCGAGAATCCGTTCCTCGATGGTGGTCACGTCATGCGCAGTGGCCACGTTTCCAACATGCAGCGCGATCACGTAATGCACCCGCGCCAACACCTCGTCGAAACTCGGAGTCCAGGTGGCGATCCGGCCGTCGAACTCTTCGGCAAGGATATCGCCGATCCTGGTCCGCAATTCGGTGTTGTAACGCTCGCGCGGCACATAGACGAGGCAGGAGACGAAGCGCCCGAACCGGTCGGGCCGGACCAACAGCCGGGTGCGCGGTCGGATCGTCAGGTGCAGCGCGGCCATCGCGTTTTCGTGGAGTTGCGCGTCCGAGCTCTGGAACAGCTCGTCGCGCGGATAGATTCCCAACACATGGGCCAGCGTCTTTGCGTCGTGGCTGTCGGAGGGGAAACCGGAGCGCTCGACCAGCCGCTCGACTTTCTGCCGCAAGAGCGGGATCTGGCGCGGGCTGCGGTTATAGGCGGTGGCCGTGAAGTGGCCGACAAAGACATGGGCGCCGGTCATGTTGCCCTTTGCGTCGAAGCGCTTGACCCCGATCAGGTCGAAATGCGTGGGCCGGTGAACCGTCGAGCGGCGGTTGGACTTGATGATCATCAGAGGAGAGCGATCGGTGGTGAAGGCGTCCATCTCGGGGGACCAATCGGAGAAACTGCCTTCGAGGTCGCGCAGCACCGTGAAGTCCGGGTCCCGCATCAACCCGAGCCCGCTGTTCTCGACCCGTTGCACCGAGGGCGTTTCACCGCGCGTCTCGTATTCGCGGTACCCCAGGAAGGTGAAATGGTTCTCGGAGAGCCAGTCGAGGAACTCCACAACCTCTTCGGTCACATCCTGCGTCTCGGCAGGCGCGTTCTCCTTCAGCGCCCCGGTGACTTCGCCGAGCCGGATCAGAATGGGCCGCCAGTCCTTGACCGAAACCCGCACGTCCCGCATCACCTGCGCGATCTCGGCTTCGCAGCGCGCCAACCGCGCCGCGTCCCCGATCTGGTCGACCTGGACCTGGATCAAGGATTCGCGCGTGCCACCCTCGGTGCCGGCCGGCACCAGTTCCACGCGTTCGCCCGCCTTGTTGCGGCGCAGGGTCACGAGCGGGTGGATCAGCGTGTGGATCGCCAGCCCCTGCACCGTCAGGTAGGAGGTCAAGGAATCCACGAGGAAGGGCATGTCGTCATTGACGATTTCCAGCACCGTGTGCGAGCACTCCCAGCCATGCTCGGACATGCGCGGATTGTAGATCCGCACCCGTGCTTCGCCGGCATCGCGGCGGGCAGAGAACTTCCACAACGCCAATGCCGAACCGTAGATTTCCTCGCAACTGCGCCCCTCGAAATCTTCCATAGATGCCCGGGCGAAGAGAAGATCGATCGCCGTCAGGAAACTCTCGCGATCCGCCTTGTCCAGCCGCTCGACCGCGATTGCGCGGATTTCGTCCAGTTTTTCGTGGAACAGAGCGTCTTCGGTCTTGGTCATCCCATCCTCCCGGAAACCATGCAGCGCCACGCACTCAACCGGTTCGGACTCGTTCCCGTTGCGCAGCACGTTGACCTGACGATGCTCGCTCGCTGCACAAAAATCGAGCGGTTATTTTGCCACGACGCCCGGATAAGAACTGTCCGTCGCATATGGAGAATGCGCCAGGGCGGACCACACCGCGCTGGCCGACAACGAAAAACGGGAAAAGCCGCGCCCGGACGGGACGCGGCTTTTGTGGTTGGAAACGCATGGAGACGGCCGAAGCCGTCCCCGGGACCCGGCACGCCTCAGTGGCTGTTGCGCGGCAAGCCCTTGGTTTGAGCGATCTTCTGGTATTTGACCGCCGGTTTCAGCACCATGCCCTTGTCGAACTGGTCGACCATCGAGCGCTGGATCTCCTGCCAGGGGGTCTGGTGCGCGGCGAAGGCAAAGCCGCCTTCGGCCTCGAGCGCGCTGCGGCGCGCCGCCAGTTCCTCGTCGGAGACCAGGATATTGGCCGACCCGTCCTTTAGATCGATCCGCAGCCGGTCGCCGGATTTCACCAGCGCGAGCCCGCCCATCGCCGCCGCTTCCGGCGCCGCGTTCAGGATCGAGGGCGAGCCGGAAGTGCCGGACTGACGGCCGTCTCCGATGCAGGGCAGCGCGTCGATGCCACGCTTGAGCAGGGCAGCGGGCGGCTGCATGTTCACCACCTCGGCACCGCCGGGATAGCCGATCGGGCCGGTGCCTCGAATGACGAGGATGCAGTGCTCGTCGATCTCCAGAGCCGGGTCTTCGATGGTAGCGTGGTAGTCTTCAGGGCCTTCGAACACGACCGCGCGGCCTTCGAAGGCATCGAGATCTCCGTCCTTGGACAGGTAACGCGCCCGGAAGTCCTCGGAAATGACCGAGGTCTTCATGATCGCGCTGTCGAAGAGATTGCCCTTGAGATTGACGAAACCGGCCGCCTCTTTCAACGGATCGGCAAAGGGACGGATAACCTCGGGGTTGGTCACCTCGGCGTCGCCGTAGATCTCGGAGAAGGACTTGCCGCTCACCGTCACGGCGCCCGGGTGCGGCAGGGCGTTCGCCCCCATCAGTTCGGAGACAACACCCGGAATGCCGCCGGCAAGGTGGAAGTCCTCGGAGAGATATTCGCCGGCCGGCTGCACATTGGCCAGGAGCGGGATCTTGTGGCCAAGCGTCTGCCAGTCGTCATTGCACAGCTCCAAGCCGAGATGACTGGCGATGGCCGTCAGGTGGATCGGCGCATTGGTCGAACCGCCGATGGCCGAGTTCACCACGATGGCGTTCTCGAAGGCTTCGCGGGTCATGATGTCGGAGGGTTTGAGGTCCTCCTTGACCATCTCCACGATCCGTTCACCGGTGCGATAGGAGATCTGGCCGCGTTCGCGATAGGGGGCCGGGATAGACGCGCCGCCGGGAAGCTGCATGCCGAGTGCCTCGGCAAGGCTGTTCATGGTGCTGGCCGTGCCCATCGTGTTGCAATAGCCGACAGACGGCGCGCTGTTGGCTGCCATTTCCATGAATTCCTCGTTATCGATCTCACCGCGCGCGAGCATCTCGCGGCCGTCCCAGATCACGACGCCGGAGCCGGCGCGCTTGCCCTTGTGCCAGCCATTCAGCATCGGGCCGACGGACAGCGCGATGGACGGGATATTGACCGTGGCGGCGGCCATGAGCAGCGCCGGGGTGGTCTTGTCGCAGCCGATGGTCAGCACGACACCGTCGATCGGGTAGCCGTAGAGTGTCTCGACGAGGCCGAGATAGGCGAGGTTGCGGTCGAGCGCCGCGGTGGGCCGCTTTCCGGTTTCCTGGATCGGGTGCACCGGGAACTCGAAGCAGATACCGCCCGCCGAACGGATGCCTTCACGGACCCGCTTGGCCAGCTCGATATGGTGGCGATTACAGGGCGAGAGGTCATTGCCGGTCTGTGCGATGCCGATGATCGGCTTGCCCGATTGCAGCTCTTCGCGGGTGAGCCCGTAATTCAGGTACCGCTCGACATAAATCGCGGTTGAACCCGGATCTTCAGGATCGTCAAACCAGGCCTGCGAACGAAGTTTCATGTCACTCTCCATGTTCGGTGGATATGTCCGAGGCGAAACACCGTCGGACAAGTTCGTTGAAAGAGGGTTGGTGCGAGAGGGCCGCCATGTCAGAGCGCCGAGGTCATGGCCCGAACCGGGCAGCGCGAGGATCCGGCGATCAGGGCAGCCCTTCCGGAAAGATCGATCGGATCGGTGCTCATTCTCGCTGTACTCCTCAAGTTTCCGAGCGGCGGCCGCCAAACTCGGCACAATCCGGCGGAGTGCGGCCCCGGTAGGGCGTTCTGACTCGATCGATCATCTCTTCCCGGTTTGTTATGACAGCAATGCGATATTGTGAAGGATGATTTGACGTGTATAGTAATACCAAATGCAAGATCCTGTCATACAATTTGTGCCCTTCGATGCCGAAAAACCCACCAGCCTCGTGGAACAGACGATGCTGGGGATACGAAAGCTTATTCAGGACAACGGGTTAAAGCCCGGGGACGTGATTCCGGCGGAAGCGGCGATTTCCTCGGAGTTCGGCGTGTCCCGGACCGTGGCGCGGGAAGCGATGCGCGGCTTGGCCGCACTTCGAATCATCGAGGTCGGAAACGGCCGCCGCGCGCGCGTGGCCGGCCCGACAGCCGAGGCACTGAGCGCGATCATCGATCATATCGTGCATACCGAACAGGTTTCGGTCGTGCAGATCCAGGAGGCGCGGCGCACGATCGAGATGCGCGCGGTCAGCCTGGCCGCGCTTCATCGCAGCGAAGCCGATGCGCGGGAGTTGCTGACGGTGATCGAGGGCATGTATGCGGCGGTCAAGGCCGGGAAGTCGGCACGGGTGATGGAACTGGACATCCTGTTTCACGAGATCATTGCCCGCGCCTCGGGCAACCCGCTCTATTCGATCTTCGTGGACAGTTTCCGCGTCATAACCCGGCAAACCTGGGATATCGGCTGGCGGGCGCGGGGGAATTACGAGGCCTGGCTCGACAATATCGGCTGCCACGAACGGGTGGCACAGGCGGTTGTCGCGAAGGATCCGGAAGCCGCGGAAAACGCCATGTCGGAGCATTTCGACAGCTCGATCATGGTGCTGCTGCGCGCCGGCATGAAGTAACTCCGGCCGGAGGGGCACCGCGCGGCGCCCGCTCCGTCCGCATTCCGTTACAGGCTGCTCATCCAGGAAAGCCCTTCCTCCGTCGTTCCCCGGGGTTTGTATTCGGCGCCAAGCGGGGCGTCGTAGCCGAGGCTCTCGAGATGGGCGAAGATATGCGTGTAGTTGATCTCGCCACAGTCCGGCTCGGTGCGCTCGGGCACGGAGGCGAACTGGACATGGCCGGTGATCGGCAGCCGATCGACCAGCAGGCGGGTCAGATCGCCTTCCATGATTTGCAGGTGATAGCAGTCGAACATGAGCTTGAGGTTGGGCCGATCCACCTCGGCGATGATCTCGGCCGCCTGCGCGCTCGTTCCGAGGAAATAGCCCGGCGCGTCATAGCGATTCAACGGCTCGATCAGGATCGTGATGTTGTCCCCGGCGGCCGTGTCGCAGGCATAGCGGAGATTTTCGACGAAAGTGGCATGCGCCGCGTCACCGGTCGCAAAGCCAGCCATGACATGGATATTCGGCGTGCCGATCGCCTTTGCATAGGCAATCGACTGATCGATGGCCGCGCGCGCTTCGACGTCGCGCCCGGGCAGCGCCGTGAGACCGTTCTCGCCGGGATTGCCGCGCGTCGTGTTGAGCCCGAGCATGGTCAGGCCGGTCTCTTGCAGGGCCGCGGCCACATCGGCGGCGGGTGTCTCGTAGGGCCAGTGGCACTCCACAGCGTCGAAACCGGCCGACTTGGCGGCGCGGATCGCGTCTGGCAGCGAAAGCTCGTTCCAGAGGAATCCGAGATTGGCGGAAAATCGGGTCATATCAGTCGTCCCATTCGACGTTGAACTTGGTCACGAGGCCCTGGATCTGGGCCGCGTTCAGCATTTGCGGGTTGAGGCCACGGGTCAGCATGGCGAGCCTGGCGGTCTCTTCGAGGTCTTCCATCGCGTAGCAGGCCGCTTCGAGATCCTTGCCGGCAACGACAGGTCCGTGATTGGCCAGCACCACGGCACTGCGCTTTCCCGCCAACCCACGGATCGCGTCGCCCATCGCCGGGTCGCCCGGCATGAAATAGGGCAGCAGCTTCACCTTGCCGAGCTTCATGATGCCGTAGGCCGTCAGGGGCGGCAGCATGTCGTCGGGGTCGGTCTCGGGCAGCAGGGAGAGCGCGACCGAATGCGTGGAATGCAGGTGGACCACCGCGCCGGTCTGGGCGGGGCGGGTCTCGTAGAAGGCGGCGTGGAGCGCCACCTCCTTGGTCGGCTTGTCGCCCTCGACATGGGCGTGACCCTCTGCGTCCAACACGGCCAGCCGCGCCGGATCGAGCCGTCCGAAGCAGCTTCCCGTGGGGGTCACGAGAAGCCGGCCATCCTCAAGGCGCGCCGAGATATTGCCGCTCGCGCCGGGGGTCAGCCCCCGGTCATAGAGCGATTTGGCCAGCAGGCAGACCTGCTCGCGTAGGCGGGTTTCGGCGGTCATGACATGGCGTCCAGCTTGGCCAGCGCTTCGGAGAAGAAGCCGACGCCGCCGAAATTGCCGGATTTCAGCGTCATGGCGATGCGCTCGCCCTTGCTTTCGCACCAGGTCCAGGGAACGCCCGGCGCGATTTCCTCGCCAATTTCCATAGCCGTGACGCCCAGCGCCTTGGTGACGGCGCCGGAGGTCTCGCCGCCGGCGATCACGAAGCGCCGCGCGCCCTGCTCCAGCGCATCCGTGGCGAGCTGTGCGAGCGCGGCTTCGACAAGTTCGCCAGCCTCGGCAACGCCAAGCTCGGCCTGAACGCGGGCAACGTCTTCCGGCTCGGCCGTCGCATAGACGATGCAGGTCTGTCCGGGTTCTTGCGCGGCCAGCCAGTCGCGCGCGGCTTGCGCCCCGTTAGCGGACAGCTCCAGCGGGTCCAGCCGGTAGGACGCCGCCTTGGGCAGGAAGTCGGCCACCTGTTCGCGGGTCCGGGCCGAGCAGCTGCCGGAAAGAACAATCGCGCCCTTGCCAACATCCGGCGCGGAGGCGCGCTTGGCGGCCTCGGTGATCGTGCCTTGTTTCAAGTACAGCTCGGGCAGCGGCATGGCGACAGCGCTGCCGCCCGTCAGGAGCGGCATCTCATAGCAGGCCTCGGCGATAATGCGGAGGTCGTCGTCGGCCACCGCATCGACGACGACGTGGTTCACGCCCACTGCCGCAAGTTCGGCCATGCGCGCCTTGAGCGCTTCGGGTCCGCGCGCCACAGTCAGGCGGTTGGCGAGCCCGGTCTTGCCCTTCACCTGCGGATCCAGCAGCCGCATCAGGTTGCTGTCGCGCATCGGGGTCAACGGATGATCCTTCATCGGGCTCTCGGCAATCGGCTGTTCGCCGACGAAGAGGTTGCCCATGAAGATGGAGCGACCATTTTCCGGGAAGGCCGGACAGTAGATGGTCTGATTGGTGCCCAGTTCTTCCATCAGCGCCTCGGCGACGGGGCCGATATTCCCCTCAGCGGTGCTGTCGAAGGTCGAGCAGTATTTCCAGAAGAACCGCTCGGCACCGGCGCGCCTGAGCCAGTCCAGCGCCGCGCGGGTCTCGGCCACGGCCTCCGCGACCGGCGCTGTCCGGCATTTCAGCGCGATCACCTCGAAAGCGGCGACATCCGCCTCTTCGGGCGCCTCCTCCGGCACCCCCATCCTCAGCGAGACCTTCACACCGGAGCGGGCAAGCAGCCCGGCAAGATCCGTTGCCCCGGTAAAATCGTCTGCGATGCATCCAAGAACGACGCCCATTTTCCTCTTCCCTTCGAACAGTTCTGAATGTCCCGGCCAGCGCCTGGCCGACCGGGCAATGTTGGATCAGGCCTCGACGCCCGGCAGTTTCACACCTGCTTTCGCAGCCAGGATCTTGGCCACGGCAGCATCGTCCTGACGGCCCAGACCGGCCGCGCTCGCCTCCTTGAACAACGCCAGCGCAGTCTCGGAAAGCGGCGTCGGGCAGCCGTCGCCGGCCTCGGAAGTGACGATTCCGAGATCCTTGACGAAGATATCAACGGCCGAATGCGCAGTGTAGTCGCCATTGACCACATGCGGCCCCCGGTTCTCGAACATCCAGGAATTGCCGGCCGAGCCAGTGATCACCTCGTAGAGCGTGCCAAGATCGACATCGAGCTTGGCGCCAAGCGTCATCGCCTCAGCCATGGCGGCGATATGCACGCCGGCGAGGAGCTGGTTGATCATCTTCACCCGGCTGCCCTGCCCGCAGGTATCGCCGAGCCGGTAGATCCGTCCGGTGAAGGCTTCAAGCGCCGGCATCACGCCCTCGAAAGCCGCGTCCGGTCCGGAGGCCATCAGCGTCGTCTCGCCATTGCCGGCCTTGATCGATCCGCCGGAGGTCGGCGCGTCGATTGCCACCATGCCGGCGGCTTCCAGCCGCGCGCAGATATCGGCCATGGCCGAGGGCGGCATGGTCACGGCGATGAGGAAGGTCGTGCCGGGGCGCGCGGCCGCGACAGCGCCGTTTTCGCCAAAGAGCACCGTCTCGGTCTGCGCGGCATTGACCACGAAGACCAGGACCAGATCCGCGCTCGCGGCCCCTTCGGCGGGCGTGTCGGCCTTTGCGCCACCCTCGGCTACGAAACGCTCCAGCGCCTCGGAGCGGATATCCACTGCCGTTGTCGGGAACCCTTCGCGCAACAGCGAGACGCCAGCGCCCCAGCCAATCGAACCAAGACCGATAACACAGGTGTTCAGCTTTTCGGACATTGCTGCCTCTCCTCCTCCCGAACCCGCATTTGATGCCGTCGCGGGACTCGGGGTGTTAATGTAAACATGTCTTGCTCGAACGTACATGTTTACATTAACATGTCAAGAAGGAACTCCGGACCGGCTCGGTGTTTCGGGCGCCAGATCGAGGAGCGACACGAGCGATGCCCCTGCCTACAATGAAGGATGTTGCGACCCTGGCCGGCGTCAGCCAGATGACCGTGTCGCGGGTGATGCGCGGCACAGGCTATATCTCGGAGGATGTGCGCAAACGCGTCCAGCAGGCGGCGCGGCAGATCGGCTATGTGCATAACCGCTTCAAGGGCGGCATGGCCGGCTATGGAAACCCGCTGGTCGGGGTCATCGTGCCGGACCTGCAGAACCGAGTGTTCACCGAGGTGCTTTCGGGAGTCAACGACAGGCTTGGCGAGAAGGGGTTGCGGCCGGTTTTCGGCGTCAGCGCCTATTCCCTCGAGACCGAGGAGGAGATCGTCTATGACCTGCTCTCCTGGCGCCCGCTCGGGCTGATCCTGACCGGGCTGGAACATTCGGATGCGGTGCGGAAAATCGCCACGCAGACCGGGGTGCGCGTGGCCGAGGTGATGGACACGGACGGGACACCGATTTCGGCCTGTTTTGGTGTTTCCCACCGCGAGGCGGGGGCGGAGATGGCCCGGCACATGATCGGGCGTGGCTATCGCCGCTTCGGCTATCTCGCCGGTCAGGGCGGGCGGGACTTGCGGGCCCGCAAGCGGTTCGAGGCGTTTTCGGAGGTGGTGCGGGAGGCAGGCGCGCAGATCGTCGACAGCCGGATCTCGGAGGCGGATTCCTCGATGGTCCTCGGCAGCCAGCTCACTGCAGAGATGCTGGCCGGGGCGGAGCGGCCCGATGCGATCTACACCTCGAACGACGATCTCGCCGCCGGCGGGCTGATGTACTGCCTGAAGACTGGCATCTCGGTCCCCGGGGAGGTCGCGTTGGCCGGCTTCAACGCCCTGCCCTTCCTCGAAGTGTTGCCGCAGCGGATCACCACGACACAGACGCCGCGCTACGAGATGGGCGCCGCTGCCGCGGAATTCGTTGCTGCGCCAGAGGATGAGGGGATTTCCGCGCCGGAGATGCGGTCACAACTCATTGCCGGCGAAACCACGTGAAGTAGAGAACGAAAGATGGGACGCCAGGAAACCTAACCGGACTTCCTTCAATCGCCTCCTTATCATGTAGATGCGTATCCCGACATTTGAAACGAGAACCGCATGGGGCAGGGCCTTGCCGGGCGAGCCTCGGAAGCTGCGAATATGGATTGTCTCGTTCTTGGGCTGCCAAATGAAAATCAGTACCCGTTCCCTGCCGTGAGAAAGCCGTTCTCCGAGAGAACAGCAGGTCTGAGCGACGACAGGAGGGCGGTTCGAAAGGTCCCTTCGGTGACGGATTGCCTGAGTGTCGATAGGAGGAGCAAACCGCAGCTCGATCTGGCACGTATCGCCTGGGACCAGTATCGCATCACGTGGCAGACGGATGTCTGCTTGCTTCGCATCGCGGCAGCTTATCAGGGCATTGAGACTTTTGGCGCTTGGCTTGAAGGTCAGAAAATCAGGATCTCCGGAACCTATGAGCGCGACAGGCGATCAACCCTGGCACTCTATGCCGGCTACTCACAGATGGAGCATGGACGGCTACTCTACGCCTCCGTCTTTCAGCGACTTGGGATGAGGGATCGTGAATGGCCCATTACCGTGTCGGCGACCTTCGATAGATCCGAGATGCCAATCGGAATGAAGTCTGGTTTTATCGTGAAGTAGCCTGAGAGCTTTGCCCGACCGTAGAATTGGCTGTCTTCTTCGGATGGCCGGGGATTTCGCAAGGATCGGTCGCTTCCAACCGCATCCGTCGATCGCGTGCGTGGTGGTCCGCAAACGGCTTCAAAGGCGGCTTCCATCGGAGGAAAACGCCGCGCCCGAGGAAGAGCGCGGCGCGTCTGGATCACCCCAGATCGGCGGGCAAGAGCCCTTCGGGGAAGTTCTGGTAGCAGACCGGGCGCAGGAAGCGGCGGATGGAGAGCGTGCCCACCGAGGTCGCGCCGAAATTGGTCGAGGCCGGGTAGGGGCCGCCATGCACCATCGTGTCGGAGACCTCGACGCCGGTCGGGAAACCGTTGATCAGCAGCCGGCCCGCCTTGCGCTCGAGGATCGGCATCAGCGCCCGGGCGGAGGCGGTGTCGGCGTCGTCCATGTGGATCGTGCAGGTGAGCTGTCCGACGAGGGAGCGGGCAACCTCGAGCCGTTCCGCCTCGTCCCTCGCGATCACGATCAGGCCGAGCGGGCCGAAGACCTCCTCGGCGAGGTCGTGATTGGCCAGGAAATCCTGTGCGTAGGTCGCGAAGAGGAAGGGCGTGGCCGACCGGCCGCTGCAGTCGGTGGAGAGCACCGAGCGCACGCTTTTGGCCCCGCCGACCCGGTCCGCGCCCTCGTGATAGGCGCTGGCGATGCCGTCGGTCAGCATGGTCTGGCCACCGATGGCGGCGAGCGCCTCCCTGGCGGCTGCCTCGAAGGCCTCGGCTTCGGGGCCGGCAACCAGCACGGCGACCCCGGGATTGGTGCAGAACTGGCCCGCGCCCATGGTGAGCGAGCCCGCCCAGCCGGCGGCGATCTCGGCGCCGCGGGCGGCCAGTGCGCTGTCGAGGATGAACATCGGGTTCACCGAGCCGAGCTCGCCGAAGAAGGGGATCGGCTCGGGCCGCGCGGCGCAGAGGTCGAACATCGCCCGCCCGCCGGCGAGCGAGCCGGTGAAGCCGACCGCCTTGATGAAGGGATGCTGGACCAGCGCGGTGCCGACGGCGCGGTTGCCGCCCTGGATCTGGCTGAACACGCCGGGATGCAGGTCGCAGGCTTTCACCGCCGCATCCACCGCCTGGGCGACGAGATCGGAGGTGCCGGGATGGGCCGAGTGGCCCTTGACCACGACCGGGCAGCCCGCCGCCAGCGCAGCCGCCGTGTCGCCGCCCGCGGTCGAGAAAGCCAGCGGGAAGTTGGAGGCGCCGAAGACGGCGACCGGGCCGATCGGGCGCTGGACCATCTTCAGGTCCGGGCGCGGCAGCGGGGTGCGGTCGGGCAGGGCCTCGTCATGGCGGCGGTCAAGATAGTCGCCCGCCTCGATATGCTCGGCGAAGAGGCGCAGCTGGCCGACCGTGCGGCCGCGCTCGCCATTGAGCCGCGCCTCGGGCAGGCCGGTTTCCTTCATGCCCATCGCGGTGATCTCCGCGCCACGGGCGTCGATCTCCTCGGCGATCCTGCGCAGAAAGGCGGCGCGGGTGGCGCGGGTGGAGAAGCCATAGGACCAGAAGGCTTCTTCCGCCGCCTCGGCGGCTGCGGCCACATGCGCGGGCTCCCCCTTGGCAAAACTGTCCGGCGCCCCCTCGGTGGGCATGTTTTCGAATGACGTGGCGCCGGCGACCCAGTCGCCTGCAATCAGGTGCTTGCCTATGAGCATGTGAGACCCCTTGGGAGCTGAAGCGGTTCCCCTCCGGAACCGCCTGAAAAATCCAGCCTGTCGGAAACTTGACCGAGATCGGGTCGCCTCCTCTTGCCAGCGCCGCACGATCCGGAATCCTGTATACCAGGCCCTGAGAGTCGGGTATTCCTTCGGGTCTTTCTTGTCAACGACGCCCGGTGAGCAGCTGAGCAGCTCAGAAGACGCCATTCTCCAGAGCGCGCATAAAGTTTTCTTCGGTCCGGCCGATATGGCCATGAAGGACCGTACCGATGCCGTCAAACTCCCGGGCGGCGAAGAGCTGCACAATCTGCCGGTGCTCTTCCATCGAGACGGTGTGATCGGCGCGGTAATCCTTGGTCAGGTTGTTGCGAAGCGCCGAGATCCGGCCCGCGATCAGGGCATAGGCGTCCTGGAAATACTTGTTGCCGCAATGTCGGAAGAAGAGCTGGTGCAACTCGTCATCCAGCGTCGCATAGGCCAGGCCATCATCCTCCGCCAGCGCGGTTTCCATCTTCTTCAGGCAGGCCTTCAGCGCGGCAAGCGTCGCCGGGTGATCGTTCTTTGCACAGAGCGGAATCACCGTCATCTCCATCGAGATGCGATATTCGCACAGATCCGCGATGTCTTCCTGAGTCGGGCGAAACACGAAGCTGCCCCGCTGTGGCGCGATTTCGACCAGTCCCTGCAATTGCAGCAGGTTCAGCGCCTCGCGCACCGGCGTACGGCTCACCCCGAAGGCCGCGGCAAGCTTCTCCTCCGAGACAGGTTCCCCGAGCTTGACCTCGGCCGTCACGATCGCTTCCCGCAAACGCTCCGTCACGGTGTGAACAAGGGTGTTCGGGCGGGTCAGGGACAGGTTGAGCAACGTGGTCTCCAGCTTGTTTGAAGCAGCGCATGCCGTGCAAACCCGTCGCGACGCTTCCTTGGCCGCCTGCATAGAGTTGCGCGAACGCTCCTTCAATCCTTCTTCCGTCTCGACCGTGCGCGCCGCAACGCGAACCTCCCGGGCGGGCTCCGGAACCAGACCGGATTCGGCACGGACGCCGCTCTTTGTCGCATTGCGCTTGCAATCGAATGTCTTCACCGTACCTTACATGCGGACCGCATTGCAATGGAGGCTTGCGGCGGCATGACAGCCCTCCCCGGAGGGCTGTCGGACTGGACCGGAGCTACCGGTCCCCTGGGAGGAAGGTCATGACGAGACGCCCTGTTTCAGCGGCTGCCGCGACCCGCGCGGCGCGCCTGACGGGCGTCGGACCCTGCCTCCGACACGCGCCCCGACCGCCCCGTGGCAACGGGCCCGAAACACCAGAGATCCGGGAGACCGGCCGCGACCCCTCTCCCCTCATACCTGTCTCCAAGACATGGAAAGCGAGGCTGTGATGAACGTTTCATCTTCCCCCCAATCCTTCACCGGACCGCGCTTCAAGCGCATGGCGAATGCGATTCGTGCGTTATCGGTCGATGCGATCAACAAGATTCAGACCGGGCATCCGGGCCTGCCTCTGGGCGCGGCCGACATGGCCACGGTCCTGTTCACGCAGTTCCTGAAATACGACCCGAAGACCCCCGACTGGGCTGACCGCGACCGCTTCGTGCTCTCCGCAGGCCACGGTTCCATGCTGATGTATTCGCTGGGGTACCTGACGGGCTACGAGGCGATGACCCTCGATGACATCAAGACCTTCCGCCGCCTCGGCTCCCGCGCCATGGGGCACCCGGAAGTTGCGCTCGATATCGGCGTCGAAGCCACCACCGGCCCGCTTGGGCAAGGCATCGGCATGGCGGTCGGCATGGCGCTGGCCGAGCGCATGCAGCAGGAGCGCTACGGCGCCGATCTTGTCGATCACTACACCTATGCGCTGGTCGGCGATGGCTGCCTGATGGAAGGCATCTCCTACGAAGCCACAGCGCTCGCTGGCCATTGGGGGCTTAACAAGCTGATCGTCCTCTTCGATGACAACGGCATCTCCATCGACGGCCCGACCAGCCTCGCCACCTCCGAGAACCAGCAGGCCCGGTTTGAGGCCGCCGGTTGGGACTGGCAGGCCGTCGACGGCCATGACCCGGAAGCCGTCGCCGCCGCCATCGCCAAGGCGAAGACAACCGGCACGCCCTCGATCATCGCCTGCAAGACCAAGATCGGCCTCGGAATGCCGGTCAAGGAAGGAACAGCGGCCGCCCATGGCCAGCCGCCCACCGATGACGAAGCTGCCGCAGCGCGTGCCTCCTATGAGTGGGATTACGCGCCCTTCGAAATCCCGGACGATATCCTGACCGACTGGCGTCTCGCCGGCGCGCGCAGCAGCTCCGATTACGCCGCTTGGAAAGAGCGCCTAGACGCTTCCGACAAGGGCGACGAGATGATGGCTGCCATTGCCGGCGAGCTGCCCGAGGGCTGGCATGACATCATCGACGCGATCAAGAAAGACGTTGCCAAGACCCCGCAGGACGAGCCGACCCGGCAATCCTCGCAGAAGGTGATGAGCAAGCTGATCCCGGCCATCCCGGCGATGATCGGTGGCTCGGCAGACCTGACACCCTCGAACCTGAGCCGCCCGGACACGGTCGACCCGATCTCGAAGGACAATTTCGCCGGCCGCTACATCCATTTCGGCATCCGCGAGCATTCCATGGCCGCGATCACCAACGGGATCGCGCTGCACAAGGGCTTCCTGCCCTTCTGCGCCACTTTCATGTGCTTCTCGGACTACTGCCGCCCCGCGATCCGTCTCTCGGCGCTTATGGAGCAGAAGGTGCTCTATATCATGACGCATGACACGATCACCCAAGGCCCGGACGGCCCGACCCACCAGCCGGTCGAGCATTTCGTGACTTTCCGGGCGACGCCGAACATGCTCTCGCTTCGCCCCGCCGACGCCGCCGAAGTGGCCGAGTGCTGGGAGCTGGCACTGGAGGCGAAGGACATGCCGGTTGCCTTGATGCTGACCCGCGAAAAGGTCCCGGCTGTCCGCTCCGGCTACTCGGAGGAAAACCTCTGCCGCCGCGGCGCCTATGTCTTCGCCGAAGCCTCGGCGCAAGCGCAGGTCACGCTGCTGTCCACCGGCTCGGAAGTCTCCGTCGCCCTCGGCGCGCGGGAGTTGCTCGAAGCCAAGGGCGTGCCCACCCGCGTGGTCTCCATGCCCTGCCTAGAGCTCTTCGACGCACAGGAGGAGGCCTACAAAGCCGAGATCCTTGGCACGGCGTTGCGGGTCTCCGTCGAAGCCGCGACCAAGTTCGGCTGGCACAAGTACATCGGCCCCGACGGGCTCGCCATCGGCCTCGACGGCTTCGGCGCCGCCGGTATGCCGGACGAATTGATGGAGCATTTCGGTATCACACCCAAGGCCGTTGCCGCTGCTGTCGAAGCGCGGCTGGCGGAAACCAAAGCGTAAGGTCCTCCAAGAATGGTAAAACTTGCTGCAAATATCTCCATGCTCTTCCCGGAGCTGGACTTCCTCGACAAGTACCAGGCCGCGGCGGATGCCGGGTTCAAGGCGGTCGAGAACCTCTTCCCCGAAGGCTTCGAGCCGGAGCAACTGGCCGAGAAGCTGCAGGCTGCCGGCCTGCAACAGGCGCTGCACAATCTTCCCGCCGGCGATTGGGCCGGTGGCGACCGGGGCATTGCCTGCGACCCGAACCGCGTGGGCGAGTTCCAGGACAGTGTCGGACGCGGCATCGCCATGGCGAAGGCGCTGAACTGCCCGAAAATCAACTGCCTTGCCGGAAAGCTGCCCGAGGGCGTGGCCCCGGAGAAGGCCGAGGAAGCGCTGGTCTCGAATCTGGCCTTCGCCGCCAACGAGCTGAAGAAGGAGGGCATCCTGCTGGTCGCCGAGGCGATCAACACCTTCGACATCCCCGGCTTCTTCCTCACCAACACAACCCAGACGCTCGCGGTGCTGGACAAGGTCGGCTCCGACAACCTGCTGTTCCAATACGATATCTACCACATGCAGCGGATGGAGGGGGAACTGGCCGCCACGATCAAGGCCAATTTCGACCGCATCGGCCACATCCAGCTCGCCGACAATCCCGGCCGCCACGAACCGGGCACAGGCGAGATCAACTATGACTTCCTGCTGCCCTATATCGACGAACTTGGCTACGACGGCTGGGTCGGCTGCGAGTATGTGCCCCAAGAGGGCTTCGGCTGGATGAAGCGCTTCAACGGCTGACACGAGACCATGGGCGGGGCACAGGGTGTCCTGCCCGGCAACAGACTGGAGATAAACATGAAAATCGGATTTATCGGCCTCGGCATCATGGGGCGCCCCATGGCCAAGAACCTCATCGCCGCCGGCCACTCGCTGGTCGTCTTCGACAAGTTCGCGCCCATGGACGACCTCGTCGCGCTTGGCGCAGAAGCTGGTGCGTCCAGCGCGGATGTTGCCTCCAAGGCCGAGCTGATCATCACCATGCTGCCCAACTCGCCGCATGTGAAAGAAGTGGTCATGGGAGAGGACGGCGTGCTCGACGGCGCCAAGCCCGGCACCATTCTTGTCGATATGAGTTCCATCGCCCCTGCCGCCTCGCAGGAGATCTGCGAAGCCGCCAAGGCCAAGGATGTCATCCTGCTGGACGCCCCGGTCTCGGGCGGCGAGCCCAAGGCCATCGACGGCACGCTCGCGGTCATGGTCGGCGGTGACGAAGCCGCTTTCGACAAGGTCAAGGATGTGCTCGACGTGATGGCGGGCTCGGTCGTCCGCGTCGGCGATATCGGCGCCGGCAACGTCACCAAACTGGCCAACCAGATCATCGTTGCGCTCAACATCGCCGCCGTCTCGGAAGCCTTCACGCTCTCGACCAAGGCTGGCGTGAATCCGGAAGCCGTGTTCGACGCGATCAAGGGCGGGCTGGCCGGCTCGACCGTGATGAACGCCAAGGTCCCGATGATCCTGGACGGCAATTTCAACCCCGGTTTCCGCATCGAGCTGCATATCAAGGACCTGCAGAACGCGCTGGACACCGCGCATGAGCTGAACGTCTCCGTTCCGCTGACCGCCGGCATCATGGAAGTCATGCAGGCGCTCAAGCTCGACGGCGATGGCGCCTCCGACCATTGCGCCGTGGCGAAGCATTACGAGAAGCTCGCCAAGGTCGAAATCCGCAAGTAAGCGGACCCGCGTCCGCCGGCCCATCTTGCCTTCTGTTCTCCCCCGAAGGAAGCAACCCGGACCGGCGGACGCCACAAACAGACACCCCAAACCCCAGGACAATCGCAATGAAACCCGTCATCAGCGGCACGACGAAAGTCTTCGGTGTCGTGGCCCACCCCATCGACCACGTGCGTGTTCAGTTCCTCTTCAACGAGTATTTCGAGAAGGAAGAGATGGACGCGGTCTTCATCCCCGTCCATGTGAAGCCGGAAAATGCCGCCAAGGCGATGGAAGGCTTCAAGGCGCTGTCGAATTTCGGCGGCATGGTCATCACCATCCCGCACAAGGTCTCCTTCATGGATCTCGTCGACGAGGTGATGCCAACCGCCGCGCTGGCCGGCGCCACCAACATCATCCGCCCCGAGGAAGACGGCAGCTGGACCGGCACCAACCTTGACGGCATGGGCTTCGTCAACGGGCTGGCGGACCAGGTCTTTTCGCCGGAAGGCAAGTCCTTCCTCGTCGTCGGCACCGGCGGCGCGGGCTCGGCCATCGCGGCCACGCTGGCGCAATCCGGCATCAGCCGCCTGACCATCTCGGATCTCGACACAGACCGTGCCGAAGCCCTGGCAGACCGCCTGCGTGGCGCCGTGCCAGAACTGCCGATCGCCGTCGAGGGCGCGGGTCCGAATCCGGCGGGCTACGACGTCGTGGTCAACGCCACGCCTCTCGGCATGCATGAGGACGACCCGATGCCGATCGACCCGAACCTGCTCGAAGGAGACACGGTCGTGGCCGAAGTCGTGCAGATGCCGCCGGTGACGAAGCTGCTCAAGGAAGCCGAGGCTCGTGGCCACCGCACGCTGCAGGGCGGCTCCATGCTCGACTACCAGTTCATCGAGATGGCGCGCTTCTTCCGTACTGCGGACTAGGCCGAAACGCGCGATCCGACCTCTCAGAACAGGCCCGCATTCCCGAATGCGGACCTGTTTGTCTCACCAGAAACGTAACAATTCATCGAGGCATTATATCACAACTGATGTGATATTTGTTGAGAAACCGGACCTCACATGTTACGATCCGGCCAACTCCAGACCCTGGAGCGCAGGATGAAAGGAAAAGAGATGAAACTCGCAGTGGCCGGCGATTCCGCAGGCAAGGGCATGGCCCACGATCTCGCCGAATACCTCAAGGATCGCTACGACGTGACCGAGGCCTCCGAGACGCCGGCCGGCGCTGAGGCCTTTTATGCCGATATGGCGGACCGCGTCGCCAGCGGTGTTGCGGACGGCAGCTTCGACAAGGCGATCCTCGTCTGCGGCACCGGCATCGGCGTCTGCATCTCGGCCAACAAGGTGCCGGGCATCCGCGCCGCGCATCTGCATGATTGCTACTCCGCCGAACGCGCCGCGCTTTCCAACAACGCGCAAGTCATCACGCTCGGCGCGCGCTGCATCGGTCTGGAACTGGCCAAGAAGATCGTCGACACTTATCTCGTCGAGAGTTTCGACGAGGCTGGCCGCTCCGCGGGAAATGTCGATGCGATCAACAAACTCGACACGAAATACAACAAGGCCTGATCCGCCCCGCCGGAAAAGCAAAAGCCCCCGGACATCGCGCCGGGGGCTTTCGCATTCTCTGGCCTGGCTCCTATCAGTCCACGAAGACCGCCTGCCCAGCCGCAACCATCTCGTCGAGATCGAGGAAGCCGTCCTTGCCGGCCTTGATCTCCGCTTCGAGATCCGCCTCCAGCTGTTTCACATGCGCCACGGCCTCGATCACGGCATCGATCTGCTCGAAGGGAACGACCACGACGCCATTCTCATCGGCAACGATGATGTCGCCGCTTGAAACGACCCGCCCGCCAACGGAGGCGCCGAAACCCACCTTGCCGGGGCCGGTGCCATTGGGCGAGTTGGGGCTGAACCCGTTGCACCAGACCGGCATGCCGACCTCGACGATGCCCTCGTAGTCGCGCATGGCGCCATCGGTGATGAACCCGATCACGCCCTTGTTCTTCAGCATGCCGCAGACCAGGTCGCCCCCGGAAGCGCAGTCCCTGTGTCCATGCATTGCGGCGATGACAACATCGCCCGGCACGACAATCTCCAGCGCCCCAAGCGAGGCCAGGATCTCGGACGGCCCGTTATCGGCCACAACAGCGGTGCCCACGGCGTGACAATCGATGTCGCGCCCGCCTCCGATGGCGGCGATTTCGGCGGCCATTGCCCCCTGTCCGCCCATGGCATCACACACGAAGCCGGTTGGCACGCCGCGGAATGCCTCGACCTGCTCGGCAGTCGGGCGCGGGAAGTTGCGGCGGATGGTTAGGATTGGAGGAGATTCGATCATGGCGGTGTTCCGATTCAGATCTGGTGGTTGAGAAACTGCAGGAGATAGAGCGAGCCCATGCCGGCGATGATCGCCCAGATGACGCCGAACCGCAGCCCCGCGGCCAGGGCCACGAGTGCGGCGACGATGCGCAGCGGGTCGATGGTGCCGCCGGTCGCAGCGGGCCAGACGGCAAGCGGGGTTATGAGTGCCGGGAAGACCGCGACGCCGACATATTTGAGATGCAGCAAGGCCCAGTCGGGCAGCGTCTTGCGCCCCAGGAGGCCCAGGAAAGAGAAGCGGATCAGGAAGGTGCCGATCCCGAGCGCAACCGTCAGCGCCCAAAAGGCCGTGTCGGAGATCATGCCAGCCCCCTTTCGGCCCTGCGACGGAGGTAGAGCTCGGCTTGCGCTCCCGCGAGAATGCCGCAGATCGCCGCGATAATCAGCCCAAGCGACCAAGGCACCCAGGCGAAGGCAAGCGAGGCAACGGCGGAGACGAAGGCGGCCGCGATATGGGGTCCTGAGCGCAGCAGCGGCGCCAGCATGGCGATGAAGGCGACGGGCACCGCGAAATCGAAGGACCATGAGGCCGGCACCGCCTTGCCCAGCACCGCACCTGCAATTGTGGAGGCATACCAGAGCGGACAGACCAGCATCATGCAACCGAAGTAATAGGCGACCCTGGCTGATTTCGACATCTCCGGATTGTCTTCATAGGTGCGCACCGCAACGGCAAAGGCCTGATCGACCATGAGATATGCCATCAAGACCCGCACTCCGAGCCGCGCATGTCCCAGATAGGGCACCAGTGCAGCGGAATAGAGCGCCATGCGCAGGTTGACCGCCAGCGAGACCAGCAGCGCAATCAGCACCGGAGCGTTGTCCTGCAACAGCGCCAGGGCGGTGAATTGCGACGCCCCCGCAATCACGATCACGGTCATCGAGATCGTCTGGAGGATGTCCAAACCGGCATCGCGTGCCACCACGCCAAAGAGCATGGAATAGGGAATGATAATCAGGATGAAGGGTGCGGCATCGAGATAGCCGCGCCAGAATGCCTGCCATTGCGTGATATCGGGTCGGCCTTGAGTCGCCCGGGAAACCCCTCCCACGACGTCGCCTCCCTCAGTCGCAGTTTAGACTTGCATTTGGTATACCAAGCGCGAGATTAGCTCAAGAGGTGTCGCGCCGCGAAGCGCCCGGCGCCTGTCCGGAGAGGGGTCTTTCTTGCACGGCATGGCCGAAACTGCGACAGGATCGGGACGCCGGAACATACCGAGACACAGCCTGGAGGAGACGCAGCGTGAACAGCATCATCATCACCGGAGCCGGTACGGGAATCGGACGCAGCACGGCGCACGCCTTTCTGGACGCAGGTTGGGGTGTCGGGCTGGTCGGACGGCGCGTCGAGGCGCTGGAAGAAACAGCCGCCGGGCGGGAAAATGCGCGGGTGATGCCCTGCGATGTTACCGACGAGGCGGCGGTCGATGCCTGTTTCGACGCGGCGGCGCAAAGCTGGGGCCGTCTTGACGCGATCTTCAACAATGCGGGCGTTGCCATGAAAGGCAGCCCGATCGACGAGCTGTCCGTTGCCGACTGGCGCAATCTGATAGAGATCAACGTGACCGGCGCATTCATCGCCGCCCGCGCGGCCTTTCGCATCATGCGCAACCAGGAGCCGCAGGGCGGACGGATCATCAATAACGGTTCGATCTCCGCGCATGTGCCCCGCTGGGGTTCGGCACCCTATACCGCTTCGAAACATGCGATCACCGGTCTGACCCGGACAATCAGCCTCGACGGACGTCCCTTCAACATCGCCTGCGGCCAGATCGATATCGGCAATGCGACGACCGAGATGGGCAGCACCGCGGCTGCGGGTGTGCCACAGGCGGATGGCTCCATCGCCGTGGAACCGATGATGGATGTCGGGAATGTGGCTCGGTCGGTCCTGCATATGGCTTCTCTGCCACTGGAGGCGAATGTCCAGTTCATGACCGTCATGGCCACCAACATGCCGTTTATCGGCCGAGGCTAGCCCTTACGGTGGCCTCGCGGGCCTCGGCCTTCGTCCTGTGCCAGATGTAAAGTCCGGAGGCAGCGATAATGACGCCGCCGATCAGCGTCCAGACGGTCGGCCAGGTGTTGAAGATCATGACCCCGGCGAAGCTGGCATAGAATATCTGCAAATACATCATCGGCGCGAGCACCGAGGCGTCCGCCCAGCGATGGGCGACGGCGGTGATCGAATGGCCGAACATGCCGAATGCGCCGATGGCAATGCAAACGGCCCATGTTGTCGTGCTCTCCGGCCATTGCCAGACCGGAAGCACGAAGGGGAGCAGCGCCAGCGTCGCCAGGCCACTGGACCAGACCTGTTGGACCGCATTGGTTTCCACCCCCGCCAACCGCCGCGTCATGATGAAATAGAGCGAGACGCAAAGCAGCGACGACAAGCTGAAGACAATCGCCGGGTGAAAGCTCGATCCCCATGGCTGGACCACGACGAGCACGCCGCAGAATCCGGTGAAAATGGCGATGAAGCGGCGCACCCCCACCTTCTCCCCGAGGAGCGGAATCCCGAGGAGCGTCACCACGATGGGCGAGGCGAAAGAAACCGATGCGGTGATCGAAAGCGGCAGGTATTTCAGTGCAATGAAGTTCAGGACCGTCGAGGCGAGCAGGAAGAGGGAGCGCAGAAACTGCAGGCGCGGCGCGTTCGAGCGGAAGGCGCTCATGCCCTCTTGCGGCACGTAAAGCAGAAGCGAATAGACGAAATGGCCGGCATAGCGAAAGAAGACTATCTGAACCACCGGCAGGCCGATGAGGTTGAGCCATTTCGCGGAACTGTCGATGCAGGTGTAGAAGGCCACGGCCAGCGCCATGGTGGCGATGCCGGCTGCTGTGCGTTCTTCCCGGGGACGGACCGAACTCACCTTGCCCTCACATGACAAAACCGCCCTTGAAGCGGCGGCACGGCGGACAGGAACATTTCGAAGGTCACTTTGATGCGAGTCCCATTCTGCTGGCTGGGCCGTGCTGGCCGGTCGCAGCCGAAGGCGACAAACAGGCCGGGGCGGAAGACCGCCCCGGCCTTTGGGATTTTCATCCCGCTATAGGAACACTGTCACGATCTGCGGCCAGGTCAGCATCACGGTCAGCGCAAGCAGCTGCAGCAGGATGAAGGGCAGGAAGCCACGGAAGATGTCGATCAGCGTGATATGCGACGGAGCAACCGACTTCAGGTAGAAGGCAGCGGGACCGAAGGGCGGCGAGAGGAAGCTCACCTGCATGTTCATACAGAACAGCACACCGAACCAGATCGCCACATGTTGCGGTTCGACATGGCCGAGGAAGCCGAGTTCTTCCACCGGAAGCTTCGACACGATCGGCAGGAAGACCGGCATGATCAGCAGCACGATGCCGATCCAGTCCATGAACATGCCCATGATCAGGAAGATCAGCATCATGACCAGGATGATGCTCATGGTCGGCATGTCCGCCGCCACGATCATGTTGGCGACATAGGTCGGACCACCCGCGAGCGTGTAGGCAGCTGCCAGGGCCGAAGCACCGATGGTCACCCAGAGGATGGTACCGGTGGATTTCAGCGTCCGCATCAGGCTGTCCCAGACGATCTCGAAGGTCATCTCGCGACGGATGAGGCCGATGACGAAGACCGCAATCGCACCCATGCCAGCCGCTTCGGTGATCCCGGTGATGCCCATGTAGATGGAACCGAGAACCACGCCGATGACCACGATGGGCGCCACGAGGCCCTTGCCCATGTCCCAACCTGCCTTCGAGCGGTCCTTGCCCACCACGAAGCGCATGAGAAGGGCGGAAATGACCACAAGACCGATCAGGTAGGGAAGGTCGGAGACCATCCCGAGGGCGATCGGATCGACACCTTCTTCGACGGCGTTCTGCTTGGTGAAGGTCAGGAACAGGTTGCGCACGATCAGCGCGCCGCCGGCCCAGATGAAGAACTTCGACAGGAAGCCGACGAACATCAGGCCCTTTTCCTTGCCCCTCGGTGCATCCGGGTCATCCGGCGGCAGGGGTGCCTTCGTCTTGTCGATCTGCGTCGTCGCGATGATGTAGATGATGAAGAACGAGGCCAGCATGAAGCCGGGCAGGAAGGCCGCGGTGAAGAGCGACTTGATCGAGGTCTCGGTGACGAGGCCATACATGATCAGAACGATCGAGGGCGGGATCATGGTGCCCAGCGAGCCGGAGGCACAGATCGTGCCGATGGCGAGGTTCTGGTTATAGCCCAGGCGCAGCATCTGCGGCAGAGCGATCAGGCCGAGCAGCACGACTTCACCACCGATGATCCCGGACATGGCGGCCATGAGAACGGCCATGAGGGAGGTGACGATGGCAATGCCGCCACGCGTGCGGCTGAGCCACATGCTTAGGGCGTTGTACATGTCCTTGGCGATGCCGGAGCGTTCCAGCAACGATGCCATGAAGATGAATAGTGGCACCGATATGAGGACATAGTTTGTCATCTGTCGGTAGATTGCCTGCCCGAGAACCGAGAGTGGTCCCCTGCCGAAACTGCCATAGAGCATTTCGGGGCCGAACTTCATGATCAGGACAGCGACGGCGAGGAAGGCTGAGGCGAAGCCCAGCGGCATCCCGATGGCAAGCAGGAAGAACATGCCTATCAGCAGGATGATGGAAAGCGTGGCGATGCTATCGACCTTCATCCACGCGAAAAGTTCGAGAAATTCCAACTCACTTCTCCAGGGTTTCGCGCAGATGCGCGATTTCGGTCTCGTCGACCTCGGCTCCGCTGTGGTGTTCGGGAAGCTTGTTCCAGTCGGCAATCAGGTTCGAGATCGCCTGGATGGTAACGAGGATGATGATGATCAGGATCGCAGCCTTGACCGTACCGGGCAGTGGTGGATCCCAGGCGGTGCCGAAGGTTTCCATCCGGAGCGCCCGCGTCTTGGCGTCGTTGTAACCGCCCCAGACCATCGAGAAGGTGAAGAAGACGATCAACAGCGTCGACAGCAGGTCGGCCGCCTTTTGCATCCAGCGGGGCATGACATCGTAGATCACGTAGATCCGGATATGGCTGCGCTGTTGCATCGCGTACAAACCTGCGAGCAGGAACACGAACGAGGCGATCCAGAGCGAGAGTTCGTTGGCCCAGAGGGTCGGGCGCGAGAAGACGTAGCGCGAGATAACCTCGTAGAACATCACCAGCACGATCAGGGCGACCATGATCATGCAGATCCTGGACGTGACCAGAGAGAAGATGTCGAAGAAGCCATCCGGCTCCGGTTCGATGTCACCTTTGAAATCCGACAGGTAAAGCCCGGCGAAAAGAAGCGATCCCAGGATCGCGTATAGCATGATGGTTACAATCGGACCGCCTTCAGCCGGCCGGATCATCTCGTGCATTCCGATCGCGTCGGTCACGAAGATCTTGTTGAATACCAGCCAGGCATAAATCAGGGCCGTAACCCCGACGAAGGCCAGCATTAAGAGCCGGACAGGCTTGCGCATTGGTCCGAGCCAGAGACTTTCGGATTCCATGCTCCTCCTCCAGGACGGTTGATTGTTATGGGATTTTTTAAAGGTGAGCCCCGTTGCGGGGCTCACCCTGTGTCTGTCCGAAGAACCGGACAGTATCATATCAGTTCAGATTACTCGATCAGGCCGAGGTCGCGCAGGAAGGTCTTGTTGGCTTCCAGGATCGCGCCGGCTTCCGGCGTACGTGTGCCCCAGTCGTCCCAGGCCTCGACAGCAGCGGCGTTGTAGGCCGCGATGTCTTCGGCCGACCATTCGTAGAGGGTCACGCCTTCGGCAGTGAGCTTGGTCGCGGCCTCGGCATTGGCCTTGTCGTTGAACAGCGACAGCTGGAAGGCGAGCTTCTGCCAGGCGGTGTCGATGATGCGCTGCTGCTGCTCGGTCAGCCCGTCCCAGACGTCCTTGTTACAGGCGAAGTGGTCAGCCGGCATCGAGTGGAACCCCGGATAGTTCGCGTGCTTCACGATCTCGTAGAGGCCGAGGCCGACGTTGTTGTTGAGGCCGGAGGCGTCGGCGCCGTCAATGATGCCGGTTTCAAGCGCTGTGAAGATCTCGGTGAAGTCCATCACGATCGGCGAGGCGCCGAGCTTCTGGAAGATCTCGGTCTCCATGCCCGGGGGCGAACGGAATTTCCAGCCTTCGAGATCGGCAACGCCGGAAATCGGCTTCGAGGAGGAAAGCGATTCCTGACCGTAGATCTGCCAGCCGATCAGCTCCATGCCATGCTCGTTATAGAGTTCGTTGGCGGTCGCTTTGCCGTCGCCGTAGTAGAGCCACATGTAACGCTGCCAAGGCGTCTGGTAGCCGCCCATCATGTCGCCGACGAACTGGAAGGCAGGGTTCTTGCCGGTCTGGTAGGCACCGCCGGTGCCGTCGCAATCGACGATGCCGTTGATCGCGGCGTCAAAGGTCTCGGTCGTTGCAACGACGGAGGACGAGTAGAAGATTTCGAAGGTGATGTCGCCACCGGACATCGTTTCAACGTCATCCTTGAACTGGGCGTAGAATTTTCCGGTCGGGTGCTCGGACGCGTAGTGCGTCTGGATGCGAAGGTTTACCGGGTCGGCCATGGCAGTCGTGGCCAGGAGCGCCCCAGCAATGCCGGTAACGATAGCGGATTTGTAGTTCATAGTCTTTTTCTCCTCCCAGGCGATCCTCTTTCGCCCGATTACGATTGCCCAATATCACTCGGGCAGCGAATGGTATACCATCCACCATTATGCTAGCTAAGCCTGTTTGGTTGTTCAACGGGTCCATTGTCACAAAATTCAACCGGCACATCCTCCCCGCCCGACGATACTACGACAAGAAGCGTCGAAATGGCCAAAAAACGTTTACGGACATACAGGATTACGGCCCCAAAGGCTCTTTGGTCGGGAATATGTCCAAAAGTGAGCGCGACGTTTCGCGCAGTCTTTTCCGGCTTCGAGGGCGGTCCCCAGCTCCGTTTTGGTCGCGCCAGCACCTGGTGTCCGGGCCTAAGTGCTCAAAAAATGGGCAAATGCCGAATCGACAGAACCAGATCAAATCCGTCGCCGCGAATCACCCGAATCTGACCGGTCATCCATCCTTCGCTCCAGGCGCTCTCAAACCCCGGAACATTGACCGCAGGAGCAAACCAGATTCGCCTGTCAGACTGTCGAAATGGCCGCATCACATTCCGCGAACGCGCCACATTCCTGCTTGAGAAAGAATGAGAAAACCTGCCGCGAAAACGCTCCACGGCAGGGAACAGAGAGCCCGAAAAAACGAAGCCGGCGCGACGGGGAACCCGTCGCGCCGGCCTGTCAGCTTGGGAGGAATGAAATCAAGCTGCCGGGAGAATCCGTCTCAGGCTGCGCCTGTTGGCACCACAGACGGAGAGGCCGTCGCCGCCGTAATGCTCGCACAGGAAGGCGCTCTTGTAGCCGTAGCTCAGGGCAAGCGCGATCGCCGCACGATAGTTGATGATGCCCGAGTCGAGGGGTGCAGGATGGGTCATGATGCCGCCCGAAATCGGGTCTTCGACACGCGTGTAGTTCTTCACATGCCAGTATTTGAGGAAGGGTGCGATCTTGGCCATCATGTCCTGCCAGTGCTCGACATCACGATGCAGGCGAATCAGGTTGCCGATATCGGCATTGATCCCGACATTCGGCAGATCGACATCCTGGGTGAATTTCACCGCACCATCGGCCGTGCCGATATAGGTGTCCTCGTACATCTCGAGCGAGACTTCGATATTCATCTCCGCCGCGTGTTTGCCAAGCTCCCGGATCCGCTCGACGGCCTTGTTGTAGACCGCCGGATCATCCGGGTTCTTCACGCCATCGACCGTCCAGAACCAGAGCGCCTTTTTCTGCTCGTCGGTCAGGTCACCGAAGAGGCCGAATGTCACCGATTCCGCGCCGATCTCCGCCGCCGTGTCGATCACCCGATGGCAATAGGCGAGGTTGTCATCGCCCCTCATCGGGTCGATCGGGCTCTTGCGCGAGGTGGAGATGGCGGGAATGGTCAGCCCGGCGTCCTTCACCACGGCCATGAACTCGTCCCGGCGCGACGCCTCGAGATCGGCGACACGCAGCCAGGAATCGGTCGGATCCAGCTCTGTGAAGCCCTCATTTGCCACCAGCGCCAGCGTTTCGGCCCAGTGCTCGGCCGGTGCGTCCTGTACGACAGTGCCATCAGCGGCGATGCCCGGAAAGGGAATCATCGCGCAGGCAATCGGCCAGGTCTCGCGGGTCCATCTGTAGTTCGACATCGATCAGGCTCCGATCTTTCCGTCCAGTTCGTCTTCGATGTGCGTGCGGATAATTTCGTCGAAATCCGCCGCTGCGGTGAATCCCAGTTCAAGCGCGCGCGTCGCGTCGAAACGTTGTGCCCAGCCGGCAACGATACCCTGGATGGTCGGATCCGCCTCCCGTTTGATGAGCGCGGCCGCCTTCGGCCCGGCAACACGCTCAAGCGCGGCAATCTCTTCGCCGACCGTGGCGGAGATGCCCGGCATCATCAGGTTGCGGCGCGGGCCGATCCGGGAGGTGTCCATCGTCGCGGCATGGGTGAAGAAGCGAACGGCATCGCGCGGCGAGGCGAACCAGTGACGGACATTGTCATCGACCGGCAGCACGGCTTCCTGACCGGAAAGCGGCTCGCGCAGGATGTTGGAGAAGAAGCCCGAGGCCGCTGCGTTGGGCTTGCCCGGACGGATGCAGATCGTGGGCAGGCGAATGCCGACGCCGTCAAAGATGCCACGGCGGGTATAATCGGCCAGCAGCAGCTCGGAGATTGCCTTCTGGGTGCCATAGCTGGTGAGCGGCGTGGTGAAGAAATCGTCCGGGATGCTGTCCGGGAACGGCGCGCCGAAGACGGCGATGGAGGAGGCGAAGACCATGCGCGGGCAATAAGGTTCCTTGAGACCCTCGGCCCGAATCGCGTCGAAGAGCCAGCGCGTGCCGTCGAGATTGACTGCGTAGCCAAGATCGAAATCCGCCTCGGCCTGGCCGGAAACGATGGCCGCGAGATGGATGATCAGGTCGGGACGGTCAGCGACAAGCGTTTCCGCCACGCCCGGCTTGGCGAGATCGACGGTGCCGCATTTCGCGACATCTGCCAGTGCAGCCGGCACTTCCGGCTGAAAGACATCGACAAGCGCGAGGCTGTCGATCGGCCCGCCCAGAATCCCGGGCTCCTTGGCGAGACGCTCCACGAGCTTCCGTCCGACCATGCCGGCCGCGCCGATGATCAATACTTTCATCTGTCCTCTCCTTACGGCGCCCAGAGGCGTCATGACCTTGTGAAGGTGGAGAATTCAGCTCTGGGACGGGTCGGGACGTTCCGGTATCTCGATGACGGTCCCGCAGGATCAACCTGAGCGGGCTCGCCTTGACCTGGAAGTCATAGTCGCATGTCAGCACTGGCCTGGGCACCGGGCGATCTTCCGATGCGCAGCGGATGCCGAACCCTGGTCCTCCCGACCGGCCCTCCCTGCCAAAATCTCCTCTCGGTAACAGCTGCCACCTGCGCATGGAATCACCCCATGCCAAAGCGTCCTCGCAACCGTCGTCCGGACCATCGCACCATACGGCACCTCGCGCAATGGTAAAATTGTATACCAAACACCTTTTAAAAAAATCCACAATTCTGGGCACAGTCCATTTCCATTTCGGATCAGCAGCCTAAAATACGGTCAGGAAAGAAGGGACAGCCGATGAAGAAGACTGGGCTTGCCGATCTGGACGATGATCTCGGCGTCGAGCGGGTTTCGCTGGCCGAAATCGCCGCCGAACGCCTGCGGGAACTGATTCTCGTCGGCAGGCTGCCCCCTGGGCAAACCCTGTCGGAGCGAGAGCTCTCCGAAAGGCTGCGAATCTCCCGCACGCCGCTGCGGGAAGCGATCCGCAAGCTTGCCGCTGAGCGACTCATCGATGTCCTGCCCAACCGGCGCCCTCAGGTGGCCGATCCCTCGCCGGAATATATCGACGATCTCTTTGACGTTCAGGCAGCACTCGAATCCCTTGCCGGACGGCTGTTTGTCGAACGAGCGAGCGACGAGCAACTCGAGGAAGTGACCGCCATCCACGCCCGTCTCGGCGAACTCGCCGACAGCAGCGATCCGTTGGAGTTCTTCCGAATGGACATGCAGTTCCACTCGGCCATCGTCCACGGCTCGGGAAATGCAGCGCTGGCGGACACGCATCGGCAATATAACGCCGCGCTGTTCCGGGCCCGCTTCATGTCCTCGCGGCAGATCCGCTGGCGCAATGTCACCATGGCCGAGCACAAGGAAATCCTGGCATCCCTCTGTGACCGGGATGCGGAACACGCCGCCGCGGCGCTGACGAGCCATCTCCTCAAGGGGAAAGCCAACCAGAGCATCCTGCGGAACGAAGGCGAATAGCCGGCCCCGTCGGGAACCGGCTATTTGGAAGATCGGGCCAGGGATCGCCCAACCACCTCCGAGACTTCAGGTCCGGGACGAACGACGTGTGATCGTCCCGGGTAACCGCTGCGTTCAGACGGCGCCGCGCAGCGCCTCCGTCATGGCTTCGAGCATGACATGGGCCGAGGCCGCCCCGGGATCGACATGGCCGACCGAGCGGGCGCCGAGCTTCTTGGAACGTCCGCGACGGCTCTCCATGTCCTTGGTTGCCTGGGCACCGTCGCGCGCACCTTCCATCGCCGCCTGCATCACGCCAAGCGTGTCCGCGCCGTCTTCGGCGGCTTTCTTCGCGGCCTCGGCGGCGGGCAACCAGGCGTCGATCATCGTCTTGTCGCCGGGATTGGCGCCGCCACGCCCGAGAATGCCCTTGAGCATGCCTTCAACCCAGGCGGCCGTCGCAGCCGGGTCGAGATTGAGCCGCTCTCCCACGGCCTTGCCGCCGGTATTGAAGGCGCCAGCGTAAAGCGGACCCGAGGACGCGCCGACCGCGTCCAGGAAGGCCTTGGCCATCTTGGTGCAGGTCTGGCTGATCGTGTCCTCTTCCGGTGCCACATCCAGCGCCTTGATTACGGCTGTCCAGCCGATATCCATCGTCACCCCGTGATCGCCGTCGCCGATCACACCATCCATCTCGCTGAGCATATCGCGGTCCCGCGCGATCGCGGCGCCAGCGGCATACATCATCTTGCGGAAGATCTCGGGCGTCAGGTCGCCATCCGTCACCAGGGACGCGCGATCGACTGCATCGGCGCGGCTGGCATCATCGTAGCTCCGCTTGGTCCGGACAGCGCCCTCCACCGGTTGCGGCGCCGAACCGACCGTCAGTGCGGGGGTGCGACACGGATGGTCGAGCAGGGTCTTGAGGTCTGCGTCGAGCTTCAACAGCGTGACCGAAGCGCCGGCCATCTCCATCGAGGTGCAGTACTCTCCGACCCAGGTGTTGTGGATCTTCACACCCTTGTCGCCAAGGATCTGCGCCACCCGACGGTTGATGAGATAGAGCTCCATCAGCCCCGTCGAGCCGAGACCGTTGACCAGGACGGCAACCTCGCTGCCAGCGCCGAGTTCCATCTCGCCGAGGATCAGGTTCATCAGTTCATCTGTGACATTGTCGGCCGTATCGACCTTGGCCCGGCGCATGCCAGGCTCGCCATGGATGCCCATGCCGATTTCCATCTCATCCGCGCCAATCTCGAAATTGGGCCGCAGCGTCTGCGGCATCGAGCAGGCCGACAGGGCTACGCCCATCGACAGGGTCGCGGCATTTGCCCGTTTCGCGGCGGCTTCAACCTCGTCGAGCGAACGGCCAAGATCCGCGGCCGCACCGGCGATCTTGAACACGAAGAAATCGCCCGCGATCCCGCGGCGCTCATGCGCACGCTCCTTCGGCGCCGACGCAACATCGTCGACCACCTGGATCGAACGCGCCTCGATGCCAAGCTCGGCACATTCCTCGGCAGCCATGTCGAAATTGAGCACGTCACCCGTGTAGTTGCCATAGAGCAGCATCACGCCGGCGCCGCCATCTGCCGCCATCGCGGCTTCCTTGACCTGCGTCGGCGAGGGCGAGGCGAAGACATTTCCGACAGCAGCCGCATCGGCCAGCCCGCGACCGACATAACCCGCAAAGGCCGGCTCATGGCCAGAGCCGCCACCGATCACGATGCCAACCTTGCCGTCGCGCGGCCCATCGACGGCAACCACGGCGCGGCCGGTCTCACCTTCGAGCTTCAGCATGTCCGGATGCGCGGCAAGCATTCCGTCGATCATTTCCGGAATGATGTCTTCCGGGGCGTTCATCAGCTTCTTGGTGGGATGATCCATTGCGTCCAAGGTCTTGCTCCTCCTGCATGTTACCGCCGCACCGATGGCCGCCGGTCTGTCGCGACGGGCCCCGTCTCTCGCGTTCCCCTGCCGGGACAGGTGGAATCAAGGGGCAGAGACGGCCCGATTTGGCGCAAACCATAAGCCGCAACCAGATCAAAATCAACAAATCTGCGTTATGAAATGTTGTTTTTGTGATTTCTCATGCTACAATTTCACAAAAGGATGTGACAATCGTGAAGAGAGACGCCCGCCGACAGGAGATCATGGACATGCTTGTGCGCGATGGATCGGTCGTGCTCGAAGCGCTTGCAGAGCGTTTTTCCGTCTCCAAGATGACGATTCACCGCGATCTGGACGATCTTGAGCAGGCCGGCATCCTTCGCAAGATGCGCGGCGGTGCGACGATCGAGCCCGGCACGCAGTTCGAAAGCGATTTCCGCTTCCGCGAACGGCAAGGCAGCGAGGTGAAACGCCGCATCGCCCGCACCGCGCTGGAGCTGGTCGAACCCGGCTCCACGGTGATCGTCAATGACGGCTCTATGGCGGCGGTGCTCGGCGCGATGCTGGTCGAAGCGCGCCCGCTTACCGTGATCACCAACAATTTCGCCGTCATGGAAGCGCTGCGCAACGAGCGCGGCATGACCCTGATCGGGCTCGGCGGCACCTACTCGCCAAAATACAATGGCTTCTTCGGGCTGGTGACAGAAGAGAGCCTGTTCCGGCTGCGGGCCGATATCGCCTTCATCTCGACCCCCGCCGTGTCGAAGACCACCAGCTATCACATGGACGACACCGTCGTGCGTGCAAAGCAGGCGATGATGCAGGTCTCGGAGCGCAAATGCCTGCTGGTCGGGCATCAGCGCTTCGGCCATTCCGCCCTGCATGCCATGGCGGACCTGCGGGACTTCGATGCAATCGTGACCGATGCCGCCCCCGAAGCGCCCTCGCTGGGGGAACTGCGCGAGGCCGGCATCTCCCTCAATATCGCAAAGGATCAAGAGGAATGACCGAGCTGCCTTCAATCTGGGTCGGAACGAGCTGGAAGATGAACAAGACGCTGGCCGAGGCGCAGCAATTCGCCGTCTCACTGGCCGCAGCCGATGGCGAGCGTGACAGCCGTCTCCAGCGTTTCGTGGTGCCGCCCTTCACCGCTGTCCGGCAGGTCAAGGAGATCCTCAGCGGAACATCCGTCCTTGTCGGTGCTCAGAACATGCATTGGGAAGATGAGGGCGCCTGGACGGGCGAGATCTCCCCTCTGATGCTCAAGGATTGCAACCTCGATCTCGTCGAGATCGGCCATTCCGAACGCCGCCACAATTTCGGCGAGACCATCGAAACGACCGGGCTCAAGGTCGCGGCCGCGGTTCGGCACGGGATGATCCCGCTCCTGTGCATCGGTGAGACGCTGGAAGAGCGCGAAGCCGGCCGGGCACAGGAGGTGCTGGAAGCCGAAGTCCGCGGCGCGCTGGCAGGGCTGGAAGGCGATGCGCTGAATGCGCCTGTCCTGCTGGCCTACGAGCCGGTCTGGGCCATCGGCGCCAATGGCATTCCGGCAAGCTCGGACTATGCCGATGCGCGCCAGGCCGAGATCTCGGCCGTGGCCGAAGACGTGCTTGGACGCCGCGTCCCTTGCCTCTATGGCGGCTCGGTCAATCCCGGCAATTGCGAGGAATTGATCGGCTGTCCCAATATCGACGGGCTGTTCATCGGCCGTTCGGCCTGGAATGTCGAAGGCTATCTCGACATCCTCGCTCGCTGTGCGGCCGTGATCTGACCGGGGCGTAGTCGCTCCGAAGCGCGGCCTTGCGCAAGGCGATATTGCCTCTGCCTTTTTGTCGCCCCCGGTTGACAAGCTCTGGCAAACGGGTGTGGATCAGGTGGTATACCGGCGCGGGGCGTTTGCTCTCCGACCCCGGAGGAGGAACTTCCAGATGAAGACAGCCCAGGCACGGGCGGGCGCTCGGTGATGCGATCACGGGGAGCGCCAACATGCTGACCTTCGCCGCTGCGGTGATCCTGCTGATCCTCACCCCCGGCCCGGGGGTGATGACGACGGCAGGCTTCGGTGCAGCTTACGGCTTTCGCCCGTCGCTGCGCTATGTGCTGGGGTTGTTTCTCGGCTCCAACATGGTGCTTTTCGCCGTGGTCTCGGGGCTTGCGGCGATCCTGTTCTCGCTTCCCTGGCTGCGCACGGTGCTGATGCTGGCTTCGGTCGGGTATCTCGTCTTCCTCGCCGCCCGGATCGCGCTCGCCGGGGCGAAGATCGCCTTCATGGAAGCCCGTGTCCCGCCCGGCATTCCCGGCGGCGTGATGCTGCAGGCGATCAACCCCAAGGCTTATGCCGTCAACACCTCGCTGATGACCGGGTTCAGCTATGCGCCCGAAGCGCCGGTCTTCGAGATCGTGAGCAAGGTGCTGATCCTCAATGCGATCTGGATCCCGATCCACCTGATCTGGCTCTGGGCCGGCGCCTCACTGCACCGGCTCGATCTTTCCGAACGCACGCAACACCGGATCAATATCGCAATGGCATTGTCCATGCTCGGCGTCGTGGCGCTGGCCATGTGGTCGGCCGCAAAGGGCGCGCCATGATCTGCAATCCACTTTCCCGATCCGTTCCAGCCACGGAGACATCATGACCAACCGCCCCTATTCCGGCATCTGGCCGGTCGCCCCCACCCCCTTCCATGACGATGGCAGCCTCGATCTCGACGGCATGAAGCGCGTGCTCGACTGCCTGATCGACATGGGCGTCGACGGCATCTGCGTGCTGGCGAATTTCTCCGAGCAGTTCCTGATCTCGGATGCCGAGCGCGAGACCCTGACCCGGCTCTCGCTCGAACATGTCGCTGGCCGCGTGCCGGTCATCGTCACCATCAGCCATTTTGCGACCCCGATCGTGGTCGAGCGGGCGCGCTTGGCAAAGGGTCTCGGCGCCGACATCGTCATGATGATGCCGCCCTATCACGGCGCGCTTTTGAAGGGCACGGCTGAGCAGACCTTCGAGCAGTTCCGCGCCGTGGGCGAGATCGGCATCCCGATCATGCTGCAGGACGCGCCGCTATCCGGTGTCGACCTCCCGGTTCCGCTGCTGGTGAAGATTGCGCATGAGATCGAGATGCTGAAGCTCTTCAAGATCGAATGCCCGCAGGCAGCCGCCAAGATCCGCGCCCTTATCGCCGCAGGCGGGGAGGCCATCGAGGGCCCGTTCGACGGCGAGGAGGCAATCACGCTGCTGGCCGATCTCGATGCCGGCGCGACCGGCTCCATGACCTCGGCCATGATCCCGGACCAGATCGGACCGGTGATCCGCGACTTCCTCGCCGGCGACCGCGCGGCCGCCATCGCGGGCTATTCCCGCGTGCTGCCGGCGATCAACCACGAAAACCGGCAATGCGGTTTCCGCTCCGCCAAGGTGGCCATGGTCGAGGGTGGCGTGATCGGTTCGGCCTTCTGCCGCCACCCGATCCCACCGCTGCATCCCGACACCGCCGCCATGTTGCTCGAACTGCTACGCCCACTTGATCCGCTCGTGCTCCGCTGGGGCAAGTAAGACAGGAGAAACCCATGCTGCCGCTTTCCAACCCCATTCCCGAGGCCATGTTTGTCGGCCGTGTCTGGCGCCCTGGCATCGGCCCTGCGCTGGTCCGTCTCGATGGCGAGACCGTGATCGACATCACCAGCCGCGACCTGCCGACCATGCAGGCATTGCTGGAGACCACAGACCCAACGGATACGGCCCGCACCGCGCCGGGCGAAGCCTTTGCCACGCTCGCCGAACTCGTTGCCGCCTCGACGACCGAAGCCGGAGACGACACGCTGCGCCTGCTGGCGCCGCCGGACCTTCAGGCGATCAAGGCCTGTGGCGTGACCTTCGCAGCCAGCATGGTCGAACGGGTGATCGAGGAGCAGGCCGCGGGCGATCCGGACAGCGCGGCGGCGATCCGCGAGAAGGTCGGGGCCGTGATAGGCGACAGCCTTTCGGGGATCGAACCAGGCTCGGAGAAAGCCATGGAGGTCAAGGCCGTCCTGCAGGCCGAGGGGCTCTGGTCGCAATATCTCGAGGTCGGCATCGGCCCGGATGCGGAGGTCTTTACCAAGGGACAGCCAATGTGCTCGCTCGGTTGGGGCGCGCGTGTCGGGCTGCACCCGATGTCGAAATGGAACAATCCCGAGCCGGAGATCGTGCTGGCGGTCAACTCGCGCGGCGAAATCTGCGGCGCGACGCTCGGCAATGACGTGAACCTGCGCGATATCGAAGGCCGCTCGGCGCTGCTACTTGGCAAGGCCAAGGACAACAACGCCTCCTGCGCGATCGGCCCGTTCCTGCGGCTCTTCGATGACGGATTTGGCCTGGACGATATCCGCAAGGCCGAACTCACGATGAAGGTGGAAGGCACGGACGGTTTCGTGCTCGACGGTCACTCCTCGATGTCCCAGATCAGCCGTGATCCCGCGGATCTCGTCGCACAGACCATCGGCCGGCATCACCAATATCCGGACGGTTTCTTCCTGTTCCTCGGCACGCTCTTTGCCCCGGTGCAGGACCGCGACGCCCCGGGACAGGGCTTCACCCATCACGAGGCAGACCTGGTTACGATTTCCGAACCGGCACTCGGGGCGCTGAGCAACACTGTCGGGCTCTCGACCGAGTGCCCCGAATGGCGCTTCGGCACAGCCGCCCTCATGCGCAACCTGGCCGGGCGGGGGGTGCTCTGACGCGCTGATGTTCCATGTCCTGACGCATCAGATCCTCCCGGTCTTCTCGATGCTGGCGCTCGGTTTCCTGCTCGGACGTTTCGACAAGGTACGCCGGGAGGAGGCCGCAGCGATCAATCGCGTCGGCTTCCTCGTGTTACAGCCGGCACTGCTCTTCCCCCTGGTGAGCGACCTGGACCTGTCGAGTTTCCGGTTCGACGCGATGGGGATCTACGTCGGCTGCCAGGTCGCCGTCTTCGCACTCTCCTTCTCGGTGGCGTTTCACCTGCTGAAGCGAGACGTGGTCGAGGCCTGGCTATTGGCAATGGCGACCGTCTTCGTCAATTCGGTGCTCTATATCCTGCCGATCGCGCAGTTGATGCATGGCGGGGAAGCCGGGATGCCGATCCGGGCGGTCGTGGCCTGGGATTCGGCCATCAGCTTTCCCTTTTTCATCATCACGACCGACCTGCTGGTCAATCGCGGCACAGCCGCGGGACAGACGCTAAAACGGCTGGCAGGCAACCCGGTGCTCATCGCCGTCCTGCTTGCGCTGGTTTGCAACCTGGCGTCGCTGCCAGTGCCCGCGCCTTTCCGGACGGCTATGGATTTCGCAGGGGTCGCAGCTGCACCGATGACGCTGTTTGCGCTTGGCGTGATCCTGTCTGGCCAGAGCCTCCTGCCGACGCCAACCGTCTGTGCAATTTCCGGCCTGAAGCTCCTCGCTTTCCCCGCGTTGGCCTGGGCGGCGCTCCATATCGGTCAGCGGCCAGAGGAGTGGAACACCTTGCTGCTGCTTTGCGCCGCCGCGCCATCCGGGGCAATGGCCTTTGCGCTGGCGATGCTGCACGGCGTGCGCACCGACCAGATCGCGCCGGTGATCATCTGGACCTCGGTCCTGTCGCTGATTTCGCTGGCCTGGCTGGCGTGAAACCGTTCTGGCGAGGGCGTGGCATTCACGCCCCCGGGCCGGATCAGTTCACGGGCGTCAGCAGCGCTTCGCCGGCAAGGTGCGCCGCAACGTTGTCGCGCTGAAGCCTGGCCATTTCCGCGCGGGTCTCGACCGTGCCCGAGCCCTGATGGGGCTGCAGCACGACATTTTCCAGCGCGTAGAAACGCGGATCGATATCCGGCTCGCCGACAAAGACATCGAGGGCGGCGCCATAGATCCGATCCTGCTCCAGAGCGTCGAGCAAGGCGCCTTCGTCAATGGTGCTGCCACGGGAGATGTTGACCACGATACCGCGCGGCCCAAGCGCCTCGAGCACCTCTGCGGAAACGAAATTCACCGTGTCCGGCCCACCAACAAGAGCCACGATCAAATAGTCGACCTCGCGCGCGAGGGAGACCGGGTCGGCATGATAGGTCCAGCCGGGCGTCTCCTTCTCGGAGCGCGCGAAATAGTGGATATCCATCTTGAAGGCCGCGAGCCGATCGGCGATCTCGCGCCCGATCCGGCCAAGCCCGACAATCCCGGCCTTGCCACCGTTGACCTTGCGGTTCAGCCGGTACTCGCCCTTTTCCTTCCACTCGCCGGAGCGTGCCCACTTCGTGGCATGTTCCATCTCCCGACCTCGCATTATCAACATCGCGACAGCGAGATCCGCCACGTCGTCATTGAGAACATCCGGCGTGTTGGTGACCTTGATCCCGCGCGCATTGGCGGCCGAAACGTCGATGGCGTCGTAACCGACTCCGAAATTGGCAATCAGGGCGAGATTGGGAAGCAGGTCCATCGCCGCCCCGTCAAAGGCATGATGGCCCTTGAAGGCAACGGCGGTCGTGGCGTCGCGCACCGCGGCGTCAAGTCCGGACAGGCCGGCCGTGCTGTCGAGGAAAACCGGCGCAAAGGCGTCGCGAAGGGCGGCGTGATCGGCCTCGCTATACGGACCGATGGCAATCGTGGCGGACATGGCGTCTCCTAGGGTGCGATGTTGTTCGAGCGGGCAGCCAAGGCAGGCAATCGGAAGGCAGGCCCCAGTCGGCCAGCCCCTCCCCGCGCCCCGATCGGCATGCCCATGGCGATGCTCACGGATTTTTGCGGGCGTTCTGCCCTGAAGGCAACCGGGGTTTCGGCAGGAGCGACGGGCCTATTGACGCGCTTGCCGGATACGCGAAGAGCGGCCCGGAAGCCGCTCAACTCGTTCCTGCCCTGGGCCGATCCGGGATCAGATCGCCGTTTTCAGGCTTTCCTCGAGATAGATCTCGCGCAGGCGCGGGGCGACCCTGCCGGGCTTGCCATCTCCAAGCTCGACACCATCCACCGACACGACCGGCATGACGAAGGTCGAGGCCGAGGTGATGAAGGCTTCGTCGGCCTCCTTGGCTTCCGCGATGGAGAAATCGCGCTCCTCGACCTCCATCTGCGCCTCGCGGGCGAAGCGAAGAACGGCGGCGCGGGTGATCCCGTGCAGGATGTCATTGCTGAGACCGCGGGTAATGATCTTGTTACCCTTGACGATATAGGCGTTGTTCGAGGTGCCTTCGGTAACGGCCCCGTCCTCGACCATCCAGGCATCGTCCGCCCCGGCTTTCTTGGCCATCATCTTGCCCATGGACGGGTAGAGAAGCTGCACCGTCTTGATGTCGCGGCGACCCCAGCGGATATCCTCGATGGAGATCACCTTGATGCCGACCTTCGCCACCGGGCTCTCGGCAAGACCGGGCTTGCTTTGGGTGAAGAGCACAAGGGTTGGCTTCACATCGTCGCCCGGGAAGGCGAAATCGCGGTCCGACGGCGCGCCGCGGGTGACCTGGAGATAGACGAGACCATCGACGATCTCGTTCCGCGCGACCAGCTCGCGATGGATCTCCAGCAGGTCGTCCATTGCCTCGGGGGCGGACATGTCCAACGCGTCCAGGGACCGCTGGAGGCGGATCTTGTGGCCCTCGAAATCGATCAGCTTGCCGCCAAGCACCGAGGTGACCTCATAGACACCATCGGCAAAGAGAAAGCCCCGGTCGAACACCGAAACCTTGGCTTCTTCCTCGGGCAGATATTCCCCGTTCACGTAAACGATGCGGCTCACTGTCTTCTCCTCATGATCCTTGCCCGCGTCTTGGGCGCTTGGACGCGCCCGGTCAAGCGGCTTCGTTTCTCAGCCCCAAAGCGCGGCAACAGGCGGATGCACGCCATCGGCATCGTAAACCAGCGGCACATCCCGATCTTCGGCCAGCAGCAGCGGGCCGTCGAGATCGACCACGGCCGCGCCCTGCGCCAACAGCACCGCCGGCGCCATCGCCAGCGACGAGCCGACCATGCAGCCGACCATGATGCCGAACCCCGCCGCCTCCGCCTCGGCGCGCAGCATGAGCGCTTCGGTCAGGCCGCCGGTCTTGTCGAGCTTGATATTGATCAGGTCATACTTGCCCGCGAGTTTTCCCAGCGAGGCGCGGTCATGCACGGATTCGTCCGCGCAGAGAGGAACCGGGCGCTCAAGGCCCAGGAGCCCGTCATCCTCGCCCGCCGGCAACGGCTGCTCGACCATCGCCACGCCGAGACGAAGCAGATGCGGCGCGAGATCGGCATAGACCTCAGCCGACCAGCCTTCATTGGCATCGACGATGATGCGCGAATCCGGTGCGCCCGCCCGAACAGCTTCGAGCCGGGGCATGTCATCAGGCGTGCCCAGCTTGATCTTCAGAAGCGGGCGATGCGCATTCTCGGCGGCCGAAGCCTGCATCGCCCCGGGGCTGTCGAGCGACAACGTGTAGGCCGTCTCCAACGGCCCCGGCTCAGACAGCCCGGCCAGTTCCCAGACCGGTTTGCCGACTGTCTTGGCCTCCAGGTCCCAGAGCGCGCAGTCGACGGCATTGCGGGCCGCGCCCGGTGCAAGCAATTGCAGCAAGGCGGCGCGGTCAAAGCTTTCCGGCAGCGCTTCGACCTGGGCGGCGACGCTGTCGAGGCTCTCGCCATACCGGGCATAAGGGACGCATTCGCCCTGCCCGCTGCAACCGTCCTTGTCGATCCGGACCGTCAACACCTTCGCCTCTGTCCGCGACCCGCGCGAGATCGTGAAAGCCTGCGCCAGCTTGAATATTTCCGCCGTTACCTCAACCCGCATCGCCGGCCTCCATCCTAGACTTTTCTTGCCCTATACCCGGTCGAACCGGGATCAGTCGAGCGTGGCCAGCGCGTCGACAAGCCGACCCGCACCGTGGCGGAAAGGATCGACCGCCGGAAGGCCCATTTCGGCTTCGAGCTCCGCGAGATAGGCGTTCGCATCGGCTTCCGACAAATGCTGCGTATTGACCGAGATCCCGACCGGCTTGACATCCGGGTTGACCCGGGAGGCCAGGGTCATCGCCAGATCGCTCAACTCCTGCAGCGTTGGCAAGGTGAAGTCGGGCAGGCCGCGCATATGCTCACGGGTCGGCTCATGACACAGCACCAGCGCGTCCGGTTGGCCGCCATGGACCAGCGCCAGGGTCACGCCGGAATAGGATGCGTGGAAAAGCGAGCCCTGGCCTTCGATAAGGTCCCAGTGATCGGCGTCATTGTCGGGCGTGAGCCATTCGACAGCGCCGGCCATGAAATCCGCGATCACCGCGTCCAGCGGCACGCCGTCACCCGTGATCAGAATGCCGGTCTGGCCGGTGGCGCGGAAGGTGGATTTCATCCCCCGCGTCTGCATCTCCGCATCCATCGCCAGCGCGGTATACATCTTCCCCACAGAGCAGTCGGTGCCGACGGCGAGGCAGCGCTTGCCGGTCCGCTTCTTGCCGTTGGCAATCGGGTAATCGACCTCCGGCACGCGGACATCATGCATCTCGCGCCCCTCGGCCTTGGCGATCTCGACCAGCTCGGGCTCGTCCGACAAAAGGTTGTGCAGTCCCGAGGCAAGATCGAACCCCTTGAGCAGCGCTTCCGCCAGAACGTGACGCCACTCCGGAGAAATCACGCCGCCGCGATTGGCCACACCGATCACGAGCGTTTTCGCGCCAGCTGCCCAAGCCTCGTCCAGCGTCATGTCGGTCAGCCCCATATCCGCCTTGCAGCCTTCCATGCGGAACTGGCCGACGGCGAAATCCGGGCGCCAGTCCTTGATCCCCTGGGCAACCTTGGCGGCCAGTTGATCCGGCGCGTCGCCGAGAAACAGCAGGTAGGGCGTCTTGATCATCGTGCATCTCCTTGTTCCTGCCAACGCTAACATGGGCGGTGCCGGGAATTTTTGTCAGACTTCCTGACCCATATTTTCCGATATAGAAACTTTTCCGAAGGTATCGCCAAATATCAGAACATAATTCGAATGCCTTTTAATCATGCAGTTTGAAAACAGCGTTCCCTGTCCTGATTCGCCCACGCATCCCACTATGCATTCGCCCCATCAGGTTCCAGTTGCGACCGGTCTGTTTTCGCTTCGTTAACCGCTTTGGCGACAATCGCGTATAAAAGGAGGCTCCTTCATGACCACAGCCAGTTCCATTGTGCGACCCCTTGTTTCCGGCATGGTGAGGCCGATCACGGGCTCCCAGACGAGCACGCAGGTCGTCATCCTCGCCGGGCAAAGCAATATGGTGGGGCGAGCCGATTTCGACGGTGGAGCCTCCTATCCCGACGGCATCTTCCAATATGACCGAAATGGCCAGATCGTCGCCGCATCCGCGCCGCTCGATCATCACGACGCGATTGCTGGTGACATGGGGCTCGACCTGCAATTTGCGATCGCGTTCAAGGCCGCCTATCCGAATGTCGAGCTGGTCTTCCTGCCGGCAGCGGATGGCGGCACGGGCTTCTCGGATGGTCAATGGGGTGTCGGCGAGCCTCTCTATGCCGATCTCGTCACCCGTGCCAATGCGCTCTTCGCGGAGAACCCGGCCTTCCAGCTGAGCGCCATTCTCTGGCACCAGGGCGAGCGTGATTCCGGTCTGGCCAGCTATCGCGACGAGCTTGAAGCGACGATTGCCGGATTGCGCACGGAAATCACCGCCGCCTCCCCGGCGACGCTTTTCGTGCTTGGCGAACTCCTCCCCGACTTCACCGATGCCAGCACCGAGAACGCCGCGGTGACCGCGACCATCCAGGATGTGCCAAACCGGATGATGTATACCGCCACCGTCAGCGCAACCGATCCGACGCGGCTTTCCAGCCTCGGCGACGGGCTCCATTTCGACGCCGCCTCGCTGCGACAGCTGGGCACACGCTATTTCGAGGCGCTGCCGGTGGCGCGCGCCAACCGGCCGACGGTTCCCGGCGCTGTCACCGACCTCACCGCAATGGCGGAAGACCAGCAGGTCTCCCTCTCGTGGTCCGCGCCCACGACCGGGCTTTCGGCGATCACCGACTATCTGGTCGAGCGCTCCCTGGACGGGAGCAACTGGAGCACACTGAGCGACGGGGTGTCCGACGTTCCGGGCTACATCGATCCGGGCCTGACCAATGGCACGACATATTTCTACCGCGTCAGCGCGGTCAACGCCGTCGGCACCGGCGCCTCCTCCGCCATCGCAAACGCCATGCCGGACGCCGGTGCGGCCGCGATCCTGTCCACGAGCTTTGCCAGCACGACGGCCGACGGGATCACGCATTCCTTCACCGATGTGGACATGGGCGATGGCGGGATCGTCTTCATCGCCGCCGCAAGCCGGGGCGATACCTCCGCGGACGGCCTGACCGGGATGACAATCGGCGGTCAGACGGCCACATTGCTCGACCTGAACAAAGCCTATGGCAACTATATTCGCTTTGGCTATGTCACCAACGCGCCGGCCGGCCTGGTGGATGTGGTGGTGTCGCATGACAGCACGCAATCGCGGCTGGGCATTCACGTGTGGGTGCTGGGAAATGTCGCCCCGGCATCGGCCGTAACCGCAAATGGGCTTGGGACGGACAATTTCATCGATGCCTTTGCCGACGGCCTCGTTCTTGGTGTGGCCACATCGGTCAATCCGCCCAGTCAGAATGTCGACTGGAGCGGCCTGGACGAGCGGATGGAGTGGATCAATTACGGCGACAATTTCGGCTCCGCTTCCGCTGACCGGACCTTTGCCCTCGATGCCGGCGCACATGATGTCTCGATCACGACCGACGGCAATTTCAGGATGACATCCCTGGTCTCCCTGACCAAGGCGTAACGGCCTCTCCCCCGGGCCTTATAGGGCAATCGTTCGGGCGGGACGGTTGCCCTTTTTTCGTGGCTGAGAGGCGCTTGGTGTCAATCGCGCGCGTAGAAGGGCAAGCGGATGCGCCCGAAGGGTCAGCCGCATGGAGACGTAATCCTCCACGACCTCCTCCCCCAGGGTCATTTCCGGAAGCCTGGGCGCGGGCTCCAGCCCTCCCTCGCCCTCGAGATCGCCGGCAAAGAGCGGCAGGGGCCGCGCCGCCCGCAGCGCCCGCGCCTCCCAGAGCGCCTCACGACGGGACAGGCCGAGCGGCGCGAAGGCATCCGCCTCGGCCAGCGCTTCGAGCAGGGCGGGCGGGACGCCGGCGCGGCGCCAGACATCCTCGACGCTGCAATAGCCATTGCCGCGCGCGGCCACAGCCCAATGTGCTTCCTCTTCCCGCATCTTGCGGATCTGCCGCAGACCGAGACGCAGCGCCAGCCCTCCGCGCCCGTCCGGCTCCATCACGTTGTCCCAATAGGAGAGGTTGATGTCGATGGGCCGGATCTCGACGCCATGTTCGCGCGCATCGCGGACGATCTGGGCCGGGGCGTAGAAACCCATCGGCTGGGAATTGAGGAGCGCACAGGCGAAGACGCCGGGATGGTGGCGTTTGAGCCAGGCGGAGGCATAGACAAGCAGCGCGAAGCTGGCCGCGTGGCTTTCGGGGAAGCCATAGGAGCCGAAGCCCTCGATCTGGCTGAAGCAACGGGCGGCGAAGTCTTCTTCATAGCCGTTGCGGCGCATGCCGGACATGAAACGGTCGCGGAATTCGCTGACATTGCCGTGTTTCTTGAAGGTCGCCAGCGAACGGCGCAGCCGGTCCGCCTCTTCGGCGGAGAAGCCAGCACCGACAATGGCGATCTGCATCGCCTGTTCCTGAAAGAGCGGGACGCCGAGGGTCTTCGCCAGCACCGCACCAAGCTCGTCGGACGGAAAGACCACCTCTTCTTCGCCATTGCGGCGGCGCAGATAGGGGTGGACCATGTCGCCCTGGATCGGGCCGGGGCGGATGATGGCGACCTCGATGACAAGATCGTAGAAGCTGCGCGGCTTCATGCGGGGCAGGAAGTTCATCTGCGCCCGGCTTTCAACCTGGAAGACGCCCAGACTGTCCGCCTTGCAGAGCATGTCATAGACCACCGGGTCCTCGGGCGGCAGCGTGGCAAGCGTATAGCCCGTGCCGTGGTGATGCGAGATCAGGTCGAACGCCTTGCGGATGACCGTAAGCATGCCGAGGGCGAGCACGTCGACCTTGAGGATGCCGAGCGCATCGATATCGTCCTTGTCCCAGGGAATGACCGTGCGGTCCTCCATCGTGGCGTTCTCCACCGGACAGAGTTCGTCGAGTCGGCCTTCGGTGACGATGAAACCGCCGACATGTTGCGACAGGTGGCGCGGGAAGCCCTGGATCTCCTGGATCAATGCCATGGTCTGAGCGAGGCGGCGGTCGCGCGGGTCCAGCCCGATCTCGCGCATGCGCTCGGCCTCGGTGCCCTTGAGCGAGCCCCAGCCCCAGATCTGGCTGGCCAGCGCCGAGACCGTGTCTTCACTGAGCCCCATGGCGCGGCCGACCTCGCGCACGGCGCGTTTGCCGCGATAATGGATCACGGTGGCGCAGAGTCCGGCACGGTGGCGGCCATAGCGCTCGTAGATATGCTGGATGACTTCTTCGCGGCGTTCATGCTCGAAATCCACGTCGATATCGGGCGGCTCGCCGCGCGCCTCGGAGACGAATCGTTCGAAGACCATTGTGCCGATCTCGGGGGAAACGGATGTGACGCCAAGGCAGTAGCAGACCACCGAATTGGCCGCGGAACCACGCCCCTGACAGAGAATGTCGCGGGAGCGGGCAAAATCGACGATGTCATGTACGGTAAGGAAATAGGGCTCGTATTGGAGACGGGCGATAAGGTCGAGCTCATGGGCAAGCTGTTTGCGAACCTTCTCCGGGGCACCCGCAGGGTAGCGCCAGCGCAGACCGGCATGAGCGAGACGAGAGAGGCGCCCTGCGGCGCTCTCGCCAGCCGCGATCTCGGAGGGATATTCATAGCGCAGCTCGTCCAGCGAAAACCGGCAGCGTTCCGCGATCCCGGCGGCACGGTCAACCGCGGCAGCATGGGCGCCAAATATCTCGCGCAGCTCGGCCTCACTGCGCAGGCGCTGCTCGCCATTGGAGAGCGCGGTGCGGCCGAGTTCCTCGATTCGGCAGCCAATGCGAATGGCGGAGAGCACATCGGCGATCTTGCGGCGCCGACCGACATGCATCCGGGGCGCGGCCGAAGCGGCGGTGTCGATACCGAGATCCCGCGCGAGCCGTGCCTGCAACTCGAACCGCTCCGGATCACGGCCGTCATACTGCGGCATCAGCAGAAGATGCACGGCGTCCTCGAAGCGGCGCGTCAACCGTTTCGCCTGTTGCAGCCAGTCACCCGCGCCGCATGTTGACGTGGTTTCCGATGGCAAAGGAGGCTCGATCGGAGTGTGCAGCAACAACTCCATCCCCTCGCCCCAATCCAGAAGATCTCCCAATCCGAGGCGGCACTCTCCTTTCTCCGCGCGCAACCGCCCAAGGGAAATCAGCCGGCACAGCCGCCCCCAGGCGGCCCGGTCCCGGGGCAGAGCTGTGCACTGGAACCCGCCTTCCGTAACGATCAACGCGCCTGGAATCAGCCGGGGGGCGTTGTAGATATCCACCTCCGGTGCCGAACAAGAGCCGGACGGCGCAGGCGGTCCAATCAGGCCGTCGCGCGCTTCGGAGGCCTTCCGTTCGGCCACCTGCCGAGCGATCTCACGCGCCCTGGCATGCGCACGCACGATCCCGGCGACCGAGTTCTCGTCGGCAATGACCACCCCGGACAGGCCAATCAGCGCGGCACGTTCCGTATACTCTTCCGGATGCGATGCGCCCGCCAGAAAGCTGAAATTCGATAGCGCTGAAAGCTCCGCGAACCCCATTCGCTTCCTCCAATGAGTGCCCTCCGATCAAACGCGCCAGAACGCGCCAAGCCCCGCGCCATGCGCGAGCAAAACCGGTCACACGACAGGATATTCCCGTTTTGTTCTATTGTGGAGTCACATCTCCGAAACGACCGGGACCTGCGCGGCCCCGGGCTTACGGGATCGCGACAGTTGCCATCGAAGCGTTGCAAGCGCGCCGCCAATCCGACCAGTGCGCCAGGAACGCGCCCTTGCCGGACGGGCTCACAAGAAGAGCGAGCCGCTCCGGCCCATCGGCAACAAAGGCGAGATGCTCTCCCAACTCACCGGTGGCTTCAAGGAACACAGCCGTCGGTTGCGAACCGCGCGCGGCAAGCCGGTTGCACACGGCATCGAGCGCCTCGGACAGGCCAGCAAGACGATCCGCCCGCCCGCCCGCTTCCCGATCAAGCGCCCCCGCGACCAGAACCCAGGCCTCGAGCCAGGGGGGATCATTCGCAATGAAACCCGCCAACACCGACCGACCCGCGCCCGATTCCGACGAGGGAGGCTTCAGCTCCGTCTTGCCCGCCTCCGGGGCAACACCGGCCGGGGCCTGCGCCAGCTGATAGCGAAGCGTGCCAACGGACACGCCGGTTTCATCCGGATCGGCTGGGCTGCCTGCACGGGAAGAACGAACCCAAATCCCCCCGGGAGCGCAGAAAGCGCGCAGGGCAAACAGAAAAGCCTGCAGGGTCTCCGCGCCGGCATAGCTCAGGGAGCTTGCGCTGAACTGTGCAGCAGCGGCCGCCTCGTCACATGTGGAGGAAAAATCTGCCTGATGAAGCCGTCGATTGCGCAGCTCGACAGTCAGGCGATCGCCGCGGCTGTTCCAAAGGGCCAGCCGCCGCGCCATCACGACCTCGTCGAATTCGTCGAGAAGACACAGGCACAGCTCGACACTGTCGACGGACACTTGCCGCGCCCCGTCGGAGAAATGCGAGCCAGGCGCGGAAAGGCGCCCGATCATTCGCTGCAGGTCTGCAGGACTGTCAACGCCCACCACGCCGGGTGAGTCAAATTGCGACGCGTTACCCATCGGTCTGCACAAGCTGCTGCACGGCGGCGGAAACCAGCTCCGCCGTGGCCCCATTGTCGGAGCGAACGCAGATCACATCGCAGGAAGCCTCTCCAAAGCGCCGGAAAACGCGCAGCTCCACGCCATCCAGAAGGATCGCCTCCGCAACCGGGGCGCTCCCGGGCGATGCTCCGAAGACCAGGGCGCGCAGCCGCTCTGCCTCCGGACCAAGCCAGTCGGCCGCATCTGCCATGCAGGAATCGTGATCTTCCTGACGCAGGTCCGCATCTGCGCAGGCGCGCAAGACGATCCCCGTCCCGGCATCGCCGAACAGAACGGAGCGACACCCGGGAAGCTCACGGTGCAGACGGCTCATTTCTTCGACAAGAGACATCGATTGCGGCCTTCCGGTCAGGGAGTCGGACAAATCACCTTTCCGATATGCCGCAAAAACCTTTCGCTTTCCCTACTCCCAGTGCTTCGGATCACCCCTGCCGAAAGATCTCCGCCAGCTGATCCTCGCCCGGTTCGGGACGCATGTGGCGCCGACGGCTTCCCGAAGGGCAAACGCGGCGCGGAATAACCCGCACTGGAGAATCATGCGCCTCGCCGGCATCATCCTCTACCACCGCCGCCCTCGCTTTCGGCGCCGGCATCACGGGACGAGCAACCTTTTCCTCCGCATCCCACTGCGCATTGTCAGCTTCTTTCATGGACGGGAGCGTCGGAATTTCCTGACCAAGCTGTTTCGACAGGGTCATCACGAGATCCAGCAGCGCTGACATGAAGGCCTCCGCACCGCTGGCCTCCCAGGCAGCACTGTCCTCGCCAGCGGCAAGCGCGCGGGTCAGCGAGATCGGGAAGACTTCGGCAAAGAGCCCGTCCGTCTCCCGGCGGACACGGGCCAGAACCCGTCGGCGGTCCCGCTCTTCGGTCAGCTTGTCCATCCGGGTCAGCAGCAGGAAACTGCGCTCCTGCAGCTCAAGCGGCATCTCGTCCCAGACCGCGGCCTCACTCTGCCGCCAGGCCTGCACGGCATGCGAACACCAGATCACGGCATCGGCGCGCGAGATCACGCGGCGCCACACCTCAGCGGGCATGTTCGGATCGGAAATCCCGGGAAAATCGATGATGTCGCACAGCTCCAGCACATTGGCCTGACGCTCGACCTCCAGGAACTCGGTCTTCGCAAGCGGGATTTCCCCGATTCTGTCGAAATCGACGGGAAACCGTTGGCCGTCGAGCCCGACCCCACGTGGAGCGCCTGTTCCGAAGCGCATCCAGACCGGCGGCAGCTGCGTTGCCGTAACCTTTACCGGCAATGCGCTGGAACCGATCAGCATGTTGGTCAGCGTGCTCTTGCCGGCGGAGAACTCGCCCATGATGGCGATCCGCGGCCGACGGCCGATCTTTGCCTCCGCACAGGCGGGCGCGGGGGTTGGGGCAGTCTGCATCGTCGGCGTCTCGACCTTGAGCTCTGGGTTGTAGAACATGACGGGATCCTTCCTGTCTCAGGCCGCAAATCGGCTCAGCCGGGCCATTGCCTCGGCAAGCGCTTCAGAAGAGGGGCCGGATTGCTCGGCGGGTGTCCCGCCGCCGCGAGAGCGCAGCCCGATATTCACAAGTATCGCCCGCTGATCGTCAAAAAAGCCTTGAAGACTCTGCCGAATCTCCAGGGCCGCAGCCTCGCAATGCGCGGCCTTCAGCGCGGTCACGATCGGGCGCGTCTCGGCTTCGATCATGGCGTGGAATTCCGGGGCGAAGCGCTCATAGCCGCGCCGACGGCTCCACCAGCGGCGCCACCAGTTTCCCTTGAGATCCAGGGCGATGGTCTGGCCGATCAGCACCGGCGGCGCCAAACGCGGCGGCACCGGCGGCTGGATGCTGAACTCCTCCGCCTGTCGATCGAGCGCCCGGGCGTAGATCCCGGAAACCTGCTCCGCCGCTGCGGTGCCAGACGCGGTTGCCGCGCCGCGCAGCTGTCGGGCGAAGACCTGAAAGCCGGAACGCAACAGAAGCCGCAATCCGGCCGGGTCGTAGCTCCAGGGAGCCATCTCGCCATAACAGTCCAGATGCTGCACCAGCGCCGCCGTCGCCCGCTCAAGGAAGCTCTGATGGGCACGTTCCAACCGCTGTCCCGCGGCCTCAAGCGACGCCTGGAGCGCACGGTCCAACTCGGACATGACCTGCCCTTCAAGGACCCCAAGCGCCTGTTCCATAGACGAAATATCGATCTCGCCGTCACAGGCCGCGGCGGCCTCGTCGGGACTGACCGACACTGTTGCCGACAGGCCTGTCGCTAGGTTCATCGCCGCGCGCGAGACGCTTTGCAGACGCTCGCGCGCCGCACCTTCCGTGACCCTGTTCCAGATCGCGGCGTAAAGCGACGGCACGCCAGACAGCCACCAGATCAGCTCCAGCGCCCCGAACTCCCGTTCCACCCGGCTCGCGACATGCTCCGCATAGCTCAGCAAGACCTCGCTGGCCTCGTCATCGAGCACCGACAGGTCGCCTTTCAGCGCCAGGTTCGCCCAATGCGCCGAGCCAAAGACGATCTGCGACTCATGCGGCCCGTGATGGGCCCGGAGGGTTTCCCGGATGCTCTCGCGAATCTCCTCGATCTGGCGCACGGGATCCGACAATTCGTCGATCCGGTTGACGAAGATGATGACCTCGCGCGACCGCACATTCGAGATCAACCGGATAAGCGCCATGTCGACAGCGCTCAACGCCTGGTGCGCCGAGAGCACGACCACGCTGAGACGACTGTCTCGGATCGCCCCGATGGTGATCTGCTCGCGCATCATGAAAGTGTCGTTCACCCCCGGTGTATCGCGCAGACACAGACCCATCGGCCAATCCGGCCGCGAGATGTTCAGATCCGCCGCCTTGGTGATATCCGCGAACCGGCCCTGGCTATCCGGCCCGGCCGCCTCATCCTCGAAATCATCCCCGAGACAGACATAGCGCTCGATCAGTTCCTGGCTGAGCGCGCCATATTCATGGCTCGTTCCGAGCAGAAGCTCGAACTTGCGCCCCAGGCGACGGCGGGTCTTGTCCCGCATCGCCTCGATCTGGACGCGAATCTTCTCCGCCTCCTCCTCGGCACCGGACCGTCCGGCCAGTTCGCCGACCCGGCCGCCCTTGCGTGTCAGGCGGTCCCAATCCTCCGGCTCGAAAAAGCTGAACCGGGCCACATAGGGCAGTTCGGCTTCCTGGGGGCAGACATGGAGCGAGGTTACAACCGAGGTCCACGGGTTGACATCGGCCGGCAACAAGCCGGGCACGCCGACCATCGCGTTGACGAGGCTCGTCTTGCCGGCTTTCACCTGCCCGATCATCGTCACCGCCGGCTCCAGCGCGCGGAGTTCCCTGCACAGGCGCTTTGCCGTTCCGGCTGTTTCGGCGTCGGATTGCGCGATCAGCCCGTCGAGAATCTCCAGCACCTCTGCGCGCTGCGCCAAAGCCGGAGAAAGCCCCTCCAGACACATTCGGAACAGCCGACCGGCCTCATCGGTCTCGGCCGCAATGTCGGACGAAGTGGTTTCCGCAGGTGTTTCCGCGTGTTCCGCAATGGACGTCACCGGGGTCAGGCCCGGCGCGTCATAGGCAAATGCTCCCTCACCCAGCATGGTCCCTCCAATCATAATAATCCACTCCAAGGATGCTTGGACGCCCTGCCCCGCAAACGGCTGGAATGTGGCGAGACTGTGGCTTGTACCTGCAATCCGACACAATCGCGGCTCAGGCGCAGAGCAGCGCCTCGCATTCATGCCGGAGCTGGGTCATGAGCGACACTGCATCCCCCATCGCTTCCGGCGTGGCCTCGATCTGCATCAGCAGGATCAGGTCGGACGCCTCTTCCACAACCTCGGAAACCGGCCCACCAACGGCGGCGGCCATCTCTCCACAGGCTTCGATCGATTCGGCACAGAGTTCCAGAACAGCCGGCGCGGCCCCTTGCAGCGCCTCAACATCCGAACCATCGCACAAAGCGGACAACTCGCCGGCCTGCGCGACAAGAAAGGTGATTATTTCCGCCGTCGGACCGGATCCCGCCGTACCATCCTCGCCCTGCTCGAGCGGGACGGGATCCAGAAGGTCCGAGAAATCGGGCGGATCCTCGACCGGCTGCTCGACCGGGCACGGATCAGCCGGCCGATACCGGTCGAGAAAGACCAGCGCGCCCTCGAGATCCTCGCGCCTTGCGGTTGTCACATGGGTCAGCAGCTCGGATCGAAAGACCTTCAGCCGTGTCTCCGCCTCCGGACCTGGTCCAAGCAGATAGGCGCCCTGGAAACGTCCACCGTAAAGCGCCCCGGCCCCCGTCGCCACCGGGTCAGCCTGCGCCATGGCAACGAGAAAGGCGTGATCGAGCAGGGTCTCGGGAAGGCGACGCCACCAGGCCCGCTCACGCTCCCGCATTTCCTCCGCGACCCAGATTGCCATATCCGCCCTCCGCGCGGCCCAGCCGATCGCGGCATCCAGTTCCTGCGCCTCACCCTCCAGTTCGACCATCAGGAAGGAGACCCTCTCCAGCAGGGGCAACGGCGCGGTCAGCCGCGCCAGGGCGAGCGACCAGGGATCGATCCGTTCGAACTCGGCCAGTGAAACGCTCTGTTCCTGGCCGGTTCCAGAGACAATTCCGACCTGCGCCCCGGCGCCGAAGCGCAGCTCCATCGGCGGCATATTCGGACGTACCGGCAGCGCGTCGCGCCCCAGCAAGGCGTTGACGAGCGACGCCGGCCCGGCTTCCGGACGCCCCAGAACAGCGATGCGAACCGGGTTCGTCAGCCGTTCCAGAACACGTTCGCCCATCCGCTGCGCGCCCTGCGGCAGCTCGCCACCTGCCAGCGCTGCGGCAAGCTGTTCCAGCGCTCGGGGCTCGCCTTCTGTTCGCATCACTTGCCCGGCTCCGCTGTCTCGACCCGCGCCGACGGCAAGGAGGGCAACGCGCCGATCCCCTGTCCTGCCAGCGCCGCACGGGGCCGGAAAAGTGCTGCCAGAAGACCTCTCAACCCGCGCCCCTCTGACGCCCTCGCGGGAGCCGGAAGCGCTCGCAGAACGGCCACGGACAGGTTGTCCTGTTCCTCTTCGCCAGCGGCCTCGACCCGGGCCAGCAACCGTTCGGTGAGATCGGTCGCAGACGCGTCCGGCAAGGCGGTCAAAGTCTCGCAGATCACGTCCTCCGACAGGGTCAGCAGCCCGTCGCTTGCAGCCAGCAACAGGTCTCCCGGCAGCAGCTCGGCGCCGCGCTCCGGACAATCAACCTGCCGCAAGGGTTCGATCCCGAGCGCCGAGGTCAGGCAGCTGCGATCAGGATGATTTGCTGCGATCGCGGGATCCATCTCTCCCATGCTGGCGAGGAAGTCGAATTGCGGCGCCAGCGAATGAATCTCGTTGAGCTGCAGCACCTTCCCGTCGCGCAGCAGGTAGAGCGGGCTGTCGCCAATGGAAAGCCAGAAGAGCCGCCTGTCCTGGATGACGACCACAAGGAGGGTCGCGCCCATGCCGGCAGTGTCAGGATCCCGGTCGGTGTGCGCCATGATCGCGTGGTTTGCAGCCTGCGCCGCGGTCCCCAGAAGTGCGGGAATGTCGCCGGAGATCCTTCCGTCGGCATCCCGCTGTCCGGCGAGTTCCTCTCGGACAGAGGTCACGGCAAGCCGGCTGGCCACCGCACCGGCAGCATGCCCGCCCAGCCCGTCGGCCAGAACCGCGATCCCTGCCACACCGCCATGCGGCACATCACACAGAACGGCATCCTCCTGCGATTGGCGACGCCCGAGACTCAACCCCGTGGCCACGTCCAGGATCAGCTCACTGCTTGGGGGCATCGGCGCTTCCCTTCTCCTCGGCCCAGGTGAACTCGGCGCCGCAAAGAGCAATGAAACGCAGGCTGGTCTCGCCGATCCGGATCGCATCGCCATCCGCGAGATCTTCGGTCGACAACACGGGGCGGCCGTTCAACCGCACAATGTTGGACTTGCCCCCCTGGCCAAGGAAAAACGCATTCACCTGGTCGTCATAGGCAATCGAGGCGTGATTGCTGCGCGAGATCGCGCCGTCGCCGAAATCGAGGCTGATCGCCTGGTCCGCGCCCCTGCCAATGCTGGAAACCCCGTTTCCGAGGGTGAAGCAGGTCCCACGCCCGGGCCCGTCCGTCACCACGATCCAGCCAACCGGGAAGCACGCAACTGGCTGTGCCTCCTGCGATTTTTCGGTCGCGAAGGGATTCTCGGCCGCAAGCGTTGCGGACTGGAACCCGAGCAGCCGTGTCTTGGCCCGGCCCTCCGTTGGAGCGGTCGCTCCCGGCGACAGGCCAGCCTTGGAAAAATGCGCGATCTGGGCGCGGGCGAGGGCGACCTCGTCGTTCAGATCCGCCGTCTCCTCCGTCACATTCTCCGTGCGCTCAGGCGCAGCAGGCGGACTCCGCAGCGAGGTCGTCGCGCTCTCTTCCTGCGCCGACTCCTCAGCCTCGAGATCCCAGATCCGCCTCCGTGCAGGCATGGATTCCGCCTGCCCAGCCATCCGCGCGCGGGCAACAAACGGGCCCACCGCCGGTGCCTCGACAGGCTCGGAGACCGCTTCGGCCTTCTCTTCCGACGTCGCGACCGGCCGGTTCGGATAGGGAACGAGCACGGGTTCGGGTGGCTCCCGCCCGAGCGTCTCCGCAAGGTCGTCCGGGTCTGCGAGAAAATCCGGATCGAAGCTCTCATCCTCGAAGGCAGCCGCACCCCGGCCGCGCGCCTCGGCTTCCTGTTCCGCCGTCCCGGGTCGTTTGCGAAAGAAATTCATGCCCCATAGCCCTCCATCTGGCCAATCTTCTCGGCGCTCTGCACCGGGCGCCGGCCACGCCACATGCGCGAGAACCACCCCGGCGACCTCGCCTTGCGGGCTGCCCGTCCCTTGGCCGGTGGCCCCTCGGATGCGGTGTCGCCATGCGGCGCGGCCCCAGTCTCGTCCCCTTCCACACCTTCCTCTTCCAGCCGCGCGACCTCGGCTTCCGCGGCGATCCGGCGTTGTTCTGCTTCTTCCGTTTCGCGCAGCGCCCGTTCGGCCTCCTCGGCCTCCCAAATCGCCTGTGCCCGACGACGTTCGCGCGCCTCTTCGCGGGCCAGCGCGTCCTCCGCCTCACGCCGAGCCTTCTCGGCCTTCTCCCGCGCCGCGCGCTCCTGCTCGATCCGGACTGCGGCATTGGTGTCTTCGACCAGCCGCCGGATCCGATCCGCCACGGCAGGATCTTCCGTGACCTGCGCCGTCATCGCCCGCCGGCGCGCCGTCACGTCGATGATCTCAAGCCATTCCTCGGCGCTCTGAAGACGGTCCTTGGCAAAGACCTTCAACGCCTTGTCGATCGCGACCAGGAAGGCGCCGTCATATCCCGGAAGCCGTCCCGCCAAAGGAACATAGGGATCGGGCTTGCGCTCGGCCAGCGCAGCCAAGCGCATGTGGCTGTAGACCGGGGGCTCTCCCGTCAGCACATGATAGAGCGTCGCAGCGAGTGAATAGAGATCGCCCGCCGGGCTCTGTGCGGCGCCGGCGAGATAGAATTCCTGTGGCGAGTAGCCGTCCTTGACCACCTGCAGCGCCGACAGCACCCGACTGGCGCGCCGCGCCGTGTCCCGGGCCGCGCCGAAATCGATCAGGATCGGGCCGTTCTCGGCGTCGAGCAGGATATTATCCGGCGAGATATCCCGATGCAGCACATCATGGCTGTGAACATGCGCCACAGCCTCCAGCAGTTTCTGCGTCATCGCCCGGATCGCCGCCGGTTCGAGCCGCATCGGCTCGGTTTCGATCACGTCAAGCAGGTCGCGGCCCTCGACATAGTCGAGCGCCATATAGGCGGTGCCATTGTCTTCGAAAACATCATGCACCCCGACGATATTCGGGTGGTCCAGCTTGGCCAGGCGCCGTGCCTCCTCACCGAAGAGCCGCACGACGACATCGAACTCCGTCTGCTGGCCGCGCGTGCGGGCGCGCACCTGCGCCTGCGAACGGCAGCACATGGTCGAGGGATAACATTCCTTGAGGACAACCCGGCGCTCCAGGCTGTTTCGCGCAAGATAGGTGATGCCGAAACCGCCGGCATTGAGAAATGAATCAATGATGAATTGGCCTTGAAGAAGCGGCGTCCCGGGCGGCAGGCTGTCGGGCGGGGCACCTTGCACATGCAGTGTCGCGGTCATCGGTCAGTTCCCTCTTCCGACGGTTGAGATTCGCACGTGCCGGCACCCCGGCATCGCGGCCACCACATTCTGGGGTCAATTATGTCAAGAAAGGGGCAACAAAATCCGAGTCTCCAAGCAATAAACCTATAAATTTATAGGGTTTTGTCTCGAAGACGCCCGCGAACCCGCAACCCCGCGGATGGAAACGAAAACCTCTCCAGCCAGCTTTTCCGCTGTTTCAGAAACAATGAAAATTGTCGCTTTCGAAAGTGGCGCAATTCGGACCTTTTGCTCCGAAAAGGCCCCGGGAGGCTGATTCCCGGACTGCGCGTGAAGGCGATGGAAGCGCGCCCATGGATGGCCTAGATTGCCTCGACATCCGCCGAAACAGCTGGGGAGACGCGGGACATGCCGGAAATCTCGGTAATCGTGACTGCCTATAATATCGAGGCCTATATCGACGAATGCCTCGACGATATCCTCGCTCAGGATTTCGACGATCTCGAGATCATCGTTGTCGATGACGGCTCGCGGGACGGCACGCCCGACCGTATCAATGCGGCCGCCGAACGGGACGCGCGCATCGTTCCGCTGCTGCTGGAGACAAACTCCGTCGGCGGTGTGGCCACGGCCGCCAATACCGGGATCGAGCGGGCGACCGGGCGCTATATCGGCTTCGCGGATGGCGATGACCGTTACGATCCGACCATGTTCGGCAAGCTCCACGCCGCGGCGCTGTCCAACCGGGCCGATCTCGCCATCTGCTCCTATCTCAACATGGATGCCGAGACCGGCGAGACTGCGGAGCCGCCGGATGAGGCCCGCTGGCGCGAGATTGCCCCCGAGCGGGTGCTGGCGCTGGACGAGGCGAACCGCCGCCGCGCGCTCTCGCTCAACGCCGTCCCCTGGCGCAAGCTCTACGATGCGCGGCTGCTCAAGCACGCCGGGCTGCGCTTCCCGGTCGGCGATTTCTTCTACGAGGACAACCCGTTCCACTGGTTCACCATTCTCACCGCCGAGCGCCTCGCCTTTGTCGACGAGCGCCTCTGTCGGCACCGGGTCAACCGGATCGGCCAGACCACGGCCAATGTCGACGCCAAGCTGCTGCGCATGTTCCAGCATCACGCGATCATTAAGCGCTGGCTGGAGGAGAACGGGCATGACGCCGCCTTCCGGCTCGACCTGCTGAGCTGGGCCGGGCGGCAGCTTTCCTGGATCGGGCGGAAATGTCCCGAAGGGCTGCGTGCGGACCTGTTCGCGGCGATCCGGGAGGTCGTTGCCCTGCATGGCACCGAAGACCTCGCCGCGCCGGAGCTGCGCGACCGCATCGGAAAACGCACCAGCAGGTTGCTGTTGGCCGCGCGGGAGGATGATTTCAGCACCTTCCGCGCCGGACTTGACACTTCCGCCGGTCGGGCGCCGAAGAAGCGGACGGCCTCTGGCGGACTGCGCGCCCGCCTGCGGGGCTTCCTGGGACGCTAGCTGTGTAACCCCGGAAGGGTGTTCGCCCGGACTGGCTGGCAGCGGGCATTGCGCCTGACCGGCGCGCAGATCGCGGCGATGCTCGGCCTGTCGCTATTCGCCGTGAACGCCCTGACCAGGCGCCCCGGCTAGCGCTCCGAAAGCAGCCTGTCGAACCCGGCCTTCCAGAAGGATTGCACCCGCGCCGCGCGCCGATGCGAGGGGCTGTAGCGACGCCATCCCGAAAGCTGCGCCACCATTGGCAAACGGTCGCTATTGGCGCCAAGCGCATCCGAATGGGTCAGCTCGGAGAGGATCTCGACCTCCTCCAGGCTCGGATCCATCACCAGCCGCAACAGCGGCTGCCCCCAATGCGGCAGGGCGATTGTCTCGACATCAAAATGATCGAGCAGCCACAGATGTTCCTCGACAAAGCGCCGGATACCCGCCTGCACCCGCATGGCCTGCCCCGCATAGGCCAGTTCCTCCGCGGACCGTTCCTCCAGAACCGGGGTGATCCGGCCTTCCTTCTCCTTCACCAGGTCGACCGTCGTGCCGTGATCGGCCGTCAGCGCGAACTCGAGCAGTTCCAGGCCACCGGCATGCAGCGCCTTCTGGACCGGGTCACGATACGCCCCTTGCGTCAGGAAGCATTCCATCCGGATCCCGCGTGCCGCGTTGAAGCTGCTGCTCGGCAACTGGCCTAGGTAGAGCCCGGTCACCTGCTCGCGCATGGACGGATCCGGCAGGGAATTGACGAAGAGCCGCTGGATATTGCCGACCCAGCCGATATCGACAAAGCCGATGGGCGCGCGCCCCGCCAAGGCGTCCAGATAATAGGATTGCAGCTCCGCCCGGGTCTCGGCATTCCGCCGGAGCACATCGATGAAACAGGAATCCAGCGCCGCGATGACCCGCCCGGCGTCCTCCGGGGGCACTGTCGCGTCGATATCGACGATGCCGAACCGAGCCAGTTCCTCGCGATAGTTCTCCGCGTCCAGCCGGACGGCCTGGAAGGAGCGGCGTGCGCTCTTGCCTTTGCGGCCGATGGTGATGCGGCGGGTCTGCTCGCGATCCCATTCGCGCATCCCCGTCAGGTAGCCGGCCTTGCGCGACATGTGGAAATAGTCGCTCCGGACATGGCCACAGCCGGCGCGCTCCTTGATCCGGTCGAAGAGCTGCCGCGGCAGATGCCCGTCCCGCGCGATAAAGAGCAGGAGGTCCAGTCCGCGCTGGCGGCTCTGCGCGAGCAGCCAGAGCGTGAAGCCGAAGAGCAGCGGGCCGAAGACACGGTAGCCAAGCCCTTCCAGCGCGCCGTCGGGCTGGAAGCAGCGGGCGGGCGGATGGGCGCTGAACTCGGTGATCGCCTGGATGGCGTTGAGACCGAAGGCAGGCTCCTGCGGCTGCGGCCGATTCCGAATCTCGTGCCAATCGGCCAGCCGGGTGGCGAGCCCTTCCGCCTCGGCCTGGTCGATATCGGCCTTGCGATTGTCGCCGACATGCAGCCAGCGTCTGTCCAGCGCCCACCCCTGTTCCTGCGCGACGATCCGGTAGAGCCGGCCAGAATGCTTGGTCGCGCCATGAGCGCCCGACACATAGAGCGGGAGCGTGGCCGCGCCTTCGAAACCCTCGCGTTCCAGCTTCGCCGCCAGCCAGTCCTCCGGCAGATACATGTCGCTGATGAAGGCGACGACCAATCCCGCCTGCCGCGCCTTGTCATAGAGCGCGCGCCCTTCGGGGCTGGCAAAGAGCACGGCGTCTTCCAGCGACAGCTCGCTCTCGCGCAGGAAGCCCACAAACGCATCGGGCAGATCGTGATCCGCCTGCAGCCGGGCGAAGATGTCGTCGAGCAGGATCTCTCCCTCCTCCGCCACCTGCCGGCGGAGCTTTCGCGCATCGGCCTCCGCGGCGCGTCGATGCACGGCGTAGCCATCGAGGAAGTCGTGATGCAGCAGCCCGAAATCCGTCTCGAACGCCTTCAGCCGCACCAGTTCGAACAGGTCCACCGGCGCCCGCAGGCGGCGATGCAGCAGCGTGTCGAAGATGTCAAAACTGACGACCTCAAGCCCGGGGGGAAGGTCTGGCGCGCCGCTCATATCCAGCGTTTCCGGGCACGGTTCAGGTTGGACAAGGCGCGGCCAAACGGGCCCTTCCGGCGTTTCGCGGGGTCTGCCTCAAGGGGCTGCGCAACCGGCGCGCCGGCTTTCACTTCGGGCTTTCCCGCAGGAACCGGTGCCCCGGCTTCGTCCGGCGCCTGGAGCAGGCACATGTCCCCGGTGCGGCGCAGCCAGCGATTTGTCAGCACCGCCCGGTAGGCTGCGTCCTCCGGCAACGCCGCGTCTTCGGCACGCTCGTGATGAAAGGCGAGGCGCTCGGCATGGGTCCAGAGATCGTGTTCCAGGCAGAACCGCAGGTGGAAATCCCAGTCGGCATGGAGGGGGAGGGTCTCGTCATACCCGCCCAGATCCAGCGCCGCATTCCGATCGAACAGGAAAGCGATGGCGGGGAAGGGATTGGCCAGGGCGATCCGCCGGATGTCCAGCACGCCATCGCACGGCTCCGCCGAGCCGGGGGCCGCCCAATCCGTCACGGCATCGATGCGGATATGCGCTCCGGTCACCTCCTCCGAAACCGAAGACGCGCCGGAGACCGCAGCTTTCAGGCCCGGAACCCGCCGACGCGTCGCCGCCAGTCGCTCCACCATGACGGAGAGGAATTCCGGCGACCAGCTGTCCCCTTCGGGATGGATCACCGCAAGCTCGGTCTCAAGCGCGCGCAGGCCGAGATTGATCGCCGCAGCGCGGGAAGCATCGCCGACAGGCTGGAACGTCACCCTCGGATCGTCCCGACCGAGAACGAGCCCGGCAATCCGCGCCGCCTCGCCCGGGGTTTCGAAGGCATCGGTCACGACCAGCCGCCAGTCTGCGTGGCTCTGCGCGGCAATGCTTTCCAGCGCCCGGCGGAACAGGGCAAGGATACGGGCATCCGGCAGGACGATACCGACCGTGAGAGACCTGGATTCCGTCATCTTGTCCGACACTCCTCCACGTTGAGATCAGGGCGGGAGGGAGATTGAAACTCGCCGCTCGACCGGCCGGAATGTGATCGGTACGGGCCACGATTGCAACCGCCCTGCCCGCATCTTCCCGTCCGGACAGGCCGGCCGGAACACGGTTCCCGCCGTACATTTGCACCAGCGCCATGACGTTTCGCCTCGGCCGGCGACCCGGCCTGAGGGCCGGAACGGGTCGTCAGGTCACCCCTCGGTCCCGTCCGCCGCCGCGGCCTCCTCGGGCCCGACCTCTTCAGCTTCCAGGTTGAACAGGCTGCGATAGATGGGGAAGTTCGCCATCAGGTTCTCGTGGCTGTCCATCGCGAGGAGCTTCCCGCCTTCCATCAGCATCACCTTGTCGACCCATTGCAGGATCGCCGGCCGGTGCGAGACGAAGAGCATGGTCTTGTCCGGATTGGACTTGATCACGCGGCTCAGGATCTCGCGCTCGCTTTCACCGTCCAGCGCCGAGGTCGCCTCGTCGAAGATGACGATCTTGGACTGCTTGAGCATCGCCCGCGCGATGCCCACGCGCTGCTTCTGCCCGCCGGACAACGCACCGCCATTGGCACCGACCTGGGTATCGAGCCCCTTCGGCATCTCGGCGATCACCTCGGCAAGCTTCGCCTCGCGCACCACTTCCATGACCTCTTCCTCGCTCGCGTCGCCGCGGCCGTCGAGGATGTTGTCGCGGATCGTGCCCTCAAAGAGGAACACGTCCTGCGAGATCAGCGCCGTCGAATTGCGCAGCGCGTCATGGGAGAGTTCGCGCAGGTCCACACCGCCGATCTGGACCGCGCCCTCGACCGGGTCGTAGAACCGCTGCACAAGGTCGATCAGCGTTGTCTTGCCGGCCCCGGAGCGGCCGACAATCGCGACATTCTGGCCAGCCTCCAGCGCGAAACTGACCTTGTTCAACGCCGGCACGCGGCCTTCGTAGTTGAAGGACACCTCGTCGAATTGCAGCGATGCCGGGCGATCGTCCAGCGTCGTCGTCCCGGTCGCCTTCAGACGAACGGGGATCTCCATCATGGTGAACATGTTGTTCGAGAGCACGATGGCGTTCTGGATATCGACCATCGCCTTGGAGACCCGCTCCGCCGGTTGGTAGGCCAGCAGGAAAGCGGTGATGAAGGCGGTGAATTCGCCCGGCGTCTTGCCGTTGGAAACCGTCTGCCAGGAGGCATAGATCACGTAGAGCCCGAGCACGAGCCCACCCAGCAACTGCATGAAGGGCATGGTTGCGGCGGTGACACGGGCGATGGAGAGGATGCGATCCTCCAGCGCCTGGACGGCGTCGGAGAAGCGGTTCTTCGTGCGGTCCTCGAGCTGGTAGCTCTTGACCGTCTTCATCCCCTGGAAGGTCTCGACCCCGACAGAATGCACCTTGCCGAGCAGCGTCGCTTCGGCCTTGGCGATGGCCTTGATTCGTCCCGACAGAGTCGTGACCAGAAGGAAGATCAGCGGGAAGAGCACCAGGACCGTGATCGACATGAACGGGTCCTGCACCACCATCACGCCAATAAGGCCGATCAGCGTTAGCACATCGGTCAGCATGTTGTTGCACAGCCGGACGACCACGCTCGCCGCCATCCTGCCGGACATGAAGACCTGCTGCATCACCGCCGCCGGGTGGCCTTTCGAGAAGAAGGTGAGATCCTTGTCGACCAGCGAATTGAAGAGCTTGCGCTGGTAGCTCGACGAGATCTGCCGGTTCATCACCTTTCCGACCACGGCATTGCCGTACTCGCAGATACTGAGCGCCGCCGAGACGCCGACGACCAGCGCCGCAACCGACCAGGCCCGCATGAGGCTGCCTTCGACGAAGACCTCGTTCACGATGAGCTTGGTCGACCAGGCCAGGGCCGAGGTAAAGGAGGCGACCCCGGTCATGAGCAGGATCGAGAACACGTAGAGCTTCCAGCGCGGCGGAATCGATTCCAGGATGAGGCGCTTGGTGATCTGATAATTGTCGATGTCGGAGGTCTTGTCGTTCATCTTTGCGGAGTGTCCGAGCTTGCTGCGAGGCCGCGTCCCGGACCGCGCATCTGCGCGGAAGCCAACGGCCTGTCGTAGGTTGCTGCCCATACGCCCCCGCGGCGGCGCAATGTCAAGGCACAGAGCCGTGCGGGGGAACAATTTGAGCGGGTTGGTGCCCGTCCGCGCCTGTCACGGCGCGGTTCGGTTTCGGCACGCGGGCGCTTGGAATGGGGCGGCAAACAGGCTAGTCGGACCTGATCCTTTCGATCCAGCCCTGGGGGAACCAAGCGATGCGAATAGCCGTTGGGGCGATAACCCGCCGCCGGCCAGCCATGTTCGCGGCCCTGCTCGACAGCCTGGCGCGGATGGAACGACCGGCGGGCGTGGAGCTGATCTTCCTCTTCGCCGAGAACGATTCCGCCCACCAGTCGGCCGAGGCCGTCGACGCCTTCCGCGCGCGTGTTCCGGAGCGGGTCCAGCTCGCGCTCGAGCCGAAGCAGGGCATCCCTTTCGGGCGCAACCGGGTGCTGTCGATGGCGCTGGATCAGGGGGCCGATTTCCTGACCTTCGTGGATGATGACGAGACGGTCGCGGAGACTTGGCTGGCAACGCTTTTCGCCGCCATGGAGACGCGCGGGCTCGACCTCGTCGGCGGACCGGTGGAGCCGGTCGCCGAGAGCGGCGCGATGACAGGCTGGAACCGGGCCGTGCTGGACCACCTTCAAAGCCGCGCCCGGCGCCGCAACCGCACGCGCAGCGATGCCGCCCGGGCCGGCAAGGACAGTGCCTTGAACATCTACACGAACAACTGGTGCCTCCGCCTCGCGACCCAACAGGCGCTTGGCATCCGGTTCGACGAGAGCCTGCGCGTGACCGGTGGTTCGGACACCCGCTTCAGCCGCGAGATGTCGGCGGCAGGGGCGCGTCTCGGCTGGGTGCCGGAAGCCGTGGTCACCGACACGATCCCGCTCCGTCGCCTGACACTCGGATATCACTATGCCCGCGCCCGCGACCAGGCGATCAACACCGTGCGGCTCAATGACAAACCCGCCGCACGGGCCCTGCGCGAGGTGGCCACGCAATGGCTCGAAGCGCTGGCGTTCCTGCTTGCCAGTCCGGCAATGGGGCGGCGCGGCGTGGTCAAGGCGGTGTTCAAGCTGGGCCTCGCAAACGGGCAATTGCGCGGCGCTTTCGGCGGCGCGAGCCGACATTATGCGGAAGAGCGCGCCGGTCACCACGCCGAGTGAGGCCATCGGTGTTGACAGGGGCGTCCACTTGCTGCCAAGTCCACGCGGGTTGGCATGAGCGGCCTGTACAAGTTCGATAGCTGGAAGACATTTCGATGGGCATTGACGTCAAACCTCTCACCATCCCCGAGGTGAAACTGATCACACCGAAGCGCTTCGGCGACCACCGCGGTTTCTTCGAGGAAACCTACAACCGGGACGCCTTTGCTGCCGAGGGCATCACCCTGGACTTCGTGCAGGACAATCATTCGCTCTCCGCAGCCGTCGGAACCATCCGCGGCCTGCATTTCCAGGCGCCGCCGCGCGCCCAGGACAAGCTGGTGCGCTGCGGGCGCGGCCGGCTGTTCGATGTCGCCGTCGATATCCGCAAGGGCTCTCCCAGCTATGGCAAATGGGTCGGCGAGGAGCTGAGCTTCGAGAACGGGCGCATGCTGCTTGTTCCCGCGGGTTTCGCGCATGGCTTCCTGACCCTCGAAGCCGATACCGAGATCGTCTACAAATGCTCGGACACCTACGCCCCCGAAACCGAAGGCGCGCTCCGCTGGGACGATCCCGGCATCGGCATCGACTGGCCGGCCTTCGACGGCGACCCCCAGATTTCAGGCAAGGATGCCGACGCTCCCCTCCTCGCCGATATCGACAGCCCCTTCACGTACGAGGTCTGATCCATGAGAATTCTCGTCACCGGCGGTGCCGGCTTCATCGGCTCCGCCGTCATCCGCCGCGCCATCGCGGACGGCCATGAGGTCGTCAATGTCGATGTGCTGACCTATGCCGCCTGCCTCGACAATATCGCCTGCGTCTCGGACGCGCCCGGCTATGCCTTCGAACAGGCTGATATCCGCGATGCCGAGGCGATGGCTACCGTGCTGGACAAGCACCAGCCGGACACGATCATGCATCTCGCCGCCGAGAGCCATGTCGACCGTTCCATCGACGGCCCCGCGGCCTTCATCGACACCAACATCACCGGCACCTATGTGCTGCTGGAAGCCGCCCGCGCCTATTGGATGGCGAAGGGCAAGCCCGAGAGCTTCCGCTTCCACCATATCTCGACGGACGAGGTCTTCGGCTCGCTCGGCGCAACCGGATTTTTCACCGAGGACAGCCCCTACCAGCCGAACTCGCCCTATTCCGCCTCGAAAGCCGGCTCCGATCACCTCGTACGCGCCTGGGCCGAGACCTATGGCCTGCCCATCGTACTGACCAATTGTTCCAACAATTACGGCCCCTTCCAGTTCCCCGAAAAGCTCATTCCGGTGGTGATCCTGAAGGCGCTTTCCGGCCAGCCGATCCCGATCTATGGCAAGGGCGACAATATCCGCGACTGGCTCCACGTCGAGGACCACGCCGAGGCGCTGCTCTTGGTGCTGGAGAAGGGCGAGCTTGGCCGCTCCTACAATATCGGCGGCGAGAACGAGATGACCAACCTGGATCTCGTGAAGATGCTCTGCGGCGTGCTGGACAAGCTCAAGCCCGGTGAGACACCTTATGCGGACCTGATCACCTTCGTCACCGACCGCCCCGGCCATGATGCCCGCTATGCGATCGACCCGACCCGCATTCGCGAGGAGCTGAACTGGCGCCCGTCGCACACGCCGGAGACCGGGCTGGAGCAGACCGTGCAATGGTATCTCGACAATGAGGACTGGTGGCAGGCGCTGCAGGCCCGCGCCGGTGTCGGCGAACGTCTGGGGGTGTCCAAATGAAGGCGCTCCTGCTGGGCCGGGACGGCCAGGTCGCAACCGAGTTTCTCCGCCGCGCACCGGCCTACGGCATCGAGGTCGAAGCGCTGGAAGTGCCGGAGCTGGATTTCACCAACCCCGAGGGCGCAGCCGAACTGGTGCGTGGCAAGGACTGTGACGTGATCGTCAACGCCGCCGCCTATACGGCTGTGGACAAGGCAGAGGAACAGCAGGAGCTGGCGCAGCTGATCAATGCCGATGGTCCGGGGGCCGTTGCGAAGGTCGCTGCCGAGAAGGGCATCCCCTTCCTGCATATCTCGACCGATTACGTCTTCGACGGCGCGGGCGATGCGCGCTTCACCACCGAGGATGCAACCGGTCCGCTCGGCGTCTACGGCGCAACGAAGCTGGATGGCGAGCGGCAGGTCGCCGAGGCCGGCGGCTGGCATGCGATCCTGCGCACGAGCTGGGTTTTCTCTGCCCATGGCGGCAATTACGTCAAGACGATGCTGCGTCTCGGCGCCGAGCGCGACAAGCTGACCATCGTTGCCGACCAGGTCGGCGGCCCGACCTCTGCGGCCGACATTGCCGAAGCGCTGCTGACCATCGCCAAGAACGGGCCGGAGGCCGAGGGCGGCCTGTTCCATTTCGCGGGCGCACCGGATGCGAGCTGGGCCGATTTCGCCCGGGAGATATTCGCCCAGTCCGGGACGGAATGCGCGGTCGAGGACATCCCGACCTCCGCTTACCCGACGCCTGCCGCCCGTCCGCTGAACTCCCGGCTCGATTGTTCGCGCTTGGAGCGGACCCACGGCATCGCGCAACCGGACTGGAAAGCGGCGCTTGCGGATGTGCTGGCCGAACTGAAGGCAAGCTGACACAAGGTGGACTTGCGGACGGAACGGGCCTTCGCTGCGATAGCAGGGAGTCGCAACCGGAGCCGTGGCAGCGCCGGCCCGCGGGTTGGCACAGCGCCATCCGGGGCCTGCACTTAATCCCGGCCAGATCCGAAGATGTCAAAGCCGCAGCGCACGGATGACAAAGCGCCAGCCCGCCGGGACGGTCCGGCGCTGGCACGGCGGCCTTCGGCCTTGAGTCCGTGCCCTTCAGCGCTTCGCCGCGACAGGCTGGAACCGGTCGGTCCTGACCCGAAAGGACGGCGCAACTTCCTTGTCTCGCCAGACTCCCCGCCATTTGCATTGGAATTCCCCCGCCTTCGGATTAGGACTCCGCGACCGAGCTCGGATGGAGGAACGCAGGATGCATATCGGATTTGCCGGGGCGGGGCTCTCCTGCGCGGTGATCGGCCGGGCGTTTGCAGAGGCCGGGCATACCGTCTCGATCTTCGAGCAGCGCGACCATGTTGCCGGCAATTGTCACACCGAACGCGACGGCGCGACCGGCGTCATGGTCCATGCCTATGGCCCGCATATCTTCCACACCAACGACACCGAGGTCTGGGACTACGTCAACCGCTTCGAGCGTTTCCTGCCCTACACCAACCGTGTCAAGGCCACCGCCCAGGGGAGAGTCTACTCTCTCCCCATCAACCTGCTGACCATCAACCAGTTCTTCGGCAAGACCTTCATTCCCGCCGAGGCCCGCGCCTTCATCGAAGAGCAGGCTGACCAGAGCATCACAGATCCGCAGAGCTTCGAGGAACAGGCGCTGCGTTTCGTCGGCCCCGATCTCTATGCCGCCTTCTTCCGCGGCTATACGCGCAAGCAATGGGGGCTGGAGCCAACCGAGATCCCGGCCAGCATCCTCAAGCGGCTGCCGCTGCGCTTCAACTATAACGACGACTATTTCGACCATAGGTTCCAGGGCATGCCCGAAGGTGGCTACACCCAGATGGTCGAACGCATCCTCGATCATGACAACATCACGGTCACGCTCGGCACGCCCCTTGCGCCGGACGATGTGAGCAAGTTCGACCATGTCTTCTATTCCGGCCCGCTGGACGGGTTCTTCGGCGAAGAGCACGGGAAATTGCGCTACCGGACGCTCGATTTCGAACGGATGGAGGCGCAGGGCGATGCGCAGGGCTGTGCGGTGATGAATTACTGCGACGAAGACACCCCCTGGACGCGCATCACCGAACACAAGCATTTCTCTCCCTGGGAGGACCACGAGGACTCGGTGCTCTTCCGCGAGTACAGCCGCGCCTGCGAGGCGGAGGACATCCCGTATTATCCGGTCCATCTCGTTGCCGGGGACCGCACTCTCGACGCCTATCGCGCCGCAGCGGAGGCTTTGGAGAACGTCACCTTCGTCGGCAGGCTCGGCACCTATCGCTACATGGACATGGATGTCACCATCCGCGCCGCGCTCGACACCGCGCGCGGCTGGCTGGCAGCGCGGGGCTGAGGCATATGGAAATCCTCTCCGAAACCACACGCTGCGGACGTTCGCTGCCCGGACTCATCGCACGGATCGAGGCCGCCGACTGCGTCGCCTTCGAGGTCACGGACGGCCTTCTGGCCCGCCGCTGCCGCGACCGTTCCGGCCTCTTCGCCTGGCTTGAACAACAGCATGACGCGCCCGGCTTTGCCCGTGCCCGCGCCAAGGCCGAATGGCTGGCCCGAAGACGCTTCCCGCCCATGAAGACCGACCCCGTCACGCTGTCGGAGATCTACACAGTCCTCGCCGAGCTGATGCCGGACCAGCCCGTCTCCCCGGAAATCGAAGCGGACACCGATGCCCGCTTCCTGACCGCCGACCCCACCGCGCGGCGCCTGCTCGAGGCCGCGCGCGCGAAAGGCAAACGCGTGGTCGGGATCGACCGCAGCGGGCTCCCGCGCGAAGACCTGGCCGAATGCCTCGCGCGGGAAGATCTCCCGCTCGATGCGCTCTCTGCGACCGAGGATCTCCGTGCAGGCGCTGCCAGCGAACCCGACGCCCTCCACATCCCTCTTACTCCGCTCCACCAACTCCTGAGTGAATCGCCGCCCGCCTTTGTGACCGTCCAGACCGAAAACGCCCATGCCGCGCTCATCGCGGGCCATGCCGCCCTGCGCGCGGATCGCCTGTCGCCGCTTGGCCTCTTCGGTTACACGCTGGGCGGCCCGCTCCGGATTGGCCTGGAGCGCGAGCGGGCGGAGATGCAGAGCTTCCTCGCCCCGCTAGGCGACACCGATGCCTTTGCGCCGATCCTGTCAAAGGCGCAGGACTTGCTGCTGCTGCTGCACCCCGCGCTGACCGACGCAACCGCGCGCCAGGATATCGAAGACGGCATCGCGGGGTTTCGCGACGACATTGCCTGGATTGCGGCGGAGCTGACGCCCGATGCCCTGCGCCTCTATTGCCAGGAACAGCTCAGCCGCCTGCTCCTCGCGCCGCGTCCCGACGAGCGGCGGCTGCTCGACACCGTCTCCCTGCCCGACGGTGCCCGCGCCGGGCGGGCTCTCGCACCGGCCCATGCGGCGACCGATATGCCCGACCTCGACCTGCTCCGCCTCAACGAGACCTTCCGGGACCTGCTGCCCAGGGAGCTTGTCCGCCTCGCCGAGAGCGGTGAGCTTGCCGATACCGACTGGCGCAGCGTGTTTCGGAGCAAGCCGTTCAAACCGTCGCTTTGGGCCGCACTCCGGCGCTACCAAAAGCGGATCGAGAAGCGCCGCAAGAGCCGCGCAGCGGAGCGCTGATCATGTCCGACAGGGTCAAACTCTTCGTTCCCTATATCAATCCCGAGATGGCAGAACGCTTCTTTCCGCAAAACCCGCATCTCGCCGGCGGGGAGATGCGCCTCATCGACAATCGGGAACGCGGCGCAGGCCTGCCTGCGATCTACAACGAGATCATTTCCGAACATCTGGACCGGGATTGCTGGCTCTTCTTCCTGCATGAAGACCTCGAGTTCCGCGCCCCTCTGCCGGACCTGTCCGAGCTTTCTCCACAGGCGGTCTATGGCACGCTCGGTATCCGCATGGAGGGCCACAAACCGCAAACTATCGGCTGCCATACCTGCTCGCACAAGGATGGCAGCGGCGCGCGCCAGATCGGGCGCGAGATCGCGGCCCCGACCTGGGTCGACACGCTCGACTGCCAGAGCATCCTGCTGCACACATCGCTGCTGCGCACCCGCCCGGGCTTGCGCTTCGACGAAGCCCTGAGCTTCGATCTCTATGCCGAGGAGCTCTGCCTCAACGCACAGGAGAACCACGGGGTTCCGGTGATCGTCCTGCCGATGGTTTTCCAGCACTATTCCTACGGACGGATCTCTGAGCGCTACATGCAGGGCCTGGACCATCTCGCCGCGCGGTATCCCGACAGTGCCATGCCAGGAACCTGCACATTTGTCGGCGGACAGGCGGCAAGGCTGGCAGCACGATTCACCTATGACAACAAGGCCCTGCGCGCGGGCGGGTTTTCCTGAGCGGATTGGCCCGAAGCGAAACGCCAGCATGGCGGACAAGGTCACTCTTGGCTTCGCAAGCGCGGCCGCCTTCCACGCTCAAGCCCCATATCCGCAAACGACCGGAAGGACCTGTCACGACCCGACGCCCCGGCTTGCGACAGTAAGGCTCGCCGCCGCCTGGCGCTTTCCGCTTGCCACCGGAGAGGCAGGCTCTTAGGGCGAACCCACTTCCGGACACGGCCGGACGCGCGCTGCCCCGGCAAGAGGAGGTCCTGACAATGGAATTCTGGCTCGTGGCCGGGCTTGCGGCCTATCTGATGGGGCTGTCCAAGGGCGGCGTCCCGATGATCTCGATGCTCGCCGTGCCGCTGATGGCGCTCTTCATGGACCCCGCCCATGCTGCGGGCCTGCTCCTGCCGATCTACATCGTCGCCGACTGGTACGCGATCTACCTGTTCCGCAAGGCTTTCTCGGTCCGCAACCTGAAGATCATGCTGCCCGGCGCCGTCATCGGCGTCCTGACCGGCTATGTCGCCGTTGCCCATGTTCCCGGCGATTTCGTCAAGCTGCTGGTGGCCGGGATCGGCCTCTCCTATCTCTTCAACTCCCTGCGCGCCCGCTTTGCCAGCACCGAGCCGGAACCGCGTCCGGCAGATGTCCCGCGCGGCCTCTTCTGGGGCGCGCTGGCCGGGCTGACGAGCTATATCTCGCATGCCGGCGGCCCGCCCTTTCAGGCCTATGTGCTGCCGCAGAAGCTCGACAAGATGGTCTATCTCGGCACGACGACGATCTTCTTCGCCGTCGTCAACCTGATGAAGTTCCCGCCCTTCATCCTCGCCGGTCAGATCACCTGGGACAGCTTCCTGCAGGCTCTCTGGCTTGCCCCCGCCGCCCTTGCCGGCGCCTGGAGCGGCGCCGCCATCGCGCGGATCCTGCCGCCGAAGGTCTTCTTCCTGCTGATCGAGATCGCCCTCGCCGTTGTCTCGTTGAAACTGCTCTACGAGGTCTTTCTCGGTTGAAACCGCAGGCCTTCGCCTCAGCCGAGGATCCAGCGCAGCAGCGTCAGCGTCGCGGGCAGGGTGAGGAAGCTCAGCAGCGTCTGCGAGGTGATGATCGCCGCCATCAGCAGTGAGTTTCCGCCCATCTGGCGGGCCAGTGTATAGGCGGCGACACCGGTTGGCAGGGCGGCGAAGATGATCGCCACTTCCGAAGTCAGTTGTTCAGGCTGCAGTGCCAGCAGCGCCAGCATCACGCCCGCCGGGAAGACGACCAGCTTGCCGAAGGTCGCCGCCCCAATGGCCGCGGCGGAGGCTTGCAGCCCGCGCAGCTTGAGATTGGCGCCAACACACATCAGCATGATCGGCAGCGCGGCCGAGCCGAGGACTCGCGCCATCTCGTGCAGCACCGGCACTTCCTGCCAACCCATCAGGTTGAACAGAACACCCGCGAGGATCGACAGGATCAGCGGGTTGCGGATGAGCTGTCCCAGCAGCCCGCCGCGTCCGGCGCCAAGCTGGAGCGAGAGCAGCGAAACGACGGTGACATTCACCACCGGGATCAGCAGCGCCGAGCCGAGCACCGCGACCTGCAGCCCCGCCGAGCCGAAAAGCGCCTCCGCCAGCGCAAGCGCGATGAAGGTGTTGAACCGCGCGCTGCCCTGCAGGATCGAGCTGGCCTCTGCCGGTGCCCAGGCGCGGCCGAGCAGCAGCCCGCAGGCAATCGCGGCGAAGAAACCGGCATAGAGGATCGCGGCAAGCGACCAGATCTCCGGGCTGGTGAGGTCTGCCGCCGAGATCTTGGCGAAGAAAAGCGCCGGCATCAGCACCCAGTAGACGAGCTTGTCGTTGAGATTCCAGAACTCGGTCGACGGGATTCCGCCCCGGCGCAACAGGTAGCCGAGGATGATCATCAGGAAGACAGGCGCGATGGCGATGAAGATCGTCAGCATGTTCGGCTCCGGGGGATGGGGTCAGCCCCGATCGGGTGGCGGCAGGTGGTCCTCGAAGGTCGCGCGGAGGGCGACATCGAGATCGTTCATCGTCACGGGCAGGCCGAGATCGACGAGGCTGGTAACCCCGTGCCCGGAGATCCCGCAGGGGACGATGCCGTCGAAATGCTCCAACTCCGGCTCGACATTGATCGAAAGGCCATGAAGGCTGACCCATTTGCGCATGCGGATGCCGATGGCCGCGATCTTGTCCTCGCGCGGGCTCCCGTCCGGCAGCGGCGCCTTTTCCGGCCGCTCCACCCAGACGCCGACCCGTCCCGGCCGGATCTCGCCCTTGACGTTGAACGTATCCAGCGTGGCGATGACCCAGTTCTCCAGCGCCTCGACAAAGACCCGGATATCGCGGCCGCGACGGGTCAGGTCGAGCATGACATAGACGACGCGCTGGCCGGGGCCGTGATAGGTGTATTGCCCGCCGCGGCGGACATCATAGACCGGGAAACGGTCGGGATCGCGCAGGTCCTCGATCTGTGCGGAGGTGCCGGCGGTGTAGAGCGGCGGGTGCTCCAGCAGCCAGATCGCCTCATCTGCCTCTCCGGCATGGATCGCGGCGGCGCGACGCTCCATCTCGGCAACGGCCTGCGGATAGGGGACCAGCTTGGAACTGGTGATCCATTCGACCATTGACGACACCTCGCTTCGCTTGCCTCGACACCCGTGCGGGCCACCCCTGCCTTTGACTCAAAGCGCGGCGCGGGGCAAGCCCGCTGGCTCAACCGGCCGCCGCAGCGAGGATCTGCGCCAATGGCGGGGCAAGAAGTTCTTCAGCCGCGCTGCGGGTGAGATGATCGTCGTCGGAATAGAGTGGAACACCCTCCGCATCGGCCACAGGACAGATCTCCTCGCACAGAAGCACGCTCAACGGCGCATGCGTGACCGACCCGTCTGCCGCCGCCAGGCGGTCGAGCATCCGTTCGGTCCGGCCGGCCCTGTCGAGATAGGTCTTCCAGTCCTGCGGCACCGGACGCGCAGGTCCGAGCGCCAGCGCGCTCTTGGCCAGCCGCAGCGGCACATCCCAGCCCGGCTCCGGCACCGGCCCGAGGATCAACACCCGGCGCCCGTCCTGCCGCAACCCGGCGATCGTCTCCGACAGGGCCGTCTCGACGAGTTCGGCATTCCCGGCCCTGTCCCCGCGATCGGGGTCGGCAACCGGCGCGAGCCGGACATCCGCCCCCGCCTCCTCCCCGAAGCGCGTCCCTTCGACCGACAATGTCCAGCGCCCGGCGAGGATCACCAGTGGCAGGTCGTCCCGCCCGGCGAGAAGGGACAGCACGGCGCGATTGATCTCGGTGCATTTCGGATCCTCAGGAACACGCCGCAGCCCCGGCACGGGCAAACAGGCGCTCTGTCCGACAAACAGCCCCGACAGCCCGGCCTTCCGCGCGGCGACCTCCAGCCCCGGCATCAGCGACAGCGCGTGGCTGTCCCCCCAGAGCAGGAAATCGGCCCGCTCCCGGCCGGTCTCTCCGATGGCGCACAGGCCAGCCTCCGGCATCCGGCCGAAACAGGCCGCCCGGCGCGGGGCCTTGTCGCGCGCGGCCGCGGCGATGGCGCGAACCTCTTCCGGCAAGCGCCCCGGCGCGCCATCGCTCAGGGCAAAGACCGCTCCCAGCCCGGCCGTCAGGCAGAGCGAGGCTGCCGAGAGCGAAAAGATCGCCGGGCGGGCGAGCCCCTGCGGCGGGCGGCGACGGAACGGCCTTTCGATATAGCGATAGGAGAGCGCGGCCAGCAGGAATGACAGCAGGATCGCCAGCAGACCCAGGCCAAGCGGCAGAGAAACGGACCCGCGCGCACTGCGCAGGAGCGCCATGAGCGGCCAGTGCCAGAGATAGAGGGAGTAGGAGACAAGCCCGATCCAGACCGGCACGCGCATGGAGAGCAGGCGCGTCACCGCGACCGGGACGGGACTGGCGCCCGCATGGAGGATAGCCGCTGCACCAAGCACGGGCGGCAAGGCGGCAAGACCGGGAAAGGCGGTCGCGTGGTCATAGTAAAGCACCGGCGCGACAATTGCCGCGAGGCCTATCGTGGACAGCACCGCCGCCCAACGCGGGGACGGGCGCGCCGTGGCCGGCAGAAGGGCGAGCATCGCGCCGAGGCCAAGCTCCCAGGCTCTGAAAGGCAACAGGTAGAAGACCCAGCCCGGCGCGCGCGGAAGCATGACAACGGCCGCGCAGAGCGAAAGGCCGGAAAGACAGGCCAGGGCGATCAATGCCGGCTGTCGCCCCATGCGGTGAAGCAGCAACAGCAGGAGCGGGAAGACGAGGTAGAACTGCTCCTCGACCGCGAGCGACCAACCATGCAGAAGCGGCACGAATCCGGAGACCGGTCCGAAATAGTCCAGGGTCCGGGCGAAGTGGATGTTCGACGCGAAGAAGGTCGTGGCGATGGCGGATTTTCCGAGCGCGTCCATTTCGCCGGGCAGAAGGACCACCGCTCCGACGAGGAAGGTCGCCACGATCACGGCTGTCAACGCGGGCAGGATGCGCCGCGCGCGCCGCTCGTAGAATCGCAGAAGCGAGAAGTCGTTGCGATCTATCTCCGTCACCAGGATCGACGTGATCAGGAAACTGGAGATGACGAAGAACACGTCGACGCCGACGAACCCGCCGGAAAACCCGGGAATTTCCGCGTGATAGAGCACCACGGGCAGGATGGCGACGGCGCGCAGTCCGTCGATATCGGGGCGGTAGGAAACCAACGTTCTGTCCGGTCTGTTCGATGGCGTCTTCCGGAAGGAAAGCCGCGCGGATCCGTTTTGCCTCCGATGGGGTTTCAACTTGGTTAAGAAAATGGAAACGCCCGCCCTTTCCCGCGGGAAGGACCGGTCTGCGGCAGCGCAGGAGGTTCCGGGAACGCCGCCAGGTTAACTTGCCGCGCGGCCGAAATGCCTCCTGTTCGGATCACATGGGCTGCTCTAGCCTGTCCCGTGTAGCCGGGCGAGTTCATACCCGCGTAACGGGAAAATACCAGTGAGCCGATGACGTCGTGACATATTCCAGGATCGCCGCAACCTTCTCTTGCCTGTCCCTTACCTGCGTCGCCGCCGGGGCAGCGCAGCTCGATCTCGCCTCCGCCTTTCCCGAAGACCTCCCCGTCGTCGGCGAGCAGAGCGCCGATTTCGTCAAGACCTTCAACGCCATTTCCGAAGAGACGCAATTCCGCTTTCACCCGCCCGGATCACTGGTTCCGGTCTCCCAGTCACTGGAATCCGTGTCCAAGGGCTATATCGACGCCGCCTATTCCATCTCCGGCTACTGGCAGGACAGACTGCCCTCCGCGGCCCTGTTCTCGGCCTTCCCCTTCGGCTTCGACCCGGTCGAGCGCATCACCTGGATGTATGAGGGCAACGGGCTGGCGCTCTACCAGGAGATGTATGACCGTGCCGGCTACGCGGTGAAGGTCGTACCCTGCGGCATGCTCCCCGCCGAGACCTCCGGATGGTTCAAGAAGGAGATCAACCGCCCCGAAGACCTCGACGGGCTGCGCATGCGGGTATTCGGTTTTGCCGGCGAGGTGTTCGCCCGGTTCGGGGTCACGACGGAACTTCTGTTCGGCGACGGGATCTCCTTCGCACTCGGCAATGGCGATCTGGACGCCGCCGAGTTCTCCGTGCTTGCCGCCGATGTCTATCTCGGCCTGCAGGAGAACACGGAATTTGTCTATTTCCCGGGCTGGCACCAACGCTCGACCCTGATGGAACTGCTGGTGAACGAGCAGGTCTGGGAGGGGCTTGCGGAGCCGGTTCAGCACTCCATCGAGGTCGCCTGCCTGGCAAACGTGCTTGAGGCGCTCTCTCATGGCGCGTTGCAGAACCAGGCGGCCTATCGACAGCTCCTTGAGAGTTCCGAGGTGCAGTTTCGAAGCTGGTCTCCGGAGATGATGGCAGCCTTCAGAAGTGCCTGGGCGGAGGTGGTGGAGGAGCATGTCAACCATGACAGGTTCTTCCGCAAGGTCTGGGCGGACATCACCACGTTCCAGCGGGAACGGAATGAGTGGCTTCCCATACAGAATCCCCAGGCCTCCCTGTCGCGCCCCTGAGATCGGCGGGACGTCCCGAAAGTCTGCGTGGCACCGGCCGGGACGTCGGGCGGGCATACCAGGATCCGGCATGGGCGCAGCGCCGAGACGTACCGCGCAGCAACCGAAGGCAACCACGAGGTCCTTCCATTCGCGCTTTCGCGCACCCGGACAAGACCGTACTCTCTGCTGCGAGGAAACCCGCAGGCCCCCATGTTCAATATCATCGTCCCGGCCCATAACGAGCAGACCTATATCGGCGCCACCCTTTCCGGACTCCTGGCGCAGGATGACCAGGCTCCGTCGGCGCTGCGCGTGCTCGTCGTCGCCAATGGCTGCAGCGACGCGACGGCCAGCAAGGCCCGAAGCTTCACGGAGCGCTTCGCGGAACGCGGCTGGGATCTGCGGGTACTGGAGACGCCTGTCGGCAGCAAACCCGTCGCGCTGAACCTCGGCGATGCCGAAGCCGCCCCGGGCCCGCGTGTGTATCTCGATGCCGACGTGGTGTGCGCGCCGTCGCTGCTGGGCAAGCTTGCCGGGATTCTCGACAGCCCAGAGCCGCGCTATGCCTCCGGCATTGTCACCATCCCGCCCCCCAGGAGCCGGATCAGCCGGTACTATGCCCGCCTGCTGCTCAAGGTGCCTTTCATGGCAATCGGTGTGCCGGGCTGCGGGCTCTACGCGATGAACCCGGCGGGACGGGCGCGATGGGGGGCCTTTCCCGATATCATCGCCGACGACCTCTTCGCCCGGCACAACTTCGCCCCAGACGAACGTTTCCGCGCCGAGGCGGAGTTCTCCTGGGTGCTTGCCGAGGGCTTTTCCGCGCTGGTCCGGGTGCGGCGGCGCTGGGACATGGGGAACCGGCAATTGATTGAGCGTTTCCCGGATCTGGCCCCCAACGAGGCGAAGGTACCGGTGCGCCCGCGCGACCACCTGCGCCTGTTTCTCGGCCAGCCGGTCAGCTATGCGGTCTACACTGCCGTTGCCCTGGCCAGCCGTCTTGGCAAGAAGGACCGGGGCATCTGGGCGCGTGGCAGGTAGCGCGCGCCGTACGGCTCACCCGCGCAGCCTTTCCCGGCCTGTTCCAGGCTGCCCGGTCGGGACAGCTAGACCGCTGGCGGCGCGAACACGATCTCCCGAAGACGCGCCGCATTCTGCGTCTGGTCATGACGCGCGACCACCCGCGCACGGCCTTCCCGGCCCATTGCAGACAGTGTTTCCGGATCCGCTTCGAGGCAGCTGCGCACCGCCATCTCAAGAGCATTGGCATCACTCGGCGCGACGATCCAGCCACAGCTTTCGTCCAGCAGTTCCGGAATCCCGGCGATCCGGGTCGAGATCACCGGGCAGCCGAGCGCCAGCGCTTCCATGATGACCACCGGCAACCCCTCGGCCAGGCTCGGCAGCAGCATCGCCCGCGCCCCGGACAGCGCCGCGCGCACCTCCTCCCGGGTCCCCCAGCCCACCAGTTCGAGATGGGACTCGACGCCGAGCGCGGCACGCCTGCGTTCGATCTCCTCCCGGTCCTCGCCATCACCGATCAGCACGATCTTCAGATCGGGGAAGTCCGCACTGAGCCGCGCCGCAAGCTCCGGCAGCAGCACCTGTTGTTTCGCCGCGCAGAGCCGCCCGACACAGACAAGCCTCGCCGCGGTGACCGGTTCCTCGCGCGGCTCGAGCGCCTCCGGATCGATTCCGCAGCCCACGATATGTACCTTTGGCGCGACCCAGGATCCGCAATGATCGACAACAACGCCCCGGCAATAGTCGGTGATCGCGATCACCGCCTTGGCATGCCGCGCCTTCAACGCCAGCGCGTTGGCACCCGGATCCTCCAGCTCGTCGGGCCCATGCACGGTGAAGCTGTATTCCGGCCCGCCGAGCCGGTGCGCCAGCATCGCCACGGCTGCCGAGTTGGTCGAGAAATGGACATGGACATGGGAATGCCCCGCCGCCACCGCCCGCCGCTTGAACCGCACCGCCTCCAGAAAATAGGCCGCGTGATGCACAATCCGCCCGCCTGCCGCCCGCGACAGCCGGGCCGTATCGGCGAGCGCGCGGGCAAACCCCGCCGGGTTGGACGCCAGCTCCGCGAGCGCCCCGCCAAGCAGCATCGGCACGCCAGCCACGAGCAGGTATTCCGTCCTCTCGCGCTCGGCAATGTCGCGCGGCTCGACCAGCTCCGCCTCCCACGGCCGGATCGCATAGCGATCGACAGGCCCGAGGCCCGCCGCCTCATGCGCCCTGATCTCCTCGCGCACGAAGGTCGAACTCGTCATCGGATAGGTGTTCATCAGATAGGCTAGGGTCATCGGCTCGTCCTGCGCGCCCGCTCCACCCGCCGGCATGTCCTTGTGCAAATATCCGGCGGGGCCGACAGAAATCAACGCCCTACCGTGCCGCAGGCCGAAGCGGCGGGCTGGTCCCTCGGGAATGCCCCGCCTGCAACAGTCCGGCTGCAACAACCCGTCCCGGCCCCGCTTTTGGGTTCGAGTTTCGTCCCGGCCTTTGCTAGGCTCCGCCCCGAGGTGCGAGCAAAGGGAAAACCCACAGATGCAGCAAGACGTTACACCCGAAATCCTCGCGGTGGATCTGGACGGGACGCTGCTGCGCTCCGACATGCTCTTCGAGAGCTTCTGGTCCGCGCTTGGTCGCAACTGGAAGACCGGCCTCGCCGCCATCGCCTCGCTGTCCGGCGGCCGCGCCCGGCTCAAGAGCGAGCTCGTTGCCGCGTCGGATGTCGATATTGCATTGCTGCCCTATGACGACGCCGTCATCGAGCGCGTGACGGCCTGGCGGGCCGCCGGCGGCCGCACCGCGCTGGTCACCGCAACCGACCAGGCGCTGGCAGACCGCATCGCAACCCATCTGGGGATTTTCGACGAGGTCCACGGCTCCGATGGCAGCACCAATCTCAAAGGCCCGGAGAAGGCGCGCTTCCTGACCGAGCGGTTTGGCGAGGCAGCATTCGTCTACATGGGCGACTCCGAGGCCGACCTGCCGGTCTGGGCGGCGTCGGCCAAGGCGATAACCGTCAACGCGCCGCAGAAACTACGCGCGGCGGCCGAGACCCTGGAACCGGAGGTCGAACATATCGGCACCTCCGGGCGGGATGGCAAAGCCTATCTCAAGGCGATGCGCCCGCATCAGTGGATGAAGAACCTGCTGGTCTTCCTGCCAATGCTCGCGGCACAGCAATTCACCGCGCTGACCCTGTTGCAGAGCCTGATGGCCTTCATCGCCTTCTCGCTCGTCGCCTCCTCGGTTTACGTGGTCAACGACCTGCTCGACCTCTCCGTCGACCGCGCCCATCCGCGCAAATGCAAGCGCCCCTTCGCCGCCGGCGACATCCCCATCGCCCACGGCACCGGCCTCGCCACCGGGCTTCTTGGCATCGGCCTCCTCATCGCCGTCTTCCTCGGCCCGGCCTTCCTGCTGGTCATGTCGGTCTACTACATCACCACCTCGGCCTATTCGCTGGTCCTGAAACGCCGCGCCGTGGTCGATATCTGTACTCTGGCCATGCTCTACACGCTGCGCATCGTCGCCGGCGGCTCGGCCACCGCCATCCCGCTCTCGGTCTGGTTGCTCGCGTTCGCGATCTTCTTCTTCCTCTCGCTCGCCGCGGTGAAACGACAGGCGGAGCTGGTCGACAATGTCAAACGTGGCAAGCTCGACGTCTCCGGGCGCGGCTACTCGGTCGAGGACCTGCCCATCATCGCCATGATGGCGATCAGCTCCGGCTATGTCGCCGTGCTAGTCATGGCACTCTACGTCAACTCGGTGAACATGGCCGAGCTCTATTCCAGCCCGGCCATGCTCTGGGCGATCTGCTTCATCCTGCTCTACTGGATCAGCCGCACGGTCATGATCGCCCATCGCGGCCAGATGCATGACGATCCGGTCGTCTTCGCCGTCCGCGACGGCACAAGCCGGGCCTGCTTCGTCATCATCCTCTGCTTCGCCCTGGCCGCCGCCGTGTTCTAACCCAGCAGCCGCCGGACAACATGCTCCGCAATCGCCAGCGATGCTGTCAGACCCGGGCTCTCGATCCCGTAGAGCGCGACCAGCCCGGGCAACTCGCCGTCGCGAATGTCGAAATCCGCCGCCGCTTCGCCCGGCCCGGAGAGCTTCGGGCGAAGACCCGCATAGTCAGGCGCCAGCCCGCCGTCGGGCAGGCCCGGCCAATAGCGCCGGATCGCCGCCGCGAACCCGGCTGCACGTTCCGGATCTACCCCATATTCCACGGCTTCCGGATCGAGACCGGGCGGCAGCCATTCCACATCCGGCCCGAAGCGGAGGTTGCCGGCCATGTCGAGGGTCGAGTGCACACCCAGCCCACCATCCACCGGCGCCGGGTAGACCAGCCGCGAAAAGGGCGACCGGCCCGCGAAACGGAAATAGCTCCCCTTGGCCAGCCGATATCGCGGCACGGCCTGTTCGGGGAGCCCGGCAATCGCCCGCGAAACACGGGGCGCGGACAGCCCGGCCGCATTGACCAGAAGTGGCGTCCGGATCCGCGCAGGCGCAGCGCCGCCGGTGCGGATATCGAAACCCGCCCCGGAAGGTTCCGCCGCGAGAAACGGGCTGCCAAGCGCGACATGCCCGCCCGCGGTCTCGATCTCGGCAATCAGCGCGAGCAGGAACTGGTGGCTGTCGAAGATCCCGGTCTCGGGCGAGAGCAGCCCGCCCTGGCAGGCAATTTCCGGCTCCATCGACGCGATGTCCCCGGCCGTGAGCAACCGAAGCCCCTCCACGTCATTGCAATCCCCCTGCGCCTTAAGCGCCTCGATCCGCTCCATGTCCGGGGAACTGGTCGCGACGATGATCTTGCCGCATCGCCGATGCGCGATCCCGCGCTCGGCGATGTATCGATAGAGCAGCCTGCGGCCAGACAGGCAGAGCCGGTGCTTCAGGCTCCCGGTCGGGTAATACAGCCCGGAATGGATTACCTCGCTGTTTCGCGACGAGATCCCCTCGCCAGGCCGCAGCGCCGCCTCCAGAACCAGAACCGAACGGCCACGCGCCGAAAGCCGTGCGGCGCAGGCCAGCCCGACGGCTCCTGCCCCAATCACAACCCCGTCGAAATCGGCCATGTCCGCTTCCGTTTCGCGCCTCAGCCGCGCCCGTACACATCCTCGTATCGGACGATGTCGTCCTCACGGAGATAGGCCCCGGTCTGCACCTCGATGAGATACATCGGCAGCTTGCCCGGGTTTGCCATCCGGTGCACGGCGCCCAGCGGGATATAGACGGACTGGTTCTCGGTCAGCAGCTTGATCTCTTCGCCCACCGTCACCTCGGCCGTACCGGATACGACGACCCAGTGCTCGGAGCGGTGATGGTGGCTCTGCAGGCTCAGCACGCCGCCCGGATGCACCATGATCCGCTTCACCTGGAAACGGCTGTCGATGCAGAGCGTCTCGTACCAGCCCCAGGGCCGGTGGAACCGCGGGTAGTCATCGGCCTGCGGCACCTGAGCGGCGCGCAACGTCTTGACGACCTCCTTGACCTCTTGCGAACGCCCCTTGTCGGCCACGAGAACCGCGTCCCGCATGGCAACGACGACGACATCCTTCAGGCCCAGCCCGACGAGTTGCATATTCTCCTCTTCAGAGCGCAGATAGGTGTCGGCACAGTCGAGCACGGTCACCGGACCATGGGTCGAAACGCCATTTTCGTCGGGCCCTTCTTCCTGCCACAGCGCCTCCCAGGAGCCGAGATCGGACCAGGAACAGTCCAGCGGCACGGCGGAGACCTTTTCCGCCTTCTCCATCACCGCGTAGTCGAAGGAGATCGCTTCGGCGTCCGCATAGGACTCGGCACCCAGACGGAACAGGTTGAGATCCTGCGCACCTGAATCCAGCGCCGCCTTGCAGGGGGCAAGAAGCTGCGGCGCATGGGTCTCGAAGGCGGACACCACGTCGCCGGCCCGGAACAGGAATATCCCGCCATTCCAGAGATATGTCCCGGCGGCGAGAAACTCGGCCGCAGTCTCCGCATCGGGCTTCTCGCAAAAGCTCGCCAGCGGGACCGGAACGCCCGAGCCATCCGGTTTCCCGGAAAGCTCCAGATATCCGTAGCCCGTTTCGGGTCGGTCCGGGGTCACGCCGAAGGTGACCAGCGCACCTGCCCTGGCGGCCTCGACACCGCGCTCGACCGTTGACCGGAACGCCGAGGTATCAGCGATCACATGGTCCGAGGGTGCGATCAGCATCAGGGCGTCCTCCCCCGCATCCCGCGCCAGCAGTAGAGCTGCGGTCAGGATCGCCGGGCCGGTATCGCGCAGGCAGGGTTCGACCACGATCCGCGCATCCGACAGCCCGATGGCCGCGGCCTGCTCGGAGGCCAGAAACCGAAACTCCTCGTTTGTCATCACCACCGGCTGCGTGAAGAGCCCCCCGGTCAGACGCCGCAACGTGCTCTGGTACAGGCTTTCCTGCCCCAACAGGCCAACGAATTGCTTCGGATAGGCCTTGCGCGACGAGGGCCAGAGCCTCGTTCCGGATCCGCCGCAAAGGATGACGGGGTGAATCATTGAAAAACTCCTCAATCAACCGGCGCCGGCCAAACTGACCCGCTCTTTGCATTCTTGCCCCAAGCTGCGAGATTTGTCATGGCTTGATTGCCGGTTTGCCAGATGTTGCGATGCAATTTCAACGCTCTGTAAACCTCCGGCCTTCAGGATCGCGCGCAGGTGCCGCGCGGGCCGGCACGCAACGGGTCGTTATATCCGCAGGGAGCCTGAATGGTTCGGACAAGACAGCTTCTGCGATGGCTCGCCGCGCTTGCCCTGGCCTGGCTGCTGCCTTCCCTGGTCGCCGCCGCACCGGCAGATGCGCATTTTGTCGTCCATGATCGGACCGTCACGCCCCCGCTCCAACCCTTCGCGACGACAATCGGCGCCATCGGCAATGGTGCGGAGCTCATGCCGAATGGCGGCTTCGAGCCGATGATCCTGCGCGACATGTTCCTCGCGACGGGGGACGCGCCCGACCGGGTTGTCGCCCCACCGCACCGCCTGACACATTACGACAGCTGGCGCCCCGGCATGCTGGACGGCGCGGAGGTCGAGATCCTGCGGATCGTGGACGGGGCCTTTCGCTCCGTGCGGCTCGACCGGGTGGCTGCGGGCGGACACCACGCCTCGGGCTGGGTGCGCATGTTTGGCGGCAAGGTGGTCGCACCGGAGCAATCCGGGATCACGTTCTCGCTTCCGACCTGGTTCCGAAGCGGTGTTCCGGTCTACTTCACGTTGCGCAGCGTGGACGCGCGGGGCCGTCTCTCCCCCCCCGCTCCGGCCGTCTCGCTACAATTGCCCGGACCTTCCGCGCGAAAGGTGAGCCCGGTCGGCCTGGTCGACCTGAAGACCGAGGACGCGACGCAGGGCGCGGCGGCGGCGCCGGAGGCTCTTTCCGTGGATCTTGATGCAGACGGCAATATCCGCCTCGGTTGGACGCCGGCTCCCGACGCGCGCGGCTATGCGATCTACCGATCGGACCGGCCCCCAGGCGCCCATGACGGCCATTTTCTCGATCTCGAAGGGATGGGACAGGTGATCCGCGCCGGTGACCTCGTGATCCTTCGTACCCGCCGATTGCGGGCCGATCGGCAGCGCCTGTTGAGTCATCGTGCCTGGGGCAGTGGCGCCGCGGCGCGGGACTTTCTGCCGCCGCTCCTGTCGCGCTGGTCCGACGATCCCGATGGCGGCAATTGGCAGCTCGTCCCGCATCCTCCGGACACGCCCGTGCCCGATCCGGGCGAAACCCATCTGCGGGTTCAGCTTGGATTCGGACAGGAGTTCCGGATTGGGCGGCGCAACCATTCCGGGCTTGCGCAAAGCTGGTACCCGGTGCTGGAGCCCGGAAAGGCCTATCGGTTCGAGGTCTGGCTTCGCGGCAATGCCGCCCATCCGGTGCGGTTCGAACTGACCGGGTTCCATACCAAGCTGGAAGGTGGCGCCATCCAGCCGGCCCTCTTCCGGGTCACGCCGCAATGGCAGCTTTTCAGCGGCAGTTTCTCCGTCCCGGTCGCCCATCCCGGCAAGGTGGCCGAGCGCATGCAGATCCGCCTGACCGGGCCCGGCACGTTCGATCTCGACAATTTCCACGTCTATGCCGCGGAAGCACCCTATCTCGCTCTGACACCCAAAGACGCGAAACGGCTCTCGACCTCCGGGATGAAGCTTCTGCGCACGCATTCCCTCGCCAAGACCGGGCGCGCGACCTACGACCTGGCCCAACTGACCAACCCCGGCGGCGCCTCCAACGCGACCGGCGGCGGCAACACATTGCCACAACTCCTGACAGAGATCGCGCGGCTCGGAATGGACCCCTGGCTGCAGATCGAACCACACTTGTCTGCCGCAGAATGGCTCGGTCTGGCCGAGTTCCTGGCGGGTCCGGCCCAGATTGGCCGGTTCGAACAGATCCTGCTGGAGATCGGCAACGAGACGTGGAATCCCCTCTTCGCGCCCTGGACCTTTCCGAAGATGCGCGACGCCGGAACCGGCCGCCGCTACAGCCCCGGCGAGACCTATGGGCTCTACCAGGAATATGTGCTCTCGATTCTGCGCCGGAGCCCCAACTGGCCCCGGCTCGCGCCGAAACTGGTGCCGGTCATCGGTGGCCGGGCAGGTCTCGATGGCTGGGCAGGGTTCGATTACGGGTTCGACGCCGCGCGTGTCTCTCCCTCGACACCGTTGGTGACCCATGCCGGCTATATCGGCGGTTGGGATTCAGGCGAAGGGCCCGTTCGGCCCGACCCGGTCGGGCTCTCGCGGGTTCTGACCAATGTCCTGCAGACCGGCATGCCACAAGCGGCCCGGCAGCGCGCCGCCGCCGAACAGATCGCGCGCGACCGCGGGATCCCGGTCTCGCTCGGATCCTACGAGGCCGGACCGGGCTACGCCATGAACGGCCTGAATGGTCGTCGCATCACCAAGTTCCAGGTGGAGCAGCAAAAACGCGCCATGAAGAGCATTGCGGCCGGCACAGCAACACTCGACAGTTTCCTCGCCCGGGCACGGTATGGGCTGGGTCCGCAGACCTATTTCAGTTTCGGGCAGGGAAACCACTGGGCCTCGCACCAGCCCTGGCAGCAGGGCGGCTCGCCGCTGCCGTCCTGGAGTTTGCTCTCCCTGTTCAACAGGGTTGGCCGAGGCGCGATGCTCGACATCGAGACCCGCTCGGTTCCACGACAGGACCTGCCTGGCGAGGGGGGGCGGATCGCGGTGCCGGATGCTCCGCTGCTTGCGGCCTATGCAACGCGGTCCCAGGGGCGGCTGACGGTTGTTCTTGTGTCACGCCGAGTGCCCGGGCAGTTCGGCACGGAGGATGACGGGCATAGCTCGGTCACTGTCGACCTGCCCGATATCTTGGCCGACAGGATCACGCGGTTCTGGCTTGATGGTCCCTGGAATGGGCATGATCCGGACGGTGATGCCGTTCGGCTCCGCTCGGAGACGCGGTCGGGCCCGGAGCGCCTTTCGATACTTGATATCCCGGACCTTCCACCCGGCAACACCGAGATCTATGTATTCGAGACCGCCGCAGGCCATCCCGGCTCACGCGCGGCGCGGACAACAAAGGACGAGTGACGAGAAGGTGAGCGTTTCCGAAGAAATCGGCGTCATCGTGATCGGGCGCAATGAAGGCGAACGCCTGCGTGCTTGTCTGGCCTCTCTGGACGGCGGCCCTGTCCGGCTGGTCTACGTGGATTCGGGATCGACCGACGGCTCTGTCTCGGCGGCACGCGAGGTCGGTGCAGATGTGGTGGAACTGGACATGTCGCGCCCCTTCACGGCGGCGCGCGCCCGCAATGCCGGAGTGACGGCGCTTGCCGAATCCGGCAAGCCGGAGTTTGTTCAGTTCATCGACGGCGACTGCACGATTGCGCCCGGCTGGCTTTCGGCCGCGCGCAACTTCCTTCAACAGAACCCGAGCGTGGTGGCCGTCTCCGGGCGCCTGCGCGAACGCCACCCGGAGCGCAGTCTCTACAACCGCCTCTGCGACGCGGAATGGAACACGCCTGTTGGCCGGTCCAGGGCCTGTGGTGGAATCGTCATGATGCGTCTGGACGCGGTCCTGGGGGTCGATGGATTTCGCGAAGACCTCATCGCAGGCGAAGAGCCGGAGCTTTGTGTGCGTCTGCGCGCGGCCGGAGGGGAAATCTGGCGGATAGACCACGAAATGGCACGGCACGATGCGGATATGACCCGGTTTTCACAATGGTGGCAGAGATGCCGCCGCGCCGGTTTCGCCTTCGCTGAAGGGCACGCATTGCATGGGGGCCCGCCGGAGCGGCATTACGCGACAGAGATCCGTCGCATTCTGATCTGGGCGGGCCTGCTCCCGCTCTTCATTCTGCTGACGACGCTTGCCCTCTCCCCTTGGGCGTTGCTGTGGATCCTCCTGTACCCGCTCCAGATTGCCCGCCTGGCAAAACGCCTCGGTTGGGAACGCGCCATTTTTCTGACCCTTGGGCGCTTTGCCGAGATGCAGGGCGTTCTCGATTTCCAGCGTCAACGTTTCACCGGCAAGCGCCGCAAACTGATCGAACACAAGTAGCCTTGCTAAGGTCGCCCTTGCGGCCGCCAACCGGTGAGCAGCGGGGCCAGCATGTGGCGCCAACTGTCGCGGATGAACCGGTCCGGAATCCATGGCCGGCGGCCACGAAGCCGACTGTGAACGTGATTGACCCACGCGCCCAGGATGGCCGCAAGCGTACAGCCGATTGCGCCCGCGCGCCCATGTGAGCGATAGAAATACAGACGTCGGGACTCGTACCAATAGGCCGGCCGCCGTCGCTGCCCAACCTCGTCGCCACGCAACCCTGTTGCCGCGCCCTCGGCGTGCTCGACCTCCGCTTCGTGGACATGCCGACACTCCCAGCCCGCAGCCGCGAGACGGCGCATCAGGTCAACCTCTTCATAGTAGAGGAAAAAACCAGGATCAAAAAAGCCGACCTGCCGCAGCGCCTCGAAACGGAACATCGCGGCCGCACCCGTCACCCAATCCACCGACCCGGACGGGTGCCCGGGCGGAAGCGGGATGCGCCATCGGTCAAGAAGTCGCGTGAGCGGTCCAAAGCTGGCCGCTTCCGCGAACTCCCCTGCAAGTCCGGGAAAGCGAAAGGCGCTTGTGCTCGGGCGTCCCTCTGCGTCGTGCAACAGAGCCCCGGCCACCCCGACGCCCGGATGGGCCAGGAGGCATTTGGTGAGGATCTCCAGGGCCGGTTTGCGCAGGGTCGCGTCCGGATTCAGAAGGAAGACGAAATCCGGCGGCTTTTCACTGTCAGCCAGGGCGTGCAGAACAAGGTTGTTTCCGCGCCCGAATCCCAGGTTTTTCGTCGAGATGTGCAGGTGCACGCGATCTTGCCAACCGCGCGCATCAATCGCCTCGGCCAGCACGCGCGCTTCCTCGCCTGGAGACGCATTGTCCAGCACATGGATCTCCGGCACCGCGTCGCTGTCCGCCGCATTCCAAACGCTGGAAACAGCTTCAAGCGCCAGGGGCGCCGTTCCGAAATTCACAATGATGACGGCAATTCGCGGAGTGTTCGGTTCCATCCCCTAGTCCCCCGACGACGCGTCGCGCCCGGGCGGGGAGAAGCCCGGTCCCCTCTTCGACGGCGAGAGCTCTGGCAGGACAGGACGGTACCGCATCCGATGGCCACTGATTGCCATGTCATGGTTCGGAATGCGTGGCGAAAAGAGAGCCTGCGGCGCAGCGGACTCCGCACTCTCACCTTCGCGAGTGGCCGCACGCTCCCACTCAAGGCGCCCGGTCAAGGCGCCGGCGATGGTCCAGGTCAGGGCGATTAGCGAAGAATTCGGGAGAAGGTCGACGAGATTTGCGGCGAGCAGCACAGCCAGCGCCGCGGTCACGCCGTCAGGTTCCAGCCGTCGCGCCTGGATGGAAAGCTGCAAGACGGGAAAGCACAGAAGGCTCAAGACAGAGAGATACAGGACCCATCCGCCCTGTCCGAACAGGATCACCCAGGTGCCGTCGGACACGGATATGTCCTTGCCGCTGGAATCGTAGAGCCGCGCCCGTCCCCAACCGCCCCAACCGAAGACCGGGCGGGACTCGGCCTTGGCCAGCAGCGCCTCTTCCTGTTCGAGCCGGAACTGCAGGGATCCGGCACGTTCGACATCAATCTGTTCGGCCAATTCCACGATCCGATCGACGGGTAGGACGCCCTGCGCACGCAAGGCGGGATAGGCCAGAATGACCACGGCGATTCCGGCCGCAACCAGCAGCTGCCCCCTGGTCGGGAACAGGAGAATAACGGGCGCAAAGAGCAGCGTGATGGCAAGTGCGCCGAGAGATTTGCTCAGGATCAGCGTCACGAAGAGAAACGCGGCCAGAAGGACAAGGAGCGAGCGCCTCTCCGGAATGTGCCGCGCGCTGGCCAATGCGGCGAGCGTGGCGAGAGACAGCGTGAGAGACAGAACGAGGCCATGGTTGAGAAAGACGATCGGCCGGAAGCCATCGCCGCGAAGGTGCTGCAAAAAGGAGGCCGGGAAAAAGCCGTAGATGTCGCGATTGAGCTGCGGCGACATCCGGATCTCGTAGAGCGTGGGAATAGCGTAGAGAACCGCCGCGACGATCAGCACGAGCAGGAAATGCCGGTGCGCCAGTGAGGAGGCGAGGTACTTACGGCCAATGATGAAGGGCAGGAACAGGATCGAAAGCGACAGGATGGCCGCACAGCCGTCATAGAGCGACAGGCCGGGCAAGACCTGCGACCCATAGATGAGCGGGTCACTGTTCAGGACTGCGGTGACCATGCTGCCACCAACGGCAGAGGCGAGGCAGAGGCGAACCCATATCGATCCCGGGATCCAGCCGGGAAGCGCATCAATGCCGTTCTGACGCGCCGGCGTGTCGCGCGACAGCAGAACCAGGAGAAGGGCGGCCAGGATGGCGGACACATTCTTGTCGAAGCTCGGCAACATCGGCAGATCCACCGCCGTTCGGGTCGGCAGGAGAAGAAACCCGCCCAGCAACGCGGCGCTGATTCCCGCTGCAAGGGGCAGCCGTCGAAAGGCGATTGTCGCAACAATCGGCCAGGAGAACACCGCGCAAAAGGCCAGGATATTAGGCATGCCCAAACGTCTCCGGCCATTCGGCCCGGACGCGCCGAAGATCCCGGACCGGTGTCAAAAGCGCCTGCTTTCCCGACGCTGGCGCAGCGCGGCTCCGAACAACCCCGGCAGGACAGAGAAGCAGCGTGCATAGCGGGGCGTGAGCCGCAGCGGATTCGTGGCCATGCGCCAGGCCCATTCCAGCGCCATCATCCGCACGATCTTCGGAGCACGCACCTGTTGCCCGGAAATGAAATCCAGCCCCGCGCCGATCGACAGAAAGCCCCTGTCCGTCAGCCTTTGGCATGCCCGCGCGGCAAACAGTTCCTGTTTCGGGGCGCCGAGCGCCAGCAACCAGAGTTTTGCCTCTGATTGGGCCATCGCCGCGATGTAGTCATCGGCAGCTTCGCTGTTTGGGTCGAATCCACGCGGCGGCGAAAAGCGATCCGTGATCCGAAGTCCGGGATGACGCGCCTTGAGCGCCGCGGCCGCAGCAGACAGGCTCTCCTCGCTGGCGCCAAAGAAGCCAATAGGCACATCGTGCCATGCGGCTTGGCGCGCAATCGGCTCGACAAGTTCCGAGCCGGGGACGAGACCGACTTCGTGCCCGGCAAGCCGGGCGGCCCAGACGATGGGATTTCCATCGGCGACGATATGGCTGTGGCGCAAATAGGCTTCCCGGAAGTCGGTGGAACGACGCAGCTTCACGACGTGATCGAGATTGATCGTCGCGACAGCGAAACCTCGCCCTTCGCGCAACCGGCTCACCAGGTCATCCAGCAGCTTGACCGAACTCGGATGAGTGAGCGGAACGGACATCTCGCTCTCCTCCTCCGCTTTCCGCCTGCGAATCGGGATTCGAATCTCGGCGTGCGGCGACATGAAACCAAGGTCGAATACCATTGTAGAACCTCCTTGCGGATTCCGGCGTCAGGCCACTGCCTGGTCGTTTATATTTCCAAAGAGCCCGCCAGGGTGACGGCATTTGTTGAGCGCGATGCCCATGACGGTCGTCAGTTCGTTCAACTGGCGAAGGCAAAGCTCTATCTGTTCGCGCGTGGTTTCTTCGGCGGCCACCATGAGAAGGACCGCGTCAACCTTGCTCAGGAAGCCGAAATTGTCGTCGGCCCCCAGCATTGGCGGCAGGTCGAACAGGACGAGGTCGGGATCATATTGCGCGGTGATCTCGGCGATTTTCTCTTCGGTCCTGACGCTTTGAAGCAACTCCGATGGCGACTCGGCCGGCCCCTGGTTCAGGCCGATTGCGACATTCGAGCCCAGGCGAAGCGCATGATCGGCAAACTCCACCTCGCCGCGCAACACATCCTGCATGCCCTGTTCGACGTCCTGTCCCAGCATCCGGGCCAGAAACGGCCGTCTCAGATCGAAATCCAGCAACATCATCCGCAGGTCCGGTTGCCGCGAAAAGGCGAAGGCAAGGTTGGCTGCGGCGGTTGTCCTGCCGCATTCGGGCGTGGGCGAGACAATACCGATGTAACGCCACCCATTCTGACGCGCCTGATGCAACATCCGTGTGCGCAGGAGGTCGAAGGGCGCGGCGTCCTTTCCGCCCTGCCTCGACATCAACCGCTTGTCGCGCAGCGGTCGCGCCGAGAGATCAAGCGGGGCCAACGCGGCCCAGAGCTCATCCCTGTCCGGGACCGGAACAGGCGTGGGAGCAGGTGCGACAAGAACGGGCTGACCGGCTTCATTCGCCGCGCTGAGGGCCAGGGCGCGCTGCGCCCGCGCCTTCTCGATGGCTATCTGCAACCTGTCCACGTCATGTCTCCCCTTTGTTCGGCATTACCAGGACAACCCCAGGCGCCCGACCGCCTTGTCGGCGACAAGGTCCAGCGGCATGTAGGTCTCGTGAAACACCCAGCTCGCGCCCAACACGCTCGACACGATAACCAGCCCGACGAGCGCTGAGGCCACCCGTCCTGCCAGGATCTGTTTCCGGGTTCGCTGGTAGGGAATCGTCGCGATAGGCATCACGTCGAAACGGGCGACGATATCCTCCGGACGGCGCATGGAATGCGACATGACTTCCAGCAAGTAGACCAGCGCAAGCCCCGACAGCACACCGAACCCGATCCCGGCCGCCGCGAGCTTCGTGCGGTTGGGCTCACTCGGCACACTCGGAACGCTGGGAGGCTCAATCACCGCAATGCGCTGTCCCCGCGACATGAACTCGATCCGCTCACCGGTCTCGGCGCGGCTCAGGTTGTCCACCGCCTGATTGTATTGCACCAGGATATTCTCGTAGTCGCGCTCGATGGCCTGCAATGCGATGACACTGGCTGGCGTCCGGGCAATGCCATCGCCAAGCTCGTCAATCTGGACAGCCAGGTTGCTCCGCTGCGCCTGCAGAACGGCGATACGCGCGTCTATGTCGGCCAGCTGGATCTCCAGCATCAGGCTTTCGGGCGAGTGGTCCTGGACGGCATCCGCAGCATGGGGAACCGCCTGCGACTCGTCCGCCTCCAGCTGCGCAATCAATGCCTCCAGATGTTTCACCTTGAGGCTCTGACCGGAATAGACCGTGCGCGCCTCGGACAGGTCCTGATGCAGCTGGCTCAGGCGCAGTTGGCGCGGGCTGAGCTGGATCTTCGCCTTGTTGGGGTCGGCGCCGATCTGCCGCGACGCCTCATCGAGGCGAATCAGCTGCGCGCGTTGGGTCTGAAGGTTGACGATATCGCTTTCCAACCGTGCCGCCTGTTCACGCAAGCGGGACTGCTCGGACATCCGGAACACCATCGTTTCCGGTAACGCCTCGGCATGCTCGGTCTTGTAGGCGAGGATCTCGCTCGACTTTTCATCCAGATCCCGCTTCAGCCATGCCACCTGCTGTTCGAAGAAGTCCTGGGTTGTCGTGGCGCGCTCCGTGCGGAACTCGGCACTCTGCTCGAGGATCAACGACAGGTACGCGTTCAACACCCCCGCCGCAGCTTCCGCCTCCGGTGCGACAAAGGTGATCGTCATCACCGTCGCCTGGTTGCGCCCAGAATGCCGCCGGATCCGGGTCAGTGCCCGCATCGCCTGCACCACCTCGTCCGCGCTCATGTCCAACTGTCCTCGTACCACGTTGAAGGAGGACGAGATTCGCAGGAGATTGTCGCGCGTCATCAACCGCTGCTCGATGATCTGCATCTGCTCAACCGCGGAGGTTCCCACGGTAGAACGCGCAAGCTCATCCGGAATCTGTTTCGATTCCATCATCAGCCGCAACTCGCTCCTGTAGGAGGACGGCAGGCTTTGCGTCACCGCGATGGCGGCCAGCGAGATCGTCGCCGCAACCAGCAGGAACCAGTGAAATCGCCGCTGGAACCGCGACAGGTAAAACTGTATCTCCGACATCTCAGTGCACCATGCCGCCACCCAGGCCGCCGCCGAAGAAAACGCCGTCATCCAGCACTTCGCGAACGGTGCCTTCGGTCACCACGGTCTGGTTTCCGCTCCAGGCATAAATCATGGTCAGATCGCATAGCTGATTGATGAGCCGGGGCACGCCTTGGGTTGCCTCGTGAACAAGCGTGGCCGCGTCTGGTGTGATCTCGTCGCCGGTGCCGCCCGCCTGTCGCAGCCTGTGCGCCACGAAACCGGCCGTATGATCGGCATCAAGGCCCTGAAGGTGGAAATGTGCCGCCACACGTTGTGCGAGCTGACGCATGTCGACGGCACGGATGAGGTCCCGAAGTTCCGGCTGGCCGACCAGGATGATCTGCAGGAGCATGTCCCGCTTCGAGTTGATATTTGTCAGCATGCGCAGCTCTTCGAGCGCCTGCTTGGTCAGGTTCTGCGCCTCGTCGAAAATCAGGATGACCCGGCGTCCGGCTGCATAATCCTCGACGAGCTGTTCTTGCAGGCGCCGGAACATCTGAACGTGGCTTTCATCGTCCTGCAGCTCCAGACCAAGCGCATTCAGAACCCATTGAAGCAGCTCGCCCCGCTCGCCCTGCGCATTGGAAACCAGGCCCACCTTCAGCTCTTCGGACATCCGTCCAAGCAGCGCTTGCAGAAGGGTTGTCTTGCCGGCGCCAACCTCTCCGGTGATCAAGGTGATCGGAGCCTGTGTCATCACGCCAAACTCAAGCACCGCAAAGGCGCGCTTGTGCTGCGGTGTCCAGAAAAGGAAATCGGGGTCGGGAACAAGGGTGAAGGGGCGTTTCTCCAGTCCGAAATGCCCTTCATACATGTCCGTCGACATCACCTGCCTCCATTATCCGTCCGCAATTCTTCGCGGAGGCGAATTCGCGCTTCTGCGCACCTGACCCTGGCCTGACGCTTCGCTTCGCTGCGCTCTCCAGGCCGGTCATGGTAGATGAATGCGGCCGCGTGGTTAGAATTCGGTTAACAACCGCATTAATTCTTTAGGAACGGATAGAAATCTATGCTGGCCGGGCAGAGACCAGATGCAAATCCGCGATCTGATCGTGACACCGCGCCGAGGGAGAATCACTCGGGCGAAAACAAGCGAGACAATCGGGTGATCCGTCTTCTGACTTCGCTGCTCATTCTTTGTGCCCTGCTGCTCATGACCGGGTGCAAGAGCCCGGAACTGCGGGCCGATAAATTCGTCAGGACGGCTTCGGGCCTTCTGGAAGACGGAGACACAGCGCGGGCAGTTCTCGAACTGCGCAACGCCCTTCAACTGATGCCGGAACATGAACAGGCTCGCCTGATGTTGGCGGAGTCGCGGCGAGCCGAAGGTGCGCTTCCTCTCGCGGCCCGAGAATACCTGGCCCTGGTCAGGACACATCCCGAAAACGGCGCCGGGCATCTGGCGCTGGCGGAAATTGCTCTTGAGCAGGGCGATTGGGTGGCCGTGCAGAAATATGCAAGCGAGGCGGCCAGGCTTCAGGGCGATACCCCTCAGACCCGCGCGGTTCGTTTGGTTCTGGACTATCGCGGAGCGCTGAAATCCGGCGAACTCGGTGCACGGACACATTTCGCCGCAGAGGCCGAAACGCTTCTGGTTCAGGTTCCCCGGAATATCGGGCTGCACCGTTTGTGTATCGATTTCAGGATGCGCCAGCGGTCATGGCACTCCGCGCTGGAAGCGACGGACCGGGCCCTCGGACACTTTCCCGACAATCTGGAACTCCTGCAACTGCGATTGATCGTTCTGCAAAAGCTCGGGCACATCGAGGCCATCACGCGGCAGCTCGAAGAGATGATCGCACGTTTCCCGGAGCAGGAAGCGTTGCCCGAGACGCTGGTCGGCTGGTACCTGCATCAGGATCAGCCCGATAGAGCCGAAGCCTTTCTGCGCGCCCGCGCAGCGTCTGCGCCCGACGGCGCGGCCTACCAACACCTCATCGCCTTCCTTCTCAAACAAGAGGGCATCCCTGCGGCCCTGCGAGAACTGAACGCAGCGATCACGAAAGGCGGGCCACATGTCGCAAGCGTTCGGGCCATGCGAACCAAACTGCATTTCAGGACCGGCGCGCGTTCGATGGCGATAGCCGAACTTGAAGAGCTGGTTCAGGAACAGGTCAAGTCGGGGACAAATCCTTACTCAAAAACAAAAAACCTTCTCGACCTGGCTCGGATGAAACATCAAGCCGGCGACCCGGAAGGTGCCGTGCCGTTGCTTGAGAACATCCTTGTCGAGGAACCGGGCAATATCGAGGCACTGAAAATGTATGGCGCCTCGCAGATCCGAACGGACCGCAGCGAAGACGCCATTGCAACCCTGCGCGGCGCCTTGCGAAACGCCCCCCGCGACCCCCAGATCCTGTCCCTGATGGCCGCCGCCCATGCACGTTCCGGAGATTCCGACCTGCAACGCCAAATGCTTGCGGCAGCCGTGGACGCTTCGGGAGCCGCGCCCGAGGAGTCTCTTCGTTTTGCGCGGCTTCTGGTCTCGGAAGAACGTCTCCAACTCGCTCGAGAAACCCTGGCGCGCTCGCTTCAAAGGAATCCGGACGACATCTCGCTCCTGTTCGAGCTCGGCATGGTCCATCTCGGACTGTCCGACATGACCAGCGCAACCCGGATCAAGGATACCCTCGCCCGCCTGTCTCGACAGGAAGGCCGAACCGCCGCCGGGACTGCGCATGACGCCTTCACGCTTCACATTCGTGAATTTGCACTGGCCGATCCCATCAACCGGTCCGCTGTTCCCACCGCCCTGAAACAGCCCTAGATTGCGTCCACCACGTCCGCCCGACCGCGGCCAATCCGGAACCGGCGAACAAGCCGGATCACGTGACGGATCGTCTGCCTTTCGATCCCGCGATCGGCTGCGCTCACCGCATGCGCGACTTCCCGTTTGCGAAACCGGACAAATTGAGGGATTGTTCGGGAAAACAACGGGCCCGCGACATCGGCGATGAAAGACACGCGATTCGGCAGATATTTCGACGGTCGTCGGAAACGGTTCGTCACCCGGATCAGGACGCAGCATATCGGCGGACCGAAGCATTTCGACCTGGCGTCAGACGAAATCTGCGGTTTGCTGATGGGGCGCAATATCGCCTACAACATTCCGGTTTTCATGGAGCATTATCGCGCCCTCGGAATGCGCTATCTCGTCTACCTGGACAATGGTTCGGATGACGGCTCTGTCGAGATCATGCGGCGCTACAGTGATGTGATCATTCTCCAAAACCGATTGAATTTCAGGGAATATCAAAGACATATGCGCATGCATATGGCGCGGGAATACGCCACGGGCGGCTGGCGCCTCGCAGTCGATGCCGACGAGATCCTTCGATATCCGGGAGATGCGCGCATCGACCTGCCCGAACTGACCCGCCGACTGGAAGCGCGCGGCATGACCGGCCTTCTCGCACAGATGCTGGAAATGGTCCCCGACGGGCCCCTGGAAGCTTTCGGCGGGCTTCCTTTCAACGCGGTGCTCGAGGTCTTCCGCCATTTCAGCCTCGGCAACATCACGGCCTATCCCTACGGTGCGCCGGAGATCCCGTTGCACCCGCTCCTGTCCCAGAACAGCCTCTCCGACCCTGGTCTCCACTTCCTGTATGGCGGGCTGCGCCGTGCGCTTTTTTCGGAAGATTGCTGCCTGAGCAAACACGTTCTCTTCCGACACGGGTCCGGCGTCACACCATTGCCGAACCCGCATGTCTCGACCGGACTGCACATGGCGGATTTCACTGTCCTGCTGCAACATTACAAGTTCGCCGGCGGCTTCCTCGCCCGTGAGCGCCGCCGTCAGGCGGAACGACGCCTTTCCCATAACGAAACCGAACTGCGCCTCGCGGCATTTGCCAGGAATCCGCAGATGACCTTGACGGTTCCGGATATGGGATCCGATCCGACCCCGGCCAGCCTGCTCGAAGCCGGCTTCCTGCAGGCGACCAAAGACGCCTGCCGAATGCTCGCCCTCTAGGGGGCACACCCCCGCTCTTGCCACCATCGGGCATCGATCTGCCGCCAGGGCGCGAGATCCAGCCCGGTCAACTGCTCGATTTCCGAGTAGCGCGGCGCGAAATGCCGGGTCAGCCAGTCACGGGTCTCCGGCAACATCGGTTGCGGCAACTCGGCCGCCACGCCACGGGCACGGTTGGCCGACAAGACCGCCTTCCGGAGCCGCGCACGTATCGGGGCCGGCAGCGCATCGTTCAACCAGCGCGGCACGAAACGGGATTTGAAATCCGAAAGCTGCTGGTCCTGCGCCGTTCTCTCGAAATGGTCCAGAGAGGTGTTGCGGGCTTCATGTTCCAGGCCATCCCGGGCCTCCGCCGGATCCAGCCCGAGAAAGACCAGAACATCCTCGAGATACTGTCGCCGCGCCTTCACATAATCCTCGAACAGGATGAACCGGATCGACTCGCGCGGGAAATGCGCCAGGTATTCGGCCGCCTGAAGGGAATAGTCGCTCCCGTCCAGGAGCAGCCCGGGTGTATCCGGCAAATGCGCATCGAACCGTGCGAAAACCGCATCGCGCGGCGCTCTGTTCGGGAAATCCTCCGGAAACAGGAATTCCTCGAAGCTACGATTGACCCGCCCTCGACGGCTGTCATTCTGATAATGCTTCAGGACCTCCTGATACATCGAATAGCTGCGGGCCACGGGATGACGCAGCATGTAGATGATCCGCGCATCCGGCGCAGCTTCCGCAATCCGGCGCGCCGCGTGGGGAAAATGCGGCACGAGTGAGTGGATCGTCGAGCTCTCCCCGGTGATCTGCTCCGGACCGGCCGCGGCATAGAGCGCGGAATACCAGTCTGGCCCCAGCGCGAACCTGTCGTCCCGGGCGAAAAACTCCGGCTCCTTCGGTGTCGTCATGAAGATCGAAGGACAGGCCTTCAGCTGTGACGTCAGCGACGTGGTCCCGGCCTTTGCCGCGCCGACAATGAAGAAATCCGGGATATGCATTGCTCTGCCTGCCTTTCCACCGGTCGTCCCGGTCGACCGCCTGTCTAGCACCGGCCGGAGCACAGGTGCCAGATCTCCATCCTGTTGCCCGGGATCGACACTGGCGGCCCAAGACCCCGCCCGGCTTGCCAGCCTGCCCGCCGTGACGCATGCAGATGGAGCCCCGCCGCCAGAAGGTCCTGCCCGTGAAGAGGCTTGCGCGAAAATTCACCGGCTCCGATATCGCCGCCCGCACTCGGCGCGGTACGCTCTGGGCAGCGCTCGATTTTGGCGGCAACCAGATGCTGCGGCTGGCCTCCAACCTCCTGCTGACACGCCTTCTCTTCCCGGAAGCCTTCGGACTCATGGCCATCGTCCAGGTCTTCCTGACCGGATTGCAGATGTTCTCCGATGCCGGCGTCCAGAGCGCGATCATCCAGAACAGGCGGGGGGACGATCCGGCTTTTCTCGACACGGCCTGGAGCGTCCAGATCCTGCGCGGTGCGCTTCTCTGGGGCATCACCTTCCTTGTCGCAGGCCCCGTCGCGCGACTTTACGATGCGCCGCTGCTGGCCGAAATGCTCCCCTGGATGGGGTTGAGCCTCTTTCTCCACGGCTTCACCCCAACCGCGGTGCACTCCGCCAATCGCCATCTGCAGCTTGGCCGCCTGACCCTTATCAGCCTCGGGACATTCTCCCTCCAGATCCTCGCCGCGTGCCTCCTTGCCTGGTATCTGCAATCGGTCTGGGCGCTGGTCATCGCCGCCAATCTTCGCGTCGTTGCCGGGCTCGCGGCACATTGGCGACTTCTCCCCGACGCGCGCAACCGCTTCCGGATCGAAAGAGAAGCCCTCGGCAGCCTCTTCCATTTCGGCAAGTACATCTTCCTGAGCACCGCCGCCGGCTTCATCGTCGCCCAGAGCGACCGCGCCATTCTCGGGTTGCATGTCTCCATGGCGGAGCTCGGGATCTACAATATCGGCTTCTTCATGGCGACGATGCCCCGCAACTTCGCCTCATCGCTGCAAACAAAGATCATCTTTCCGCTCTACCGCCTTCAGCCCCTCGATGAGAGCCCGGCCAACCGCGCCCGGATTTTCCGGGCCCGTCGTCTGCTCGCCGTCGCAATGGTCACGACCGCCCTGCTGCTTTCGGCCTTTGGCCCCCTGCTGGTCAACCTGCTATATGATGCCCGCTACGCCGCCGCCGGCCCGATGATCACACTGTTTTCCCTCTCGCTCGTCCCCCTGATTACTCTCACCACGACAGGGCCAATGCTGCTCGCCATGGGAGATTCCCGGAGGGTTCTGATCTCGCAAGTGCTGACAGCCGTCTTGCAGACAGGATTCCTGATCCTTGGCATTCACAGCTTCGGAATTGCCGGGGCCATCCTTGCACCCGGCCTTGCCTGCCTGCTCGCGGCCCCCTTGCGCATGGCCTATGCGCGCCGCTACCGGGCCTGGGACCCGCTTCAGGATTTCGGGATCACGTCGCTCGGCCTGCTCGCGGCCCTTGCGACCTGCGCCTGGCACCGGGAGGCGATCCTGGCGCTTCTGCCATGATGTCGGAACCGCCGCCTACAGCCCCGCCAGGACCTTGCCCAGCATGCTGCCCAAGGAACGGGACCTGTCCGTAACCAAGGCCCTGACATCCTCCGTTGCGGCATATAGACCTGCATAGATGTCCGAATCCTCCAGAATCGACTTGAGGACGCTGATCAGCGACGCGGTGTCATCCGCGCATGCCGCCCCCAAGGGCTCGGCAGAAGGCACAACGGAACTGACCAGGGACGGATCGCCATGCGTCGCCGCTTCGAACCCGACCACCGCGAAGCCTTTGGGAAGCCTCGCCAGGTCGGGCAGGCAAGCATGTCCGCCGCGTCGAGCTCCCGATACACACCCGCCGCATCGAGCGGCCCCAGATATTGGACGCGCCCCGGTGCCTGTTCCGCCACTCTGCTCTCCAGCCGAGCAGCCGCTCCGCCTGAGCCGGCCAGGCGCGATCTCAGCTCCAGAAAGCGCCCGGACAATTCCTCGAAGGCCACCAGAAGCGGGAATATGCCCTTGTTCTGTTCGATCCTGCCGAGATAGATCAGTCGCCGCGTGCGCTCGTGGACACAGCGCGCACCGTCCCGGGATCTGCGGAAGCTGAACGGCCGCGTGGCGGCGCCCGAAGGTGATGCGCGCAAGTTGGCGAGCACATTCTCCTCCGACGCCTCGATCGCACCGTCAAGCGCACAGGCCCGCCGTCCCAGCAGGCCCGACCGGGCGATGTCCTTGAAGCTGGCCGGCCGATCTCCCATCGGCCAGAATGTGTTGTGGACGGAGAGCACAAGGCGGCGCCCCGGGTTCAAGTCCCAGCCGGAACCGGACCTGGTCCGGTAGATCAGGCGTCGTCTCCACCGCATCGCCGACCTGTTCCTGCCTGACGCCATCTTCCGCCACCGCCTAGTCCCCGATCGGCACAAATCGCGGCAGGACCGGAACAAGCCTGCTGACAACCGACAGGAGTCGCGCCTCAGCCGCAGCTTCACCTTCGCCCGGCAGGATCGGCGTTGTCAGTTCGACCAGGGCCCCATCGGTCCGGCCAGATCGCACGCCATCAACCAGAAGCCAGGCCTTGGCGACGAAGTCCCAGGCGACCTTTCGTCCCCTCTGATCGAACCAGTAAAAGACCATCTGGCGAACGTTCCCTTTCTGGATCACGGCGCGATTGATCCGAAAAGCATCTGGCGATCCGGTTCGCTCGGAAATGTCGATCCGTTTAAGAGCTGCGATCTCCCAACCTGCTCCAGGAAGGCATATTTCGGGCGAATGTACACCGCCAGCGGATTGATCGGCGTACCATGCAGTGAAGAGCCGCACCGGTGCCGCCTCCGCCTGTGTCAGCACCACCTTGTGATAATCATCCGCCCCGAGTGTCCCCTGGATCTCGGCCGGAAGCCGCTCCGGCGGACCAGCTTGCCAGGAACCGAGCCGGTCCGGAAAAAGGGCAAAGGGAGAGCGCTCGACATTCCCTGCGCCGGAATGCGGGAGTGCCGAGAGCAGCCCTGTCGCGATCAGGGGCAGGAAGACCGCGAGCACGAGCGCTGGTCGCGCTGGCAGACTGCGCAGTCGGGCAAGCTGCGCCACTGAGTTGCGACCGTCCGGTCCGGATGGAGGCGACGGCTCGCCGCTGGCAGGCTGGATTCGGGACAGCAGGCCGGCAAGCAGCATCAGTAACATCACCGACGCCAGGAAGATGACCCAGCCCTCGAAGAAATGCAGGAATCCTTCGGCTGGAACGACACCACGCATCTGCACGAAAGCACCGGCCGCAGCGATGCGCAGCGCGTTCAGGACGATGGTGATAGGGGCCGCGGCCATCAGCAGGAGCACCCGCTGCCAGACCGGGCCATTGTGCAGGATGGTGAAGACGTAGGAAAAACTGAGGATCGGAAAGAGATACCGAAGCCCCGAACAGGCCTCCGCCACATGAAGCTGGAGGCTCCCGAGGTCAATGATATTGCCATCGAGAAAGACAGAGATCCCCCCCAGGCGCAGCATCGCGACACCAAGCTCCGAAGAAATCAGCTGCAGGGCGGCGGAGAGCTTGTAATAAAACAGACCCGGCAAGGGCAGCATGAAGACAAGATGCAGGATGGAAGGCCAGAACTGTCGGCCGCGCTGCCACCCACAGATGACAAGAAGCGTGCCGCCAATCCACAAGATCAGCGCATAGGCCACGATCTCGTCGATCCTCGCCAACCGTCCGACAAGACCGAGCAGCAAGGCAAGCAGGGTGATGGCGAGGCCAGGCCAGGCCAGGCCAGGCGCGCCTGAGCCCGCCGGCGAGAGCTTGATATGCCGAAGAAAGAGAACAAGGGAGAGGATCGGGATCAGGGGGCCGTGGCTGTATTCCGGCGTCTTCCAGGCATGAAACAGCGCTTGCAGCCCCGGCAACAGGAACCACCCCGCAGAGAAAAGCGCGAGGAGCAGGAGACCCGCCCCGAGCGGCAGGTTCCGCCCGGTCGCCGCATCGTAGCGGGGCGGTCTGCACTGTGCGTCAAGAGAGATCACAGCGCACCCGCTCGATTTCAGCCCGGAACTGCGCCTTTCTCTTTGCAAGCATTGTCGCGTCGGACAGATGCATCGGAAGGGTTTTTGCCCGCCGCAGGGCGGCGCAAATCTGGCGCTCGACCAGGGGCCGAAATCTCTCCAGCAAACGCTTGAGCCTCTTGCGCGCGTCCCCGCTCGGCGGCGCGACGACCGGCGTTTCTCCAACGAGAGGCGTGCGTTCCGGTCCAGCCGCGTTCCGGTCCTCGGGCTGTGCAGGCCTTTGCCGAAACAGCCAACGGTAGCGCCGCAAGAGATCCGCTGCGGCAACATCCACCCCAAGCGACAGCGTCCAGTCGTTCCATTTGAACTGATTGAAGGAGTCGCTCAGCCGGACAGCGATCCAGGGAACGCGGAACGCATCCGCCAGGATCGCGGCATGCATCGACTCCGCGAGGACGAAATCCGCCTGGGAGATGCGGGCAATCACCTCCCGTGAGTCCCCTTCGGGGCTGACGAAATCGAGTCCTGCATCGTCGCAGAGCTGGTGCCAGCGCAGGGACAGCGCAGCCGTCGTGTGATGGGGAACGAAGATCGGCCGATGCCCTGTTTGTGACGGGACGGGCAAGTGCAGGACATCCGGAGAAAGCATCGCCGGATCCAGCATCAGGACCGTCTCGGGAAGGCCGAGGCGTCGGGCCGTGAGCGGGCCGCGCACCGCCCGGATATCGCAGCGGGAAAGACTGTCCGCGGAAGGCGGGGCGCCATATCCCGTGCCGCTCCCGAGAACGAGCGGACGCGAGAACTTCTGAAGGTTGCCCTCGCTCAGGAGGGTCCCGACCCCGAAGAGCGTCTCGCCTGCCTGTCCGAGCCCCTGCCACCCGGGCAGGATCGCATCCCAGAGCCAGAGATTCAGGTCATCCCCGAAATTCCCCCTGGGCAATCTGCAATAGAACAGCTCCACGCGCTCACCTTCGAAGCCTTCCGACGCCTTCTGCGCCGCAAAAAAACGAACCGGATCACCAGAAATCCGTTCCGATCCCTCTCGCTAATCGCATCTGGGACCTTAAGAAAACGATAAGGTCGAGCAAGAAATAGGCAGGAACCCGCAGCACGCGCGGCAGGTCGCGCGACGAACGCACACCGGTGAGGATCCGTTTCGAGCGCTTGAACAGGAAATGCCAGGGGACCCAGCCAAAACGCCGATCCGGCAGACGCTCCTGCAACCGCGCCGGAATCCAGCCCGGATCGGAGGCCGCCCGGGCCAGGATTTGACCACGTTCACCGGGCGGCGCCTCGTCGAGCACCGCGAAAAGGGCGGCGTTTACCGCGCTGCCGACGACAATCCGTTCCTGGTGGCGCAAGAACCCGGGCAAGCTGCGATCCGGCTCGAAGAGATGCGCGAGAGACGGGTCGCCATCGATCACCATCGGACCCTCTGCGCGCTCCATGCAGTCGGTCAGCAGCATCGCCCGCAGGAACCCGTCCTCGACCGGAAGCCCGATCGGCAAATGGATGCCGCGCGCCACCTCGGATCGCAACAGGTAGCATTGTCCGCAGATCGCGTGCCGCCAGTCATCCGAACTGCCCCCGCCGCGCAGGATCGCCCGCGCAATCGGCGTCCTGGCCCCTGCCGCATCGGCGACCGGACGGCTGACAAAGGCGAGAAGCTCCGGCCGGGCAGCAAGCGACTGGGCCAGGCCGGAGAACAGGCCGGGATCGGGCAGCCGGATATCGGCATCGAGAAAGCCGAGCATGTCGCAATCGGTTGTAAAATCATGGACATAGCGATTCCAGGTCCGGCTCTTGCCGCCCTCGGCGAGGTCATGAAGGACAAAAGCAGCCCCGAGCCGGCTTGCGAGCGGATGGGAGCGGGCGACCTGAACTGTGTCATCCGTGCAGCCATTGGCCAGAAGGTGAAGTTCGAAATCGATGGCCGGGTCGGTCAGGATATCCTGCGCGCGAATGTCATCCAGCAAGCGCGGCAGGTCCCGCGCCTCGTTATGGGCAAAGATCCCGAAGCCGATCCGCATTGCCGCCTCACGTCTCCTCGAAAGGATCCCACTCGTCCTCGACTTCCGGCAATGCCTCGACCGCCGCTTCGGCCGCGATCTCTGCCTGCGTCCGGATTTCGGCGATGCGCGCCTGCGGGAAACTCTCCAGCACCGCCTGGACCAGCGGATGTGCCATCGCTTCCTCTTCCAGTGCACGCGTGGCGGCGTTCCGGGCTTCGGCGATGGTCGGAGCGCCGCCCTCGCTGACAACAATCACGGCCCATCGGGTCGACGTCCAGCGTTGCAGGGCCGCGCCAAGCCGTTGGGCGAAATCGGGCGCCGCATTGGGCGTCGGTTCGAACTCGATCCGACCGGGGGAGTATTTCGCAAGCCGCAGCGTTCGTTCGACCTCGATCTGAAGCGCAATGTCGCGATGGGCGGCGATCAGTTCGATCACATGGTCGAAACTGGCAAACTGTGCCAGTGCCATCGCCGGCGCGGTCTGCAATGCGGCCACCGGACCGCCGGATGTCCCCATCGGCGCGGATATCGGCGGCGCGGCCTGGCCAACCGGAGCCCCGGAATCCTGTCGCATCCCGCCCTCCGGCCCTGCCGGCGCGCCCGGCGCAGGCGGCGGCGCGTTCTTCATCTGGCGAACAAGGTCCCCTGGCGTCGGCAGCTCGGAGACATGGGTCAGGCGGATGATCGCCATCTCGGCGGCCATCATCGCGTTGGGCGCCTGGCTGACCTCATCGAGCGCCTTGAGCAGCATCTGCCACATCCGGGTCAGCACCGGCATCACCAGCGCTTCCGCCATCACCCGCCCGCGATCCCGCTCGTCTGGCGGCACGGTCGGATCTTCGGCGGCTTCCGGCGTGATCTTGATGACCGAGACCCAGTGGCAGACCTCTGCCAGATCCCGCAGCACGGCCATCGGGTCGGCGCCATCGGCATATTGCGCGGACAGCTCGGTCAGCGCGCCGGCCGCATCGCCTTTCAGAACCATCTCGAAAAGGTCCAGCACCCGCCCGCGATCGGCCAGGCCGAGCATGGCGCGCACATTGTCGGCCGTCGTCTCGCCGACACCTTGGCTCAGCGCCTGATCCAGAAGCGAGGTCGCGTCACGCGCCGATCCCTCGGAGGCGCGCACCAGAAGCGCCAGCGCCTCTTCGGAGATCTCGCCTGCCTCGGCATCGGCGATCCGATGCAACATGGCGATCATCTCCTCCGGCTCGATCCGGCGCAGGTCGAAACGCTGGCAGCGGGAGAGCACGGTGACCGGCACCTTGCGGATCTCGGTGGTGGCAAAGATGAATTTCACATGCGCCGGCGGCTCCTCCAGCGTCTTCAGCAGCGCGTTGAACGCGCTCTTGGAGAGCATGTGGACCTCGTCGATGATATAGACCTTGAACCGCGCCGAAGAGGGCGCATAGGCGACCGAGTCCAGAACCTGGCTGCGGATATCGTCGATGCCGGTGTTGGAGGCGGCGTCCATCTCCAGCACATCGACATGGCGCCCCTCGGCGATGGAAACGCAATGCTCGCACTGCCCACAGGGCTCGGTGGTCGGTCCGCCGCCGCCATCCGGGCCGATGCAGTTCATCCCCTTGGCAATGATCCGCGCGGTTGAGGTCTTCCCAGTTCCGCGAATGCCGGTCATGATGAAGGCCTGCGCGATCCGATCGGCAGCGAACGCGTTTTTCAGCGTCCGCACCATCGCATCCTGGCCTACAAGATCCGCGAAGGTATTGGGGCGGTATTTCCGCGCCAGGACCTGGTAGCCGCTCTCGCCCGTCTCGCTCATCTCGCCTCGCTCCGCTGACTGCGCCAACCTAGAGGGCCGGCGCGTCGAGGTCTACAGCATCGGGCCGGTTGCGCGACAGGTTTCGCTGTCGCGCCTGCCGTCAGGCGCTGGCGGCCGTGAGCGCGGTATCCATCAGCGACTTGATCGAGCCCTTCGAGGTATCGGCCACGATCCGCCCCAGCTCCTTGTCGCCCTTCAGAACGACCAGCGTCGAACGGCGCGGGATCTTGAGAGACTTGGCGAGATCGGACTTGCCGTAATCGTCCCAATCGACATCGATGAAGGTGATCGCCTGCTCATAGGCCGGATTGTCCGCCTTGAGTGCCTTGATCACGCGCTCCTGCGCGGCGCAGGTTGTGCACCAGCTGGCCTTGAAGTCCAGAAAGACGGTCTCGCCCGCCTTGAGCTTCTGGGTCACGAGGCCCGGCTTGTAGGCCATCCCGCTGGCCATGGCGCGCCAAGCAAGCGGGAGTGTTGCAACTGCACCGGCAAGGGCGAGGAAAGAACGACGATCCATTGGAAATCTCCTTTTGATCAGATGGAAACGGAAAGGTCTTGCAACCAGATGGGCATGTGCTCCACCGCCCAGGCCTCGACCATGTGATGAACGTTGAGCAGCAGCCCCAGCCCGACCGCGACGAAGACCACTCCGAGGATGGGGCGACCACGGGTCGCCACGGCGCGCATCCAGGCCTGCCGCTTCTGGATGACCGAGCGCGCGCCATATCCGAGCGCAAGGATGACGGTCGAGACACCGACCGCGAAGGTCAGCATGATCAGCCCGGCACGTCCGAGGCTTTCGCCCTGGCTTGCCAGCGAGATCGCCGCGCCAAGGGTCGGCCCGACGCAGGGGCTCCAGACCGCCCCGAGCAGCATGCCGCCGAGAAACTGCCCGGGCAGGCCGGAACGGTCGATCGTGTCGAATTGCGCATCCGCCGACCCGGCAATGCCTGCAGTCGCGGTGGCAAAGCTGGCCGAGAAGCGTGGCACCAGCAGCACAAAGCCGAAACCGATCATCAGCACCGCAGCGGCTTGTCCGATGACATCCTCGGTCAGGCCGATGGCATAGCCGAAGGTTGCAACCCCTATCCCTAGCACCACGAAGGAAAGCGACATCCCTGCCGCCAGCGCCACAGGCCCCCAGCGGCTCGCCTGAAGGGCGGTCGCCAGCACGATCGGCAATATCGGCAACACGCAGGGGTTGATGAGGGTCAGCAGCCCCGCGCCATATCCAAGCAAATATTCCATGCCAGAGAGATGGCCGATGCCGCCCCGGCTGTCATTACACGAGGTACTGGCGTGGACTCACTTCCGCGTGGGATCTGTTACAGGCTGCCGCGAAAGCTGCACCGCGAGAATGCCCAGCATGATCACACCGACACCGACAATATCCCAGGGTCCGAGCCGCTCTCCGAGCATCAGCGCCGCGATGGCGACACCGAAAAACGGGTTTAGGAAGTGGAAGGTCGCGGCCTTCACAGCCCCGATCCGCTGCACCAGCAGGAACCATGTCAGCGTCGCCACCAGCCCGGGCACGATCACCGTATAAGCAAAGGCAAGGACGAATTCCGGCGACCATTCGATCCGCCACTCTTCCAGCAGCAGCGAGGCCGGCGCCAGGACGGCCGCGCCCACCAGCATCTGCAGCCCGACGATCATCAGCACATTGCCGCCCGAGGAGGCCCCCCGCACCGCAAGCGTCGCGAAGGTCAGCGCCAGAACCCCGATCACGCAATAGGCGATCCCCCAGGGATCGACCCCGCCGCCCTGCAAACGGCTTCCCATGATGAGCGCAACCCCGGCAAAACCGACAGCCAGCCCGACTATGCCGAGCGGCCGTACCCGCTCACCAAAGATCGCCAGCCCGGCCAGCGCAACCAGCAAGGGCATGGTCGAGGCGATGATCGCGGCCATCGAGGCCTCGATGGTCTGCATGGCGACGAAGAACAGGCCGAGATAGAGCGCGTTCTGGCAGATCCCGAAGATCACCGTCGCGCGCGCCTGGCTTGTCGTCAGCCGCCAGGATTGCCCCAGAAACCGGGCAATCGCGACCGCCACCAGCCCGGCGATCAGGAACCGGATGGCCGAAATCCCCAAGGGCGGGGCATGTGCCACGATGATCCGTGCCGAGGTGAAGGCGGAAGACCACATCAGGGCAAATGCCAGCCCCATCGCCAAAGCCCGAATATCCATGTTCCGTCCTGTTGTTGCGCGCGGCCTCCCGGCAGGGCTACGCGCCACAGTCGAGAATGGAAAGCCGCCAGTTTCGCGCGCCGCCTTGACCCGTGATGACCAACGGCATCCTTTGGCTGGCGCAAATATGGAGATCAGACCATGCGCGGCGCAAATATCGTGATCGACGTGTTGCGTGACAACCCGGGGATCCTGGTCCTTGCGCTGGGCGCTATCGCCGTGCTGGCCTTCGGTCCGCGCATCAATGCGATGGTGAGCGTGGCCAGGAGCCGCCGGCGGGACCGCACGGAACATCGGCGGAAATGCGATGCCGCCCGCAAGGCCATGCTGGACCAGGTCGACGCGGAGGATTTCTACGAGAGCGTCGGTGCCTATCTGAAGCTGGCGTGGCCCCAAGACGGGAGCGTGGCGCTTGAGCAGATCGAGACCGTGATCGACGCGGCCGGCTTCATCGACATAACCTTCGAGAGCGAGGGGATCGAATGGGTGCTCGCCCATTGGACGCCGGCCGATTTCGACCGGATGATCGCCGGGGCGCGACATCTCGGGCTTGATGACATGGTCAGCCCGATCCGGGGCGCACAGTCGAGCTTCGTTGCCTATGAACGCGCCCCGGGCGATACGTCGGACCCGGCCTGGGCGCCATTCGAGGCGCATCTGGCAGCGATACAGGCCAGTTTCGACGCTCGCGGCGGAAACGTTCGGTTCCACGACGCCGCGAATGACTTTCTTCGACGGCGCATGCAGGATTTCCCTGGCATGTGACCCGGCCACAAAAGAAAAGAGGCCGCCTCAAGGCGACCCCCTCAACTCAAGCGTGAAAGCTCGATCTGCCTCAGGCGTTGACCGAATCCTTCAGCGCCTTGGCGATCGTCATTTTCACGACCTTGTCTGCTTCCTTGTCGATCATGTCGCCGGTGGCCGGGTTGCGGACCTGGCGCGCAGGACGTTCGCGGCAATAGATCTTGCCGATCCCGGGCAGGGTCACGGCGCCGCCGCCGGACACTTCATTGGTGATGATGCCGGTCACGGCATCGAGCGCTGCGGTCGCGGTCTTCTTGTCGGCTTCCATTGCCTCCGCAATAGCGGCAACAAGCTGCGTCTTGGTCATCGGTTTGGTGGCCATGTATGGTCTCCTCGTTGTTGCCCATTCTATTGGGGCTTATTCGGCTGATTCTACGCCATGTTGGCACAGCCCACAACGTTTTGTGGCTGTTTGATCAGGAAAACAAGGGGTTTCTACGAAATTTTGCCGGGTCAGAGGAAGGCTGTTTCTTCAAAACTGCGCAATTTCCTTGAATGAAGCCTTTCAAGAGGCATTCCGCGGAGCAATTCCATCGCTCGAATTCCGATAAGAAGGTGCCGCGCGACCTGTGTCTTGTAGAACTCGCTCGCCATGCCCGGCAGCTTCAATTCGCCATGCAGCGGCTTGTCCGAGACGCACAGAAGCGTGCCGTAGGGCACCCGAAAACGGAATCCGTTGGCCGCGATCGTGGCGCTTTCCATGTCCAGCGCAATCGCCCTGCTCTGGCTCAGCCGCTGCACCGGCCCGGTCTGGTCGCGCAACTCCCAGTTGCGGTTGTCCACCGAGGCCACGGTGCCCGTCCGCATGATCCGCTTGAGATCGTAGCCTTCCAGCTTGGTCACCTGCTCGACCGCATCCTCCAGCGCAACCTGCACCTCCGCCAGCGGCGGGATCGGCACCCAGACCGGCAGGTCGTCATCCAGCACCTTGTCCTCGCGCAGATAGGCATGGGCGAGGACGAAATCGCCCAGCGCCTGGCTGTTGCGCAGCCCGGCGCAGTGGCCCACCATCAGCCAGGCATGCGGGCGCAGCACGGCGATATGGTCGGTCGCCGTCTTGGCGTTGGACGGCCCGACGCCGATATTGACCAGCGTGATCCCGCCGCCATTCTCCCGCTTGAGATGGTAGGTCGGCATTTGCGGCATCTTGGAGGGCTCGGGGATCTGCGTATCCCCATCCGTGATCTCGACATTCCCCGGCGCGACAAAGGACGTGTAACCGCTGTCGGGGTCGTTCAGCGCCGCGCGGGCATAGGCTTCGAACTCCTCGACATAGAACTGGTAGTTGGTGAAGAGCACGTGGTTCTGGAAGTGATGCGGGCCGGTGGCGGTGTAATGGCTCAGCCGTGCCAGCGAGTAATCGACCCGCTGCGCCGTGAACTGCGCCAGCGGGCGCGCACCATCGGCATAGGTGAAGCCATAGCCATTGACGATGTCGTCATTGGTCGTCGCCAGGTCCGGCACGTCGAACACGTCCCGCATCTGGAAATCCATCGCCCCTTCTTGCGGCACCGAAAGCCGCGCATCGTTCAGAACCGCGAAATGGATCGGGATCGGCGTGTCGGAGGCGCCGATCATCACCGCCTGCCCATGCGTCTTCAGCACCAGGCCGATCTGCTGGATCAGGTAGTTGCGGAAGAGGTCGGGCCGGGTGACGGTGGTCGCATAGACTCCCGGCTCGGTCACATGGCCGAAAGCCAGACGAGAATCCGCCTCGACGAAACTCGTCGAGACCAGCCGGATCTCGGGATAGAAGGCACGGAAGCGATGCGGCGGCTTCGCGCCCGAGAGGCATTCGCTAAATTTCTCGGTCAGGAAATCGACGGATTGCTCATAGAGTTCGATCAGCCGGTCAACGGCTGCTTCAGGGTCGCGAAACAGCGCCCGCTCCGGCATTTCCGGCGTCACAACCGGCGTCATATCGTTCATGTCAGGACTTTCTCGACCAGGTCGGTCGTTTCAAATTTCGTCACGTCCACCAGCCCCTTGTCCGAGATCCGCAGCTCCGGGATCACGACAAGCGCCAGCAGGGAATGTTGCATATAGGCATTGTTGAGCTTGCATCCGGCCGCTTCCATCGCCGCGCCCAGCGACTCGGTCTTCGCGGCGACAGTCGGGGCCGGGTCATCCGACATCAGCCCGGCTATCGGCAGCTCGACCAGCGCCTGCTCCTCTCCATCCGCGAAGAGAACCACGCCGCCGCCGACCTCGCCCAACCGGTTCGCCGCCAGCGCCATGTCGGCGCGGGAGGTGCCCACGACGATCATGTGGTGGCTGTCATGGGCGACGGTCGAGGCCATGGCCATCCGGCCCTCATAGCCGAACCCCTCGACGAAAGCATTGGTCACCGCACCGGTCGCCCGGTGCCGCTCGACCAGCGCGATCTGGCAGACGCCGCCCTCGGCCTCGATGCGCCCGTCCACCACCGGCAGGTCGGCGCTGAGCGCCCGCGTCGGCGCCTGGTTCTCGACCACGCCGATCACCCGAACCCGGACCTGGTTGGCGCCGCTCGGCGCGGGGATCTCGAAATCCGCTGCGCCAAGCTCCTTGCCGAGATGGACCGTTTTGCGGGCGTGATCCGGCCAGTCGAGATGCGGGCAGTCGACCGCAATCGCCCCGTTCTCGGCGACGATCTTGCCGCGCGCGATCACCGTTTCGATGGGAAGCGCGTGGAGATCGGAGGACAGGATGATATCGGCCCGCCGTCCGGGCGCGATGGAGCCCAGCTCGCGTTCGAGGCCGAAATGGCTCGCCGTGTTCACCGTCGCCATCTGCAGAGCGATCAGCGGGTCGCAGCCGCAGGCGATGGCGTGGCGCACGGCACGGTTCATATGGCCCTCATTCACCAACGTGCCGGAATGGCAATCATCGGTGCAGAGAATGAAGTTGCGCGGATCGAGCCCTTTTTCGGTCACCGCCGTGATCTGGCTCTCGACATCATACCAGGCCGAACCGAGCCGCAGCATGGCGCGCATACCCTGACGGACACGGGCGATGGCGTCGGCCTCCTGCGTGCCTTCGTGGTCATCAGCAGGGCCACCGGCGGCATAGGCGTGGAAGGCAGGGCCAAGATCGGGAGAGGCATAATGCCCGCCCACGGTCTTTCCGGCCGCCTGGGTGGCGGCAATCTCGGCAAGCATCTTCGGGTCCGCGCCGATCACGCCGGGGAAGTTCATCATCTCGCCCAGCCCGACAATGCCAGGCCATTGCATTGCCTCGGCCACATCCTCGGGCGTGATCTCGAAACCGGTCGTCTCCAACCCCGGCGCGGAGGGCGCACAGGAGGGCATCTGGGTGAAGATGTTGACGGGTTGCAGCAGCGCCTCGTCATGCATCAGCCGGACGCCTTCGAGACCGAGCACATTGGCTATTTCGTGGGGGTCCGTGAACATGCTCGTGGTGCCATGCGGGATCACGGCGCGGGCGAATTCGGCCGGGGTGAGCATGCCGGATTCGACATGCATATGCCCGTCGCAGAGACCGGGGAGCATGTAGCGGCCGTCGGCCTCGATCACCTTGGTTTCTGCGCCAATACAGTGGCTTGCGTCCGGGCCGACATAGGCGATGCGCCCTTCAGCGACGGCGATATCATGGCCGGGCAGCAACTCGCGGCTCTGGACATTGACCCAGATCCCCTGTCGGATCACGAGGTCTGCGGCATCGCGGCCGGCGGCCACGGCGACAAGGCGGGGGGCAGCGTCTGCCCAGCTTTTCAGAGACGGTCTTTCCATGTGCCATGCTTTCCCGTTTTCCCGCCCGATGCAAGCGCCGGCGAGCGGGGTCTGGACCGGAGAAAGACCAGATGCAGATGACAGGCGCAAGACAGCACCAAAATGCCCCGCGCGCAGGCAGTTTGTTGCTCAAGGGCAGGCGGGCGCCGGATGGTCCCGTCATTGCGGGACGAGGCCTGCGGCGCGAAACATGCTATCCTCGCCCAAACGTGGCGTTCCCCGACACGGACAGCGCGGCGAGGCGGCTTTCAATGATAGACAACTCGGAACGAACAGGCAGCGGCGAAGGGAAGAAAGCCATGTCCATGCAAGAGGTGCTCGCGGCACGACGCGACCTGGCAAAGACGACAAGCTGGGAGGCGTATCGCCCCTTCCGGACGATCCACGAGATGCTCAGCCACAGCGCCGCCGCCCATGGCGACCGCCCGGCCCTGAGCTTCCAGTTGACCTCGAGCCCGCAGGACAACGGCCGCACGCTCACCTATGACACGTTGCTGGCGCAGGTCACGCAATGCGCCAATCTCTTCCGCGCGCATGGGGTCGGGCCAGACGACGTGGTGGCGCTGGTCATGCCGAATTGCTGCGAGACCGTTGTCGCTATGCTCGGCGCGATGACGGCCGGGATCGTCAACCCGATCAACCCGCTGCTGGAAGCCGAACAGATCTCGGCCATCCTGCGGGAGACGAAGGCGAAGGTGGTCGTCACCCTGCGCTCGATCCCGAAGACGGATATCGCCCAGAAGGCCGCGCAGGCCGTCGCCTTCGCGCCCAATGTCACGACCCTGCTGGAGGTCGACCTCGCCGGCTACCTGCCGCCACTCAAGGCCGGCATTCTCAGCGTCGTCCGCCCGCGCAACCCCAACAAGCACCATGCACGGATCTACAACTTCGCGCGTGAACTGGCCAGGCAACCCGCCGACCGGCTGGCTTTTGAGGACGGCCCCGAGGATCGCGTCGCGGCACTCTTTCATACCGGCGGGACGACCGGCACGCCCAAGGTGGCGCAGCACATGGTCTCCGGCGTGCTCTACCAGGGCTGGATGTTCGCCGATGCGGTCTGCGGCCCGGAAGATGTCCTGCTCTGCCCGCTGCCGCTCTTTCATGTCATGGCCGGGCATGTCGCGCTCGGGCTGGCGTTGCAGAGCGGGGCGCAGATCGTGCTGCCGACGCCGCAGGGCTATCGCGGCGAAGGGGTGTTCGACAATTACTGGAAGCTGGTCGAACGCTACCAGGCCAGCATCGCCGTTGTCGTGCCGACCGCCGTGGCTGCACTGATGCAACGCCCGGTGGATGCGGATGTCTCTTCGTTGCGTTTCGCCGTTTCCGGCTCGGCGCCGATGCCGATGGAGCTGTTCCGGCATTTCGAGGAAGCGACCGGGCTGTCGATCCTCGAAGGCTACGGGATGACGGAGAATACCTGCATGGTCTCGATTACCCCGGGCGGCGACGGGAGCAAGGTCGGCTCGGTCGGCCTGCCCGTGCCATTCTGTGCGGTGCGCATTCTCGATATCGGTCCCGATGGCGAGATCCGCGCCGACTGCGGTCCGGATGAAGTTGGGGAGATCTGCGTCTCCTCGCCCGGCATGCTTCCCGGGCGGACCTATATCGAGGCCGAGCGCAATGCCGGACTCTATGCAGACGAAACCTGGCTGCGTACCGGCGATCTCGGCCGTCTCGACGCGGAGGGCGATCTCTGGATCACCGGGCGCGCCAAGGACCTGATCATCCGCGGCGGGCACAATATCGACCCCGCCGAGATCGAGGAGGCGATGATCGCCCATCACGACGTGGCGCTTGTCGCCGCCATCGGCCAACCCGACATTCACTCCGGCGAGCTGCCCTGTGCCTATGTGGAGCTTGTCAAAGGAGCGCAGGTGACGGTCGAGGAACTGTCGGAATTCGCCCGGGAGCATATCTGGGAACGCGCCGCCACGCCGAAATACGTCGAGATTGTCGATGCGATGCCGCTGACCATGGTCGGCAAGGTCTTCAAGCCGGAGCTGCGCAAGCGCGCCATCGCACGGGTCTTCGACATGGCCCTTGTCGAGGCCGGGTTGGCACCGCGCGTCATCGAGGTCACAGAGGACCGAAAGCGTGGGCTGGTGGCCGTGCTCGACCGTTCTGGCGACGCGTCCGAGGAGGCCATCGCGGACTGCCTGTCCGGCTTCGTGCCCGGCTGGCGCTGGCAAGACTGACAGGGTCGTCTCGAAATCCCGCCAGAATACTCGAATGGAACGGGTAGCGGCGATACGTCAATGGGCACGGAATCAAGGCCGAAGGTCGCCGTGCCAGCGCCTGCCCGTCCCGGCGGGTTGGCGCTTTGTCATCCGCGCACAATGGCTTGAAGGTCTTCGGGTTTGGCCGGGACAAAGTGCGGACCCCGGATGTTGCAGCGCCATCCCTGCGAAAATCCTGCACGACACCTGCAAACCGGCTGCGCGCGTCACCGCCATGTTCGCAGACAGGTAAAAACAGGAGAACCAGATGAAACGAGACCTTGTCCTGCGCGGTGTGCCACGCTCGATCGCCCTTGATGGCTGGTGGCTGACATCGCCATCAGACCCCCGCGGCGACCGAACCAGCGATTCAAGCCAGACCGAGAGAGCAATCGCACAGGATCAGACGCCGCGTGGCTCCGACGGCAGGTAAAGCCGAAAGGCCGCGCCCTGTGCCCTGTCCTCCACCCCGATCCGTCCTCGCCGCCGCTCGAGGATCGCGACAACGATGGCCAACCCCATCCCGGTGCCGCCCGCCTCGCGGCGGGTGGTGAAGAAGGGATTGAAGAGCCGCGCCGCGTTGCCCGGCGAAATGCCCGACCCGTCATCGCGGACAACCAGGCATTGCACCTCGGGCAGGACCTCCAGCTCGACCCGCGTCGCGCCATGCTCGGACGCGTTGCGCAGAAGCTGGGTCAGGACGATCTCCAGCTCATCTCCCGACAGTGCGACCTGCCAGCCCTCCGGCGCGAACAGGGCAAGCTCCAGCTCCGGGAAATTCGCTCGAATGCGTGCAACCCCGGCCTCCAGTCTGGTTGTCTCCGCGCCCGTGAGCCCCCGCACCCGGGCCAGCTCGCGCAGCCGCGACAGCAGCGCATCCATCCGCAGCCCCTCTGCATGGATCTGCGCCAAGAGCCGCGCCCGTTGCTCGGGCTCGAGCCGATCCCCCGCCATCTCCAGCAACTCCGCTGCGCCGACAATGGTCGTGACCGGCGACTTCAGCTCATGGGTGACATGCTGCGTATAGGTGCCGATCGCCTCGGACCGTTCCGACAGGCTGGACGCCATGGAGAGCAGGCTCTGCCCCAGTTCCGCCAGCTCGCGCATCCCGTAATGGCGCAGCGGCACGGGCGCTGGACGAGCCCCGCTCGCCACCTCCTGGCTCTGGTCCCGCAGGGCCTGGATCGGCGCCGAGATCGTGCGCCAGAAAACGAAACCGATCACCAGGGCCACTGTGGCCATCCCGATCAGAACGCCCGTCAGCGGGGCGCGCTCGCGATAGAGGAAATCCATCAGCCCGTCCGGCGTGCGCGAGAGATGGACAGCGCCGACGATCCGGTCCCCGAGTATCACCGGATGCGCGGCATGGACCCGGAACAGCGTGTCACGGCTGATCGAACCGATCCGGTCGCGCGTCTCCAGCGGCTTGCGATAACGCAGGCGCGTGGCGACCTCGCCCGAAAGGGCCGCCGAGACCTCGGGCAGATGCGCCAGGGAACGTCCGTGCCCCTCGCCGCTCGACGCGACCACCCGCCCCTCTGAATCGGTGAAGCGGTAGCCGACCAGCGTCGTCTTCTGGACCCTCTGTGCCAGCTCGGACAACGGGGCGGCGAGCTGTTCATGCAGGGGATGGAGTGCGCCCTCCGCCGGCTCGACCGCTTCCGCCGGCGGGTCGATCTCCGCAGTCGCAAGCGACAGTCGCGGCTCGACCGGGTGGAAATCCTCGGCCAGGCGCATCCGTGCGGCCTCGGAGAGCGGGATGCCGGGGAGATCCTCCGCCCTGGCGCGGGCCAGCGCGTCGGCATGCAGCGCGGCAAGAATGGCCGCCTGGTCGATCAGGCTTCGCTCCGTCTCGCGCAGGAACTGGTCATCGGCCAGCCGGGCCATCACCAGCCCGACCAGCGGCAAGGCTGTCAGCAATCCCACCAGTGCTGCGATCATCAACCAGAGCGGCGGGCGCCATTTCCGCCGGACACTCACAAACGACATGTGCCCAGCTTCAACCCGACCCCATGCACTGTCGACACGAGATCCGAGACACCAAGCGCAGCGGCCTTGCGCCGCAGGTTGCGGATATGGCTGTCGACGGTCCTGTCCGAATGCTGGGCGCTCGCGCCATAGACGGCCTGGATAAGCTGGTCGCGCGTGAGCACCCGTTCGCCCGAGCGCAGCAAGGCGGCGAGGAGCTGGAACTCCGTCGCCGTCAGCTCGACCGGCTGGCCCGCCAGGGTGCAGTGATGGCGCGCGGGCACCATCTCGAGCACCCCGTGGCCGAGCCGCTCCTCCTGGTGCAGCGCGCCATTGGCCCGCGCAAGGATCGCCTTGACCCGCAACACCAGCTCGCGCGGGCTGAAAGGCTTGGTGACGTAGTCGTCGCCGCCAAGCTCGAAGCCGAGGATGCGGTTGATCTCCTCGTCCCGCGCGGTGAGGAACAGGATCGGCACGGCGGATTGGCGCCGGATCGCGCGGCAGGTCTCGAACCCGTCCATCTCCGGCATGCCGATATCGAGGATGACAAGATCGGGCGCGTTCCGGTCCACGTCCACCAGCCCCGCCTGGCCGTTGCTCGCCTGCCGGCAGCGCAGGCCGGCATCTTCCAGCGCGATGGCGATCACCTCGCGAATACCCGGATCGTCATCGACGATCAGGACCTTGTAGGGCGCTGCCTGCATCTCGTTTCCTCCGTCGATCCCGCCTTAACAGTCCCGCTTGCCCCGGTGAAGCCGCAGCGCACCGAAAGCCGCCAGCAGCAGCACCCCGAACCAGGCCGGCGGCTCGGGCGTCGAGGCGCCACCGAAGCTCGGATAGGCCGTGGCCGGCACACCGGCGCCCTGTGGCAGCGGCACGGAGGCGGGGTCCGATTTGCCGCCGGGATTGATCACCTGTTCGGAGATCGCGACGAAGGAGGTGAAGCGGCTTTGCAGCCCGTGGTCCAGCCCGAGCCGGGTGATGTCCGCCTCGCGCGCGCCGGCATCGCCGTCGCGCACCGCCAGCGCGCGTTCATGATCGGCAATCCGGCTGCGAGCCCAGGTCAGCGGCAGCGCCGCGCCGTCTTCGCTCTCCTCGGCGATCTCGCGCAGCTTGACCGGCAGCGACGCCGACTGCCCCGCCACGCGTCCGGTGACCCGGATCTCTTCCGGCAGCTCCCCTTCGAACCGCGCCAGGAGCCGCAGGGACCTGCCGTCGAAAAGGTCGGGCAGCCGCGCCGGCGTCACCTCGGAGACCGCCATCCCTCCCCAGTCGATCGAAACATCGGTCAGCAGCGGCGTGCGCAGGTCAGCAGCGAGTTGCTCGGCGGCCTCCGTGCTGGTCTGGGTCGGGTCGACATAGCGCGCATAGCCGCGCCCCTCCTCGGCCATGCCTTCCAGCAGGTAGCGATTGACCGAAGCGCCGATCCCGAATGCATAGATCCGCGCAGCGCCGATGCGGCCTCGGATCTCGCGCAGCACGCTCGCCTCGTCGCCGATATAGCCGTCCGTCAGGAAGACCACGAGCCGCAGCCTGTTCTCCGGCTGGTCCACGCTCAGCGCGGTGCGCACAGCGCCGAAGATATCCGTCCCGCCGCCCGTTTCCAGGCCGCGCACGAAGCGGTGCCCCGCCTTGAGATTGGACGGATTGGCCGGCAGGGACTGTTCGGCGAAATGATGGGTCTCGGTTGCGAAGGAGAGAATCCGGAAGTGATCCTGTGGCCGCAGCCCGTCCAGCGCCGCGGCCATGAACCGCTTGGACGCCGCAATCGGATCGCCCCCCATCGAGCCGGAACTGTCGAGGACGAAGACGATCTCGCGCGCGGTCGGCTCCATCGCCTCGGAGCTGCGGGGCGGCTCGACCATCAGCGAGAGGTAGCCGCCGGTATCGTCGCGATGCGCGATCACGCCGGCGGTGGGCTGTGCCCCGCCGAGGATATACCGGATCACCAGGTCGCGATTGTCGAGCACGCGGCCGGTGGCGAAGCGGACCTCCTGCACGCCGTCTTTCTCGACGATCTCGAGCGGATGGGTCTGCGAACTCAGCGAGATCACCGGCAGCGCCGAACGCAGGGACAAATCCAGAGAGACCCGCTCCGGCGCGAGCCGGTCGGGCAGGTCCAGCCCGAAGACCGGTGCCGCCGGAAGCTTTTTCAGCTCCCAGCCATCCGCCTCCGTGACCGCGGCACTGCCCCCCTGCGGGCCTTCATATCGCGGCCCGACCAGCAGCGGGACGACCAGTTCATAGGCGCCATCGATGCGCGGCACCGGCTGGACATAGCTCAACCGCACCGTAACCGGCTGGCCGGGCACCAGGTTTGCGAGTGTCTGGGTGAACATGTTCGGACGACGTTGGGTCAGCAGCGCAGCCGCCTTGCCGTCCTTCTCGGCCGCCGCAAAGCTCGCCTCGGCCTCCTGCCTGCGCTTGATCTGCGCCCGGATCGTCTCGCCTGCGAGCTCCATTTCCATCGCATGTACCGCCGCTTGACGGTTCAGGGGAAAGAAATACTCGGCCCGCATCGGCGCTTCGTAAGGATTCTCGAAGACCTGGGTCAGGGTCACGCGGGCAAGATCGCCGGCAATGTCGATCTCGTAATCGCTGCGCAACATGGGCAGGGCAACAGGTTGCCCGTGAAGCTCGCCCAGCAGATGTCCGGCGGGCTCTTCCGGCGCGGCGAGCGCGGGGGCGCTGAAGACATACATCAGCAGCAGGAAGATTCGGAAACGAGGATGTCTCATGAGGCGGGCTCCTCTGGGCCTAGGGGATTGGGAAGGGGGAGGTCGAGCGCGGCGAAGGCGGCGGCCTCCAATGCGCCCACCTGCTGCGGGGGCAGTCCGAGCGGGGTGATCCGTTGCAACGCGGTCCATTGGCCGTCCTGACCGTTCAGCCAGAGCCAGACCGCCTCGCCAATGCTGGGAACCATGCGTCCGCCCGGCGCGATGATGGTGACGGCAACCTGCCAACCGCGCCCGTCCGGCCCGGTGGCGCGGTAGATCGCGGCAGGGGCGCCGTCATGGCGGGTGCCGAGGAAGGTGACATCGAAGCCCAGACCCCGCAGGCAGGCATCGGGGCTGTGCAGGTGGCGCAGCGGCGAGGTGGTGCGGATGCGGGTCAGGCCGAGCGGGCCATATCGTGCCTTCTGCGCGTCGCCGCCATAGGCGCGGAAATAGTGGTCTTCGAGCGGAGAGAGCGGGATATCGGCGCGAAGCTGGCCGGCAAGCTGTGCGGGCAGGGCGTCCGGGGCGAACGGTTGGGAGATATCGACGGGTCGGGCCGGCTGGGCAACGATCCAGAGCGCGGCGGCGAGGCAGGCAGAGCCCGCCACCACGAGCAGCGGCGCGGCGACAGGGCGCGCGGCGCTGTGCGGCACCGGGGCGCGCGCCGGCGCGGGCCGATACCAGAGCGCCAGCGGCAGAGCGGACAGGGCAAGCGTCACAAGCCCGCTCAGCGAATGCAACGGCTCCGCCATCATCTCGATGCCGAGCGCGAGCCCCGCCGCCAGGAGGGCGATCCGCAGGCTGTTTCCCAGCAAGGCAAGCGCAAGCGTCGCCGCCAGCCAGACAAGGGCCACGGGCCAGCGCGGTCGCATCACCGCATTCATCGCCACGAAGAAGCCGAGCAGGAGCAGCAGCCCCGAAGCCCCCGCGCAGGGCAGGTCAACCAGTACATCCTGCCCGGCCAGCGTGATCCGGATCCCGACACAGGCCGTGTCCTCGAAGACAAGCCCAAGCAGCCCGCAGGAGAGCTGCGCGGACAGCAGCTGCAGCGGAAAGCCCAGCAACCGCTCGACCACCGCCTCCACCGGCAGCGAGAAGAGGAACAGGACCGACAGCCAGAATGGCGCCAGCGGCACGGGTCGGCGCTCCAGCCCCGCGAGCTTTGCCAGCGCGTAGAGATCGACCGCAAGCGCAATGCCCCCGACAAGGTTGATCGCCAGCAGTTGCGCCGCCAGCCGCAGCCCGGCCGCCACCAGCAGGAAGAGGCCAAGCCTTTCGGAGGCAGAGCCCTGCGGCCGGCCGCTCACCAGAGAGCGCAGCGCCAGCGCCGCAACGGCGCAGGCATAGACAAGGCCGATGGAATCATAAGCCGGGTCCTGCCAGCTCCGCGCCAGCCATCGCGCCGGCTCCCAGGCAAGGATCAGCGAGGCGGCGGCGAACAATGTCCAGGCGAGGGGGCGAAAGGCTTTCTGCATGTGCCCATGGCTCGCAGCCGGACGTGCAGGGAAATCGCGCATGATGTGCAGATTTTGCACAGATGCCCTCGAACTGCGCGAAGGTTGCCCTTTCCTTGGGCGTTAGGCGCATAATAATGTCGCAACCAGGCGCTCTGCCCTGTTCGAAGGCAATTGCCTGAGGATAAGTCACGCGCAGGATTGCCAAGGGATGCGGTGGCCTTTCTCATCACGGCCATATGCGACACATCGCGGATATCCTGGCGAACATGGAGGTTCAAATGATCGAATTCACGTCCCGGATCGGGCGACGGGCGGTGCTTGCCGGCGCCACGGCGCTGACCCTGCTGGCCACGAGCGGCGCGGCCCTGGCGGCCGACGCGGTCAAGGTTGCGGCCATCTTCACGCTGCCGGTCGAGCAGCAATGGATCAGTCGTATCCACATGGCGCTCAATGCCGCCGCCGAGCGTGGCGATATCGAGTATGTCTTCTCGGAGAACGTCTCCAACACCGACTATGAGCGCGTGATGCGCGAATATGCCGAAGCCGGCCACCAGCTGATCGTCGGTGAGGTGTTCGGCGTGGAGCGCGCCGCGCGCAAGGTCGCCGAGGATTATCCCGAGACGGGCTTCCTTATGGGCTCCTCCTTCCAGGCGCAGGAGCCGAATTTCTCGGTCTTCGACAACTATATCCATGAGCCCGCCTACCTGACCGGCATGATCGCGGGCGCGGCCAGCGAATCGAACGTGATCGGCATGGTCGGCGGCTACGCGATCCCCGAGGTGAACCGCCTGATGAACGCCTTCATGGAAGGCGCGCGGGAGGTGAACCCGGAGGTCAAGTTCCTCGTGAACTTCATCGACAGCTGGTATGATCCGCCGAAGGCCAAGGAGAGCGCCTTCGCGATGATGGATGCGGGCGCGGACGTGATGTATGCCGAGCGCTTCGGTGTGTCGGACGCCGCTGTCGAGCGCGGCGTGAAGGCCATCGGCAACGTCATCGACACCTCGGCCGACTACCCCGAGACCATCCTCGCTTCCGCCATCTGGCACATGGAGGCGACCATCGACACCGCCATCGCCAAGGTTGCCGACGGCTCCTATGAAGGCGCCGATTACGGCGTCTATTCCTACATGGAACATGGCGGCGGCTCGATCGTGGCCGACGAAGCGCTGGTTCCGGCCGACGTACTGGAGGCGGTGAAGGCGAAGGAAGCCGCGATCCTTTCGGGCGAGTTCACCGTGACTGTGAATGACGACGCCCCGGTTTCGGACAAGTAGGCATCGATCAGGAGCGGACACTCTCCGTTCAGAGAACTGGCCCGGCGACACCGCCGGGCCGCGCCCGACCCTCCCCCCGGGAGGGCGCATTGCGACGGCATACCCGGATCAGGCGTTTGGGGGGGAATGTGATGGCACTGCCAACGACGCCTGTTCCGCATGCCCTCCCAGGGTCGGGCGCGACCCTCCTGGCTTCGGACAATCGTCACGAAATGACCAAACCCTCTCCCGTCCTCTCCCTGCGCGGCATGACCAAGCGCTTCGGCTCGGTGCTGGCCGCCGATCATATCGACCTCGAGCTTGCCCGCGGCGAGGTGCTTGCCCTTCTCGGCGAGAACGGCGCCGGCAAGACGACGCTGATGAACATGCTCTTCGGCCAATACACCGCCGATGCGGGTAGCGTGCATGTCTGGCACGAGGATGGCGCCGAGATCATCCTGCCGCCGGGCCAGCCGCAGGCCGCCATCGAGGCGAAGATCGGCATGGTACACCAGCATTTCACGCTGGCCGAGAACCTCTCCGTCATCGACAACATCCTGCTCGGCACCGAACGCCTGCTGCATCTCAACCGCAACCGCCGCGCCGCCCGGGCCAAGCTCGAAGCACTGATGATCCATTCCGGGCTGGAAGCGCCGCTGGACCGCAAGGTGCGCGAGCTCTCGGTCGGCGAACGCCAGCGGGTCGAGATCCTCAAGGCGCTCTATCGCGACGTCCGCATCCTTGTGCTCGACGAACCGACCGCCGTGCTGACCCCGCAGGAGGCCGACACGCTTTTCGCCTCCGTACGTTCGATGGTGGAGAACGGCCTCTCGGTCATCTTCATCTCGCACAAGCTGCGCGAGGTGCTGGCCTTTTCCGACCGGATCGCCGTGCTGCGCCACGGCAAGAAGACCGGGGAGATGGTGACGGCCGACGCCGACACCCATTCCATCATCCGCATGATGATCGGCGAAGAGCATGACATGCCGGAACGCACACCCGGCACGCCGCGCGACAGCGTGCTGAAGCTCGACGGCGTGTCGATCCACCCCACCCGCGAGACACGCGGGCTTAGTGACGTGACTCTCGACCTGAAAGGCGGCGAGATTGTCGGCATCGCCGGGGTGTCCGGCAACGGCCAGAGCGCTTTGGCACGGGTTCTTTCGGGACTGCTGGCGCCAAATGCGGGCGGCATCGAGATCGGCGGCGAACGGCTCGCCGCGCTGACCCCCCGCGCCGCGCTCTCCCACGGGATCGGACGCATCCCCGAAGACCGCCACCATGACGGGATCATCTCGGCGCTGAGCGTGTCCGAGAACCTGGTGATCGAGCGGCTTGGCGATGCCGATGTGCAGCGCGCGGGCTTCCTGCGCCGCGCCTCCATGGCGAAGAATGCGGAAGCGCTCAGCGCCGCTTACGACGTGCGCGGCCCCGGCATCCACGCCCGATCCGCACTGCTCTCGGGCGGCAATATCCAGAAGCTGATCCTCGCCCGCGTGCTGGAAACGCATCCCAACGTGATCCTCGCCAACCAGCCGACGCGCGGGCTGGATTTCCGCGCCGCTGCCGAGGTCTCGCGCCGCCTGATCGCTGCGCGCGATGCGGGCGCGGGCGTCATCCTGATTTCCGAGGATCTCGACGAGGTCCTCTCGCTCGCCGACCGCGTGCTGGTCATGCATGCCGGAGAGCTCACCGAAACCGAAAGCCGGGACCGCGCGTCCATCGGCCAGCTGATGGCGGGACATGCCGCATGATCGAGATCGTTCCCAGAGAACAGCCGTCACGGCGTCTGACCACAGGTGTGCCGCTGCTGGCCGCCATCGGGTCGCTGCTGCTGGCCGCCATTCCGCTGGCCTTCGCCGGGGCGCCGATTTTCGAGGCCTATGGGCAGATGTTCACCGGCGTCTTCGGCTCGCTGTTCTCCTTTACAGAGATGTTGACCCGGGCCACGCCGCTGATCTTCACCGGGCTGGCCGCCGCCGTCGCCTTCCGCGCCAAGCTGTGGAATATCGGCGGCGAGGGGCAGCTCTATCTCGGCGCGATGGCCGCAGTCTGGGTCGGCACCGGGATGATCGACGGTCCGCCGATCCTGCTTGTGCCCGTCGTGCTGCTGGCCGGCGCGATAGCTGGCGGGCTCGGGATGCTCGGCCCGGCGCTGCTGAAAACCCGGTTCGGGGCGGATGAGGTTGTCACCTCCCTGCTGCTGAACTTCATCATCCTGATCTTCGTGCAGATGATGCTGGAGGGGCCGCTGAAGGACCCGATGAGCCTCGGCTGGCCGCAATCAGAGCCGATTGTCGACGAGGCGGTTCTGCCGCAGCTCATTGCCAAAATGCGGCTGCATGCGGGGTTCCTGCTCGCCATCGGCACCGCGATCATCGCCCATGTCATCATGGCCATGACCGTCTGGGGGTTGCGCATCCGCGCTGTCGGTGAGAACGCCGCCGCCGCGCGCCATGCCGGGATGCCGGTAAAGCGGATTTTCCTCGCCGTCGCCTTCGCCTCCGGCGCACTGGCCGGGATCGCGGGTGTCTCCGAAGTGGCCGGCCTCAAGGGCTACCTGACCTCCGATCTCTCGCCGGGCTTCGGCTATACCGGCATCGTCGTCGCCATGCTGGCCGGGCTTTCGCCGCTCGGTGTGGTCGCCGCCGCGCTCTTCATCGCCTCCGTCTTTGTCGGCACCGACTCGATGAGCCGCGCCATGGGCGTCTCTTCCTTCCTCGCAGACCTCACGGTCTCCATGTCCCTCATCTGCGTCTTGCTCGGCGGCTTCTTCGCCCGCTTCCGCATCCGACGGGTCCGCACGGAGGACGCGGCATGATGGACATTTTGCAGATCTTCCTGTCCGACAGCTTCTGGGCCGCGAGCTTGCGCATCGCCACGCCGCTGATCTTCGGTGTGCTGGGCGCGCTTCTCTGCGAACGCTCCGGCGTGCTGAACCTCGGCATCGAGGGAATCTTCGTCGTCGGCGCGATGATGGGCTGGCTGGTGGCCTATCTGACCGGCTCGCTCTGGCTCGGCGTGATTGCCGCGGCGCTGTCCGGCGGGCTGTTCGGCCTGTTCCACGCGATCCTGACCGTGCCCCTTGGCCTCTCTCAGCACGTCTCCGGCCTCGGCATAACCATGTTCGCCACCGCGCTCATGTCCTTCGCCTACCGGACAATCTTTCCGCAGGTCGCCACGCCGCCCCGGATCGAACCCTTCCGCGCGCTCGACATCCCCGTCCTCTCGGACCTCCCCTTCCTCGGCCCCGTCCTGTTCCAGCAGACGGCGCTGACATGGCTGGCGCTGCTGATGGTCGGGCTGGTCTGGTACCTGATGGACCGAACCGCGCTTGGCGTTGCAATCAAGGCCGTGGGCGACAACCCGGACGCGGTGAACGCACAGGGCCTTTCCGTCATGCGCCTGCGCATTGGTGCGGTCGTTGCCGGCTCGGCGCTGATGGCGCTCGGTGGCGCCTTCCTCACCATGTCCGCCTTCGACGCCTTCTTCTTCGGCATGGTCAACGGGCGCGGCTGGATCTGCATCGCGCTGGTGATCTTCGCCAGCTGGCAACCGCGCAAGGCGTTGCTGGGCGCGCTGCTCTTCGGCATGTTCGACGCGCTTCAGGTCCGGCTCCAGACCATGGCCGGGGCGATCGTGCCGGGGCAGGTCTTCCTGATGGTGCCCTATGTGCTGTCGATCATCGCGCTGATCATTGCGGCGCGAAAAGCGGATTATCCGCGCGCACTTCTGAAGCCGTGGTTCAAAGGACAACGATGAAAGAAGTCGCATTCCGCTCGAACAGGTATGGCCCGGCTTCAAAGCCGGGCCGCGCCCGACCCTCCCCCCGGGAGGGCGCATTGTCTCCGTTTCGCGCTGACCTTGAGTTGGGCAGAACGACCCTGCATCGCTTCCCTCAAAAGTCGCATGCGCCCACCCAGGGTCGGGCGCTGCCCTCTGCACTCCATCTCATCTGAAGGAGATCACTTTGCTCGACCTTCTCGTCAAACACGCCACCCTGCCCGACGGCACCAGCGCCGATATCGCCTGCGAAGACGGCCTGATCTCGGCGATCGAGCCGAACATCCCGTCCGAGGCCGCCAGGACCATCGACGCCACGGGCCGCCTCGTCACCCCCCCCTTTATCGATCCGCATTTCCACATGGATGCGACCCTCTCCCTCGGCACCCCGCGCATGAATGTCTCTGGCACACTGCTCGAAGGCATCGCGCTCTGGGGCGAGCTGAAGCAGATCCAGAGCGTCGATGATATCGTCCAGCGCGCACTCGCCTATTGCGACATCGCCGTCTCCATGGGCCTCGGCGCGATCCGCTCCCATGTCGATACCTGCGATGACAGCCTCACCGGCGTGCAGGCGTTGCTCGAAGTCCGCGAAAAGGTGAAGGACTATATCGACCTCCAACTCGTCGCCTTCCCGCAGGACGGCGTGCTCCGCGACCCGACCGCGATGGAAAACACGATCCGCGCGCTCGACATGGGCGTCGATGTGGTCGGCGGCATCCCGCATTTCGAGCGCACCATGGCCGATGGCGCCGACTCTGTTCGCCAGCTTTGCGAAATCGCCGCCGAACGCGGGCTGATGGTGGACATGCATTGCGACGAGAGCGACGACCCGCATTCCCGCCACGTCGAAACACTGGCCTACGAGACCCAGCGCCTCGGGTTGCAGGGCCGCGTCGCCGGCTCGCACCTGACCTCCATGCACTCAATGGACAATTACTACGTCTCCAAGCTCATCGCGCTAATGGCCGAGAGCGAGATGCGCGTTATCCCGAACCCGCTGATCAACATCATGCTCCAAGGCCGCCACGACAGCTATCCCAAGCGCCGTGGCCAGACCCGCGTCCGCGAGCTGCGGGACGCGGGGATGACGGTGGGTTTCGGTTCGGATTGCGTGAAGGACCCGTGGTATTCCCTCGGCCGCGCCGACATGCTCGATGTCGCCGCCATGGGCCTGCATGTCGGCCAGCTCTCCTCCCGGGAGGACATGCGCTGGTGCTTCGACGCGGTCACGGTCAACTCCGCCAAGATCATGGGGCTGGAAGGTTACGGCCTCGCCAAGGGCAAGAAGGCGAATTTCGTCCTCCTGCAAGCACCGGACCCGATCGAGGCGATCCGCCTGCGCGCAACGCGCCTGGCCGTGATCCGTGCGGGCAAGGTCATCTCGGAGACGCCTGCCAGTTCAGCAACGCTTTCGCTTCCCGGCCGCCCCACTGAACTGGACCCCGGTGCCTGACGCAGGGCTGGCTCCGACCTCAGGAACCGGCCGCAAGCGCTTCCAGCGTCGCCGCGCAAGGCTCACCCTGGAAGAACGCCTCCAGCAACGCTTCGAAAGGGGCCGGGTCCGGCGCGACGGAGGCAAACAGCGTGGCGCAGGATTGCAGCTTGCAGGCATCGACATCGCCGAGAATGCGCTCCGGGCTTTCTCCCGCATGCGGCATCAGGCGCGAACAGCTTTCGAGCAGCCGGCCCCCGAGGATCGGATGGGCAAGATAGCGACGGGCCTCCCCGGCGTCGGCAATGCCGAAATAGGTGGCCCGATGGCTGAACCCGAGCCCGCGCAGTTGCGGAAAGATGAACCACATCCAGTGCCCCTGCTTGAGCCCTGCATCGATCTCCGACATCGCTCCGTCCCAGGTCTCCTCCTGGGCCTCGACGAATCGTTCCAGGTCGGTCTCTTCAAACATCGCAAATCCTTTGCGCCGGTCTTCGAGGAACAGATAGCATGGACCCAACCGACGGTCCGGAAGAATGCATAGATGCCGCATTGCAGGAAACTATGTATGCATTGTAGTATACACTTTGTGATCCTTGGAATGCGCAGCGGAGTTCGGGATGTCGGAGCGCGGAATCGCCTTTCTGGACTGGGAAACGCTCGCCCGAGATGTGCGGCTGCACCCGCCCGGGGTTCCCCACCGCTGGGCGACTCATCCACACACCACGCCGGAGCAGGCCGCGAAACGCCTGAAAGGGGACGAGATTGCCGTCGTCAACATGGTCCGGCTTGATCGCAGGTACCCGGAACAGCTGCCCGAGTTGTGCCTGGTCGGCATCGTAACGCCGCATGTTGCCTGGGCCAGCCGGGGGGCGCAACGCCCCCTCTCCGACCAATTTATCGACCTAATCGAAGCCTTCGTGGAAGGCGCCCCGCGACATGTCGTTCGCGGGGAATTCTGAACAAAATCAAAGGAAACCAAGGACGCCGCCATGCTGAAGCTCTCGATCATCACCCTCTTCCTCGGCCAGACCAAGAACCGGTTCATGGTCTACCAGGATGCTGCCGACACGCCGACCCATCTCGACCGTGCTGGTGCAGCGGAAGGCATTGGCGCGGTGGAGATACGCTGCCCGGCCGACACCTCGGACGTCTCCGCGACCAAGGAAGCCCTCAAGCGCAACAACCTCGCCGTTTCCGCGATCAACTATGCCAGCGTGCGCAATGACCGCTGGCTGCGCGGGGCCTGGACCGCCGAGGATCCGGCAGACCGTCAGGCCGCCGTGGACGATGCCAAGCGCGCGATGGACCTCGCCGCCGAGCTTGGTGCGCCGCGCTTCCACACTTGCCCGCTGAATGAAGGCTTCGATTACCCGTTCGAGCTCGACCCGATCGCCGCGCTCGACTATTCGGCCGAGTGTTTCGAGAAGATCTGCGCCCATAACCGCGACCTGAAGGTCTGCATCGAATACAAGGTGAACGAGCCGCGCGTGCGCTGCCAGATCGGCAATGCCGGCGAGCTGATCGCCTTCGCCAATATCGTCGGCGCGGACAATCTCGGCGCGACACTGGATGCCGGCCATTGCTTCCTCGCCGGTGAGAACCCGGCCGCCGCGGCCGCGCTGCTGCACAAGTGCAACCGCCTCTTCTACGTCCATATCAACGACAACGACACGCGCGGCGACTGGGACCTGACGCCCGGCACCTGGCACACCTGGGAGTTCATCGAGCTGTTCTACACCCTTGAGCGTCTGGGCTACGACGACTGGATCGCCTTCGACATCGTCTGCAAGGAGCATGACGCCAGCCAGGTCTTCACCGATGCCGCGGCGATCGCCAATAAGCTCAAGGAAATCTCCACCCGGATTGACAAGGACGACATGGCCGCGCGTTACAAGAGCCGCAACCCGACCTCCACGATGCGCATGCTCAACGACCTGCTCTGAGGGCACCGACCATGGCAGATCTTTCCCGTATGGCGGATGCCGTCCGGTTCCTTTCGCTCGACGCCATCATAAATGCTGGCGACGGGCATCCGGGCACCCCGCTCGGGGCGGCCGATATCGTCACCACGCTCTACAACCGGCACCTGAAATTCGACGCCGCGGACCCGACCTGGCCGGATCGCGACCGGTTCGTCCAGTCCAATGGCCACGGCTCGATGCTGATCTATGCCGCCAACCATCTGGCCGGCTTCCAGAAGATCTCGATGGAAGAAATCCGGAACTTCCGGCAGCTGCATTCGCACTGCCCGGGCCATCCGGAGCTCGACCCGGAGGCCGGGATCGAAACCACGACCGGCCCGCTCGGGCAGGGCATCGCCAATGCTGCCGGCATGGCGCTGGCCGAAGAGTCGCTCCGGGCCCGCTTCGGCCCGGAGATCTGCAACCACTACACCTATGCGCTGGTGGGCGATGGCTGCCTCATGGAGGGCATCAGCCAGGAGATCGCCGAACTGGCCGGGCATCTGAAGCTCGGGCACCTGATTTTCCTCTTCGACAGCAACCGCATCACCGATGACGGCGACACCGATCAGGCAATCACCGAGAATCAGGCAGCGCGGTTCCGCGTTGCCGGCTGGCACACGGTCGAGTGCGACGGGCATGATCCGGAGGCAATCGACTCCGCGATCCGGCTCGCCAAGGCCGATCCGCGCCCGTCCTTCGTCACCTGCCACACGACCATCGGCAAAGGTGCGCCTCGGCTTGCCGGGTTGCGTGTCGCCCATGGCGGCCCGGTGATCCCCGAGGACGGTGTCGAGACGCGCGACCAGCTGAACTGGGAGCACGCGCCCTTCGAGATTCCTGCCGAGCTGCTGGCCCCCTGGCGCGAAGGCGGCGCGCGCGGGCGGGCCGAGCGTCTGGCCTGGCAGGACCGTCTCACGACTGCCGGTCCGGCGTTGAAAGCCGAATACGAACGGCTGATGCGCGGCGCGCTGCCCGATGGCTGGCGCGAGGGGCTGGCCGCCCGCAAGGCGCATTACGCGAGCGTACGGCCGACCCAGCCTGGCGTTGCCACCTCCGGCGAGATCCTCGACGCGGTGAGCGATGCCATTCCCGAGCTGATCTCCGGCGCGCCGGATCTGGAGGCCGCGACCAAGCACAAGCGGCGCCTCCTGCCCTTCACGGCGGAAGAGCGGCTCGGCCGCTACGTCCATTACGGCGTGCGCGAATTCGCCATGGGCGCGATGATGAACGGCATGGCGGCGCATCGCGGCGTGGTCCCCTTCGGGATCACCTTCCTCGTCTTCTCCGATTACGAGCGCCACGCGCTGCGGATGGCGGCGATGATGGAGTTGCCGGTGATCTTCGGCTTCAGCCATGACAGCATCGGCATCGGCCGCAACGGGCCAACCCACCAGCCGGTGGAATATCTCGCCAGCCTGCGCGCCATGCCCAATCTCGACGTCTTCCGCCCCTGCGACGGGGTCGAGGCGGCGGAATGCTGGGAGCTGGCGCTGGAAAACCGCTCCGGCCCGACCGCGCTGATCAATTCGCGCCAACCTGTCCCGACCCTGCGCGCACGCGCGGATGCGGAGAACCTCTCGGCACGCGGCGCCTATGTGCTCGCGGAGGCATCCGGGAAACGCCAGGCGACGCTCTTTGCCACTGGTTCTGAAGTGCAGATCGCGATGGCTGCGCGGAGGATCCTGGAATCGCAGGGCATTCCGACGGCAGTCATCTCGGTGCCCTGCTGGGAGCTCTTCGAGCGGCAGGACGCAATCTACAAGGCGCAGGTGATCGGGCGCGGCACGGCCCGGGTTGCCGTGGAAGCGGCGGTGCGGCTCGGCTGGGAGCGCTTCATCGGCGAAGATGGCGTCTTCGTCGGCATGTCGAGCTTCGGGGCCTCGGCGCCGGAGACCGAGCTCTTCGAGCATTTCGGTATCACGCCGGATGCGGTTGTCGCGGCGACGCTCGGGATTCTTGAAGGAAAAACCGTACAGGCCGAGCCCGCCTGAACCGAGCAGGCCTACAGGCCTCCGAAGCATCATGGGGAGCCCCATATCCCCAAACATCCTGCCACATGTGGTGTCGACAAAGCCAAGATCGGCCTTGTCGACCTACCCACCGACTGAGGCAATTGGTCGGATGTCCGCTTGTCCCCCAGGGTGGTTCGCTTCCTCACAGGGTCGGCGCAGGAAATGGGCGAAACCGTGCGATACTATTTTGCTCTTGGGGCGGTGGCTGGGCTTGCCTTGGTGCTGCCTGAGCTTGGCAACGTCTTCTTTTTCTCGCTCTTGGGAATTCCGCTGGCCCTTCTCTACTGGTCCGCGCCAGCTCTGTTTTGCGTGTGGACTCTGAGCTACCTTGCGTATCGCGTTTTTCAGCATTTCGACGTCCTGCGGTTGGCGAAACCGGACAGCGCCCTTTTGGCTCTGGCCGTCACGGTCGCTCTGCTCGCCGCACCGCCAGCGGTCCATAACTGGCTCCTTGCATCGCAAATCCATCACCTTGAAGCGGAGGACATCAACGCGCTGACGCGGCCGCTTCCGACCGACGCGATTGCCATTCGCGCAATCCGAAGCGAAACGGGGAAACACGCGACCAATTGCGAAGAAACCTGTCAGCACCTGCTGCTCTCGGGCTCTGCGGAGAGGGTCCTCATGGCAGAGGACACCACATTCGCAATCGCGTCCCCCGAAAGGCAGGAAGCAAGCGTCTTCACGCTGGAAGAGATGCCTGAATGCCCTGAGATCGACCCTGATCTGAGAGCCAACAAGCTCTACCTGCAATATGATGGCATTGAATACGGCAAGGGACCCGGTTCCCGTCAGGACATCAGGTTCGGACAGTTGAACGGAACATGTCTCGTCGAAAGAAAGGCCATGTTGTCGGAGGCCGATATGGTTATATCCCACGGCTCTGTCAGAGCTTCCGCCGAGTGGATGGAAGACAAGCATGTCGAGCCCTATCGTCTGACCGTGCACGTCCGGGCGCGCGATGGAGATGGCTTCCGCATGCTGTACCAGGGGTCAAACACGTCTTATCGAAAGCTGGGTCCGTTATACCTGCCGGCAGGGTTCGAAGACGTGAGCGGAGACCGTTCTTACAGCCTGTGGCGGAAAGACATGCAGTCGGCCAGTGCGGCGCGACGGGGCGAAGTGATCGACTGGCCGCGGGCCCTGACGGATCTGCTCGGTTTCGACCTCCGGCTTCAGGTGACAGACCGGCACGCGCGGGCCGCGGCAGTTCTCGACCGGGTCGAGGCCGCCGACCGACCCCCCACAGATCCGGAATGGGTGTTTCTCCGGGGGTATTTCGAAGCGTACCAGTTCAAACAGGAAGCCGAGGTTTTCAGACTGTCCCGTCGCATCTTGCAAAATGACGCTTTCCCCTTGCTGCCGGATCTTGATCGAACAGCGCGGTGGTACGTGAGACAGGGTACTCCTGCCGAGATCGTTGCGTTGAGGGGCGCTCTCGTCTCCCGCCTCAACACTCTCGAAGAGAGGAGCGACTGGAGCGATCTGACTTCCGGGGAACAGAAGCGGATCGTCTGGAAGCTTTCTTCCGCGATCAAATTGTTGTTGTAGTGGTGCCTTTCCCCGATGCCCGCTCGGTTTCGGCGTTCGGCGGACATCTCGGACCGTAGCCCCTCCTGCAACCATACCGAGCATCCCTCTCGTTTCGTGACAGGAGTGCCTTTCCGTGCGCCGGTCGCTTTCGCAGGACCCCGTGCGGGTCTTCTTCGGTTTTCCTGGGACCAAGCGCCGGGCGAGGCAATGTCCCGAAGCCTGCGCGGTGTGACTGCGCGGATTACCCTGCTGCGCCCGACTTCCGATTTCGGCGTCGAGCGCGAGATCGCCCCATCCAGACGACTCGACTCCCGGCGCCATGACGGTAGAATGAGAACATAAAGTGAACAAAATCCCATGCAATCCGATTCTCTTCCTGCTTCCACGCGCCGGATCCTCTCCCTGTGGTTCCCCCGCCTCGCCGCCGATCGCATCCTGCGCCGCGAAGGTGCCGCGCTTGCCGGCCCCTTCGCGGTCGTGCGCGACACGGGCAACACCCAGATCCTGCACGCCCTCTCGGCCGAAGCCTCGCAGGCCGGGCTCACCCCCGGCCAGCCACTGCGCGACGCGCAGGCCCTCTGCCCCGAGCTGGTCACGCGCCTCGCCAACCCGCAGGCCGAGGCCGCCTTCCTGACACTCCTGCGCCGCTGGGCCGGGAAATTCTCGCCCTGGGTCTCGGAGGGCGGCACCAACGCGCTGCTGCTGGACATCACCGGCTGCGCCCATCTCTTCGGCGGCGAGACGGCGCTGCTCGCGCAGGCAGAGGCGGACTGCACCGATCTCGGGCTCACGGCACGCGGCGGCATCGCCGATACGGTTGGCGCGGCCTGGGCCCTGGCGCGCTATTCCGGGCGCAGCGCGGCATCGGGGCGCTCCGGCGATGCCATCGATCAGGAGGCGCGGGCGACGCGCTCGCGGGCGGTCAAGCGGCGACACTGGGAACGGGGCGGAGCGGCTCCACGGCTGGTGACGGAGACCGCCGGCAGCGCACGGATCGCGCTGCCGGGCCAGACCCGCACCGCCCTTGCTGCCCTGCCGGTGGCCGCGCTGCGCCTGCCCGAAGAGACAACCGCCCAGCTCGCCCGGCTCGGGCTGCGTCGGATCGACGAGCTGGCCGGTCAGCCGCGCGCCGGGCTGGCGCGGCGCTTCGGCAAGGAGCTGGTGCTGCGGCTCGACCAGGCCTTCGGGCTGGTGCCGGAACCGGTCTCGCCCGCCCGCCCGCCGGACCGCTTCGCCGTCCGCCTGACCCTGCCCGAACCGATCGGGCTGGAGGAGGATGTCCGCGCCGGGCTGGACCGGCTGCTGCCCGAACTAGCCGAACGGCTGCGCGCGCGCGGGCGCGGCGCCCGCCGGGTGCGCTTCCAGGCCTTCCGCTGCGATCACACGATGCAGCCGGTGGAGGTCGGCCTCGCCCGGCCCTCGGCCGACCCGGAGCGCCTGCGTCCGCTGCTGGCCCTGAAGCTGCACGAGATCGAGGCGGGGCCGGGGATCGACATGCTGCGGCTGGAGGCGCATGTGACCGAACCGGTCCACGCCACGCAGCATCGCGGCCATCTTGGCGCCGCGGCTGATGGCGAGGCGCGGCGCGGCCGCAGCGGCGCAAGCGCGGCACTCGATGACCTGATCGGGCGGCTCGGCGCACGGGTCGGGCTTGAGGTGATCACCCGGCTGCATCCGGCCGACAGCCATATCCCCGAGAAAACTGCGAAGGTGCTGGCCGCGGCCTGGTCGGAGCCGGCGCGGGACTGGCCTGCCCGGCCGCCCCTGCCGCGCCCGCTGATACTGTTCCGCCCCGAACCGGTGCAGCCCTCCGAACCACCCGCAATGCCGGTCCGTCCGCCGAAAGGGTTCCGGTGGCGGCGGCGGGACTTCGTCATCGCCGGGGCGCGCGGGCCGGAACGAATCGCGCCGGAATGGTGGCTGGAAGAGCCGGAATGGCGCTCCGGCACGCGGGATTACTGGTGCATCGAAGCGGAGAGTGGCGAGCGGCTCTGGCTCTTCTATGCCCATGGCGGCACGATGTCGGCAGGCTGGTTCTGCCAGGGGAGCTTTGCGTAAACGCCCGAGCGCCTTCCAACCCGTTTCGGATAGGCGAAAGAACCGGGATCAGACGGCCCCTTTCCGGACAAAGGGGGCGTTGGCCGCATTCGCGCAGAGAAGCAACAGGTGCCGTGCCAGCGCCGGACCGTGGGCTGGCGCTGCAACATCCGGGGTCTGCACTCTATCCCAGCCAGATCAGAAGAAGCTCAAGCCGTTATGCGCGGGCGGAAAAGCGCCAGACCGCCGGGACCGTCCGGCGCTGGCACGGCGCTGGCACGGCGCCTTCGGCTTGATTCCGTGCCCACCAGTGCACCGTTCAGCATCCGCTATCGGCTCCCTGCGCAGTTTCGCACCGCATCGCGGCACCGCAAACAGGTCGGACGGGCTCTCCGAAACAAGACACAAAGGAGACGCCCTCCAACGGAGCCACCACCTCGACATTGACCCTCCCAGCCGCCGGACCTACCTTCCGGCGAGCCCAAGGAGAGACCATGCGCAGCCCGCCCCATTTCGCCACGCTGGTCCTGCTGACGGCTGTCTCCGTGCTCAGCCTCAACATGATCCTGCCGTCCCTGCCGGGAATCGCCGTGGATTTCGGGACGAGCTATGCCAGCGCCAGCCTGCTGGTCTCCGGCTACCTCGCCGTAACGGCGCTGCTGCAACCGCTCATCGGCCCGCTGGCCGACCGCTACGGGCGTCGCCCGGTCCTGCTCGGCGTGTTGTTTCTCTTCACCCTCGCTTCGGCAGGCGCAGCACTTGCGCCCGATTTCACGACGCTCGCCGCCTTCCGCGCGCTCCAGGGGGCGGCGATTGGCGGCTATGTTGTCGCCCTTGCCGTCGTGCGGGACACCCGCTCGGACGCGAATGCCGCCGGGATGATCGGCAAGATCAACATGGCCATGGCGCTGGCGCCGATGCTCGGACCAATCGTCGGCGGGGTGCTGGAAGCCACGCTCGGGTGGCGCGCCGGCTTCGCAATCCTGGCGCTTGCGGGCGCGGGAACGCTTGCGATCTGCTGGAGGGACTTCGGCGAGACCCGGCCCGCACAGACAGGACACACGGAGACGATGCTCTCCGGCGCCGGCGCGCTGCTGCGCTCCGGGGTCTTCCGGGCCAACGCGCTCTGCATGGCCTTCACGACCGGTGCCTTCTACACCTTCCTCGCCGGCGCGCCCTATGTGGCTCAGGTCGGCTTCGGGCTGAGCCCCTCCCGGCTCGGATTCGTCATCGCCACGACCACCTGCGGCTTCATGTTCGGCAGCTTCCTCTCCGGGCGCTACAGCGCGCGGGCCGGGCTGATCCCGACGCTGCTGGCCGGGCGGCTGGTGGCCTGTCTCGGGCTGACAGTCGGGCTGGTGCTGGAACTCACAGGCCTGGGCGGGCTTGGCACCTTCATCGCCGCCACGCTCTGCGTCGGCACCGGCAACGGGCTGAGCGTCCCCTCGGCCAGCGCCGGAGCGATGTCGATCCGCCCCGAGCTGTCCGGAACGGCGGCGGGTCTGTCCGGGGCACTTGTCGTCGCCTTCGGGGCGGTTGCAACCACGTTCACCGGCTACGCGGTGACCGGCGCCAATCCGCAGGCAATCCTGCTTGCACTGATGCTGGCCACATCCGGCGCCGGGCTCGCCGCCGCGCTGGTGGTTCGCAAGAGAGGCCCTGGCTAGGCGCCTATCCCGCCGGGCCGACAGCACCGACAATCGGCCCGAGCGGGAAACCACTGTCGGAGCGCCCGATGGAGGGCGCATGCAGGCGCGAGACCTTGCCGTCGAAATACAGCGCATTTGGCGTTTTCAGCGCGTCGCGGAAGAGCCGGCCGAAGCTGTGGAAATTGACCCGGTTGTCCGAGATGACGAAATGCACCGTGACCCCATCGGCGGCGACACCGACACCGTTCCGGATATACCGGCTTGTGCCGTCTACAAGGAAGCGCGGATGCAGCTTGCCGTCGATGACCAGCATCGGACCCGATTGTGTCGCGTAGCGACAGCTGGGCGGATTGGCGGCATAGTTACGGCTCTCGATCACCGCGGCCGCGCCGTCGCCGAGGCAGAATATCCCGTTGGGCAGCAGGCCGAAATTCCCCGGCCCGTCACGCGTGACCAGCGGGCCGGACTGGACCCCGTGGTCCAGGTAGAGCCCGACCGGGCTGCGATCATCGTGATACATGCCGGCATTCATCGCGAAGGAGAGCTGCTTGCCCTCGGCTTCCAGCGCAGAATCGATGGCGGAGAAGCTGCCAAGAAGCTGCCCATCCGCATCGCTGTGAAACAGCCGGATCTCGTCGCGATCCGCCCGCAAGGTACAGACCGTGTAGCGGTCGCCATCATGGGCAAGCTTGCGACAGTCCGGATCGGCCTGCGCCGGGAGACCGAAGATGGCAAGCGCCGCGGCGCCGAGCAGGGTCAGGAGCGACGCGACACGCTCAGAGCGCATCGTCATCCTCATGGCCGGTTTCGACATCGCGCTGCACCCGCTCATCGGCAAAGAGCCGACGGGTCTCGTCCATCCGGTCATAGGTATCGTCGAGTTCAAACCGCAGACGCGGCGTGTATTTCAACGCCAACCCCTTGGCCACGATCTTGCGCAGCTCATAGCGGTTGCGAATCAGCGCCTCCATCGCCTCCTCGGCGTGATCGCCGCCGAGCGGCATCACATAGGCGGTCGCGATCTTGAGGTCCGGCGAGGTACGCACTTCTGCGACGGTGATCGACATCCGGTTGAGATCGGGGTCATGCACGTCGCCATGGTTGAGCACATCGGCCAGCCGCCGGCGAATCAGTTCGCCAACGCGGAGCTGGCGCTGCGAGGGGCCGGGCCCGTTATGGAATTTGTTCTTAGCCATGCTTCCCCAACTAGGGTGGCGGGGGCTTCAGCGCAAGCGGGGCTTTGCCTGCCGCTGCGTGCTCGGCTAAAGGATGCGGAAAGCAAGGAGGCTGGCAGATGGGCGATAGACCGGGAATCGTGGTGATGGGCGCATCGGGGCGGATGGGGCAGATGCTCGTCCGAGAGGTCGGTGCGCATCCGGGAATGCGGCTCGTCGGCGCCGTGGAACGGGCGGGTCATGACTGGATCGGCCAGGATCTCGGCGCGGCGATGGGCGGACAGCCCTCGGGCGTCTATGTCACCGACGATCCGCTGGAGGCGATGGCAGGAGCGCAGGGCGTGATCGATTTCACCACGCCGCAGGTCACGATCGACCTTTCGGTGATCGCGGCGCAGGCCCGAGCGGTGCACGTGATCGGGACGACCGGCATGACCGATGCCGATCTCGAGAAGCTGGACGCGGCGGCCCGCCATGCGGTGATCGTGCGGGCCGGCAATATGAGCCTCGGGGTGAACCTGTTGACCCAGCTCACCAAACAGGTCGCCGCCGCGCTGGACGCGGATTTCGACATCGAGGTGGTCGAGGCCCATCACCGCCACAAGGTGGACGCGCCGTCGGGAACCGCGCTGATGCTGGGCGAGGCCGCCGCCGAAGGGCGCGGGCTGAACTTCAAGGAAAGCTATGTCGCCGCAAGGGACGGGATCACCGGCGCGCGGGCGCCCGGGTCCATCGGCTATTCGGCGATCCGGGGCGGAGACATCATCGGTGAACATGACGTGATCTTTGCCGGCGCCGGCGAGCGGATCGTGCTGCGCCATGTCGCCTCCGACCGGGCGCTCTTCGCGCGCGGCGCGCTGAAGGCGGCGCTCTGGGGGCAGGACAAGATGCCCGGACATTACTCGATGCTGGACGTTCTGGGGTTGTGACCGGGCCGAGAAGCCTCGGGCTCCGCAGCGATGTGATGGTTCTTGGCGAGCTGGCGCAGGTCGAGGACCATTCCGACCGCATCGTCCTGCGCACCCCGTCCGAGCCGGATTTCTGGTTCGGTAACATGGTCATTTTTCGCAGCCCCCGGATCGAACCGGCCGCGCAGATCGCCCGGTTCCAGGCGGATCTGCCGGATGTGCGCCATATCACGCTGGTCTGGGATGTGCCCGGAATGGCGGAAGGTCCGGAATTTGCGCAGTTCACCCGGCTGGGCTTCGAGATCGACCGCTGCGATGTACTCACCCTGTCCGGTGCGATCAACCGGTCCTCGCCACCGGACGGGATCGAAATCCGCCCGGTGGAAGACGCGGCGGACTGGGAACAGGTCATTGCCCTTCAGGTCCAGACCGGGGTCGCGGACGGGCATGTCCTCAAGGATTACCTTCCCTATATCCGCAAACGCTTCGCCGCGCGCCAGCGGCAGGTCTCGCAAGGCTGGGGACGCTGGTTCGGTGCGTTCGACGGGCCGACGCTCGTAGGCGACCTGGGGATCTTCGTAGGCGAGGGCACCGCGCGTTTTCAGGATGTGGAGACAGCGCAGAGTCACCGCCGGCGTGGAATCTGCGCGGCGCTTGTCTGCGCCGGGCTCGACTGGGCCGCGCGGTATGATCCCGACGCGGTGCCTGTCATCGTCGCCAATGTCGACGGACAGGCGGGACGGGTCTATCGCCGCTGCGGCTTCACCCTGTCCGAGACGCTTGTCGCCGTGGTGCGCCCGCCGGACGGCGCAAAGATTGCCGCCGACTAGAAGTCGATGGCCAGGCCCTTCTTCTCCCAGTCGCCGTAGCGGACCGGCTCAAGCCCCTTGATGCGGCCGCCCAGCTCGGTCGGCAGGGCTTCGGCCTTCTCGGCTTCCGCACGACGCGCCTCGGCCTCCTCCAGCGCGCGCAGGGCGGCCGGCGGCAGCGACTTGCGGCGCTCGGCCTCGGCGGCAGCGGCGGCTTCAGGGTCCAGTTCTGGCTGGTCCGGCTCTTGCTGGGTCTGGTCGTCCATGCGCTTGTCCTTGTCGATCATCCATGCGTGATATACGCCGCGCGGATCAAAGAGCAATGGGAAGGGCCGTCGCATGAGCCAAGCGAAACCGAGCGGCACCGGGCCGCGGCAGCTGGCACTGGACCTGCTTCAGGGCGTCTGGGAGGAGCAGATGCTGCTCGCGGAGATGGAGCAGCACCCGCATTTCGCCGAAAGCCCGCCGGAGATCCGGGCCCGGGCCGGACGGCTGGCACGGACGACCTTGCGGCTGGCCGGACGGGCCGATGCGGCGATGAAACCCTTCCTGCAGCGCATTCCCCGCCCCGGGATCAAGGCGCTGCTCCGGCTGGCCATTGTCGAGATACTGGCCGAAGGCGAGGCGCCGCATGGCGTGGTCAATGCCGCCGTCACCATCGCCAAGCGGGAACAGCCCAAGGCCGCACCGATGGTCAATGCCGTGCTGCGCCGGGTTGCCGAAACCGGACAGGAAAGCTGGGACAAGGGCCAGCCGCAGCGGTTGCCGAACTGGCTGCGCGGACGGCTTGGCGGAACCTATGGCAACGCGCGCGTGGCGCGGATGGAAGCCGCGTTCGAAGCCACACCGCCGGTCGACCTCACGCCGAAGGGCGACGCCAGCCAGTTGCCGGAGGGCGACCCGCTCCCGACCGGCTCGCGGCGTCTGGGCCGCGCGGGGCAGATCTCGACCCTTCCCGGCTTTGAGACGGGCGACTGGTGGGTACAGGACGCCGCCGCCGCGCTGCCGGCGCGGCTTCTGGCGGCGAAACCCGGCGAGCGCGTGCTCGACCTCTGCGCCGCGCCCGGCGGCAAGACGCTGCAACTGGCCGCTGCGGGGGCCGAGGTCACGGCGCTGGATATCTCCGAAACCCGGCTGGAGCGGTTGACCGAGAACCTCACCCGGACCGGCCTGGCCGCAAATGTCGTGGCCGCCGACGCTCTGGAGTGGCAACCCGAAGCCCCGTTCGACGCGATCCTGCTCGACGCGCCCTGTTCGGCCACTGGCACGATCCGCCGTCACCCGGACCTGCCCTTTGCCAAGGACGCGGACTCCATCAAGCCACTCTTCGCATTGCAGGAACAGCTTTTCGACCGCGCCGTCGAAATGCTCGCGCCCGGCGGGCGGCTGGTCTTCTGCACCTGTTCGCTGCTGCCCGAGGAGGGCGAGAAACAGCTGGAACGAGCGCTGGAAAGACACCCGGAGTTGCAGCTCGACGAGGCCGCCGTGACAGCCCTGCCCGGTCTTGAGCCGGGGTGGGTTGCCGGCCCCGGCGCGATCCGGACCACGCCGGAGATGTGGCCGGAACGCGGCGGTCTGGACGGATTCTTCATCGCGGCCCTGCGCAAGGCCTGACAGCGGCGAAGGGCGGGCCTATTCTCCGCCGCGAGTGCTGTTGCCGCGGTTCAGCACAAGATCGAGGGGGCTGGAGCCGTCGTCATGGAACATGTTGAGGGAAAACCCAGTTTTCAGGAGCGTCGCGTCCGGCTGTTGAATCGCATCGCCGCGCGCCGCGCTGCCCGGGCACGCCCTGCTACAGGCTTCGTCACCCAACCCGAACCGCGCACCATTGGGAGCTTTTCCCGCGGCCGCCAGCTCGTTGCCGGAAACTATCTCTTCGCAGGCCACCTGGTCGAGGCGCCGGGGACCGCGATGTGGGATCTCGACATGCCCTCGCCGCGCTTCGAGACCGAGCTGCACGGCTTTCGCTGGCTCGACGATCTCGCCGCCGTGGGCGACATGGCCGCACGGAAGGCGGCGCAGGGCTGGACCTGGGACTGGATCGAGCGTTTCGGGCGCGGAGGCGGGCCGGGATGGACGCCGGATCTCGTCGGCCGCCGCCTGATTCGCTGGATCAACCACGCGATCTTCCTGCTCAATGGCAGCACGCCGGAGCAATCTCGCCGTTTCTTCCGTGCGCTTGCAGGCCAGACGCTCTTCCTCTCCCGCCGCTGGCACGTTGCGGGGCCCGGCCTGCCGCGCTTCGAGGCGCTGACGGGCCTGATCTATGCCGGGCTGTCGCTCAACGGACAGGAGCGGCATGTGGCGCCGGCGATCAAGGCGCTGTCGCGCGAATGCGAAGCGCGGATCGATGCCGAGGGCGGGCTGCCGACGCGCAACCCCGAAGAATTGCTGGAAGTCTTCACCCTGCTGATCTGGGCCGCACAGGCGATGATGGAGGCCGGAAAACGGCCCGAGCCGGAGCTTGAAGACGCGGTTCGCCGCATTGCGCCGACATTGCGGGCATTGCGCCATGCCGATGGCGGGCTGGCCCGCTTCCACGGCGGCGCGCGCGGGCTGGAGGGCCGGCTCGACCACGCGCTGGCCACAGCCGGCATCCGTCCCGAACCGCATGAAGGTCTCGCGATGGGGTTCGCGCGGCTGGCGGCGGGGCGCACATCGGTGATCCTCGACGCAGCACTGCCCCCGTCCGGCGAAGCCTCGGTCAACGCCCATGCGTCCACGCTTTCCTTCGAGATGACCTCCGGGCGGCGCCCCCTGATCGTCAATTGCGGCCCCGGCGCGACCTTCGGCGAGACCTGGCGCCGGGCGGGCCGGGCAACCCCGAGCCACTCGACGCTGGGTGTGGACGGCTTTTCGTCTTCCCGGCTCGGCATGGTCGGGCTCGGGCGCGGCAAGCGCGGCGAGATCCTGCATGACCTGCCAAAGGATGTCCGCTTCCAGCAGGAGACCAGCCCGGACCGGCTCTATATCCTCGCCGGCCATGACGGCTATGTCGCCACGCATGGTCTGACCCATGTGCGCCAGCTCACGCTGTCCCGCGACGGGCGGTCGCTCGATGGCGAGGACACGCTGGGCGCGGCCAGCGAAGCCGATCGCGCCTTCTTCGACCGCCATATGACCGAAGCGCAGCTCCAGGGCGTGGGCTTCACGATCCGCTTCCACCTGCATCCGGATGTCGATGCGACGCTCGACATGGGCGGCGCGGCCGTCTCCATGGCGCTCAAGAGCGGCGAGATCTGGGTCTTCCGCTTTGCCGGGCCGGCCGACCTCGCGCTGGAACCGAGCGTCTATCTCGAACCGGGCCGGCTGAAGCCGCGTGCGAGCCGGCAGATCGTGCTTTCGGGCCGGGTTCTGGACGGCGCTTGCCAGATAAACTGGACCTTGGCGAAAGCACAGGATACCCCGCAGGCGATCCGTGACGTCATCCGCGAAGATGACGAACATCTGACTGACTGAACCGAGGAAAGCTGCCATGTCCGAGCCCCGCCCCATCCGCCGCGCCCTTCTATCCGTGTCCGACAAGGAGGGGCTGGTCGATCTCGGCAAGGCACTTTCCGAGCGCGGCGTGGAACTGCTCTCGACCGGCGGTACGGCGAAGGCGCTGCGCGAGGCTGGGCTGACGGTGAAGGACGTCTCCGAGGTGACCGGTTTCCCGGAAATGATGGACGGGCGGGTCAAGACGCTGCATCCGAAGGTGCATGGCGGATTGCTCAGCTTGCGCGACAATGACGAGCATGTCGCGGCGATGACCGAGCACGGGATCGTCGAGATCGACCTGCTGGTGGTCAATCTCTACCCGTTCGAGGAGACCGTCGCCAAGGGCGCCGACTACGACACCTGCATCGAGAATATTGACATTGGCGGACCGGCGATGATCCGCGCCGCCTCCAAGAACCACGCCTTCGTGACCGTGGTCACCGATGTCGAGGATTACGCCAAGCTGCTCGGCGACATGGACCAGCATGGTGGCGCGACCTGCTCGAAATTCCGCAGGAAGCTCGCACAAATCGCCTATGCGCGCACCGCAGCCTATGACGCCGCCGTCTCGACCTGGATGGCCGGCGCGATCGGCGTCGAGACCCCGCGCCGCCGCGCCGTTGCCGGCACGCTCGCCCAGACCATGCGTTACGGCGAGAACCCGCACCAGAAGGCGGCCTTCTACAAGGACGGCTCGGATCGCCCGGGCGTCGCCACGGCCAAGCAGCTCCAGGGCAAGGAGCTGAGCTACAATAATATCAATGATACCGATGCGGCCTTCGAGCTGGTCTCCGAGTTTGCCCCCGAGGACGGACCGGCCTGCGCGATCATCAAGCACGCCAATCCCTGCGGCGTGGCGCGCGGCGCGACGCTGGCGGAAGCCTATTCCCGCGCTTTCGATTGCGACCGCACCTCCGCCTTCGGTGGCATCATCGCGCTGAACCAGCCGCTTGACGCGGCGACGGCGAAGGAGATCGCCGAGATCTTCACCGAGGTGGTCATTGCCCCGCAGATCCTGCCCGACGCGGCCGAGATCTTCGCCAAGAAGAAGAACTTGCGCCTTCTGGAGACCGGCGGCCTGCCCGACCCGCGCGCGGCCGGCACCACCATCCGCCAGGTCTCCGGCGGTTACCTCGTGCAGGACAAGGATACCGGCCATGTCTCGCTGGAGGACCTCAAGGTCGTGACCAAGCGGGCCCCGACGGAAGAAGAGCTGCGCGACCTGCTCTTTGCCTGGAAGGTCGCCAAGCATGTGAAATCCAACGCGATTGTCTATGTGAAGGACGGCGCGACCGTGGGCGTTGGCGCAGGCCAGATGAGCCGGGTCGACTCCACCCGCATCGCGGCGCGCAAATCGCAGGACATGGCCGCCGAGCTTGGCCTCGCGGCACCGCTGACCCAGGGTTCCGTCGTCGCCTCGGACGCCTTCTTCCCCTTCCCGGACGGCTTGCTGACGGCCGCCGAGGCCGGCGCCACGGCAGTCATCCAGCCCGGCGGGTCGATGCGGGACGACAAGGTAATCGCGGCGGCTGACGAGGCCGGCATCGCCATGGTCTTCTCCGGCATGCGCCACTTCCGGCACTGAACGGATGCGGTCTCTCTGGCTGGCGGCACTGGCCGCCTTTCTCGTCGACCAATGGTCCAAATTCTACGTCTTCGGGCTGTTCCGCTCGGAGGCGCTGACCCAGATCGACGTCGCTCCGCCCTATCTCGTGTTCCGCAAGGGAATGAACACGGGCGTCAATTTCGGCCTCTTCGCCGATAGCGCGGCCGGGCAGCGCTGGCTTCTGATCGTGCTGTCGGTCGCGCTCTGCGGGATGCTGTTCTACTGGGCGCGGAAAAACTTCCACAGCTGGAAACCTTTCGCCTCCGCCGGGCTGATCATCGGCGGCGCCATCGGCAATGCCTTCGACCGGCTGCTCTATCCCGGCGTGCGCGACTTTCTCAACATGTCCTGCTGCGGCTTCGAAAACCCGTATGTTTTCAACGTGGCCGATGTATTCATCTTCGCGGGCGCCTTCGGGCTGATCCTCTTCACGGGAGATTCCGCCGAACGTGAAAAGCCCTCGTGACGCGGGCGTCGGCTTGGGATAAAGAGGCAAAAAGCGGATGACGGAGGCAGCTATGCGAGCGACGGTACTGGCACGGGCAGGTGTACTGCTTGCGCTCTGCGTTGCAGTTGCCGGCTGCGAGCGAAGAGAGCCCGGTTTGATGCAGCCGCAACGCGGCCAGAACACGCCGGACGAATTCGCCATCCTGCCCTCCAAGCCCATCGAGATCCCCGATAATCTCGCCGCGCTCCCCGCGCCCACATCCGGTGTGGCGAACCGCACGGATGTCAATCCGCGCGCTGAAGCGGTCGCTGCCCTTGGCGGCAACCCGGCCCGCATCGAGCTGGACGGCAAGCTCGGCTCCGATGGCGCCCTGATCCGGCAGACCACGCGCTATGGCGTCGATCCGCAGATCCGCACCAACCTGGCCGAAGCCGATCTCGAGTTCCGCAAGCGCAATCGTGGCCGTCTGATGGAGCGCCTGTTTGGCCTGACCACCTATTACGACGCCTATGAGCGCGAGGAGCTGGATCAGCACGGCACGACCTGGCTCTTCCGCCGCAACGGTGTCGGGACCTCCGCCGCCCCGCCGAACCCGGAAGCCGAGTAAGCTTTCTCTCAATCCCGGTCACATCCTCGTGGAGGCGCTTGATTGCCGCCGCCGCGCCCGTATCTTGCATTCCATTCGGATCTGAGAGGATTGATATGAATCGACGCTTCGCGCCGACCCTTCTCCTGGCTTGCGGCCTGGCCCTTCCAGACGCACTGGCCGCCGAGGAGGTAACGAGTTTCACGCTGGACAACGGAATGGATGTGGTTGTGATCGAGGATCACCGCGCGCCCGTCGCCGTCAACATGGTCTGGTACAAGGTCGGCGCCGCGGACGAGCCCGCTGGCAAATCCGGCATCGCCCATTTTCTCGAACACCTGATGTTCAAGGGGACGGAAAAGCTCGAGCCGGGCGAGTTTTCCGCCACGGTCGAGCTCAATGGCGGCTCGGACAACGCATTCACCAGCCAGGATTACACCGGTTATTTCCAGCGCGTCGCGTCGGACCGGCTTGGGTTGATGATGGAGATGGAAGCTGACCGCATGACCGGGCTGCAACTGACAGAGGCGGAGGTCCTGCCCGAGCGCGACGTGATCCTCGAGGAGCGCAACCAGCGCATCGAGAACAGCGCCGGCGCGCTTTTCGGCGAGCAGATGCGGGCAGCGCAGTATTTCAACCACCCCTATGGCGTCCCGATCATTGGCTGGAAGCACGAGATGGAAGGGCTGGACCGGGAGGACGCGCTGGCCTTCTACTCGGAGTTTTACGCGCCCAACAACGCGATCCTGATCGTTGCCGGCGATGTCGCGCCGGATGAGGTCCGCGCGCTGGCCGAGGAGCATTACGGCGTTCTCCCGGCCAATCCCGGCCTTCCCGAGCGCCTGCGCCCGCAGGAACCGCCACAACGCGCCGAGCGACGCCTGAGCTTTGCCGATGCGCGGGTCGGGAACCCCTATGTCAAGCGGACCTACCTGGCGACCGAACGCAATTCCGGCGCGCAGGAGGAAGCGGCGGCGCTGGTCTATCTCTCGCAGCTACTGGGCGGATCCAGCGCAACCTCCCTGATGGGGCAGATGCTGGAATTCGAGGAGAAATCGGCGCTCTACACCACCGCCTTCTACGATGGCCTGTCGCTGGATGCGACGACCTTCACCCTGCTCGTCATGCCGGTCGAGGGCCGTTCGCTGGCGGAAGCCGAGGCCGACATGGACCGCGCCATTGCGCGATTCCTCGAAGAGGGCGTGGATGCTGCCGCCTTCGAGCGGCTCAAGATGCAGCTTCGCGCGCAGGAGATCTACCGCAAGGACAGCCTGCAGGGGCTGGCCCGGACCTATGGCGAAGCGCTGACCTCCGGGCTTACGGTCGCGGATGTTCAGGCCTGGCCGGAGATCCTGCAACAGGTGACACCAGAGCATGTCGAGGCCGCCGCTGCCCGGCTCTTTGATCGCTCCAATGCGGTGACCGGCTATCTCGAGAAGGAAGAGCTCGCAATGCTGACGGAGACGGCCCAATGATCCGCCTTGTCCTTGCCTTCACCCTGACACTGCTGGCCACGCTGCCGGCGCGGGCAGCAATCGACATCCAGGAGGTCGAAACCCCGGATGGGCTCACCGCCTGGCTGGTCGAGGAGCATTCGATCCCCTTTCTTGCCCTGGAACTGCGCTTCCAGGGGGGCACCAGCCTCGATGCTCCGGAAAAGCGTGGCGCGACCAACCTCATGACGGCGCTGCTCGAGGAAGGCGCGGGCGAGATGGATTCGCAGGCCTTCACCGTCGCCACGGAGAGCCTTGCCGCGGAGTTTCGCTTCCGCTCGAATGACGACTCGATCTCCATCTCGGCCAAGGTGCTGACCGAGAACCGGGACGAGGCCCTGGAGCTGTTGCGGCAGGCCCTTGTCGTGCCCCGCTTCGACGCGGACGCAATCGAGCGCGTCCGCGGCCAGGTCCTCGCCGGCATCGAGTCCGACGCAACCGATCCCGACGCCATCGCCTCCCGCCGCTTTCACGAGCTGGCCTTCGGGGATCACCCCTATGGCAGCGTCTCGGACGGCACTGCGAAGAGCGTTGCGGCGCTGACAAAGGAAGACCTGGTCAATGCCCATGGCGCTGCGCTTGCCCGTGATCGCGTCTATGCCTCGGCCGTCGGCGATATCACCGCCGAGGAACTCGCCGGTTTGCTCGACACCCTGCTGAGCGGGCTTCCCGAAACCGGCGCCGCGATCCCGGATCGTATCGATTACACGCTCGAAGGCGGCCTGACCCTGGTCGATTTCGACACGCCGCAATCGGTGATCCTTTTCGGTCAACGTGGCCTGAAACGCCACGATCCGGATTTCTTTCCGGCCTATGTCATGGCCCAGATCCTTGGCGGCGGCGGCTTCTCCTCGCGTCTAATGGAAGAGGTGCGCGAGAAGCGCGGGCTGACCTATGGAATCGGCGCCTATCTCTACCCGATGGATCTCTCCGAGATGTTCATGGGCATGACCTCGACCGTGAACGCACGCGCCGCCGAGACGGTTGCTGTCATCCAGGACGAGTGGAAGCGGCTCGAGGAGGAGGGTGTCAGCGCCGAAGAACTCGAGCGCGCCCAGACCTACCTGACCGGTGCCTATCCGCTGCGTTTCGACGGCAATGGCCGGATCGCCAACATCCTCGTCGGCATGCAGATGGACGGGCTGACACCGGATTATGTCCGGACCCGGAACGACCGGATCAATGCGGTGACGGTCGAGGATATCAAGCGGGTCGCAGCTGAACTGGTCGATCCAGAGGGGCTGCATTTCGTCGTTGTCGGCAAGCCGGAGGGGCTTGAGGCGACGAATTGAAATCGACGCTTTCGGGACCTGAAGGCCCGCGTGGGGCGCGGCACCGCCCCCCACGCGGGACAGGAAGAGGCGATGCAACCCGAGCAGGCTCCAGATCACTTGTTTTGGTGAGAATGCAGGAATCTGCTCGATGCGTTGAAGCCTGTCCCCAGTAGAGCTCGGAAACAGCCGCCATCTGCGCCAAGCTGCCGCTCGCGCCGAGTGTGTGCGTCGCACATTCTGCACCATGCTCGGAACCGGAAGCGGCCGTTCGTGGTCGAAGCCACGAACGGATGAGACGAGCCCGAAACGGCCCATTCTGCAAACTCATCGGTCTTCAAAAAAGCGCTCGGAGTACCATCAAAAAATTTCGGGCGGCCGAAGCCGCCCGCGATACTCTGGGAAATAAGGAGTGACCTGCTAAGCAGCTTTCCGACGACGGCCAGCCACACCCAAACCACCGATTGCCGCTAGCAAAAGAACCCCCGCGGCAGGAACGGGAACTGCACTTACTGAGTACTGTGCTTTGACCGTGTCAAATGCCGGGGCAGTGTTGCCGGCAGAGAAGACCAGCTTGTCAAAACCATTTATGTCGGACCAGCCGTGTATCGATGGCACGTCCAGAGTCGCAGTAATTCCGCTAGAAACGGTAGCGCCGCCAAGATAGGTCGTCCAAGAGAAGTTGGTGCTGCTTCCACCGCTTCCCAAGATCATCTCCAAGGCAGTGAAGACCTTCCCAAGCGTGGTTTCAATCGTAAAGGTTCCGCCGCTACCAGTTCCATACATGTAGTTGCCAGAAAATGGAGTAGGGCTACCAAAGAATCCCGAGTGGTATGTGCATCCGGCGTAACCACAGCCGTTGTTGTTGAAGGACAAACCCGTTCGACTAAAACTAATCCCGTCTTCGACATAAGGATTACCATACAGGGCCGCCGTGTTTTCAAAGTCGGCCGATGCATCAACAGAGGAAACAGCAGAGCCAGCACCGGAAGTGAATACAGTTGCTGCATTTGCCGTTGTTCCAGCGACGGCCAGCAAAAGCGCAAGAGTTGCGCCATAAATATTGTTCATTTTTGCTTCTTTCATATATTTTTTTAGGTGAACGATCGACCCGTCCACCGTTGCCCGGCAAAAGCGCTCAACTTGGATAAAATTAAGACAACTTTGCGGTTCTTGAACACATAGGGGAGCAATCGTTCATCATATCGAACCAATGATCGACTGGCTGCCTGATTGTGTTGCCGGGATGTAGGAAAGGGGCCTTGTTGCACAAGGGGTGTGCAGGATTCACCACGGAAACTGGTGTGATAGCCGGCGAGTACGAGCATACTGGACAAGCCGACCTTCAATGGCACGAAATGGCATGTCTGCCATCGAGCCCTGAGACAGCGTGGATCGCCGATTGTCTGGTTCGATCCGGCGATGGTATCCGCGCGCACCAGAACTCCGCTGACTTTGTCCGATGACCGATCAGCGAAGTCGGCCGACGCCCTGCAGCTTGCCGCGAACGGTTGGAATGCCCGCTGCTCCGACATTGCTGTCAGTCGCAGCGAGCGACAGCAATGTCGACAGAGCAGATATACGATTGGCGCGCGGAATTCACATCAGACACAGCCTTTCACCACAGGCCACATAAGCCGGCGCAGTGGCCCCATCACTCCAGTCACTCACTTGTCAACCAGCCAGTGTCATGTCCGGAACAGTCTGTAGATTGCGGGGATTACGAGGACTGTGAGGAGTGTTGAGCTGAGCAGTCCGAAGAG
>CANMIP010000004.1 GCA_947497945.1 uncultured Tropicimonas sp. | reverse complement strand
GCCAGTTCGTCGAGACACTTCTCAACGACGAACTCCTTGCTGTGCTCGTCACCAGTAGGATCGATCGCCTCCAATGTGATCCGCCAATGCATTGCTGCCTCCCAATTTCGAATTCAGGACGACAGCCTCGCAACGATCGAAACAGGATGCACCCCCAAGAGTTGAACGATGTCCAACACCATTGCTGAAGGCCGCTTGACCCCCAAGAGTTGAACGGTCCCGGTGCCGTCTTCCCGGGCAAGGGCCATCAGGTATCCGCCGCTGTCGAGAACGGCCACCGTCAATGGCTTCATCCCCTGCGCCTTGCGCCAGGTCAGGCATTGCTCGATCAGGTCTTGAGCCACATGCAGGTTGAGATCCATTGCGCATATCCTTTTTCTGGGCCGTTTTTCGGGACCCGTCGCATTCACCGGGGTGCGGTGCCGGTCACGGGTGGTCCGCGCTGTCCTCCGGACCACGCGCGGCCTTCGATGACATCGCGTTCAGAATTGCGGCGAGCTTGGCAATCATGTGGGCCTCCAGAAGCTTGCCAACGCGGTCCGCGTCTCTCGCGCGCAGCGCGTCGGCGATCCTCTCATGCTCGTCCAGCGCCGCTTCCCACCGCGTTCGGGTCAGGTTGGCCTGGTAGCGCGCCCGATGGACGCGGCTCGCGATGGTTGCATGCGTTTTCAGCAGCGTTTCGCAGCGGCCAGCGGCAAGGATCGCGGCATGGATCTTCTGGTTGATCTCGAAATAGGCGGGGCGTTGGGCGCGTTCGAGAGTTGCGCGCAGATCCCCGGTCATCTGCACGATCCGGTCGATCTCCGCATCGGTCGCCCGTTCGGCCGCCAGCCGGCCGGCCAGCCCCTCCAAGGCGGCCAGGACCGGAAAGGCATCCTGGAGTTCTTCGGGCGACTGCTCACTGACGATGGCGCCGCGATTGGGAATAAGCTCGACGAGCCCGTCGGATGCCAGGATCTTCAACGCCTCGCGCAGCGGCGTACGGGAGACGCCGAACCGCTCCGTCAATTCCTTTTCGCGGATCTTGTCGCCGCCCTTCAGTGCGCCTTCGAGGATCAGTTCGCGCAGGGCATCGGAGAGCTGAACCGCCAGCGCCGGGCGGGCAAAGGGCTGGCCGTCAGGGGCAGGTTGGCGCGGCGAGGACAAGGGGTCTGTCATTCCGGCCTCCTTGCCGCCGGGTCGAGGGCGGCGTCCAGGACCTCGGCGATATGCTGTGGCTTGCGCCCGGTCCCATCGGCAATCTGATGTCGGCAAGACGTCCCGTTGGCGATGATCAAACTGTCCTCATCCGCCTCGCGCAGCGCTGGCAGCAGCGACAGCTCTCCCATCGCCATCGAGATATCGATGGTGTCCGCGTCATAGCCGAAGGCGCCGGCCATTCCGCAGCAGGAGGACTCGATCACGTCCGCCTCCAGCCCCGGAAGCAGCGAAAGCGCATCTGTCATCGCCGGCATCGCCCCGGCGGATTTCTGGTGGCAATGCCCATGCACGCAAGCCTTCGCGGCGCCTTCTTTCAGCGGCAACTCCATTCGGCCTGCCGCCGTTTCCCGCGAAAGGAACTCTTCAAACAGCAGCGTGTTCTCCGCGAGGCTGTCGGTCTCCTCGGACGGCAGCAGGGCCTGGTATTCGTCCCTGAGCGTCAGCAGGCAGGACGGCTCCAGCCCGACAATCGGCCGTCCGGACCGAATATGCGGCAACAGCGCCGCAAGGGTGCGGCGGGCTTCGCGCTGCGCCTTGTCGATCATGCCGGTCGCAAGATAGGTGCGGCCGCAACAGAGCGGGCGCCCGCGGTCCGGTTGCGCCACGCGGACGCTGTATCCGGCAGCCGTCAGGACGCGATGGGCGGCGCGGGGAATCTCGGGTTCCGTCCAGCGGCTGAACGTATCGACGAAGAGCACAAGCTCCTTGCCGTTGTCGGCGGTCGTATCGCTCGAAACTTCCCGGTCGCGGAAGAAATCCCCGCGAAACTTCGGCAGGCTGCGACGGGCGGAAAACCCGGTGAGCCGTTCGGACAGCCGTGCCAGTCCAGGCACCTTATCGCGCAGTGACAGCGGCCAGCGAAGGGCCACCGCCGCGCGGGCAAGGCGCGGCAATTCCGCGACCAGCCGGTCCTTCAGCGGATACCCGAGCTTTTGCCCGCGCTGGTGGAGGATCTCGGACTTCATCCGTGCCATGTCGACCCCGGTGGGGCACTCGCGTTTGCAGGCCTTGCAGCCAACGCAGAGCTTCATTGTCTCGGCCATTTCGTCGGCGGCAAGCGCGTCCGGGCCAAGACGGCCCGACATCGCCATGCGAAGCGTGTTGGCCCGTCCGCGCGTCGTGTCCCGCTCGTTCCGGGTGACACGGAAAGAGGGGCACATCACGCCGCCTTTCAGCTTCCGGCAGGCGCCATTGTTGTTGCACATCTCCACGGCGCCCTGGAATCCGCCGGAGGCACCGGGATAATCGGACCAGTCGAGCGCCGTCGCGACATCGTCGAAGTCGTAGCCCTCGGGATAGCGCAGCAATGTCCTGTCATCCATCTTCGGCGGATCGACGATCCTGCCGGGATTGAGCAGGTTTTCCGGGTCGAACAGACCCTTCACCTCGGCAAAACTGGCCGCGAGGCGCTTGCCGAACATTTGCGCGTGGAACTCGGACCGCACGATGCCGTCGCCATGTTCCCCCGAATGCGAGCCCTTGTACTCCCGCACCATCGCGAAAGCCTCCTCCGCAATGGCACGCATCGCGGCGACATCCTTTTCGAGGCGCAGGTTCAGGACCGGCCGGACATGCAGGCAGCCCACCGAGGCATGGGCATACCAGGTGCCCTCGGTGCCGTGCTTGTGGAAGATCGCTGTCAGCCGATCGGTGTAATCGGCCAGGTGTTCGAGCGGCACGGCCGCATCCTCGACAAAGGAGACCGGCTTCCGGGCATCCTTCATCGACATCATGATATTGAGGCCGGACTTCCTGAGCTCTCCGATCCGGTCGATCAGGCCCGGGTCCGAGACTTCGACGACGCCACCTTCGCTGTCGCCGCCCTTGCCGAATCCGAATCCCAGGCTCGCCATGGTGTCCTTCAGGTTCTCGATGCCTTGGCAGTTTTGCTCAGGGTCATCGGCAAACTCGACAATGAGAAGGGCGGCCGGGTCGCCTTTCAGGAAAGCATCGAGCGTGGGCACGAAAATCGGGATGTCACGCGCCAGGTTCAGCATGGTGCGGTCGACGAGTTCGACCTGTGTCGGCCCCAGCTTGACGAGGTGCTGCGTGGCCTCCATCGCGCTGCGAAAACTCGGAAAATGGCAGATGCCCTGGATTCGGTCCTTGGAGGGCAGGGGCGACAATCTGATCTCGATCGCGGTGGAGACCGCCAGCGTGCCTTCGGAGCCGACGAGCAGATGCGCGAGGTTCGCCGGTTCCTGGCCCGGCACCAGCGCGTCGAGGTTGTAGCCGCCGACGCGGCGCTGGACGTCGGGAAACCGGGCCGCGATCTCCGCCGCCTCCCGCGCGCCGATCTCCAGCAGGTGCGGTCTGAGGCTGTCCGGCGTCTCGGTCGCGCTGTCGGGTCCGAAATCGAAGGGAGATCCGTCCGCCAGGAGTCCCTGGATCGAGATGACATTGTCCCGGGTCGTTCCGTAGCGCAGGGAGCGGGCCCCGCAGGAATTGTTGCCGACCATGCCGCCAATCGTGGCGCGGGACGCCGTGGACACATCGACCGGGAACCACAGGCCATGCGGCTTGAGCTGCCGGTTCAGCTCGTCCAGCACGATCCCCGGCTGCACCAGGGCGCGCCGGCCTTCGACGTCCAGTTCGAGGATGCCGTTCAGGAATTTCGTGCAGTCGAGGATCAGCCCCGTATTGATCGCCTGGCCGCATTGCGATGTGCCGGCGCCGCGCAAAGTCAGCGGCACGCCTTCGTCGCGGGTTGCCGACAGGGCAGAGGCGATGTCCTCGACCGTTTTCGGCAGCGCGACGGCGCCTGGCAGGATCTGGTAATGCGAGGCGTCATTGGCATATCGGCCGCGGGAGAAGTCGTCGAACAGGAGCTCGCCCTGAAAACCGCGTGCCAGCCGCGACCTGAGGCCTTCACGTAACATCATTCACCCTTGTGCTGTCGGGAATTTCCTTGACTTGAATAATGAATTCATAATTCAATTTCTGTCAACCCGTGGGATGGGTGTGCGCGAAAGCCTCGCGGCCCCATCCCGAGCGGGCGAAAAAACATTCCTTGGGGGAGAATCAGAATGCCATCCGGACGTCATTTCCTGCAAATTCCGGGGCCGTCGAACGTTCCCGACAGGGTCCTGCGCGCCATGGACATGCCGACAATGGACCATCGCGGACCGGGTTTCGCGGAGGTCGGGCGCGCCGCGCTGGAAGGCATGCGGTGGGTTCTCGGGGCGGAGGGCCGGGTGGTCATCTATCCGTCTTCCGGTACGGGCGCCTGGGAAGCGGCGCTGGTCAATACGCTTTCGCCTGGCGATTCCGTGCTGATGTACGAGACGGGGCATTTCGCTGCCCTGTGGAAGCGGCTGGCGACCCGGCTTGGCCTCAACCCGATCTTCATCGAAGGGGATTGGCGCGGCGGCGCCGACCCGGCCGCCATCGAGGCGCGCCTGAGGGAGGATACCGCCCATGACATCAAGGCCGTCTGCGTTGTTCACAACGAGACATCGACCGGCGCGGTCTCGCCGATCGCGCAGATCCGCAAGGCGATCGATGCTGCCGGCCATCCGGCGCTCTTCATGGTCGATACGATCTCCAGCCTGGCCTCGATCGAATATCGGCAGGATGAGTGGGGGGTCGATGTCACGGTTGCGGGCTCGCAGAAGGGCCTGATGCTGCCGCCGGGGATGGCGTTCAACGGGATCAGCGAGAAGGCCATTGCGGCATCGCAATCGGCTTCCCTCACCAGGTCCTACTGGGCCTGGGACGAAATGGCAGGGCCGAACGAGACCGGGTTCTTCCCCTATACCCCGGCCACGAACCTGCTCTACGGGCTGAGCGAGGCCATCGCCATGCTGCGCGAGGAGGGGCTTGCCAATGTCTTCGCCCGGCATGCCCGTCACGCCGAAGCGACACGGGCCGCCGTCGAGGCCTGGGGGCTGGAGGTGCTCTGCCGGGAGCCGGCGCATCGTTCCGATGTGCTGACCGCGGTTCTGATGCCGGAGGGGTATTCCGCGGATAATTTCCGGGCTGTGACCCTTCGCAATTACGACATGTCGCTTGGCAACGGGTTGTCGAAAGTGTCTGACAGGGTGTTTCGGATTGGTCATCTCGGTGATTTCAACGACCTGATGCTGTGCGGAACGCTGTCCGGCGTGGAAATGGGCCTTCGCGACGCAGGCGTTCCTCATCGCGCAGGGGGCGTGCTGGCCGCCATGGACGCCCTTGGGCGGATCGACGCTGCTGGCAGGATTTCGGCGCAGTAGCGCCTACGCTCCGTCGGGCAGGGGCGGTTGCGCAGCGGGGGGGCTTTTCAGACCTCCATCGCCGCGTAGGTCCGGTCGCGAACCGACTTGAGATGGGTCCGCATGAGATTCGCGGCCAGTTCCGGTTCGCGCCCGACGACGGCCTCGTAGATCGCGTCATGTTCGGCAAAGCTCTTGTGGTCCGACGGCGGCAGCCTGGTCGGGCGCAGCTGCCCCCAGACCGTCGAGCGCCGCACGATGTTCAGCGTGTCGAACAGGGAGATCAGGAGGCTGTTGCAGGTTGCCGCGGCGACGGCCTGGTGGAAATTGTTGTCCCAGGATTCATAGACGCGCCACTCGCGGGCGTTCCGGCTCATCCGGATGCAGCGGCGCATCTCCGCGAAGTTCCTGGCATTGCCGTGCACGGCGGCGAGCTTGGCCAGTTGCGGCTCGATCGCCAGGCGGGCCTCGATCACTTCGGTGGGGCGGGAATGCGCATTGAGATACTCGACATCCGTGAGATTGTTGATCGGCCGGGGGCCGAAAAAAGTCCCGCGACCGACGTGGCGCCAGATCTGTCCCTCGCCTTCCAGCACGGCCAGCGCCTTGCGCAATTTGCCCCGTGTCACGTTCAGCTCCTCACACAGGACCCTTTCGGGCGGGAGCCGCCCATTCAAGGCAAGTTCCTGGTCCGCAAGAAAGTTTCTGAGGGAATCCAGAACCATCGACTCGTTCTTCTCTTGAAAAACCATTCGGAACCAATCCTGATATTGGGTTAAAATTTGGGCTATCCTGATTTCAGAGGTTCATATCTAATTGAGAAAATCAAGAGGTCTTCCCGCTTTGAAGATGCGGGCCGGCACACACCACTAAACCAAAGATGAATTGGTCAAATTGGTTTGTCTGTTTGGCGTGGTGCGATGGGTCCCGTGGGGAGCGGGACGCGACGGGGGGAGAAAGATCGTGAAGCTGGTATCATTTCAGTCTGGATCGGGGATTCGGCCGGGGCTCGTTGTCGACGGGCGCGGCATTATCGATGTCGCCTCTGCCGTTCAGGCGGCACAGGAGGCGGGACTGGTCGACAAGACCCTGAACGTGCCGTCGAGCGTGCTGGACATCATCGCCGGACAGGCCCCGATGCGCGCGGCGTGCGAGACCATCCTGCTGGAAGTCAGGGCCGGGAAATTCGCGCAATCGGTTGTGCCGGCGTCGGACGTGACCCTGGTTGCGCCGATCCCGAGGCCGGCCAAGAACGTCTTCTGTGTTGGCAGCAATTACCGGGCGCATGTCTCCGAGGCGAGCCGCGCACAGAAGAAAGAGGACAAGACACCCAAGCTTCCGGTGTTCTTTACCAAGCCGCCGACGGCAGTTGTGGGGCCGGAAGAATCGGTGCTGCTGGACCCATCGGTTTCCGACAAGATGGATTATGAGGTCGAACTCGGTATCGTGTTCGGCAAGGCCGGCCGAAACATTTCCCAGGCCGATGCGGTCGATCACATTTTCGGCTTCACGATCATCAATGACGTGACCGCGCGGGATCTTCAGCGGGCTCATGGCGGACAGTTTCTCAAGGGCAAGGGGCTCGACACGAGCTGTCCCATGGGGCCGCAGATCGTCACCATCGACGAGCTGCCGAATTACGACAACCTGCGTATCAGTCTCACGGTCAACGGCGATCTGCGTCAGGACGGGAACACGAAGGACATGATCTTTCCCATCCCGCGTCTGATCGAGTCGCTGTCTGCCGGGCTGACGCTCGAGCCCGGGGACCTGCTGGCAACCGGCACGCCGTCGGGCGTGGGATATGCAATGGACCCGCCGCACTGGTTGGCCGACGGCGACGTCGTGACCTGCGAAATCGAGGGGGTGGGCACGCTTACGAATACGATCCGTCAGGCTGGCTAGGAGGATGCCGGCCCCAAGACGGGCGCCATCGCGGGCGAAATACGATCCGCGGACTCTAGAGACGTAAACCAGGGAGGAAAGACACAATGATCAAGAGAAGAGCATTTGCAGCATCGCTGCTCGCGGCGATTCCCGCTGTTGGCCTGATGGGCACATTGGCGGTGGCGCAGGACTTGCGCGACATCACATTCGTGCAGCCGAGCCCCTCGGCAATCAACTCGTTCCCCGTCTTTGTCGCGATCGGCGAGGGCTACTTCGCGGAAGAAGGTCTCAACGTGACAGTCGAGGCGATCAACGGATCGGGTGCCGTTCTGCAAGCACTGTCCGCGGGGCAGGCGCATTTTGGCCGGCCCGGCCCCGGACCGCTGATTGCTGCGCGTTCGCGTGGCGTGGATGCCGTCCACATCTATAACGTGGCGGCGCGCAGCAACTTCGGAATCGCGGTGCAACAGGACTCTGAATACCAGAGTGTCGAAGAGCTCAAGGGCAAGGTGATCGGCACCGGTACGGCGGATGGCGCGGAAGTGGGCTTTGCCCGCAACGTGATGTCCAGCGTCGGCATGACCGCGGGCACGGATTTCGAATTCCTGACCGTTGGCGATGGCGGACCGGCAACTGCGGCTTTCCTGAATGGCGAGATCGAGGCCTATTCGGCCTCAACGGCTGATACCGCCATTCTGAACCAGCGCGGCATGGCCGTTCGGGACATCACGCCCGCCGAATTCGGACGTTTCTTCGGCAACGGCATCGCGACAATGGCCGATACCATCGCCAACGACCGCGAACTGGTCGAAGGTTGGAGCCGGGCCTTTGCGCGCGGTCACGCTTTTGCGCTTGATGATGCGAACCGCGAGACGGTGCTCAAGCATCTTGCGGCCGGTAACCCGCAGGAAGGCGAGGACAAGGAGTTCCAGTCCGCGCTGTTCGACGCGGTGCGCTCCAAGACCATCCCGACGGACGAAGCCGAGCATCCCGGTTGGTACCCGGCGTCAGTCTGGGAGGAATGGCAGGAGGCGCTCGTCGCTGGCGGTGAGATCTCCGCGCCGCTCGATGATTTGAGCGCGATCTGGACCAACGAGTTCGCAGCCATCGGCAGCGAGGCTGTCGGAAAATGAACGCGGCACTTGCCCAGGACTATTCCGGTGCGCCCTTGGGCGCGCCGGTTTACGAGCTCAACAATGTCAGCAAGACCTATGCGCGCAATCTCGTGGTTGCGCTTGAGGATGTCAGCCTGACCCTTCGAAAGGGCAGCTTCACATCCGTAATCGGGTCGAGCGGATGTGGGAAGTCGACACTTCTCAAGATCATGGCAGGCCTCATCCCGCCTACCAAGGGGCGGGTGGTGCTTCAGTCCAAGCCCGTAACCGGCCCCCGTCACGACATCGGGATGATGTTCCAGCAGGCGACGCTTTTCCCCTGGAAGACCGCTGCCGAAAACATTGTCCTGCCGATAGAGATCCGCGACGGCAAGGCGGCCGCCAAGAAGGCGATCGACTCGGCGCATGATCTTCTTGAGATGGTCGGCCTCGAAGGGTTCGAGAATGTCTATCCGAACGAGCTTTCGGGCGGAATGGCACAGCGGGCAGCGATCTGCCGGATGCTCATCACGGAACCGGCCGTGCTGCTGCTGGACGAGCCTTTCAGCGCGTTGGACGAGCTTTCGCGCGACATGATGAACATGGAGTTGCAGCGGATCTGCAACGAACAGCACGCAACGGCGTTCCTTGTGACCCATTCGATTCAGGAGGCCGTGATCCTGTCGGACGAGATCGTGGTCATGAAACCGCGCCCTGGCCGCATTGCAGAGATCGTCGATGTAGACCTGCCGCGACCGCGCACACTCGACATGATGACGACGCCCAAATTCGGCGAAATCGTCGACTACATCCGAACACTTCTGGACAAGGGAGAGGACATGTGACCGACGTTCAGGTCAATCAGGCTTCCGAGCCCGGGACGGAGCAAGACACCGTCTGGGTGCAGGAAGTTCATTTCATCGATTCCGTCCCGCGCTGGATCGCAATGACATTCGTCTTCGTGGTGTTCATCGGGACCTGGCACCTCGTTACAGCCTTTGAGCTGGTCTCACCGATCATTCTTCCTACCCCTTGGGAAACGCTGGAGGACATGGTCTTTGTCGGCAAGAACCTCCTGAGCGGGGGCTACATGCTCGGCGCGCTCTGGATCACGTTCAAGGAAGTGGTGTACGGCTTCGCCCTGGCCATCGCCCTCGGATTCTCGTTCGGTGTCCTCGTCGGGGAAACCGCTTTTGGGGAAAAGGCTGTGATGCCCTATCTCGTGGCCATCGACACGATGCCGAAAGTGGCCTTCGCGCCGTTGTTTGTTGCCTGGCTGGGCTTCGGGATCGAATCCAAGGTCGCACTCGCCGCCTTCATCGCGACCTTCCCGATCGTCGTGGGAACTGCCGCTGGACTCCACGCTGCGGATGAAAACGCCCGGATGCTTTTCAAGACGATGGGGGCAAGCCGGATGCAGACCCTGATCAAGATGAAGCTGCCGACCGGCCTGCCGCAAATCTTCACCGGGCTCAAGATCGGTGCCGTCGGCGTCATGGCTGGCGCGATTACGGGCGAGTTCCTGGGCGGTGGCAAGGGCTTTGGCGAGTTGATCCGGGTTGCAGCCTCACAGCTCAACACCCCACGGGTCTTCTCCCTGATCCTCTATCTCAGCCTGGTCGGTCTGGCCGTCTACGCCGCCGTGACCTGGTCGCAGCGCAAGATCGTGTTCTGGCACAAGGAACGGGTTGGCGCCCATGACCACTGAAGCTGTCTCCATCTCTGCCGGCAGCCTGCGTAACCTCGTGGCGCGCGGCGCTCGGAGTGAAGGGCGTGCCGGAAGAAGATGCGGTCAAGGTCGCCACTCTCATGGTCGAAGCCAGTATCTCTGGTTATGGCAGGCATTGCGTGTTTCGCCGTCGCCAATACCTGGCGCGCCTGTCTTGCGGCGGATGCAACCCAACGCTCTTCATCAGCGTGGAGCATCGGACGACCGCCGCCGCCTTGATCGATTGTGACGACGGCCCCGGGCACCGCGCCATGTCTGCGGCCCGCACTCTCGCCATCATGAAGGCCCGCACCGCCGGGTGCGGTCGGGTTGAGAGCAAGCTGAGGTGCTATGCGGGCACCCGGATATAGCGACTGCAGATTTAACTCCTGCGAAGGTATCAGAGTAAAGTGACTGAAGACCAAAGAACCTATCGAGCCGACGACCTGGCGGCGTTCCTGTCATCCGCGTTCATCGCCCTGGATGTTCCGGAAACCGACGCCCGCCAGGTCGCGGAGCTCATGACCCGGGCCGATTTGCTGGGCTATGACACCCACGGGGCCTTTCGGCTCCGGCAATATGTCAACCGCTTGCGCGATGGTGGAACCAGGGCGCAGGCCGAGGTGAAGGTCCTGACGGAGACCACAGCGACCGCGCTTGTCGATGGTGGCGACGGGCTGGGGCACCTGGGGATGGGCTTCGCAACGGATCTGGCCATCACGAAGGCCGGGGAACACGGCATTGGCTGGGTCGGGGTTCGGAATGGCAACCATGCCGGCCCCGCCTCGCTCTATGTCAACCGGATCGCGGAAGCCGGCATGATCGGAATTGTCGGCGCGGTCGGCAGCGCAAATCACGTGCCGCCCTTCGGTGGGCTCGACCTGCTGCTTGGGACCAACCCGATCGCGATCTCGGTCCCCGGCGGCGATGCGCCTCCCTTCGTGCTGGACATGGCGACCACCACCGCCGCCGCAGGCAAGATCAAGGTGCTGGCGCAGCGGGGCGAACCCATGCCGGAGGGCTGGATGATCGACCGGGACGGCAATCCCATGACGGACCCGACCCGGCAGAGCGAAGGCCTCCTGGTCCCGATCGGAGGGGCAAAGGGCTATGGCCTGGCCATGGCGATCGGCTTGCTCGGCGGCACGCTCAATGGCGCGGCCTTCGGCAAGGATGTCGTCAACTTCTCGAAGGACACGACGAGCGCGACCAATACCGGGCAGTTCGTGGCCGCGCTCTCGATTGCGGCTTTCGGCGACCCGGAGGTGTTCAGGGCTTCGATCGACGGGATCTTCCGGGATTTCCGGGAGTCCACGCCCCTGCCCGGGCATTCGCCTGTCAGGATTCCGGGACAGCAGCGCGGCGACATTCAAGACGACCGCTCGACCAATGGCATTCCGCTCCATCCCAACCTGGTGCGGACGCTGAACGACATTGCCGGCGAACTTGGACTGCCGGCATTCGCGGAGCTCTGACAGCACCCGCGGTGTCCGACCGCCCTGCATCATACAAGACCCTGGCCAGCGTGCCGGGCTGAAATAAACGAAAGGAAATACAATGGGATATGTAATCGATCCTCCGCGCCAGGCCACGCTCCCGATCGAGGGGACGGAGGCGACCTTCCCGATCCGTCGGATCTACTGCATCGGCCGCAACTATGCCGACCACGCGATCGAGATGGGGCATGACCCGGATCGCGAGCCGCCCTTCTTTTTCCAGAAGAACCCGGACAATGTCGATGTCTCGGGCGACTTCATCTACCCGCCGCATACCAGCGACGTGCATCACGAGATCGAGATGATCGTTGCCCTGAAATCCGGTGGGCGGAACATTTCCCTCGATGACGCGCTGTCCCATGTCTATGGCTACGGCGTCGGGCTCGACATGACCCGCCGTGACCTGCAGGGGCAGATGAAGAAGATGGGCCGCCCCTGGGAGATCGGGAAAGCCTTCGAGCATTCCGCCCCGATGGGGCCGTTGGTGCCTGCGGAGAAGATCGGACATCCCGATGCTGGCCGCGTCGAGCTGAAAGTCAACGGAGACACCCGCCAGACTGGCGATCTCAACCAGATGATCTGGAAAGTGCCGGAGATGATCAACTACCTGTCCGAGTATTACGAACTGGCGGCCGGGGACCTGATCATGTCGGGCACGCCTGCCGGTGTCGCGGCGGTCACGAAGGGTGATGTCATGGTCGGAACCGTCGAGGGTGTCGGCGAGATCTCCATCACTGTAGTCTGATCCCCACCACCCTTTGGGCTCCGGCGACGGGGCATCTGAACTGCGGATACATCATGACGAACACGATAGCAGGCCTTCTTGCCGGCCATCCCGGCGATGCGCCGGCAATAGGGGGCGAAAATCGCCCCTGGTTGACCTATGCCGGTTTGGCGGGGCTGGCCGAAGAAACGCGGTCATCCCTGCACGCGGCAGGGATCGGGCGCGGCGACCGGGTCGCCATCGTCCTGCCGAACGGTCCCGAGATGGCAGCGGCCTTCATTGCCATCGCGCAGGTCGCAACCACGGCTCCGCTCAATCCGGGCTACCGCCAGGAGGAGTTCGAGTTCTATCTCGGCGACCTGAACGCGAAGGCGCTGGTGGTCGCGGAGGAGTATGACGGCCCGGCGCTGGCGGCGGCGGGCAGGTTCGGTCTTCGTATCCTGCGCCTGGTGAGCGGCGGTGACGCGGCCGCTGGTGCCTTCACGCTGAAGGCCGAAGGCGACGCGGAAGACCCGCTCGACAACGCCCCGCCGGTCTCGGACGATATCGCGCTGATCCTCCATACCTCGGGCACGACCTCGCGGCCCAAGATCGTGCCGCTGACGCAGGCCAATATCGTGGCGTCGGCCGGAAATGTCGCGCGCTCGCTTGGCCTCACCCCGGTGGACCGGTGCCTCAACGTGATGCCGCTCTTTCACATCCACGGGCTGATCGCCGCGGTTTCGGCAACGCTCGCCGCGGGCGGGTCGATCTGGTGTTCCGCGGGCTTCAACGCCCTGCGGTTCTTCTCGCAGCTCCAGGCGAGCGAGGCGACCTGGTACACCGCCGTTCCGACCATGCACCAGGCGATCCTTTCGCGGGCCGGGCGCAACCGCGAGATCATCGAACAGGCCGGGCTGCGCTTCCTGCGGTCCTCCTCGGCCTCGCTTCCGGCGCCGGTCATGCGCAGCCTGGAGGAGACTTTTGCCGCCCCGGTGATCGAGGCCTACGGGATGACCGAGGCCGCCCACCAGATGACCTGCAACCCGCTTGGAAGCGGCGCGCAGAAACCGGGCGCGGTCGGCCTGCCGGCCGGGCCGGAGGTGCGGATCGCAAGCGAGGCCGAAAACGCTCTGCTCGACGGTTCGTCCATCGGCGAAGTGGTGATATCCGGTCCCAACGTGACCCCGGGCTACGAAGGGAATCCCGAGGCAAACGCGAAGAACTTCTTCGCAGCGGATGGGAAGCGGTGGTTCCGCACCGGCGACCAGGGAACCTTTGACGCCAAAGGCTACCTGAGCCTCACCGGCCGACTGAAGGAAATCATCAACCGCGGCGGCGAAAAGATCAGCCCGCTGGAGGTCGATTCCATCCTCCTGGAGCATCCCGACATCGCCCAGGCCGTCACCTTTGCGATCCCGCATGACAAGCTGGGCGAAGAGATTGCCGCGGCCGTCGTGCCGCGTGAGAATGCGACGCTCGAGAGCCGCGATGTCCGGGATTTTGCCACCAGCCGGCTGGCCGATTTCAAGGTGCCGCGCAAGGTGGTGGTGCTCGAGGAGATCCCGAAAGGGGCAACCGGCAAGGTGCAGCGGATCGGGCTGGCCGAAAAGCTCGGGCTGACCGGAGGGTAGGGGATGAAGATCTGCATCTTCGGTGCCGGTGCGATCGGCGGTTTTCTCGGCGCCCGGCTGGCGCGGACGGAGGCCGAGGTGAGTCTCGTGGCGCGCGGCGCCCACCTGGCCGCAATGCAATCCCGCGGCCTCGTGCTGGAGGAGAACGGCCAGCCCGCCGAGGCGCTGCCGGTCACGGCCTCCGAGAATCCGGCTGACCTCGGCCCGCAGGACTATGTCATCGTCACGCTCAAGGCGCATTCCGTGCCGGCGGTGGTCGATCGGATACAGCCATTGCTGGGACCGGACACGACAATTGTCTGGGCGGTCAACGGGCTGCCCTGGTGGTATTTTCACGACATTGGCGGCGCGTTGGACGGCACCCGTCTCGCCACGGTCGACCCCGGTGACACGCAGTGGAACGGGTTCGGGCCGGACCGGATGCTGGGCTGCGTGGTCTATCCCGCCGCCGAGGTGCGCGAGCCCGGTGTGATCCGGCATATCGAGGGCAACCGGTTCTCCCTTGGCGAGCCGGACGGATCGAAATCCGAACGGGCGAAGGCGCTCTCGGCCATCATGACCAAGGCCGGGCTGAAAGCCCCTGTCCGCCCCCGCATTCGCGACGAGATCTGGGTCAAGCTCTGGGGCAACCTGTCGTTCAACCCGATCTCGGCCCTGACCCATGCGACGCTGGAGCAGCTCTGCACCGATCCGGGCTGTCGCCCGGTTGTCCGGCAGATGATGGTCGAGGCTCAGACTATCGCCGAGACGCTGGGCGTCCGTTTTCCGATCGACGTGGACCGGCGCATCGAGGCGGGCGCCGAGGTCGGGGCGCATCGCACCTCGATGCTGCAGGACCTGGAGCTCGGGCGGCCGATGGAAATCGATGCACTTGTGGCCTCGGTGCAGGAACTCGGGCGCCTGACCGGCACGCCGACGCCGACCGTGGATATCATTCTCGCCCTGACGCAGCTGCGCGCCCGCGTCGCCGGGTTGTACTGACAGGGTCCGGCGCCTCGCCCTGGCGGCCGTTTCCGCCGAGGGCGGCGCTCAGATCCTCGGCCGTCTCCCGGACGATCTCCGCAATCGTGTCAACGCGGTCCACCGCGACCCGCTGCGCCACGCCGGAGACCGAGACCGCGGCAACCGGATCGCCAGCGGGAGACAGGACCACGGCGGCGACGCAGCGCATGCCGACGAGATATTCCTCGTTGTCGATGGCGAAACCCTGCGCGCGGATTTCCGTTACCTCGCGCATCACCTGGTCCAGGCTGCGCAGGCTGTTCGCGGTCATTGGCCGGAGCCCCTGGCGGGTGATCAATGTCTCGATGGCGTCATCCGGCCATGTTGCGATGATCGCCTTTCCCATCCCGGAATTCAGGATCGGCACCCTTCCGCCCGGCGGGGCAATGGCGCGCTTGATTTCCCGGCTCTCGGCCTGGGCGATGGTCACGGCATCCTCGCTTTCCACGACGCCGAGATTGGCCGTTTCCCGCGTCAGGTCCCGCAACTGGCGCAGGAACGGGCGCGCGGAGGCGACGATATTGGCATAATGCGAAAAGCTCTCGCCGACCGAAAAGGCGCGATGACCGATGACCCAATGGCCCGAATGCGCCTCATGGGTGACGAAGCCGCGCATCTGCAATGTGGTCAGGAGCCGATGCGCGGTCGAGGTCGGAAGGTTCACGCTGCGCGCAAGATCCGACAGGCTGGCCCCGCCCGAATGCTCCGCGAGCGCCTCCAGCAGGGCAAGCGCACGGTCCACCGACTGGACGACGCCCGTCCCCACCGTTTCCGAAATCCGCATCCTGTCCTCCCCAAACCTTCCCGCATCGTGGGAAAGATGATCCCTGAAATTGATCCCGGAGGCCAGCCTTCACTACCTGTATTTCAAAGAGGAGAGACAAGAATGAGTTATTGCGAGCGCGCCGGGCTACAGGTTGCCACCGAACTTGCCGATTTTGCCGAGAACAGGCTCTTGCCGGGGACGGCGATCTCCAGCGAAACGTTCTGGAATGGGCTGTCCAGCCTGCTCGTGGAGCTGGCGGGCGAGAACCGCCGTCTTCTGGAGGTCCGCGCTGGGCTTCAGGCGAAGCTGGACGATTGGGCCGAAGGCCAGAAGGGTCAGCCCTTCGAACCCGACGCCTATCGGAGCTTTCTTGAGGAGATCGGTTATCTCCAGCCTGAGGGGGCGCCTTTCACGGTCGGCACCGTGAATGCGGATCCCGAGATTAGCGATATTGCCGGGCCGCAGCTCGTCGTGCCGGTCACCAATGCCCGCTACGCGCTGAACGCGGCGAACTCCCGCTGGCGCTCGCTCTATGACGCGCTCTACGGCACGGATGCGCTGCCCGGTGCGCCAACCGGCACGGGCTATGACGCTGCGCGCGGCGCAGAGGCGGTCGCCTGGGCCGCCGCCTTCCTCGACCGCGCCGTTCCGCTGGCGGACGGGTCACATGCCGATGTCACCGCCTATCGCCGCCGGGGCGCGACCCTCGTGGCGGAGATCGGCGGGGCGGAGACCGGGCTGGTCCGGCCCGACGCCTTTGTCGGCTACAGCGAGAGCGAGGCCGGGGCCTCCTACCTTCTGCGCAACAACGGCTTGCATATCGAGCTGGTGATCGATCCCGCGCATCCGGTGGGGGCTGCCAGCGCCTCGGGGCTGCGCGACGTGGTGCTGGAAAGCGCCATCACTTCGATCCATGATTGCGAGGATTCCGTCGCCGCCGTGGATGCCGCGGACAAGGTTCTGGCCTATTCCAACTGGCTCGGCCTGATGGACGGGACGCTGTCCGAGGCCTTCGAGAAGGGCGGCAAGACGGTTCACCGGACGCTTGCCAAGGACCGCCAGTTCCACGCGCCGGATGGCACGCCGATGGTGCTCAAGGGGCGCTCGCTGGCGCTGGTGCGCAATGTCGGGCACCTGATGACAAGTGATGCGGTGCTGGTCGACGGGCAGGAAGTGCCCGAGGGCATCCTCGATGCGCTGTTCACGGTCACCGCCGCCCTGCATGATTTTGCCCGCGCCGAGGATCGCAACTCGGAGACCGGCTCGGTCTATGTCGTCAAGCCGAAGATGCACGGCCCCGAGGAGGTCGCCTTCGCGAACACTTTGTACGGGCGGGTGGAGGAGATTCTCGGCCTGCCGCGCAACAGCGTGAAGCTGGGCGTGATGGACGAAGAGCGGCGGACCTCGGTGAACCTGGTCGAGTGCATCCGCCAGGTGAAGGACCGGTTGATGTTCATCAATACCGGCTTCCTCGACCGGACCGGCGACGAGATCCACACCAGCATGCGGCTCGGTCCGGTGATCCCCAAGGAGGAGATGAAATCCGCGCCCTGGCTGTTGGCCTATGAGGACAACAATGTCGATGCCGGCGTGGCGACCGGGCTTGGCGGGCGCGGGCAGATCGGCAAGGGCATGTGGGCCAAGCCCGATGACATGGCCGAGATGCTGGAGGCCAAGATCGGGCATCCGATGTCCGGGGCCACGACCGCCTGGGTGCCCTCGCCGACGGCCGCGACCCTGCATGCCACCCATTATCACCAGGTCGATGTGTTCGACCGCCTGAAGGAAATCGCCGAGAGGCAGGCGGCCAGCCGGGAGGCGCTGCTCACCCCGCCGATCCTGCGCGGGCGCGAACTATCGCCGGAGGAGATCCGGCACGGGCTCGACAATAACTGTCAGTCGATCCTCGGCTATGTTGTCCGCTGGGTGGACCAGGGCGTCGGCTGTTCGAAGGTGCCCGATATCGACGACGTGGCGCTGATGGAGGACCGGGCGACGCTGCGGATCTCGTCGCAGATCCTCGCCAACTGGTTGATGCACGGGATTGTCGACGAGGCCCAGGTGCTCGAGAGCCTGCGCCGGATGGCGGCCAAGGTTGACGGGCAGAATGCTGGCGATCCGGCCTATGTGCCGATGGCGCCGGCGTGTGACGGGCTGGCCTTCCGGGCCGCGCGGGACCTGATCCTGCTCGGGGCCAAGCAGCCCTCGGGCTATACCGAACCCTTGCTGCACGCCTATCGGCGCAAGGTAAAACAACAGGCAGGAGACTGAACCATGCTGACGATCAAGAGACTGGACATTGCAGACGCGCGCGTGCTCATCGCGGGCGCACGGGAGAAGGCGGCGGAGATCGGGGTGCCGATGTGCATCGCGATCACCGATGAGGGCGGCAACCTGATTGCCTTCGAGCGGATGGATGGCGGCAAGGTCACCAGCACCACCATCGCCATCGACAAGAGCTTCACCGCCTCGGGCGCGAAGAAGGCGACCCATGAATATGGCGAGGTCAGCCAGCCCGGCGCGCCGGTCTACGGGATCGCCTCGGCCATTGGCGGGCGGCTGATGGTCGTGGGCGGTGGCCTGCCGGTGATTGTGGATGGGGATGTCGTCGGCGGGATCGGTATCAGTTCCGGCACCCCGGCCCAGGACCGGGAGGTTGCCCAGGGCGGTATCGATGCCTTCCTGGCCTCGCTCTGACGGGGCGGCCAGACGCACCGCTCATGCAAGGAAAGGCGGCCCGCTTGGGCCGCCTTTTCAGTCTGCGTTGCCAAAACCGAGGGGGACGAGGCTCCTTGCCGTGCCGGCCCTGGTGCCGCCAGAAGCGACGGCTCGAATGAGGGATCGGAGATCCAGAGGGCAAATGATGTTCGGCTGCCTATTTGAAAGTTACGAGATAGACCCCCGCGATCACGAGCAATGCGCCGAGGAGCTTGCCTGTCGAAAGAGGGTTGGCGGGCACACCGAACAGACCGAAATAGCCGAATACCATTCCGGCAAGAACCTGACCTGAAACCAGGAGAACGAAAAACGCTCCAATGCCTATCTTGGGGATCAGGTAGCTTGACCCGATAATCATGGCTGCACTCATCACGCCCGCCGTCAGCAGCCAAACGGGCAATGTCTCGATCTTCTGAAATTGCTCGGTACGGTTCCCGGAGGCGACGGCAATCACGATGGAGGAAACGAGTGCAACGGCGAAGAATGGTACATTCGCCATGGGCCCCGATCCCAGTATCCTCGCCGATTGAGAAATCATCGGAAGATAGATGGAGATTGTTGCGCCCATAAGCAGCGCCAGTCCGATCAAATGAATAGCCATGAAACCTCTCGCCAATCCGTGATGTTCCAAGACAGTATCAAACCGCCACCCGGATGTCGTCCGCCCGCCAGCAAGCCGGTCACTGCCCAAGATGCGTCCATTGTCGGCACTGCGCAGGCAGCGCCCGTCACCGGCCACTGAGCAAATGGCGGTTTCGTCCGCAGTCTCTGATGGGAGATGCGCGTTGATCCGGGATAGGGCTCTCAATGACTATTGGGAGCGGGTAACCGGGCCGCCCCCCGTCACAGGCGGAAGGGGGCAACGCCGCGCCTCAGGAGAGATATTCCATGGCGGCCGCGACCCCGCCCTTTTCATGCGGCACCCCGGCCTTCTCCAGCGCCATCTCCACGCCGGAGAGCGTCCCGGCGAGCATCAGGTCATTGAAATCGCCGAGATGGCCGATACGGAAGACGCGGTCGGCGACCTTCGAGAGGCCGTTTCCGAGCGAGATGTTGTAGTTCTTCAGTGCGACGGCGCGGAAGGCGTCTGCGCTGTGGCCCTCGGGCATGAGCACGGCGGTCAGCACACCGCTTTCCTGTCCTTGCCGGTTGCACAGCACGTCGAGTCCCCAGGCGCGCACAGCCGCCCGCGTGGCCGCGCCGTGGCGGGCATGGCGGGCGAAGACGTTTTCCATGCCCTCTTCGTGCAGCATGTCGAGCGCCTCGTTCAGCCCGTAGAGCAGGTTGGTGGCCGGCGTGTAGGGGAAATAGCCCTTTTCGTTGGGGCCGATCATGTCCTGCCAGTCCCAGTAGGAGCGTTGCAGGCCGGCCGACCGGTTATTGTCGAGCGCCCTCGGACTGACGGCGTTGAAGGAGAGACCCGGCGGCAGCATGAGTCCTTTCTGCGAGCCGGAGACGCAGACATCCACGCCCCAGTCGTCAAAGCGGAAATCGAGCGAGGCGAGGCCGGAGATGGTGTCGACCATCAGCAACGCTGGATGGCCGGCGGCGTCGATGGCCTTGCGGATCTCGGCAATCGGGGAGACCGAGCCGGTCGAGGTCTCGTTATGGACAACGCAGACCGCCTTGATCTCTCGGGCGGTATCGGCGCGCAGGCGGTCCTCGATCCGCTGTGGATCGGCGCCGCTGCGCCAGTCGCCTTCGATCACCTCGGTGTCGAGGCCGATCTTGCGCGCCATCTTCTGCCAGAGCATGGCGAAATGGCCGGTCTCGAACATCACCAGCTTGTCGCCGGGGGAAAAAGAGTTCACCAGCGCGGCTTCCCAGGCGCCGGTGCCCGAGGAGGGATAGATGAAGACATTCGAGCTTGTCTGGAAGATCTCCTTCATCCCTTCCAGCGCCTTGCGGCCGACCGGTGCGAAATCAGGGCCGCGATGGTCGATGGTCTGGGTGGCGATTGCCCGCAGGATCCGGTCGGGAACCGTGCTCGGCCCGGGAATTTGAAGGAAGTGATGGCCAGTGGGACGCATTTTCGTTCGCCTTTGTCACGTTTTGGATTGGATTTCTTGAGCCGGATCGGGGCTGACCGGTTTCGAACGGCTGTTCAGGAGCCGCTTGAGGACCGGGAGCAGCAGGACGATGGCGGTCAGCAGGAACAGGGTGAGAGCAATCGGCCGCTCGACGAAGACCGCCAGGTCGCCTTCGGACTGGATCAGCGTCCGGCGGATATTGCGCTCCAGCATCGGGCCGATGATCAGGCCGAGGATCAGCGGGACGGGCGGATAGTCCAGCTTCTGCAGGATCAGTCCGAAGATCCCCGCCAGGATGGTGATGAACACACCGCTCATCGAGTATTCGATCGCGAAGACACCGAAGATCACGGTGGCGAAGACGGCCGGGTAGAGCAGGGCGGTGGAGACGAAGAGGATGCTCGCCAGCAGCGGCGTCAGCAGCAGGGTCAGGAAGACAAGCATCAGGTTGCCGATCCAGAAACTGCCGAAGACGGTCCAGATGAAGTCCCCATTATTGGAGAAGAGCAGCGGACCGGGCTGGAGGCCGAGCATCAGCAGCCCGCCCATCATCACGGCCGTGGTGGCCGAGCCGGGGATGCCAAGCGTGAAGAGCGGGATCATCGAGGAATAGGAGGCGCTGTTATTGGCGGCCTCGGGGGCGGCGACGCCTTCGGGCACGCCGGTGCCGAACTGGTCGCCATTCTTCGAGATCCGCTTGGCCAGCGCATAGGACATCATCGTCGCCGAAGTTGCGCCGACGCCCGGCAGCACCCCGACAAAGACCCCGATCACGGCGCCCTGCAGCAGCACCCATTTTGCGCTTATGGCGTCTTTCAGGCGCGGAAAGAGGTTGGAGTATTTGAAGCTTGCCGCCTCTTTCTTCACCTCGGAGCCGAAGCTCGTATACATGGCAGTCAGGCCGAAGAGGCCGACGGCGATGACCGGGAAGTCGAGCCCGTCAAAGAGTTCGATAAAACCGAAATTGAAGCGGATCGGGCCGGCAATCGGGTCGAGCCCGACCATGCCCAGCCAGAAGCCGAGTGCCAAGGCGACGAAGGCCTTGAAGGGGTTGCGTCCACCAAGGACGCTGGCCAGCGACAGCGCGAGGCACATGAGCGCTGTCATCTCGGTCGGGCCGAAGGCGAGCGCGGCATTGGCGATGGGGATGGACAGGACGACGAGGCCGAGAAGGCCGATCATGCCACCGAAGAAGGAGGCGAAGACGCTCATGCCGAGTGCGCGGCCGGCCTCGCCTTTCTTGGCCATCGGGTGACCGTCGAGCACGGTCATGACCGAGGGCGCGTCGCCGGGAATGCCGAGCAGGATCGATGTGACCGCACCACCGAACATCGCGCCGTAATAGACCCCGGCAAGGCAGGCGAGCGCAGGCACGCCGCCAAAGCCGATGGCGACCGGGAGCATGATCGCGACGCCCGCAGTCGGGCCAAGGCCGGGCAGGGCGCCGATGATCAGCCCGATGATGGCGCCAAAGGCTGTTGCAAGCAGTGTGGTGACGGCGGTCGCCTCGGCGATGCCGTTGAAAAGCAGCGAGAAGATTTCCATGTCCGGTACCTGTCTTTTCTTGTTCTGGTTTTGGCCGGGGCGCTCAGAGCCCGAAAATTCCGACCGGAATCGGGATATCCAGGAAGGTGCCGAAGCTGATCTTCAGGAAGAGCGGGAAGATGATGCAGAGCGGCAGGAGGCGCAGCAGGAACCCGCGTTCGTGCGAGGGATTGGCAGTGAAGCCGACAATGAGCATCAGCAGCGACACGGCGATGGTGAGGCCGAGATATTCGGTCAGCAGGACCACGCCGAGCAGGCCGAGGGTGATCACTGCAACCTTGAGGATCTCGGAGAGCTCCATGCTGTCCTCGAAGCTCTCGGCGCCACTCAGGCTGCGCAGCAGGTTCACGACACTGAGGGCAACGATGACTGTGCCGACAATGACCGGGAAGAACCCCGGTCCGGGCGTGGTGTCCCGCTTGTAGCCGTATTCGAAGCCGGTCCAGACGATGTAGCAGCCCAGGCCGATGAGAAAGAATGCGAAGAGCTGATCGACCCGATTGGTCACCATTGCAGCTGGCTCCCTTGTAACTTGAGTGGCTGGAGGTCCCGCAAGGGGGAGGCTTCGGGCGACATGGGCGCCCGAAGCCAGAGTGTTACAGCAGGCCCAGCTCTTCCATCAGGGATTTGTAGCCGCTGTTCATCTCTTCGATTTTCTTCTGGTAGTCGGCGCTCGGCAGGAAGGCCGGTTCGTCGAGATAGCGCTCGATATACTGCTCGCGCCAGGCGTCGCTGTCGGCCACCTGCTTGAGGATACCTTCCCAATAGGCCACGGCCTCGGCGGGAACGTCGGCCGGCATGACCAGCCCGCGAAGCTGGGCGTGTTCGATGTCATAGCCAAGTTCCTTGAAGGTCGGCGTTTCGGGCAGGACCGAGATCCGGTTGGCGGTGCTGACGGCCAGCGGACGCATGGCGCCGGCCTCGATCTGCTGCAGCACTTCACTCGGGTTCATGAAGACGAAATCCACGTGACCGCCGAGGGCTGCGGCAAGCGCCTCGCCTTCACCGTCAAAGGGCACCGGGTCGATCTTCACGTCGAGCGCCTTGGTCGTCAGCGCTGCCAACAGGGACGGGTCGGAGACCGCGCCCACCGTCGCCGTGGTCAGGCGGCCGGCGGATTTGACATCGTCGAGCGATTTGAGCGGCGAGTCGCTGGCGACGGCCATGATATAGGGCGAGATCGAGATCGCCGCGAGCGGGGTGAAATCCTTGTAGCTCACCGGCGAGGCGCCCCGCAGCGGCGTGGTGAAGAAGCTTACGGAGACCGTCGCGATGACGTTCGGGTTGCCCCTCTCCTCGGCCACCGAGGTATAGCCGATCGCGCCGCTGCCGCCGGGGCGGTTCTCGGGCTGGATCGAGACCGGCAGGAGTTCCAGCTCGGCGATCACGTTGGCGATGGTCCGGGCCAGCGTGTCGCTGCCGCCGCCGACGCCGAACGGGATGATCATCTGGATGTCTTCTTCCGGGTACTCGGCCGCAGCCGGTTCCGCCGTTGCAACGAGAAGCGACGCGGCCATGGCAAGGCCCGTGGCCGTCGTGGCCTTCCGGATCGTGGAAAGTCCGAAGCAGTTCATAGTATTTCCTCCCCTACATTGAACTCTGGTTGTTTTCTGCCCGTTGGCGGCTCTCCCTGTGCCGGTGTCCCGGAACATCCTGGCCGCTGGGCGAAACCTCTGTCTGTCGCTGTACCTTTATCCCTTGTGTCGACGCATCCCCGGCAACCGCCCCCGTCTTGGAGCGGTTGCGGGGACCGGTCTGCCTATTCGGCGGCTTCCGCAGCTGCGAGGCGTTTGCGGCCTTTTTCGAGGGCGGTGAAGGAGCGAGTCGGCGAGGCCATGAGCCAGCGATACCCCTGATCCATAAGGCCGTCGATATTGTTAGGGTTCACATGCGGATGCCCGCAAATCACACCCTTCTCCTGGCAGATCCGCAGGATGTCGTTCATCGCCTCGACGACCTTCGGGTGGTCGTATTGGCGCGGGAAGCCGAGATCCTGCGACAGGTCGCCTTCGCCGATGATGACGAGGCCGATGCCGGGGACCTGGTCGAGGATGTCCGGCAGGTTCTTCCAGGCCTGGACCTTCTCGCACATCATCCCGACGAGGATCTCGCCCTTGGGATCGATCGGCCAGACATCGGCGCGCGAGTAGTATTCCTGCTGGGTCAGTCCCCAGTATTTCGCCGCGATCCCCGGCCCGTCGCCACGCTGGCCGGCGGGGTCGAAATTCGGCGATCCGACGGGGCGCGAATAACGACAGGCGGCCACGGCGGCCTGCGCGTCCTCGACGGTGCAGACATGCGGCCAGAGCACGCCGTAGACACCCATGTCCAGCACCTGCTTGGCCATCCACTGGTTGCGCTCGACGCCATTGGCCGGAAGCCGGACCATCGGCGTCACCGAAGGCGCAACGCTGCCCGACTGCGCAACCCGGCGGCGGTCGATCATGTATTGAAGACAGTCCCGCAGGACGTTCACGTTGAACGGGTTGTGCTCCATTTCGAAGACCACGGCGTCATAGCCGGCCGCGTCGATTGCCTGCGCGGCGGTGATCTCCGACACTGTGAAGGCGGTGAGGGCCGTGGTCCCGTTCTCAAATGCCCTGATGGCTCCGTTAAGCCTCGGTATCTCGCTCATCTGTGTCTTCCCGATCTCGTTGGATATGTCCTGTCAGCCACGTATCCGTGACGATGCAGGCATGATGGGAAAAACGCGTCCAATAAGTCCAATACAAGTTTGTGATTTTGACATAAGCTTTAACTTATCAATATGGGGCCCGGAACAGGACATGGAACCAAAGCTTCGAAATCTCGAGATCTTCCGGATTTTTTCGCAAACTCAGAATGTTACGGAGACAGCTCGGTTGATGAACATCTCGCAGCCAGCGGTCAGCCAGATCCTGCGCGACCTTGAAGCGCTGCTTGGGCTGACGCTCTACAAGCGCGTGGGCCGCAATCTTCAGCTCACCGCCGAGGCGCGGGCCATCCTGCCGGACATTACCAAGCTGATCGCCCAGATGGATGCGCTGCGCAATCAGGTCGAGGGGTTGCGCGGCGCGCGCGCCGGCCACCTGTCGATCGCCAGCGTTCCGACGATGATCACCTGCGTCATCCCGAATGCGGTCGCGCGGTTCACGCAGGACCGCCCCAATGTGCGGTTTCGGATCACCTCCATGACAGCGGCGGATGTCGCCAACCAGGTGCGGCTGGAATTCGCGGATCTCGGTGTGACCTTCCAGCCGATCAATGCCAACGGGCTGGATCTCGAACCGGTGCTGCAGACCGAGATGGTCTGTCTCCTGCCGCGCGGACACCCGCTCGCGACGGAGCGGGTCATCGCGCCGGACATGTTGCGCAACGAGGTGGTGATCGCGCAGGGGCCGGAAACGCCGCCGGGCTTCGTGCTGCGGGACACTTTCGCCCAAGCCGGGATTTCCGACCTGATCGCGTTGAAGGTGAACCAGTCCGGCGTGGCGCTGCCGCTGGTGAAGAGGGGCATCGGCATCGCCCTGGCGCATCCGCTCGTGCTCGCGCCCGAGGAGGCCGATATCGTGTCTGTGCCTTTCGAGCCCCGGGTCGAGCTGACGCTGTCCCTGGCCTTTCCGAAATTCGCCACCCGGTCCCGGCTGGCGGTCGCCTTTGTCGAAGAATTCAACCTGCAGATCCAGGCGCTCGCACAGGGGATGACGAAGCGGGGAATTCGCTGCGACCTTGCGTGATCGCGGCGCCCCGATCACCGGATCTTCAGGAGCGCGGCGAGTATCGGCGCGCCGGTGATGACGATCACGAGCCGTGTCAGGTGATGTATGGTGACATAGCCGAGATCCGCGCCGACGATGATGGCCAGCACCGTCATCTCGGCCTGTGCTCCGGGCGAGAAGGCGAGAATCCCGTCCAGAGGTTTGGCGAGGCCGGCCAGGACCATGATCCCAAGCTCGGCCGTCGGCAGGCTTGCCGCCGGCGCTCCGACGGGATTGGTGAGCCCGATGCCCATGCTCTGGGTCAGGATAAGCGGAGCGAGACTCACGATCACAAGCACCCGCGTTGTGTGAACGAGGGAGAGCGCCCGGACATCCCCACCGGCTTCCTGGCCGAAGACAACCATGTCCTGTAACCCGCCGGGCATGGCCGCGTAATAGGCGGTGACCTTGTCGAACTTGCGGATCCTGAAAAAGAACGGGACCCCGACAAGGCCGATGGCGAGGACATAGAGCGGAATGAGCGCAACCGACGCCAGCATCTGCGGCACCTGTCCGAGGACAGCCGGTGTTATCGTCGCGCCAACCGCCACGCCGAGGATCGTACGGGCGCCGATGGAGATCTGGCCGGCGCCGCGCAGCGGAATGCCTGTCAACGCCGCCAACAGGCTGGCGAACATCGGGCCAAACAGGAATGGCAGTGGGAAACCGAGCGCCTGGAACAGCACGGTGCCCAGAACCGAGATCGCGACGGTCAGCAGGGTTCGGGCAATTGGCGACAAGCTTTGCAGTCGAGGCATGTCGGTGGCCTTCTGGTTGTTTCGGCTCGGCCCTTGCACCTATCCCAGCTTTCCATTTCGGCGAGGTCTCGTCACGGCGCCCTTGCCTCCCGAGCGGCGAGGCCTGTGTCTCGAAGATGTTTTTGTTCGCAAAGCTCTTAGCGGGGTACGTGGTTTTGGTCATGGGGGGCAAATGCAACCCATAGGTTTAACTAGGTCCGCAAGGTTGAAACGCCACCTCCGGAGCGACGGGCGCAATGCAGTGTGGATCTCTTCCTTGAAACCGAGAACCCGCTTGACGCCCGAAATCCCATGAAATATCGAACAACAGCACTGCGCGGGCGTTGTGTAGTGGTAAGACCTTAGCCTTCCAAGCTAATGACGCGGGTTCGATTCCCGCCGCCCGCTCCAGATTTTTCCTCCAAAAACCTTGTTGCGTAACTGGACAGATTTGCGATCTGTTCTCTCTGGATCGGTTCCGGAACCACTTCAAGGCCGCCGAATATGTCCCGGTTCTGCGCCAGTGGGCCCCGTTTGCGCCGCGCCGTGGTCCTGTCGCGAAGGTGTCGGTGTCCAATTCCGGAGCAGCTCCCCGGCGGCCAGGCAAGGCGCGTTGTGACATCGCCGTGCCAGCCCGGGTGTCGCCAGGGAGAAAACCGGCACTATCTTGTCGCGTGACGGTTTGTCGGTCTGGACAAGCCGCAGCCACTGATCGGAGAGAATCACTGCCACAAAAGCGTCCGGAAAATGACGCAGTGCGGCGTTAGCGCCCCCGGTGCCGCTGGGTCAGGATATTTCGTACTTGGGGGGTATTGGAGATGCAATCTGTCTTTGGGTAACTTTTGCAACAATCTCGGGGGGGCTCAGAAAGGAGATTACGCGAAAGATTCCATGCAGGGAGCGCATTCCCGCCTCAACCGTTCCGGCATCATGTTGAAATCAAACAAACTTCCTTGCAGGGCGCAAAGGCGAGGCAATTGAAACACAAATAACCCCGCCCCTATCTTTAGCACGAAGCGGCATGATGCCGTAGGGTAAGAACACGGATCGGTCGGTGCGGCAACGGAGTCGCGGGCGGTTCGGCCGTTCAGGATCAAGGTTTCAAAGCAAGTCGCGGGCGTCGCCCGTGCAGGATTTCCTCAGGAGACGACAATGAACGCCATGAACAAAGACAATCTCGCCGATCCCTGGGAAGATTTCTCCGAAGGAAGCTGGCGCGAAGCGGTCAATGTCCGCGACTTCATCCAGGAAAATTACACCCCCTACGAGGGCGGTGACAGCTTCCTGGCCGGCCCGACCGAGCGCACAACAGCGCTCTGGGACGAACTGAGCGTGCTGCTGAAGAAGGAGCGCGCCGCCGGCGTTCTCGACGTCTCCTCCGACCGCGCCTCCTCGATCACCGCGCATGACGCGGGCTATATCAACAAGGATCTCGAGATCATCGTCGGCCTGCAGACGGATGCGCCGCTCAAGCGCGCCATCATGCCGAATGGCGGGCTTCGCATGGTCGAGAACGGGCTGAAGGCCTACGGGTTCGAACCCAACGAAACCATCCACGAGATCTGGACCAAGTACCGCAAGTCGCACAACCAGGGCGTGTTCGACGTCTATTCCCCGGACATCATCGCCTGCCGCAAATCCGGCGTGATCACCGGACTGCCGGATGCCTATGGCCGCGGCCGGATCATCGGCGACTACCGTCGTGTTGCGCTTTACGGCATCGACTTCCTCAAGGCCGACAAGCTGCGCGAGCATCGCGAGCTTGATGACGCCGTGTTCAACGAGGACACGATCCGCGACCGCGAAGAGCTTTCCGAGCAGTATCGCGCGCTTGAAGAGCTGCGCGAGATGGGCCTGAAATACGGTATCGACATGTCGAAGCCGGCCGGCACCGCGCGCGAAGCCATCCAGTTCACCTATTTCGCCTATCTTGCGGCGGTGAAGGAGCAGAATGGTGCGGCGATGTCCATCGGCCGGATCTCCTCCTTCCTCGACGTCTATATCGAGCGCGATTTCGCCCGCGGCACGCTGACCGAGAGCGAAGCCCAGGAGATGATCGACGATATGGTCATCAAGCTGCGCATCGTCCGCTTCCTGCGCACGCCGGATTATGACGAGCTGTTCTCGGGCGACCCGACCTGGGTGACCGAAGCCATTGGCGGCATGTCCAAGGATGGCCGCACGCTGGTCACCAAGACTTCCATGCGCGTCCTGCACACGCTCTACAATCTCGGCCCCGCGCCGGAGCCGAACCTGACCGTGCTCTGGTCCTCCAAGCTGCCGCGCGGCTTCAAGGATTTCTGCGCCAAGGTCTCCAAGGACACCTCCGCGATCCAGTACGAGAACGATGACCTGATGCGCACCAAATGGGGCGACGATTACGGCATCGCCTGCTGCGTCTCGGCCATGGCCATCGGCAAGCAGATGCAGTTCTTCGGCGCCCGCGCCAACCTCGCCAAGGCGCTGCTCTACGCGATCAATGGCGGTGTGGACGAGAAGTCCGGCGAATTGGTTGCCCACGGCCTGGAGCCGATCAAGGGCGATGTGCTGGAATATGACGAGGTCGTCGAGAAGTTCGAGATCGCCATGGACTGGCTCGCCAAGACCTATGTCAAGGCGCTGAACTGCATCCACTACATGCATGACCGCTACGCCTATGAGCGCATCGAGATGGCGCTGCATGACCGCGAGATCCTGCGCACCATGGCCTGCGGCATCGCCGGCCTGTCCATCGCCGCCGACAGCCTCTCGGCGATCAAGCACTCCACCGTGAAGGTCATCCGCAACGAGGCCGGCCTCGCCGTCGACTACGAGATCGCCGATGAATACCCGATGTTCGGCAACAATGACGACAAGGTGGACGACATCGCCGTCTGGCTCACCGAAGCCTTCATGAAGAAGGTTGAAGGGCAGCCGCATTTCTACCGCAACTCGATGCCGACCCAATCGGTGCTGACGATCACCTCCAACGTGGTCTACGGCAAGAAGACCGGCGCGACCCCGGATGGCCGCGAGGCCGGCGAGGCCTTCGCTCCGGGCGCCAACCCGATGAACGGTCGCGACAAGAACGGCTTCGTCGCTGCCGGTGCGTCGGTCGCCAAGCTGCCCTACGAGTTCGCCAAGGACGGCATATCCTGGACCGCTAGCGCCACCCCGGACTCGATGGGCCACACCGAGAAGGAGCAGGTGCGCAACCTTGCCAACTGCCTTGACGGCTACACCAATGCCGGCGGCTTCCACGTTAACGTCAACATGCTCAGCCGTGACACGCTGATCCATGCGATGGACCACCCGGAAGAATACCCGCAGCTCACGGTGCGCGTCTCCGGCTACGCGGTGAACTTCGTCAAGCTGACCCGCGAGCAACAGCTCGACGTGATCGGCCGGACCTTCCACAACGCGATGTAAACCAGACGATGAGGGGCGCTCTCCGGCGCCCCTTCCAACCCCACCGGAGAAGACATCATGACCGCCCTGGTCCCAGACGACGCCTTTGACGCCATCCATGATGCAGATTGCCACGGCTTTCTGCATTCCGTTGAATCGGGGGCGGCGGTGGACGGTCCGGGCATGCGCTTCGTCTTCTTCATGGCAGGTTGCCAGTTCCGCTGCCTCTACTGCCACAACCCCGACACCTGGAAGCTCCATAACGGCACCCGTGTCGAGGTGAAGGACATGCTGCGGCAGGTCCGCAAGTATTCCAGCTTCCTGAAATTCGCCGGCGGCGTGACCTTTTCCGGCGGCGAGCCGCTGATGCAGGCCGAGTTTGTCGGTGCCACGGCGGCGGCGATCAAGAAACGCTGGGGCCTGCATATCGCGCTCGACACGCAGGGTTTCCTGCATGGCAAGGTCACCGACGAGTGGTTCGACCCGATCGACCTCGTGATGTTGGACATCAAGCATATCGATCCTGACCGCTATCTCGCCCTCACCGCCCAGCCGCTCCAGCCCACGCTTGATTTTGCCGACCGGCTGGTCCGCTTGGGCAAGCCGATGCGCATCCGCTACGTGCTGGTGCCCGGTTGGTCGGACGCGCCCGACGACGTGGCGAAGATGGCCGACAAGGTTGCCAGCTATGGCGATATTGTCGAGCTGGTCGAGGTCCTGCCTTTCCACCAGATGGGCACCTCGAAATGGGACAAGCTGGGGCTCGACTACAAGCTGCGCGACACGCCGACGCCCAGCAATGACGACACCGAGTCTGCCCGCGAGATCTTTCGCGCGCGCGGGCTCGAAACCACCTGATACGCGGGGCCGAAGAGGCGAAAACGCCCGCCCGCATCAAAGGGAACATTCATGGACATGCAGCAACACAGCTTCGACGCCTTGCTACCGCCGGAGATGGCCAAGAAGGCCGAGGATCTTGGCGTGGCAAAGGCCACCAAACGCCCGCGCAACGCCTTTGCTTTGGCGGTCTCGGCCGGCTTCTTCATCGGCATCGCCTTCATCTTCTACACCGTGGTCACGACCGGGAACCCGAACATGGGCTGGGGCGCGAGCAAGATGCTCGGCGGTCTCGCCTTCTCGCTCGGCCTGATGCTGGTCGTGGTCTGCGGCGGCGAGCTTTTCACCTCGACCGTGCTGACCGTGGTCGCCAAGGCGAGCGGCAAGATCAGCTGGGCGCAGCTCTCCAAGAACTGGGGCCTGGTCTATGTGGGCAATTTCGTCGGCTGCATCTGCCTCGTGGCGATCATGCAGGTGGCGAAGCATTACGAATTCGCCGATGGCCAGCTCGGCCTGAACTACATGAAGATCGCCCAGCACAAGCTGCACCATGATTTCGCCCAGGCCGTGGCGCTCGGGCTAATGTGCAACGTGATGGTCTGTCTCGGCGTCTGGATGACCTTCTCGGCCCATAGCGTGACCGACAAGCTCCTTGCCGTGACCCTGCCCGTGGCCATGTTCGTCGCCGCTGGTTTCGAGCACTGCGTCGCCAACATGTTCCAGATCCCGATGGCGATCATGACGAAGACCCTCGCCGGCCCCGAGTTCTGGGAAGCCACGGGCACGACCGCCGCCGCTTTCTCCGACCTGACCTGGTCCAACTTCATCTTTGCCAACCTGATCCCGGTGACCATCGGCAACATCATTGGCGGCGGTCTTTTCGTCGGCCTGCTCTACTGGTTCATCTATCTGCGCCCAAGCGAGGAGCAACGGTCCTGAGCTGAACAAAGCCGCGTTGCCGCTCACGAGGCGTAACAAAAGCCGTGCCGGCGCCTGCCCGTGGGATGGCGCCGCGACAGCTGTGGGCGGCACTTTAGCTCGACCAAATCCGCGAAAGCTTGATCCGTTGCGCGAGGATGACAAAGCGCCAGCCCGCCGGGACGGGCAGGCGCTGGCACGGCGGCCTCCGGCCTTGATTCCGTGCCTGTATGCGCTCCACTCCAACGCCCGTGACCGGCTCGCAGCGAATCTTGGCGGGTTCCCGTTGCTCGCGCGACATGGTGGTGTCGAGCTGCCGAACGCCAGTCGGTCGCAGCCCTCCCGTGCCAATTTCTCGGATTTCAACCTTTTCTTTCCGCTTTTCCCGCGTATAGTCGCGCCCATGACGACTGACCGGCATATCCTTTCTGCACCCGCCTCCGCGCGGGCGCTGCCGCTTGCCGGTCTCCTCCTTCTCCTTAGCCGCCTCTGAGCGTGCCGGTTCGGCGCGTCCGCTCAGAGGATGAGGCTACCGCGCCACAGGATTGAAGGACTTCAAGGAACAAGCACATGACCAAACCCCAAGACCGCGTTGTCATCTTTGACACGACCCTGCGCGACGGCGAGCAGAGCCCCGGCGCCACCATGACCCATGACGAGAAGCTGGAGATCGCGGAGATGCTCGACGCGATGGGCGTCGACATTATCGAGGCCGGCTTCCCCATCGCCTCGGAGGGCGATTTCGAAGCCGTGCGCGACATCGCCGAGGCGTCGAAAAACGCCGTCATTTGCGGTCTCGCCCGCGCCAATTTCAAGGATATCGACCGCTGTTGGGAGGCCGTGCGCCATTCCGAGCGCCCGCGCATCCACACTTTCATCGGCACTTCGGAGCTGCACCGCGCGATTCCGAACCTGACGATGGACGAGATGGCCGACAAGATCCACGAGACGGTCACCCATGCGCGCAACCTGTGCGACAACATCCAATGGTCGCCGATGGATGCCACGCGGACCGAGCATGATTATCTCTGCCGCGTGGTCGAGATTGCCATCAAGGCCGGCGCGACCACGATCAACATCCCCGACACTGTTGGCTATACCGCCCCGCGCGAGAGCGCGGACCTGATCCGGATGCTGCTGGAGCGCGTCCCCGGTGCCGATACGATCACCTTCGCCACCCATTGCCACAACGATCTCGGCATGGCGACCGCCAACGCGCTGGCCGCCGTCGAGGCCGGTGCCCGCCAGATCGAATGCACGATCAACGGGCTGGGCGAGCGCGCCGGCAACACGGCGCTGGAAGAGGTGGTCATGGCGCTGAAGGTGCGCAATGACATCATGCCCTACACGACCGGGATCGACAGCACCAAGATCATGAACATCTCCCGCCGCGTGGCCGATGTCTCCGGCTTCCAGGTGCAGTTCAACAAGGCCGTGGTTGGCAAGAACGCCTTCGCGCACGAGTCCGGCATCCACCAGGACGGCATGCTGAAGAACCCGCAGAATTTCGAGATCATGCGTCCTGAGGATGTGGGCCTGTCGGCGACCAACCTGGTCATGGGCAAGCATTCTGGCCGCGCTGCGCTGCGCGCCAAGCTGCATGACCTGGGTTATGATCTGGGCGACAACCAGCTGAAGGACGTGTTCGTCCGCTTCAAGGAACTCGCTGACCGCAAGAAGGAAGTCTATGACGACGACCTGGTCGCACTGATGCGCGATTCCGGCACCGAGGCGGACGAGAAGCTGCAGGTCAAGTTCCTGCGCGTGATCTGTGGCACCCAGGCGCCGCAATCGGCCGACCTGGTGCTGACCGTGGACGGCGTGGATCACATGGTCTCCGCCGCCGGCGATGGCCCCGTCGATGCGACATTCAACGCCGTGAAGCAGATCTTCCCGCATAATGCGCATCTGAAGCTCTACCAGGTCCATGCCGTGACCCGCGGCACCGATGCGCAGGCCACCGTGACCGTGCGGCTGGAAGAGGATGGACGCATCGTTTCCGGCCAGTCCGCGGATACCGACACCGTCGTGGCCTCGGCCAAGGCCTATGTTGCGGCGCTCAACCGGCTGATCATTCGGCGCCAGAAGACCGGTACCGACCAGAAAGAGATCGACTATCGCGACGCGGTCCACTGATCCTTCGCGTCTCCAGATCCCGGCACGGCCCGCATCCTGTCGATGCGGGCCGTGTTGTTTCGAGGGCGTGCCCACATAACCGGTCGGTCTGTTGCGTGCCATTTGCCGAGCTTGCGGCTGACCGCTCAAAGGCAGGGAGCAAGGGCGCAGGTCCTCTGTGCCAATGTCTGCCTGTCCCTGCTGTCACCCGTGCCTGACGCATTGCCCCCATGCGAACCCGGCTGGGACAAGCGCAAGCCACAACCGTCGCGGCGTCACCCAATTGGCAGGCGCGGGCACGGCGACCGATGCACTGTCCTGTCGACTCGGCAAACAACCGCTCCCTCCGCAAACCGGATCCGATGGTTTGCGGCGGTTCGAGATCGTGTTTCGTCGCCCGGGATCAATCGCGTGCTTCGTCCTGGTTCTCGGAACTGTCGCCGCTGGCGATATCGGGTTCCTCCGAGCCGCCGACCTGTCTGGTCGACGTCTGGTGGGGGATCGGTACCGGTTGCGTCATCTTGATATGCATGTCGGCCTGCGGGAACGGGATCGAGATGCCATGGGTGTCGAAGGCTTCCTTGACCGACCGGTTCAGGTCCCAGAGCACGCCCCAGTAATCCTCGCTGCGGGTCCAGGGCCGGACGATGAAATTGACCGAGCTGTCGGCGAGCGCGCCGACCCGGATCACCGGCGCGGGATCGCTCAGCACCTTCTCATGCGCCGTGACGACTTGCTCGAGGACCCGTTGCGCAGCTTCGATCGAATCGTCGTAACCGATGCCGAAAACCAGGTCCACGCGCCGGATCTCGGAGGCCGTGGTGTTGGTGATCACATCGCCCCAGACCTTGGAGTTGGGGATAATGATGACCTGGTTGTCCGGCGTCTTCACCTTGGTCGAGACAACGGAAACGGCAGAGACCGTGCCAGACGTGCCGCCAGCGGTGATGTAGTCGCCCTCGTCGAAGGGGCGGTTGAACATGATCATCAGGCCGGCGGCGAGATTGCCCAGTGTATCCTGCATGGCGAAAGCGATGATGAAGGAGGCACCGCCAACCACAGCGAAGAGTGGCGTGATATCCACCCCGAGTGCTGAGAGGACGACCATCAGCCCGACGGCGATGGTGAGCCAGTAGACAACGAGGGTCAGGAAGGTCTGAAGCAGCTTCGACAGGTCCGGCACCCGCGCGAAGAGCCGGCGCGCATAGTTCCGGACGATCCGGGCGACCATGATCAGGGCAAGGAAGGCAAGCAGCACGACGATCACGTTCTTCGCGATCCCGATGCCGCCATCCGCCGAGACCGTCCAGTTCAAGGCCATCTGAAGCAGGGTCCGGAAGTCGGCCTGCTGCTTCTCGTCGACCGAGATCGCGGTCATGTAGGCCCGGAAGGTGGCGGCCGTGGCCTCATCTCCGCCCTTCTTCTCGAAATTGTCGACGACGGCGCTGAAGCGGGCAAAGCCCTTGCTCCGGGCGTCGGTCAGCGCGACGATCTCCTTGGCTTCCGCATCGTTCGGCGAGCCGCCATCGGCGCGGGCCGCGAGCGTCTTGTCCACGGCCGCCTGGGTCTGTTTCTGGACGATACCCTGCCAGGCTTTTGCCAGGGCGGTCAGTTCATCAAGGGTCAGCGGGAGCAGGCGGAGCTTGAACTCGTCCAGGGGAATCGTCGTGTCGGTGAGGGCCCCGGGCAGCTCGGTCGCCGGTTGCTCCGTAGCGCCATTTTTGGCCGGGGCGGCTGCCTCTGCGGGCGCGTCACTGGCCTGCGCGAGCGCGACGACCGGCGCGCCGATGAGCGCGAGTGTCAACAAAAGGCCGGACAGAAAATCTCGTAGGCAAATCATGGTCTGGTTCCAGTGCGATATCGAAGCAGGGTCTCCCCCGGCGACATTACGGACAGCGCTCGCAGGGACAAAGGGAGAAATGCTTCCCTCGGGCAGTTCTGTTGCGCAGGCGAAGGAACGCCTATGGCCCCTCCATTGACCCTTTCACATGCGCGATTGCGCGACTATAAGTCCGGCGTCCCGCGACAATGGAGTCGCTGGGGCCCGTTTTCCTATTGGCAAGACAAGAGCAGGACAAAAGATGGCGCTGTTTGGTGGGTTGTTCTCTTCCGACATGGCGATCGACCTCGGGACAGCGAACACGCTTGTCTACGTGAAGGGTAAGGGAATCATCCTCAACGAGCCCTCTGTCGTGGCCTATCACAACAAGAACGGCCGCAAGGAAGTGCTGGCCGTTGGCGAGGACGCCAAGATGATGCTGGGCCGCACGCCCGGTTCCATCGAGGCCATCCGGCCGATGCGCGAAGGTGTGATCGCCGATTTCGACACTGCGGAGGAGATGATCAAGCATTTTATCCGCAAGGTGCACAAGCGCACGACCTTCACCAAGCCGAAAATCATCGTCTGCGTCCCGCATGGCGCCACCCCGGTTGAAAAGCGCGCCATTCGCCAATCCGTGCTTTCGGCGGGAGCCCGCCGCGCCGGCTTGATCGCCGAGCCCATCGCCGCCGCCATCGGCGCCGGCATGCCGATCACCGACCCGACCGGCTCCATGGTCGTCGATGTCGGCGGCGGGACGACCGAGGTCGCGGTGCTCAGCCTCGGCGACATCGTCTATGCCCGTTCGGTCCGGATCGGCGGCGACCGTATGGATGACGCCATCGTCTCCTACCTGCGCCGCCAGCAGAACATCCTCATCGGCGACAGCACGGCCGAGCGCATCAAGACCTCGATCGGCACCGCCCGCATGCCCGATGACGGGCGCGGCGCCTCTATGCAGATCCGCGGCCGCGACCTGCTCAACGGTGTCCCCAAAGAGACCGAGATCAACCAGGCGCAGGTCGCCGAGGCGCTCTCGGAGCCGGTGCAGGCGATCTGCGAAGCGGTGATGACGGCGCTGGAGACCACGCCGCCGGATCTCGCGGCCGATATCGTCGACCGCGGTGTCATGCTCACCGGCGGCGGCGCACTTCTGGGCGAGCTGGACCTTGCGCTGCGCGAGCAGACGGGGCTGGCGATCTCGGTTGCCGATGAGAGCCTGCACTGCGTGGCCCTGGGCACCGGCAAGGCGCTGGAGTATGAAAAACAGCTCCGGCATGCGATAGATTACGACAGCTAAGGCCGGCCTCTTCGGCCGGCCGTCTGACCGGAGCTTGGCTGCTTGGCACAGAACCGCAACCATTCGGATATCGACTATGTCCGCCCCGTGCGCCGCATTTTCGTCGGCGCGCTGGTGCTGTTCTGCCTCGCGGTCTTCCTCGTCTGGCGGATCGATTCTCCACGCGTGGAGAGGTTCCGGGCCAACCTTGTCGACAGGGTCGTTCCCGGTTTCGAATGGGCCTCGGTGCCGATGGCACAATTTGCCGGCATGATCGACAATTTCCAGTCCTACCAGCGGATCTACCAGCAGAACCAGGACCTGCGCCGCGAGCTGCAGCAGATGAAGGCCTGGAAAGAGGCTGCCGTTCAGCTCGAGCAGCAAAACGCCAAGCTGCTGGCGCTCAACAATGTCCGGCTGGACCCGAAGCTGACCTCCGTTTCCGGTGTCGTCGTGGCCGATTCCGGCTCACCTTTCCGGCAATCCGTGCTTCTCAATGTCGGTGAGCATGACGGGGTCAAGGATGGCTGGGCAACGATGGACGGGCTGGGGCTGGTCGGGCGGATCTCCGGTGTGGGCAAGACCACATCCCGCGTGATCCTGTTGACCGACGCTGCCAGCCGCCTGCCGGTGACGATCCAGCCCTCCGGCCAGCGGGCGATTCTCGCCGGCGACAACACCGCGGCGCCGACGCTGGACTTCATCGAGGATCTCGACGCGATCAAGCCCGGCGACCGCGTGGTCAGTTCCGGCGATGGGGGGGTCTTTCCGTCGGGCATGCTGGTCGGGCAGCTCGCGCTCGGGCCGGATGGACGGTTTCGCGTCTGGCTGGCGGCCGATTACGAGCAGCTGGAATTCCTGCGTGTGCTGCGCAGCCACAGGGGCGAGGTCATCACCGATACCGGCGGGCTGATCGTGCCGCCGCAACCTGTGCCAGAGCCGGTTCCTGACGAGACTGCCGGGGAAGGCGCGGCGCCGGAGCCGGGCGATGGTTGATCCGATCACCGCCCGCACCTGGGGGTACCGGCTGCTGTTCTCCACCCTGATCCTGCTGCTCGCCTTCTTCCAGATGTTGCCGCTTGGCGGGCAGGCCGGGCGGTTGCCCGGCGCCGATCTCACCATCGCGCTGACCTTTGCCTGGGTCCTGCGCCGTCCGTCCTACGTTCCGGTGCCGCTGCTCGCGGCGCTGTTCCTGTTTCTCGACCTGCTCCTCCAGCGTCCGCCAGGGCTCGGCGCGGCGCTGATGATCGGGGGCGCGGAAATGCTTCGCTCGCGCCGGGACATGTCGCGCGCCATGCCCTTTCCCTTCGAATGGGCGCTGGTGACGGCGGTCATGGTGGGGATGGTCGCGCTCAACCAGGTCGCGCTCGGGCTCCTCGTGGCGGAACGGCCGCCGTTGGGCCTTGCGCTTCTGCGATCACTTTTCACGGCGGCGGCCTATCCTTTGGTGGTCCTCCTGTCGCATTATGGGTTTGGAGTGCGGGCCGCCGCACCGAATGAGGCCGATGCATTGGGGAGACGCCTGTGAGACGTCCGCCGAAAGATACCGAGGAGAGCGCCCGCCGGATCACCCGGCGCGGGCTGCTGCTGGGCAGCTCGATGCTGGCATTCATGGGCGTGCTCGGTGCGCGGATGCGCTACATGCAGGTCGACCAGGCCGAGGAGTTCCGGCTGCTGGCCGAGGAGAACCGGATCAATATCCGTCTGATCGCGCCGGCGCGCGGGCTGATCTTCGACCGCAACGGCCAGCCGATCGCCGAGAATGTCCAGAATTACCGCATTGTCATCGTGCGCGAAGATGCCGGCGATCTGGACGAAACCTTCGCCAAGCTGCGCGCGCTGGTTCCGCTCTCCGATGACGATGTCGAGCGCGCCCTGCGCGAGGTGCGCCGTCGCAGCCCCTTCGTCCCGGTGACCATCGCCGACCAGCTTGCCTGGGAGGATGTGTCCGAGGTTGCCGTCAACGCTCCGGCGCTTCCCGGCGTGACGCCCGAGGTGGGCCTGACGCGGCATTACCCGCTGACCGACGATTTTGCCCATGTGGTCGGCTATGTCGGTCCGGTTTCGGATTACGATCTCTCCAAGCTCGAGAACCCGGACCCTCTCCTGCAGATCCCGAAATTCCAGATCGGCAAGGTCGGGCTGGAAGCCAAGAGCGAAGACCTGCTGCGCGGGTCCGCCGGGACCAAGCGAATCGAAGTCAATGCCGGTGGCCGCGTGATGCGCGAGCTGTCGCGGCTGGAGGGGCAGAAGGGCGCGGATGTCCAGCTCACGGTCGATCATGGCCTGCAAAATTTTGTCAATGCGCGGCTGGTGGGCGAGAGCGCCGCATCGGTTGTGATGGATGTCGAGACCGGCGATATCCTGGCGATCGGCTCGGCCCCGTCCTTCGACCCGAACCTCTTCGTGCGCGGTATTTCCGTGAAGGATTACCGCACGCTGACCGAGGACGATCATCGCCCGCTCGCGGACAAGTCGGTCCAGGGCACCTATCCGCCCGGCTCCACCTTCAAGATGGTCACGGCGCTCGCGGCGCATGAGGCCGGCGTGGTGACGGCGGGCGAGACCATCTATTGCGGCGGTTACAAGCAGCTCGGCACGCGGCGCTTTCATTGCTGGAAGCGCGGCGGGCATGGCTGGGTGGACCTGCATGACAGCCTGATGCGCTCTTGCGACGTCTATTATTACGAGCTGGCCGAACGGGTCGGGATCGAGAAGATCTCCGCTATGGCCAAGAAGCTCGGCATCGGGATCAAGCATGAACTGCCGATGTCGGCGGTGGCTGGCGGGTTGGCGCCGACCAAGGCCTGGAAGGAATCACGCAAGCAGGAAAGCTGGATGGTGGGCGACAGCCTCAACGCCTCGATCGGGCAGGGCTTTGTGCTGGCTTCGCCGTTGCAGCTCTCGGTGATGGCGGCGCGGATTGCGACGGGTCAGGCAATCCGGCCACGGCTTGTCAAATCCATCGATTCCGTCGAGCAACCGATCCTGAATGACGGCCCCCTGGGGATTTCCCCGACCACCCTTCGGCAGGTCCGCAAGGCGATGTATTCGGTGGTCAATTCCCGACGCGGCACGGCCTATCGTTCGCGGCTGCTGCCCGAGGAGATGGAGTTTGCCGGCAAGACCGGGACGAGCCAGGTCCGTTCCGTCGTCGTGAAGAACGCGGACGTGCCCTGGGAGCAGCGCGACCACGCGCTCTTCGTCTGCTTTGCGCCCTATGACAAGCCGCGCATCGCGGTTTCAGTCGTGGTCGAGCATGGCGGCGGCGGTTCCAAGGCGGCGGCGCCGGTCGCGCGGGACATCGTCGCCCGCGCGCTGCATGGTGCGCTCCCGCCCCTCGAGATCTACCCGACCGGCGAGCGCGACAAGGTTGCGAAAAAGTTCGACTCCATGCCGCTGCGTCGTGAAGATGGCGGGCCGAGCGGCCGTGACAGGGCCTAGAGAGCGCGCGCCATGTCATATCTCGAGTATCGCGTTCAGACCGTCCCGACCGGCTTTTCCAAGGTGTTTTACCTCAATTGGGGTCTGATCCTGCTGTTGACGGCGGTTTCTTCGGTCGGCTTCCTGATGCTCTATTCCGTGGCTGGCGGTTCCATGACCCCATGGGCGGAGCCGCAGATGAAGCGCTTCGCCTTGGGCATGGGGGTGATGTTTCTCATCGCCATGGTGCCGATCTATTTCTGGCGCAATGTTGCTGCGCTGGCCTACCTGGTGTCGCTGCTGCTGCTTGTGGCAGTGGAATTCGTCGGTGCAACCGGGATGGGGGCGCAGCGCTGGATCGATCTCGGCTTCATGCGGCTGCAGCCATCCGAGTTGACCAAGATCACGCTGGTGATGTTCCTGGCCGCCTATTACGACTGGCTCGATATTCGTAAGGTCAGCCATATCTTCTGGGTGATCCTGCCGGTGCTGATCATCCTGCTCCCGACCTTCCTCGTGCTGCGCCAACCCGATCTCGGCACGGCGATCCTGCTGGTCGCTGGGGGCGGGATCGTGATGTTCTCGGCCGGGGTCCACTGGGCGTATTTCGGGGTGGTGATCGGCGCCGGCGTGGGCCTTGTCGCCGCGGTGCTGCAGTCGCGGGGAACGCCCTGGCAGCTCCTGAAGGATTACCAGTATCGTCGCATCGACACCTTCCTCGACCCCGAGTCCGACCCGCTCGGCGCGGGCTATCACATCACGCAATCCAAGATTGCCCTTGGCTCAGGAGGCTGGACCGGACGCGGTTTCATGCAAGGAACACAGTCGCGGCTGAACTTCCTGCCAGAGAAACACACCGACTTCATCTTCACCACGCTCGCGGAGGAGTTCGGCTTCATCGGCGCCGCCTCGCTGCTGACGCTTTACGGGCTGATCATCCTGTTCTGCCTCGCCTCCGCCTTTGGCAACAAGGACCGGTTTGCCGCGCTGTTGACCATCGGCATCGCCGCCACCTTCTTCCTTTTCTTCGCCGTCAACATGTCCATGGTGATGGGGCTGGCGCCGGTCGTCGGCGTGCCGTTGCCGCTTGTCAGCTATGGCGGTTCGGCCATGCTGGTGCTGCTGGCGGCATTCGGTCTGGTCCAGTCCGCCCATGTCCACCGCCCGAGGGGACCCGCATGAGCGTCAACATCCTTTTCTCGGCCAGGCCCGAACACTGGACCGAATATGAACCGCATCTGCGCCACTGGCTCGCCGAGGCCGGGCTGGAGGCGCGGCTGACGACGGATGCCGGCTCCGCGGAAGAGATCGACTATATCATCTACGCGCCCAATTCCGGCTTGCTGGATTTTACGCCCTACACGCGGCTCAAGGCCGTCCTGAGCCTTTGGGCCGGGATAGAGGATATCGTCGGCAACGAGACCTTGCGCGTGCCGCTGACGCGGATGGTCGATGACGGGCTGACCGAGGGTATGGTTGAATGGGTGCTGGGGCAGGTGCTGCGGCACCATCTCGGGCTTGACCATGTCCTCGCGCATCAATCGGGGGAATGGGTGCCCGAAGTCCCGCCGCTGGCGCGCAATCGTCCGGTGACGGTTCTTGGGCTCGGCGCGCTCGGGGCGGCCTGTGCGCTGGCGCTGGCGGCACTGAACTTCCCGGTGACAGGCTGGAGCCGCACGCCGAAATCGGTCGCTGGCGTGACCTGCCTGTCCGGGCCCGAAGGTCTTGAACAGGCGCTGGCGCGCGCTGGCATCCTCGTGCTGCTTCTGCCGCTGACCCCGGGCACCGAGAACCTGCTTAACGCCGCGCATCTCGACCAGCTTCCTCCGGGTGCTGTGCTGATCAATCCCGGCCGCGGTCCGCTTGTCGATGAGGCGGCCCTGCTGGACGCCCTGGACAATGGCCACCTTTCTCATGCGACGCTCGATGTCTTCCGCGTCGAACCGCTGCCTGCGGAGCATCCTTTCTGGGCGCATCCCGCCGTCACCGTCAGCCCGCATGTCGCCTCCGAAACCCGCGCCGAGACCGCCTCCCGGGTGATCGTCGAGAACATCCGTCGCGACGCGGCGGGGATGCCGCTGCTCCATGTCGTGGATCGCCAGCGCGGCTATTGACCGGCTTCAGGCTTTACCCACCGGGCGTCAGGACCTAGGCTGGGCTCCATATTTTCTTGTATTTTCTTCAAGTCATGGAGCCGGGCATGGTGGACGAAACCTCGAAATTGCAGGACATGAAGGATCGGCTCCAGGCCATTTCCGACGTGATATTCACGCAGGCCAACGTGATCGCAGAGGAATTGCTGCGGCATCGCAAGATCGACCAGGACCGCATCTTCGCCGCGCAACATGCCATCACGCACCAGATCCACCTGTTGCGCCCCTGCCTGCTGGAATTCGACCGGGCCTATCACGCCGCCGCCGCGCCGATAGACGTGACGGGGGGAACGCGCCAGATCGCGCCGCCAGACTGGCTGGCATTCAAGGCCGAGCTCGGGCATCTGCGCAATTGGGCGAATGAATGGAACAGCATCCGAAACCTCATTGCCACGCAGGTTCCGCCGCGCCGGGTGCCACTTGAACCGGTCCGCAAACGTGTTCCCGTCAACGTGACCTCGGCCGCCGAAGCGGGCGACCGGGCTTTCGACCGCCTCCGCAAGGCGGTGAATCCGCATAAACAGACAGAAAGCGCAAAGGAGCTCGGCTCCTTCGCCGACATTGCGCTTCCGCAATCCGAGTTCCTTGACCTTGCGCTTGCCGCCTGGCGTCTTCTGAAAGCACAGCGGCGGATGGAGGAGACCAGGTTTCTCGATGTGGGTTGTGGCAGCGGGCTGAAAGTGCTTTCCGCGCTGGAGTTCTTCAGCCGGGCCAACGGGTTGGAGATCGATCCGGCCTACGCGGACGCCGCCCGGACCCTGTTCGAGACAGCCAGCGACGGACGGGCGGAGGTTCTGGAGGGCGATGCGATCGACTTCGCCTCTTATGATCTCTTCGACGTTATCTATTTCTATCGTCCGATCTCGAAGCTCGAGAAGCTCTGGCAGCTGGAAGAGCGGATTGCGAAGACGGCACGCCCCGGAACGGTCCTGATTGCGCCTTACGGTCAGTTCGCGCCGCGTGCGGAAGGGCTGGGCTGTGCCGCGGTGACATCGCGCATCTACCTGGCGGGAACCGGTCCTCGCAAGGCGGCCTCGCTTCGCGTGGACGCGGAACTGATCGGGACGACCACCGCGCCCCCGCGCCGCGAACTGCGCTCCATCTGGGACCCGATCCTGGAAGCGTCCAGGCAGCGCGGGTTCTGAACCCGGTCCGCCCAGGCGGCAGTCCCGGATGTCAGGAGGAACTGCCGTTCCTGTTGCGCAGGGCAGCCTGGAGCGCGTCGACAAGCTGCGCCTTGCGGAACGGTTTGCGCAGCAGCACTGCTTCCATCTCCTCGGGGTTCGACAGGTCGGCGGCGATGTCGACAAAGCCGGACATGAACACCACGGCCAGATCCGGGCGTTTTTCTCGCAGGGACCGCACGATGTCCGAACCGAGCATGCGGCCGGGAAGCATGACATCGCTGAGAACAGCACCGATCTCGGGATGCGCCTCGAATTTGGCGAAGGCCGAGTCGGCATCCTGGGCCGTCACGATCCTGTAGCCGGCCCCATGCAACATGCTTTCGGCCATGTCGAGGACATCCGGCTCGTCCTCGATCACCAGGACGGTCTCGCCCCCGGCGGCCCCGACCGTCGGGAGCGCCTCCACGACCGGTTCCTTCACGGCTGAATGTGTCCGGGGCAGGTAGAGGACGACATTGGTGCCGCCACCGGGGCTGGCCAGGATTTCCGCCGTCCCGCCCGATTGCCTGGCAAAGCCATAGACCATGGAGAGGCCAAGGCCGGAGCCCTTTCCATGACCCTTCGTGGTGAAGAACGGTTCGAAGGCGCGGCGGCGGACATCTTCTTCCATGCCGCTCCCCTCGTCTTCCACCGAGACCCGGACATAGTCTCCCGTCGCAAGGCCAAGCTGTTCGCCCTGGCTGGCGTCGGCTGTGAAATTGGAGCCGGCAATGGTCAGCTTGCCGCCTTCCGGCATCGCATCGCGGGCGTTCAACGCCAGGTTCAGGAGGGCGTTCTCGGCCTGTCCCGGATCGACGATGGCAAACCAGAGATCGGGGGGAAGCTGCAGATCCACCGTGACCTGATCGCCCAGCGTTCGTGTCGACAAGGCATGCACATTCCGCGCCAGCTCGGCGATATCGACAGGTTCCGGCAACAGCCGTTGACCGCGCGCGAATGTCAGCAGCCGATGGGCGAGATCGGCACCCCGTTCCGACGCGCCGACAATCGAGTTCAGCAGTGGTGCCGCGGCGGGAAAATCCTCCAGCAGCAGCTCGGAATTGCCCTGGATGATTGCCAGCAGGTTGTTGAAGTCATGCGCCAGGCCGCCGGTCAGCTGGCCGATCGCCTCCATCTTGCGTGCCTGCAGCAATTGCTCCTCGAGCCGGGCCTGTTCGGAAATGTCCTGGACCGTGCCGCGTATGGATTGCGCCACACCGTTCTCGTCGAGCAGGATCTCGCCCCGCTCGCGCAGCGTGACTTCCTTGCCGGCCGGTGTAATGGCGCGGTGGACGCAATTATACTCCACGCCGGTCTCCCAGCTTCTCTGCGCGGTGTTTTGAACACGCGCCCGGTCTTCGGGGTGGATCAGCCTGTAGAAGGTCGTTATCCGCCCGTCGAACTCCTCGGGATCGAGGCCGATCATATCGAAGACTTCCGCGGAAAGCTCCATGACGCCGTCCCGGTCCGCACGCCACCGTCCCAACCGCGCGATCCGCACGGCTTCCGCCAACTTCGCCTCGCTTTGGCGCAGGGCTTCGGCTGCGCTTTCCCGTTCGGAGACGTCCTGCATCACGGAGATGAACCCGCCGCTGGACGTTGCGCGCTCATAGCTTGTCAGCCAGCGGCCATCCGACCTCTGGTAGGTCCAGGTGACATCGTCGGACCGGTCATGCCGGAGACGGCTGGAGACAAATGTCTCGATATCGGCATAGCCCTCTTGCGACAGGCTGCCAGAGGCGCTCCTTCGGACGATGCCCGCGAATGTGTCGCCGACCTCCATCGGCGGGCTTTTCTCCGAGACGAGCTCGGGAAAACGGCGGTTCCACATTGCGATACGTCCGTCCGCGTCGAAAAAGGCGAAGCCGACCGGCAGGGCTTCGATGCCTTCGCGCAGAAGCCGCTCTGTGTCGGCAAGGCGCTCTTGCTGCAGGCGTGCCTCCGTCACGTCGACATGTGTTCCGACCATGCGGGTCGCTTGCCCATCCCGGCGAAAGATGAAGGCCCGCGACAGGATGTGGCGCCAGCCGCCCTCCTTGTGACGCATCCGGAACTCGGTTTCCAGCGCCTGGGATTCGCCCGTCGCGTGGGTCCTGGGCCGCTCCAGCGTGGCATCCCGATCATCCGGATGCAGCAGGGCGCTGAACGTGTCATGCGTATGCGGCATCTCGTCGGGGGCATAGCCAAGCATCTGGAACCAGCGCGGCGAGAAATAGGTCTTGCCGGTGGCCAGGTTCCAGTCCCAAAGGCCTTCGCTGGCCCCCTCCATCGCATAGGCAAAGCGTTCTTCGCTCTGGCGCAGTTTCTCCTGGCGGGCGCTCGCCGAATAGGCCAGCAGGCTCGTCGCCAGCGAGACCACGAATCCGCAGATAAGCACAAGTATCGAGAACGGCCGTGTTGCCCGGGACATCCGCTCCATATTTGGCGCGACGGTAATCAGCCAGTGCCGCGCGCCAATCGGAACGGGGAGGAAGAGTGCGCTTTCCGACGGCATCTCGTCCACGCTCCGATAGATGAGCTCGCCGCCGCGGTCGCGGATCTCGATCGCGAAATCGGATTGCGGAACGCTGCTCAGAACGCTGTCCAGCAGGGTGCGAAGCCGGAATACGCCATTCACGTGACCTGCCAGCGCGGCGTCCTGAAATACCGGGATATATGTGACGAATCCGAGGCCGCCCTGTGCGAGCTCGAGCGGCGAACTGACGACGAATGACCCTGTTTCCCTTGACTGTTCGAGCAGGCTGGCAGGGCCGGGGATCTGCGTGAGGTCGAGGTCAAGCGCGGCCTCGTTGCCGGCAACCGGCGTTACGATCCGGATCGTGCCACTGCTGTCCACCCAGTTGATCGCCTGAAATTCTTCGAAGACGTCATGCAACTGGTCAAGCTCTCGCCTGATACTCTCCTGCTGCATGGGACGCATGGTGGCCAAGTGCTTGGCCGCGTGTTCCACGGCGCCGAACTGGAGATTGATCCGGGTGTCCAGCCTGGAAACGATCGATGCGGCGAGGACTTCCATCTCCGTCGCCACGTTTCGCTTTCTTACATCTTCGACCAGCCACAGAACCCACAGGGTCGCGATCAGGCCCAGAAGCCCGACCCCGCATCCGGCCAGCACGGGCCCTGACAAGGCTCGCCGCCGGAATACCCCTTGTGGCGACACGATCATGCTCCTGAGACCCCGTTTTTTTGCCTGCGTCTCGATACCGTTCTGGCCAATGCTAGCCCAGAATTATTTATCAAATGACGATTTGTTCGGCCTGGCAAGCGACATTGCTGCTGTTCCCGCCCGCCATAGCCGCCCCTTTCTTGCCGGAGAAGCGGATCGGGGTCTTGCTGACAACCTTCGGGCTTGCGATGATGTGGCCCTTGCGTGATCGCACGCCGAAAAGGCATTCCCGGAGCGGGACAGGACAGGTGGCAGGAGTATGGGTGAGCAACAGGACGCGAAAACCCTGTTTATCGTCGATGATGAACCCGGGTTTCGAACCTTCATCGCGACGGCAGCTGGCCGCGAGGGCTGGAAAGTCGTGGAGTTCTCTCTGGCAAGCGAGATGATCGCCGCCTTGCGGACGCATCCTGCCCCCGCGCTGATCTTTGTCGATTTGCACATGCCGGGCAAGGACGGGACCGAGTTGCTGATGGAATCGGAGATGCGCGAGCAGGTTCCGAACGTGCCGATCTATGTCATTACCGGTGGAATGGCGGTCAACGCGACGGCGGCCAAGCTGATTGGCAAGGGTCTGGGGCTCAATGTCGTCGAGACGGTCTTCAAGCCGGTGCGGGTGCAGAAGATCAAGGAAATCCTTGCCAGCCATTGAGGTGTGGGCCGCGTTTCTCAGCGGTGATTGTCCCACTGTATCGAGAGCAGGAGCGTTCGCCGGGCGGAGTCGAGATGTTCCCGGAATCGCGCCCGCGCTTGCGCATCATCCGATGCCCGAACCGCCGAAATGATCTCCAGATGCTCGCAGCAGGCATTCAGGTTGCGGTCCATCTCGCCGGCCTTGTTCCAGCGATAATGGAAGTGGAAGATCATCGAGACGACCTGGAAGAAGTCGTCGATGAAGCGATTGTCGAGCAGATCCAGCGGAATGCGGTGAAACCTCTCGTCGAGCCTCGGAAAGTCGAGATAGGCGGTCTCGATGTCATCGATAATTCTCTGGAACTCCGGCGCCATCGAGACGAGTTCGGTCCGGGCCGGGCTCGACGCCGGTTCGGCCAGCAGGGCCTCGAATGCACGCAGCTCGAACATCTCCCGGACATAGAAAAGCTCGACCGCGAAGTCGCGTGTGAAGCCGCGCAGAACCCAGTGACGATTGGGCTGCTTTTCTATCAGTCCGAAGCGGGAGAAACGGATCAGGAATTCTCGCACGGCCGAGGGCGAGGCGCCGAAGACTCGCGCCAGCTCGCTTTCGCGTAGCGAGGTGCCGGGCGCGAGATCGCCGCCCACAACATGTTCCATGAAGCGCTGCTCGACCTTCTCCGCGGTGGTGCGGGTCTCGTCCTCGCCGAAGAAATCCGAATGCCTGGGCCGACGCAGCACCTTTTTGTGACGGCCTTCCCATTCGATCAGCCCCTGCGATTGCAGCCGCTCCAGGATCGCGCGGACGGTTGTGCGCGAAATGTTCCAGCGTTTCGCGAAATCCGTTTCGGCCGGCAGGCTCGTCTCGGGGCCGACCTGTTCCAGGAAGGTGAGCGCGCGATTGTAGCTTTCCTTGAAGACGGCGTTCGAACGGGGCAAGGGGCGTATCCTGACTGGCCTTGGTCGGACCTAGTATATTGCGCGGGAATTGTCGAATGGCCCTGTCCGTCAGATGGCGAAGCGAGGGTCGATTGGCAGCAGGTCCTGGCTCGGGCCTGCGTCCGGGTCGCCAAGGATGGCGACCAGCTTGCGGGCCATGATCTGTCCCGCGACCTCTACGTCCTCGTGGATCGTGTCTGTCTCCGGGTCGATCTGCGACAGGATGCCGGAGATCGACTTCGCCACGGCGTGGAAATCCCGGCCGACCTTATAGTCATGTTTGCCATAGCCGTTTCGGATGGCGAGGTAGGACGCTTCGCCGGGACAGATGAACCCGTCCGGCCGGTCGTCCGTGCCGGCAATTTCGCTGGCCCAGTCATGGATCTCTTCCATCGAGGAATCGAGTGAGATTTCGGTCGGGATATGGAAATCCACGCCGCTCTCGCGCACGGCCCGCATCAACCCGTAGCGCAGGTGCTGGCGAAAGGTCAGGCTCTCCGGCGGCAGCACAACGCAAATGCGCCGACATCCCTTTCCGATCAGCCGCATCGCCGCGGCATGGGCGAAGGCTTCATTGTCGAAATCGACCCAGGAATGCGGCTCGGTGAACTCCGTCCGCCCGTGGCTGACGAATGGGAAGCCACATTCCAGAAGGAAGCGCACGCGCTCGTCGAATGGCGCTGTTCGTGTGAAGATCACGCCATCGGCCTGCCGGTTGGTGACGATATGCTGGATCGGGGTCAGCGAATCGACATCGGTGAAATGCGGCGTGACGACGAGATTGTAGCCCGAGCCTTCCAGCGCAGTGGTCAGGCCGACGAGAAGTGCGTTGCCGAAGCCGAGGATTTCGAAATGCGGGTCCAGCATCAGGTTGATGACCATGGTCTTGCCCGTGCGCAACCGGCGCGCGGCACGATCCGGAACATAGCCGACCGAGGCGGCAACCTCGGCAACCCGCGCGCGCGTGGCCTCCGCGATCTTGGGGTCATTGGCCAATGCACGGGAGACTGTTGCCACGGCCAGGCCGGACATTTCGGCGACGGTCTTGAGGGTTGGACGGTTGGTCGGTGTCATGGGCGTTTCCTGGCGGGGTGGCGGCGCCAGCTGGTTTTAAACGATTTACATCGGGCTGAAGGCTGCATCTGGCTCGGCAGCCTATAGCAAGAAAACAAAATTGAAAGCGTGTTCGCGCCAACAGTGTTGACATTTCACGATGCTTGAAACGTTATAAATATCGCAAACATGACTGCACGTTTCATTGGGAGGAAAACATGGAACGCAAGCTTGCCCTTAAAGCTACCGCATCGGCCCTGGTCCTGGGGCTCGCCGCCTCGGCGGCAACCGCGGCGGAAGTCGAGGTGCTGCACTGGTGGACCGCAGGCGGGGAGGCCGCGGCGCTCAACGTGCTCAAGGAGGATCTCGAATCCAAGGGCGTGACCTGGAAAGACATGCCGGTGGCCGGTGGCTCCGGTGTGGAAGCCATGACCGTGCTGCGCGCACGCGTCACTTCGGGCAACCCGCCGACCGCCGTGCAGATGCTCGGCTTCGACATCAAGGACTGGGCCGCCGAAGGCTTCCTGGGCGATCTTTCCGATGTCGCCGCGGCAGAAGACTGGGACTCGGTCGTTCCGCCGGCGCTGCAGGAATTCTCGAAGTGGGACGGCAAGTGGATCGCTGCCCCGGTCAACGTGCACTCCACCAACTGGATGTGGATCAACAAGGACGCGCTTGACGCCGCAGGCGGCAAGGCGCCCGAGACATGGGAAGAGCTGATCGCGGTTCTCGACGCGATGAAGGCCAACGGCATCACCCCGCTGGCACATGGTGGCCAGGCCTGGCAGGACGGCACCGTCTTCGATTCGGTCGTGCTCGGCCTTGGCGATGATTTCTACAAATCCGCCATCATCGACCAGGACCCCGAGGCGCTCGGCGGCGAGCAGATGGTCGAGGCCTTCAAGCGCATGGAAGTTCTGCGCGGCTATTTCGACGAGAACTTCTCGGGCCGTGACTGGAACCTGGCCTCGGCGATGGTCATCAATGGCGAAGCCGGCATGCAGGCCATGGGCGACTGGGCCAAGGGTGAGTTCGTGAAGGCCAACCAGGTGCCGGGCGAAGATTTCGTCTGCATCCGCTTCCCGGGCACGCAGGGCTCCGTTCTGTTCAACTCCGACCAGTTCGCCATGTTCGACGTGGCCGAAGAGCAGGTCGAAGCGCAGAAGATGATGGCTTCCGCTGTCATGAACCCGGACTTCCAGGTTGCCTTCAACCTCGTGAAGGGGTCCGTGCCGGCACGCACCGACATCGCCGATACCGAGTTCGACGCCTGCGGCAAGAAAGGCATGGCCGATCTCGCAGAAGCCGCTGCCAATGGCACGCTGCAAGGCTCCATGGCCCATGGTCACGGCGCCAGCTCGAACATCAAATCCGCGATCTTCGACGTCGTCACCGCGCATCTGAACGGTGAATACGGCGCCGAGGAAGCCGCCGAGGAGCTCGCCGCCGCCGTCGAGGCCGCGAAGTAATCTCCCTCGCGGGCGCGCGCATTTCTCCCCTTTCCGCGCGCGCCCCAAACCGTCTGGCAGGCCCTCACCGGCCTGCCAGACGCCCTTAACGCCGGATTGTCTCAATGAGAGATCGACTACAGGAATGGGTGCCCCGGATTGTCCTGGCGCCAAGCTTCGTTGCCATCCTGATTTTCGTCTACGGTTTCATCCTTTATACCGGGTGGCTGTCGATGACGAATTCGCGGATGTTGCCCAATAACGACTTCGTCGGCCTGGCCAACTACACCAAGCTCTTCGGGCTGAAACACTGGTCTATCGCGCTGACAAACCTGGCGATTTTCGGCACGCTCTATATCGTCATTTGTTCCTGTCTCGGCCTCTTCCTCGCCATTCTGCTCGACCAGCAGATCCGCTCCGAAGGCTTCATTCGCACCGTCTATCTCTACCCGATGGCGATCTCGTTCATCGTCACAGGGGTTGCCTGGAAATGGTTCCTGGATCCTGGCATCGGGCTGGAAAATACCATGCATCAATGGGGTTGGGAGAGTTTCCAGTTCAACTGGATCAAGGATCGCGAGATGGCGATCTACACCATCGTCATCGCCGCAGTCTGGCAAAGCTCGGGCTACGTGATGGCGATGTTCCTTGCCGGCCTTCGCGGCGTCGACAATGAAATCATAAAGGCCGCGCAGGTGGACGGCGCCTCCGGTGTCCTTATCTATCGCCGTATCATCATCCCGATGATGCGCCCGGTCTTCCTCTCCGCCTTCGTCGTGCTCACGCACCTCGCCATCAAGTCCTACGACCTCGTCGTGGCCATGACCGGCGGCGGCCCGGGCCGGGCCACGGAAGTGCCCGCAACCTTCATGTATTCCTACACGTTCACGCGCAACCAGATGGGCGTCGGCGCCTCGTCCGCGATCATCATGCTGATCATGGTCTTCTCGATCGTCGTTCCCTATCTTTACAGCGAAATCCGGCACGGGGAGAAAAACAAATGAGCATCCCCAGCCAGGACAATGCCATAAATGCCGGTAGCCTGACCCGTATCCTGATCTACACCCTGCTGATCTTCTTCGTGATCTACTACCTGCTACCGCTCTGGGTCATGGTCTCCAACTCGCTGAAAACGCTGGACGAGATCCGCGGCGGCGACATGCTTGCCCCCCCGAAGGACATCACCTTCGAGCCTTGGCGCCAGGCTTGGTCGCAAACCCAGATCGGTGTCGAAGCCACCGGTCTCAAGCCCTATTTCTTCAACTCGATCATCATGGTCGTACCCGCCGTGTTCCTGTCGACCTTCCTCGGCGCGCTCAATGGCTACGTGATGACGAAATGGGAGTTCCCGGGCGTGAACCTTATCTTCGGGCTGATGCTGCTGGCGTGCTTTATCCCCTTCCAGATCGTTCTTATCCCGATGGCGCGCATCCTCGGCATGCTGGGGCTCGCCGGCACGCTGGGCGGGCTGATCATGGTGCACACGGTCTACGGGCTCGGCTTCACCACGCTCTTTTTCCGCAACTACTACGCCGCCTTCCCGACCGAGTTGGTTCGCGCGGCCCAGATCGACGGCGCAAGTTTCTTCCAGGTCTTCTGGCGGATCCTGATCCCCTCTTCGGGGCCGATCATCGTCGTCACCATCATCTGGCAGTTCACCAATGTCTGGAATGACTTCCTCTTCGGGGCATCCTTCTCCAGCTATGATTCAACGCCCATCACGGTAGCGCTGAACAACCTGGTGAACTCCTCCACGGGTGTGAAGGAATATAACGTGCACTTTGCCGGTGCCATTCTGACTGCCCTGCCCACCCTCATCGTCTACATCGTCTCCGGACGCTACTTCGTGCGTGGCCTGATGGCCGGCGCCGTGAAGGGATAAGCTCATGGCCTCTCTGACCATCGACCAACTGACCAAGAGCTTCGGGGCTGTGGAAGTCCTGAAAGGGATTGACCTCGATATCGAGGATGGCGGCTTCCTCGTGCTCGTCGGCCCCTCCGGCTGTGGCAAGTCCACGCTGCTGAACTGCATCGCCGGGCTGGAGAAGACCACCTCGGGCGAGATCCGGATCGGGGATCGAAACGTTGAGGGGCTGCACCCCTCCAAGCGCGATATCGCCATGGTGTTCCAGAGCTACGCGCTCTATCCGAACATGACCGTGCGTGGAAATATCTCTTTTGGCATGGAGATCCGCGGTGTCGACAAGGCGGAGCAGGAAAAGGCCATCCAGGAGGTGGCCGACATCCTGCAGATCGGCAATTTGCTCGACCGCAAGCCCTCGCAGCTCTCCGGCGGCCAACGCCAGCGTGTCGCCATGGGACGCGCGCTTGTACGCCATCCGCAGGTCTTCCTCTTCGACGAACCGCTCTCCAATCTCGACGCCAAGCTCCGGGTCGACATGCGCACCGAGATCAAGCGATTGCACCGGCGCATGGGCACGACCATCGTCTATGTCACACACGACCAGATCGAGGCGCTGACGCTTGCGACCAAGATCGCGGTGCTGGAGGCGGGCTATCTGCAACAGGCCGGTTCGCCGGACGAGATCTACAACGACCCTTCGAACATGTTCGTCGCCGATTTCATGGGCTCGCCCTCGATGAACCTGATTGACGGCCTGCTGCTCGAACGTGACGGAGGGCTGGAGATCGAGATCGAAGGCTATGGCGATACGAAAATATCCCTGCCCGCACCGGACACTGCCGAGATGCGTGGTTTTGTCGGCAAGCCCATCGTGTTCGGCATCCGTCCGGAGGCGATGACCGATCCCGATGGAGCGGACCGCACCTCGCCGCAGATCGAAACGCGTGACTGCTTCATCGAAGTCAGCCAACCGGCGGGCTCCGACACCTTCGCGCTCACACCACTGGGTGGGAAGGAATGTATCGCGCGTCTCCGCGCCGATGCCCGGATCGAGCTGGGCGCCTTCGCGCCGATCTCATTCAACATGACCAAGGCCGTGTTCTTCGACCCCAGCACGACGAATCGTATCCGATAACGCGAAAAACAAAGAGATGTTCCGATGAAACGCTCCAGAATCAACGAGATCATGGCCGCTGCGGATGAGATGATCCGTCACTATGGCTTCGTCCTTCCACCCTTTGCCTACTGGACCCCCGAGGAATTCAAGGCCAAGGCCGCGACGGCGCGTCGTGTTATCGATGCCCGCATGGGCTGGGACATCACCGATTATGGCGAGGGAGATTTTGACAAGCTGGGCCTGTTCCTCTTCACCCTGCGCAATGGCGACCTCGCCGACCTGCAGCGCGGCGGCGGCATGTGCTATGCCGAGAAACTGCTGATCTCGCGCCAGGACCAGATCAGTCCCTGCCACACCCACGTGGTCAAGGCCGAGGACATCATCAACCGCGGCGGCGCCACAATGGCGATCGAGCTCTATGGCTCGGATGCCGACGGAAAGTTCGACGAGACCGCCGGCGGAACCGTGATCTGCGATGGTATTCCGCGCGCCTTCCAGCCCGGTGAGGTCCTCCTGTTCCAGCCCGGCGAGAGCGTCACTCTGATGCCCGGGGATTGGCACGCATTCTGGGGCGAGGGGGGCGATGTGCTGATCGGAGAAGTTTCGACCGTCAATGACGACCTGACAGACAATATCTTCCGGGCGCCAATCGGACGTTTCGCCAAGATCGAGGAGGATGTCGATCCCACGCATCTTCTGGTCAGCGACTACGACAGCTGGTTGAATTAGGGCCGCGCCTGGACGGCTTCCTCTCCGAGGAGTGCGTGCAGAAGGATGTGACCTGCCGATGCTGGCGCCAAGGCGTGAAGGCATCGGCGACCGGGAGATGGATCGGACCGCCGCCGGGCACGGGCCTGGCGGCTTTTTTCGCTTACAGAACGTTTTAAGCGGTGTTCTCGCAGTACAACGGGTGAGAGAGCGATTGCTTCTGTCGGGTGGCAGGCTCGCAGAATCGCTGTTGCGCAGCGCGTCCTGACCGTCATTCGCCCAGTCCGTCCTTAACAAGCCGAAGCGGAACGACCGAGCGCTTCGGAGGCAACGGGCGCCATTGCGCGCTGAACGAAGAGTCGCTCCGGCCTGCAAGAAAGTCAGGGCTGATTTCCGGTCAGATCGTCCGACGATGCGCCGACAATCGGCGCAACGGTCGCGCGCCCGCGCCCGGCCCGTTTGGACGTGTAGAGCGCGAGATCCGCGATCTCCAGCATTTCTTCAGGCGTCGCGCTGCCGACACGCAGGCTCGTTGTTATCCCGATGCTGCCGGAAATCTCCAATTGTGTGTCGTTGTAGGGGATCGGCTCTTCCAGGCGGTGAATGATCCGGTTTGCGATCTCACGCAGGATGTCGATATCGGCGAGTTTCTTGAAAACAAGGACGAACTCGTCGCCGCCGACGCGGGCAACGATGTCGGTTTCTCGCGTTTCATGCACCAGGATTTCCGCCACGCCCTGAAGGACCTCATCCCCGGCCGCGTGGCCATGCGTGTCGTTGACCTGCTTGAAATAGTCCAGGTCCAGGTGAAGCAATCCGAACGGAATCTTCTCTCGTGTCAGCCTGGCCATGACATGATCCATTGCCCGGCGGTTCTTCAGTCCGGTCAGTGTGTCCGTGTAGGCTTGTTCCTCGGCCGCGATCTTGGCGCCCTGCAATCGCTGGTTCAACTTCTTCGACTCATGCAACGCCGCCGATTTCGCCTCGACCAGGTACAGCATCTCGATTGCCAGGTCCGTGCCGGCGAAATCGCCCGCTGTCAGGTCATAAGTCTGGACCGCATCGACGATGGTGAAACCGAAGGAGAGGTTCAGCAAGGCCCCCTGTCCATTCGCGAGCGGGACGGCGACCGCCTTGAAATGGCCATGGGAGTCTTTTTGGAAGGCAAGTGACAACCGTCCACCTTCCGCCTTGAGCATTTCATCGACGCGCGTTGCCCCTCTTGGCCGACGCAGTTCGAACAGCTCGAAGAAATTCATTCCCTCCAGCCGCATGTCGGGGCGCAGCCTTCGGAGCGTTCGCGCCGCCTTGAGGATGGTTCCATCGCCGGAGAGCACCAGGTGCATCGGCATCAGTCGTTCCAATGCCGCATCCGTCAGCTCCGGGGCAGGCTTGCCGGGCGAGGCGCTCTCGACAGGCGCGGCCGGTTCCGGATGCGGAAAGCGTTGCGGTCCGCTCATCTGTGTTCCTCCGGCACCGTGGCATCGGGGCGGGCAAGGGAGAAGCTGCGACCCTCGGAGAAGTCGCTGTCCAGAAGGCTGATCCGGATCGTCATATGGCCACTGTCCGACAGGGCCTGGTCCAGAAAGACCAGCGCGCCGTAGTCATCCGCCATCGTCCGCAGAACGCCAACCAGAACGAAGGCATATTCCTTGTGCGTGCCGCGGACCTGCAACTCGTATTGCCCTTCGCCGATATCGATCAACTCGAGATTCGGCAGGATCAGGTCGGGAACGGCCAGTCTGGCGCGTTCCGGCAAGTCGTCCAGGGAATGGAGGAAATCGAAGAAGGTCTCTCCGCCAAACCGCAGCAGGCGCCGGATCGACTCCGTCTTTGGATGACTGACGAGATAGGTCCCGACATCTTCGAGCAACATGTCGACGGATTTGTCCAGGCGCCGCGTGCTGGCATTCAGGAGATCCATGGTGAAGGAATCGTCGTAGGTCAGCATCGACTCGAAACCATTTTCGGAAATACCGATGCGGCTGGCGATCTCCAGCCAGAGGCTGTCGCCATAAGTGTCCCGCAGGAAGCACTGGATAGACCTGTTGACGAGACCATGCATGCCCACACCTTTTTCGCGATTCCAGACGCTAAGGCGTGGTGCTTAAAAAAAGGGAAACGAAAACGCGTCTCTGGCGATCAGAAATCTGTCGGGGCGCCGCCTTCGGCCTTTCGGCGCTCGACAAATTCGGACAGCGCTTCGGCGATACCGACGTCGAGAGCCGGCGCCTCGAACTCGGCCACGATGCGCTTCCAGAGCTCATGGGCGCGTTCGGCCGTCCAGAGGCCGCCATCCAGATCCCAGGCTTCGTAATTCCGCCAATCTGAAAGGAAGGGATGATAGAAAGCCGTGGTGTAGCGTTCCTGCGTGTGAGGCGTGCCGAAGAAATGCCCTCCCGGGCCGACCCCCGCGATGGCTTCCACGGCGATATCCTCAGGCCCTGTCGCCGTGATCTGCGGCTGCAGGTAGCGTTGGATCTGCTGGATGATCTCGCAATCCATGACGAATTTCGCCGGGCTCGCGATCAGACCGCCTTCCAGCCAGCCGGCAGCGTGATAGACGATATTCGTGCCGGACTGCACCGCCGACCAGAGTGCGTTGGAGGTCTCCCACATCGCTTGTCCGTCCGGCACATTGGCCGCACAGGAGCCGCTTGCGCGCATCGGCAGGCCGTAAAAGCGGGCCATCTGCCCGGTCATCTGGGTCGCGCGCATATACTCCGGGGTGCCGAAGGCGGGGGCGCCGGATTTCATGTCCACATTCGAGGTGAAGGTCCCGATCACGCAGGGGCAGCCCGGGCGTACCCATTGGAAGAGCGCGATGGCGGAGAGCGCCTCGGCGATGCTCTGGGTCACGGCGCCGGCCATGGTCACGGGCGCCATCGCACCGGCGAGCGTGAAGGGGGTGACATAGACCGCCTGTCCGCGCCGGATCATCCGCAGGCAGCCGTCGATCATCGGCACGTCATGTTTGAGCGGCGAGGTCGAGTTGATGTTGGTATACATCCGCGGGGTTGCCTCGAACGCTTCGTGGCTCAGCCCACCGGCGATCCGCACCATCTCCATCACGTCCTCGACCCGCTCGGGACCGAGCGAATAGGCGTGCACGACCTTGTCGGTCAGCCGGAGCTTGTCATGCAGCACATCAAGATGGCGGACCGAGGGGTGGATATCCACTGGCTCGACCGGATAGCCGCCGGCGAAGTGGATACAGTTGAAATATTGCGTCAGCTTGATCAGGTCAGCGCAGTGCTGGCGCGTCCCGGGCACCTTGCCATGGTCCTGATCCCAGTAATTCGGCGGTGACGCGACATTTCCGAAGAGGATCGTTCGCCCGCCGACAGTGATCCGGCGTTCAGGGTTGCGCGGCGTGATGGTGAAGCGCGCCGGGGCCCGGGCGACCATCTCCATTACCCAGTCGCGCCCCATGCGGATATTGGTTCCCGCGACCTTGCAGCCGGCCTCGCGAAACAGCGCCTGCGCCTCTTCATTCAGGAACTCGATGCCGACCTCTTCCAGGATGCGCATCGCACCGTCATGGATCGCCAACACGCCGTCCTCGGCCAGCGGTTCGATCGGACGGTCGGTGTTTTCAGGCAGGTGCCAGGGCATCTGGTCGATTGCGGAACCAGCAAGGCGCCGTGCATTGCCAGCGCGCCCGCCGCTTCGCTTGCCGACCCGGCCGGGTGCATGTGTCGTGCTGCGATCCGCGCTGTTGGTGCCCATGCCGCCTCTCCTCTGGTTCACCCAGAATGCGCGCGCGCAGCAGAATCGAGCGCCGGATTGCGACCGATGATGTCGTTAACGACCCGATTGTCCTGTCAACGGAGGCCAAGCCAGGCGGGCAAGTGGCCGATATCGGGCAAGACAGTCGCGGCATGCGGGGCAAGCTCTGCCGATCCGGCCGGACCTGTCAGCACCGCGACCGGCACCATGCCGGCCGCGCTCGCCGCATGGAGGTCATGCGTGCTGTCCCCGATCATCGCGACCTCGTCGGGAGACAGGCCGGTCGATGCGCAGAAGGCCAGGCACTGGCCGGGCGCCGGTTTGGCGCCATGGCCGCTATCGGTCCCGACAATGAAATCGAAGAACTGGGTCGCATCCAGCGCATCGAGCTGGGCCCGGGCCGCGCTTTCGGCATCATTTGTCGCCACGCCGAGCGCAAAGCCTTCAGCCCGGAACCTTTCCATCAGGGGGACAAGTGGAGCGGCCACGGCGGGTGGGACGGTCAGAGTGCTCTCGATGAGTGTCCGGTAGAGGGTCTCGTGGCGCATATGCGGCAGACCCGGCAGGAGCGCCTCGACCGCGTCGTCGGTCGTGCCGGCGATGACGATACTGTCGGGATGGAAGCGCCGCGCCTGCCTGTCGAGACGGATTCGTGCTGCCAGCGCCTCGGCATGGGCCTCCACGCCGTCGGCCAGCTCGGTCATGAGATCGGCCGCCCATCCCCCCCAGGTTGCCTGGAAGTCAAAAAGTGTGCCGTCCTTGTCGAACAGCAACCCGCGAATCTCGGCCATGTTAAGGATCCTTCACGTCCAGTTAGGCATGTTTCCGCCGGGAAGCGCCTGTCGGGCCGCCAGCGGGTCCTCGTATTTCAGGCCTTCCGACTCGCAGAAAGCAATGATCCAGGAATCGTCCATGAGCAGGAAATCGAGAACAGACGCAAGGAAATCGGCGTCCAGGGCGCCGTTTTTTACGTCTTCCAGCGACGCTCCGGTCGATCCGAGAAAGACCGGGTTCAACTCCTCGTTGCCCAAAAGCCAGGCAAGTGCCAAAAGTGCCGTCGTTTCGGCGGATTCTCTCTGCATGAACATTCCATGAAGATCTGGGAAAGGTTTCCTTAACCAATCTCAACAAAGATCGGACAGGACAAGAGCTGGAGGGAGCTCATGAACGGAGTGCGGCGCAATGCCCGGTAGAATACTGGTCGTCGACGACGTGGCCACCAACAGGATCATCCTGAAGGTGAAGCTGGCAAGTGCGGCCTATGAGGTCCTGCAGGCCGGCGGCGGCGTGGAAGCGTTGAAAATGGCCCAGCGGGACAGGCCGGACCTGATCCTGCTCGATATCGCCATGCCGGACCTGGACGGTCTGGAGGTCTGCCGCCGGCTGAAGTCGGATCGGCGGACGGCCGAGATTCCCGTGATCATGGTGACGGGACTGGATGACGGGGCGTCCAAGATCGCGGCCCTTGAGGCCGGCGCGGAAGATTTCATGTCCAAGCCCCTGGACGATCTGGGCCTTCTGGCCCGGGTTCGCTCGCTGATGCGGGCACGCGGTGTGGCCTCCGAGCTTGCCTTGCGGGAAGGAACACGCCAGGCGCTCGGTTTTGCGGAACCGGCAAGCGCCTTTGCCCCGGCCGGGCGGATCTGCCTCGTGGCCGCGGAGGAGGCCACGGCAATGAACTGGCGCCGCGGCCTGAGCGGCAAGGTGCGGGACAAGATCGTGGTGCAAACGGCATCGGAGGCCTTGAAGGAGGCCGGCGGTACGAGCCTGCCCGATCTCTATGTCATCGCTGCCGACCTGGCACGCGGCGGCGAGGGGCTGATGCTGCTCTCCGAGCTGCGCTCCCGCCAGACCACACGCCATGCCGGTATCATCATCGCGGTTGATCGCGAGGCCCCGGGCCCGGCGACGATGGCGCTTGATATGGGCGCGTCCGATATCGTCACGCTGCCGCTCGACTTCGAAGAGCTGGCGTTGCGGCTGCGCGCCCAGCTTGCACGCAAGCGGCAGGGAGACCGGCTGCGTTCGCGTGTTCGCGACGGCTTGCAGATGGCAGTGACCGATCCGCTGACCAATCTCTACAATCGCCGCTATGCGATGTCGCATCTGACCCGGGTGCGCGAGCGGGCCATCGCCAATGCACGCACTTTCGCCGTGATGCTGATCGACCTCGACCACTTCAAGCAGGTGAACGATACGCATGGCCATGCTGCCGGCGACGAGGTTCTGAAGTCGGTCGCGACGACATTGGGCAACAATCTTCGCAGTGTCGATCTCGTGGCGCGGATCGGTGGCGAGGAGTTCCTTGCCATCCTGCCCGACATCCTGCCCGATGCGGCCGCCAAGGCCGCGGAGCGCCTGCGGGACGCTGTCTGCAACGCACCGATCCGGTTGCCGCAGGCCAGCGGGCAGATGGAGCCGACGGTTCTGATCCAGACCATCTCGGTGGGGCTGGTGACGGGGGGCGGAGGTCCTGCCGGGACTGATGTCAGCCTGTCGGAACTGCTCGATCGGGCCGACAAGGCTCTCTACAAGGCCAAGGAAAATGGCCGCAACAGGGTGACGATCGTCGCCACGGGACAAGCTGCCGCCTGACTCCAAAAAAAACGGACGGCATTGGCGCCCCGGCCCTTTTCGAGGGACCGGCGGCGCCTTGATCCTTTGGTTTCGACAATGGGTGCGCATCGGTTTGACCCGCCTCTGAAGGGCGCATGATCGCGCGCCGGGCGGCGCCGAAGACCGCAATTGGCCCGACCCATGTGCATGCGGAGACCCGCACATTCAGCCGCCTTCGCGACATCCCGCCGCAAGACCAACAGCCCCCCTGCCAAAGCCTAAAAAAACTGCCATCCTCCGGCGCGCGAACAGGAAAGCGAGGTGGTGTCATGAGTGACGCAGAAAACCCGGACGATCGTCCGGTAAAACCGGCATTGGCACGCGGCTGGCGGCGGCGATGTCCCAATTGCGGACACGGGCCGCTTCTGGTGGGCTATCTGAAGGTTGCCGATCACTGCCCTGTCTGCGAGCAGGAGTTTCGCCACCAGCGCGCCGATGATGGCCCGGCCTACCTGACCATCCTCATCGTCGGCCATCTCATGGTGCCGCTCATCCACCTGTTCCATTCCCGGCTGCAAATGGAGCCGTTGATCATGGCGACCGTTCTGTCCGTGCTCTGCGTTGCGCTGTCACTCTACCTGTTGCCGCGCATCAAGGGCGCGTTCATCGCGTTGCAATGGGCGCGGCGCATGCATGGGTTCGGTCACGAGACCACTGGCACGAAGCCGATCGCGCAGGAGTCCTGATGTCCGAGCCGACAGCCGACAAGACAGCCATTCGCGATGCGTCCACCGTGATTCTCTGGCGCCGCGGTGCGTCCGGGCCGGAGGTGCTGATGGGACAGCGCGGCTCCGCGGCGGCCTTCATGCCCGACAAGTTCGTCTTTCCGGGAGGGGCCATTGATGCGGGAGACGGCGATGTTGGCCTGTCTGGTCAGCCCGACCCGACCTGCCTGCGCCGTCTTGCGCTGCAATCGGATCCGGCCCGTGTCTCCGCCCTCCTGGCCGGCGCGATCCGCGAGGTCTGGGAGGAAACCGGTCTCATCCTGGGCCAAAGCGGGGCGTGGCAACCGCCCAACCCGGATTGGGAGAGCTTCGCGGAGGCCGGCTACACGCCCTCCGCGCGCGGGCTGTCCTATATCTTCCGCGCCATCACCCCACCGGGTCGGCCCCGCCGGTTCGATGCGCGCTTCTTCCTCGTTCCGGCGACGGCGGTGCAGGGGGATGCGGAGGACTTCACCCATGCCTGCGACGAGCTTCGGCACCTGCAATGGATCCCGCTGCGCGATGTCCGCGATTTCGACCTGCCCTTCATCACCACTGTCGTGCTCGCTGAGCTGTCGCCGTTGATCACGGGCGGAGGCATCCCCGAGACGGTGCCATTCGTGCGCAATGACGATGTGATCATGGGGATCACCCGGCTCGCCTGAGCGCCTCACACAAGCAGGACGAGCGCCACGACACTTGCGGCCAGGAGCGCAATGCCGACCCCCTCGCGCCGCGCAAGATGTTCGCCAAAGAACAGCGCCCCGCCGAGGATGGAAAAGAGCAGTTCCACCTGTCCGACCGCGTAGACATAGGCGGCGTTCTGCTGCGCGAAGGCGAGAAACCAGAAAAAGCTGCCGGCAAGGCTGGTCAGGCCAAGGACGATGCCGACGCGCCAGGCCGACAGGACGCGCCCGATCTCGGCCCGGTCGCGCAAAAGGAACCAGGCCAGCATGATCAGCGCCTGTGATGCCGTGACGAGGGCGAGCGCGAAGGCCGCACGCAGCGCAACCGGGCCGTCGCCAAGTGCCAGCATCGCGCCCCGATAGCCAACGCCTGCCAGCGCGAAGAAGACCCCGCTGGTGAGCCCGAGCGCGGCTGACGGCGTGAAGAGGCGTTTGAGGGTCGGGTGCCCCGCTGTCTCCGGACGCGGGGCTTCCCGCGACAGGATCACCAGCGCCACCGCGCCCAACAGCAATGCCGCGAAGCCGGCGCCGGAAACGCTCTCGCCCAGCAGCAACCAGCCGATCAACGCCGTCATCAGCACTTCGGATTTCTTCAGCGTGATCCCGACGGCGAAGTTGCGCCGCGCAAAGAGCGCCACCACGCAGATTGTTGCCAGGATCTGGGCGAGCCCGCCCATCAGCGCATAGACCCAGAAAGCTGCGGACAGGGGCGGCGGGGCTATCCCGGTCGACCGCAACCAGACCGACAACCCGGCTGCGACCAGCGGCGCCGACCAGAGAAAGCGGGCCCATGTCGCTCCGGCCGCCGAGAGGCCGGCCATCTTCAGCCGCTTTTGCAGCGCGAAGCGCGTGGTCTGGAACGCAACGGCGGCCAGGGTTGCCAGGACCCAGGGCTCGATCAGGGTCATTTCCGGCAGACTGTCGCCGGCATCCCGCCTGCCGTCAGCACTTCATTGCAGCCCAGGAGCGGGATGACCGGCGCGCAGCTGCGCGAGCGTGCCAGGCATTCGCCCTCGCAATCGGAGCTCTGGTTGCAGCCCTTTCCGGCATCCTTCGGGGTGAGGAAGCAGATCTTGGTCGCACGGGTGTCGCTGTCGGAAAAGCGGCCCCCCTGCGCTTCGCAAATCTCACGTTGCTGGTCGATGAAGGCCGCCGTGCCCGGCGCGGCGGTCGGCTCGGGGGCGCGGCTGAGCGGGTTGCAGGACACAAGGGCGACCAGGCAGGCAAGGAGGAAGAGGCGTATCACCGGGAGTCCCTCTCAGAACGACATCGGGTGGGTGCGGTTGGCCGCGTCGATCTCGGACAGGATCTCGTCCGACAGCACCAGCTCCGCCCCGCTCAGGATGCGTTCGAGCTGGTCGGCATGGGTCGCGCCGAAGATGACCGATCCCATGAAAGGCCGCGCCTTGCAGAAGGCCAGCGCCAGCGCGACAAGGTCCAGACCGTGCCGCTCCGCGATCTCCGCATAAGCCTCGATCGCCTCGATCGAGCGCGGATTGACCCGCCCGTTCAGCGTCTTGTTGATCGACATCCGGCTGCCCTCCGGCACAGCGCCGCCGCGATACTTTCCCGTCAGAAGCCCTGTCGCCAGCGGCGAATAGGCCAGCAGCCCGACCCGCTCGCGGCAGCAAAGCTCGCCCAGATCGGTGTCGAAGAGCCGGCAGAGCATCGAGTATTCGTTCTGGATCGAGACCATGCGCGGCGCCCCGGTCTCCCGCGCCAGCCGCAGCCATTCCGCCGTGCCCCAGGCGCTCTCGTTGGACAGCCCGAATTCGCGCACCTTGCCGTCGCGCCGCAGCCGCTCCATCGCCTCCAGCACCTCGACCATGTTCGCCGCGATCTCCTCCGGAGCATCGTCACCGGGGCGATAGGTCCAGTATTGGCGGAAATGATAGGAGCCGCGATTGGGCCAGTGGAGCTGGTAGAGGTCGATCACGTCCGTCTGCAAGCGCCGCAGCGAGGCTTCCACGGCTTCGACAATGGTCTCGCCATCGATCCCGCGCCCGTCGCGCACGAAGCCGCCATTGGACCCGGTGATCTTGGTGGCGATCACCGCCTCGTCCCGCCGTCCCGACGCCGCGATCCAGCGGCCGACAATCTCTTCCGTCTTGCCGACATTCTCTGCCGTGACCGGGTTGACCGGATACATCTCGGCGGTGTCGATCAGGTTGATCCCGGCAGCCAGAGCCATGTCGATCTGGGTATGGGCGTCCGCTTCCGACGTCTGGGTGCCAAAGGTCATGGTGCCCAGGGCCAGCGGGCTGACCTCCAGTGTGGAAGTTCCAAGTTTCTGTTTCTGCATGGTCGTCCCCGAATTCCTGTTGCGCCAAGGGATAAAGATGCCTGCGGCAAGGGCAAGGGAAACCACGCTTCGGAATGCTTGCCCCTTGCCGGGAAATATCGTTTCAATAGCAACGAGTTTTTTCATGCCCGATTCCCGAGCAGGAGGGGAAGGCGGCATGCGTCGAGATATGGAGGATTCCGATGACCCTTTTGAAGAGCTGGATCGAGACCGCGAATGATCCCGAAGGCCCGTTTCCGCTGAACAACCTTCCCTTTGGCGTTTTCTCGCACAAGGGGAGCCGGCCGCGCTGTTGTACGGCGATCGGCGACAAGGTTCTCGATCTGGGCGGCATGCAGCGCGCAGGGCTGCTCAAGCCGCTTGGCCTGACCGAGCCAGCGCTCAACGGTTTCATGGAGAAGGGACCCGAGGCCTGGTCCGGGCTGCGCGCGACCTTGTTCGGCTTTCTGGGCGAGGGGAGCGAGGCCGCCGGCATGGTCGCCCCGCATCTCTACCCGCAGGGCGAGGTCGAGATGCATATGCCCTTCCGGGTCGCCGAGTTCACCGATTTCTATGCCGGCCGGAACCACGCCCAGAATGTCGGGACCATGTTCCGCGGCCCGGAGAACGCGCTGCCGCCGAACTGGCTGCATATCCCGATCGGCTATAATGGCCGTGCCTCGACGGTCGTCGTTTCGGGTACGGATATCACGCGCCCGGTTGGCCAGACAAAAACGCCTGATGCGGAGGTGCCCAGCTTCGGACCCAGCAAGCGGCTCGATATCGAACTGGAGATGGGCGCGGTGATCGGTCAACCCTCGGAAATGGGGCGGCCCATATCCGTGGCCGAGGCCGACGCGATGATCTTTGGCTATGTGTTGCTCAATGATTGGTCTGCCCGCGACCTGCAGGCCTGGGAATACCAGCCGCTCGGCCCTTTCCAGGCCAAGGCCTTCGCCACCTCGATCAGCCCCTGGGTGGTCTCGCGCGCGGCGCTGGAGCCGTTCCGTCGTTCGACGCCCCCCCGCGAGAAGGAACTCCTGCCCTATCTCGCCGAGCCAGGGCCGATGCTCTACGATATCGCTCTCTCGGTGAGCCTGCTGCCCAAAGGGCGCCGGACGCCGACCACGATCTGTCGCACCAACTATGCCGAGATGTACTATTCCGCCGCCCAGCAACTGGCGCATCATGCGTCCTCGGGCTGCGCGATGCGGGTCGGCGACCTGCTCGGCTCGGGAACGATCTCCGGCCCCGAGAAGGACAGTTTCGGCTCGCTGCTGGAGTTGACCTGGGGGGGCAAGGAGCCGCTGGAGATGGTCGATGGCGAGGAGCGGCGCTTCATCGAGGATGGGGATACGCTGACCTTGCATGGACATGCGCAAGGCGACGGGTATCGTATCGGCTTCGGCGAATGCGCGGGCATGATCCGTCCGGCGCCGGATTTCCCGTAGTGCTGCGGGCTTTGGGTCGTTGCTCTGAACTGGAGGCGGATAGGCCCTCGTGGCAATGAAGCAAATCAGGAGCCGTGTCAGCGCCGGACCGCCGGAACGGTCCGGCGCTGCCTCTCGGGCATTGCCGGCAATGCCCGAGAGGCAGGCGATTGCAAGCAATCGCCGAGAGACGGCGGCCTTTGGCCTTGATTCCGTGCCCATCACCGCTTGGCTCAGATGGGTTCGGCAGCTCGTCGAGACGCTGGTTCGAGGGCTCGCGATACTTCTCCGGGACAGCCGCGCAAGGACGGCCTTGAAGAGAAACCGCTTGCCCCGGGGCGGGCGAGTGTCCTACCCCGGTCCGACGCATTTGACCGACCGGAGCCGGCATGACCACCATCACCATCTGTACCACCTGCCGCAACGAGGCGACCCGCGAACACAAGGAAGGCGCGCCGACCGGCGAAGCCTTTCTCGAACAGGTGCGCGCGCAGGTCGGGTCTGCACCGATCCGGGTGCGCGGGACGGCCTGCCTGATGGGCTGCAATCACGGCTGCAACAGCGCCATCTCCGACAGTGGCAAGCTGACTTATGTGCTTGGCCGCTTCGACGGAACCGAGGAAGATGCCGAGGCCCTCGTCGACTACGCGCGCAAGTTCAGCGAAAGCGAGAGCGGAGCCGTTCCCTTTCGCCAGTGGCCACAGGGCGTGAAGGGGCATTTCGTGGCCCGCGTGCCGCCGCTCGACGCGGAGGACTAACGCTCAGACCGGTCGCGCCATCGCCAGGAGCGCGTCGAGATCCATATGCGTTTCGAGATGGTCCGCAAGCCGATCCAGCACCGCTTCGACATTGCTGCCATAGGCGACGCCCGATTCCGCGCCGAGCGACTTGAGATAGGCCGCGCGGAAGCCGTCATTAGAGAACAGCCCGTGCAGGTAGCTCCCCGTGACCCGTCCGTCGGAGGAGACGGCACCTTCGGGCTGCCCGTCCAGCTCCGCGAAGGGGCGCGCGCGATCCGGCCCGTCGCTGCGACCGATATGGATCTCGTAGCCTTCGAAGGCCTCGCCGCTGGCCATGTGCCGCGCCGAAACGCGCGTCAGCCGCTTCTCCGGCACCATCTCTGTCTCGACATCCAGAAGCCCCAGCCCCTCGGTCACCCCCGGCGCGCCTTCCAGCCCGTCCCGGTCGATGATCCGCGTGCCCAGCATCTGGTAGCCGCCGCAGAGCCCCAACACGCGCCCGCCGCGCCGCAGATGGGACGCGATGTCCAGGTCCCAGCCCTGTGCGCGCAGGAAGGCGAGATCGCCGCGCGTCGATTTCGTCCCCGGGATGATCACGAGGTCCACGTCGCCCGGCAGCGCTTCGCCCGCCCGGACCATGCTCAGCCGCACTTCCGGCTCCATGTTCAGCGGGTCGAGATCGTCGAAATTGGCAATCCGGGAGAGCACGAGGCAGGCGACATGCAGCTTGCCGGAGCTGTCCGAACCCTTGAGGTCCAGCGCATCCTCTGCCGGCAATTGCCCGGCTTCCGCAAACCACGGGACAACGCCCAGCCCCTTCCAGCCGGTCCGTTCTTCGATCAGCCGATAGCCATCGTCGAAGAGCCGGGGGTCACCGCGGAACTTGTTGACGGTAAAGCCGCCGATCATCGCCGCATCTTCCGGATCGAGCACCACCTGTGATCCGACAAGCTGTGCGATAACCCCGCCACGGTCGATATCGCCAACTAGGACCACCGGCACGCCTGCTGCCCGCGCAAAGCCCATATTGGCGATGTCGCCCGCGCGCAGGTTGACCTCCGCCGGGCTGCCCGCGCCCTCGACCAGCACCAGGTCCGCCGCGTCCGCGAGACGCTGGAAGCTCTCCAGCGTTGGCGCCATCAGGCCCGGCTTCATCTTCGCGTAATCCCGCGCCGCGACCGTTGCCACCCGCTTGCCCTGCACCACGACCTGAGCGCCGGTCTCCGTCTCCGGTTTGAGCAGGATCGGGTTCATATCCGTCACCGGCTCCACGCCGCAGGCCAGCGCCTGCAAGGCCTGCGCCCGGCCGATCTCGCCGCCATCCGCCGTGACGGCGGCATTGTTGGACATGTTCTGCGGCTTGAAGGGCCGCACCGCCAGCCCGCGCCGGACAAAAGCGCGCGCCAGCCCGGCCACGAGCAGCGACTTGCCGACATTGGACCCGGCCCCCTGGATCATCAGCGCCCGCATCGCTCAGCTCTCCCCTTCGGGCAGCGGCAGCCGCGCGATGTGGAATTCGCGCACGAAGCGCACCAGCGGCTTGGCGGCGAAACAGAGCGAGCCCAGCAGGAACAGCCAGGTGCCCGGGATCATCCAGGCCTCGGAGAAGAACATCACGCTGCCGATGACAAAACAGAGCGCGGCGACCAGATCGATCACCGTGTAGAGCTTTTCATAGAAGCCGTAGACGCGGATATGGGCCTCGCTGGCGCTGTGCAGGCGCGGGTCGAACATCAGAACTCGACGCCCGCCTGTGCCTTCACGCCCGAGCGGAACGGGTGCTTGAGCAGTTCCATCTCGGTTGCCAGGTCCGCCGCCTCGATCAGTGCCTCGCTGGCGTTGCGCCCGGTCAGCACGACATGGGTCATGGGCGGTTTGTGCTCGGCGAGGAAGGCAATGACCTCCTCCACGTCGATATAATCGTAGCGCAGCGCGATATTGATCTCGTCCAGCAGCACCATCCGGTTGCCGGGATCGAGGATCAGCTCCTTGGCCTTGGCCCAGGCCGCCTGCGCCATCTCGATATCGCGCGACTTGTCCTGCGTCTCCCAGGTGAAGCCCTCGCCCATGGTGTGGAACTCGCAGAGATCGCCGAAATGCGCCTGGATCAGGTTGCGCTCGCCGGTCTCCATGCCGCCCTTGATGAACTGCACCACCGCGCAGGGCATCTCATGGGCGATGCAGCGGAAGATCATCCCGAACGCGGCCGAGCTCTTGCCCTTGCCCTTGCCGGTATGGACGATGACCAGCCCCTTTTCCTCGGTCTTGCCGGCCATGATCTTGTCGCGGGCGGCTTTTTTCTTGGCCATCTTGGCGTTGTGGCGTTCGACATCGTCGGTCATGCAACACTCTCCTGTTCAAACTCGGTCTCTTCGGGCCAGGGCACGAAACTCAGCTCCGGCCAGAGCGCCCTTTGGCGGGCCGCCTTCGTCTCATGGGTCTTGCGGTTGGGCAGGGCGAGATTGGGCACCAGCCGGAAGGCAAAGATATCTTCAAGCCCGTAGGGCGCATAGAGGGTCAGGCTGTCGTCGGCCTCCAGCCGCAGCCCGACCGCATGTGTCTTGCAGGCAAAGCGGTCGATCCCCTCGGCGGAGTTGCCGAGCGCGGGATAGGCATGGCCGAAATGGCGCTCATACCATAAATGCACCCGCGCTTGGTTGCGTGTCTCGACCGGCGGTTCGCCCTGAATGGCCTCGGCCACGCGGCGGATCACCCGGTCCTCGGCCTCGTAGCTGGTATCGGCGTCGAAATAGAACAGGTCGATATCCTTGACGCCATACATGTCCGGCCGGCCGGTGAGCTGGTTCCAGGCGGTATTGTAGATTGCCCCGGAAACGATCCACCAATCCGGTAGGTCCAGTGCGCGGACGGCCTGTAACACCTGCATGAGACGCGGAGACGCGCGGGCAATCTCCTCCAGCGCGCGAACCTGTTTCTCCAGCGCGGCGCCGGCATGGCGCAGATGCGCGCTCACCGCGCCAGCTCCGCCAGTTGCGCCCGCGCGGAGTTGGACCGTGGCACCCAGAGTCCGCGCTCGATGGCTTCCTCGAAACGTTCGGCCATCTCCCGGAGCGCCGGGGCGTTTGCCTCCTCGATGAACTCCCGCGTTTCGTCATCGGCCAGATAGGCCTCGTAGACGAGGTCAAAATGGTGGTTGCGGACGGATTTCGTCGTTGCTGCGAAGGCGAAGAGGTAGTCCACCGTCGCGGCCATCTCGAAGGCGCCCTTGTAGCCGTGCCGCTTCACGCCTTCGATCCATTTGGGATTGACCGCGCGGGCGCGCACGACCCGGCCGATCTCCTCGTCCAGCGTGCGGATGACAGGGCGTTCGGGCCGCGAATGGTCGTTGTGATAGACCTCTGGCGCTTCGCCGCGCAGCGTCTCGACAGTCGCCGCCATGCCACCTTCGAACTGGTAGTAATCGTCGCTGTCGAGAATATCGTGCTCGCGATTATCCTGGTTCTGGACCACTGCTTCGACTTTGCCCAGCCGAGCGGCGAAATCCTCCTTCGCCGCAGTGCCCTCGGCACCTTCGCCATAAGCGTAGCCGCCCCAGGTCAGGAAGGCGCTGGCCAGATCGCTCCGGTTTTCCCAGAGCTTTTCGTCGATCATCGCCTGAAGGCCCGCGCCGTACGCCCCCGGTTTGGAGCCGAAGACCCGGAAGCTCGCGCGAGTTTCGCCGATCTCCGCCGCCTCGGCGCGGAAGCGCGTGGCGGCGGGGTTGTCGCCCTCCGTTTCGTCCAGTTCCATGACAGCCCGCGCGGCCGATGCCACGAGATCGATCTGCGCCGGGAAAGCGTCGCGGAAGAAACCCGAGACGCGCAGGGTCACGTCCACCCGAGGCCGACCGAGTGCGGTGGCGGGGATGATCTCGAACCCGGTCACCCGACCCGACATCTCGTCCCATTTCGGCTTCACGCCCATCAGCGCCAGAGCTTGTGCGATGTCGTCACCGCCGGTGCGCATATTGGCCGTGCCCCAGGCGGTCAGCGCCATCGCGCGCGGCCAGTCGCCATGCTCTTGCAGGTGGCGGTCGATCAGCAGACAGGCAGATTTCCAACCCAGCGTCCAGGCGGCGCGGGTCGGGATCGCGCGACTGTCGACGGAAAAGAAATTGCGCCCGGTCGGCAGGACGTCCAACCGCCCACGCGTCGGCGCTCCGGAGGGGCCGGGGGGCACATATCGCCCGTCCAGCGCGGCAAGGATGCCCTCCAGCTCGGACTGCCCGGTTTCGGAAACCACGCCGCGCAACCACGCCTGGATGCCGTCCAGCACCGCCGCCGAAAGCGGCCCCGGCGCCTCGGAAATCTCCCCGCCGACCAGAGCGGTCGCAAAGAGTTCCAGACGTTCTACGCTGTCACCATCGGTCCGCCATAAGGCATTGCGCTCTCCTGACGGAGAGCACGGCGGGGCGGAGGGGGCGGGCGCGGTCCGTTCCATGGCGCGGCCATGTCGCAATCCAGCGGATCGAATTCCATTCCGAAATCGGTCGCCAGCGCGCGCAGGAGAGAGGCGTCCTGCCCCATGCCATTGCCGCGCGGTACTCGCGTCAGCGCGACGAGCAGATCGGTTGCCAAACGGCCTTCCGGTGCCTGTCCGAAGATATGCAGCCCGTCGCGGATCTGGCTTTCCTTCAGCTCGCAGAGATAGGCGTCGAGCTTCTGCAAGCGGCTGTCGGAATCGTCACCCTCGGAAACGCCAGCATCCACCGCCAGCCCGGTCGCCTCCATCAGCGACAGGATCTCGTCGCGCAGGAAGGAAATCCGGCGCGGGTCCACGCCAGCCGCTTGGTAATACTCGTCCACCAGCGCCTCGAGATCGCGCAGGGGTCCGTAGGTCTCCGCCCGCGTCAGCGGCGGTGTCAGGTGATCGATGATCACCGCCTGCGCGCGACGCTTCGCCTGTGTCCCCTCACCGGGATCGTTGACGATGAACGGGTAGACATGCGGCACAGGTCCGAGCGCCACTTCGGGGAAACAAGCTTCCGACAACGCGACGGCCTTGCCCGGCAGCCATTCGAGGTTGCCATGCTTGCCCATATGGACGATGGCGTCGCAGCCGAAGGCCTCCCGGCACCAGATATAGAAGGCGAGATAGTTATGCGGCGCCACGAGGTCCGGCGCGTGGTAGGTCTCTTCGGGATCGATGTTGTAGCCCCGCGCCGGCTGGATGCCGACCAGCAGGTTACCGTAGCGCAGGATCGACAGCGCGAAGCCGTCGCCATCGAGGAAGGGGTCGCTTTCCGGCGCGCCCCAACGCGCTTCCATCGCCTGGCGAACCTCCAGTGGCAGCGCATCATAGGCGGCGCGATAGGCTTCCAGCGAGAGCCGCTCACCGCCCTGCCGCGTGGCGCGGTCGGTCAGCCAGTTGGTCGGACCGGCGAGGATCTGTTCCATCAGCGCGGCGGAGTCCACGGGTGCATTCTCGACCGCGTAGCCTTCCGCCTTCAACGCGTCGAGTACGGTCACGGTTGAGGCCGGCGTGTCCAGCCCGACGCCGTTAGCCAGCCGCCCGTCCTTGTTGGGGTAATTCGCCAGCACCAGCGCGACGCGCCGCTCCGCCGGCGGTTTGCAGCGCAGCTTTGCCCAGTTCGCCGCCAGGTCGGCGACGAATTGCACCCGGTCGCCCCGCGCCCGGTAGGAGGCAATGGCGCATTCGGTGGCTTCGTCAAAATAGGCTTGCGATTTGAAGGAGATCGCTCGCGACAGGATGCGGCCGTCCACCTCCGGCAGCGCCACGTTCATCGCGATGTCGCGCGCAGCCAACCCGCGTTCGGCTTCTTCCCAGGCCTCTTCCGAGCCACCCGACAGAACGACCTGCAGGACAGGCGCGCCCGGTGCATCAAGCACGGTTGCTGGCCGTTCGCCCTTCCACTGGGCCGGATCCGGCGAGGAGACAGCGAAGCTCGTGCCGTTCAGCACCACGTCCGGCGCATGTTCGGCAAAGATGCTCTCCAGTGTCGAGATCGAGACCGGGTCCTTGAGCGAGGCCACGAAGACCGGCAACGGGTTCAGGCCACGCCTGAGCAGCGCTTTCACAAGTTGGTTGATCGGATGCAGGCCCGCGCCTTGCAGCAATGCACGGTAGAAGGAGATCGCCACGACCGGCGCGCCTTCCACCCAGTGCCGTCGCAACAGGTCCAGATCGGTCAGCGTCTCGCCCGGCCAGTAGAGCCCGGCGCGCAGGAGCGGTTCGGCCTCGGGCGGGCGCTCGCCTTGCCCGAGCATATGACCGGCCAGTTGCAGCAGATGTGCTGCGTTCTGCGGCCCGCCCTCGATGCAATAGGCCCAGAGGGCTTGCCAGTCCTGCGCCGAGACTGTCGAGAGCGACAGCAGTTCTTCGTCCGGCTTGTCATCGCCCGGCAGCAGCGCCAGCGGTACACCCGCCGTCCGCAACCGCGCGGCGAGCTGTTCGACCGCGTAGGACCAATAGGCCGCGCCGCCCAGTACCCGCACAATGACCAGCTTCGAGCGCTCGGCCGTGTCGCCGATATACTTGTCCACGGAGAAGGGATGCGACAGCCAGCCGAGATTGGCCAACCGCAAGCTCGGCGCGTCTTCGCCCAGCCCTTGCCGTGCCTCCGACAGCGCGGCCAGTTCGGTGTCCGCAGCCGAGAGGAAGATCACGTCGGCGGGCGTCTGGCCGGGATCAACCGGTTCGCTGCCATCCGAAACCTGGCCGGGCGTGGCCGCGAGCAGATGCATTCAGAGCGCCTTTTCCATGAAGATCGAATGCGGGCTGTCGGGATACTCCCCGAACCGTTCGCAATTGCTGAAGCCATGGCGGCGATAGAGCCTGTGCGCGTGTTCCAGCGTGTTGCCGCTCTCGAGCTTTAGCATCCCGAGATCCCGCTCCCGAGCCACGTCGGTTGCATGATCGACAAGGGCATCGCCGATTCCCATGCCGCGCGCATCCGGGTTGACGAACATCGATTTCAGCTCGCCATAGCCCTTCCGCTCGGCCAGGGCGATGCACCCGAGGCTCCGACCGCCGCGCTCGGCCACGAAGAAATGGATCCCCGGCATGCAGAGCCCGTCGATCGACAGGTAGTGGTTGGAATCGCCGGGGAACATCGAGTCCAGCAACCCGTGGCTGGCCTGGAGCAGCGCTGTTGCGCCGGCCTCGCGCGGGTTGGCGCGGCGGATCGTGAACTCGCTCATGCCGCGAGGGCCTTTTCGATGGCAAGGCGATCGAGCCCGGCCTGTCCGATCACCACGAGCCGTGTCTCGCGGGTCTCTTGTGCCGTGAAGGGGCGGTCGAAATAGCTGTCGATACGCGGGCCGACGGCCTGGACCGTGAGCCGCATCGGCTTGCCGGAGACCGCCGCGAACCCTTTCAGACGGAGGATGTCATGGGCGCGGATCACCTCGGCCACCTGCTCTGCGAAAGCCGCGGGGTCCACAATCTCGGTGCGGGTGACGACGAAGCTCTCGAACTCGTCATGGCCATGCGCGTGCTCATGATCGTGATCGTCATGGTCATCGTCATCATCATGGTGGTGATGGTGATGGACTTCATGCCGGCCGTCCATATCCTCCTCGGCCCCCATGCCGAGCCCGAGCAGAACTGCGGAATCGACCACGCCCATCTCAGAATGCAGCACCGAGACGCCCTTGCGGACCTCGCCGCGCAGCTTCTCGGTGAGCGCGCCGGCAGCGGCGCTGCCAAGCAGGTCCGCCTTGTTGACCACGACCATGTCGGCGCAGGCGAGCTGGTCCTCGAATAGCTCGGAGAGTGGGGTCTCGTGATCGATCGTGTCATCGGCCTCGCGCTGCGCGTCGACAGCGGCCTCGTTGGCGGCAAACCGGCCCTCTGAGAGCGCCGGGCCATCGACCACGGCAACCACGCCATCCACCGTCACGCGGGTGCGGATGTCGGGCCAGTTGAAGGCGCGGACCAGCGGCTGCGGCAGCGCAAGGCCGGAGGTCTCGATGACGATATGGTCCGGAGCCTCGTCCCGGTCGATCAACTTCTGGATCGCGGGCAGGAAATCCTCGGCCACGGTGCAGCAGATACAGCCATTGGACAGCTCGACCACATCTTCGTCCTTGCAGCCTTCGATGCCGCAGCCCTTGAGGATCTCGCCATCGACGCCGAGATCGCCAAACTCGTTGATGATCAGCGCAATGCGCTTGCCATTCGCGTTCTCGACCAGGTGGCGGATCAGCGTTGTCTTGCCGGCGCCGAGAAAGCCGGTCACGACCGTTGCGGGGATCTTCTGTGCCATCGATCAGGCTCCTCAAGCGTTGTTCCCGGGTGCGACTCTTTGCGGGGGGCGGAGGACGCCCGGACCGCCCGGAGCACCCCGCCCGAGCCATATCCCGCACCGGCTCAAGGCCGGCAGTCACGAGGCAGGTCTCCTGGCTCGCGGGTCTCTGCCCACACCCGCCTTCCCGACTCTCGCCAGTGGCGCGGGGTGCCGGCTCGCCGCGTACAGTCGCGGGGGCGGCCGCGTTTCGCCCCTGCGGGCGGCGCGTTCCCTCTTGGCCCGGAGCGGATCTCCGGGAACCTCGTGAGGGCGGTTATGGGCGCGGGCCGGAAGCCGTGTCAAGCGCGAGCAGGTTTGCGATCATTGCAAGCGCGGTAGCGGTATCAGGGACGGCTTGCCCGGCTTGCGGCGGGGCAGGGCGGTCGATTATCAGGACTGGCAGGTCAAGGGCGGCGGCGGCGTCGAGCTTGGCGCGGCCGGCACCGCCGGAATTCTTGCTGACGAGATGGGTGATCGCGTGGGCTTGAAGCAAATCGCGCTCCTGCGCTTCGCTGAAGGGCGGGCGGGCGAGAATCTGGTCCACATGCGGCGGCAGTCCGTCCAGCGGCTCGATGGAGCGCAGCAGGAGCGTCACGTCACTGCGCTTTTCGAGAACGGAGGCGGATCCCGAGCCCGTTGTCAGGAAGGCGCGGGCATTCGGAGGCAATGCCGAGATTGCCGCTTCGAGAGACGGCACAAGGTGCCAGTTGTCGCCGGGGCCGGCGGTCCAGGCCGGGCGCTCCAGCCGCAGGAGCGGAGTTCCGGCGCGGATGGCGGCCTCTGCCGCATTGGCGGATATCCCGGCGGCGAAAGGGTGAGTCGCATCGACCAGAAGTGCAACGGCCTGTTGCCGCATCCAACCCGCCAGCGCCTCCGCCCCTCCGAAGCCGCCAAGGCGCAGCGTGCCGGGATAGGCAGCCGGGGCCTGGGTCTTGCCGGCGAGGGAAACGGTCAGCCGAACGGGCTGCTGCGCCAAGGCGTGGGCGAGGTCTCGTGCCTCGGAGGTGCCGCCGAGCAAGAGCAGATGCGGTTTCGTCATGGTGCCCGCGCCCCGTCCGAATCGGCGAGGGCCACGAGGTTGCCCGCACGGTCGATCATCAGGATGTCGACGAAGATGTCGGCTTTCGAAACCACCGCTTGCGCCCTGTCCCGCGCTGCTTCGGCGATGGCACAGGCCAGAGGCGCGCCGACGATGCCAAGCGCCTGGTTGGCGGTGTTGCAGCCCGCGATCTCGGCCCGATCCGCGCCAAGGCGCGCGGCAAGATCGGCCAGCGCCTCGAAATCGACCTGTGAGCGGGCCGAATGCAGGTCCATCGCGCCCTGCGCCAGCTTGGTCAGCTTGCCGAAGCCGCCGGCGATGGTGACGCGCGGGGCAGGGTGGCGGGCGAGGTATTTCAACATGCCGCCTGCAAAGTCGCCCATATCGAGCATGGCGTGGTCCGGCAGGCCGAAACGCGCCTGTGCGACCTTCTCGGACGTGGCACCGGTGGCGCCGCAAACATGGGTCAGCCCGGCGGCGCGGGCGACATCGATGCCGCGATGAATCGAGGCGATCCAGGCGGCGCAGGAAAAGGGACGGACGATGCCGGTCGTGCCGAGGATCGAGAGGCCGCCGAGAATGCCGAGGCGCGGGTTCCAGGTCTTCTCTGCGATGGCCGCACCGTCCGGAACACTCACCTCGATGTCGAAATCGCAGGATAGCCCGGCTGCCGTGCAAAGATCGCCAAGCGCACGGGTCATCATCTCCCGCGGCACGGGGTTGATGGCTGCCTCTCCCGGCGGAATCGGCAGGCCGGGGCGGGTCACGGTGCCGACCCCTTCGCCGGCAAGGAATCGCAGCCCGGTCCCCGGTGCGCTTCTTCGAACCGTTACCGTTATGTGCGCGCCATGGGTCACGTCCGGGTCGTCGCCCGCATCCTTTATGACCGAGGCCCGCGCCCAGCCCTCGCCCGCTTCCCGGGCTTCTAGCGCGAAAAGCACCGTCTCGCCGCGCGGAAGCGTGATTTCAACCGGGTCGACCCATTCGCCCGTCACCAACGCGCCCGCCGCTGCAGCGGCGGCGGCCGTGGCGCAGGCGCCTGTGGTGAAGCCGGTACGGAGGGGGCCTGTGGGTTTTCTGCTCATGGCGCGAGGTATAGCCGGATTGCGACATGTCGCGACAGGGTGAAAGAAGGACGCCCGTGGATCTCGCCATTGCCGCTCCGCAGCGATATGGTGCGCGCCATGACGAACGAGACCGCTATCACGCTTCCCGAACATGATTGGCCCGAGTTTCCGCCGGGCCTTGTCTGGCTTGTTGGCGCGGGGCCGGGGGAACCGGGCCTGCTGACGCTGCAGGCGCTGCATGCGCTGCGCGAGGCGGATGTGATCGTGCATGATGCGTTGGTCAATCCGCAGATTCTCGAGTGGCGCCGCCCGGAGACGGAGCTGGAATATGCCGGCAAGCGGGGCGGCAAGCCCTCGGCCAAGCAGCGCGACATCTCGCTCAGGCTGATCGAGCTGTCGCGCGCGGGCAAGAAGGTGCTGCGGCTCAAGGGCGGCGACCCCTTTGTCTTCGGACGCGGTGGTGAGGAGGCGCAGACGCTGGTCCAGGCCGGCGTGCCGATCCGCGTGACGCCGGGGATCTCGGCGGGGATTGGCGGGCTGGCCTTCGCGGGCATCCCGGTGACCCATCGCGATGTGAACCAGGCCGTGACCTTCCTGACCGGGCATGACCAGTCCGGCGCGACGCCCTCGGCCGTTGACTGGCCCTCGGTCGCAAAGGGCAGCCAGGTCATCGTCATCTACATGGCGATGAAACATCTCGACCAGATCGCGGGCGCGCTGTTGGCGGCCGGTCGCGGGGCCGAGGAACCGCTGGCCATCGTGTCGAACGCCACGCTGCCGGACATGCGCGTTCTGGAGACGACGCTGGGCAAGGCTGCCGTGGATGCCAGAGAACATGGCATGGAGGCGCCGGCCATTGTCTGCCTTGGCCGCGTCGTGGCGCTGCGGCAGGTGATCGACTGGGCCGGGCAATTGCGGGGCGAGCCGGTGCGGGACATGGACCCGCTCGGCAGCAGGGGGTCCAGGCAGGTCTCATGAGTGCGCGCGGCTTCGTGATCGCCGCGCCGACATCGGGTGCAGGCAAGACGACCGTGACGCTCGGCCTGCTCCGGGCGCTGAAGCGGCGCGGCATTGATGTGCGCGCCGCCAAGAGTGGGCCGGATTACATCGACCCTGCCTTTCATGAAGCCGCCTGCGGGGCGCCGTCCGTCAATCTCGATGCCTGGGCGATGCCGACCGAAGCGCTGCGCGCGCGGGCCGCCGCGCAGGGCGGCGAGCTTCTCGTGGTCGAGGGCGCGATGGGCGTGCTCGATGCGAGTCGCGACGGCAAGGGCTCGGCGGCGGACCTGGCGGAGGTCCTGGGCTTGCCCATCGTGCTGGTGTTGGACGTGGCCAAGTCCGGCCAGTCGGCGCTTTTGCCCGCGATCGGTCTTCAGGCGCTGCGGCCGGACCTGCCGCTGGCCGGGGTGATCCTGAACCGGGCCGGGACCAAGGCACATGCCGCGATGGCGGCAAGGCCGCTCGAGGATGCCGGCACGACCGTCTTCGGGACCCTGACCCGGGACAAGGCGTTGCACCTGCCGGAGCGGCATCTCGGCCTCGTGCAGGCTGGCGAGACGGACGGGCTCGACGCGTTCCTCGACCGCGCCGCCGATCGTGTCATCGCGGCGCTGGATCTCGACGCGATTGTTGACGCCGCGCGGCCGCTGCCGCCGGCGGAGGGCGATTTCGCCCGTCTGCCGCCTTTGGGCCGCAGGATCTCCGTTGCCTCGGATGCGGCTTTTGCCTTCGCCTATCCGCATCTTCTCGACGACTGGCACGCGCAGGGGGCGCAGATCCTGCCCTTCTCTCCGCTCGACGACAAGGGGCCGGACCCGCTCTCGGACGCGGTGTACCTGCCCGGCGGCTATCCGGAGCTGTTCGCCGGCCAGCTTGCCTCCGCCCGGAAGTTTCGCAGCCTGATGCGGGATGCGGCCGAACGCGGGGCGCGGGTCTACGGGGAGTGCGGCGGGTTCATGGCGCTGGGGCAGGGGCTGATCGATGCCGAAGGAGATCGGCACGAGATGCTTGGCCTCCTGCCGCTCACGACCTCCTTCCGGCAGCGCAAGTTGACGCTTGGCTATCGTCGGCTGGCGCCGATGCCGGGTGCGCCGTGGAAAGGACCGCTGCTGGGGCATGAGTTCCACTATGCGACGATCCTGCAGGAAGGCGCCGCCGCGCGGCTCTTTCTTGCCAGCGATGCGGCGGGGGTCAAACTGCCGGAAATGGGGCTGCAGGTCGGTCGGGTCGGCGGGTCCTATGCGCATGTGATCGGGCTGGGTTGATCGGTCGGGACCGGCTGGGACCGGAAAGTTCGGAGGTCGGGTTGGCGGTGGGAAAGCGCCTTCCGGACGGCGCCGACGAGTGCGTAGCCTTGCTCAGCAGAGGCACTTGCGCGGGGCGCGTGAACCCCTCTTGCACCGGACGGTAGGGTGGCCCTCCAGCGGCGTATTGGAGCGCTTTGTCTCGCGCCGGCTGAAGCGGATCCAGACGGTAGGTCGGCTTCACCGAGGCGTCAGCCGGTTGCGACGGGCAAGCGGAGGCATGGCGGCCGTCGCCCCTGTGTTCGTGCCGGGGCGCGTTGTCTCTGCCTTCGCTGCCCCGGCTCTTCGAGAGGATGCAACGGATTGCAGGAAGACACACCGCGAAGCGGTGCCACCGCCGCACGAGCTCTGCTCGGCGGCAAGCCCCCCGCTCCGCCTGCCGAATGGCGGGGCTGGAGCGCCTCTGGCCTCAAACGAGCTGTCTTTTCTCGGGGCGGCGGATCAGTTCCCGGTGGCGCCGCCTGCGTTGGCGGGTGTGTCTGCCCCGTCGGCATCGGAGGGCGTCTCCGCCCCGTCCGCATCGGGGGCGGGAGAATCTTCCGCAACCAGTTCGCCGTTTTCCCAGGCGCCCGAGCGTTCTTCGCCACTGGCATAGCGCATGACCCCGTCGCCCTGCGGAACATTGTCCAGGAACATGCCCTCGTAGACATCGCCATTGGCATAAGTGGCCACGCCCCGCCCGGTGATCTTTCCGAGCTTCCACGCGCCGCTATAGAGGAAGCCGCTTTCGGTGGTCAGCGTGCCCTGGCCGTCGCGCTCGCCATTGTTGAACCCACCGTCATAGCTGCTTCCATCGGTATAGGTGGCCTTGCCCCGGCCATTGCGCAGCCCGTTCGCCCAGTCGCCGTCATAGCTGTAGCCATCCGGATAGGAGATCACGCCCTTGCCGTGATACTTGGCGCCCTTGAAGCCGCCCTCGTAGACGCCGCCATCCTGGTAGCGGGCCGTGCCCTGGCCCTCCATGACATTCTCGACCCAGTCGCCGTCATAGGAATTGCCGTCCGGATAGGTGATCTTGCCCTTGCCATGCGCCATGTTGTTGCGGGTCTGGCCGATATAGATCGACCCGTCGGGATAGGTGACCTTGCCCTGGCCTTCCATTCGCCCGTCGAGCCACTGACCGGTATAGATGAAGCCGTCCGTTCCCGCGAAGGTGCCCTCGCCCTCGCGCTTGTCATCCTTGAAGGCGCCTTCATAGGTGTCGCCATTGGGATAGGTCGCCTTGCCGTGGCCGTGGCGGCGGCCATCAACCAGCAGGCCCTCATAGATCTCGCCCGAAGGCTGGGTCAGTTTGCCGAGCCCGTTGATCTGGCCGTTCTTCCAGGAGCCCTCGTAGGAGAACCCGTCCGGCTTGTTCAGGTTGCCCTGCCCGGAGCGCTGGCCGCGGCTGAGATTGCCCTCGTAGACCGTTCCGTCGGGATAGGTGATCTTCCCCTTGCCCTCCTGGATGCCTGCGACCCACTGGCCTTCATACAGGTAGCCATCCGGGCGGGTGTAATTGCCCAGCCCCTCATGCAGCGCGTTGACGAAGGCGCCTTCGTAGCGCGTGCCGTCGGGATAGACCGCAAGCCCCTGGCCGGTCATCTCGTTCTCGACCCACTCGCCCTCATAGGTGCCGCCATCGGCGAAGGTGATCTTGCCGAATCCATGCGGCTTGCCGCGCGCGAAGCTGCCCTCGTAGACCGAGCCGTCCGGGAAGCGGGCGATGCCCTGTCCGAGGATCTCGCCTTCGACCCAGTCGCCGACATATTCATAGCCGTTGGGCAGCCGATAGGTGCCCTGGCCGTGCTGCAACCCGTCCTTGAAGGTGCCTTCATAGACACCGCCATTCTCGTATTGCTTCACCTCGACCGCGCTCTCCTGCGCATGCGCGGGATCGGTGGCCGGAATGGCCAGCCCGGAGGCCAGCATGGCGGCCAGCATGGCGGTCAGAAGGATCGGTTTTGCCTGTCGGGTCATCTTGTGTCCCCTTTTTGCAAGTGGGGGTCTGCCTTGGTCATTTGGGAGGCAACCCTACTTCCGCCCCCCTTGAGGAGCAACGCTTTTTGCCGCCTTCCGGCGTGCAGGCGCTTCCATGCGCGCGCCTTTCTGCTAAGAGAGCCCCGGTCTGCCACGACCTGCCCCGGTCCGCCGAAGCAAGGAACCTCGCCCATGACCCGTTTTCGCCTGACGCTGGCACAGCTTAACCCGACCGTCGGGGACCTGCGCGGCAATGCCGCCAAGGCGCGCGCGGCTTGGGAGGAAGGCAAGCAGGCCGGCGCCGACATGGTCGTGCTGCCGGAAATGTTCCTGGCCGGCTACCAATGCCAGGACCTGGTGATGAAGCCCGCCTTCGTCGCCGATTGCCAGCGCGTTCTCGAAGCGCTGGCGGTCGACTGCGCCGACGGGCCGGCGCTCGGGATCGGCCTGCCCTGGTTCGAAGGCGCAGCGCTTTTCAACATCTATGCCGTGCTCAAGGGCGGGGAGGTGGCCACGAAGGTGGTCAAGCATCACCTGCCGAATTTCAACGTCTTCGACGAGAAGCGGCAATTCTCCAGCGGCGACGTGCATGGGCCGACGACCGTGGGCGCGGTGCGGCTCGGTATTCCGATCTGCGAGGATGCCTGGCATTCCGATGTCTGCGAGACGCTGCAGGAATGCGGGGCGGAGCTGCTCATGGTGCCCAACGGGTCGCCCTATTTCCGTGGCAAGCGCGAGATGCGGCTGACGCACATGGTGTCCCGCGTGATCGAGACCGGCCTGCCGCTGGTCTATCTCAACATGGTCGGCGGCCAGGATGACCAGGTCTTCGACGGCGGCTCCTTCGTGCTCAACCCGCATGGCCAGCTGGTCGTCCAGATGCCGCTTTTCGACGAGGCCATTGTGCATGTCGATTTCGTGGAGGGCGAGGACGGCTGGGAAGCCGAGTCCGGCGAGATGGCGCATCTGCCCGATGAATGGGAGCAGGACTACCGTGTGATGGTCGAGAGCCTGCGGGACTATCTTGGCAAGACCGGCTTCTCCAAGGTGCTGCTTGGGCTTTCCGGCGGGATCGATTCGGCGATTGTCGCCACGATCGCGGCCGACGCGATCGGGCCGGAGAATGTCCGTTGCGTGATGCTGCCCTCGGAATACACCTCCGCCGAGTCGCTGGAGGATGCCGCCGGTGTCGCCAACGCACTTGGCTGCCGGCTCGACGAGCTGCCGATTTCCGGCCCGCGCGCCGCGGTGACTGAGGCGCTCGGGCCGCTCTTCGCGGGCACGTCGCCGGACCTGACGGAAGAGAATATCCAGTCCCGCCTGCGCGGGCTGCTGCTGATGGCGCTTTCCAACAAGTTCGGCGAGATGCTGCTGACCACGGGCAACAAGTCCGAGGTCTCGGTCGGCTATGCGACGATCTATGGCGACATGGCCGGCGGCTACAACCCGATCAAGGATCTCTACAAGATGCGGGTCTTCGAGACCTGCCGCTGGCGCAACGCCAATCACCGCCCTTGGATGAAAGCCCCTGAAGGCGTCGTGATCCCGCCGCGCGTGATCGACAAGCCGCCCTCGGCGGAGCTGCGCGAGGACCAGAAGGACGAGGACAGCCTGCCACCCTATCCGGTGCTGGACCGCATCCTGGAGATGCTGGTCGACGAGGAAGCCAGCATTGGCGAGATCCTGGCGGAAGGCTTCGACGAGGCGGATGTCCGCAAGGTCGAGCACCTGCTCTATATCTCGGAATACAAGCGATACCAGTCGGCGCCGGGCGCGCGGCTGACGCGGCGGGCCTTCTGGCTCGACCGGCGCTATCCGATCGTGAACCGCTGGCGGGACCGGTTCGAAGGCTGAACCTCATGCAGGTGTGACCCCGGCCTGCCAGGGCCGGGGGACAGTTTCCGGAGGGCGAGATGAGCGAAACCGGTGCAATTCCGAGCTGGGATTCCTCTGGCAGCGAAGACGCGGCGGCGGCCAACAAGGCGGCGGTGAAGCAGGTCGAGAAGCTCATCAAGGCGGATGAGCGGCGCAAGGTGCTGGCGATCATCCGACACTGGACACCTTCCGACATCCTGTCGCTCTTCGTCCATATGCGTTCGAAATACGCGCGCAAGCTGCTGAAATGGATGCCGGACGAGGCCGGAATCAAGGTTCTGGCGGAGCTGGACCCGCGCCTGCACGCCGTCCTGGCCGAGGAAGAAACCCGCTCGACCTTCCGCAAGCTGACCGAAGACATGGAGCCGGACGAGGCCTTCCCGATTCTCGACGAGTTGCCACATGAATTCGCGCTAGAGGTGCTCGCCGGCCACCCGCATGAGACGGCCCTGCGCGTGGCGCTCGAAGTGGACGAGGACCATGCCGCCGCGCATATGCGGCGCGGGGTGATCACGGCGCGCATCGACAGCACCGTGGGCGATGTCATCGCCGAGATCCGGGCCCATGCCAGGGATATCGAGCGGCTGGAGCGGGTCTATGTCGTCGACGAGCATCGCCGGGTGAAGGGAGAGGTGCGCCGACGCGACCTGCTGATGCATTCGGACGATACCTGTGTCTCCGAGATCATGGGCGGTGACGCGGTGGTCGTGGCCGCCGATGCGGACCAGGAGGATGTGCTGAAACTGGCCAGGAAGCGGCGGATCCGGTCCATCGGCGTGGTCGATGCCAAGGGGCGGCTGGTCGGTCTGATCACCCAGGACGAGCTGCGCCAGATCGCCTCCGAGGAGGTCGAGGAGGACATGCTGCTGATGGGGGGCGTGCATCCGGACGCGACCGAGTTCGATGGCCCGGTCCGGATCGTCACCCGCCGCCTGCCCTGGATTCTCGGCGGGCTGGTGGGCGCCTCCATCGCGGCCTCGGTGATCGGCTCCTACGAGGAGGCCCTGACCCAAGCAGCGATCCTGGCAAGTTTCATCCCGGTGGTCATGGCGACGGCGGGCAATGTCGGCATCCAGGCCTCGACAATGTCGATCCAGGCGCTCGGCCATGGCGTGACCTGGCGCGGCGATTTCCTTCCCCGGCTGGGGCGGGAACTGCTGGCCTCGATGATCAACGGCGTGGTTGTCGGCGGCGTTGTCGCGCTTCTCGTGTTGCTGGCGGCGCGCTTCGTCGATATCGAGAACGCAGCGAATCTGTCGCTGACCTGCCTGATCTCGATGACCCTTGTCACCATCATTGCCGGCACGTTCGGCGCGTTGATCCCCTTTGCGCTCCGGGCTTTGAAGCTGGATCCGGCAGTGGCGACGGGCATCTTCATAACCACTGCAAACGACGTGTTCGGCGTTCTGATCTTCTTCACCATCGCGTCCATCTTCTATCTCTGAGCCCCGGTTCGATTCCATGTCCGACGATACACTGACCCTCGCCCGCGCCCTGAACTATGCCGCGGAAATGCACCGCAACCAGCGGCGCAAGGGGGCGGCGCAGGAACCTTATGTCAATCACCTGATCGAGGTGATGGAACTCGTGGCGCGGGTGACGGACGGGCAGGATGCGGAGATCCTGGTGGCGGCGCTCCTGCATGACGCGATCGAGGATGCAGGCGCGACGGCGGAGGAAATCGAGGCCCGGTTCGGCACGCGGGTGGCGCGGATCGTGGTCGAGAACACCGATGACATGACGCTGACCAAGCCCGAGCGCCGCGCCCGGCGGATCGCGACGATGGCGGACAAGCCTGCGGATTCCCGGGTGGTGAAGATCGCCGACGTGGTCTCGAACCTGCGCTCGCTGGTGCTCTCGGCCCCGGCGGGCTGGGATATCGAGCGCAAGCTGAACTATCTCGAGGCCTGTCGACAGCTCGTCGATGCCGGGCGCGGTGCGAACGCGGCGCTGGAAGCGCTGTTCGACGAGGCGGTGGCGGAGGTCGAGGCGGCGGTGCGGGGCGACCGGCCGATGAATATCGACGGGCGCGAAGAGGCGCTGCGGCACCTGGAGGTGGAAATGGGGCAGCATGTCCACCTCGTCTACCTGCCCAACACGCAGCTGCGCTGGCTGACCGGAGCCGATATCCAGAAGCTGGCGCAAGAGGCCGCGATCTTCTTTCCCTCGGCTGCGATTCACGAGGCGCATGCGACCTTCGACGGCAAGCTGCGCAAGATCCTCCTGGCCCGGATCCGCACCGATGACAGCGATGCGGTGGTCGCCTTCGGGCAACGGCTCTGCCTTGCCTTCGAGCAGGAATTCGTCGGGATCGAGGTTGGTGGCCGCTATATCCGGGTCTATGCGGACGACACGGATTGAGGCCTGCTGGAAGCGGGATTGGCGGGCGGGTTCAGCCGTTCTCCCCAGTCCGAAACAGCAGCGAGATGAGAAAGAAGCCGGTCGCCACGCAGACGATGGAGGGGCCGGTTGGCGTGTCGGCCAAGTAGGAAAGGCCAAGGCCGCCAAGGGCCGCGGCACTTCCCAGCAACGCGGCGAGAAGCGCCATGGTTTCCGGCGTGCGGGCGAGGGAACGAGCGGTGGCGGCGGGGATGAGGAGCAGAGCCGAGATCAGCAGGGCTCCGACGACCTTGATGGCGATGGCGATGGTGAGCGCCAGGGCGAGGGTCAGGATCATCTGTTCGCGCCGGGAGTCGATGCCGCTGGCGCGGGCGAGGTCGGGGCTGAGCGTGGAGGTCAGCAGCGCCGACCAGCGCAGCGCGACCAGCGCGAGGATTATCGCGGCGCCGGACCATATGACGGCGAGGTCGGCCATGCTGACAGCCAGGATATCGCCAAAGAGATAGCTCATGAGGTCGACGCGGACGCCGCTCAGGAAGGAGACCGCGACGAGGCCAATGGCAAGCGCGGAATGGGCGAGCACGCCCAGCAGGGTGTCCGTGGCAAAACCGCGTCCGGACAGCGCGGAGACGGTAAGGCCCATGGTGAGCGCCGTGACAACCACGCCGCCGATGATGGGGACCTCCAGGGCGAGGGCGAGGGCGACGCCGAGGATGGCGGCATGTGCGGTCGCATCGCCGAAATAGGCCATGCGGCGCCAGACAACGAAGCAGCCGAGCGGAGCGGCCGCAAGCGCCGTTCCGATCCCTGCCAGCGCTGCGCGGATCATGAAATCATCGAGCATCAGAGTGCAGATTCCTCTTCGTGGTGATCCGGCGCGGGATGGTCGTGGTCATGCCCATGATCATGGGTGTGGCGGTAGAGCGCCAGCGCGCCCTTGGTGCCATAGCCGAACAGCGCACGGTATTCCGGCGCGGTGGCGACGACCTGCGGGGTTCCCGAGCAGCAGACATGGCCGTTGAGACAGATCACCCGGTCCGAGGCGCTCATGACGACATGCAACTCGTGGCTGACCATGAGCACGGCGCAGCCGAGCGTCTGCCGGACCTCCTCGATCTGGCGGTAGAAATCGGCCGAACCACGCTGGTCGAGCCCTTGTGTCGGTTCGTCGAGCATCAGGATATCGGGCTGGTCGAGCAGGGCGCGGGCCAGCAGCACGCGTTGGAACTGACCGCCGGAGAGGGACGACATCTGGCGCTTTTCCAGATCCGGCAACCCGGCGCGGTGCAGCGCGTCCTGCATGCGGGTCTTGCTGTGCCGGACCGGGAGGTTGAGGAAACGGGCAACGGTCATCGGCAGGCCCGGCTCGATATGCAGGCTCTGCGGGACATAGCCGATACGCAGCCCCTCGGCGCGGCGGATCCGTCCGGCGCTGGGGGTGATGGCGCCGATCAGCGTGCGCAGAAGGGTGGACTTGCCGGAGCCGTTGGGGCCGACAATGGTGACGATCTCGCCGCGGGAGATCGAAAGGTCCACGTCGCGCAACGCGATATGGCTGCCACGACGGACCTCGAGCCCCTCTGCGGCGATCAGGACATGCCCGTTCATGAATCTGCTTTCTGCTGGCAGGGGCCGCACAGACCCAGGGCCTCCACGAGGATCCGTTCGATCTTGAAACCGGAGCTGCCGGCGGTTGCCTCGACGACAAGGGCGCTCGGCAGCGACAGCGACTCGGCGACGCGGTTGCAGTCGCGGCAGATCAGGAAGGCGGGGACGTGGTCGGCGCCGGGATGGGCGCAGGCGATAAAGGCGTTCAGCCGTTCGATCCGGTGCGCGAAACCGTTGGCAACGAGAAAGTCGAGCGCACGATAGGCCGCCGGCGGCTGGGCGCCGAGCCCTTCGCGTTGCAGCCGCTCGAGGACTTCATAGGCGCCCATGGCCTTGTGTTCTTCCAGCAGGATCTCCAGCGCGCGCCGGCGCACGGTGGTGAAGCGCAGCCCGGTCGCGGCGCAATGGGACTCCGCGGCGGCAAGCGCTTCGGCAACGCAATGGGCGTGATCGTGGCGGGAAAAGCCGAGTGTTTCAGGGTCGGGCGCGGGGGAGGGCATGGTCTCTCCGTTTCCACTTGAATTGTTATAACATTGCATTTACAGCAACGGCGTCGGATTTGGAAGGACGGTCGGATGAAAAAAGCTATACCCTGCGGGATCGTGGCCGCAATCGCGTTCTCGGCGCCGGCATGGGCAGAGGTGCCGCAGGTTGTGACGGATTTTGCGCCGGTGCATTCGCTGGTGTCGCAGGTCATGGGGGATCTGGGGGAACCGGACATGCTCCTGCCGCCGGGTGTTTCGCCGCATGGCTATTCGTTGCGTCCGTCCCAGGCGCGGGCGCTCGCGCGGGCCGACATTGTGTTCTGGGTCGGTCCGGAGCTGGCGCCCTGGATGGAGAGCACGCTGGAGACGCTAGCCGGAGACGCAGGGAACGTCGCGTTGCTGGAGGCGCCGGGCGGGCGGGCGCTGCCTTTCCGGGAAAGCGCCGTCTTCGAGGCGGGCTTGCCGAGTGAAGACCATGAAGAGCACGACGAGGGTGACGATCACGACGAGGGTGACGACCATGAGGACCATGCCGAGCACAATGATCATGCCGACACTGAAGACCACGCGGACCACGCCCATGACGGCATCGACCCACATGCCTGGCTGGACCCCGGCAACGCCGCCGCATGGGTGAGCGCGATCGCGCAGGCGCTGTCGGAGGCGGATCCGGACAATGCGGCGACATATTCGGCCAATGCCAAGACCGCGCGCGGGGACCTTGCCCGGTTGGAAGCGGATATCTCCGCCCGGCTGGAGCCGCTGCACGGGCTGCGCTTCGTGGTCTTCCACGATGCCTACCAGTATTTCGAGACGGCGTTCGAGCTGCCCTCCATGGGCGCGATCTCGCTGGGCGATGCCACCGATCCCGGCGCGGCCCGGATCTCTCAGCTGCGGTCGATGGTTCGGGAGGCGGGGGTCACTTGCCTCGCGGCCGAGCCGCAATTCGATCCGGCGCTGGTCGAAACCCTGGCCGGCGGGGCCGAAATGGCGACCACGATTCTCGATCCGCTGGGCACGACGCTTGAGCCCGGCCCCGGATTCTACGCTGCGATGCTCTCCGATCTGGCTGATTCCTTTCTGGCCTGCCGTTAGGGCAGTTGCTTGAAACGGTAGAAAATTTCGCGGTGGCGTGAAATTCCGGAACAAACCTTCAGGCAGGGTTCGCCTTGCCTGAAAGCCCTTCGATTCACTTCGCTTTATTGCTGTGCAGCTCCCCGGCGGAAGGTGCAAAATCAGCGGGCAGTTGATGATTTTGATGGCAGATCACAGTGGCAACCCCATTGCCAAGCTCGAATCCTGTTGTTTTAGTCCCGGTAACAGGTGCGACGCGAACAAGAACACGCATCAATCAGACCAACAGGAGCTGCCTTGACCGAGACAGCAGGGACAAACGCTGCGCCCTTCGTGGAGTTCCGCAGCGTTCAGAAGAGCTACGACGGCGAAACGCTGGTCGTGAAAGATCTTAATCTTAAGATGCCGAAGGGCGAGTTTCTGACGATGCTCGGCCCGTCAGGGTCCGGCAAGACGACCTGCCTGATGATGCTGGCGGGGTTCGAGACCGCCACGCATGGCGAAATCCTGCTGGATCACCACCCGATCAACAATATCCCGCCGCACAAGCGCGGGATCGGCATGGTGTTCCAGAACTACGCCCTGTTCCCGCACATGACCGTGGCCGAAAACCTCGCCTTCCCACTGGAAGTGCGAGGCATGGGCAAGTCGGAGCGCGAGGCGAATGTCCTGCGGGCGCTGGACATGGTGCAGATGGGCAGCTTCGGGGCGCGCCGGCCGGCGCAGCTTTCGGGCGGCCAGAAGCAGCGGATCGCTTTGGCGCGCGCGCTGGTCTTCGAGCCGGAGCTGGTGCTGATGGACGAGCCGCTGGGTGCGCTCGACAAGCAGCTGCGCGAGCATATGCAATTCGAGATCAAGGCGCTGCATGACCGCCTCGGCATCACCGTTGTCTACGTGACGCATGACCAGTCCGAAGCCCTGACCATGTCGGACCGGGTCGCGGTATTCGACGATGGCCGGATCCAGCAGCTGGCCCCGCCCGACGAGTTGTACGAACGGCCCCAGAACGCTTTCGTTGCCGGCTTCATCGGCGAGAACAACAAGCTGGAAGGCCGGATCGAGGAGATCCATGACGACAAGGCGCTGGTGCGGCTGAAGACCGGCGAGCTGATCGATGCAACGCCGGTGAACGTGACCAAGCCGGGGCAGGACACGCTTGTCTCGATCCGCCCCGAACGGGTCGAGTTCAAGCCCGAGTTCTTCGATCCTGGCGCGCATACGATCGAGGCCGAGGTGCTGGAATTCATCTATATGGGCGACACGTTCCGAACCCGCATGCGCGTCGCCGGCCATGATGATTTCGTCATGAAATGCCGCAACATGATGGGCCAGCCGCGGCTGGAGCCCGGCCAGAAACTGCCGATTTCCTGGCATATGCAGGATGCGCGCGCGCTCGAAGACGACCGCGCGATCTGATCAGAACTAGACCCGCACGCGTGGATCAACCGCGCGGCAAAACCGCAGTGTCCGACAGGGAGACAACCATGAAAAAGACACTCATCCTCACCACGGCCCTCACCGGCTTCGCCTTCGCGGCGGGCGCCGAAGAGATCACCGTCATGTCCTGGGGTGGCGCCTATGCCAAGTCCCAGATCGAAGGCTACCACAAGCCCTTCACCGAGAAGACCGGCGTCAAGGTGATCTCGGTCGATGCCGACAATCCGGCGACCCCGATCAAGGCCCAGGTCGAGGCCGGCAACGTGACCGTGGACGTGGTCGACGTGGAATATCCGGACGCCGTGCGCCTGTGTGACGAGGGCCTTCTGGAAGAAATCGACCCGTCGATCCTGCCCCCGGGCGCGGATGGCACCCCGGCCGAAGAGGACTTCCTCGACGGAGCCATCTCCGATTGCCTGGTGACGACCATCGTCTTCTCGACGCTCTATGGCTACGACTCCACCAAGTTCGAAGGCGAAGCGCCCTCGACCATCGCCGACCTCTTCGACATGGAGAAGTTCCCGGGCAAGCGCGGCATGCGCAAGGCGCCGAAGACCACGCTCGAAATGGCGCTGATGGCCGATGGCGTCGCGCCGGAGGATGTCTACGAGGTGCTGGAAACCGATGAGGGCGTGGACCGCGCCTTCGCGAAGCTCGACACGATCAAGGACAACGTTGTCTGGTGGGAAGCCGGCGCCCAGCCGCCGCAGCTCCTGGCCGATGGCGAGGTCGTCATGACCACCGCCTATAACGGCCGCCTGTTCAACGCCGCCGTGGGCGAGGGCCAGCCCTTCGTCATGGTCTATGACGGGCAGGTCATGGATTACGACGGCTATGCCATTCCGAAAGGCGCACCGAATCTCGAGCGCGCACTGGAATTCCTGGTCTTCGCGACCGAGACCGAGCAACTCGCCGAGCAGGCCAAGTGGATCTCCTACGGTCCGGCCCGGAAATCCTCCGCGCCCTTCGTCGGCCTCTACCAGGACGGCAAGACCGAGATGGGCCCGCATATGCCGACCTCGCCTGAGAACCTCGAAGGCGCCCTGACCACGGATTACGAGTTCTGGGTCGACTACAACACCGAGCTGAGCGAGCGCTTCAACGCCTGGCTTGCCCAGTAAACTGCTTCGAGCTGTCCCGGTTTCTTGCCGGGGCAGCTCCCCGCGCCGTCCCGGCGCCGTCCTCTCCTGCCGGAAAGACCACATGTCCGACGCTTCGACCGTTCCCGACCAGACCGGCCCGCTGAAAACGGCCGATGGCAAGCCGCTCAAGTCCGCGCTGGCCGCCGCCCAGGCGCACCGCACGCGCCGTGCCTTCTATCTCGTGGCGCCGCTGCTCTTCTTCGTCCTGATCACCTTCCTGCTGCCGATCGGGCAGATGCTGACGATGTCGGTGAACAACAGCAGCTTCTATTCCTGGCTGGACCGCGACACCGGGGAGAAGATCCCGCTGATGGTGGAGCTGCGCGAGTGGTTCGATGAAACCCCGGCTGGCACAGAGCCGGACGAGGCCGCCTATGCCGCGCTGGTCTCGGGTCTCGTGCATGCACGAGACGTCAAGGCAGCCGGCCAGATCGGCACGCGGATCAATTACGACGTATCCCGGACCCGTTCGCTCTTCACCAAGACGGCCCGCAAGGCGCCGAAGATGGAGCCGCCCTACAAGGAGGCGCTGCTGGATGCCGACGAGGACTGGGCCAACCCGCGCCTCTGGGGCGCGATGCGCAACGCGTCCAAGGCGTTCACCATCGATTTCTACCTCTCGGCGCTGGATCGGACCCGCGACGACCAGGGCAATATCGTCAAGATCGACGAGGAACGCGCGGTCTATCTGCTGCTCTTCAAACGCACGCTGATCATGTCGGCGCTGATCACCTTCATGACGCTCCTGCTCGGCTTTCCGATCGCGCATCTGCTGGCGATCCTGCCACTGAGGCACTCCAACCTGCTGATGATCTTCGTCCTGCTGCCCTTCTGGACCTCGCTCCTTGTGCGGACGACCTCCTGGATCGTGCTGTTGCAGAGCCAGGGCGTGGTCAATGACCTCTGGGTGTCGCTCGGTATCATTTCCGACGAAGGACGACTGCAGATGATCTACAACCAGACCGGCACGATCATCGCCATGACCCATATCCTGCTGCCCTTCATGGTGCTGCCGCTCTACTCGGTCATGCGCCCGATCGACCCCAGCTATGTCCGCGCCGCCCGCTCGCTGGGCGCGACCTCCTGGACCGCCTTCCGCCGCATCTACCTGCCGCAGACCATCCCCGGCATCGGCGCCGGAGGCCTGCTCGTCTTCATCCTGTCGGTCGGGTATTACATCACGCCTGCGCTTGTCGGCGGCTCCACCGGACAGCTGATCTCGAACCTGATCGCGTTCCACATGCAGAATTCCCTGAACTGGTCGCTGGCCGCAGCGCTGGCCTCGCTGCTGCTCTTCTGCGTGCTGCTGCTCTACTGGCTCTATGATCGCCTTGTCGGCATCGACAATCTCAAGCTCGGATAAGGAACGCGCATCATGGCCCTGCCGATCTACGCCACCCCGCTCGAGCGAATCTGGTACTACACTTTTCGCGTCATCTGCGCGCTGATCTTCCTGTTCCTGATCGCGCCGATCCTGATCGTGATCCCGCTCAGCTTCAATGCCGAGCCCTATTTCACCTTCACCGAGAAGATGCTTGCGCTCGACCCGACCGGCTACTCGACCCGCTGGTACGACCTGCTGCTGACCTTCGGGATGGCACAGCCCGACGTCGTGCGCGACAGTTCCTGGTGGGCCGATGCCTGGGCCAATTCCGCCTGGATCAATGCCGCCAAGAACTCCGTCATCATCGGTTTCTTCTCGACGCTGCTGGCAACCTTCCTCGGCACACTGGCGGCGCTTGGCCTGTCGCGGCCCGAGATGCCCTTCCGGCGGGTAATCATGGCGGTACTGATCTCGCCGATGATCGTGCCGATCATCATCACCGCCACGGGGCTGTTCTTCTTCTACTCCGCCACCGGGCTGGCAAACTCCTATATCGGCATCATCATGGCCCATGCCACGCTCGGCATCCCCTTCGTCATCATCACCGTGACAGCGACGCTGGTCGGCTTCGACCAGACCCTGACCCAGGCCGCGGCTTCGCTCGGCGCCAACCCGACCACCACCTTCTTCAGGATCACCATGCCGCTGATCCTGCCCGGCGTTATCTCCGGGGCGCTTTTCGCCTTTGTCACGTCGTTCGACGAGGTGGTCGTCGTGCTCTTCGTCGCGGCCCATGACCAGCAGACAATTCCGCGCCAGATGTGGAACGGTATCCGCGAGCAGATCTCGCCGGCGATCCTCTCGGTGGCCACGATCCTCGTCATCGTCTCCATCGCGTTGTTGACCACGGTCGAATTGCTGCGGCGGCGGTCGGAGAGGATGCGCGGCCTGACGCCGGGCTGAGTTTCCAGCGATATCGAAATGAAAAGAGCCGGGCGCTTTCGTCCGGCTCTTCTCGTTCCGGGAGCATGGCACACATGCCCACGGTGCGGACAGAGCGGCCCGCCGGGGCGGGCAGGCGTTGGCATGGCGGTTTCGCCTTGGCCCCATGCCAACGGACGCTCGGTTCCGATGTCCGCTACCGGCTCCAGCCATCCATTGCACCGCTCAGTCCGGCGGGTGATACCCCGCCTCGGCCATCAGCCGCAAAGAAGCGCCTTCGATGATCTGCTCCAGGTCCGCCATGAAAGCGCGTTGCTCCTGTCCCGGGGCGATTGCCGGAAGGAATTCGACCACGGCGAGGCCGGGTTTGCGCAGCACGCCGAAACGCGGCCAGAAGACGCCGACATTGGTGGCCGCGGGGACGCAATCCTGCGCGAGCTGATTGTAGAGCACCCCGGTTCCGATCTTGTAGGGCAGCTTCGCGTCGATGGCGATGCGGGTTCCTTGCGGATAGATGATGAGCTGTCCCGGGGTGGCGCGCCCGGCCTCGACGCCCTGCTTCATTTCCGCGATCGCCTGGCCGCGCTTGCCGCGATCCACCGGCACGCAGCCGATCCACTTCGCATACCAGCCGACAATTGGCACGAAGCGCAGCTGCGCCTTCATGATGAATTTCGGCCGCGGCACCTCGGAGACGATCATGATGATGTCGAAGAAGCTCTGGTGCTTGGAGGCGATCAGGCATTCGCCAGTCGGCACCTTCCCGCGCAGTTCCGAGCGCAGCCCGACCATCCACCGGGCGCTCCAGCGCACCCAGCGGCAATAGGTGCGGCAGGCGGTGAAGGCCATAGGCCGATAGAAGAGCGTGATCGGCGTGAAGAACAGCGCCATCAGCGCCATCATCAGGTACATCTGGATGTTGAAGATCAGCGAACGCAGATATTGCAGCATGTCACGTCGTCTTTCGCAATTGCCGGAAGGCGGCATAGCGGGTTGCCGCGAAAGCGACAAGGGACGCAATCAGCGGAATGGTCAACGGCAGCAGCCAGTTTGCGCCGGAAAAGCCGAGCCCGGTCAGGAAACCGCCCGCCTCTCCCGCGCTCGGCAGCAAGGCCACCGCGATCATGCCGAGCCCGGTTCCGAGCGCGGCGCCGGAGAGCGCACGCAGCGTGAAACGGCGGACGAAGGCGCGCGCGATGAAGGTGTCGAGCGCCCCGATCAGGCGCAATGCGGCGATCACGCGGTCATTGGCGGCCAATGCAGCCTGGGCGGCGAGCGTGATCATCGCCGCGGTGGCCGCCGAGATCAACGCCAGCGACAGCAGCCCCAGCAGCCGAAGCCGTTCGGCCGCGCGCACCAGCGGCGCGCGCCAGCGGGTATGGTCGTCATAAACCGCGCCGGGGGCCTCGCCGGCCAGCCGCGCCCGGAGCCCGGCCACGTCGACCCCCTCGGCGGTCTCGACGATCTCGATCATCTCCGGGATGCGCAGCGCGTCGAGCGGCAGGTCCGGGCCGAACCAGGGCTCCAGCAGGGCTGTGCGCTCCGTGTCGTCCAGCGCGCGGGACGAGGCGATACCGGGCGTTGTCTCCAGAACGGCAAGCGCGTTGGCGAGCTGGGTTGCGGCCTGTTCGGGCGGGGCCGAGATGCGGATCGTGGCAGTGCGGGCCAGTGCTTCGGACCAACGCGTCGCCAGCCGATCCGTGGCCAGTGAAAGGGCCAGCGCGAACACGGCAAGGAAAGCCATCGCGGCGGCGGTGAAGACGGTGAGACGGGCGGTGAAGCCGGTGGGTGGGACGACACGGTCGGCGCCGGATGTGCCCGCGAGCAGGTGGCCTGCCTTGCCGAAGACCCTCATAGATCCGCCCCCGCCAGGGTCAGCGTGCCCTGCGCGATGCGCAGCACGCGGGCCGAGACCTGCGCCTTGGCGGCGCGGATCAGGTTGAGGTCATGGGTGGCGACAAGGATCGTCTTGCCCATCCGGTTCAGCTCGATCAGCAATTGCAGCAGCCGCAGCGACATCTCCCAGTCGACATTGCCGGTCGGCTCGTCCGCCAGCACGATCTCCGGATCCATGATCACCGCGCGTGCCAGCGCTGCCCGCTGGCGCTCACCGCCCGAAAGCTGCGGCGGCAGCGCATCTGCGCGGGCGGAGAGCCCGACCCAGGCCATCAGCTCGGTGAGATTCTGTGCCTCGGTCGACGCATCCCGCCCGCTGACATCCAGCGGCAGGGCGAGGTTGTCCGTCAGCGGAAGGTGATCGAGGAACTGGCAATCCTGGTGCACGACACCGATCCGCCGGCGCGTCCGGGCGACCTCGTCCCGGTTCATCTCAGTCACGTCGCGCCCGAAAATGGAGAGTTGGCCGGCGCTTGGCAGCAGCTCCATGTAGCACAGCTTGAGCAGGGTAGACTTCCCGGCGCCGGACGGGCCGGTGAGAAAGTGGAACGACCCCGGCGCAAGCTGCAGCGAGACGTCTCCCAGAAGAGTGCCGTTGCCGTAGCTGTAGGCAACATCCTGTAGCTCGATCACGAAATCTGTATCCTTGCCATGCAGTTCCGTTGTGCCTGAGCAACGGATGCGTTTCAACGGGGTTCGCGACGACAGGGAATTGCATTTTCTTTGTCATCGGGACAGACAAGGGGCATAACCAGAGAAAAGACAGAGCAGTGGGGCGCCTCGAGCGCGCCGGTCGAGAGGGGAAATGCGACTCATCTGTCCGAATTGCGGGGCGCAATATGCCGTCGACGAACGGGTCATTCCGGACGCGGGGCGGGATGTGCAATGCTCCAATTGCGGAAATACTTGGTTCCAGGTCCATCCGAAGGACGATCCGGGGCTCGCGGCGGAGATGGGCTACGGCCTGCGCGAGCTGACGCGAGCCACGCCGAAGGCGCAGGCCCCAGCCGCGGAGACGCCAAGCGCGCCGCCCGTGCCGGAACCACCTGTCTCCCAACCTGAGCCAGAACCCGAACCTGAGCCTGGGCCGGAATTCGCGCCAGAGCCTGCGCCGGAACCTGAGCCTGAGCCTGAGCCTGAGCCGGCCCCCGTTCCTCCCGTGTCTTCGAAGGAGCAGATTCGCGAGCCGGCAGAGGACGATTACGACGAGAGCTTCGCGGCTGAGGCCTATGAGGCGGTTGAAGAGGACGACGAGACGGCTCTGTTCGAGTCCGAGGAAGACGAGCCGGACTCCTTCGAACAGGTCGAATTCGTGCCGGATGCGGAAGAGGCGCCCGAGACCGTCCCGGTCGAGTCGGCGTCCGATGACGCATTTGACGACGGCGCCGAAAGCGACGGCGCGGTCGAAGACGACTACGACTACGATGACGAAGACGATTATGAAGAGGAGGCTGCGCCGATCGCGACCGCCCCGCGCCGGGTGCCGGTCGACGAGGCTGCGCTGTCGGTCCTGCGCGAAGAGGCTGCGCGGGAGCAGGAGGTGCGCCGCGCCGAGGCCAGCGGGCTTGAGTTCCAGGGCGAGCTGGACATGGCGCCTCCCGAGGCGGGCGAAGACGAGGCGGCGCCAAGACAGCCGTCCCGTGCGCCGGCCCGGGTAAAGCCGACCGATACCCTTCCGCCGGAATCTGCCGACCCCGCCGAACGGCCGGCGCCGCGTCGTGACATGCTTCCGGATGTCGAGGAGATCAACTCGACGCTCCAGCCGGGCGAGATGCCGGTTGCTGCCAGGGGCGTCCCGGAGACCGAGCCGGCGCGCGGCAGCGGGCAGCGGCTCGGCATGAGCGTGGTCTTCCTGATCGCGGCCGTGGCAACGCTGATCTATGCACAGGCGGACCGGGTCTCGAGCGCGTTGCCGCAGGCCGGACCGGCGCTGGAGAGCTATGTTGGAAAGGTCGATGCCGGCCGGATCTGGCTGGACCAGACCTTGCGGAATGCGGTCGAGAAGGTGAGCGGCGACGGTTGAACCGGACCGCCGCTCGGCTTCGCCTGCTCAGGGATCCTCACCCGGATCGAATGTGATGAAGAGTCGGTAGGCTGCATAGGCGCCTGCGGCCAGAAACATCATCGCGAAGGCAATCTCGCCTGAAGCCAGTTCGACAAGCCCCCAGCCAATCGAAAACCCGACGGTCAGGATACGTATCCAGAGCGGCTTGAAGAAGGGGACATCGAAATTGAACATGATCGGCGGTGCTCCCGGACGGTTTCGATCTTCTCAATAGCAGACGGGGCCGTTTCCGGCCCCGTCAGTTTCGTCGCAGAAGGCGGGGGATGCTAGCGCATCAGACCTTTTTCTTCTGGCGATAGGTGTCGATGATCACGGCGCCGACGATGATCGCGCCCTTCATCATCTCCTGGTAGTAGGCGTCGAGCCGCAGGAAGGTGAAGCCCGAGAGGATCACGCCGAGGATCACCATGCCGATCGCGGTGCCGATGATCGAGCCGCGTCCGCCGGCGAGGGAGGTGCCGCCGATGACGGCCATGGCGATGGCGTCAAGCTCGTACATCAGGCCCATGCCCGGCTGGGCGGTCTGACCGCGCGAGCAGACCACGATGGCGGCAAGGGCGGAGAGCGTACCGGCGATGACGTAGATCTTCACCTTCTGGCGCTCGACATTGATGCCCGAGACCCGTGCGGCGGTTTCATTGGCGCCGAGCGCGTAGGTGAACTTGCCGTAGCGGGTGTATTTCATCGCGATGTGGAAGATCACGGCGACGATGCAGAAGATGATGACCGGGTTCATGCCTTCGCCGATGCGGGCGAAGCTGTCGGTCGGGAAGGAGATCGGCTTGCCCTGGGTGTACCACTTGGCGAAGCCGCGGGCGGCAACCATCATGCCGAGCGTGGCGATGAAGGGTGGGATCTTGGTATAGGCGATCAGCCAGCCGTTTATGAAGCCCGCGCAAGCGCCCACCACGAGCCCGACAATGATCGGGATGATGACCGGCAGGTCGACGAGGGCCGGGTACAGCACCCGGTCGAGCCCGTATTCGGAGGTCTGTGCAAAGGACATCGAGACCATGGACACGGCCGCCACGAGCGAGCCGGAGCTCAGGTCGATGCCGCCGGTGATAATGATCTGGGTCACGCCGACCGAGATGATGCCGAGCACCGAAACCTGAAGGATCATGATCTTCAGGCGGGCGAAGTTGCCCAGGAAAGACTGGCCCTGGAAGATCCAGCCGAGCACCTCGAAGAGAACCGCGATGCCGATCAGAACGAAGAAGATGTTCACTTCCGGCGGCAGTTTTCGGCTTTTGGGTGTGGCGTCTGCCACGTTGACGTCAGTAGTTGCCATTTCGAGCTTCCTCCCGCTCTTAATTCGCTGCAAGTTGCATGACGCTCACCTGGTCGGCATCCGCCCGATCCAGGAAGCCGCCAACGCGACCTTCACGCATGACCATGATCCGGTCCGACATGCCGAGAACCTCGGGCATCTCCGACGAGATCATAAGGATTGCCACCCCCTGACCGGCAAGCGCCGTGATCAGACGGTGAATTTCGGATTTTGCACCCACGTCGATGCCGCGCGTCGGCTCGTCGAGGATGAGGACTTTCGGGTTGGTCAGCAGCCAGCGCGCGATCAGCAGCTTCTGCTGGTTGCCGCCCGAGAGGTTCTCCACGATCTCGCCAAGGCTCGGGGTCTTGATCCGGAGCTTCTCGACATAGTCGTTGACCAATTCATTGACCCTGCTCTGCTCGACGAAGCCGAACTTGTTGGTCATCTCGCGGGTGATAAGTGCCATCTGGATGTTGGACAGGCAGTCGAGGATCAGGAAGCAGCCGCTCTCCTTGCGGTCCTCGGTGAGGAAGGCAAGGCCGTGCGACATGGCCTGGGCCGGCTCGGTGATGGTTGCCGGGGTGCCGTCGATGATGATCTCGCCGGAGGTTGCCGGCTTCACGCCGAAGATGGCTTCGGCAACCTCGGAGCGCCCGGAGCCAACCAGCCCCGCAAGGCCGAGGATCTCGCCCCGCCGCAGCTCGAAGCTGACATCCTGGAATTCCTTGCCCCGGCTCAGCCCCTTGACCTCAAGGGCAACTTCGCCGATCTCGCAATCCACCTTCGGGAACATGTCGGTGATCTCGCGACCGACCATCATCTTGATGACGCCGTCGCGGTCGATATCCGAAGAGGGCACAGTGCCCACATATTGCCCGTCCCGGAAGACGGTCAACTCGTCGGCGATCTCGAAGAGTTCGTCCATCTTGTGAGTGATATAGACGATGCCGACCCCCTTGGCTCTCAGGTCACGGATGATCCGGAAGAGCTGGGCAACTTCCTTCTCCGTGATGGCCGAGGTCGGCTCGTCCATGATCAGGACATCGGAGTTGTAGGAGACCGCCTTGGAGATCTCGATCATCTGTTTTTGGGCAACGGTCAGGTCGTCGACCAACGCCGTCGGATCGAGCGAAATGCCAAGTTCGTCGAAGAGTTCCTGTGTCTGGCGCCGCATCTGGGCGTGATCGATCAGGCCCATGGCGTTCTTGGGTTCCCGCCGGATCCAGACATTCTCGGCCACGTTCATCGTGTTCATCAGGTTGAGTTCCTGGTGAATCATGGCGATGCCGGAGTTGAGAGCGTCGATCGGCGTCTTGATGGAGAGTTTCTCGCCAGCGAAGCGCACTTCGCCGGAGTCGGGACTGTAAATCCCTGCAATAATCTTCATCAGGGTCGATTTACCGGCGCCGTTCTCCCCCATGAGGGCATGAACAGAGCCAGGGCGGATCCGGAGTTGAACATCGTCGAGGGCGACAACCCCCGGGAACTCCTTGCGCACATTATCGACTTCGAGAATGAACTCGCCGGTGAATCTATCGCGCGCTGAACCCGCGCTTCCGTCAAGCATGGTTTTCCTCCCTCACTTGCGCTGAAAGGCGTTACGGGGCGGGCTGGGCGCGCCGTCCCTGGGGAGCGAGGGCGGCGAACCGCCCTCGCGACGAAGGATCCCTTGGGGATCAGTTGGTTTCGGCGAAGTCCGCCAGGTTCTCGAGCGTGATCAGCTGGAACGGGATGTAGACGACCTGATCCGCAGCTTCGCCACGGGCGAGCTTGACGGCTGCATCCACGGCGCCTTTGCCCTGGCCCACGGCGTCCTGGAAGACGGTGTGGTCGATCTCGCCGGATTCGATCAGCGCCTTGGCGTCGATCGTGCCGTCAACGCCGGCCACGACCAGCTCGTCGAAATTCGCACCAGCGGTGCGCAGGGCCTGCGCGGCGCCAACGGCCATTTCGTCGTTGTTGGCGAGCACGCCGTCGATTTCCTGGCCCGCGGAGAGCCAGTTGGCGACCATGTCCATGCCCAGCGTGCGCTGCCACATGCCGGTCTGCTTGTCGACGACCGAGATGAAGTTGCACTCATCGCCGGCGAAGATCTCTTCGGCACCTTGCGTGCGCAGACGTGCGGCCTGGTGCGACAGGTCACCCATCAGGATCGCAACCTTGACGTCTTCGGTCTTGCCCATGGCCTTGAACAGGTCGCAGGCATGTTGGCCCTGCTGGTTGCCGGCCTCGATTTCCTGGGAGCCGACATAGGCCTGGTTGGCGGGAAGCTTCATGAGGTTGACCGGCTCGCGATTCACATAGACGAGCGGGATGCCGGCCTCTTCAGCGAGCTTGGACATCGGGATGGTGGCGTCGGTGTCGACCGGGTTCACGATGATCGCGTCAACGCCGGAAGCGACGAAGTTCTGGATCTGGTTGAGCTGCTTGCCAACCTCGTTCTGGGCGTCTTCGGCCTGGATGGTGACGCCGAGCTCTTCGCCCTTCTCGTTCATGGCGTTGCGCAGGACGGTCAGGAAATTGTCGTCGAAAGCAGCCATGGACAGGCCGATATTCTCGGCATAGGCGCCCGAGGACATCAGCGTGGCGAGTACAGCGGCGGTCACGAACTTTTTCATAGTCTCTCTCCTCCAGAGATGGGTTTTCTTACGTTGCTGGAACAATGTGCGGCGACCGAAGCATCCGGCCTCCGCTGTTGCATTGGCCGGCGTTCGGCTCGCCGGTCCGATCTTGGGCAAGGGAAGGAATGGAGGCCGGTCCGTTCGTCCGGACAGTGAACTTGGCGAACTGCGACTGGCAGGTTTCGCTCGGTTCGTCTCCTCCAAACACGCTGTCTCCTCCTCAGCCTGTTATCCAGACGCCCACCCGATCAGGGCGCCACCTGGTTTGGTACGAATCCGACGATACCCATTTTGCAACCGGTTGCAAAGCCTCTTCCTGAAGAAATGCAGATTCCGCGAGCGAAATTCGCGCAGAACAGGCCCCTCCGCGCCGCTGCGCGCGCCCGACGTTTCGGACCGGGAAGCCATGGTTCGGGGGAGTTCATGCGTGATTTCAGGGGGATGCCGTGTGGCGCTCCGGCGCCGGGAGAGAGGCTCGACGTCGCGCCGGCGCGGGAGCCGTTTTACAGCCCGGGTACGAAAAAAATCGAGACCGTATGCAAGTCCGCTCGCCCCGTTTTGGGCATGAGGGTGGCGTGCGACACCGGATGTCTTAGTATAAACTGTTATTTGCCAGTATCTTGGGCAGGCAAAGGGGCGGCTTTGCCTGCCCGGGAGAATCACTCCGGACCGGATGGCGAGTTCACTCGGCGTGACCGATACGTTCCTGGAGGATCTTGATGGCGACCTCGGGAACGGTCAGGCAGGGCTGTTCGATCGCCTGTCCGTCAAGTCGCAGCACGAGGGTGTGAAACTCGCCGGTGGACCCGTTTGGCGCCGGAATCAGCGAGACATGGGTCAGGCGCTCATAGGGGATGAAAATGTCATTCGAGGCGTGCCAGGCTTCGCCGCGGCGGTGCGAAGGCTGCTCCCGATTGACGATAGCGAGCTCCTCCGGCGAATCGAGCAGCAGCACACCGGTCGTTTCGGCCTTCTTGCCATCCTCGCCGGTGCAGGGCTTGCCCTGGGGCTCGAAATGGATGGGTGTGAACGGTCCACGGCCCCGGCGACGGATTTCCAGCAGCGCAGAGCCAAAAAACAGGTCGGAATCAGTGATTTCGACCGGATCCGCTGTCGTGGTGATGTCGCGTGACGGGCCGACAAGATGGCCGCGCGCGAAATCGGTGACCTGGTCCATCAACTCCGAAGAGACCTTGTTGAAGGTCACGCTGGCGCGGGAGCCATCCTTGAGATAGGCCGACCAGATGCCTTGCAACCGGTCTCCATAGCTTCCCACCGCGGCGATGTGATCCCAGTTCGATTGCCGTGTGCTGACGCCGCCAGCATCGAGCTTAGCGATGAAGATCCCGTGCTCATGCACCGCGAGGACCGCTTCGTAGAGATCCATTCCGGGGCGGAGCTGGCGCCGGTCGGCATTGCGCGGCACCTTGAAGAAGAATTTCGCGTCCTTGTGCTCGCGATAGAAGGCAAGGAAGCGCGGCGGCATGTCTGCCTCGCTCTTCACCTCGCTCAGCCAGGGGCCGAAGCCGTCATATTCGCGGCGATCCTCCGGCGTGGCGGCGTGGTACCAGTTCAGCGACGCATGGGTGTGGTCGTCATCATTGGCCATCTTCTTCTCCTCCAGTTTTCGAAAATGCGCGGAAATCGTGTCGAGCCCGGTGCTGGCGGCGCGGTCGTCGCGCGGGCTCATCGAACCAAACAAGGCCAGCAACCCCTTGTGGCGCTGCTCGGCAATCCGCCCGGCGAGATCCTCCCCCTCCCGGGTCAGCTGCGCGATATAGGAGCGCTCGTCATCGGGGTTGTCCCGGCGCCGGATCAGGTCCAGCCCTTCCAGCCGCTTCAACACGGAGGTCAGGCTGCCTTTCTGCATGTTCAGCCCCCGGCTGATCGCGGTTGGCGAGAGCGGGCCATCCTCGGCCAGCATCATCACCACCATGACCTCGCTCTCGGGGAGCAGGCGCCCACGAAACTCCGCGCGCAGCAGGATCGGGGCGAGATGGACGGGGACGTGGCGCATGAACTCCGCCACGCTCCTGTCCAGGCGAGTGACGGGAGTGGCCATGATAGTGTCCAGGTTGGTATGATTTCTAACTATATTCCCGAAGCGAGGTTTTGTCAATGGAATCGCCCCGCGCACCCTGTCCTTTCAGACAGGGCAAGCAGGGGCGCCTGATCGGGACGCGGTCTAGCGACCGGGGGCTAGCAATCCGCCGAGATCGCTCAGCATGCGGGCGATAACGGCCTGGTCGACATAACCGGTGGGCTCGAGGTCGTTTTCGCGCTGGAAGCGGCGCAAGGCGGCGCGGGTGTCGTCATCGAAGGTGCCATCGACGAAGCCCGGCTCGAACGCCATCTGGTCCAGGCGTCGTTCGAGAAGGAGGCGCGTCACCGGGTTGAGATCGAGTTCCGCTTCGCCGGCGCGGGCGTCCTGCAGGGCTTCGCTGGATTCGAAAGCGAGTGCCTCCAGCCGCTCGCGTGCGGCCGCGGCATTGGCGCCGCCGGGATGGGTGGCCAGATAGGCTTGCAGGGATTCGACCGTGCCGGTCGCGGCAGCCGCTTCCCAATCGGATCGCTCCTGCGCGGCGCTCCGCTCCGCTTCAGCCGCTTCCAGGGCGTCCAGTCTCTCCTTGGCAATCGGCGCGAAGAGACCCTTGGGATAGGCATCGAGATAGGTCCGCAGCGCCGCGAGGTCTCCGGCCTCGGAGGCGACGGCCCAGGCCTCGCGATCCTTCGTCTCCGCTTCGAGCGCCCGCCGGCGCGTCTCGGCGGCGATCTCGGCCCGGCGGCGGTCTGCCTGAAGCGCAAGCCGTTCGATCTGGGTCCGGTCGAGATAGCTTGTTGCCGGGAAGCCGGCCTGTTGCTGGAACCGTGCGATGGCGGCGCGGGAGCCGCCACCGAAGATGCCGTCGACGCCGCGCGGGTTGAACTCCAGCAGCGTCAGCTCCTGCTGGATCTTGCGCCGGTCTGCCCGGCTCAGCTCGAGCGCCTCCTCTGCCAGCCGGGCCTGCCGGTTGGGCTCGTTGCGGATGCGCTCGATCGCCTGGCGGGCCTCGGTGACGAAGAACCCCTCTGGATAACGCTGGAGATAGCCTTCGAAGCCTTCGACGGAATCCTGCTCCAGCGTGGCTTGCCAGATGGCCCGTTCGACCTCGGCCGCGTTGGGCGGGGCGACGGGGCGGTCTTCGTCCTCGGGCAGGAAAGCGTGGCGCGGGGACAGAAATCCGCGCCCCTGCAGGCCGCGCGTGGCGGAGATCGCGTCCGGGAGGGTCCGTCCCTTCTCCAGGAGTGGTCCCGAGACAAACTCGGCCACCGTCCCGGCCGGTCCCTGCACCAATGTCACCCCCTGAGGCGCCACCGGGTCTGCGAGCCCGTCCGTCAGGCCCGTCCCGGCCTCGGCCTTGCCGCGCGCGGATCCGAGCGCGACAACCGCGCCGCCGGGCACCTCCCGGGCCACCTGAAGGACGGTGTCGACCGACAGCGCGATAGTGTCGATGGTCGCGATGTCCGGGCGCGCGACGCGGTCGGCTTCGAGCAGCCAGTGCCGCTGCCCGTCATTGAGGAAGGCGCCGGAGAGGTGGATGACGATCCGATCCTGTGTCTCCAGACCGTCAAGGAAGCGGGACAACGCGCCACGCATGTCCGAGACCGAGCCGGCATCGGCGGTGAAGACCTCGAAACCGGCATCGCGCAGCGATTGTGCGCTGTCTCCCTCGGAGCCTGAGCCCCAGAGACCCCGGCGCTCCGCCTCGCTGGCCCCGATCACAAGCGCCCGGTCGGCCTGTGCAACACAGGCCGGAATCGCCATGGCCAGCCCCAGAAGGACCGAAATAACTCTACTCATACCCGCCTCCATGGGCTGTTTCTTGGCCGCGAGTCTACGCCCATGTCGACGGATATCAAATAGCGCCTCAGTCGTAGCTGCGCCGATCTTCGATCACGATTCCATCCTTGGGCAACTCGCCGGGTGCCAGCACCTCGACACTGCCCTTGATCTTGAGCAGATCCTTGATGTCCTCGCCATATTCGGTCCAGTCGCCGCCATCGGCCTCGATCTGGACATGCATGGCATCCATCTCGTTTTCGCGGGTGATGATGACGCGCGCCTTGTGGACATGGCTGTGCCGCGCGACCAGCGCCGCGACCTGCTCGGGGCGCACGAACATGCCCTTGACCTTGGTTGTCTGGTCGGCACGGCCCATCCAGCCCTTGATCCGGGCATTGGTCCGCCCGCAGGGGCTTTCGCCGGGCAGCCAGGCCGACATGTCGCCGGTTGCAAAGCGGATCAGCGGGTAGTCGGGGTTGAGCGTGGTCACCAGCACCTCGCCGACCTCTCCCGGCGCGACGGGATCGCCGGTGCCGGGGGTGACGATCTCGACGATAACGCCCTCCTCGACGATCATCCCCTCCATGGCAGGGCTCTCATAGGCGATATTGCCGAGATCGGCGGTGGCGTAGCATTGCAGGCAGGAAATGCCGCGATCGGCATAGTCCTGGCGCAGCGAGGGGAAGAGCGCCCCGCCCGAGACGACGGCGCGTGCGATCCGCAGCGTTTCGCCGAGCTCCTCGGCCCGGTCGAGAATGACTTTCAGGAAATCCGGCGTTCCGGCATAGGCGGTCGTGCCGACATCGCCACCGGCCCGAACCTGCAGGTCGGTCTGGCCGGTCCCGGCGGGCAGGACAGCGGCCCCGACGGCGCGGGCACCGCTCTCGAACATCATGCCGGCAGGCGTCAGGTGATAGCCGAAACAGTTCTGCACGAGATCGCCCTTGCCGATCCCGGCGGCATGCAGGAAGCGCCCCATGCGCCACCAGTCCGCGCTGACCATTCCGGGCTCATAGAGCGGCCCGGGCGACTGGAACACATGGGCGAAGCCGTGGGCGGGGCGGGTGGTGAAGCCGCCAAAGGGCTCATCGACTGATTGCTTGGCGCCAAGCTCCGACTTGCGCAGGACGGGGAGGGCGGTGAGGGCGGCGGCGTCGGTGATCGCGGCCGGGTCGATCTCGGCGAGGCTGTTGGCATAGCCGGGCAGCGCCTTGGCGGCCGCGACCTGTTGCGGCAGCGCCTCTGCGAGCGCGGCCGCGCGTGCGTCGGCGCTGCGGCGCTCAAGCTTGTCATATGGTTTGGTCATTTCCCGTTCCCTCCCTGGCGTCGAGCTGTCGGTGCCGTGGAATGCAGCTCGGACTCGCCGCTATTTCACGCCGGGGATGACGGGATTGCAACAGGCTGTCGGCCGGAGGGGCGGGGCGTCGCGGCCCGCGCCCGGGTTCCGGCCGTCAGGTTCACTCGGCGGGCGTGGCCGCCAGATCGGTTTGGGGGCGCAGGTCCTTGAGCCAGGGCTTGCCCATCGGCAGCACCTCATGGCCGTAGACATCCTTCAGGATGATGCCGGTCATCATGTACCAGGCGCCGAAGGCACAGACGACAAGGTCCAGAGCGGCGATGGTATTGAAGATCGGGGCGCCGAAATGGCCGATGACGAGGCCGACGAAGCCGATCAGCAGGGTCAGGAAGGTGAAGGCCATCGCGCCGTGGATCCGGAACGCACCGAGGCACATCATGGCGGTGTAGAGCGTCCAGGCCAGCATGAACCAGCCGATATCGGTGGTGGAAGAGACGAAGATGTCGAAATGATTGGCCAGCAGGAGCATGCAGAGGGCGATCCAGAAGGCGCCATAGGAGACAAAGGCGCTGTAACCGAAATGGTTGCCGGTCTTCTGTTCCTGGAAGCCGGCGATCATCTGGGCAAGCCCGCCATAGATCAGCCCGACCCAGAGCACGGGGCCGGTGCTCATCAGTTCGAGGTTGTGCATCTGAAGGAGGAAGGTGGTCAGACCGAAACCGCCCAAGCCCACAACTGCGGGGTTGGCGGCGATGGCGCCGTTGTGGGACATGATCGTGTACTCCAGTGTCGTATCAGGCTCGATTCTTGCGTTTCGGCGCCCGTCTAATGGAGTTTTTGTCTTGGCGAACGGGTCATTAGCGCCGCACTGGCAGTGGCGTCATAGGTGCTATGAAAGATGCACATGGCATATGGGAAACTGGGGGCAGTCTTGACGCTGCCTGGCGCGCGAAGGAAGTCGCGCGCCGGTCCGGCGCTGGTACGGCTGCCTGTCCGGTCGAACACGCAGCCCCGGGGCTTGCGGTAGCAGCGAAGCTCCGCGCTGCCCGCGGGCAAGCCCTTGATCAGGCAGCCAGCCCCTTGTTCCCGAGGTCGAGATATTTCCGGCGGCGATCCGCGATCAGGGCTGCGCGGTCCATGCCGTCCAGTTCCGCCAGCATCGCCTCAATCGCTGCGCCCACGGCGGTTACACTCGCTGCGCGGTCGCGATGGGCTCCGCCGACCGGTTCGGGGACGACGTGGTCGGTCACGCCCAGTTCCAGAAGGTCCTGCGCCGTCAGCCGCAGCGCTTCCGCCGCTTCGCGCATCTTTTCCGCGTCTTTCCACAGGATGGAGGCGCAGCCCTCCGGCGAGATCACCGAGTAGATCGAGTGCTCCAGCATCGCCAGCCGGTTGCCGGTCGCAAAGGCGACCGCGCCGCCCGAGCCGCCTTCGCCGATCACCACCGAGACAAGCGGGACGCCGATGGTCAGGCAGGCCTGGGTTGAGCGCGCAATCGCCTCCGATTGCCCGCGCTCCTCCGCGCCCTTGCCGGGATAGGCGCCCGGCGTGTCGACCAGCGTCACCACCGGCAGGCCGAACTTGTCGGCCAGTTCCATCAGCCGGATCGCCTTGCGATAGCCTTCGGGGCGGGCCATGCCGAAATTGCGTTCGATGCGGCTCTGCGTGTCATGCCCCTTCTCATGGCCGATTACCACGACGGGCCGGTCATTGAACCGCGCCATGCCGCCCATGACGGCGTGGTCATCGGCAAAGTTCCGATCGCCGGCCAGCGGGGTGTATTCGGTGAAAAGGGCCTCGATGTAGTCGCGGCAATGCGGCCGCTCCGGGTGCCGGGCCACCTGGCATTTCTGCCAGCGGGTCAGCTTGCCATAGAGATCGGCCAGCATCGTCGCGGCCTTGGCGTCCAGCCCTGCGGCCTCGGCGGTCACGTCCATCTCTTCGTTCGACCGGGCCATTGCCCGCAGCTCCTCGGCCTTTCCCTCGATCTCGGCCAGGGGTTTTTCGAACTCCAGATAGTTCATGTGACGGCTCCCATTCTGTTCGCTCCCATATGGAACCCATGCGCGGAATTTGCAACCGATGCCATTGCGCAAGACATGGCAATCGGGCCTGTGCCAGTCTGGTTCGGCAAACCGACCCGGGGAACGGAATGAGCACTCCCTATGAAGCCCGCATCCTGCGCGTGCTGGACCATATCTACGAGAATCCCGCGGGCGACCTGTCGCTTGATGCGCTGGCGGATGTCGCGGCCGTGTCGCGCTTCCATTGGCATCGTTGTTTCCGGGCGATGACGGGCGAGACCTGCGCGCAGGCGGTGCGTCGGATACGGCTGCACCGCGCCGCCGCGATGCTGGTTCAGACCGACCGGCCGATCCCGGAGATCTCCGCAGCTTGCGGATATCCCAGCCCATCGAGCTTCTCCCGGGCATTCCGGACCGTGTTCGGCCGCCCCCCGGGACAGTTCCGCAAGAAAGGCACGCTCCGACTTCCTTCCATCCCTCGCAAATCAGGAGACCGACAGATGTATGATGTCGATGTCACGACCCACCCCACGCGCCGCCTCGCCGCGATCCCGCACAAGGGGCCGTATTTCGAGATCTCGCAGGCCTATGAGAAGCTTGCCGCCCTCGCCGGGGCGCGCACGCTCTGGCCGCAGGTGAAAGGATGTCTCGGCGTCTTCTATGACGATCCAGACACCACGCCCGCCGCCGAGCTTTCCAGCCATGCCGCGCTGGAGGTCGGGCCCGAAACCCCGCTTGCGCCCCCGCTGGAAGAGATTTCCCTCGAGGGCGGGAAGGTCGCAGTTCTGCGGCTCAAGGGCCCGTATTCCGGTCTCGCACCAGCCTATGCCTATCTCTACGGGACCTGGCTGCCGCAATCGGGCGAGGAGCCGCGCGACACGCCGAGCCACGAAATCTATCTCAACTCGCCCGATGACAGCGCGCCCGAAGACCTGCTGACGGATATCTGCATTCCGCTGGCCTGACATCTCGGACAAGGCCGCGCGCCTCCGAAACCTCTTTCGGCACCAGCGGCGAAGGCCCGGCTCGACCGGCCGCGCCGCCGCGGGATCGGCGTTTCTCCCTGCATCGCACAGGCTGTTGATCGGCATTCCCGGCGGCTGTCAGCCGGCGCCCTCCTCTACCACGACGAATTGCGGAGCATTGCCATGGCCGAAGACCCGCACCCGGATATAGATCTCCTCGCCGCCAAGGGCATAGGGCGGGATGTATTCCGCACCCTCGCCGATCCGGCAATCCGACGAGATCCGGCTGCGTGCCTCTGCGGTCTTGAACCAGGGGTCCCAATCTTCCAGCTCATGCGCTCGGTTGAACGTGTGCATGTTCGCCCTGTCCTGCTGAACCATCGCGCAGAAAGTCGTCAGGCGCGTGCCGCGGGAATTCACCATGTCCGCGTAATCAATGAAGGTGAAATACTCGCCCAGCAACGCCTGCGCCAAGGCAGGGCCGGGCGTGGCAAGCGCCAGGCACAGCGCCTGTGCGTCGCGACTCTGTTCATTTCCAGGCCTCCCCAACCAGCGCGCGATCCTGCCGCGCTGGCGGCTGGCCACCTATATCGCAAATCGTCCCGGAAGCTTATCCGGCGCCCTCGTGAACGACGACGAATTGGGGCACGCCGCCGCGGCCATAGACCTGCACCCGGATGAACCGCTGTTCGCCGCGCAGCACGGCATTCGGGATGTATTCGGAACCTGCTCCGATCCGGCAATCGGCCGAGATCTTCTGGCGTGCCGAGACATTGGTGAACCAGGGGTCGTAATCGTCATATTCGTGGCGGATGCCGAACTTGTGGAAATTCGCACGGTCCTGCTGGACGATGGCGCAGAAATTCTTCAGCCGCACGCCCTTCGAATTGGTCAGGTCCTGTGGGCCAATCAGGGCGAAATAACCTCCCAGCAGTTCCTGGGCGGCGGCGGGCGTTGCCAGGGCAAGGCAGGTCAGGGCGGTTGCGGCGAAGCGTAACATTCTGGTCTCCAATAAAAAGTGACCGCAGCCTGCGCTGTCGCGCGGCTGCGGCCAATGTCGCATTTCGCCTCGTTCGGAAGAGAGGAGGCGTCAGATGTGGATGACCCGGTCGAAGGCGTCGAGCACGCTTTCATGCATCATTTCGCTGAGCGTCGGATGCGGGAAGACGGTCTGCATCAGGTCCTGCTCGGTCGTCTCGAGCTGGCGCCCGACCACGTAGCCCTGGATCAGCTCCGTCACCTCGGCGCCTACCATATGCGCGCCAAGCAGCTCGCCGGTCTTGGCGTCGAAAATGGTCTTCACGAGGCCCTGCGGCTCGCCAAGCGCGATCGCCTTGCCATTGCCAATGAAGGGGAAGCGGCCGACCTTGATATCAAGCCCGGCTTCCTTCGCCTTCGCCTCGGTCAGGCCGACAGAGGCGACCTGCGGGTGGCAATAGGTGCAGCCGGCGATGCTCTCGGGTTTGACCGGATGCGCATGCAGGCCCTTGATCAGCTCGGCGACCATCACCCCTTCGTGGGAGGCCTTGTGCGCCAGCCAGGGCGCGCCGGCGATATCGCCGATGGCATAGAGCCCCTCGACACCGGTGCGGCAGAATTCGTCCGTGATCACATGGGTCCGGTCGATCTTCACGCCGAGCGCCTCCAGCCCCAGACCTTCCACATTGCCGACAATGCCGACGGCGGAGATCACGGTGTCGAACTCCTGCTTCTCGACCTTGCCGCCAACCTCGATATGGGCCACGACCTTGCTGGCCGAGCGGTCGAGCTGCTTGACCATGGCTTTCTCCATGATCTTCATGCCCTGCTTGACGAACTGCTTCTTGGCAAAGGCGGAGATCTCGGCGTCTTCCACCGGCAACACGCGGTCCATCACCTCGACCACGGTCGTTTCCGCGCCCAACGTATTGTAGAAGCTGGCAAATTCGATGCCGATTGCGCCGGAGCCGATGACCAGCAATTTCTTGGGCATATGCGGCGGCTGCAAGGCGTGCTTGTAGGTCCAGACCCGCTTGCCATCCGCTTCCAGCCCGGGCAGCTCGCGCGCCCGTGCGCCGGTGGCGACGACGATATTCTTCGCGGTCAGCTCTTCGGTGCCCTTGTCGGTCTTGACCGAGACCTTGCCTTTGCCGGTCAGCGTTGCCTCGCCCATGATCGTGGTCACCTTGTTCTTCTTGAACAGGTGTCCGATGCCGCCGGAAAGCTGCGCGGCCACGCCGCGCGAGCGTTTGACCACGGCGTCGATGTCATAGCCGAGATTCTCGGCTTTCAGCCCGAACTCGCTGGCCCGCTCCATCAGGTGGAACACTTCCGAGGAGCGCAACAGCGCCTTGGTCGGGATGCAGCCCCAGTTCAGGCAGATGCCGCCGAGATGCTCGCGCTCCACGCAGGCCACCTTCAAACCAAGCTGCGCGCCACGAATGGCGGCCACGTAGCCCCCCGGTCCGGCGCCGATCACGATCATGTCAAAGCTCTGTGCAGCCATTTCCGGCCCCCCGTTTTCACGAATTCAGTCGAAACTGGTTTAGCACTAAACTAATTTCTCCGGTCAGCGAAGCCCCAAGATCGGAGATTCCCGGCACAGGCGCAGAAAGGCTGCCATGCCGTAGACGCATAGCTAGCCTTGCTTTCACTGCATGGCTTGGAGGCTGGATGGTCATCCCCGGGCGCGATCCGGGCGCAGCGGCGCCCGATCAGGTCGCCGCTGCGATCCGGCGAAAGACGCCGCCATAGCCTTCCTTGTCGAGAAAGGCCTGTTCGACCGGAAGGGTCATGCGTCCAAGCGCTGCGTTGCGATAGGGGAAGCGGCCGAACCGCCGGATGATCTCCCGATGAACCCGCGCATGCAGGACCTGCTTCGACCCGCGTTCCGGCATGCGCTCGCCCATCAGCCGGATGCAGGCATCCTGGTCTCCGAGATCCTCCGAATGCATCAGCGGCAAGTAAAAGAACTGCCGTTCCGGCTCCGGCAGGGCGAGATCCCAGCGGCGATGGATCGCCATCTTCGCGGCCGAGCGGGCCAGTGAATCCGTGGCGAAGGCGCGCTCGTCGCCGCGGAACATGTTGCGCGGCAGCTGGTCGGTCAGGATCAGGAAGCCGAAGACCCCCGCCCCGTCCTGGCACCAATCGTCGAGCTCACCCGAAACGGCGGCTTCCCAGGAGGGTTGGAACTGCTTGCGGATCCGGTCGTCCAGCGCGTCGTCTGGCATGTACCAGTTCTTCTCGCCGACCTCCTCGATCCAGAATCGCGAAATATCCCCTGCGGTGACCACCATGGCGGCGTCCTCTCTTCACTAAACGAAGGTCAGCCCTGTCCGCCGCTCCCCGCATTTTCCTGTTCTTCCGCTTCGGCCTCGGCCTCCGCTTCCTGCGCAGCTTCGATGAATACCTCTTGTGCTACCTCGACCGCAACCGGGGATGCGGTTGGCAGGACCGGCGCATAGGACACCGTCTCGTCGACCGGCACGGCATCGGTCTGGGTCATGCGCATGCCCGCATAGCCGGCCAACAGCAGGCAGAGCACGGTCAGGAACAGGAAGAAGCCGGCCGGCCCGACGACGCCCATCATCCAGCCGGTGATCAGCGGCCCGGCAATGGCGCCGATCCCGTTGATGAAGATCAGCCCGCCCGACGCCGCAGCCATGTCCTCGTAGTCGAGATGGTCATTCACATAGGCCAGGAGCAGGGCGTAAAGCGGGTTGGACGTGCCGCCAATGACGAAGGCGGCGACAAGCAATGTCGCGAAATCATCCGCCATGACCATCGCCAGCGCCGAGGCCACGCCGCCGACAAGCGAGGAGGCGAGGATCAGCAGGCGCCGGTCCATCCGGTCGGAGAGCCAGCCGATCGGGTATTGCATGATCATTCCGCCGAGATAGATCGCGGCGATGAAGCCGGAGATCTGTGCCACGGTCAGGCCGGCTTCCGAGCCGTAGACGGAAGCCATGCCGAACAGCGCCGAGAAGACGCCGCCGAGCAGGAAGAAGCCGACGCAGCCAAGCTGCGACACGCCCCAGAGCGCGCGCAGGCTCATGGGCTTGGTCGAGTCGAAGGCCGGGGTGGGCTGGACGGCCAGCAGGATCGGCGCAAAGGAGATCGACACCAGCACCGATGGGATGACGAAGAGCACGAAACCGGACGGATCCGCCACAAGCAGCAGCCCCTGCGCGGCCACAACCCCCGCCATCTGGACGATCACGTAGAGCGAAAGCGCCTGTCCGCGCCGCTCGTTGGTGACCGAATTGTTGAGCCAGCTTTCGGCAGTCACGTAAACGCCAGAGAGGCAGAAGCCCATCACGACACGCCCGAGGGTCCATGCCCAGGGGTGCAGGAAGAGCGGGTAGAGGATCAGGATCGCCGAGACCAGCGAGCCGAGCGCTGCGAAGACCCGGATATGGCCGACGCGGCGGATCATCTCGGGGGCCGCGCGTGACCCGCCGAGGAAACCCAGGAAATAGGCCGACATGACGATGGACATCTCGAAGGTCGAGAATCCTTCGATGCCGCCGCGAATACCCAGCAGCGTGCCTTGCACGCCATTGCCGACCATCAGCAGCAGGATGCCGAAAAGAAGGGCCCAACTGCCCATGATAACTTGGATCATCGAGCGTTTCCTTATGCGTTCGCGATTGCCGAGGTGGCTTGTCTAGGCGAATCGTGGACGCCGCATCGCGTCTCCAAACGACGTGGGAATGTCGCAGCTGTCGCTTTTCCGGGGGGAGGAGGTGTGCAGGGGCAGGTGTTCCGGAGCCGCTCGGAAGCGACGGGGCCGGCCGGCGAGCGAGGGAAAGACAGGGCTGGAACGGGCCGTGCCCGAGCAGCTTCGGCGCAGGTGCAGCGATTGGAAACCGGACCCGCAAGTCTCCTTGGAAGGCACCAGCCTGAACACCGCCCGGGCTGGTGCGCTTCGCTCAGTCAGGCATCGCGTTTGGCGATCCAGTCATGCTCGGGATGATTTTCAAACCGCCATTTGCGCAGCGGTCCGGCCATGACATTGAGGTAATACATCTCGTAACCCCAGGGCACGCCGCAAGGATGGTGCCCCTTCGGAACCAGCACCACGTCGTGATTATGGACGCTCATCGTCTCGTCGAGGCTCAAATCATCGGTGAAGACGCGCTGGTGCCCGTAGCCCTGTTCGGGGTTCAGCCGGTGATAATAGGTCTCCTCGAGATAGGTCATCTCGGGGAAATTGTCCTCGTCATGCCGATGCGGCGGGTAGGAGGACCAATTGCCCGAAGGCGTGAAGACCTCCGTTACCAGCAGGCTGTCGGCAACGTCGCTCTCTTCCATGGCGATGGGATAGATATAGCGGGTATTGGCCCCCTTGCCGCGCGAGACCTTCTCCGGTCGCGGCAGGACCTGCGCCTTGTAGCCGCCTTTGCCCGGCGCGGTGCAGACGCCAATCGTGCAATCCGTGGTGGCGACGGCCTCCCAGGCGCTGTCATTCGGCACATAGACCGAACAGGGCGGAAGCTGCTCGAAGACGCTCATCCGCTCGCCCTGCTCGCCGAAATCCTCGCCCGCGGCCGAGATCTTCGCCTTGCCCTCGACCAGCACGAGGATCACTTCGCGATCCCCTGTCGCCTCCGACGCGCTCTCGCCCGCCTTCAGCCGGTAGAGGCCGAAGCCGACATAGCCCCAATCCGGCGAGAGGGGCGTTTTCGCCCCTTCCACCGTGATGTCATGAACCTTTCCGGACAGTCCGGTCGGTTTGCACAGAAGATCGCCCATCGGACACCTTTCAGCTTTCGATTTCGAGACCGGACTTGCTGCAGATCTCGACGATATGGTTATAGCCCATTTTCGAGTATTCATAGGGCGCGGCCTTGGCCGGGTCCTGCTCGGCCTCGACAACGATCCAGCCATTGTAATCCGTCTTCTTTAGGAAGTCGGTCACGGTCTGGAAGTCGATGCTGCCATCCGGGTCGCCGGGCACGGTGAAGGCGCCGGCGATGACCGCATCGAGGAAGCTCTTGTTCTGCTCGCGGATCATCTTCGTCACATCCGGACGGACATCCTTGAAATGGACATGGTTGATCCGGTCGCCCCACTTGCCGAGCGTTTCCTCGATGCTGGCGCGGCCGAAGACGAGGTGCCCGGTGTCGAAGAGCAGGTTCACCTCCGGGCCGGAGCCTTCCATCAGCCAGTCGATGTCCTCCTGATCCTCGATCATCGAGCCCATATGATGATGATAGGAAAGCGGCAGCCCCTGGTCGGCCATCCACTTCGCCAGCTCGGTCAGCTTGGCGGCAAAGCCCAGCACCTCGTCGCGCGAGAGCTTCGGGCGGTTGTTGACCGGCGTTCCGATCTGGCCCTGCACGGTGTTGGAGCACTCGGCAAAGACGATGCAGGGGGCGTTGAGAGCCACGAATTGCTCGACTTGCTGGCGGTGCAGCTCGATCTCGTCGGGCAGGTCATTGACCATCACGGAGCCGGAACACCAGCCGCCGCAAAGCGCGATGTCATATCGCTGCAGATAGGCCTTCAGCCCGTCCGTGTCCTGCGGCATGCGCCGACCACGCTCGACACCGACATAGCCGATCTCGCGCGCCTCCTCCAAAGCCTGCTCCATCGTGTAGGCGGCGGTGATGTCCGGCAGATCGTCATTCTGCCAGGCGATGGGAGAGATACCGATCTTGACGCTCATCTCTTGTCTCCTTCGCGAAGAGTTATTCTTTTCCTTGACTTACAGCCCGGCGGCCTCGTCCCAGACACTGCACAGGTCGCGATAGCGCCGCGCCATCTCGGCCACGGCCTCTTCGTCGCTCACCTCGCCCTTGAGCCAGGCGCGGGCGCTGTCGCCGAAGATCGTCCGGCCGACGGCGAAGCCCTTGACCAGCGGGAATTTCGCCGCCAGCGCGAAGCTCGCTGCCAACTCGTCGCGCGGGGCATCGAGGCCGAGCACGACAATGCCGCGGGTGAACCTGTCATGGGACCGGATGGCGTCGCAGACATGTTTCCAGGCGGCATCGGTCTTGAACGGCTCCAGCTTCCACCAGTCGGGGAAGATCTTCTCGGCATAGATGCGGTGAATGATCCGGGCGGTGGTGTCGGTATCGACAGGCCCGACCTTCGACGGGATCACTTCGAGCAGGAACTCCAGCCCGTTGCGGCGGGCGGCGGCGAAGAGCTGCTTGATGACCTTGATCTGCTTGTCCCACATCTCCGCGTCGTCATCGGGGTGACAGAAGCAGAGGCACTTGATCACATGCTCGTTCGGCCATTCCCGCAGGCCGCCGTAATCCGGACCAATCTCCGGCTCCAGCTCCAGCGGGCGCGAGGTCGGCCATTCGACCGGGTGGCCGATCCAGAGCCCCTGGCCGGCGGCACGATAGAGCGCATCGCGCCCCAGCCGGCTGTCGCAGAGCAACCCGTAGCCCGGGCGGCCTTCGGAAACGGCGAGCGTGGCGTCGACGCAGAGCTGCTTGAACTTGCCGACCTTTTCCGGGCTGAAGCCCTCCATCTGCTCGAACTGGATGCGATGGTCGTAGGCGAAGACACGCATGACCGGCCACTCGCCCTTGCGGTTGGTTGACCAATGGATCTGTTCCAGTTCCCCGTCCTTGCGCAGGGCCTTCGTCTTGATCCCGCGCTTGAGGAAGAATTGCAGCTCCTCCCAGCTCGGATAGGCCGGGGTGCAGCCGTGGCGCGAAACGGCGAAGGCGCCGCAGGCATTGGCGTATTTCAGCGCTGTCGGCCAGTCCTCGCCGTCGAGCCAGCCCTTGAGCAACCCGCCCATGAAGCCGTCGCCCGCGCCAAGCACGTTGAAAACCTCGATGGGAAAGCCGGGGCCAGTTTCGCCATCATCCAGCGAGTCGGGGATCTCGCCGGCATAGGCCGTCGCGCCGGAGGCGCCGCGCTTGCAGACCAGCGTGGCGGCGGTGAATTCCCGGACCGCCTTTAGTGCCGCGATCGTGTCCGTCGAGCCGCCGGCAATGTGGAACTCCTCCTCGGTGCCGACAATAAGGTCGAAATAATGCAGCGTTGACTGCAATTTGCGCGTGACCTCCTGGCTTTCGATGAAGCGGCTCTCGCCATCTCCATGACCGGCGAGCCCCCAGAGATTGGGGCGGTAATCGATGTCGAGCGCGGTCTGGAGGCCTTTCTCGCGCGCGATGCGCAGCGCCTTGATCGTCGCGGCCTCGACCTGCGGGTGGCTCAGATGGGTGCCGGAGGCAACGACGGCGCGGGACTGGCGGATGAAATCCGGGTCGATATCATCCTCGCAGAGCGCCATGTCCGCGCAATTGTCACGATAGAAGATCAGCGGGAACTGCTCCTGGTCGCGGATGCCGAGCAGGACAAGCGCCGTCAGCCGTTCGGGATCCGTGATCACACCGCGCGTATCGACGCCCTCACGCGCCAGTTCTTCCCGCAGGAAACGGCCCATATGCTCGTCGCCGACGCGTGTGATCACAGCCGATTTCAGCCCCATCCGCGCTGCACAGGTCGCGGTGTTGGTCGGCGAGCCGCCAACGTATTTGCCGAAGGAATTCATGTCCTCCAGCCGCCCGCCAATCTGTTGTCCATAGAGATCGACCGAGGAGCGGCCGATGGTGATAACGTCCAAAGTCTTGTCCATGATGCCCTCTTGGCGCGGCTGCTCAGTCGGCGGTCGCTGTTGTGATGAAGTTCATGCTTGCGCGCAGCGCGGTTTCGGGATCGTCCAGCGCCTGCACCTCGGGCGCGAATGGCTCGAAGGAGAACGGCCCGGCATAGCCGGCCGCAATCAGGGCCCGGATCTGGGGGATATTCTCAAGCCGGTCGGCGGCATCGACGAGCACGCGGTGATCGTCCAGCATGTCGACGACGGCAAGCGCGGGATCCGTGACGCCGGAGATATGCACGAGCCCGGTCGCATCGGCGAAGAACTCGGCTTCGCCCGCGAGGTGGTGGTGGAACGTGTCATGCACAAGCTGGAAAACGCCCACGCCGCCGGCCTCTTCAATCGCGGCAACGGCCAGGGCCTTGCTTTGAAGCGAGGAAACCGGGAAGCCGAGCGGCTCGACCAGACCGGTCAGGCCGCGCTCCGCGAGGATCGGCCGGAGGTGCCCGAGGGCGTCGACCAGGGCGGATCGCGAGATCGTCGTGCCGTCATTGCGCGGGCACATGACCAGCGCCTTTGCACCGGCCTCGGCGGCATAGTCGGCCAGTTTCAAGGCGCGTTCGGGCAGGTCGCCAGACCAGTCATTGAACGGGTAGAGCGCGTTGATCGCGGCAATTTCGACATCAGCCGCCGTCGCGGCGATCTTCACATCGCGCGGCGCCATCTGGCCGACAATATCGGGCAGGTCATTGCGGATCTCGACCCGCGCCATGCCCAGCTTGCGCGCCAGTGCAAAGAAGGCATCGAGCGACAATTGCGGCGATGTGATGTGGTTGAGTGCGAATTCCAAGACAGATCCTCCATGGAACGAATGGAATGAGTGTTTCGCGCGGGAGTCGCGCAAAACCTGCCCGCCCCCGAGGCTTCGGGAGCGGCGAAATCCGGTCGGTCAGAAAGCCGGCACTGCGCCGGCCATCGCTCAGGCTTGGCCGAGCATTTCCGGCGTCATTTCAACGGTCTTCCCGCTCTTGGCGGAGAGGGTCGCGGCCTCCGCCAGGGCCAGCGCGGCCACGCCATCGTCCATGTCGGCCGGCATCGCGGTGCCTGCCTTGAGCGCCTCGACGAAGGCGGCCCATTCGATCTCGTAGGCGCGCATGTAGCGCTCGAGGAAGAAATACTGCGGCTTGGCGCTGACATTGCCGTCCGTGGTCAGCTTGGTGACGGTGTTTTCCAGCTGGTTCGCAGCGCTCAGCAGGCCCTCGGAGCCCAGAAGTTCGATGCGCTGGTCATAGCCGTAGCCCGCGCGGCGCGAATTGTGGATAACGGCGATGCGCCCGTCTTCCCAGGTCAGCGTGATCACGGCGGTGTCGAAATCGCCCTCCGCGCCGATGCCGGGATCGACAAGGCAGGAGCCGACGGCATGCACCGTCTTCGGCGCGCTTCCATAGAGCCAGCAAACGATGTCGAAATCGTGGATTGCCATGTCGCGGAAGATGCCGCCCGATTTCGTGACATAGGCCGGCGGCGGCGGCGCAGGGTCGAAGGAGGTCACCGAGAGCAATTCGCCCTTGCCGATCTCGCCGCCGTCGAAGGCGGCCTTGAGCGCGGTGAAATTCGGGTCGAAACGGCGGTTGAATCCGAGCATGACCGGTTGCCCGGTGGCTCCTGCGGTCTTCATGCAGGTCTTTGCCCGCTCAAGGGAGAGGTCGAGGGGCTTCTCGCACAGCACGGCCTTTCCGGCCGCGGTGGCGGCTTCCAGAAGGTCGGAATGCGTGTCCGTCGAGGTTGCAATGAGGACGGCGTCGATCGTCGGGTCCGCGAGGATCTCCTCGATGCTCTTTGCTTCGGCGCCGTATTTGGCGGCAAGCTCCTCGGCGGCGGGAGTGTAGATGTCGGCGACCGCGGCGATCTCGCTGTCGGGGTTGCGCGAGATGCTCGCGCCATGCACCTGGCCGATGCGGCCGGCGCCAAGAATGCCTACTCTGACCATGTCGAATCCTTCCTGGTAGATGCTATGGAATAAACATTCTATGGCGCCAAAATGCAAGAGAAGAGTTGTCTCAGGAGGCGTTTCTGGCGGTTCCGACGGCGACGGCCAGGGCGATCGCGAGCGAGAGGGTCGCGGAGAGCGCGCGGAAGGCGCCGAAGTCTACTTCCGACACCTGAATCGGCAGGATTCCGTCCCGGTGGAGTGGACCGGATGCGGTGTCTGTGATCAGGACGACCGGGATGTTTCGCTCGGCGCAATGAAGCGTGAAGTTCTGGGTTTCCTCGCTGTAAGGTGTGAAGGTCACGGCGATCAGGGCGTCTCCGTCGCGGACGGCATGGGGATTGCCCAGCTTGCCGCTTCGGTCGTGCAGCATTGCTGATATGTGCATTTTTTCAAACGCATAGGAGAGGTATGCGGCAACCGGGAAGGCGCGCCGCAAACCGATGATGTGGATCGTTCCCGCCGATGCCAGCGTGGAAACCGACTGGTCGAGCGCTTGCGGATCGACCGTGTTTGCGAGGTTCTCCAGTGACATGCGCCCGGCCTCGACGAACTCGGCCAGGATCGCGGAGGGGCTGGCCGCGCCGCGTTCGCGCAGGTTGTGCAGGCGGGTCTCGTAATCCGGCAGGATCGGGGCATAGGTGGTCCGAAAGAGCTTCTGGAGCTCGCTATATCCGGAAAACCCGAGAATCTGGCAAAAACGGATCAGGGCCGATGGCTGTACCCCCGCCGCCGCGGCCACCTCCGCGACGGTCGAAATCGGTATTTTATCATTATTTACAGAAATATAGTCTGCGCATTGCTTCAGGCGTTGGGGCAGGTCATTCACGACCTCGCTCAATCTTTGCTGGAAGGCTTCGATCGACTGAGGGGCGGTTGGCGCTGTCATGGTCGTCTCCCAGGCTGACGCGAGCGATTTGGTTGAGGGTGATGCTACCTGCTGTGGAATAAAAATTCCACACCATTCTGTTTCTCGGGCTTGCGGGGCCGTTTCGACGGCGCCTGTCGAGGGAGGGGAGCGGCATCGGCGCACGAGAGTTCAGGCGCCGAACCAGCGCGTTTCCGGCCCATGGAAACCGGCCATTTCAACCGTGACCAGTCATGCGCTTTCTGCAGGGCCGGGTTTCGAACCTGTCGATTGTTGCGCTAACATTCGTGTCTATATTCGGGCTCAAGAGCCGTTAGCGATAACGGACCCCCTGAACATCTCGCAAGGAAACCGAGACATGAGCATGAATGAAGCTGTCTTCGCCCCGGCCTCGCTGCTGGATACGCCCCGCCGCCTTCTGGCCGATCTTGCCGCTTGGCGTCGTCAATACGCGGCCTACCGCAACACGTTGTCGGAGCTGAACAAGCTCGAGGCACGGGATCTCGCCGATCTGGGCATGAGCCGCGCCGATTTCCACTACCTCGCTAGGCAGGCCGCCGCCAAGGTGTGAGACCGCAGGCGGGCAGACTGCCCAAAGGTGAACAAACGAAAGACCCGTCCGGATCGTCAGGTTCCGGGCGGGTTCTTTGTTTTCAGTGCGATACAGACGCCCAAAACCCCTGCAATCGGTTGCAAATATCTTGACCGCGGCCCATAATCCACCTTGGCGGGCGTGTGGAGTGGAGCCACTGAGTCTGCCCGAAGGGGCGGAGGAGAACACATGCCGGTCACCTTGAAGGATGTTGCGGCGAGGGCGGGGGTGTCGCGATCGGCAGTCTCGCGGACCTTTACGGATGGCGCGTCGGTTTCGCCAAAGATGCGCAGGAAGGTCGAGAAAGCCGCGGCTGAGCTCGGCTATAGTCCCAATGCCCTGGCCAGCTCGTTGACCACCGGCCGAACCAAGCTCATCGGGCTGGTGTCGAACAACTTCCACAACCCTGTCTTTCTGGAGATTTTCGATCTCTTCACGCAAGGCTTGCAGGAGCTTGGCTTGCGACCGCTGCTGGTCAACCTGACCGATGAGACCGAGCCGGACGGTTCGGTTCAGATGCTGCGGCAATATTCGGTGGACGGCGTCGTGCTGGCATCTTCGACCTTGCCGCCGGCCTTCGCGCAGGCCTATCGCGAAGCAGGCCTGCCCGTCGTCCATTCCTTCGGGCGCTATTCGAGCGCGCCGACGGTGCATATCGTCGGCATCGACAATGTCGAATGCGGACGGATGGCAGCCCGGGAGTTGCTGGCGCGAAAATACCGCAAGGTCGGCTATCTCGGTGGCCCCGCGACTTCGACATCGAGCCAGGACCGGCTTGCCGGTTTCCAGGAAGAGATCGAGAAACATGGCGGGATCGGTTTCAGTCACAGCTTTTCGGCCGCCTACTCCTTCGATGCCGGACGCGCGGAGATGAAGCGGCTTCTGGAGTCCGATCCCGCGGAGGCCTATTTCTGTGGCGACGACGTGCTGTCCATCGGCGCGCTGAGTGCCGTTCAGGATGCCGGTCTCGATGTTCCCGGCGATATCGGGCTGATCGGGTTGAACGACATGGAGATGGCGGGCTGGGCGAATATCAACCTGACGACGATTCGGCAGCCGATCCAGCAGATTATCCGCTCTTCGCTGGAATTGATGGTGGCGCTGCTGCAAGATCCGGAGCGCTACCCGGAAGCGCGCCTCTTCTCTTGCCATGTTGTCGAGCGGGGCACGCTGCGGCCGGTTCCCTGACAGAGTTCGAAACAGGGCGTTCAAACGAAAAGAGCCGGGCAAGGAGCCCGGCTCTTTCGTTTTGGAGGAGGGACCCGAGAGCCCCTTCGGATTTATCTAGCGGAACATCGGCGGACGGGCATCGACCCATTCGCCACCGTTCTTGGCCGAGGCGACCGAGTAGTGGACAGCCGCCATCGAACGGGCGCCGGCGGCCGCCGTCGGCAGGTCCTTGCGCTCTTCGCCGCGGATCGCAGCCGCGATGTCGCAATAGATATTGGCAACGGCCAGCGGGAAGCCTTCCGGATGCGCGATGCCGACGCGCTGCAGGCGCTCGGCTTCGGGGTAGAGGCCGCCTTCGCCCTTTTCGATGATCTGCGTGCGACCACCGACCGGCGTGTAGATCAGCTGGTTCGGCTGTTCGGAGAACCACTTGAGCCCACCGGTTTCGCCAAAGACCTGGATCACGAAGCCATGCTGGCGGCCGATTGCGACCGAAGAGGTCCAGAGCCGACCGACGGTGCCTTTCGACATGCGGAAATTCACCATCGCGTCGTCTTCCAGCTCCCGGGACGGGATGCAGGACGCGAAATCGGCGGAGAGTTTCTCGACCTCATCGTTGCAGATGAAGGTTGCCATGTTCAGGGCGTGGATGCCGCAATCGGCGAACTGGCCCGAAACGCCAGCCATGGCCGGGTCATACCGCCAGCGCACGCGCGGGTTTTCCGCGTCGGTCGCATCGCCATGGTGGCCATGGCTGAACTCGGTGACCACGCAGCGCACATTGCCGATCTCGCCATTTGCGACCATCGCGCGGGCCTGGCGAACCATCGGATAGGCGGTGTAGCAGTAGTTCACCGCACAGATCTTGCCGGTCTTCTCGACGATCTTGACGATCTCCTCGCCTTCTTCGACGGTCACCGTCATCGGCTTCTCGCACAGTACGTTGAAGCCGGCCTCAAGGAAGGCCTTGGTGATCTCGAAATGGGTCGAGTTCGGCGTGGCGACGGTCACGAGATCAATCGCGTCATCGCCGCGCTTCTTTTCGCCTTCCAGCATCTCTTTCCAGTCGCCGTAAGAGCGATCTGCGGCGATGCCCAGACGCTGGCCGTACTCGCGACCCGCTTCGGGGCGGTGGTCGAGCGCACCGGCGGTGAAATCGAACAGGCCGTCAGCGAGCGCGCCGAGACGGTGAGCCGGGCCGATCTGGCTGCCTTCGCCGCCACCGATCATGCCCCATTGCAGTTTTGCCATGATGTTTTCCTCCGAGAGCATGTTGCGCAAAATCGGGTGCCGGTTTTGCGGTCCTCAAACATGCGAAACAAAAAAGGGGGAGGCGTGCCGACTGGCGGCACGCCCGTGGCGAGATTACTTGAACCCGACGGATTCGAGATATTCGCGGTTGTAGCGGTTATCGGCCAGCGGGGTGACGTCGAGCGTCGGGTCGATATCCTGCTCCACGGTGCACCAGCCTTCGAAACCGGCGTCGAGCAGCACCTGGCGCACGGCCGGGAAGTCGACATCGCCGAGGCCCAGTTTGCAGAAGATGCCACGTCCGCAGGCATCGTAGAAATCGGCGCGATCTTCGATGACCTTGGCTTTGACGACGGGGTCGATGTCCTTGAAGTGCATGTAGGAGATGCGGGACACGTTGCGCTTCATGAAGGCAACCGGGTCGAAGCCGGCATAGGAGTGGTGGCCGGTGTCGAAGCAGATCTTCAGGATCTTCTCGTCGACCTCGGAGAGCAGGCGCTCAAGCTCGGGCTCGAAATCCATGAAGCCGCCGGCATGGGCGTGGATGGAGACGGTCAGGCCGTATTCCTCGGAGCCGATCTTGGCCGACTCGACGATCCGGTCGCGGAAGGCAACCCATTCTTCCTTGCCCATCTGCTCGGCTTCGGTGGCGCGGCCGGCGGTGGGGGCGCGGCGCTTGGCGATCGAGTCGATCAGCACCATCTGCTCGGCGCCGTGAGCCTTGAGGGCCTTGGCGGTGCGGTGGGTCGCGTCCAGCACGTCATCCCATGCGTCGGGGTCGTGATAGGGGCGGAAGACCACGCCGCCGATCAGCTCCAGGTCGTATTTGGCCAGGCCGTCGCCGAGGATCGCCGGATCTTCGGGCATGAAGCCGACCGGGCCAAGTTCGATGCCCTTGTAGCCGGCCTCGGAACATTCCTTGAGGACCGTTTCCCAGGTCGGATTGCGGTCGTCTTCAGCAAACTCAACACCCCAGGAGCAGGGCGCATTACCGATGCGGATAGTCATGATGGTGCCTTTCAGCAGCTCAGTTTCAGGTTGGTTCAGACTTTTTGCCAAGACTTCGATTCATGCGAAGCAACGGCAGCATGCACGATGCGGGCAACGTCGAGCCCGTCGCGGAAGGTCGGCCATTTCGGCGTCCCGGAATCGATGGCTTCAAGGAAGTCCTTCGACTCGATCACGATCATGTCGTGATAGCCGGTGCCGTGGCCCGGGCCGAGGCAGAACGGCTTGTAATCGGGATGGGCAGGACCGGTCAGAATCCGGCGATAGCCGCGTTCTGCTTCCGGATCGTCCATGCGATAGAGATAGATCGAGTTCTGGTCTTCCTGGTCGAACTTGATCGCACCTTTTGTGCCATGAATTTCATAGCAGTAGCCCATTTTGCGACCGGTTGCAACGCGGGACGAGTGCATATGCCCAATCGCGCCATTGCCGAAGCGGCACATCATGTGCACCTGGTCGTCATTGGTGACCTCGCCGCCGGGGCGGTTGGGATGCACCGTTTGCAGCTCCGCCATCACCTCGGAGACCGGCCCCATCAGCGCCAGCGCGCCGTTGAACAGGTGCACCGCAAGGTCGCCCAGGCAGCCATTGGCCAGACCCTGGCAGCGCCAGGCCCAGGGCTCGTTCACATCGGCAAAGAAGTCTTCCGTATGCTCGCCGCGGAACCAGGTGATGTCGCCGATCGCGCCTTCCTGCATCAGCTTGCGGGCATATTGAGTCGCCGGCGAGCGGCTGTAGCAATACGCGACCTGGTTGATCAATCCGCTCTTCTCAGCGGCCGCAACCATGGCTTCGGAGTCCTCCAGCGAGGCCCCCATGGGCTTTTCGCAGAGCACATGCTTGCCGGCGGCAAAGGCATATTCGGCGATCTCGCGATGGAAGCGCTGCGGCGTTGCGATGATGATCGCGCCAATCGCCGGGTCGTCGACCAGCGCGCGCCAATCATCCGTGCAGCGATTGTAGCCAAAGGCCTGGCGGTACTTTTCCGCCAGTTCCATATTGGCTTCGCCGATCATTTCGAGTCGCGGCTTGAGATTGGTTTCAAAGATGGTGCCGACTGCTGCCATGGCCGCCGAATGGGCCTTGCCCATATAGCCGCCACCCAGCATTCCAATTCCGATTTCGGGCATCGCGATCCGCTCCTCCACAGATTCAAATTGCAACCGGTTGCAAAAGTTGTATCCTCAGACTCGGAATTGCGCAAGCGGCAATCGGAAGCAGCCCACCGCCTGCACGCCAATCAAGGGATGGAGACACCTATGAGTGAAGCAACGATCCGGCTGACCACAGCCCAGGCCATCGTGCGTTGGCTGGCCAACCAGTTCATCGAAATCGACGGCGAGGAGTACCGAATCTGCGGTGGTGGTTTCGGAATTTTCGGCCATGGCAACGTGACTTGCCTCGGCGAGGCGCTCTACAATTACCAGGATGAGCTGCCCCTTTATCGCGGCCAGAACGAGCAAAGCATGGGCTTTGCGGCGGCCGCCTATTCGAAGCAATGGCTGCGCCAGCGTTTCATGTTCGCGACCGCCTCGGCCGGCCCCGGCACGTCGAACCTGTTGACCTCCTCGGCGCTGGCCCACGCGAATCGCCTACCGATGCTGATGCTCTGCGGCGACGCCTATGTGACCCGCCTGCCGGACCCGGTCCTGCAGCAGATGGAGAATTTCTACGATCCGACCTTCGGCGTGAATGACGCGTTCAAGCCCGTCACCCGCTACTGGGATCGAATCACCCATCCCGCGCAGATCCTGAACTCGCTGCCCAACGCGCTGGCCACGATGATGGACCCGGCCGATTGCGGCCCCGCCTTCATCGGCCTGCCGCAGGATGTGCAGGGCTGGACCTATGACTACCCGGAGATCTTCTTCGAGAAGAAGGTTCACCGTATCCGTCGCCAGATGCCCGACACGCTGGAAGTCGCCGATGCGGCGGCCCTGCTGAAGACGGCCAAGCGGCCGATGATCATCGCCGGTGGCGGTGTCCAGTATTCGCGGGCGGTCAAGGAACTGACCGAGTTCGCCGAAGCGCATGACATGCCCGTGGTCGAAACCATCGCTGGTCGCGCCAACATGTTGAACGATCACCCGCTGAATATCGGCCCGATCGGCGTCACTGGCTCCGACTCGGCCAACGCGATTGCCGAAAAGGCGGACGTGGTCCTTTGCGTCGGCACCCGGCTTGCGGATTTCATCTCCGGCTCCTGGACGGCTTTCTCGCATGACGCCAAGCTCGTCTCGTTGAACGCCGCGCGCCACGACGCCGGCAAGCACCTCTCCCTGCCCGTCGTCGGCGATGCCAAGCTCGGCCTGCTGGCGCTGGAAGAGGCGATGGCCGACTACAAGACGCCCGAGGACTGGACCGCCTTCGCCAAGAGCGAGCGCAAGACCTGGGACGCCTATATCGTCGAGAACACCTCCTGGGGCACCAACAAGCCCAACACCTACGCCCAGGCTATCGGCATGGTGAACGGGCTCTGCGACAAGCGCGACCGCGTGGTCGTGGCGGCTGGCGGCTTGCCGGCCGAGGTCACCGCGAACTGGCGCACGCTGGATATCGGCACGGTTGATGTCGAGTTCGGCTATTCGTGCATGGGGTACGAGATTGCCGGCGGCTGGGGTGCCCGGATCGCGCAAGCCGAGCGGGAGCCGGACAAGGACACCATCGTCTGGGTCGGTGACGGCGCCTACATGATGCTGAACTCGGATATCTACTCCTCGGTCCTGACCCGGAAGAAGATGATCGTCATGCTGCTCGACAATGGCGGCTGGGCCGTCATCAACAAGCTGCAGAACAATGTGGGCTCCGAGAGCTTCAACTGTCTCTACGAGGATGCGCCGACCATCCCCGAGGCTTTCGACGTCGATTACGAAGCGCATGCCGCCTCCATGGGTGCCACCGCCGAGACCGTCTCCAACCCCGAGGAACTGGGCGAGGCCTTCAAGCGCGCCAAGGCGTCCGACAAGACCTATGTGATCGTCATGAAGGTCGCGGCCTATGACAGCTGGACCGACCAGGGCCACACCTGGTGGGAATGCGGCACACCCGCCGTCTCCGAAAGCGAGAAGGTCCGCGCTGCCCACGAAGATTGGGAATCGGCCCGTCCCAAGCAGCGGAAAGGTGTGTGATCCATGAGCGCTTTGATTGACGGCATCCGCCGCAACAAATTCGCGGTCTTCGGGAGGGCGGGCATGGACATGTTCGCCGAACCCGCGGGCACCAAGGCAGAACATGCCGAGAGCTTCCGTTCAGATCTGGGGGGGTCCTCGGCCAATATCTGCGCAGGTCTTTGCAAGCTCGGGGGCCAGTCGGCCCTCGTCACCTCCGTCTCCAACGACTGTGTCGGCCGCTTCTGCACCAACAAGCTGCAGCATTACGGCGTCGACACCCAGTATCTGAAGGTGCTGGACGGCGAGTATCGCATCTCGCTCGCGGTCTATGAGAGCGTGCTGGAGGATTTCCAGAACTGCATCTACCGCAACAACGCGGTGGATTTTCAGGTCACGACCGAAGACGTGGACCGGGTGAATTACAGCGATTTCGGCGCGCTGATCACCGCAGGCACCGTCTTCGCCGCGGAGCCCTCGCGTGGCTCCACATTCCGGGCGTTCGAGAATGCCCGGAAAGTCGGCATGCCGGTTATCTTTGATGTCGACTACCGTCCCTATTCCTGGCCGTCGCCGCAGGTTGCCGCCGAGGTCCTGTCGCGCGCGGGCGAAGAGAGCGATCTCATCGTCGGCAATGACGAGGAATTCGGCTTCATGGCCGGCGGTATCGAGAAGGGCATGGACAAGGCGCGCGAGCTTGCGCAGCGTCCGGGCCGGATGGTGATCTACAAGATGGGCCAGTCGGGCGCCGTGACCTTCTTCGAAGGCCAGGAAATCCGCACCGGCATCTACCCCGTCACTGCCGTCAAGCCGAATGGCGCCGGCGACAGCTTCATGGCCGGCCTGCTCGCGGGCATCGCCGAAGGCCGCCCGCTCAAGGAAGCCGTCTTGCGCGGCTCCGCATGTGCCTCCATCGTCGTCTCCCAACCGGGCTGTGCGCCCGCCATGCCGACCACGGCGCAGCTCGACGCGTTCCTTGCAACACATCCCGGCCCGACCGAGGCCTGAAAGGGAGAAGACAATGCACATCCCTCCGTTTGACAACCAGAACAAGCCGATCGTCGATGCCGGCGACAAGCTCGTTCCGCTAAACTACTTCAACATCGTCAAGCTCAAGAAGGGCGATGCCTTCGAATACCAGGTCCCGGGCTACGAGACCTGCGTCGCCCCCGCCACCGGCACGGTCGATCTCGATGTCGAAGGCGTGGCCTTCCCCAAGCTCGGCAATCGCGGCGTTGATGTCTGGGACGGCGAGCCGGAAGGCGTCTATGTGCCCACGGGTGCGAAGGCGACGATGGTCTGCGTCTCCGACGAGGCGGAAGTCTTCGTGGCCGGCGCCAAATACGAGAAGGTGCTGGACCCGTTCGACGTGCGCGGCGACGAGATCGACCTCGTGCAATACGGCTCGGACGACACCAAGACCCACCGCAAGATCAAGCACATCCTCGGCCAGAAGCAGCATGACAAGGTCGGTCGCCTGCTGGTCTCGGAGCTGTTCACGGTCGGGCAGGGCGGCTGGTCCGGCTTCCCGAGCCACAAGCATGACACCGATCGCCTGCCGGACGAGACGCGCCATGACGAGACCTACAACTTCCGCTTCAAGCCGAATTACGGGTCTGGCCTGCAGATGCTCCAGCGCGAGGACAACCTCTCGGGCGATGCCTATCACATCGTCGATGGCTCCACGATCATGATCGACAAGGGCTACCACCCCTGCTGCGTGTTGCCGGGCTATGAAATGTACTACTTCACCATCCTCGGTGGCCTGAGCCAGCGCTCGCTGGTGCAGTATTTCCAGCCGACCCATGCCGCCCAGCTCGACACGATCCCGGGCATCAAGGACATGGTGGCGAAGTTCAAATGAGCCTCGTCACTCTCTCCGACGTCCTCCAGCCGGCCCTGAAACAGGGCTATGCCGTGGGTGGCCTCGTCACCCTCGGCTGGGAGGACATGCGCGCCTTCGTCGCCGCCGCCGAAGCCGAGAACTGCCCGGTCATCCTGCAGGCCGGCCCCGGCTGCCGCGAGCACACGCCGCTGCCGATCCTGGCCAGGATGTTCATCACCCTGGCCGAAGAGGCCAGCGTCCCCGTCGTGGCCCATCTCGACCACGGCTACACCCATGAGGACTGCAGGATTGCGCTGGATTGCGGCTTCACCTCGGTGATGTTCGACGGCTCCCGCAAGCCGCTGCGGCAGAATATCGACGAGACCGCCGCCATCGCCCAGATGGCCCATGCCGCCGGCATCTCCTGCGAAGGCGAGATCGGCTTTGTCGGCTATGACGCGGGCGAGGAATCCGCCGGCACCGACCCCGAGGAAGCTGCAAAATTCGCCCGCGAAACCGGTGTCGACGCGATGGCGATCTCGGTCGGCAATGTCCACCTGCAAAAGGAAGACGGCGCCGGGCTCGATCTCGAGCGCATCCGCGCCATCGAGGCCGTGACCGATGTCCCGCTGGTCATCCATGGCGGCTCCGGCGTGCCGGATGCTCAGCGGCTGGAGCTGTCGCGGAATTCGAAGATCTGCAAGTTCAATATCGGCACCGAGCTGCGCATGGCCTTCGGGGCGGCGCTGCGCGAAGCGGTCAATCGCGACCCTGAGCGCTTCGACCGGGTTTCGATCCTCAAGGAGACCCATGACCCCGTGGTCGCCGCGACCCGCAAGGCGCTTCGGAGCCTCAAACCGGCTTGATGAAAAGAGAAAGACCGCGCCGCCCCTCGGGGCAGCGCGGTTCCGGAACCCGGCGCAATCTCCTCCCTGCGCCGGGTTCTTTGTTTTGCGGGCCTTCCTTGCATCGGCGGGCATGGCGCGATTGCCCCGTCGGAGCAGCGCACGGATTGGCACGGACTCAAGGCCGAAGGCCGCCGTCCTATCGGGCATTGCATCGCAATGCCCTACCGGCAGGCGATTGCTCGCAATCGCCGAGAGGCAGCGCCTGCCCGTCCCGGCGGGCTGGCGCTTTGTCACCCGCGCACAACGCCCTGAACTCTTGCGGATCTGCCCGGGATAAAGCGCAGACCACAAATGCTGCAGCGCCACCCTACGGGCAGGCGCTGGCCCGGCTCTGTCCGACTTTCCGCCGCTCTCTCCCGCGTCGACCTAGTTGCTCAACGCGGTTTCCGCTGGCACGAAATCATAGCCAAGCGCCTCGGCGACGGCTTCACAGGTGATCTTCCCGTCCCAGACATTCAGCCCGTTGCGCAGATGCTCATCCCGCCGCAACGCTTCCTGCCAGCCGAGATCGGCCATGCGCAGCGCAAAGGGCAGGGTGACGTTGTTCAGCGCATAGGTCGAGGTCCGCGCAACGCCGCCGGGCATGTTGGCAACGCAGTAATGCACGATCCCGTCGACCTCGTAGGTCGGTTCGGCATGGGTCGTGGCATGCGAGGTTTCGAAACAGCCGCCCTGATCGATGGCAACATCGACCAGCACCGCGCCCGGATTCATCGTTGCCAGATGCTCGCGTGCGACCAGTTTCGGGGCCGCGGCACCGGGGATCAGCACCGCGCCGACAACGAGATCCGCCTCGGCCACGAGCTCGGCAACCCGCGTCCGGGTCGAATAGGCCGTCTTGGCGCGGCTTTCGAAATGCGTTGCCAGCCGCTCCAGCACATCCGGGTTGCGATCGAGGATGGTCACATCGGCGCCCAGCCCCACGGCCATCTGCGCCGCGTTGAAGCCGACAACGCCGCCGCCCAGCACGACAACCTTGCCCGGCCGCACACCGGGCACCCCTCCCAGCAACACGCCGCGCCCGCCATGCGCCTTTTCCAGCGCCGTCGCGCCGGCCTGGATCGACATGCGCCCAGCCACCTGGCTCATCGGCTTGAGCAGCGGCAGCGCGCCCGAGGGGCTGGTGACGGTCTCATAGGCGATGCAGGTCGCGCCGGAAGCCACGAGTGCCCTGGTCTGGTCCGGGTCGGGCGCGAGATGCAGATAGGTATAGAGCAGCTGCCCGGGGCGCAGCATGGCGCATTCGGCCGGCTGCGGCTCCTTGACCTTCACGATCATATCCGCCGCGGCGAAGACCTCCTCGGCGGTCTCGGCGATACGGGCACCCGCAGCCAGGTAGGCCGCATCCTCCGCCCCGATCCCGAGACCGGCGCCGGTCTGGACGAGGAGATCATGCCCGTGCGCCACAAGCTCGGCCACGGATTCCGGCGTCAGGCCGACTCGGTATTCGTGATTCTTGATTTCCTTCGGGACACCGATTTGCATGACGGGTTCTCCTTGCTGAACGCTGATCCAACAAGTGTTGCGCAAAACTCACCGTTTCAGATCCTTATTTGATGCGCGGGACTGGCGTTTCCCGGGAAGATTTCCGAAGATGCGGTAAAAATGGAGGACGTTCTAGTGGATCGCTTTGATGCGCATATCCTGCGCGAACTTCAGCGGGATTCTCATATCCCGGTCGCCGTGCTTGCCGATCGCATCGGCCTGTCGACCTCTGCCTGCCACCGTCGGGTGAAGCTGCTGGAATCCGGCGGTATGATCGACGGCTACTCCGCCCGGGTGAACCCGCGTGCGCTCGGTCTGGACCTGGAGGTCTTCGTCGATATCACCCTGACCTCGCAGAGCCAGGAAGCGATGGACGCCTTCGAAAAGGCCGTCCAGCTCTATGACGAAATCCTCGAATGCGTGCTCACGACCGGCATGGCCGACTACATCCTGCGCATCGTCGCCCGCGATGTGGCGCATTACGACAATATCCACCGCCGCTGCCTCGCGCGCCTGCCCGGTGTCTCCGGCATGCAGACCAGCTTCGCGCTGCGCTCGATCAAGTCCTGGCGCGGCTACCCGGTCCCGGGCTGACAGCCTGTCGCGTCGCTGCGCGGCCCTCGCTGGCGGCCGCCCGGCGGCACGCCCGGGTTGCCGTTGCGCGCGAAAGGCCCAATATGGGGGCCTGCCCTCTGACCGGAGCCCCTGTCCATGCCCGAGACCCCGCCCGCCTTCCAGGTGATGACCAAGCCGATCGGGCCGAAATGCAATCTCGACTGCAAATACTGCTACTATCTCGAGAAAGAGCGCTTCTACCCGGAGGAGAAGCGGTTCCGCATGTCCGACGAGGTGCTGGAGCTCTATATCCGCGACTATATCGCGGCCCAGCGCGCCTCCGGGCTGTCCGAGATCTGGTTCTCCTGGCAAGGCGGCGAGCCAACCATGCTTGGGCTGGACTATTTCCGCAGAGTGGTCGCGCTGGAGCAGAAATACTGCCCCGAAGGGGTGGTGATCCGCAACGCGCTGCAGACCAACGCGACCCTGATCGACGCGGAATGGGCCAGCTTCTTCAAGCAAGAGGGCTTTCTTGTCGGCGTCTCCATCGACGGGCCGCAAAAGATCCATGATCGCTACCGCTACTATCGCAATGGAACGGGATCCTTCGACAAGGTCATGGAGGGGATCCGGATCCTGCAGGCGCATGATGTCGAGATCAACGCCCTCGTCGTCGTGCAGCGCGAAAGCGCGCGCAAGCCGAAGGAGGTCTACCGGTTCCTGAAGAAGGTGGGGTTCGAGCATATCCAGTTCATCCCCATCGTCGAACGCTCCGTGCCGGACGGCTCGCTTGCCGGCCCGCCGCAGAGCGATGCCGAGATCGAGGCGCAGGTCACGCGGTGGTCGGTGCTGCCAAAGGATTTCGGGGTGTTCCTCAACGCCGTCTTCGACGAGTGGATCCGTCACGACGTGGGCAAGGTCTTCGTTCAGTTCTTCGAGGTCCAGCTCGGGCTGTGGCTCGGCAAGCCGGCCGGGCTCTGTGTCTTCGCCGAGGAATGCGGGCAGGCGCTCGCGCTGGAGCATAATGGCGATCTCTACGCCTGTGACCACTACGTCTATCCGGAATACCGGCTGGGCAATATCACCGAGACGCCGATCCCGGAACTGGTTGCCCGCCCGGAGCAAAGCCGCTTCGGCAAGGACAAGCGTGAGACATTGCCGGGCCAGTGTCGTGCCTGCGAGTTCCGGTTTGCCTGCAACGGGGGCTGCCCGAAACACCGGATTCTCTCGACGGCGGATGGCGAGGCGGGGCTGAACTATTTCTGTGGCGCCTATACGCGCTTCTTCCGCCATGCCGGACCGTGGATGAGGGTGATGGCGGAGATGCATCGCCGCGGGACGCCGGTGGAGGAAGTGATGCAGGTCGTCCGCCAGCAATCGAACCGCCGGAGCCGGCGTTCCGGCCGGAGATAATCCCGGCGGAACGCCCGGCGTCGAGGGGGGCTTGCCGCCGAACAGGGTTCGTGCGGCGGTGGCGCCGCTGGCGCGGCGCGGCCTCTGGACAGGTTTCCACCTCTCATGGTCAAGTGGCACGGCAGCAGACCGGAAGGCAGGTTCCCTTGACACTCATCATCGCCGAAAGCTTCACCGACGGCCTTGCCAAGCTGACCCGGAAGGAGCAGGCGGCCATCAAGCAGACGGCTTTCGACCTGCAGGTGAACCCGGAAAACCCGGGCCTCTCCTTCCACCGGATCGAGAAGTCGAAGGACAAGTATTTCTGGTCCGTCCGGGTCAACCGCGACATCCGGATCATCGTGCACAAGCGCGGCGACAGCCTCCTGCTCGCCTATGTCGACCACCATGACGAGGCCTACAAATGGGCCGAGAAGCGGCGGCTGGAAGTGCATCCGCGTACCGGCGCGGCGCAGATCGTCGAGATTCGCGAGCGTGTCGAAGAGGTTGTCCTGCGCAAGATCGCCGAGAGCGCGGCGCCGAAACCGCTGCTGCTGGCGCATGAGAGTGACGATGCGCTGCTCGATTGCGGTGTGCCTGAAGACTGGCTCGACGAGGTGCGCAAGGCGACGGAAGACAGCCTGTTCGATATCTGCCGGTTCCTGCCGGAGGAGGCGCGGGAGGCGGTTCTGAACCTCGCCGTCGGCATCCGTCCGGAGCCACGGCCGCGCGGGGCGGCGACCGACCCGTTCGGCCACCCGGATGCAAGGCGACGTTTCTGGACAATGAATGATGGCGCAGCCATGCGCCGTGCCTTCCAGGCCGCGGAAGAGCGACTGGAGCTGTCGCTTAAGCCGGGGCAACGGGAGAGGGTCGACCGGTATTTCCAGAGCCCGCGCAGTCTGGACGAGATGGCGCAGGACCGGGCAGACAGGGATTTCTCCGGACGAAAGACGCTGGATTTCGCGGCGCTTCGCGACCGGGCGATCGAAACCCTTCGGGCGCAGCGAGGGGAGCGGGAGGGACAGAAGCCGTCGCGTCGCCGCAAGTGAGCCCGGGAGGAGCGGGACTGGCCGGGGCAGACAGGACACCAGACACGAAAAAGGCCGCGAAAACGCGGCCTCGTTCGAATGGGTCTGTCGCTGATATCAGCCCTGGCGGGCCTTGAAGCGGCGCTGGGTCTTGTTGATGACGTACACGCGGCCCTTACGGCGCACGATACGGCAATCCCGGTGCCGCGATTTCAGCGAGCGGAGCGAGTTGCGAACCTTCATGGTCGTTCCCTTTCTCTGTCGCCGGCGCAGATACGGCGCCGTTTGGTTTCGCCAGCGAGCCGTCTCCGGCCCGAATTCAATGGTGGGCGATACTGGGATCGAACCAGTGACCCCTACGATGTCAACGTAGTGCTCTACCGCTGAGCTAATCGCCCGTCCTCAACGGATTCTTTCCCTCGCCCTGTCCTCGCCGCCGGTGTCCCGGCCAGAAAGAAAAGAACGCGGTCGATTCCGCGTCGGTGGAGCGCGTATAAAAGGAACACGCGCCGGGTTCAAGGGCTTTTGGCAAGAGAATTTATATCGCTATATGGTGCGCAAGGAGAGCCCATGCAGTACCCGCCTTTTCGCATCGATCGGCCGCAAAGCCGCAGCACAAGTGTCGTCTTCGCCTCGCCCCATAGCGGGCGCGATTACGGGCTCGATTTCCTGCGCCGGACCATCCTTGACGAGCTGGGCATTCGCTCTTCCGAGGACGCTTTCGTTGACCGGCTCTTCGATACAGCGCCGGAATTTGGCGCCCCCTTGATCGCCTGTCACGCGCCGCGCGCCTATGTCGATCTCAACCGGGCCGCTGACGAGCTCGATCCGGCCGTGATTCGCGGTCTGAGGGTGCTTCGGCACAATCCGCGTGTGTCATCGGGACTGGGTGTGATTCCGCGTGTCGTGGCCGGGGGGCGGGCGATCTATCGCGGAAAGCTGGATCGGGACGAGGCGCAGCAACGGCTGGACCGGATCTGGCATCCGTATCACGACGCCTTGCAGGGGCTTCTCGACGAGGCGCGCGCCGAGTTTGGTCAGGCGATCCTGATCGACTGCCACTCCATGCCGCACGAAGCCGTGCGCGCTGCGCCGGGCCGTGAGGGCCAGCGGCCACAGGTGGTGCTGGGCGACAGGTTCGGGGCGGCCGCGGGGTCGGAAATCATGGCGCGGATCGAGACCGCCTTCTCGTCCGTCGGCCTGCGTGTCGCGCGCAATGCGCCATTCGCGGGCGCCTTCATCACCCAGCATTACGGCCGGCCGGCGGAGGGGCAGCACGCGATCCAGGTCGAGATCGACCGTTCGCTCTACATGGACGAGGCGCAGGTCCGTCCGAACCGGAGCTTCCCGGGTTTCCGGGGGGTCCTCCGCGGTGTGATCGAGGAGATTGCCGAGATCGGGCGGACGAAAGCGCTGCCGGTGGCGGCGGAGTAAACCCGGAACCCGAGGACTGGTTCGAACCCGAGGGGGGCGTGCCGCCGATCACAGATCGAGCGGCGGTGGCGCCGCTTCGCGGCGTGCGCTCGTGTCAGCTGTTCGGCGCGGCATCGCGCGTGGGGGCTGCTTTCAGCCGCATCTCGCGCCAGGCAATGAAGGAGACGGCGGTCATGATCAACGTCCCCCCGAGCACGACCCAGCCGTCAATTGGCTCGCTGAAGGCCAGCCAGCCCAGAAGGCTCGCCCAGACCAGCTGCAGGAACGTCACCGGCTGTGTCACGGCCATGGGCGCGGCCTGGAAGGCCAGGGTCATCATGTAATGGCCTGTCGTCGCGAAGCAGGCGACGAGGAAGAGCCAGGCCAGTTGCGTCAGGCTCGGCGCGACCCAGTCGGCCAGCGCGAAGGGGGCGAGGAAGATCGTCACCATGATCGACATCATCCCGACGACCACGCTCGGCGAGACCTCGCCGGTCATGCGCTTGGCGACGAGATAGGCGGTGGCGAAGCCGAGGGCGGCGAAGATCATCGCGAAATGGCCGGGATCCAGCGTGCGGAACCCGGGGCGTAGAATGATGAGCGCGCCGAGGAAGGCCAGACCGATCGCAGCCATCCGCCGCGCGGCGAGTCGCTCGCCGAGGAAGAGGGCGGCGCCGAGAGTGACATAGATCGGATTCATGTAATTCATCGCCGTGACCTCGGCGATGGTGATCCGTGTCATGGCGAAGAACCAGCAGATCACTGCGCCGGCCTGCACCGCGCCGCGCAGGGTGAAGAGCGCCCAGGCCCGGCGTGTCAGGTGGGCCTTGCGCAGTTCCGGCCACATCGGGATCAGGAAGACCAGCCCCAGGAGGTAACGCAGGAAGGCCGATTCCGCCGGGGGCATGCCCGGTCCGAGATGTTTCACGGTCGCCTGAACGCCGATGAAGCACAGCCCGGTCATGGCCATGTAAAGCACGGCCCGGAGCGGGCGATGTTCGGCGGGGGAAATCATGCGGCGACCTGACAGCATTTGCCGCCCGGCCACAAGCGGGATCGGTCAGCCGAGCAACAACCCGGCGGCGATGGACCACATCACCAGTCCGATGATCACGTCGAGCACGCGCCAGGACAGTGGCCGGGCGAAGAGCGGTTGCAATAGCCGCGCGCCATAGCCCAGCGAGAAAAAGAAGGTAAAAGAGGCAGTTATGGCACCGGTCGCGAAGGCGGCCTCGCGGCCAGGGAAACCGGAGGAGATCGAGCCGATCAGCCCGACCGTGTCGAGATAGACATGCGGGTTGAGCCATGTCAGCGCCAGCACCACGGCGAGCACCTGGCCGAGGCTTCGCGCGCCGTTGCCGCCCGCTTCCAGCGTTTCGCCGCCGCGCCAGGCGTTGCGGAAGCTCAAGCTCCCATAGGCAAACAGGAAAGCCGCGCCGCCCCATTTCATCATCGGGACCAGCCCGGGCAGGAGCTTGGAGATCGAGGTAAAGGCGAAGACGCCGACCGAAATCAGGATCGCGTCCGAGATCGCGCAGGCCAGGACAACCGCCAGCACATGCTCCTGCCGCAGGCCCTGGCGCAGGACAAAGGCATTCTGCGCTCCGATCGCCAGGATCAGGCTGAAGCTCAGGCCGAAGCCCTGGAAAAACGCCTCGGTCATGCCGGGTCTCCTCTCTGTCTTGACTTGCGGATAGCGATGGCAGTGAAATAAGACAAATTGAAAAATCTAAAGCGAGATTAGCAATGCTTAATCTTGACGCCGCCCAGATCGCCGCTCTCGCCGAAGTTCTCCGGACCGGCAGTTTCGACCGCGCGGCGGCGGCGCTCTCGGTCACGCCCTCGGCGATCTCGCAGCGGATCAAGGCGCTGGAGGAGCGGCTCGGCACGGTGCTGATCCGGCGCGGACAGCCCTGCACGGGCACGGCGGCCGGACTGCGCCTGTTCCGTCACGCGGAAGAAGTGGCGCTGCTCGAACATGCGCTGGCGGCGGATCTCGGACCCGTTCCCGGCGCAGGGGGGCACACGATCCGCATCGCGGCCAATGCCGACAGTTTCGCCACCTGGCTGCCCGCCGCGCTCGCAGCCGCCGCCGAGGCTGTTCCGGGCCTGCTCTTCGATGTCACGCTGGACGACCAGGATCATTCCGCCGAGTGGCTGCGGCGCGGCGAGGTCGCGGCCGCCGTGACCTCCCATGCCGAGCCGATCCAGGGCTGCGACAGCCTCGCGCTCGGCGCGCTGCGCTATCATGCCAGCGCCAGCCCGGACTATCTCGGGCGTCATTTCCCGAACGGGGTCACGGCGGAGGCCTGCGCCCGTGCGCCGATGCTGACCTTCAACCGGAAGGACGAGCTGCAAACCCGCTGGCTCGCTGCCCGGTTCGGCACGCCGCCGACCCCGCCGAGCCATTTCCTTCCCGCCGCGCAGGCCTTCATCGACGCCGCGAAACTCGGGTTGGGCTGGGGGATGAACCCCGAACAGCTTCTCTGGGCGCCGGTGATTTCCGGCTCTCTGGTGCTGCTGGACGAGACACAGCCGCTCGACACGCCGCTCTACTGGCAGAGTGCCCGCGCCGTCCGACCGGCGCTCGCGCCGCTGACGCAGGCAATCCGGGCCCAGGCGCGGAAGGAGTTGCGGGCGGGGTGAGGGCTGGAAAGGGCGCGCGTGAAAAGAGCAACGCGAGCCGTGCCAGCGCCGGACCGTGGGATGGCGCTGCAACGAATCCGGTCTGCGCTTTATCCCGGCCAGAACCGAAGAAGTTCAAGCCGTTGCGCGCCGATGACAAAGCGCCAGACCGTCGGGACGGTCCGGCGCTGGCACGGCGCCTTCGGCTTGATTCCGTGCCAATCAACGCTCAAGCCCAACGGCCGCAATCGGCTCTTTGCGGCCGGTCGATCCGCCCGCGACTGGGGCAGGGCTCAGAGCTGGGCCGCGACCTCGTCGGAGATCTCCATATTCGCGGTGACGCGCTGGACATCGTCATCGTCTTCCAGCACCTCGATCAGCCGCATCAGCTTCTGTGCGCCTTCGAGATCCAGCTCGGTCGTGGTCGTCGGCTTCCAGACCAGCTTGGTATGCTCGGATTCGCCAAGCGCGGCTTCAAGCGCGCTGGAAACCTCGTTGAGATCGGTGTCGGCGGTGTAGATGACGTGCAGCTCCTCGTCGGATTCCACGTCTTCCGCGCCGGCCTCGATCGCCGCTTCCATTATCGAATCTTCATCGCCCGCAGAGGCCGGATAGGTGATCTCGCCCTTGCGCTCGAACATGAAGCCGACGGAACCGGTCTCGCCGAGATTGCCGCCATTCTTGGAGAAGGTCGAGCGCACGGTGGAGGCGGTCCGGTTGCGGTTGTCGGTCATCGCCTCGACGATCACGGCGACGCCGCCCGGGCCGTAGCCCTCGTAACGGATCTCTTCATACTCGTCGCCATCGCCGGCAACGGATTTCTTGATCGCGCGGTCGATCACGTCCTTGGGGACGGATTGCGACTTGGCTTCCTTGACGGCGAGCCGCAGACGCGGGTTTTTCTCGGGATCAGGGTCGCCCATCTTCGCGGCGACGGTGATCTCTTTCGAGAGCTTGGAAAACAGTTTCGAGCGGGCGGCATCCTGGCGCCCCTTGCGGTGCTGGATATTCGCCCATTTTGAATGGCCGGCCATGGGTCTTCTCCGTTCGGGTCGGGAATTGCGTCTGATTGGCGCGTCCATAGCCCAAAGCGAGGGGGTGGGGCAATCCCGCAGCCCGAACAGTCTCCCGCTTTGTCGAAACAGGCGGACCGCGCCGTGAAGACGGAAGGTCCGGTCCGCGATATCCTCCGGGATCTCCGGCCCGCCGCCCCGTCTGGCGAATTCTTGCCGCCTCGCTTGATGGAATCAGCGCAAGATGTCATCATCTGAGAATTATACTGCGCGGTATCGTTATCGAGTTCTTCTGTTCTTTATAAATAAATTCAATATATTGGAGATATTTCCGTGACTTATGTTCCCCACGGCCTCACGCGTTTTGACAAGTTGATGCAGCATTGTGTCCACGACACGATGGCGCAATCGGCGCCCTTGGCGCAGACCTTCGGGCGGCTCGTGCCCGGCCTCAAGAACCCGCTGCAATGGAGTGGCGACAAGCAGGGCCTTGCAGATATCTTCGAGGCCCTGATCGACGACATGCTCGAGGTCGATGTCTCGGACGGTCCGGCAGAGGCGGGCATGACCTTTTTCGGCCAGTTCATCGACCATGACATCACGCTGGACGCGACCTCGGCCATCGGCACGCAGATCGACCCGCGCTTCGTGCGCAACCTGCGGACGCCCAATCTCGATCTCGATTGCGTTTATGGCGACGGCCCCGAGGCCAGCCCGCATCTCTACGCCAATACCGGCCACCACCCGGATCTCGCAAAATCCGGCGGGTTCCTGCTCTTCGGCCGCGACGACAACCCGCTCGACCTGGCGCGGAACGCCCATGGCACGGCGCTGATCGGCGATCCTCGAAATGACGAGAATGTCTTTGTCAGCCAGATCCAGGGCGCCTTCATCTGCCTGCACAATATCCTGATGTCTCACATGAGCGAAGGCGACACGACGGCGACGGATGTTGTCGCATGTGCCGAGGCGGGGATGCCGCAGGATATCTGGGACGACGGCGTTGTTCCGGCGCTCAAGGGGTTCGAGGCGGTGCGGCGGTTCATCCGGCTCCATTACCAGTGGCTGATCTGCAACCGGTTCCTGCCGGCCTTCTGCACCGATGCGGCCATCCACAAGGGCCAGCATCCCGACAGCTTCCCCGATGAAGCGGCGATCATGCCGGTCGAGTTTTCCGGCGCGGCCTACCGGTTTGGCCACGCCACGGCGCAGACGAAATACGCCATGAAGACGGGGACCGACCCGATCGGCTTCTTTGCCCATCCCGGGTTCAGCCGTCGTCCGCTGGAGGCCAACATGGACATGAACATGATGTTCGACATGAGGGGGCAGACGGCGCCGCGGGCGCGGGCGGTCAGCACGAAGGTCGCCTCGGCGCTCTTCGCGATGCCCTTTATTCATGACGGGCTCCGGTTCCCCGGCGTGGTTCTCACCCGCGACCAGGCTGCAAAGCTGCCGCTGCGCAACATCATGCGCGACCGTTTCGCGCTGGAGGTTGCCTCCGGGCAGCAGATTGCCGCCCATCTCGGGATTGCGCCGCAGCCGGTGCCGAAAGCGCTGGCCGATCACGGAATCCAGAAGACGCCGCTCTGGTTCCACAGCCTGCAGGAGGCGGAAGCCAGCGGCGAGGGCAAGCTGGACGGCGCGGGCGGCGCGATCGTGGCCTGGGTGCTGCTGCGGCTGCTGCGGCTCGACAAGACCAGCGTGCTGCATGTGCCGCATTTCGAGCCCTGGCACGGATTCGGTGGCCGCGACATGACGGTCGGTTCGTTGATGGAATTTGTCGAAACGCATCGCGGCGCGGTCAAACATGCCGAGCTCCTGCGCGCGGGCTGATCCCGGCACGGACAGGTGATTGCGGATGTTAGCCCTCCGGTCTTCCCGGGGGGCTGGCTTTTTCGTGGCGGTTCAGAGCGGCCAGAGGATCGGGATCAGGGCCGAGGCCAGGATTCCGATCGAGAGGTTGAGCGGAATGCCGACGCGCATGAAATCGGTGAAGCGGTAGCCGCCCGGGCCATAGACCATCATGTTGGTCTGGTATCCGATGGGGGTGGCGAAGCTGGCCGAGGCCGCGACCATGACGGCGATCACAAGCGGGCGCGGGTCGTAGCCGATGGCGGTTGCCAGCCCGATGGCGATGGGGGTGACGACAACGGCGACGGCGTTGTTCGAGACCAGTTCGGTCAGCAGCGAGGTCAGCAGGTAGATCGCCCAGACGATGAGGAAGGGGGGCAGGCGTTCAAGCCCCGGCGCGACGGCGGTCACGATCAGTTCGACCGCGCCCGAGGCTTCCAGCGCCGCCCCGACCGCCAGCATGGAGAAGATCATCGCCAGCAGGCGTCCCTCGACAAAGGAAAAGGCTTCATCCGCATCGATGCAGCGGGTTCCCAACACCACGGCCACGGCGAGAAAGGAGAGCAGGAGGATCGGCGCCACGCCGATGGCCGCCAGCCCGACAATTCCGAGCAGCGCCGCCAGCGCGATCGGTGCCTTCTCGCGCCGGAAGGCCCGGGCGGAGGGGCGCGCGATATCGACCAGCCCCATATCCGCGGCGAGGCGCTGGATATCCTCCGGCGCGCCTTCGAGCAGGAGCGTATCGCCGACACGCACCACCAGGTCGTCGAGCTGGCGTCCGATATTCTGGTTCCGGCGGTGGACGGCGAGCGGGTAGACGCCGTAGCGCCGCCGCAGGCGCAGCTGCCCGAGTGTCCGCCCGACCATGCGCGCACCGGGGGAGATCAGCACTTCGACCGTCTCCGTGCGCACCTGGCTCAGCTTGTCGACCTGGCGCAGCGCCTTGTTTTCCTGGAGGCTCAGGAGTTCCGCCATACGTGTGCGCAGGACGACCCGGTCTCCCGCCTCGAGAACGACGGTCTTCATGTCGCGCCGCAGCGAGGCGTCGCCGCGCAGCACGTCGATGAGCCGCACGCCGTCGCGCTTGAACAGCCCGACCTCGACCGCCTTGCGCCCGATCAGGTCGCTATCCTCGGGCAGGGCCAGCTCGGTGAAGAACTTCATCTTGCGCTTGTCGGACAGCAGGCTTGCCATCGAGTCGCGGCTGGGCAGAAGGCGATAGGCGATGAAACGCAGGTAGATCATGCCCCAGGCGACGAGGAAGATCGCCAGCGGCGTGACCTCGAAAATCCCGAACGGCTCCAGCCCGTTGGCGCGCGCGACGCCATCGACGAGAAGGTTGGTCGAGGTGCCGATCAGCGTCAGCGTGCCGCCGAGGATGGCGGCATAGGAGAGCGGGATCAGCATCTTGGAGGCCGGACGGTCGATCGTGCGGGCGATCTGGACCATGACCGGGATCATGACCACGACAACCGGCGTATTGGAAACAATGGCGGAGGCGAGCACGACGACGCCGATCAGCGAGCCGATGGCGCGGCGGGGGCTCTGGACGGCCTGTCTCTGCGCGATCTGGGTGAACCAGTCGAGCGCGCCGGTGCGCACCAGCGCGCCCATGACGAGGAACATCATGGCGATGGTCCAGGGGGCGGGGTTCGAAAGCACGTCGCGGGCGGCGTCATAGGGCAAGATACCGGTGATCAGCATGACCGCGGCGCCGAGCATGGCGACGACTTCGGCGGGGAAGATCTCGCGCGAGAAGAGCACGAACATGCTCAGCACCACGCAGAGCGCGAGGACGGGTTCGACCGTCGGGCCTAGGCTGAGTAATTCCATGCGCGTCCCGTGACTGCTCCGGAGGCCATCCTTAGCGTGGCCGGGCCACTGTGCAAGCTTTCAATGCCCGGGGCGGGCGGCAGGAGGGGCTCCCGCCGGTTTCCACTTGCATTGGAAATGCGCGGGAAACGGTTGGGGGGGCGCCGCTGCGCGGCGCGGTCGGGGCACGTGGCTTGACGGTTTTCGGGGGATAGGGTCGCCGTGGTTGCCGTCCCTGGCGGCGTCGCTGATGACCGGACCCGTTGCCGGCATCGTCTCATTGGCCATCCGACCCTGCTCGCAGGGGCGCATTTCTGGTTAAACCGGGCACGAAACACCGCCAAAGCGGCCACGGAGTTGGCCGATCTCGGTCGGGATGCGATCGGCAGCATCCGCCAATGGACCTTCGAACGGAAAACCGGCGTGCACCCGGTGGACGAGAGCGAGGATCCTCGCCTCGCCGCCGGCGCGCGTGTGGTGGCGCTTGTCGAGCTTGGCGCGACGCCGAGCGAAGAACAGAACCGGGCATTGGTCCGGGCCGCGCAGAGCAGTCTCGGGATGAGCCATGCCGAAGCGCAGGAACTGCTCGTGTTGGGGCCATGGTGTGTGCGCCAGTCGCCGAGTGTCGACGCAGCCCTCGCGAGGATTGCCCGCCGTATGCGGACCATCGGCGCGACGGAAATGCTTGATCCGGCTCCCGAGACACTTCGCGCCCAGGTTGCCGCCGGGCCGGGGCGCCTGACGGACCGCCAGCGCGAGGCGCTTGCCGACATCGCTAGACAGGTCGGCAGGCATAGCTGATTTCGGACTGCTTCGGCCCGAAATGCCAGGTTCAGCCTGTCGCTGGTCCAGCCTGGGCCAGCCGTCCACCCTGCCGGACCATTTCAACGCGCGTTGCCGCGCCCGTTCTGTCATCGGTCTCGACATAGAGGCCGGACAGCGTCGCTTCGCCGAGCGCCGGCGAGAAGCGCCCCTTGGGCATGCCGGTCACGAAGCGGCGCATCGGCTCGGCCTTGTCCATGCCGATCACGCTGTTGTAGTCGCCGCACATCCCGGCATCGGAAAGCATCGCCGTGCCGCCGGACAGGATCTGCGCATCCGCCGTCGGGATATGGGTATGGGTGCCAACGACCACGCTCGCCCGTCCGTCGCAGAAATGTCCCATCCCCATCTTTTCCGAGGTCGCCTCGCAATGGATGTCGATCAGGCTTGCCGCGACCATCCCACCGCGCGGATGGGCCCGCAGGAGCGCGTCGATATCCGAGAATGGGTCGGCAAAGGGCCGCTTCATGAAGACCTGGCCGAGGACCTGGGCGACAAGCACCTTCCGGCCGCCGGTCGCCGTGAACACCGCCGCGCCGCGGCCCGGCGCATCCTTGGCGTAGTTCATCGGCCGCAGGATCCGCTTCTCCCGCTCGATATATTGCAGCATGTCCTTCTGGTCGAAGGCATGGTCGCCGAGGGTGATGCAATCCGCCCCGGCCTCAAGCAGCGCTTTGGCATGTGCGCTCGAAAGCCCCATGCCCGAGGTTGCGTTCTCGCCATTGACCACGACGAAATCCAGCCCCCAGTCGCGCCGCAGCGCTGGAAGTCGCTCGCTGACCGCCGCACGTCCCGCACGGCCCATCACATCGCCCAGAAAGAGTATCTTCATGCCGCCCGCCCTAGCCCCGGACTGCCTCGGGGGCAAGCCCTTCGGGGGCGCATTGGCGCAAGCGTCGCGGCCGGTCCACGCGCGCGAAGCGCGCGCCCGGCCCCAAGGCAGTGCGACGCGGCAGCGTCAATCTGCGAGGGGACGCGCCCCGGCCTCGGTCACCACGCCGTCAAGCGCCTGGTCCGTCGGTTCCAGTGGCAAGTCTTCGAAACATTGCGCGTCATAGGCGAAGCCGATCGCCTCGACCTGGCCAAGGGCCCGAAGCTTCTCCAGGGTTCGGTCGTAGAATCCGCCGCCATAACCGAGGCGATAGAAATCGCGGTCGAAGGCCACCAGCGGCGCGATGATCAGCTCCGGGACAAGCTCGGCGCCTTCAGCCGGCACCATCACGTCAAACGCCCCCTTCCGAAGCGGGCATCCCGGCCGCCATTCCCGAAACAGCAGCGGCTGCCCAGCTCCAAGGACAACCGGCACCGCGATCCGGTTGTCCTCTGCCAGCAGGGTCATCGCCGGCAGCGGGTCGGCCTCCGTGCGGATCGGCAGGTAACCGGCAACGACCTTCCCCGAGATCCCCGCAAGATGCGCGCTCAACGCCGCCGCGGCCCGTGACGCGTGGATCGCATGTGCGGCCTTGCGCCGGGCGAAGGCGGCGTTGCGGGCTGCCTTCTTCGCCTCTGCGAGGCTCACAGCAGGACCACCGATGCCAGCCCGAGAAAGGCAAAGAAGCCGACAACATCCGTCACCGTGGTCACGAATGTGCCCGAGGCCAGCGCCGGATCGACCCCCATCTTCTCCATCGTCACCGGCACCAGGATCCCCGCAAGGGCCGCCACGGCGAGGTTCACGATCATCGCCAGGCCGATCACCAACCCGATCTGGGTCGATCCGAACCAGATCAGCGCCACGATCCCCATCGTGACGGCGAAGGCGGCCCCGTTGAGCAGCCCCACGACCAGTTCCCGCCTGACCACGCGCCAGACATTCGAACCGGTGAGGTCCTTGGTCGCGATCGCGCGCACCGCCACTGTCAGCGATTGCGTGCCCGCATTGCCGCCCATCGAGGCGACAATCGGCATCAGCACCGCCAGCGCCACGACCTGGCCGATCACATCCTCGAAGAGCGCGATCACCATCGAGGCCAGGATCGCCGTCAGCAGGTTCACCGCCAGCCAGGGCAGACGCAGCCGGGTGGTCTCCAGCGCGCTGTCCGACAGCGAGCTTTCCTCGGCCACACCGGCCAGCAACAGGATATCCTCCTCGTTCTCCTCGTCGAGCACGGCCATGGCGTCATCGATCGTGATCACGCCGACCAGCCGCTCCTGCGCGTCCACCACCGGCACGGAAATCAGGTGATACTGGTTGAAGAGATAGGCAACTTCTTCCTCGTCGAGCTCCACCGGAACGGTCCGGAAGGAATGTTCGCTCACTTCCCGCAGCGCCCGCACCCGCGACATGGACATCAGCTTGCCCAGGGTCACATAGCCGGTCGGCCGCATCTTCGGGTCGACGAGTATCACGTGATAGAACTGTTCCGGAAGTTCCTCGGCATCCTGGCGGATATAGTCGATCGCCTCGCCCACCGTCCAATGCTCGGGCGCGCGCACGACCTCGCGCTGCATCAGGCGGCCGGCCGAGCCCTCGGGATAGCTCAGCGCCTTCTCGACCGCGACCCGCTCGCTGGCGGGCAGGGATTCGAGCAGGATATCCTTGCGGTCCTCTTCCAGGTCCTCGATCAGATCGACAATGTCGTCCGATTCAAGATCGAGCACCGCCTCGCTCAGCACCTCGTCCGGCAGCAGCTCGATCACTTCGGCGCGCACGCCCTCGTCAAGCTCGCTGAGGATCTCGCCGTCGATATCCCGGCCCCAGAAGCGCAGCAGGAGATGTCGCGTCTTGTCGCCAACCTGTTCCATGAGGTCGGCCACATCGGCGGGGTGGAGCTGGTCCAGCAGCCGGCCGAGCCCGGCCGAGTCGGCACGGTTGATCGCCAGCAGCACTTCGCGGACCCGTTCGCGGCGCAGTGCATAGGCGTCGTCGTCACGACCTGCCCTTTCGGCGATCTCTTCGGTCATGGAAGCGCCCTCCGCGTGAACTCGGCACCAGAATAAGCCCCACGGCGCGGGGCGCAACCAGCGCTTCCCCATTGCCGCGCCCTCGGGCCGCGCCTAGGCTCCCGAATATGAGCGAAAAAGAGACATTGCTGCTGGGGCAGGTGCTGGACATCCATGCCAACCCCTTCGAGGCGCCGGCCGAGGCCGCCACCCGATATGAACGCCGCGGTGCCGTCCTGCTGCGCGACGGCCGGATCGCGGCCACCGGCGCGGCGGATGCGTTGCGGCAGGCCCATCCCCGCGCAAGCGTCATCGACCATGGCGACGGGCTGATCCTGCCCGGGTTCATCGATGCCCATGCCCATTACCCGCAAACGGCGATCATCGCCTCCTGGGGCAAGCGGCTGATCGACTGGCTCAACAGCTATACATTTCCCGAGGAAATGCGCTTCGGGGATCCGGAATACGCCGCCGAGATCGCCGCCCGCTATCTCGACCTGCTCCTGGCGCATGGGACGACCTCCGTCACCAGCTTCTGCACGATCCACCCGGATTCGGTGACGGCCTTCTTCGAAGCCGCGGCGGAACGGAACATGGCCGTTGCCGCCGGGCGGACCTGCATGGATCGCAACGCGCCCGATAGGCTCCGCGACGATGCGCGCAGCGCCTATGACGAGAGCAAGGCGCTGCTGGAGCGCTGGCATGGGACGGGCCGCGCGATCTATGCGATCACGCCGCGATTCTCGCCGACCTCGTCGCCCGAACAGCTTGAAGCGCTTGGGTCGCTCTGGGGCGAGCATCCCGATTGCCCGATGCAGACCCATCTGAGCGAGCAGACCGACGAGGTCGAATGGGTGCGCGAGCTCTATCCCTGCAAGAAGGACTATCTCGACACCTATGAAGCGCATGGGTTGCTCGGCCCCGGCGCCATGTTCGGCCATGCGATCTGGTTGACCGATGACGAACGCGCCCGGCTGCGCGCCTCGGGCGCGGCGCTGATCCACTGCCCGACCTCGAACACCTTCATCGGCTCCGGCCTCTTCGACACGGCGCGGGCGATGTCCGAGGGCCAGACGGTCGGGCTTGCGACCGATACCGGGGGCGGCTCGAACTTCTCAATGCTGCGCACGATGGCCGCGGCCTATGAGATCGCGCAGCTCACGGGCCACGCGCTGCACCCGGCGCAGCTGCTCTGGCTGGCGACCGAGGGCTCGGCCCGCTCCATGCGCGCCAGCGACCGGATCGGCACGCTGCGGGACGGCACGGCGGCCGATCTCGTGGTACTGGACCTCGCCTCGACCCCGGCCATTGCCCAGCGGGTCGACCGGGCGGAATCGATCTGGGAGGCGGTCTTCCCGACGATCATGATGGGCGATGACCGGGCGATTGTGGATGTCTATGTTGCCGGCCTGTCCTGTCACGGCGATCCGGGGAAGGGCGCTGAGCCGGGGCACAGCCGCACGGTCAATCCCTTGATCGCCGACAGCCTCGGCCTCTGATCCGGACGTCCGCCGACCGGATCGCGGTTTCGGTCCCGACCTGTCTCGTGGTCGCACCATCCTTTCGGAACCGGCGCGGTCTGGAATGCGCCTGTCGATGCCCGCGCCATCTCGTCAAAGAGCTGCGCCGCTAATTTCCACGGAAGAGTCGACGCGGGAGGACGCAAACTTTCCGGCCTGCCACCGGTCTGAGTTCCGGCATTTTCCCGATCTTCGGCGATCCCGCAGCGGCACCGTTCTTGTTCCACAGCCATGCCGGCCCGTGTCGATGACGTGCCGAGATCGCCCGATGCGGACTGGACAAGGGCAGGTGGCGATGATGATCTGCCTGTTGCTCATGGAAGAATGGTCGTCACCCCAGGTGTGCTCGGGATCCCCGGGGTGTCCACATCATCATGCTCCGTACCCGGATCCCGAATTTGATCTGGCGGTTCAGCAGCCGGGCTTGGCAAGGACCATCACCCAGGTGTCGCCGGGCGCGCGGGCGAGGCCGAATTCGGTCACTTTCGGGAGCAGGATGTTCTTGCGGTGGCCGCTGGATTTCATCCAGCCATTCATCACCTGTGCGACGGTCGGGTAGCCATTGGCGATATTCTCCGCGATCAGGCAGTAGCGATAGCCGGCACGGCGGGCACGGTCGCTCGGCTTGGAGCCGTTGGGCGACACATGGGAGAAATAGCCACGCTTGGCCATGTCATTGGCATGGGAGGCGGCGACGGCATCGAGCCGGGAGGAGCGCTGGATCGCCTTGCGTCCCTTGCCCTTCCGCGCCGCGTTCACCACATCCGTCACGGTGCTTGCCTGGCTGGCGACCGGAACAAGCTGGTCCGGCGCGGTGGCGCGCGCCTCGGGCTGGGGCGCGAGATGGCCGGCGGCGAGACATATGGTGGCGAGGACGGCAAGAATCAGTCGAAACATTCTGTCTCCGAGGTTTGGTCGACCGGACGATAGGGTGTCGGCGGTTTCCTGTCGGTTAACTCGAAGCGAGGAACGGGCATCCGTCAAGTCAGGAAGCCGCGCATGGGTGGATTTCCGCAGGCGCGCTGTCACGGAGAGGTCAGGCCAGAAGCGCCAGCGCCTCGGCGTGGATCGCTTCATTCGCGGCGGCAAGAACGCGTCCACCCGAATGGGCCGGGCCGCCTTCCCAGTTGGTGACAATGCCGCCGGCGGCCTCGATCACGGCAATCGGCGCGCAGATGTCGTAATCATTGAGGCCGGCCTCGATCACGAGATCGATCTGGCCGAGCGCAAGCAGGCCGTAGGCATAGCAATCCGTGCCAAACCGCGTCAGGCGGACGGATCGGGAGACGCGCTGGAACAGGGCCTGGTCCTGCGGCGTGCCGATCTCGGGGAAGGTCGAGAACAGGATGGCCTCGGAAAGCGGCCGCGGGGCGCGGGTCTGCAGGGCACGGTCGCCATGTGGGCCGCTATGGTGGCCGCCAAGCGGACCACCTTCCCAGCGTTCGCCGGTGAAGGGTTGGTCGATGATGCCATGCACCGGCCCGTCTTCGGCGCAGAGCGCGATCAACGTGCCCCAGCAGGGCAGGCCGGAGAGGAAGGCGCGGGTGCCGTCGATCGGGTCGAGCACCCAGGTGAAGCCGCTGCTTCCGGCCGTGAAGCCGTACTCCTCTCCCTGGATCGCGTCGAGCGGGCGGCGCTGGGCGAGCACTTCACGCATTGCGCGTTCGGCGGCGCGGTCCGCATCCGTGACCGGGTCGAAGCCGGAGTCCAGCTTGTTTTCGGTGGACAGGTCCGGCGACCGGAAAAGCGGCAGGGTGACGGCGCGGGCGGCGTCGGCCATGGCATTGGCCGTCGCCTGAACATCCCTGGCGATGTCTTCGAAGGTCAGGGTCCTTCCGGACTCGGAGGTTGGATCGTCGGTCATGGGCCACTCCGGATTGGGCGGGCCGGGTCGGCCCTCCCTCGCGCGGTAGCCCTGCGCCGTCTGGGGGTCAAGCGGCGTCGTCGGAGAGAACGCGCGCGAGTTCGAAGAGCTGGCGGCGCTGGTTCTCCGGGATCGCGTAATAGGAGCGCACGAGCTCCAGCGCTTCACGGTCGGCCAGCAGGTCGCCCGGCGCGGGGTTTTCCCACTCTGCCTCGCTTTTCAGCCCTTCGAAGAAGAAGCCGACATTGACCTGAAGCGCATCCGCGATGTCCCACAGCCGCGAAGCGCTGATCCGGTTCACACCGGTTTCGTATTTCTGGATCTGCTGGAACTTGATCCCGACCCTTTCGGCGAGCTGCTGCTGGGTCACCCCAATCATCCAGCGCCGGTGGCGGACGCGCTTTCCAACATGAACATCAACAGGGTGGGTCATCTGACCTCCTCCGCAATCGCTACAATCCCAAGTTGCCGACCATCACGTCATCTCTGGCAACTGCCAACTTACACAGTTGAGACGAACAGTTCGTGAAACAACCTATCTTTTTGTCATCACAAAAGAAAACGATCCATTGCAGGTATTTGCGCCGATTTCGGTCCAAAAAAACTTCTCGTCTGACTCGCGTTTGAGGAGAAGTGCAAACTGCAATGCAAAATGCAAAGAGCGGTCTGGCGGCTTTTCGGAATGCGCAGGGGCGGAGGAGCGATCCCGGCGCGCTGCGGGGCCCTTCGGGCACGCAAGGAAACGGTTTCAAGCTTGATTCGTTTCTGCCTAGGATGCGCCGACATCCAGCCTGCCGAGGAGATCCCATGCGCGCCCTGCAGATTTCAGATTTCGACAGCCCACCGGCGCTGGTCGATATTGCGGTTCCGGAGCCGGCTCCAGGCGAGGTCCGGATTGCTGTCGAGGCCTGTGGGCTCAATTTCGCCGACCTGCTGATGTCGCGTGGGAAATACCAGGAGCGGCCGGAGCCGCCGGTCACCCTCGGGATGGAGATGGCCGGGCGGGTCGAGACGCTTGGAGCCGGCGTCGAGCGGCTTGCTGTCGGCGACCGGGTCGCGGTCTTCAATGGCCAGGGCGGGTTGGCCGAGCTGGCGGTGGTGCCGGCCGAGCGTTGCGTGAAGCTGCCCGATGCGATGTCGGCCATTCATGCGGCGGCATTCCAGGTGGCCTATGGGACCTCCCATGTCGCGCTGGACCACAAGGCGCGGCTGCAACCGGGCGAGCGGCTGGTCGTGACCGGCGCGGCGGGCGGGGTCGGTCTGACAGCGGTCGAGATCGGCGCGCTGATGGGGGCGGAGGTTATTGCCATCGCGCGCGGGGCAGAGAAGTTGGACATCGCGCGGCAGGCCGGGGCAACGCATCTGATCGACGCCGAGAGCGCGGCTATCCGCGGACAGCTGAAGGCGCTGGGCGGGGCGGATGTGGTCTATGAAGCGGTTGGCGGGGAGCTGTTTCGCCAATGCTTTCGCGCGACCAACCCGGATGGGCGGATCCTGGCGATCGGCTTTGCCGGCGGCGAGGTGCCACAGATCCCGGCCAATCACCTGTTGGTCAAGAACCTCTCGGTGATCGGTCTCTACTGGGGCGGCTACCTGGCCTTCGCGCCCGAGGTTCTGACCGGGTCCCTGGAACAGCTCTTCGGCTGGTACGAGGCCGGTCGGCTGCGACCCCATGTCAGCCACGCGCTGCCTTTGACGCAGGCGCTCGAGGCGCTGGAGCTGCTCAGGCAGCGTCGCTCGACTGGGAAGGTCGTGGTGACGATGCCGTGAGCCGGTCGCTCTGAAAGGCCTGGCGGACGAGGTCCACCAACGCCTCTTCCGCGCGGCCGCGCGCAAGATCCGAGACATAGAGATTGATCGAGTAGCTCGGAAGGTCCGGCAAGTTGCCGTTATGGTCGATCTTTTCGAGGAAGGGCGGTTCGGTCCCTTCCAGCATCAGCGCGACGGCGAGATCGGCGCGGACCGTGGCCTCGATGGTGCGGTCCGATTCGGATTCCACGGCCAGTTCCCAGGAGATGCCGCAGCGCTCCAGGCCACGAATGCCGGCAGAGCGGAACAGGCATTGCCGCCCCGATCCGAATCTCAGCGGACGCTGACGCCAGCAGCTTCCGCCCTCGGCGCCGACCCAGACCAGCTGCTTTTCCATCAGGACCTCAGCCGCATCGGGGTGGCCAAGCTCGGTTGTCAGGATCATGGCGAACTGTCCGCGCGCGAACTGGTCGAGCAGCGCCCGCGAATAGGAGGAGACGAGGTTGACCCGCACGCGCGGGAAGGCGGCGTTGAAGCGGCGCAGCACCTCGGGGATATGCGGGTAGACGATGTCATGGGGCACGCCGAGCATGATCTCGCCGCCAAAATCATGCGCGGTGAGCCGGTCAATGGCCTCGTCATTTAGTCGCAGCATGCGGCGGGCGTAGGAAACAAGCTGTTCGCCATTCGAGGTCAGTGAAACGCCGCGCCCGGCACGATTCAGAAGCTCGACATCGAGCGATTCCTCCAACCTCTTGATTTGCATGGAAACTGCAGATTGCGTGAGGTTCAAATAGCCCGCAGCCTTGGTCACGCCGCCGCTATCGGCGACGGCGACGAAGGAGCGAAGGGCAGTCAAATCGAGGTTTCGAGGCATTCATCACCCATTTTGATGGATATCTTCAAAAACATTCGTTTTTCATATGAAGCATACTGCCCCATATAGATCAAGGAAATTGATGGCAGGCAAAGCCTCGTTCACAAAGCGTTAAGGAAACCGCAATGAGCGCACATACCACGAATACACCGCTCGTCGGTGCGATGCACCACACGGGCTTCTTCAACTGGATCATGGAAATGGTCGCGGTTCACAAGCAACGCCGGGATTTGGCGAAGCTCGATGATCGCGCCCTGCGCGACATCGGAGTCTCGCGCTACCAGGCCGAAGTCGAGGCGTCTCGTCCTGCCTGGGACGTGCCCCATCACTGGCTTGGCTGACCAGTCTGTCCCGTCTGAAACCATATCCGGCGGGAAGGACTTGAAATAGGGCCTCCGCCCGACGATATTTGTCCCAAAGGGCGCCCGCTGCAATCCAGCGGGCGTTTTCGAAACACGAACGGAGGTAACCATGGCTGAATACGATACGATCCGGACGGTAGGCGTCTCAGGCGCCCGCGCCGCCGAGATCGACGAGGGCCTTCGCGCCCATATGAACAAGGTCTACGGCACGATGTCCGTGGGCATGCTGATCACCGCGCTCGCCGCGTGGGCCTTTGCCGGCCTGTCGGTCACCGCGGACCCGTCGCAGGCCGTGGCCCAGCTTGGCCCGGACATGTACCTGACCTCCCTCGGGCACACGATTTTCGTCTCGCCGCTGAAATGGATCATCATGTTCGCCCCGCTGGCCTTTGTCTTTGGCCTCTCGGCGATGATCAACCGCATGTCGGCCGCCACGGCGCAGCTGGTCTTCTACGCATTCGCCGCGGTGATGGGTCTGTCGCTCAGCTCGATCTTCCTCGTCTACACCACGACCTCCATCGCGCAGGTCTTCCTGATCACGGCAATCGCCTTCGCCGGTCTGTCGCTCTATGGTTACACGACCAAGAAGGACCTCTCCGGTTGGGGCACCTTCCTGATGATGGGCCTGATCGGCATCATCGTCGCCTCGATCGTGAACATCTTCCTGGCCTCCTCGGCGATGACATTCGCGATCTCCGTGATCGGCGTGCTGATCTTTGCCGGCCTGACCGCCTATGACACCCAGAAGATCAAGAACACCTATATCCAGATGGCCGCGCATGGCGACCAGGAGTGGCTGGGCAAGGCCGCGATCATGGGCGCTCTGAGCCTGTACCTGGACTTCATCAACATGTTCCTGATGTTGCTGCAGCTCTTCGGCAACCGCGAGTAATCGCAGGAACAACGACTACATCGAGCGGCCGGGCCTTGTGCCCGGCCGTTTTCGTTTGTGCCGCTCCCGAAGCTCCGGGGACGCGATCAATCCCCAGGAGTTGCCGGATCTCAAGCGCCGTTCCGGGGGCTGCCGGAAACGGGGCGCTGCGGGTTGGGCGCGTCTTGCTGTGCCTTGCCGAGGGGGGCGCCGCGTGCGGGGGCTGGCTTTTGCCGCCTGCTCACAGGGGGCGCGGCCGGCGGGAACGGCACCGTGCCGGTCGGTGCAGCCACGCACTTCCCTCCCCCGCGCCGAAGGCGTAGGCTCGCGCCATGCAATCCGCCCTCGACATCGTCTTTGCCGCCCTTTCGGACCCCACGCGCCGGCAGATCCTGACGATGCTCCTCGAAGACGACATGGCGGTCACCGATGTCGCCGAGCCGTTCGAGATGTCGCTTGCGGCGATTTCCAAGCATCTGACCATCCTGACCCGGGCTGGCCTAATCAGCCAGGAGAAGCGCGGGCGGGTCAAATGGTGCAAGCTGGAGCCGGATGCGCTGCGCGATGCCTCGATCTGGATGCAGAGCTTCGGCCAGTTCGAGGCGGTCAATCTCGACGCGTTCGAGCGCTTTCTCGAACAGGAGCTCGACGAGGCGGATGGGCGGGTCCATTCGGGCGAGCCGTGACAGGGGGCTTGCGGGGCGGCAGGGCGGTGAAGGCGCGGTGCGGCGCAAAGCGGTTGCCATCGGGCCCTGGCCGGGTCTGCCTGCTTCTGATCGTGCTCTTCTTCGCATTGCCGTTTCGCCAGGCGTCGGCGCAGGACCCGGCCTTCCTGCTTGGGCCTGTGGAGGCGGCGGGGTTCAGCCGTGAAGAAGTGCGTTTCCTGCAATTCGCCCTGGCGATGCGCTCCGATTACAACGGGATGCTGGACGGCGCCTGGGGGAAGCTCAGCGAGGGAGCGCTCGAGCGTTATGCGTGGAAGGAGCTCGGCACCGGGCCGACCAACCTGACGCTTGCCGCTCTCGTGCTCTCGGTGGCCGATGAGGTCGTTTCCAATGGCTGGAACACGCTGGATGCGGAGACCTATGGGCTGTCGCTGCTGTTTCCCTTCGAGGCTGTCCAGTCGAAGGGGACGCAAGGGTCTTTCGAGAACTGGTCCCATCAAGGCTCGACGCTGGCCTACTCTTTCGCCCGCGCCGATACCGAGCGCACGTCGGGCTTTCACGACTTTGTCGCCCGGCAACATGCAGGCTCTGAGCCGGTGTATGAGTTGCGCCGGGACGGAACCGCAATCACGACCGCGCGGACGTCGGAAGGGTCGCTCTATGCCAGGTCCGAATTTGTCGAGGGCGCATGGTCGACCGTGATGTTGAGCGCGTCCAATGCGGATGCGGGGCTGATGCGGGCCGTGTCGGGAAGTATCCGGCGGGGTCCGGGCGAGCCGCTGGTGCTTCCGGATCAAGGACGCCTCGTGGCGATCCTGGATATGGTTGCGCTGCTGGCGCAGGAGGATACGACGCCCGGGACGCCGCCCGTTGCGCCTCCGCAGGCCGGAGCCGGTGTGCCGGGCGGCAATGGCTTCGTCAGCACGGGAACCGGGTTTGTCGTCAATTCCGGCGGAGATGTTCTCACCAATGCGCATGTCGTAGAGGGGTGCCGGCGGTATGAGGTCGACGACCGGCCGGCGCGCCTGGTTGCCGTTTCCGACGCGTTCGACCTCGCCCTTCTCAACGCCCCGGAGCGGGCAGGCTTGGCCCATGCGGTCTTCGCGGCGACGCCGGCGCGGCTCAATTCGGACGTGACGGCAGCGGGCTTTCCGTTGAGTGGCATCCTGGAGGGGCTGAACGTGACTCGTGGCGCGGTGTCTTCGCTGAAGGGGCTTCGCGGAAGCAGCTTCGACATGCAGATCTCCGCGCCCGTCCAGCCGGGAAACTCGGGCGGACCGCTTTTCGGCAGCTCAGGTCAGGTTGTGGGTGTGGTCGTGGCGCGGCTCGACAAGCGCGCTGTCGAAGAACAGACGGGTGCGTTGCCGGAGAACGTGAATTTCGCCGTTCGGGGCGAGGCGGCGAAGCTGTTCCTCGCCCAGAACGGCGTGGAGATCACGGTCGGCGCACAGGGACCGGTCCTGCCGCCGCCGGAGATCGCCGAGCGGGCGGTGCAGGTGACGGTTCGGGTCACATGCCAGTAGCCGATTGACCGGCGACGGCGTTGCTGCGCGGTCTGCGCTAGGCGTCCGCGGAGCAGCGGCTGGCGCGGATCGCGGACCGGATCGTTTTCACCGCAGACCGATAATGCGACGCGCCGGCGGCCTCGGCCCAACGGCCGGCTGTCCAGCTGTTGCGCGCGCCTTTCATCGGGCCGCCATAGAGCTCCGCATCGTCACGAATCTGCAGGAAAGCCAGGAACTGGGCGTGGTATTCATTGAGCAGCAGCCGCGCCTCGACCCAGCCGAGCCCGCGCTGCTGCCGCCGGATCTCGGCATTGTATTCGGGCAGCTGGTTCCACTTGTACCCGGGGGCCGGGAAATGCACGTCGCGCCCCGCCTGCCCATCGGTGTACCAGCCAAGGAACAGGCAGATCCAATGCGCCCTGTGGCCGACGATGTCCTTGATGGAGATGCCGGTCTCGTCCGGCAGGAGCGCCTTGTCCGGGGCGATTTCGTCGAGAAGTCGCGTGAGTTTTGCGAATTCCCGCTCGGTCACCGCGATGAGATCCTTCTTGCAGGTGGCAGCCGGCATGATCGTCCTCCCTGGACGCAGCCTGCGCTGCCTGCCGCGGAGTCACCATGATCCGGATCAAGGCAAGACGATCTGCCTCTGGCGTTTCAGCCGTCCGACCAACTCTTCGCCTTCTCCTTGAGGAACTGAACCATGGTCTGCACCTTCGCGGTGCGGTGCAGGTCGATATGGGTCACGATCCAGAGATGACTGCGCCATTCCGGTTTCGGCTCCATGACCTGGACCAGGTCGGGATGGCGCTGCGCATCTTGCACCAGCAGGAAGCCGATCCCGGCGCCGGCGAGAATTCCGTCCGTGACCGCGCGCGCCTGCGAGGCCCGGTAGGTGATCTGTTCTGCCGGGACATTCTCGAACATCCAGCGGAAGAAGGGTGCGCGCGTGTTGAGATCATCGGTATTGACGAAGCGATGCCCGTCCCACTCGCCTTCGATGAGCTTGCCGTGGCGTTCGACATAGCCGCGCGTGGCATAGAGGCCGATCGGTTCCTGCGCCAGCGTCTGGACGATATTGTCCGGCTGGTCCGGCTTGCTGCCCGCCCGGATGGCGACATGTGCCTCGCCATATTCGAGCTTGAAGAGCCGCTGGTCGGTCAGGAACCGCACCCGGATCTCCGGATGCTCCTCCATGAACTCGACCAGGAGCGGCGACAGTCGTTGCGACAGCGCCGGGATCGAGGTCACGATCAGCTCGCCCGACACATCGGCGCCGCGCCCCCGGATCCGGCCCACCAGCTGGGTGAACTGGTCTTCCGTCGCCGCCGCGACCTGGAGCAGGTCCATCCCGGCCTCGGTCGGCGTGTAGCCGCGCGCATGTCGCTGGAACAGCTTGGTGCCGAGCCGCGCTTCCAGCGCGTCCACATGCCGGATCACCGTTGCATGATGCACCCCGAGCGCCTCGGCGGCCCCCGATACAGTCCCCAGTTTGGCAACGTGAAAGGATGTCCGGATTTCATCCCAGGTATCCACTGTCATGATACTCGAACCTACTTCTCGCGAATGTGTTGTGCATAGATGAACAGATTGCTGGAATTTTCGAAAGCTGTTTTTTCGCGCCGCCATCCCCACTTCAGGATCATCCCCACGGCCCCGGATCGCTCCTCCCTGAAGACGGGGCCGCATCAGAAGAAAGGCACGACCATGACCAGAACCGCGCTTCTCGCCGGGCTCGTCGCTGTCATCGCGATGCCCGCGCTTGCCAACCAACAGCAACTTGCCCGAAATGCCGGTGTGGATCCCGGGCTTTACTCGAATTCACAACTGACCCAGCTCATCGCCTTGCAGCGTGAGGGGGGCAACCGGTCCCTGATCGACCGGATCCTCTCCGATCCGCAGGGCGCACCGCTGGTTTCGCGGCTTTCCACGAGCACTCACGGTTCCACCGGCCAGTAACCTGGCCATGACCGCTTGTGGGCGGGTGCGCAGGTCATGCCTGCGCACCTTTTTTCTGCGTGCCTGCAAGCGCGCCAGGCGGCTCCGCGTCCTCCATCAGCAGACCCGGGACAGACGATGCTGCATCGTCGCGACGAGCGGCCGTTTTGTCTATATATTTTTGCACATCAACTCACTGATGGCGGCAGGTTGATTGCAAAAACAAACAATACCATCTTCCCCTCAACGCAAGCAACAGCCGAAGGAAGACCTCCATGACCGATCATACGCTTCTGCGCATCGACAGCTCCGCCCGTCTCGAAAACTCGATCAGCCGGGACCTTGTCGACGAGATCGCCAACAAATTCGCCGACGCGACGGTGATCACGCGTGATCTGGCGCGCGATCCGCTGCCGCAGATCGACGAGGGTTTCGTGACAATCACCAAGGGCGCCGCCGCCGAGGACCTCTCGCAGAGCCAGCGCGACATGCTCGCCCTGTCCGACACCCTGATCGACGAGTTGAAGGCCGCCGATACGATTGTCATCGGCTTGCCGGTCTACAATTTCGGTGTCCCCTCGGGGCTCAAGGCCTGGATCGACCTCGTGGCCCGCGCCGGTGTCACCTTCAGCTACACCGAGCAGGGCCCCAAGGGCATGCTGACGGGCAAGCGTGTCATCATCGCCATGGCCTCGGGCGGCACGGAAGCCAATTCGGCCATCGATTTCGCCACGCCCTATCTGCGCCACGTGCTCGGCTTCATGGGCCTGACCGAGGTCGAGCTTGTCCATGCCGACCGCCTCGCGATCGATGCCGAAGCCACGGTTGCCTCGGCGCGGGCACAGGTCGCGGCACTGGCGGCCTGAGGAAAAAAGCGGATCGGGGCGAAGGCGCTTGTTTCGGGTCGCCTTCGCTGCCGGTTCCTGCAAAGAGCAGGGCCAACAGGAGGTCCGCATGGCTCTGAAAGACTGGCTCTGGGTTCTGGCGCTCGGCATCGGCTGGGGCGCTTCGTTCATTTTCAACGCGGTGCTGCTGCGGGAGATGGGACCGCTTTCGGTGTCCTGCCTGCGGATCGCGCTTGGCGCGGTGACCTGCTGGGGCTGGGTGTTCGCGCGTGGCATCGAGATTCCCTGGCGCCCGGTGCTGGCCGGCCAGATGCTGTTCCTCGGGGTGGCGAATTACGCGATCCCCTTCGCCATCTACCCCCTGGCGCAGACCTATGTCACCAGCGGCGTGGCCGGGATCGTCAACGCGATGATGCCGATCATGGTTGTCATCGTCTCGCATTTCTGGCCCGGCGGCGAGAAGGCGACGCGCGCCCGCAGCCTCGGGATCGGTTTCGGCTTTGCCGGGATCATCGTCCTGACCCTTCCGGCGCTTCGCGCGGGGGCGGGCAACGAGGTCTGGGCGATCCTCTTCATGCTGCTGGCGCCGATCTGCTACGCGGTGGCGATGAATTACCTGCGCCGCTTCCGGGGGATCGACCCCGCGGTGATCGCCGCCATGGCCCTGACGGCCGGGGCGCTTGCGATCGCGCCCGTGATGCTGGCCGTCGAAGGGCTGCCGCGCATCGCGACGCCGGAGGGCTGGGCGTCGCTGTTCGCCATCGGCGTGGCGCTGACAGGGTTCTCTTTCATCGTCATGTATGCGCTTGCCGGGCGGGTCGGCGCGACCAATGCCTCGACGGTGACCTTCATTGCGCCGGTTTCGGCGGTGCTGCTGGGGAACCTGCTGCTTGGCGACCCGATCCAGCCGGCCCATCTTGCCGGGATGGCACTGATTTTCTGCGGTTTGCTGGCGATAGACGGGCGACTCCTGGCGCGGCACGGTCTAGTCTAGGGCATATGCTCCCTCCGCCCTTCCGGTCCGGCCATGAAGATCACCCGCCAGACACATAGCCAGCTCGTGCTCGAATACAGGCCCTGGCCGCTGACCATCGGTCTGTCGCTGTTCATCCTGTTCTTCGTCGCGGCCGGTGTCACGATGCTGGTGCGCGGCGACCCGTTCGGGCTGGTCTATGTCTTTGGCGGCGGCGGGATCGGGCTGCTCTGCCTGCTGGTCTTCGTCGAGCGCTTGCAGCTGATCCTCGACCGCCAGGCCGGCGAGGTTTGCATGCGCCGCCGGACGCTGCGGGGCTACCACCAGGATGTGCAACCCCTGAACAGCTTGCTGGGCGCGCGCGTCGAGATCTCGCAGAGCCGGGGCCGCGAGCCATCCAGCCGGCTAGTCCTCGTCTTCGAAACGCCCGCCGGCCCGATCGCGCGCCCGCTGGCCGGGGTCTCCGTCACCGGCAGCGGTGTCGGCCCGGCGGCGACGGCGGTGAATGACTGGCTCGGTGTTGCTCCTGAAGACGTGCCCAGGCCGCGCCGCTGAGGCCGCGCAGACCGGCGGGCGGCAAGTGTTCATTGAAAGCCGGAGCAGACAGGCCGGGTCAGGTGGGGCGCCAGGCTTGCCTTGCCTTGGCGAGATGCCGGGCGGGGCCTCGCAGCATGGAGCGCAGCAACAGGTCGGTGGCCGAAACGGCCTCGGCGATCCGCGTGTAATGCGCCTGCCGTTTCGACGAGCCGCCTGACCGCAGCAGAAGCGATTCCGTTTCCCGTATGATCGCGCGGGAGGATTTCGAGACCGTGGCCCGGCTGGCGGGTTTGACCGGACGATAGGTCTTGCGGGCGAGTTTGATCGGTGGCGCCTTGGGGTCGAGATTGGCCTTCACCAACGCGTCGAGCTTCTTGCCTGCCTGGCCGAGAGCATTCCTGGCATCGCGATAATCCGGCTTGCTGCCGTTCAGCCGCGCGGCGCTGCGGAAGGTCTGGGCAAGGCAATCCGGACGGTAGACCCAGACCAGCTCGGAGCAGGTTCGGGCGCCGTCGCGGATCCGTTTCTCCATCGCGCCGGTGGCGCTGTTGGAAAAGGCCAGGACATAGGACCCTTCGGGCAACGGCGGGGCCGGATCGGCGAGGGCGAGGCCGGCGGCGCAGAGAATGGCGGGAAGGGGGGCGCAGAGGCGTGGGCCAATGGCCGCGATCGAGCAGAGTGTCTTCGGGATCGACATGGAAAGACTCCCTCTTGAATGCAGCAAGTGTGCCGGTCTCCCGGGCGCCTGTCCACGTGGTATGGTGACCTCCCGGCCCGGTGAGCGATGCCGGTTTTCGGCAAGGCTGTCTGGAGGGGCGTGCCTTCCAGCTATCTTGGCTGGGGCGGTGAAGCCGGGGGGCGCGCGGGGAATGTCAACCGAATGGTTGAATTTGCCCGCGCGGCCATGTTGGACGCTAACAGGCCGGATGCGAATCCTGCCCCTGATGAAATGCTTTTATTTTCAATGCCTTGGACTGCAATGCATTTGCAGCATAGCTGATTGACTCAGAGCGCCCCCCCGGACTAGCTTGCACCGCAACTGTTGGAGGGTGGCCCCCCGTGGCGGAGAAAAGCGAGCGTGAGCAGCTCAGGCAGCTCGAAGCAAAAATCGCACGCGCCAAGGGCGAGGAAACGGAGACGCCAGCAACAGGAGACCTCTCTCAGGCGAATGTCGCCTGGCAGATGGTGACGGAGCTTGTGGCCGGTATCGTGATCGGCCTTGGCATCGGATTGGGGTTGGACGTTCTGCTGGGAACGAAGCCCTTCATGCTGGTGCTGTTCATATTGCTGGGCTTCGTGGCCGGTGTGCGCGTGATGATGCGAACCGCCGCGGATGTTCAGGAGAAGCAGGTGGCCCAGGCCGCCGCGCAAGGTAAGCAAGCGGCGAAAGCCGCCGATGAAAAGAGGGACTGAGACGTTGGCAGACGAAGCACACGGCGGCGGTATCCAGATTCACCCGATGGACCAGTTCAAGGTCGAACCGCTCTTCGGCGGCGACCATATCGGCATGCTCACGCCCACGAACGTGACGCTCTGGCTCGCACTCGCGGTCGGCGCTGTTGTCCTGCTGCTCGTCGTCGGCACCCGTGGCCGCGCCATCATCCCCAGCCGCGCCCAGTCGGTCGCCGAGCTGGCCTATGGCTTTGTCTACAAGATGGTCGAGGATGTGGCCGGCAAGGATGCCGTTCGCTTCTTCCCCTATATCATGACGCTCTTCATGTTCATCGTGACCGCGAACTTCCTCGGCCTGCTGCCGATGTCCTTCGCCACCACCTCGCATATCGCCGTCACGGCGATCCTCGCGTTGGCGGTGTTCCTGACGGTGACCGTGCTCGGTTTCGTGCTCAACGGCACCAAGTTCCTCGGCCTGTTCTGGGTCAGCTCGGCGCCGATGGCGCTGCGCCCGATCCTCGCGGTGATCGAGATCATCTCGTATTTCGTCCGCCCGGTGAGCCACTCCATTCGTCTCGCCGGCAACATCATGGCCGGTCACGCGGTGATCAAGGTGTTCGCGGGCTTCGCCGCGGTCGCCACCATCGCGCCGTTCTCGATCCTGGCCATCACGGCGGTCTACGGGCTCGAAGTCCTCGTGGCCTTCATCCAGGCCTATGTCTTTACCATCCTGACCTGCGTCTACCTCAAGGACGCGCTGCATCCCTCGCACTGAGGCGGGCGGCAACCGGTCCCCGAAACACCAAAACACCAACTTCCAATCGCAAGGAGAATTCATCATGGAAGGCGATCTCGCACATATCGGCGCAGGCCTCGCAGCTATCGGTTCCGGCGCAGCCGCCATCGGTGTTGGCCACGTGGCCGGCAACTTCCTGTCCGGCGCCCTGCGCAACCCGACCGCGGCTGCCAGCCAGACCGCAACTCTCTTCATCGGTATCGCGTTTGCCGAAGCCCTGGGCATCTTCTCGTTCCTGGTCGCGCTTCTGCTGATGTTCGCCGTCTAAGAGAACTTCTGAGATCCTTGCCGCCAGGGGGGCGGGCCGACGCGCTCGGCCCCCTTGGTGAACTTCCAGATCCAGGAGGACAGCATGGCAGGCGACAGCCACGCAACCACAGCAACGGAACACGCGACGGACGCCGCGCACGGGGCCGCTGACGCTGCACATGCAGCCGAGGGCGCCGGTATGCCGCAGCTTGATTTTGCGACCTTTCCGAACCAGATTTTCTGGCTGATCATCGCGATCCTTGCGATCTACTTTATCCTGACCAGGATCGCGCTGCCCCGCATCGCCGGCGTTCTCGCCGAGCGCAAGGGCACGATCACCAATGACATTGCCGCGGCCGAAGAGCTCAAGCTCAAGGCGGTCGAGGCCGAGAAGGCTTACGAGAAAGCTCTGGCCGAGGCGCGCGCCGAGGCCCAGAAGATTGCGGCCGAGACCCGTGCCGTAATCAAGGACGAGCTGGACAAGGCGACCGCCAAGGCCGATGCCGAGATTTCCGCGAAGGCCGCCGAGTCGGCTGCCCATATCGCAGAGATCCGCGACAGCGCGCTTGAAGCGGTCGATACCGTGGCCAAGGAAGCCGCGGCCGAGATCGTGTCCTCGCTGGGCCGTCCGGTCGATGCGGGGGCCGTGGCTGCCGCGGTCGAAGCCCAGATCAAGGGAGACGCCTGATGCGCAAGCTCATCCTGTCCGCCGCCCTTTCGGGCGCCGCCATGCCGGCTTTCGCCGCCTCGGGCCCGTTCTTCTCGCTCGGCAATACCGACTTCGTCGTCCTGATCGCCTTCATCGTCTTCATCGGCGTGCTGGTCTATTTCAAGGTGCCGGGGATGCTCGGCAAGATGCTGGACGACCGGGCCGACACGATCCGCAAGGATCTGGATGAAGCCCGTGCGCTACGCGAGGAGGCCCAGACCGTTCTGGCCTCGTTCGAGCGCAAGCAGCGTGAGGTTTCCGAACAGGCCGACCTGATCGTGCAGCAGGCCAAGGCCGATGGCGAGGTGGCCGCCAAGCAGGCCAAGCTCGAACTTGAAAAGTCGATTGCCCGCCGTTTGCAGGCCGCCGAGGACCAGATCGCTTCGGCCGAGGCCGGCGCGGTCAGGGAAGTTCGCGACAGCGCCATCAGCGTTGCCGTTGCTGCCGCCGGTCAGGTGGTTGCCAAGGGCATGAGCGATGTCGATGCCGCCGCGATGATCGACGAGAGCATTCGTGTCGTGGATGCCCGTCTGCACTAGCGGGGCGTTCGCCTGGAACAAGTTTGAAGGCCGGCGGTTTCGCCGGCCTTTTCATTTTGCCGAAGGTGTTCCTGCGAAGCGCCGGCTGTGCGCGGGCGGGATGTCGACGCGGTATCCGCGCCGGGTTCACCAGGCGGGCGGGTCGATGACTTGCAATGGGCAGGGCCGTTTCCCTGCCCGAGCCGTCAGCTGCCGCGGGTATGTTCGAGCCGCTGCCGTGCAATCGCCTCGTTGTGGTCCGCGCGCCTCAGGTCCAGCATCGCCCCCTCGACATAATCGAGATGGTCTTCCACGGCCTTGCGCGCCCCGTCCGGGTCGCGCGCGAGAATGGCGCGCTGGATGGCGCGGTGCTGCTCCAGCAGGTCGGAGCGGGTCACGCGCTGGCGGAACAATTCCTGGCGGTTGTAGAAAACACCCTCGCGCAGAAGCTGGTAAGTCGCCCGCATCATGTGCAGCATGACGATGTTATGGCTGGCCTCGACGATGGCGAGGTGAAAATCTGCGTCGAGCCGTGCTTCCTCGGCGCCGGAGCGGCGTTCATGCGCCTTTTCCATCCGGGTCATGATCTCTTCGATCACCGCGAGATCGGTCTCTGAGCCTAGCCGGGCGGCGCGTTCTGCGGCCAGCCCCTCCATGTCGCGGCGAAAGGCGAGATAATCGAAGACGGCCTCGTCGTGGCGCGAGAACAGGTCGATCAGGGGCAGCGAAAAGGCGGCGGCCGTGATCTCGGAGACGAATATGCCCGCGCCGGCCTTCCTCTGGATCAGCCCCCGCTCTTCGAGTTCGGACAGGGCTTCCCGCAGGGAGGGGCGCGAGACGCCGAGCCGCTCGGACAGGTCGCGTTCGGACGGCAAGCGTTCCGACGGCCGCAGGATGCCGCGCAGGATCAGCTTCTCGATCTGGTCGACAACGGCGTTGCTGAGCTTTTCGGCGTGGATGGGCGTGAATGGCATCTGGAAACCGGCTGAATTGGTCAGGTAACTTGACCACTTTTCGCGCGGTTTCGCAAGGGCGGGAAGATTCGGGCGCGCCACGGACGGGCGCGCCCGGTCCGGGTCAGACCTGGTTCGAGCGGATGAGGATCTCGACGCGGCGGTTCTGGGCGCGTCCTTCCTCGGTCAGGTTGGAGGCGAGCGGGCTGTCCTCGCCCATGCCGGAGGCGGTGAGGCGCGAGGACGCGACGCCGTTATTGATCAGGACGCCGCTGACAGCCTGGGCGCGGCGGACCGAGAGATCGCGGTTATAGCCGGCGTCACCGGTATTGTCGGTATGGCCGACAATCTCGGCCTGGCTTTCCGGGAACTGGTTCAGGTTGGCGGCCAGCGCGCCGAGATCGCCCTGCAGCGCCGGGCTGAGATCGGTGCTGTCGATGGCGAAGAGGATGTCCTGCGGCATGGTCACGCGCAGCAGGTCGCCATCCTGGGTGATCGAGATGTTGTCGTTGGAGATCGACGCACGCAGGGCTTCGGCCTGTGCATCCAAGCGGTTGCCGACAAGCGCGCCGGTCCCGGCGCCAACCGCGGCGCCGATCAGCGCGCCCTTGGCCGTGCCGCCGCTGGCGCCAAGCCCGGCGACGGTGCCGATCGCGGCGCCGACAAAGGCGGTGTCGCGGGTGTAATTCTTGTTCGGATCCAGCTGCGAGGGATCGGTGCAGGCGGCGAGCAGGAATATGCTGCCGGCCAGGGCGGTCAGGGGAACTCGGAATGTCATGCTCTGTGCCTCTTGGAGGGTCTTGTTGTCCCTTTCTAATACGCGCTTTCCCCGGGCGTGGCATCCCCGGAAATGCGGTTTGGCGAGGATTTGCTCAGCCTGTGTGGGTCAATCGGCCTCCAGCCGGGCCGATTCCCAGGCCAACAGGGCCCGCTTGACCGGCAGGCCCCAATGATAGCCTCCAAGCCCGCCCGATTTCCGGATCGCGCGGTGGCAGGGGATCAGCCAGCTCACCGGGTTGCGCCCCACCGCCGTGCCGACGGCCCGGACGGCGCGCGGGTTGCCGATGGCATAGGCGATCTCGGAATAGGTCGTGACATGGCCGGTCGGGATCTGGAGCAGGGCTTCCCAGACCTTGATCTGGAAGGGGGCGCCGATGAGATAGAGCCGCGCCTCTCCATCGGTCTCGCCGAGTGCGGCCTTGACCCAGGGGCGGATCGCCATCGGATCCTCGGTGAACCGGGCCCGCGGCCAGCGCGACAGCATATCCGTCATTGCCGCCTCGGCGCCGGTCTCGGCGGCAAAGGCGATGCCGCAGATCCCCTTCTCGGTCGCCATGAAGAGGGCTGGGCCGAAGGGGCTTTCGAACCAGCCCCAGAAGATCTCCAGCCCGGCGCCGCTGCGCGCATATTCCCCCGGGGTCATCGCTTCCCAACGGAGGAACATGTCATGCAGCCGGCTGGTGCCGGACAGGCCCACGGCACCGGCCGCTTCCAGCGTCGTGAAGTTCTCCCGCAGCAGCACCTTGGCCTGCTCCAGGGTCAGGTATTGCTGGTAGCGCTTCGGCGAGACCCCGACCCACTGGCTGAACAGCCGCTGGAAATGCGCCGGGCTCATGTTCATCCGCGCTGCCAGCCCTTCGAGCGAGAGCAGTTCGCCGGCCTCGGAAGCGGCATCGATCTCGTCCAGCGCGCGGCGCATGACCTCGAAGTGATAGGGCGATTGGGGAGCGTTCATCTCGGACCTGTTGTGCTGTTTGGACTCCAGACTAAGCGGGCGCCGCCCGCATCGCGACCCGTTTCCTGCGACTTTGCGGCAAGCGAACGTCCGGGCTTGCGGGAAACCGCAATAAAAAGATGGATTTAGAATACATATACCTGCAACACTGGGTCTCAACCTCCTCCAAAAGAGAGGTTTTTTCTTGAGTGGAAATGCCGGGGCAGACAAGTGTGCCCTCGCGGCGCGTTCCCCCGGGGGCGGAGCTGTATAAAAAAGCTACAGGCAGACATACAGGCAGTGACATGACCAAGACGCCTCTCGCGCTTGCGCTAATGCTATGCGCGTTCTCCGGCCCCGCACTTGCTGGCGGCCTCACCCAAACGACCCCTGAAACGCCGATTGTCGAGGTGGTGACCTCCGCGCCGGTCGGCTTCGCCGGGGCCTATGCCGGCCTTTCGCTGGGCTGGGCCTTCCCGGGCGACGACCAGGTTGGCGTGTCCGGACCGGGCATCTCCGGCACCGACGATATCGGCGAGCTGGATCTTGGCGGCACGAGCTTCGGCGTCCAGCTCGGCTATCGCTGGGATCTCGCGCCGGTTCTGCTCGGGGTAGAGGTTGCGGCGACGGGTGGCAACATCTCCGCCGATTTCGACAATTCCGAAGGGGAGGGCGAGAATTCGCTCGACTACGCGCTGTCCCTGCGCGGCTCGGCCGGCACCGAGATCGCCCGCGAGACGCTGTTCTACGGATTCGCCGGCGCGTCCTACGGAAAGTTCGACTATAGCGTGACCCGCGATGCGGGCGGGGAGTTCGACGAGAACTTCAATCGCACCGGTTATCTCGGCGGGGTCGGCCTTGAGCGCGCGATCAGCGATCGCTGGTCTCTGCGCGGCGAGTATCAATACACGAATTACGGCAGCGAAAAGCTGACCGACAGCGATGGCTACGACACCAAGGCAACGCCGGATTACCACTCCGTCAATATCGGCCTGAACTACCGCTTCGGACAGTAGGCAGGGACTTTCCCCGTCCCGGTTTCGAAGAAATTGGCGCGCCCGGCTGTATTGCGGGCGCGCTGATTATTATGGAGCACCGGGCTCACACCCCGATTTTCGGGCCGAGGCAGGTGAGCGGCTCATCGATTTCGCCGGCCTCGTAGACTTCGGTTTCGCCCTCGCCGTTCTCGAACCGCGCGCGCAGCTTGTCGCCACGGGCGAAGAAGCTCCAGCATTGCGGGCCTTCTCCGCCCTCATAGACGAAGCAGATCTGCTCGCCCTGCGGATACCAGCGGCCCGTCTTGCATTCACCATCAAGGAAGGTCCAGGTGACATTGCGATCCGGCTCGTAGCGCTCGGCGCCATAGGGCTGGCCCTGCGAATAGAAATGCAACACCCGGCCGCGTGTCAGCGCGTCGAACTCTTCCGCGCTCAGCGGTGTGTCGGCAAGGGCCGGGAGCGGGCAGGCAAGCAGGGCAAGGGCAACAAGTCGGGACATGGAAGCTCCGTTCGGTCGGTTGCCGGGACCATGCCAGATCCGGCCGTCCCGCTCCAGCGCCGTTACGGAATGCGTGACAGGGGCGGTGGCGGCTTGCTAGCGGAGGGACATGTTCGAGCTGCCCCAGATCCTCGCCGCCTTCGCCGCGCTTGTCTCCGCAATTTACCTTGTCCGGTTCTGCGATGCCGCCCCCGGTGGCGCGAAATCGCTCCTCAAGACCGCCTCCACGGCGCTGCTGGCGCTCGCGGCGCTGGTTGCGGGGGCGCCGGGCTGGCTGGTGCTTGGCCTTGGCCTCGGGGCGCTTGGCGACCTGCTGCTCTCGCGCGAGGGCGAGCGCGCCTTCCTCGCCGGCCTTATCTCCTTCGCCGCCGCGCATCTGGCCTATCTGGGGCTCTTCGCCACCAGCGGGCAGGCCGCCTTGGTCAATCTCGCCGGCAAGGGCGTGCCCATCCTGCTGCTTCTGGGCTTCGGCCTGGTCATGGCCCGGCTGCTCTGGCCGGCCACGGGCGCGCTGCGATGGCCGGTCATGAGCTATATTGCCATCATCCTCGCCATGGGGCTCGCGGCGCTCGCCCTGCCGCGGGAGGCTGCCCTGCTGCCGCTCATTGCCGCGCTCTGTTTCATCGCCTCCGATGCAATCCTGGCGGCAGAGCTGTTCCTGCTGCCGGAGGGGCATATCGCGCGCCGGATCGCGCCTTTCGCCATCTGGATGCTCTATTGGTCGGCGCAGGCGCTGTTTCTCGTTGCCTTCCTGCCCTGATCGCGGCCCGATGCGGCAATGCCGGCCTTCCAAATGCACAAGCTTGTGATTAGGTGGGGGCAACTCCCAGCGGAAAGACCACATGGCATTTTTCAAGAAACTCAAGGACCGGCTGTTCAAATCCTCTTCGAAGCTCGATGAGGGGCTTGAGGCCATCGTGCAGGATGGCGGCGAGGAAGAGCTTGTCGATGCCGCGCCCGAAGCCGTCGCGGATCCCGAGCCGGCTCCTGCGCCTGAACCGGCTCCCGAGCCGAGCCAAGAGCCGAACCCCGCGCCGAGCTCCGAAACCCGGCCCGAACCCGTTTCCGCTCCCGGTCCCGATGCAGCCCCCGATGCCGCGCCGTCGCGCCCCGGCCTGATCGGACGTCTCCTGGGTCGGAACGAGACCGGCCCGGTTGTCCGCCGGGCGCTGGATGACGACATGCTCGAACAGCTCGAAGAGCTGCTCATCGCCTCCGACATGGGCGTCGATACGGCCTTGCGGGTCACCGCCAACATGGCGGAGGGGCGCTTCGGCAAGAAGCTGTCCTCGGCCGAGATCAAGGCGCTGCTGGCCTCCGAGGTCGCGCGGATCATGGAGCCGGTTGCCCGGCCGATGCCGCTCTATCCGAACAAGCCGCAGGTGGTGCTGGTCGTTGGCGTCAATGGTTCCGGCAAGACCACGACCATCGGCAAGCTCGCAAGCCAGTTCCGCGCCGCGGGCAAGGACGTGGTGATTGCCGCCGGCGACACGTTCCGCGCGGCTGCAGTCGAGCAGTTGCAGGTCTGGGGCGAGCGCGCCGGCGTCCCCGTTCTGACCGCACCCGAGGGATCCGATCCCGCCAGCCTCGCCTTCGACGCGATGGAACAGGCGCAGCGCGATGGCGCGGACCTGTTGATGATCGACACGGCCGGGCGCTTGCAGAACCGCGCCGACCTGATGGAAGAGCTGGCCAAGATCGTCCGGGTGATCCGCAAGAAGGATCCCGATGCGCCGCATAACACCTTGCTGGTGCTGGATGCGACGACGGGGCAGAACGCGCTCTCCCAGGTCGAGACCTTCCAGAAACTGTCCGATGTTTCCGGCCTCGTGATGACCAAGCTCGACGGCACGGCGCGAGGCGGCGTGCTGGTGGCGCTGGCGGACAAGTTCGGCCTGCCAATCCACGCGATCGGCGTTGGCGAGCAGATCGACGATCTCCAGCCCTTCGATCCCGAGGAATTCGCCGCCGCCCTGACCGGCGCGGGCGACTGACGCCAGTCTGAGCTTTGCCAGACGGGGGAACCCCGTTAGCGTGTCCCTGCTAAAACAGGAACTTGCGAAGGCGCGCGCCTTCGCAACCGGGAGACATGCGCGATGGGACTGACACTGCACGACGGCAGCCACGACCTTTACAAGGGGTACAGCAACGGAAAGGCCTGGAATGACGAAGCCTTCCTGATGCTGAACTCCAGCCGGAGCGTCTATGACGAATGGCTCATGCGGCGCTACAACACCGATGAAGGCATGACGGCGCTTTTCACCAAGCAGGGCATCACAACCTGCAAGCTTTTCGGCGATGACAGCAGCACGGTGGGGGAATATGTCGGCAGCACGCAGAGCAGCATCATCGTGGTCAAGGGCCTGCACCAATGGCAACGCCGGCAGGACAGCCCGAATTATGGCCTGCATGTCACCATCGGGCTGGAGGGCTGGCTCTGGCATCTGAAGGCGACCTATTACCACAATGCCGATGAAGCCAAAGCCAAGGTCTCGCTGCTGCCGCGCGACGCCACGAAGGGGCAGCAGATGACCGGTGTCGATCACGAGGGCTTCCAAAGGATCTGATTTCCGGCGTATTGGAGCGACGGAAGGGCCAATGGATCTGAAACCGCTGGCTGCGTTGCTGCCGGGGTTGGACCGTGTCGGACTGGATCATTTCACTTGAAGGCACCGAGGCAGGCGCCTTGCTGGCCACTGTCCTCGCCCTGAGTGCTGCCTTCCTTCACGCCGTCTTCGGCGCGTTGCAGAAGGGGCGTTTCGACCCCTGGCTCAGTCGCGGGGCGATCGATGCCTGGCTGTTCGTGCTTTCGGCGCCGGTGGCGCTCTTCCTGGTGCCGTGGCCCGAGGGGCGCGAGTGGCTGATCATGCTCGGCGTCATGGTGATCCATTTTGCCTACAAGGTCGGCATGGCCCTGGCTTTCTCGCGCGGCGCCTTTACCGTGGTCTACCCCGTGGTGCGCGGCTCGGGCCCGCTCTTTACCGTCTTTGGCGCATGGCTGATTTTCGGAGAGACCTTCACGCCCGTGCAGTGGCTCGGCGTCCTTGTGCTTGTGGCCGGTATCTTCGGGCTTGCCGTCTACAACCTGATTCATGTCGAGATCGACCGCGAGACCCTCGTTCCCGCACTCTGGCTGGCGCTTGCCACCGGGGCGATGGTGGCGCTCTACACGACCTATGACGCCTACGGGATCCGCGCGACGCCCAACCCGTTCACATTCCTCGCATGGTTCTTCTTTCTCACGGCGATGGACATGCCCGTGATCGCCGCGCTGCGATGGCGCAATCTGCGGCACAGGCCCGACCCGCGCCCGCTTGTCCTGATGGGGCTGTTCGGGGCGGTGGTCGCCTGGGGCAGCTTCGGGTCGGTCATGCTGGCCACGCGGCTGGACAAGGTCGGCGAGGCGGCGGTTTTGCGGGAGACATCGACCGTCTTTGCGGCGCTGATCGGCTGGCTGGTGCTGAAGGAAACCGTCGGGCCGCGCAGGTTGGCGCTGATGACGGTGATCGCGGCCGGTGCGGTCATTGTGGAGCTTGGCAGTTGACAGCAGCGCGAAAAACGGGTGCACCCGGGCAGAGCAAGTCTGGAGACCGCGCGATGGAAGAGAAAAAAATCAATCCGGTGATGAAGCAGGTCCTCGAACTTGGGCCGACCATCGCCTTCTTCATCGCCTATATGCGGATGCGCGAACAGACATTCACCATCGGCGGTACGGAGTATGATGGCTTCATCATCGCCGCCGGGGCCTTCGTACCGATCCTGCTGGTGGCAATGACCATCCTGTGGAAATTGACGGGCAAGCTCTCGCGGATCCAGGTCGTGACGGCGCTGATGGTGATCATCTTCGGCGGCCTGACGGTCTGGTTCAATGACGAGACCTTCTTCAAGATGAAGACGACCATCGTCTACGGGCTCTTCGCGATCCTGCTCGGCATCGGCCTCCTGCGGGGGCAGAGCTATCTCGCCTGGGTGCTGGGCGATGCGATGCCGATGGCCGAGGAAGGCTGGATGAAGCTCACGCGGCGGCTGGCACTCGGGTTTGCGGTCCTGGCCGTGGCAAACGAGTTCGTCTGGCGGACCATGTCCACCGATGCCTGGGTCAAGATCGAGACTTTCGGTTTTCCGATCGTCCTGTTCGTCTTCCTCATGGCGCAGGTCTTCAGCTTGCAGAAATACATGGAGTTGGAAGACGAACCGGCGGAATGACCGCCCGGGACGGCTATCGTGTAGCGCGCCTTGCGGCGCATTCCTTCTGAGCCCTTCGGGCGGTTGGCGCTCCAGCCTGTGCGGTTCCGGCAGGCAGGCATCCGAAATCAGGACGCGAAGGGCAGGGGGCGCATGAGGCGGGTTCCCAGGCGGGAGAGGGGCGAGATCGGTTTGGGTTGAGGCTTCAGCGCGGAGAGCGCCACGTCCCGGTGGAGCACCGCGCGGTAGAAGGCAAAGAGCCCCGGGCGCAGATAAACCGACCAGTGGCAGATCCGCTTGTCCGAGGCCGGGATCGGGAAGCCTTGCGCGGCCAGCGCGTCCCGGGTCTCGCGCCGGTCGATATTGACATCGATCCAGTTCTCGACCCGGCGTGACATCCCCGAACCGATTGCCCGGTCGCCGAAGCGCAGCGGCGCCACCAGCCATTCCAGCAGCCGGTCATAGAAACCGTTCTCGCGGCTGGTGATGTTGAGGATCTCGGCCGTCAGCCCGGCTGCCGTGTCCAGGTTTCGCAGCGCGGTGGAGCGCATCTCCGCCGGCGCCATCAGAACGGCCCGTCCGATGGAGCGGGCCGGCAGGAAGGGCAGCGCCGACAGCGCGACCCGGCAGCCCAGCGAATGCGCCATCACATCGACGCTCTGGTCCGGCCGGATCCGCCGGATGCGCCGGATCAGTTCGGCCAGAGCCTGCCCCGTTGCTTCGGCGTTCCGGTAGGCCCGCCAGAGCGAGCCGCGTGCTTCCCAGCCAAGCGCGATGCAGAGCGGCTCATTCGAGGCGCTCGAACCGAGCCCCAGCTCGCGCGGCCAGGACAGGGCCTTCCGGCGATCCCGTTCCGGGGAGAGCGACAGGATATGTGTGTATGGGCTGGTCCGGTCGCGCGCGGGCGAGAACTTGTAGCCATGGATCAGGACCACGACCGGCGCCTTCGGGCCGGCAATCGCAAGCGCGCGGCGCAGGTCCCGGTCCGCTTGCAGCGGCGAGGCGAGCGTGTCGCCCTCGGCATTTACCCGGATCAGGGGCATGATCGGCCTTCCACTAGATCTTGTGTATCGACTAGTGCGAGTCTGCTACGAGGCAGTGACGTGAGGGTTACGCACCCGTGACGCATCGGTAACGAAACGGTAACGGCGCGGCGGATCGCTTGACGAGACCGGCACGACAGCGCTACTTGGGCGCGCGCACTCGGCGCCCTGGCGATTTGTTCACCGGATTGCGGGCCAGGATAATCATTCCGCTAAAGAGGTCAGGACGGGTCGCCCCGCCGCTGACTGCGGTGGGGCTTTTTGCTGGGAGGTCTCCGCGATGGAAGACTGGAAAACACGCACGAAACTGGTCCATTCCGGCATTCGCCGCAGCCAATATGGTGAGGTGGCGGAAGGGATCTTCATGACCCAGGGCTTCGTCTATGACAGCGCCGAAGCCGCCGAGGCGCGCTTCCTGGAGGCCGGTCCGGACGAGTTCATCTATGCCCGTTACGGCAACCCGACCGTGAAGATGTTCGAGGATCGCATCGCCGCGCTGGAGGGCGCCGAGGATGCTTTCGCCACCGCCTCCGGCATGGCCGCCGTCAATGGCGCGCTGACCTCCATGCTCAAGGCGGGCGACCATGTGGTTGCTGCGCGGGCGCTGTTCGGCTCCTGTCTCTACATTCTCGAGGATGTGCTGACCCGTTTCGGCGTCGAGGTCACTTTCGTCGACGGCACCGATCTTGCGCAGTGGAAACGCGCAATCAACAAGGACACCAAGGCCGTCTTCTTCGAGACCATGTCCAACCCGACGCTCGAAGTGGTGGACATTCCGGCCGTGGCCAAGCTCGCCCGCCGTGTGGATGCGAAGGTGATTGTCGACAATGTCTTCGCCACCCCGGTCTTCTCCCGCGCGCTGGAGCAGGGGGCCGACGTGGTCGTCTACTCGGCCACCAAGCATATCGACGGACAGGGGCGCGCGCTTGGCGGCGTGATCCTCGGGACGAAGGAGTTCATCCGCAAGACCGTCGAACCCTATCTGAAGCATACAGGCGGCTCGATGAGCCCGTTCACGGCCTGGATCATGCTCAAGGGGCTGGAAACGCTCGACCTGCGGGTCCGGGCCCAGGCCGCGACCGCCCAGGCCATGGCCGAGGCGCTGCAATGGGACAGCCGACTGGAGCGGGTGATCTATCCCGGGCTCGAGCAGCATCCGCAGCATGTGCTCGCCGGCCACATGCTCGAGAAGCCGGGCACTGTCCTGTCGCTTGACATCAAGGGCGGAAAGGACGCGGCGTTCCGGTTCCTCAACGCGCTGAAGATCATGACGATCTCCAACAATCTTGGCGATGCGAAATCCATCGTCACCCATCCGGCCACGACCACCCACCAGCGGCTGTCCGAAGAGCAGCGCGCCGAGCTCGGGATCTCGCCGGGGCTGGTCCGGGTCAGCCTCGGCATCGAGGATAGCGACGACCTGATCGCGGATGTGAAACAGGCGCTGGACGCGGTCTGACAGCGTGCCGCAGCCGGTGCCGCAGCGATATGCGGCCCGGCCCGCTTGACACTCTTCGGCCGAAGGGATTGCTTGTGCCCGATGCCCCAAGCGGGCTGGCCGGGAGACTCAGACATGGGTGACGCGACATCGGGCTGGTTTGACAGCCGAGAGCTTTTCATTGGCGGCAAATGGGCTGCGGCGGCGGAGACATTGCCGCTGGAGAACCCATCGACCGGGGAGGAGATCGGCTCCATCGCCCGGGGACGTGCGAGCGATGTCGACGCGGCGGTGGAGGCGGCGCGGGCGGCGCTGGACGGTGCCTGGGGCCGGGCGACGGCGGTCGAACGCGGCCGGGTGCTGGTTCGGATCGGGCAACTCGTGCAGGCCCGGATCGAGGATCTCGCCCGCATGGAGGCGCATGATGTCGGCAAGCCGCTGAGCCAGGCGCGCAATGACGCCATCGCGCTTGCGCGCTACATGGAGTTCTACGGCGGCGCGGCGGACAAGCTGATGGGGGAGACGATCCCCTATCTTGACGGCTACACCGTCTACACGCTGCGCGAACCGCTTGGGGTGTCGGCGCATATCATCCCCTGGAACTACCCGATGCAGATCATCGGCCGTTCGGTCGGGGCCGCGCTCTGCATGGGAAATGCGGTGGTGCTGAAACCGGCCGAAGAAGCCTGTCTGACGGCGCTGGCCTTTGCCCGGCTCGCCGAAGAGGCCGGTCTGCCGGCCGGGGCGCTGAATGTCGTGCCGGGGCTTGGCGAAGAGGCGGGCGCTGCGCTTTCGGGGCATCCGGGGATCGACCATGTCTCCTTCACCGGCTCCTTCTCCGTCGGGCAGGCGGTGCAGAAGGCCGCAGGCGAGAATGTCGTCCCGGTGACGCTGGAGCTGGGCGGAAAGAGCCCCCAGGTCCTGTTCGAGGATGCCGATATCGACGTGGCGCTGCCCTTCCTGGTCAATGCCGGGATCCAGAATGCCGGTCAGACCTGTTCGGCCTCCTCCCGCATCCTCGTGCAGCGGGCGCGGTTCGACGAGGTGGCGGCGCAGATGGCGGAGCGCTACGGCACGTTGCGGGTCGGGCCGGCCATGTCGGACCTTGAGCTTGGGCCGCTGATCTCGGGTAAGCAGAAGCAGATCGTGGAAGGCTATCTCCGGCTTGGCGCCGATCTCGAAACGCTGGCCGAAGGGCGGATCGTCGAGGGAACGCCGGCGGGCGGGCACTACGTCGCGCCGCGGCTGATCTCAGGGGCGACGCCCGGCCATGTGCTGGCGCAGGAGGAAATCTTCGGGCCGGCACAGGTCCTGCTGCCGTTCGAGGATGAGGAAGAGGCGGTGGCGATTGCCAACGGGACCGGGCTCGGGCTCGTGGCCTCGGTCTGGACGGCCAATGGCGCGCGCCAGATGCGGATGGCCAAGCGGCTGCGCGCCGGTCAGGTCTTTGTCAACAATTACGGCGCGGGGGGCGGGGTCGAGCTGCCCTTTGGCGGTGTCGGCAAGTCCGGCCATGGCCGGGAGAAGGGGTTCGAGGCGCTCTACGCCTTCTCGCAACTGAAGACGGTGGCCTGCCTGCACGGCTAGTCGCGCAGGGCGTCGAACGCGGGGTCAGAACCGGGGCGATCCGTCCTGCCGATGGCTGAAAGCGCCGTTTCGCCCTGGAGGGACGCTCAAGCGCCATCACCCGTGACGGCGACAATGGGCCGTTCTGATGGGCACCGCTGGCATTGCGCTCTTCGGTCCCGCTGACAACATCGGCTTGTCCGCCAGCGGGACGATTCAGCCTCGCCTTTATCGTGCGCGCGGCTCGCCTTCCGGGGGGCGATCCACCAGGGCTTCGATCTCCGCCATTACCCCTTCCGGAAGCGGGCCAAAATCCAGTGCGCGGGCATTCTGTTCGGCCTGTTCGATGGTTCGGAAGCCGGGGATCGGGCAGGTATTGGGGCTCTTGGCCCAGAGCCATGCGAGCGCGCCCTGCGCAACGCTGCGCCCGTCCGATTGCAGCAATTCCCTGACCGCGTTCAGCATGTCGAGAACCTCGGGAACAACTTTGCCGCCCTGGAAATACTCCATCCAGTCGAAGGAATTCGTTCGGATATCAGAGGGTTGGAGTTTGAAATCCGCGGAATACTTACCGGAAAAGACCCCCATCGCCAGCGGCATCCGGTTAACAGAAAGAAGTCCGTGATGTTCGATTACCGATAGCACCTTGCTGGCCGGAACCCAGAGATTCATCGTGTGCTGAACCGCCGTGAAGCCCGGCCACGTGGCATAGGCAGCGGCGGAGTCCGGGAAATCGGTCGACCAGCCAAAGGCGCCGATCTTGCCTGCCGAACGGGCCGATTCCAGCGCCTCGAAGATCGGCGCCGCCGCCTCGGGGGACATTTCGTTGAGGTGCAGAAATACCATGTCGACATGGTCGCGCCCCAGCCGCCGCAGGCAGCCTTCGATCTCGGCCACGGCCTCGTCGCGGGTCTCCACCGTGCCGGTGACCTGTTTAGATTTCGCGTCGAAGAGATTGCCGATCTTGGTTGAGATCACCACATTCTCGCGCCCCTTGAGCGCGGCGCCGAGCACGACCTCCGAATGGCCGGCGCCATAGACGGAGGCTGTGTCGAAATAGCGCGCACCGGCGTCGAGGGCGGCGTGAATCGCCCGGATCGACTCGCCATCGTCCACTTCGCCCCAGCCAAGCGGCGTTTCCTCGGCCCAGAGCGGGCCGCCTATTGCCCAGCATCCCATGCCGAGTCGCGGATTGCTGTTGAGATTCAGCGTCATGAGGTGTCTCCTCCCGAAAACTGTTTGCCAGCATGGGAGGAGTCGCATGCGACTGGAAGGAAAAAACGCAATCGTCACCGGGGGCGGCTCGGGCTTCGGGGCCGGGATTGCACGCAAGTTCGCCGCCGAGGGCGCGCGGGTCATGGTGGCCGATATCAATGTCGCAGCTGCCGAGGCGCTGGCCGCGGAGATTGGCGGGGTGGCGCAGGGGGTGGATGTTGCCTCCGGCGAGAGCGTGAAAACCATGGCCGAGGCCGCGATCAACGCCTTCGGGCAGGTTGATATCCTCGTCAACAATGCCGGCGTGACCCACCTGCCGACGCCGCTGGAGGAGGTCTCGGAGGCGGATTTCGACCGGGTGCTCGCGGTCAACGCCAAGTCGGTCTACCTCACGGCCGTGCATCTCGTGCCGCATATGAAGGCCGCTGGCGGGGCGATCCTGAATGTCGCCTCGACGGCCGGCGTTTCGCCGCGCCCGCGCCTCAACTGGTACAACGCGTCGAAGGGCTGGATGATCACCGCGACCGAGGCGATGGCGGTGGAGCTTGCGCCGTCGGGCATCCGCGTCAACGCACTGGCCCCGGTGGCGGGCGAAACGCCGTTGCTCAAGAGCTTCATGGGCGAGGACACCCCGGAGATCCGGGCGAAATTCCTCTCTACCATCCCGATTGGCCGTTTTTCGACCCCGGAAGACATGGGCAATGCCGCGCTCTACCTCTGTTCCGACGAGGCCAGCATGGTGACCGGCGCGATCCTGCGGGTCGATGGCGGCCGTTGTATCTGACGGCCTGAGGAGGAAGAAATGCGTCCCGGCGAACGGAACCTGATCACGGATGTGCCCGGCCTGCTTGTCGGCAATGCGAGCGATGCGCGCGTGAAAAGCGGCACGACGGTGCTGCTGGGCGAGCAGCCCTTCACGGCGGCAGTCCATGTCATGGGCGGCGCGCCGGGGACGCGGGAGACAGATCTTCTGGCGCCGGACAAGACCGTGCAGCAGGTCGATGCGCTGGTGCTGTCGGGCGGCTCCGCCTTCGGGCTGGACGCGGCCTCGGGCGTGGCCGATGCGCTGCGGGCGCAGGGGCGCGGCTTCGATGTCGGCGGGCAGCGGGTGCCCATCGTGCCCGGCGCGATCCTGTTCGACCTGCTCAATGGTGGCGACAAGGACTGGCCGGAAAACCCCTACAAGCGGCTCGGGAAGGCGGCGCTGGACGCGGCGGGCGCGGAGTTTGCGCTTGGCAGCGAAGGCGCGGGGACCGGCGCGACAACCCGCAGCCTCAAGGGCGGTCTGGGCTCGGCCTCGCTGGTGCTTGAATGCGGGATCACGGTCGGGGCGCTGGTGGCGGTCAACGCGCTTGGCGATGTTGTCGGCGATGGGCCGGAATTCTGGGCGGGACCCTGGGAGTTCGGCGCCGAGTTCGGCGGGCTGGGGCCGGTGAAGGCTGCCGATCCGGGCGCCGAACCGCGGTTCAAGGACGGGCAGGCGACGACGATCGCGATCGTCGCAACGGATGCCGCGCTGAGCCAGGCCGAGGCGCAGCGTGTGGCCACGGCGGCGCATGACGGCATGGCACGGGCGATTGTTCCGTCACACACGCCCTATGACGGCGACCTCGTCTTCGCGGCGGCAACCGGGGCCATTGCGCTGCCCGATCCGATCCTGACACCGATGGCGCTCGGTCATGCGGCGGCGACCTGTCTTGCGCGGGCAATCGCGCGCGGCGTTCATGCGGCACGCCCGGCCGCGGGCGATCCCGTCCCCTGCTGGGCGGAGAAATTTACCTGATATCCTTGCCGTGAATTGAGGCAGCCGCACCAATCGTTTAGCATTCGCGGAAAGTCGCTGTCTCTCGTTGGAGGTTCCATGTTTCGTCTCGCCGTCGCCACGGCCAGCCTGCTCTGCCTCGCGCCGCTCTCGGCCGGGGCCGATGAAGTTCTGGAAACCATCGATGCCGCGCGCGCCGCGTATGAAGCGGGCGATATGCAGGATGCGTTGGATGAACTGGCCTATGCGCAGCAACTCGTGCGGGAGCGGAAGACGGCGGGGCTGACGGCTTTCCTGCCCGGGCCGCCCGATGGCTGGAGCCGCGAGATCAACACCGATATGAGCGCCGCGATGGCGATGTTCGGCGGCGGCGTCGGCGCGGAGGCGACCTATGCCAGCGGCAAGGACAGTTTTTCCGTTCTGCTGATGGCCGACAACGCCATGGTCCAGGGCTTTGCCGGGATGCTGAGCGGCGCCGGTCTGATGCTGGGCAAGCGCGTCCGGATCGGTTCGGAGAAATTCATGAACCAGGACGGCGAGTTGACCGGGCTGGTTGACAGCCGCATCCTCGTGCAGGCAAGCGGCGCGCCGGTCGAAGTGATGCGGCCGATCCTGGAACAGATCGATTTCGAGGCGATGGCTGCGTTCGGTCGCTGACCGGCTGCCACCCGACCGCGCCGCGCCAGCGGCGCCACGCCCCAATGGCGGGAGGCGCGCCAGCGCCCGACCGCCGAGGGGACGCGCCCGGTATCAGCCTTCCGACAGGGCGATCAATCGCCGGACCATGTCGCTCTCGGGATCGCAGAGCGGGTCGAGAATGTCGAAATGATGCCGGTTCTCGGAGATCGTCAGCTCGGCTTTCAGCCAGTGATCCGCCATGCGGATCGACTGGTCGATAAAGGCGGGCCGTTCGGCGGCGCCGACCTCGATGGCCACGGCGCAGGCCGGTTCGGGATAGGAGATCGGGCTTTCGCGCTCCGCCTCTTCGGCATCGATCCGGAGCGTGGCGTTCATCGGCAGCATCACCAGCGGCGTCAGGTCGGCGAGTGGCGATATCGGCTGAACGCCCCTGATACGCGATGCAACCGCCGCCGACAGCCCGACATCCGGGCAGACCATGCGCATCGCCAGGTGCCCGCCGGCCGAGTGGCCGCCAACAAGGATTGGCCCGGGCACGTTCCTGGCCGCCGCCTCCAGCGCCAGGACGATGGAGCGGGTGATCTCCGATATGCGTGCGTCCGGCGCCAGCGGATAGGAGGGCAATGCGACCGCCCAGCCATTGCCGAGCGCGCCCTCGGCGAGATGGGACCAGTCCTCGCGTCCGCTCAGCCGCCAGAAACCGCCATGGATAAAGAAGAACAGCCCGTTCGGTGTCCCCTCGGGCAGGAACAGGTCGTAGCGTTGCCGTCCGCCGGCGCCATAGGCGCGGTCGCAGCGCTGCAACGGCGCCGGATACTGCGCCCGGAACGTCTCCGCCGCGGCCGCCCAGCGATCGAAATAGGAATGCCCGTCCGGGATGAAATCAGCGTTGTCATAGGCGGTGGGGTCGGTCATCCAGCGTCTCCTGTGGAGCCTTGCGTGCAGGCCGGGCCGCGCCGGGGTCGAGTATCGCGCACGGGGCGACAACAGCGCGCGGGGGTCAGGCCTCTGCGCCGCCCATTGCCACGAGCTTTTCCGCCTCGTCCTTCAGAAGCGCCTGCAGCTCTTCCTTGCGTAGCGGCTTGAAGACATTGTAGCCCACGGCCAGTTCCCGCGCCGAGGCGATCATCTTCGCGGCGACGATCGGCGCATCCGAGCCGCCGGTCACGAAGCGCAGGCGAAGCGGCCGATCGACATCGACAATACCCTCGATCGCCTCGATTCCGTCCATTTCCGGCATGTTCACATCGATCAACACCAGGGCCGGTCCACTGCCCATGCGCAAGGTGTCAAGGAGGATCGCTCCGTTTTCGCAGGTCTCGACGCTCCAACCCTCGCGCCGGCAGACCGTTGCCACGTAGTTAGCGAATTCCAGGTTGTCATCGGCGATGATGATCTGTGGCATTGCAGCTCCAACGGAAATGACTGCCGATCCATGGCAGAAATCACTCCGGCGCATCATAGGAAGATTTTCGCCTGGAAGACAATATCACCGCTCAAGGAATGTGCACCCGTCGGACCTGGCATGCCGGGGTTGAAGCAATGTCACATTGGCTTTCCCCGAACCGAGGCTTATGTCGGCACTGGACAATATGGTCGGACCAAAAGATGCAGCTTGAGAACCGTTACCCCTCCATTCCCTATCTTGCCGAAAAAGCACGCAAGCGGGTTCCCTTCTTCGCCTGGGAATACCTCGCCAGCGGCACCGGCACCGAACGGCTTGTGCCGCGCAACCGGGCCGCGCTGGACGCGGTCGAGCTGGTGCCGCGCGTGCTGCGCGGGCGCTTCACGCCGTCGCTGGAAACCGAGATATTCGGGCGCCGCTACTCCGTGCCCTTCGGCACCGCTCCGGTCGGTCTGTCGGGGCTGATGTGGCCCGGAACCGAGCGCTTTATCGCGCGCGCGGCGGCGGAAAAGGGCTTTCCCTACGGGCTTTCGACCGTCGCCAACGAGTCGCCGGAGACAATCGGGCCTCTCTGCGAGGGCAATGGCTGGTTCCAGCTCTACACCCCCGTCGACCCGGAAATTCGCGCCGATATCATGCGCCGCGCCCATGAAAGCGGCTTTGGTACGCTGATGATCACGGTCGATGTGCCCGTGGGCAGCCGTCGGGAGCGGCAACTTGTCGCCGGGGTCTCGGTGCCTCCGCAATTCACACCGCGCTCGATCTGGCGCGCCGCGATCCGGCCGCGCTGGTCGCTGGAGACACTGGCCAATGGGCTGCCGCGCTTCAAGACCCTCGAGACCTATTTCGATGGCCAGACCTTCGCCGGGGCCGCGCGCTTTGTTGGCAAGGTCGTGGATGGACGGCCGGACTGGGACATGCTGCGCCAGATGCGCGATGCCTGGCCGGGACATTTCGTCGTCAAGGGCGTGATGCACCCCGAGGATGCGGAAATGGCGGTTGCCGCAGGGGCCGACGGGATCGTCGTCTCCAACCATGGCGGCCGGCAATTCGATGCCGCCCCGGCGAGCATCGACGTGCTGCCAGAGGTCGCCAAGGCAGTGAATGGTCGGCTCAAGATCGTGTTCGACAGCGGGATCGAGGGCGGGCTGGACATCATGCGCGCCCTGTCGCTCGGCGCCGATTTCTGCATGCTCGGCCGTGCCTTCCTCTATGGGACGGCGGCGTTGGGATCGCGCGGCGGGACCCATGTCTATGACATCCTCAAGGCGGATCTCGAAGCGAACATGGTGCAATACGGGGCGGCCGATATTGCGGCGCTGAAGTCGCAACCCCGGACAATTCACGGTTGATCGGCTTGCCAGGGCGGTCCCGTTTCCGGATATACCCGTGCCATGAAATCGCCATGCCGCCCCGGTAGCCCGACCATATGAAGAAACTGCGGAATTACCTCATTGGTGTCGACCAGGGAGACTCACGGCTGTTTTCCGACTTTCGGCATGATGGGCCAATGTGGTCCGGGAGCGGCTCGCGTGACGCCACTGTCGAAGTCCGCTTCTCGGAGCCATTCCTGGCCCCGCCCACGGTTCATGTCTCGCTTTCGATGATGGATATCGCGGCCAGCTCCAACCCGCGCATCGATATCTCCGCCCGCGCGATCACCGAGGAAGGCTTCGAGATCGTCGTCCACACGTGGAGCGACACCCAGATCGCGCGCGCCTCCGCGTCCTGGCTTGCCATTGGCGAGCTGGCGCATGACGAGGATTGGGACATTCCCTGAAACCGCGGGAGGCCTTGCGGATGGCCGCCCGGCCCGGGAACGGCCTGCCGTGCGCGCGCCGGGAGCATTGAGCCCCAACCAGCCCTTTCAGCGGCCAAACGCAGTCGGGCGCCCGCAGGCGCCCGAAACACAATTTCGTCCGGAATCTGCCGGGATCAATACGTGCCTTCGTAGATTGCCGCCAGCGCCTCGTGATCGAAGAGCGAGGAGACCGAGGTGCCGTTCCAGATATTCAGGATCGCCTGTGCGAACATCGGCGCGGTCGGCACGATGCGGATGTTCTTGGCTTTCTTCACCGGCTCCGTCGCTTCGATGGAATCGGTGATCACCAGCGATTTCATCGAGGAGTTGGTGATCCGTTCGACCGCCGGGCCGCTGAGAACACCATGGGTGATGTAGGAATGGACTTCCTTGGCACCGGCCTCGATCAACACATCGGCCGCCTTGCACAGCGTGCCGGCGGTGTCGCAGATATCGTCAACGATGATGCAGCTCTGGCCTTCCACGTCGCCGATCACGGTCATCTCGGCGATCTCACCCGCCTTCTCGCGGCGCTTGTCGACGATCGCCAGCGCGCAGCCGATCCGCTTGGCCAGCTCGCGGGCGCGCCCGACGCCGCCGACATCCGGCGAGACCACGGTCACCTTGTCGAGCTTCTTGCCGAACTTGTGCTTGATATCGAGCGAGAAGATCGGCGAGGCGTAGAGGTTGTCCACGGGGATGTCGAAGAAGCCTTGGATCTGGGTCGCGTGCAGGTCCATGGTCAGCACCCGGTCGATTCCGGAGGCGGCGATCATGTTGGCCACGAGCTTCGCGGAGATCGGCGTGCGCGCCTTGGAGCGGCGATCCTGGCGGGCATAGCCGAAATAGGGGATAACGGCGGTGATCCGCTGGGCCGAGGAGCGCCGCAGCGCGTCCGACATGATGAGCAGTTCCATCAGGTTGTCATTGGCCGGGTTCGAGGTCGGCTGGATGATGAACATGTCCTCGCCGCGGACATTCTCGTAGACCTCTACGAAGATTTCCTGGTCGTTGAACCGCTCCACGCGGGCATCGACAAGTCCGACGGTCATGCCGCGGCTCATGGAAACACGTCGGGAAATCGCTTGCGACAACGGCGGGTTCGCATTGCCGGCGATCAGTTTCGGTTGGCTCTGGTGGGGTATCATTCGACTGGGCTCCGGAGTGGTCGGAATCATGACAGGGATGTGACGGTTTCCGCCTACCGCAAGGGCGAGGAAAATTAAACACTCCCTTTGGGCAGGACGCGCCACATCGATGCGCTATTGCCCAGGCGTGCCTCAGGGGGCACAGACCGCGCCGGTGTCGCCCCAATAGGCCAGTCGCCAATCCTCGAATTCGAGGATGCAGGCCGGCGGCTCCCCGGCTTCGGCAAGGACATTCGGCAACCTGCCCGCGGAGACATAGGCGAAGAGGTCGCGCCCCTCCGCGCGGGCCTGCGTGAAACGGTCCAGCCGCCAGGAGGAGAGCGCTGGCCGGTCCAGCTCGGCGCGTGCGAAACGCTGCGGGAAGAGCTCCATGATCAGCTTGTTGCGGGTGCCGTCTGTCCGTTCATAGAGGATGCGGACAGTCTCGGGCGGCGCAATCGCGATGATCTCTGCCACCGGGGCAAGCGGGCGGTCGCGGGGCGCCTCGGGCTGGGTCGCCTTGAGATAGCCCGCAATGGCAAAGCACAGCATCAACGGGGCGATGGCCAGCCAGCTCCAGCGGCTGCGCGCCCGTGCGACGGCCATCCCTGTGGCGGCCAGCGCGAGAAGCGCGATCCAGGGCGGCAGGAAGTAGCGGGGGACAAGCACGCTGGTCCAGGCGCTGACGCAGATCATCAGCAGCGTGTAGCCGATCATCAGGCAGGCCGGGGCAAGCAGGCCGGGGCGTTTGCGGGTCGCAGCGAGGCCGATGGCCAGAAAGGCGAGCAGCAGCGCCGAGACCAGCCAGGTCAGCGGCGAGGCCAGGTCCGCTGGCGCTCCGAGCCGTTCCAGGGCGAACGGGAGATCGACATCGAACAGGCTCGACACCCAGAGATTGCCCAGCCCCTCGAAGTCCAATGAATTGTATTTCTCGGCCCAGTAGCCATCGACATTGCGGGCGATATGCGGCCCGCTCATGGTGAAATAGGCGAGGATCGCGACGACCCCCGGCACCCTCAACGCCCGTTTCCAGCGCTTGAGGAAGGCCGCGTCACGCCGGGTCTGCGGCAGAAGAAAAGGCAGGAGCGCTGTCGACAGGAAGGCGAAGATACCGGCCGTGATGGTCAGGCTGGCCATCGAGAAGCCGAAGGCGAAGAGGCGCCGGGGCCGGCGCGCGGCACGCTCGTCATCGCGCCCGAGCGTCGAGAACAGGCCAATGGCGCCGGCAAGGCCGATGGCCGTGAACAGGATCAACAGCCCATAGGGGCGGGCATTCTGCGCCCAGTGGATGGCCAGTGGCGACCAGGCATAGAAGAAGCCGAAGAAGAGCGCCGTGGCCCGGTTGAGATAGACCGCCAGCGCCCCGGCGAGAATGGCCGCGCCAGCCGCGTCGAAGATCGCGGAGGCGGTGCGCATGGCGACGATATTGGCGCCTTCGATGCCAAAGGCCTTCATCAGGGCGAAATAGAGCGGGGAGTGGCCCCGCGTGATCCTGTCCGCGGCCAGCCCGTACCATTCCCGGGAAATTGCGAACTGGGAGTAGATCTCGTCGAGCCAGGGGGCGCGCAGATCGACCCCGAGCAGCCGGATTGTCAGGGCGAGGGCGAAGGTGGCGAGCGCCACGAAAAGGGCGGATCGGGTCCTGGCGGTCATGGTCTGAAGTCCGGTTTCCTGGCGCCCGGCGCAAAGGAGCGCCTCTTGACGTGGCGAACGCCTTTTAGGACCCCATGCATCTGCCATTGTCAACCGGCCCCATGCCGCTAGGGTTGCGGCGCATACAGGGAGACGACCATGGCACATATCGATTACTTCTTCTCGACCCTTTCGCCCTTCACCTACCTGGCTGGGAACCGGCTGGAAGAAATTGCAGCGAAACAAGGCGCGACCATCACCTACAAGCCGATGGATATCATCGCGCTGTTCCCGCGGACCGGCGGAACGCCGCCGAAGGACAGGCACCCCTCGCGGATGGAATACCGGATGCAGGAGCTCAAGCGGGCGGCGAAGAAGACCGGCCTGCCGATCAATTTCAAGCCGGCCCACTGGCCGACAAATGCCGCGCCGTCCTCCTATGCGATCATCGCCGCGCAGCTTTCGGGCGGCGATGTCGGCCCGCTGGTGCAGGGCTTCCTGCGGGCCTGTTGGGCCGAGGAAAAGGACATCGCCACAGATGAGGTGGTGCGCGAAGTGCTCGGCACTGCCGGGTTCGACCCGAGCCTTGCCGATTCCGGCCTGCTGACCGGCGCGGAGGCCTATTCGGCCAACCTTGAGGACGCCGTGAACCGGGGTGTCTTCGGGGCGCCCTTCTACATCACCGATACGGATGAGCGTTTCTGGGGCCATGACCGGCTCGACGATCTCGACGCCCATCTCTCCGGTGCGCTCTGAGCATGGGCATTCGGCGGATCGGGCACGGGTCTGAACAGGCGGTGGCGTTGCATTGCACGCTGGCGCATGGCGGCGCCTGGGCTCCGATGGTCGCGAGCCTGGCCGATCGCCTGACCGTGCTTGCACCCGATCTGCCGGGGCATGGAACGGCCCCCGATTGGGAGGGCGGCGACTTCCTCGCCGCCTCCCTTGAGGTGCTCGACGGCGTCCCGGAGGGGCCGCGCCATGTCATCGGCCATTCCTTCGGCGCCGTCGTGGCGCTGGAACATGCGTTGCGCGCGCCGGAACGGGTCCGCAGCCTGACCCTGATCGAGCCGGTGCTCTTCGCCGCTGCGCGGTCCGGCGCGGCAAAGGCGGCATTCGAGATCGAGTGGCAGGAGCTTTCCCGGCGTTTCGCCGCCGGCGACCGCGAAGGCGCGGCGCGGTTCTTCACCGGGAGCTGGGGCACCGGGCTGGCCTGGGAGTCCCTTCCGGGTCCGGCGCGGGCACGGATTGCGTCGCAGATCCATATCGTGCCGGATCAGACAGCGATCCTGCAGCACGACTGCGCGGGGATCCTTGCGCCGGGGCGGCTCGAAGGGCTGGACCTGCCGGTGCTGTTGATCGAGGGGCGGGAAAGCCCGCCGGTCGTTGCCGATATCGTCGAGACCCTGGCCGCGCGGATTGCCGGCGCACGCCGCGTCCGGATTGCCGAGGCCGGCCACATGGTGCCGTTCTCCCATCCGGCCGAGGTCGCCGAAGCGATCCGGTCGAGTTTCCTTGCCGAGAGCGTGGCGACCCTGCCGTCCTAGGCCGGCTTGCGCGCGATCACGAACACCGCCTTCGTCGCGTCCTCGTCGGGCTGCCAGTTGTCTTCGATCTCGAACCCGGCGGCTTCGAGCGCCGCGATGAGGTCGGTGCGGCTGAAGGCGTGGATGCGCGGCAGCACGCCGACGAGGTTTGCCATCGGCAGGATGACCCGGCGGAACAGTCGTGCCTGTCCCTCGAGGCAGATGGTCGAGCTGATGAAGACGCCGCCGGGCCGGAGCATGCGATGGACGCTGGCGATCACCGCGTCGCGGTCATCGACAAGATGCAGGATGGACATGCCGAGCACCGCATCGAGCGAGGAATCCGGCTGGTCCAGCCCATCAATGGCGGCGATGTCGAAGCTTGCATTGTCGCATCCGGTCGTCCTGGCGCGCTCGCGGCAGATCTCGATCATCTTCGGCGCGGAATCGATCCCCCGGATCTCTGTGACATGCGGGGCGTGTTCCAGCGCCGTCGTCCCGGTGCCGCAGCCGAATTCCAGCACGCTCCAGTCGGGTTGCAGGACGGCCTGCGTGCGCCGCAGCTTTTCGCGATAGGAGGCGTCGTCGCGCACCGGCATGCGGGCATAGCGGCGGGCGATCCAGTTCCAGAAACGGTGCGATTGGGCCATGTCTGCCTCCTGATGGGGTCTGTCCGATGATCTAGCGCGGCCTGGCGCCAGGCGCAAAGCACCGTTTCCCGGCGCATGGGCTTTGTCGTAGGGGCAAGTGCCGGAGATTGGTCTCCGTCTGGGCCCCGTCCCTGTCCATCGCTGTCGGCAAGGGCTCGGCGCGTTTGCGCTTTCGACCCGTCCGCCGAAACCGGCTCTGGTCGTCACGGGGCTGCTCTGATGCCGCGTTTTTTATGTTGCCAAACCACACGGCGGGTGTCGCGAGCTGCGTGTCGTCGCCCTCGTGAAGGAACATGATGGAGTTTCCCTTCACATGCGGAGAGGTCACGATCGAGACACAGCCGTGTTTGTCGAGGTGATCGAGGCAAGCTCCCGTGCGTCGAACCGTCTGACGAAGGTCTACTTGACGGCCGATACCGAGGTCATGGAGAAGGATTTCTGCGCGCAACAGCCTTCGGGGTGCGATGCCAGTTGCCGCCTGACGCCAGCAAGACGGCCATGTCCCGCAGGTTTCCGTCACCGGCCCTCATGACGGAGTGCAGTCCTCATGCGGAGAGCCGACCGTCGCGGCAGGCGGCGGCGAAGACATCGCGGGCATGGGCGAGCGGGTCGCGGGCATGGCCGGGGCGGCGCCAGTCGAACTGGTCGCGCCTTGCGGCATCGGCAAAGGCGGCCAGCACCGCGCCGGTTCCGGCGTGGCGGTGGGCCGTCCAGGCGGCGCGCAGGGCCTGGCGGGAGGGCGTGAGGGCGGTCTCGAAGCGTTTCATGTTTCACCTGCTCGTTCTTGTTATCTGACGGACAGATGGGGGCGACTCGGCGCGATACCAGTGGCTTGCCCTGTCACCAAGGCGTGATTCGGCGAAAACCCGCCGGAGCGTCCGCCCGTCCCCGGCGCCGATCAGAGCAGGGACAGAAAGCGTTCGGTGTCTTCCGGAGTGGCCGACCAGTCGGTGACGAAGCGCGCGGCAATGGGCGCATCCTCCGGACCGTCTTCGAGCGTGCCATCCCAGAGGTGGTACTCCGCGCCGGCCGCGAACAGGCGCCGGTGGGTGGCGCGGGGCAGGCGGGCGAAGATGATGTTCGCCTCGGGGCGGTACATCAGGTTGACGCCCGGGGCCTCGCGGAAGCCATCGGCGAGCCGCTGGCAGGCCGCATTGGCCGCGCGGGCCATGTCGAGCCAGAGCCCGTCGGTCAGATAGGCATCCATCTGGGCGGAGAGGTAGCGATGCTTGGAGAAGAGATGCGCGCCGCGCTTGCGCCGGAGCTGGAATTCCTGGTCCTTCGCCGGGTCGAACAGGATCGCCGCCTCGACCCCCAGCAACCCGTTCTTGGTGCCGCCGAAGCTGAGCAGGTCGATGCCGGATTTCCAGGTCATCTCGGCCGGCGAACAGTCCAGCCGGGCCAGCGCATTGGCAAAGCGCGCGCCGTCCATATGGGTCTTTAGGCCGAATTCCTTCGCGAGCCCGGTGAGGGCGCGCAGCTCGTCGAGGCTGTGGACGGAGCCTTTCTCCGTCGCCTGGGTGAGCGAGACCGGGCCACGCTGCGGGCCATGCACGCCACGGGTCTCCTCGGCCTCGATGGCGGCGCGGAGGCCGTCGGGGCGCATCTTGCCATTTTCGGTCTCCATGAGGGTCAGCTTGGCGCCGCCCGTGTAGAATTCCGGCGCGTTGCACTCGTCTTCGTGGATATGGGCGCAGCGGCTGCAGAAGATCGTGTCCCAGGGCGCGGTGTGGCTGGCCAGCAGGAGCGCGTTCGCCGCCGTGCCGGTCGGGACAAGATGAACCACCGCTTCGGGCGCTTCGAACAGCGTGCGGATGCGCTGCGTGACGCGGTCCGCGAGAGCGTCCGCGCCATAGGCGGGGGCGTATCCCTCATTGGCGCGGAGCAGCGCTTCCATGACCTTGGGGTGGGCGGGGCCGGTATTGTCAGAGGCATAATGCATGGCACTTGCGTAGCGGGCAGGGCCGGGGAAGGGAAGGGCAGGGACGTCGCATGGCGTCCCCGTTCCGGCGCGCCGCAAGTCGCCCGGTTCCCGACGGCAAGGCGCCCTCTGGAAGGGAACGCTCGCCCGGTTCGGGAATGCGCCCAACGGGGCGCGGCCCAATGGCAGCAGGGGCAGGCATCTGTGCATCAGTGGCAGGCAGGAGGTCGGCGGGTCAGAGATCCATATCGATCAGGTGCTCTTCCCAGTCTTCCTCCGGCACGTCGAATTCCGACAGGGTGATGCCACGGACCGAGATTCCGGCCTCGTGGACACTGTTCGGATCGCCGCTCAGGAGCGGGTGCCAGGGGAGCAGCGACTTTCCTTCCGCAAGCCGGCGATAGGCGCAGCTTTGCGGCATCCAGTAGGCGTTTTCGGCAATGCTCTCGGCCGAGAGTGTCACGCAATCGGGCACGAACTGATGGCGAATGTCGTAATGCACGCAGCGACAGGTCTCGTCATCCAGAAGCCGGCAGGCGACGCGGGTGAAGGCGACCTCGCCGGTCTCGGCATCTTCGAGCTTGTTCAGGCAGCATTTGCCGCAACCGTCACAGAGCGCTTCCCATTCCCGCTGGGTCATCTTGTCCAGCGGGACCCGCTCCCAGAAACGAGGCCGCATCGGGGGATCTTCCTTGCGCTTAGCCATCTGTCTTGGAAGGCTCGCTGTGCATCGGGAAGCCCACGAGGGGCATCTCGGTGAGGATCTCGCGCGCCCTCTGCTCGTCACTTCGGATTTGGGCGGTCAGCGCATCGAGACCGTCGAATTTCTGCTCCGGCCGCAGATATTGCACCAGGCCGACCGAGAGGTGCTCCTCATAGAGGTTGCCTTCGAAATCGAGGATGAAGGTCTCGATATTCGGTGTGTTCTCGCCAAACATCGGCCGGATGCCCATCGAGGCCACACCCCGGTGATGGCCGGCATGCGGCCCGGTCACGATCTCGACCAGCACCGCGTAGACGCCGAATTTCGGAGGATGGATGGCCGAAATATCCATGTTGGCGGTCGGATAGCCGAGGCTGCGGCCGCGCTTCTCGCCATGCAGGACCGGCCCCTCGATCCGGTGCCAGTGGCCCAGCATCGCGCCGGCCTTGCGAGGCTGCCCGTCGCGCAGTGCGTTGCGGATCGCGGTGGAGGAAACGCGTTCGCCGCCATTCTCAAGACCCAGGAGCGGGGCGATCGTCACGTCGAACCCGTGTAGCCGGCCGGCGGTCTGCAGCGTCTCGGCGTTGCCCTTGCGCCCCTGGCCATAGCAGAAATCCGCGCCGACCGTGACACCGGACACACCCAGCCCCTGCGCGAGGACCTGCTGGCAGAAGGCGGTGTCGGTCAGGCCGAACAGCTTCTTGTCAAAGGGGATTTCATAGAGAAGGTCGACGCCCAGCTTCTCCAGCCGGTGTGCCTTGGCTTCGGCATTCATCAGGCGAAAAGGCGGCGCGTCGGGGCGGAAGACCTCGCGCGGATGCGGCTCGAAGGTCAGGACGGCCAGCGGCGCACCCTTTGCTTCCGCGGCCTGCCGGGTCAACTCCAGCACGGCCTGGTGGCCGCGATGCACGCCATCGAAATTGCCGATCGCCGTGCAGGCGCCGCGATCGGCCTCGGTGACCCGGGAGAGGGAGGTAATCCGCTTCATGCGCTTCCCCTAGCCGCGAGGCAGGCCAAGCGCAAGCCGTGGATGGCCTCCCGGCGGGGTGCTCCGGGTCAGTCCAGCTTGCGGGACGGCGCGAGCACGTTGGCTTCGCCGCGCAGCACGGGCTGGTCGTCGATCTTGGCCTGGGTCCAGAGCTTGACCTTGCGTTTCTTGTGGTCGATCTCCGCCACTTCAACCTCGACATGCACCATGTCGCCGGGGCGCACGGGCGCCATGAATTTCAACGTCTGGCCGAGATAGATCGTGCCATGTCCCGGCAGTTGCTCGCCGATCACGGCCGAGATGAGGCCGGCTGTCAGCATGCCATGCGCGATGCGGCCCTTGAACATCGTCTCCTTGGCGTATTCCTCGTCGAGATGGACCGGGTTGTGATCGGTCGAGACCTCGGCGAATTTTTCGATGTCTTCTTCAGTGATCAGCTTGGTCAGGCCACGCTTCATTCCGATTTCCAGATCTTCGAGGAAGATCGTGCCACGGGGATCGTTGTCGAGCATCATGACAGTCCTTTGCGTTATTGGCACCTTGCGTAACGGATTTTGCTCTCTGCCGCAACGCAGAAAGAAAGAATACGCAATGCAGCTATGCGCTGGAGGAAAGAATGTTTCTTAACTCGGTGCTGTTTTCGCTATCAGGGATCGTTTTGTCATTTGCTTGTCAATTTTGGCGCTAACGTTTCTGCGCTGCGGCGCTAACATGTGGCGGCCGCAGAATATTGTTGCGCGGAGCGGTTCAGCGGAAAAAGCCGACCGCGTAGGTAACCGACATCTGATGCGACGAAAGGTAGTCTTCCAGCGCATCCGGCTCCGGCTGACGTTGCGTCAGGGTTTCCTTCGCCGCCAACCCGCCGGTGATGAAAAGCATGTCGAGCCCCTCGCCGACGGCCCCTTTCACGTCGGTGCCGATCCCGTCGCCGATGCAGATGATTCGGTCATCGTGCACCTCGGCCAGTTCGGCCAGCCGGCGCCGGGCGAGATCGTAGATGGCCGGTTGCGGCTTGCCGAAATAGAGGCTTTCGCCGCCCATCTCGGTGTAGAGCTTGGCCAGCGCCCCGGCGCAGTATTCGCGCTTGTCGCCACGGTCGACGATGATGTCCGGATTGGCGCAGAGCAGCTTGAGCCCCTTCGTCTTGGCATAGAGGAACTGGGCGCGGTAGGTTTCCGGGTCGCCGTCGCGTTCGAACAGCCCGGTAACCACGACCCCTTCGGCCTCTTCGAGGGGAACGCGGGTGATCTCGACCGGATTGTCGACCATGTTCAGCGGCTCGAAAAAGGGCAGGTCCCGTTCTTCGCCGATATGGAAGACCTTGTTGCCGACAGCGCCGGAAAACAGCGCCAGCCGGGCGGAATCGCCGGAGCTCGCAATGCTGTCCCAGCAATCCTCGGGCACGTTGAAATGGTCCAGCTGGGCCGCGATGGAGGCGCGCGGGCGCGGCGCGTTGGTCAGCAGAACGACCTTGCCGCCCTGGGCGCGAAAGGCGCGGCAGGCTTCGACAGCGTCTTCATAGGCGGTGACGCCGTTATGCATGCAACCCCAGAGATCGACAAAGGCGGCGTCATACATGGAAGAGATGTCGGCAAAGCGCTCGATGATGCGGGTCATTGTGCCTCCGGGCCTGTTCGGGCGCTACCAGCGCCTGTCCGCCGCGCTATAGCGCAGGCGTTCCGGCGCCGATAGGGGCGCCGGGCGTGGCGCCTCAGCGCAGCATGATCCGGGCGGCCATGCGAGCGAGTTTTCCATAGGGCGGACGCAGCAGGCGGGCGCCGTGGCGCCGGCCGGGCTGGAAGACGCCCTTGGCATGGCTCAGGCGCCGGAAGCCCTCGACGCCGTGATAGGCGCCGATGCCGCTTTCGCCGACGCCACCGAAGGGGAGCGTGTCCACCGCGTAATGCAACAACGTGCCGTTGACGGTGACATTGCCGGAGATGGTGCAGGTGAGCAGCGCGTCGATATCGGCGCGCTCCTTGCCATATATATAGAGCGCCAGCGGGTGCGGGCGCGCATTGACGAAGGCGGCGGCCTTCTCGCGGCTCTCACAAGTGAGGACGGGCAGGAGCGGGCCGAAGATCTCTTCCCGCAGGATCGCCATCTCGGGCGTTGCGCCGAGGATGAGCGCCGGCCCGAGGGCGTGGGGATGGGCTGCGTCGCTGGCGGCGAGCGGTTCGATGATCTCGGCGCCCCGGGCGCGGGCATCGTCGAGCAGGCCGCGCAGGCGGGCAAGGTGGGTTTCCGTGATGATGGTCGTCAGGGCCGGGTCGGCGAGCCCCCTGGGGAAGCTCTTGCGGATGGCGGCCGTGAAGGCGTCCGCGAAGGGAGCGACCTGGTCGGGGCGGGCGAGCAGGTAGTCGGGCGCGATGCAGGTCTGGCCGGCATTGACCGTCTTGCCGAAGGCGATGTCGCCGGCGGCGCGCTCGAGGTCGGCATCCTCGTTGAAGATCACCGGGGATTTCCCGCCGAGCTCCAGCGTAACCGGAGTCAGGTTGGCAGCCGCAGCCTGCGCCACGCGGCGGCCCGTGGCGGTGGAACCGGTGAAGAAGAGGTGGTCGAAGGGCAGCGCGGAGAAGGCGGCCGCGACATCCGGGCCGCCCTGGATCACGGCGACCTCCTCCTGTGCGAAACAGTCCGACAGCAGGGCGGTCAGCACGTCGGCCGTGGCGGGCGCGAGTTCGGACGGCTTCAGCATCGCCCGGTTGCCGGCGGCAAGAGCGGTTGCCAGCGGCGTGAGCGCGAGCGCGACAGGATAGTTCCAGGCCGACATGATCCCGACCACGCCGAGCGGCTGGTAATGCAGCCGGGCCCGGCCGGGCTTCAGCAGCAGCGGGGTGGGGCGGTATCTTGCGGCCATCCAGCGGCGCAGGTTGGCCCGCATGTGGGAGATCGCCTGCACGGTCGGACCGAGATCAATGATCGCGGTTTCCTCGGCGGCGCGGTTGCCGAAATCGGCGCGGGCAGCTTCCTGGAAGCGCTTGCTGTTGCGCCGGATTGCCCGCTTGAGGCGCTTGAGCGCGGCGCGTCGGGCTTCGAGATCAGGGGGGCCTTCGGTGAGGAAGGCGGTGCGCTGCGTGGCGAGGATGTCTTCACCGGCAAAGGGGTGCGAGGCGGTTCCGTCCGGCATGTCTGGCTCCAGATCCGTGATGCCTTGAAGATGGGGCCGTCGCAGGATGTGGTCAATGCGGCCGATGCGGAGGGTGAGCCCATATCCGCCACGTTCCGCGGTGCGCTCGGGCCCGTGCCCTAGGGGCCGGGCTTCGCGCCTCTGAGCGCCGTCGACTGGCGTTGGGACAGAAGTGGGAACCCGCACGAAGGCAGGTGTCGTTTGCCGGGCCTGAAAGGACAGTCCGGATCTCGCACGGCACAGCCATCCCGAGCGCATGACCAACATCGCGCCGCACCGGTCCAGGACGCCGGTTCCGATAGAACGGCGTGATCACAGATTCCGGTCTGGCGTGCAGCGGGTGTCGGGGATTACTTCGCTTCGGCCTTCTCGGCCGACAGGAACTTCTTGCCGCAATAGGGGCACTCGACCTCGCCGGCCTCGCCCAGGTTCAGCCAGACACGGGGATGGCCAAGCGCGCCGTCGCCGCCGTCGCAGGCGACACGGGAGGCCGTCACGACTTCGGTCTCGGGCGGCTGGGGGTTCACGGACATCGACAGGCTCCTGCGGTTCTTGCGCGCGGCGCGCTTGTGGGAGCACGCTGCGCGGAATAGGTTCGCGGCATCATAGGGAACGCCCGCGCGCGGGCAAGTGCCGGAGCGCCGCATATGAGCCAATTTGCCATCGAGATCGAGGGACTGTCCAAAACCTACGAAGGCCGCAAGGGCGAGCCGGCGAAGGAAGCGCTCAAGGGCGTCGACCTGAAAGTGCCGCGCGGGTCGATCTTCGGGCTGTTGGGGCCGAATGGCGCCGGCAAGTCGACGCTGATCAACATCCTCGCCGGGCTGGTGCGCAAGAGCGACGGCAATGTCCGGATCTGGGGCTTCGACCAGGATGTGAACCCGCGCCAGAGCCGCGCCGCGATCGGTGTCATGCCGCAGGAGCTCAATCTCGACCCGTTTTTCACCGCCCGCGCCGCGCTGGACGTGCAGGCGGGGCTTTACGGTGTGCCGAAGCGGGAGCGGCAGACCGAGGAAATCCTGAGATTGATCGGGCTGACCGACAAGGCGGATGCCTATTCGCGCACCCTCTCTGGCGGTATGCGGCGGCGTTTGCTGCTGGGCAAGGCGCTGGTGCATGGCCCCCATGTTCTGGTGCTCGACGAGCCGACCGCCGGGGTCGATATCGAGCTGCGCCAGATGTTGTGGACCAATGTGCGGAAGCTGAATGAGCAGGGGATGACCATCATTCTGACCACGCATTACCTCGAAGAGGCCGAGGAGATGTGCGACGAGATCGCCATTATCCACCAGGGCGAGAAGATCGCCCATGAGCCGACGGGCGAACTCATCGGGCGGCTGGATGCCAAGACGCTGGTGATCCAGCCCGAGGGCGCGGCACCGACCGACCCGGCCCTGCCGCCGGAGGTGCGGTGCGAGCAACGCCCGGGCGGCGCGCTGGCCTTCTCCTATCGCCGCTCGCAGACCTCGGCCGAGGAGGTGCTCGATGCCGTTCGCGCCGCCGGTATCCGCATCCAGGACGTCGCATCCGAGGACCCGAAGCTGGAGGATATCTTCCTCGCCTTGACCGCCGGCAGCCACAAGGCGGCCTGAACGGTGCTGCGTCTTGTTTCGCCCGACGCGGCGCTGCTGGCGCGCATCCCGCCCTTTGCCGCGCTTCTGGCCGAGGCCGCCGAAGAGCTTGGGGCGCGGCTGAAACTGGATGGGCAGTTCGGTTTTGTCGGCCGAATTCGCGCCGCCGATGGGCGGACCTTTCCGATCCACGGCAAGAGCCTTGGGCTGAACCCGGATGCGGCCGCCCATATCGCCGCCGACAAGGACTACACGGCCCGCTGGCTCGCCTCCGAAGGCCTGCCCGCGCCGGAGGGCCAGCTCGCATTCTCTCCCGCATATCAGGCCCGCATGGCGTTGAAGAATGCCGAAACCGCGCGCCGACTGCCCGGGATCGAGGCCGCCAGGACCTTTGCGCTCGCACGGGGCTACCCGGTCATCGTCAAACCCAATACCGGTTCGGAAGGGCGGGATATCCATCTCTGCGACAGCTGCGATGCCCTTGAGAACGGGCTCGCGCGCGGCTTCGAGTCGGACGAGATCCTGCGGATCGAACCCTGGATCGCCGGCCGGGACTATCGATTGCTCGTGCTCGACGGGCAGGTCCGCCTGGCCTATGAGCGCCGTCCGCTCGCGGTCACGGGAGACGGCGCAAGCCCGCTCTCCCGCCTGGTCGGTGACCGTCTCGAAGCGCTCCGCCGGCATCATCGCGGCGCGAAGCTCGGTCCCGGGGATCCGCGCATAACGGGATGCCTGGAGAGGGCGGGGCTGAGCATGGAGTCGATCCCGCCGGCTGGAACAAGCATCCGGCTGCTGGACAATGCCAACCTGTCGACCGGCGGCGCGCTTGTCGATCTGACCGGGCGCCTGCCGGCCGAGGTCGAGATCCTGGCAACACGCGCGGCGAACAGCCTTGGCTTGACGCTGGCCGGCATCGACATCCTTGCCCCGGACCTCGCGCTGGGGCTCTCGGGCGCAACGATCCTCGAAGCGAATTCCGCTCCGGGTCTCGACTATTACGCGAGTGCCTCGCCGGAAAACCGCCGCCGCGCCGGAGAGATCGTCAGCGAGATGCTGCGTCTCCGGCTGTCACGTCCGTGACCTCTCTGGCTGCCCACGGCCCGAAGGGCGCAGGAAGAATGCGCCACAGGCGCGCTATCTTACAGCCGTGCCGAGCGGTCTACCCCGCTGGCGTCAACATCCGACCAAGCATTCGCCCGCCCAGGACATGCACATGCAGATGCGGCACTTCCTGGACCCCGTCCGGGCCGGCGTTGGCGATCAGCCGGAAGCCGTTTCCGCCCTCCCCCGCCTGGACGCCAGCCATTTTGCACACCTCGCCGACCGCACGCGTGAAATCGACGATTTCCGCCTCGGAGGCTTCCAGGGCGAAATGGTCGTAGCAGACATAGGGCCCTTTCGGGATCACCAGCACATGGACCGGCGCCTGCGGATTGATATCGTTGAAGGCGAGCGAGTGCTCGGTCTCCAGAACGGGTGAACTCGGGATCTCTCCGCGCAGGATCTTGGCGAAGATATTCTGCGCATCATAGCTATAGGCCATCTGCCAGCCTCTCGTTGGGTCAGTCGTCAAACAGGTTTTCGGTCGCCGCAATCTGCCGCGCCGTCTCCTCCGGTATAGTCAGAAATGCTGCGAGCGACAGGATATTGTCGTTCTCCGGCCTGTCCTGCCGCAGCACGTGGAGATATTCGAATCCGGCCTCGCGGATACGGTCCGATTCCTTGGCGAAGTCCCGCCGCAGCGTCGCGATAAGCTCCGACATCGACTCCAGGCTGCGCCCTTCGCCGGCCAGCCCGACCCGCTGCGCATGGCCCGCCAGGAAAGCATCATCGATGGTGCACTGGATTTCGAGGAGACGCACGGTCGCCCTGTCGCGGTCGAAATCCTGCATCATTTCGAGCATCGAGGAATCGAGGCAGAGCGCCATCTTGTTGCTCTGGTGATAGCCGAACAGCATCGAGACCAGCACCCGGCGGTGCCGCGCCCGTTTCTCGACATCGGATTCGATCCCCCCGAGATCGGGCAACCCCGCGTCGCGCTCGTTGAAGAGATACCCGACGGCCGGGATATCCGTATGCTGCCGGATCGCCTCCACAACCCGCTTGGCAATATGCCATTTCTTGCACACGACCAGCAGCAGTTCCTTGTCCCGCTCCAGCCCGCCGCTCTCCCAGAAGCGCGGGGCAAATCGCAGCCCCTTGCGCCCCTGCCCGGTCAGGTAGCGGAACAGGTTCCGACCCTCGTTGGAGATCGAAAACTCGATGCCTGTCGCCGAGTAGAGCTGTCCGAGACGGGTTTTCAGCTCCTTCGCCTCGGGGCTGATCTTGCGGGCGAAAAGCGCGTCCTGCGACAGCAGCAGGTCATGCTGGTCGTTGTAGAAATTCACCGGCATGCCGTAATCGGAGAACATCAGGAAGGTCAGCGTCCTCGACCGGATCTCTTCACGCGCCACGAGATGCCGGACGATGGTCTGGAAGAAGGTCTCGTCCGGGATCCAGGTGGTGGAGAAGAAACGCATCACGTCGCGTCGGTCCCGGCAGAATGCAAGCACCGCCTCGATCGTGCTCCGGCGCAGGCACCACCACTGGGACCCGATCATCATCTGCAGATCTTCGGGGATCGGCCGCTTGAGCCCGAAACGTTTCTGCAGCTCGAAACTGGTATAGAAGAGCCAGCTGCGCTGCCGCTCGTTGAAGTAGTGACGATAGATCAGCCGTTCCTCGACGAAGCCGGTCTTGATCCAGCCGCTCTCGAAATAGTCGAAGGACTCGATGTAATCGACATTCTCCGCCGCGAGGAAGGCATGGGCGTACTCGGCCGACTTGATCGGCATGCAATCGCCCGAGAGCATGTAGAAATGCGTGGCCTGCGGGAAGGCCGCCACCGCCGATTTGACCGCTTCCAGTGTCGCCGCGACAAGGCTCCACTCGCCCCAGCCGCATTTGAGCCGGCGTGCCGCGAAGGTCACGTTCGGGTTGTCGGCCAGCGCGGCCCGGATCTTCTCGAAGGCCGCGGCCGGGGCGCTGGCGTCGAAATGAATCGACAGGCAATCGCCGACAGCCGTCAGCCGCCGCGCCTGCGCAATAATGGCGTCGGGATCCTTGTGACACAGCAGGATATAGGCGATCTGGACCATTTCGGAAACGATCTTCGGAACTTGCGGGGCATTGTTCAAAGCTGATAGCGCGAACCCGGATTGAATTGACAGAGTTTGTTTGCTTTTTTGTGAGCATTGTCGAAAAGACAGCTCGGCACAGAGCAATCAGAGGAAAACACGATGGGATTTCCCGGCACCTGGATGACGGAAAGCGAGAGCATGGTCTATCGCGTGGTGCCGAAATGCGCCTGCTCGACCATCGGCCAGATCATGTTCTTCTCCGATCACGGCCATTTCTTCGACGGCGACATCCACGACTCGACCAGCGGCCTGCACAAATGGGCGCAGGAAGAAAGCCAGCCGGCCATCGAGGCCAATGTGAAGGCGCACAAGTCGCCGAGCTTCACCTGTGTGCGCAACCCCTATACCCGCATCCTGTCCTCCTTCTTCGACAAGATCGCCGGCATCCAGCGCAACGGGCGGCGCTATCGGGGCAATCTCGTGCCGACGCTGGTTCAGAAATACGGGATCGAGGTTGGCTCGCCGGAGGACGGGTTCGATTTCGACCAGGTGAAGAGCTTCCGTCGCTTCCTGCTCTTCGCGCGCGACACGATCCGTTTCCGCCGGCCGATGGATCCGGATATCCACTGGTCGGCCATGTCGGGCCATATCTCGACCTTCATCGTCAATGGCGGCCTCTACAACAACATCTTCTGGACCGAGGCTTTCAATGACGGCATGGCGAAGGTACTGGACGGGCTGGACACGTCCTTCCCCGTCGATCTTGCCACCATTCCGCGCTTCAACGAGAGCGAGGGGCACGGGCCGAAGCGGGCCTATCCCGTGGAAGACTATTTCGACGACCTGTCGATGCATCTCGTCTACGAGATCTACAAGCGGGATTTCGACCTCTTCCGCTACGATTTCGAGAACCCGGCCAACAAGATGCCGGTTGGCGAGATCGACCTCGACGAGGTGCATGCCAAGCTCGGTCGGTAGGGCGGATTCGGCGTCAAGGATCGCCTAAGGGAGAGGCCGAACAGTTCGAGCGACCGAGCTTGGTATGCAAGGACGCCCGGCGGTAGCCGTGCCAACGTCTGCCCGTGGGTTGGCGCTGCAACATCCGGGGTCTGCACTTTATCCCGGCCGAATCCGAAGATTTTCAAGCCTTGGCGCGCGGGTGACAAAGCGCCAGCCCGCCGGAACGGGAAGGCGCTGGCACGGCGGCCTTCGGCCTTGGTTCCGTGCCCTTCAGCGCTCCGCAGCAATGTTCCCTATCGGTTCGGTGTTGGTGCCGGGCGCGCTAGGCGTCCCGCCCGTCAACTCGCCTCCCCGATCACGCGGCGCGCCGGTCCTTTTGCGGCTCCTCCTCGGCGATCACCTTCGAGACAAGGCGGCGGGCGAACGGGGCGACAACCGTGACCACCGGGAAGGCAATCGCCCAGGAGGTCAGCCAGTTGGCGATCCAGATCGATATGAACCCGTCGATGAGTCCGAGTGCACGATAGGTCGAGACGCCGGAGATGATGAAGGACATCATGCAGGAAAGCGTCGCGGCGAAGACATAGGGTTCAAAGCGTTTGGGGATCATTCGACGGTCCTGATTATGTGTTGGGCCTCTCATATTCGGAAGCGGGGATGTGTGGAATACGCAAAGCCGCACAAGGCCTTGTTCATTCCTTCCGGTAGAAATGCACAATGCACTGTGCGTCAGCGCTCTATCCAGGCAGCTCTGCGGACGGGATGACCGGGAAGAACCTGCCGCCCGACCAGAGGCCGAACCAGGCTTCGCCGTCATGGATATGATGCTGGCCAAGTTCCACGAGGCGGTAGAAACTCTTGCGATCGATCAGCGCTTCCAGGTTGACCCGCACCAGCACGTAGGGCGATGGCTCGCCTGTCGTGGGGTCGCGCTCGACCCGGATCGGGTGTTCGGGACCGGCCGTGACCGTATCGCCGACATTGGTGGTGAAGGTGATAACCTGGTCGGGGCCGGAGCCGGCGGCATTGGCGTCAATGGCAAGGAACGGGGCGTCCTCGACGCGAATCCCCACTTTCTCGACCGGTGTGACCAGAAAAAAATCGTCCCCGTCGCGGCGCAGGATGGTGGAGAAAAGCTTCACAAGCGGCGCCCGGCCGATGGGGGTCCCCTGGTAGAACCAGGTTCCGTCGCGCCGGATTTCCATGTCCAGATCGCCGCAAAAGGGCGGATCCCAGAGGTGAACCGGTGGCAAACCGCCCGATTTCGCCGCGTCGCTGGCCGCTTTTGCGAGGCTCTCGGCCGAAGGCGTCTGGCTCATTTTCCCCGTTCCCTTTTTTGTCATTTGTTCCCCGCGAAATATCTGCCTTACTGGGGCAGACAGAATTGCCCGAGGGTGCTTTCCATGACAGAGCCTAGCGAACTTGTTGCAGAAATCGAAGCCCTTGGGCAGAAGCTGGCCGAGGCCAAGGCCTCGATAACGCGGCGGTTCATCGGCCAGGAGCGGGTCGTGGACCTCGTTCTGTCGGCGCTTCTGTGCGGCGGGCACGGTCTGCTGATAGGCCTGCCGGGGCTGGGCAAGACGCGGCTGGTGGACACGCTGGGCACGGTGATGGGGCTCAATACCAGCCGCATCCAGTTCACGCCGGACCTGATGCCGGCCGACATTCTCGGCTCGGAAGTGTTGGAGACCGGCGAGGCCGGACGGCGCGATTTCCGCTTCATCGAGGGGCCGATCTTTTGCCAGCTTCTGATGGCCGACGAGATCAACCGCGCCTCGCCGCGGACGCAATCGGCGCTCTTGCAGGCGATGCAGGAGAAGGAGGTCACGATTGCCGGCGAACACCGCGCGCTCGGCGCGCCCTTCCACGTGCTCGCCACGCAGAACCCGATCGAACAGGAAGGCACGTACCCGTTGCCCGAGGCGCAGCTCGACCGCTTCCTCGTCCAGATCGACGTGCCCTATCCGGACCGCGGAACCGAGCATGACATCCTGATCGCGACGACCGGGATCGAGGAAGATGAAGCGATTGCGGTGTTTACACCGGAAGAGCTGATGGCGGCCCAGGTCGTCCTTCGGCGGATGCCGGTGGGCGAGAAGGTTGTCGAGCTGATCCTCGATCTTGTCCGCGCCTTCCGCCCGGGCGAACCGGGCGTGCCGGAAGAGGTGACGCGAAATGTTTCCTGGGGGCCGGGGCCGCGCGCGGCACAGGCCCTGATGCTGACCGTGCGGGCGCGGGCGCTGCTTGACGGGCGGCTGGCGCCCTCGACGGAGGACGTGGTGCAGATGGCCGAGCCGGTGTTGCTGCACCGCATGGCGCTGACCTTTGCCGCGCGGGCACGGGGCGAGAGCCTTGGCGATCTGATCCACACCGTCGCCGCGCAGATCGGCCGGATCGAGGCTGCCGCGTGACACAGGCTGGTCCCCAGCTGCGCAGCCGGGCCGAAGGCCTGGCCGCTGCCCTGCCGCCGCTCCTGGCGCAGGCCGAGCATCTTGCCTCGACGGTGATGCTGGGTTCGCATGGGCGACGGCGCGCGGGCATGGGCGACGAGTTCTGGCAATATCGTCCTCTGTCGCAGGGCGACGAGGCACGCGAGATCGACTGGCGGCGCTCGGCAAAATCTGATGTGCATTTCATTCGGCAGAAGGAGTGGCAGGCGGCGCAGAGCGTAGTGATCTGGGTCGACGGGTCGCGGTCGATGGGGTTCACGGGCGACACCGAACGTCCGACGAAATCGGACCGGGCGCGGTTGCTGGCGCTGGCGCTTTCGGTGCTGCTGGTGCGGGCCGGCGAGCGGGTCGGGCTGGCCAATCTCGGCACGCCGCCGCGTTCGGGGCAGGTTCAGCTCATGCGGCTGGCCGAGGCGCTGACGGGGGAGCTGTCCGAGGATGATTACGGCACCCCGCAGACCCCGGGTCTGCCGGCCCATGCCCGCGCCGTGTTCCTGTCCGATTTCATGGGCGACATGGATGCGGTCGAGGCGGCCCTCGCCAAGGCCGCGGATCGCGGCGTGCATGGCACTCTGTTCCAGATCCTGGACCCGGTGGAGGAGAGCTTTCCCTTTGACGGACGGACGGTGTTTGAGAGCATGGGCGGTACGCTCCAGCATGAGACGCTGAAGGCGGGCGATCTGAAGGCGCGCTATCTCGAACGGCTCGCCGCGCGCAAGGACCGGCTGGACCGGCTCGCGCGGCTGTCCGGCTGGCTTTACAAGGGACATCATACCGGCGAGGGCGCGCAATCGGCACTGCTCTGGCTCTATTCGACACTGGAGCGCGCGCGCTGATGTGGATGCTGGGCCCGATAGGTTTTACCGCTCCGCTGCTGCTGCTTGGGCTGCTGGTGCTGCCGATCCTCTGGATCATCCTGCGCGCGGTGCCGCCGGCGCCGATCCGGCGGCGCTTTCCCGGCGTGGCGCTGCTGCTGGGGCTGACCGACGAGGAAACCCAGACCGACCGCACGCCCTGGTGGCTGCTGCTGCTGCGCATGCTGGCGGCGGCGGCTGTTATCCTGGGCTTTGCCGGTCCGGTGCTGAACCCGCAGGTCTCCGAGCCCGGCTCCGGTCCGCTGCTGGTCGTGACGGATGGCGGCTGGGCCGAGGCGGGCGACTGGAACAAGCGGCGCGCTCGCATCGCGGCGGCGCTGGAAGAGGCGGGCCGGGCAGGGCGTCCGGTGGCGCTGGTGCAGCGCACGGCGCTGACACCCACCGCGCCGGAATTCCTCTCGGCTGATCGCTGGGCGACCCGCCTGGCCGGTCTCGCACCGCAGCCCTGGGCGCCGGACCCGGAGGCGCAGGCGGACTGGATAGCCGCGCTGGGAACGGAGCGCTTCGACACGCTCTGGCTGTCGGACGGGCTGGATGATCCGGCGCGGGGAGCGATGCTGGAGGCCCTGGAAGCGCGGGGCAAGCTGCGCGTTTTCGAGACCGGTCGTCCGGTGCTTGGCCTGCGCCCGGTGGTCTATGAGGACGGGCTTGTCCGGCTGACGGTACTGCGCTCGCGCGACGGGCTTGCGCAGGCGGAGGAGATCGCGGCCATCGGGCTTGACCCGGCGGGCGTGGAGCGGCGCCTGGCCACCGCGCAGGTCGGCTTCGACGCCGACGCGGCATGGGTGGAGGTCGAGTTGTCGCTGCCGGCCGAGATGCGCAACCGGGTCAGCCGGTTCGAGATTGTCGGGCAGCGCAGCGCCGGCGCCGTGACGCTGACCGATGACAGCCTCAAGCGCCGCGAGGTGGCGCTGATCGCCGGGCGCGACGATCGCGAGGGGCTGGAGCTGCTTTCGCCGCTGCATTACCTCGAACAGGCGCTCGAGCCGACAGCCGACCTTCTCGACGGCGCGCTCGAGGACCTGCTGCTGGCCAATCCGGACGCAATCCTGCTCGCCGATGTGGCGCGGCTCGCGCCGGGCGAGGAAGCGGGGCTTGTCGATTGGGTCAAGGCGGGCGGTCTGCTGGTCCGATTTGCCGGGCCAAGGTTGGCCGGTTCCGATGTCAGCCGCGCAGAGCTCGACCCGCTGATGCCGGTGCGCCTGCGTGAAGGCGGCCGTTCGGTCGGCGGGGCGATGAGCTGGGGCGAGCCGAAGGGTTTGCGTCCCTTCGCGGAAGGCTCTCCCTTCTACGGGCTCGAGATTCCGCCCGACGTGGCGGTCAATTCGCAGGTCATGGCGCAGCCGGACCCGGCGCTTTCCGAACGGACCATCGCCGCGCTGGCGGATGGCACGCCGCTGGTCACGCGGCGCCCGCTGGGCGAGGGTCAGGTCGTACTCTTCCACGTCACCGCAAATGCAGAATGGTCGAGCCTGCCGCTCTCGGGCCTCTTCGTGCAGATGCTGGAGCGGCTCGCCATCTCGACCCGGCCCACGGCGCCCGATGCCTCCGAACTTTCTGGCACGACCTGGGCCGCGGAGCGCGTGCTGGACGGGTATGGGGCGCTGCGAGACGCGGGAAACCTGGCCGGCATTCCCGGCGAACGCCTGGCCGCGCGGGTTCCCGCCGCCGACATGCCGCCGGGCCTCTATGCTTCCGAGGACCGTCGCATCGCGCTCAACGTGCTGGCGGACGAGGCCGTGCTTGCCGCCGCCAACTGGCCGGCGCGGATTGCGGTCGAGGGGCTTGCCATTGCGCGCGAGACCCTGCTCAAGGGTCCCGTGCTCGCCGTTGCCCTGCTGCTGCTCGGGCTGGACCTGCTGGCCTCGCTCTGGCTCTCCGGGCGCCTGCGGCGGGCGGGAGGGGCCGGCAGCGTTGCGCTCCTTGTCCTGGCGATGCTCCCCGCTCCGCAAGCGCGCGCCGATGACGGCCTGGCACTTCTGGCCACGAACGAGGTCGTACTTGCCCATGTCGTGACCGGCGATGCCCAGCTTGACCGCATCGCCGCGGCCGGGCTCAAGGGGCTCTCCGAGACGCTGTTCAACCGCACATCCGTCGAACCGATCGAGCCGGTCGCGGTCGACCTGGAGATGGACGAGCTGGCCTTCTTCCCCTTCCTCTACTGGCCGGTCTCGCTGGACCAGCCGATCCCCTCGGCCGAGGCCTACGGCCGGCTCAACCGCTACCTGCGCAATGGCGGCATGATCCTCTTCGATACGCGCGACGCCGATATCGGTCGCTTTGGCTCCGGCACGCCGCAGGGCCGCAAGCTGCAGCAGCTCGCCCGTCCGCTGGACATCCCGCCGCTGGAGCCGATCCCGGAGGACCATGTCCTCACCCGGACCTTCTACCTTCTGCAGGACTTCCCCGGACGTTTTGCCAGCCGCGATGTCTGGGTCGAGGCCGCGCCACCGGATGCGCAGAAGCTCGAAGGCATGCCCTTCCGCAACCTCAACGATGGCGTGACGCCGGTGGTGATCGGCGGCAATGACTGGGCTGCGGCCTGGGCGATCGACGCGAATGGTACGCCGCTCTATCCGGTCGGGCGCGGCTTTTCCGGCGAGCGCCAGCGCGAGATCGCCCTGCGGTTCGGGGTCAACCTGATCATGCATGTGCTCACCGGCAATTACAAATCCGACCAGGTCCATGTGCCGGACCTCCTCGACAGGCTGGGCCAGTGATGCGCGCTTCCGATATCCTCTTCGATCCGCTCCTGCCCTGGCCGGCGATCTGGGTCGCCTGTGCGCTGGCGGCCGGGCTCATCGCACTGGCGCTCTGGCGCGGCGGGCGCGGCTGGTGGCTGCGTGGGCTCGCGGCCGGCGCCCTGCTCGTGGCCATCGCCAACCCGTCCTACCAGGTCGAACAGCGCGAGCCGCTCTCCGATATTGTCCTCGCCGTGGTCGACCGCACTGCCTCGCAGCGCATCGGTGATCGCGGAGCGCAGACCGACGCGGCATTGGCCAACCTCGAGGCTGCCATCGACGCGCTGCCCGAGACCGAGCTACGCAAGGTCACCCTGCTGGACGATGCCGACAATGCCGGTTCGCTGGCCATGACCGCGCTGGCCGAGCTCGCCGCCGAGGCCCCCCGCGCCCGTATCGCCGGCGCTGTGCTGCTCAGCGACGGGCTGGTCCATGACGTCGAACGCGCCCCGGACCTGCCCGCGCCGCTGCACCTGCTGCAAACCGGTCGCGACACCGACTGGGACCGCCGCCTGATCGTCAGGTCCGCCCCCGCCTTTGCCATCGTTGGCGAGGAGGTGACGCTCGGCATGCGGATCGAGCAGAGCGGTGCCGTGCCGGAGACCGGCGGGCTGGTCTCGCTCTCCATCGCCATCGATGCGCAGGAGCCGTTTGCCGTCACCGTGCCGCTCGGACAGGATCTCGAACTGCCTCTGACGCTCACCCATGGCGGCATGAATGTCGTCCGCATCGAGGTGGAGGCGGCCGAAGGCGAGCTGACCGACCGCAACAATGCCGCCGTGGTCCAGATCAACGGGGTGCGCGACCGCCTGCGTGTGCTTCTCGTCTCGGGCGAGCCACATGCGGGCGAGCGCACCTGGCGCAACCTGCTGAAATCCGACAGCTCGGTCGATCTGGTCCATTTCACAATCCTGCGCCCTCCCGAGAAACAGGACGGCGTGCCGGTGACCGAGCTCTCCCTCATCGCCTTCCCGACCCGCGAACTCTTCCTCGAAAAGATCGACGAGTTCGACCTGATCATCTTCGACCGCTACAAGCGCCGGGGCATCCTGCCGATGCTCTACCTGGAAAACGTGCGCTCCTATGTCGAGCAGGGCGGCGCCATCCTTGTCGCTGCCGGGCCCGATTTCGCCTCTGCCGACAGCCTCTACCGCTCGCCGCTGGCCGAGATCCTGCCGGCCTTCCCGACCGCGCGCGTGATCGAGGAAGGCTATCGCCCGCTCATCACCGAAGCTGGTCGCAAGCACCCTGTCACCGAAGGGCTCGATCGCCTTGCGCCACCGCCGGCCGATGGCAGTGACGCGCCGGGATGGGGGCGCTGGTTCCGGCTGGTCGAGCTGGAAGCGGAGCGCGGCCATACGGTGCTCTCGGGCCTGGGCGAGCGCCCGCTTCTGCAGCTTGATCGCGTCGGGGAAGGGCGCGTGGCCTTGCTCGGATCGGACCATGCCTGGCTCTGGTCGCGCGGTTTCGAAGGTGGTGGCCCGCAGCTCGAACTGCTGCGCCGCCTCGCGCATTGGACCATGAAGGAGCCCGATCTGGAAGAAGAGGCGCTGACCGCGACCGCGCAGGGGCTCGATGTGACGGTGACGCGCCGCAGCCTTGGCGCAGCACCCGAGCCGGTCGAGGTCACGGCTCCGGATGGCTCGACGCGTTCGGTTGCGCTGACGGAAGTGTCGCCGGGCCGGTATAGCGGCGATTTTTCCGGTGCGGAGCCGGGCCTCTACCGCCTTGCCGAAGGAGAGCTGACAGGTGTGGTGGCTCTCGGCCCGGCCGCGCCGAAGGAATTCGAACAGACCATCGCCACTGACGCTCTTGTCGCCGAACCGATCGCTGCCCGCCGGGGCGGTGCTGTCCGGCTTGAGGAAGGGCTGCCGCGCTTGCGGACGGTCCGCGAAGGGCGCGCCGCGGCCGGACGCGGCTGGATCGGCATAACCCCGCGCGCGGCCTATCGCACCGCCGACGTGACGCTGATCCCGCTCGTTGCGCCGCTGCTCTTCCTGCTGCTGGCAACCGGGTTGATGCTCGGGGCATGGCTGCGCGAGGGGCGCCGCTGAGCGGAGGGCCACAGGCGTGGTCCCGGGACGGGAATCCGCCCTTTGTCGGCGCCGCTTGACGGAGATCGCAGGGCGCGCAGGGGACGAAGCCAGGAGGCAATGGACATGAGGCAGAGGGTCATCCTGTGTCCGCTCGTGGAGAATGACGGCGCCTACCTGTTGTGCAGGATGCCCGAGGACCGGGGCGTGTTTCCCGGGCAATGGGCCCTGTCCGGCGGGGGGCTTGAGCCCGGAGAGAGCATCGAGGCGGGGCTTCGCAGGGAAATCCGCGAGGAGCTTGGCAGCAGGCTCGAGATCACGGAGGTGATCCCGTGGAGCTTTCGCGACGATATCCGGACAAAGACCTATTCCGACGGAACGTCCGAAGAGATCTACATGATCTACCTCATCTTCGACTGTCGTGCCGCGAACCGTGATGTCGTTCTCAATGAGGAGTTCGACGATCACGCCTGGGTGCGGCCGGGGGCGTTCGGGGCGTACGACCTGAACCCCGCCACCCGGATCACCCTGGCGCAGAAGGGCCTGATCTGATCCGGGCCGGCACCCTGAGTGCCGCCTGGGCGTGATTTAGGGGGAGGGCAGCGTGAAGCGCACCGTTTCTCCCGACCAGCTTTCGACGGAGGTGCTGGACTGGATCTCGACTTCCGACAGGTCCTCGGGAATAGCGATGCCGGATTGCGAGCGCGTGAAGGGCTGTTCGTTGACATGTGGATGGGCCAGCACGCGGGTGCCCAGGACCGAACCGTCCGGCGCAAGGACGCGCCAGCCATCGGCATAATCGTCCCAGCCGGTATCGCCGTGGCGCAGGGTGACGGAAAAAGACCAGCCGTTGGCGCCGGGGCGGGCTTCGACCGATTCGATGACAGCCGGATCGGCGGCAGCGAGGCCGGCCGGGAGGCAGAGGAGAAGGGCAAGACGTGTCATGCGCGCAGATTTGCACGAATTGGCGTGGACTGCTGTAACGATCCCGTCAGCGGTCCTCGCGCAGGAGCAGCGCCCGGCTGTGCGAGGCGAATTCGCGGCGCCAGATCATCATCGTCACCGCCAGCGTGCCGAGGATCAGCGGCATGGCGCCGGCAAGCCAGGCCGTCGCGCCAAGCGCGTAATAGACGGACCGCATGCCCCGGTTGAAACTGCGCGCGGCGCGGGAGTTCAGCTCGGCGGCCTTCTCGGCGCGCGGATAGGTCATGGGATCGTCCGGATCATTGGGAACCGAGGCCATGATCACCGCGCAATAGCCGAATTGCCGATGCGACCAGACAAAGGCGAGAAAGGCCGAGACAAGATAGAGCAGGACCGGCAGGAGTTTGATTTCCCACAGGATCTCCGGGGCGGAATTATTGACGAGATCGCCGGCCACGTCGCTGAGCGGCTGCGGATTGGCCATCAGCGCAAGCCCGCCGCCGATGGCGATCATCGAGGAGGATGCAAAGAAGGTCGTGCCCTGCCGGAGCGTGCCGAGGATGGTGGCGTCGAAGATGCGCGGCTGGCGGGTGACCATCTCGCGCATCCAGTCCTCGCGATAGGCCAGCATCAGGTTCGAGACCGAGCGTGCTCCGCCCATCGGGTGTTCGATCCGCCAGCCGATGCCGAACCAGCACAACAGGAGGCAGGCGAGGGCGGCCAGGTCGAGCCAGGAGAGCAGGGAGAGAACGTCGGAAATCGTCATGTGCGGACACTACTCCCGAAATGATCGGTTGCCAGCCGCAAAAATTGGTATTATTTCTTTACCAATTCAGGGAGGACACCTATGGACATGCCTGTTCCCAACGCGGAACTGCTCGCTCGCAAGGCGCATATCGTCGGGCGTTTGCAGGAGGTTCTTGCCCGTGGGGCGGTGATATCCGAACCGGCCGAGACGCGTGTCTATGAATGCGATGCGCTGACCGCCTATAAATGCCCGCCGCTCGCGGCCGTTCTGCCGGAGACGACCGAGCAGGTCGCGGCGGTGCTGCGGATCTGCCACGAGGAAAACGTGCCGGTCGTGCCGCGCGGGGCAGGGACGTCACTGGCTGGCGGCGCGCTGCCGACGGAGGATTGCGTGATCCTCGGTGTGGCGCGGATGAACGCAGTGCTGGAGACCGATTACGCGAACCGCACCATCCGGGTGCAGTCGGGGCGCACCAACCTGAGCGTTTCGGGCGCGGTCGAGGAAGAGGATTTCTTCTACGCACCGGACCCGTCGAGCCAGCTTGCCTGCGCGATTGCCGGCAATATCGCGATGAATTCGGGCGGGGCGCATTGCCTGAAATACGGCGTGACGACGAATAACCTGCTCGGCGTGACCATGGTGCTGATGGACGGCACGGTGGTCGAGCTGGGCGGGGCGCATCTGGACGCGGAGGGCTATGACCTGCTCGGGCTGGTCTGTGGCTCGGAGGGGCAGCTCGGCGTGGTGACCGAGGCCACGCTGCGTATCCTGCGCAAGCCGGAAGGGGCGCGGCCGGTGCTGATGGGCTTCGATGACAGCGAAACCGCCGGGCGTTGCGTGTCCGACATCATCAAGGCCGGTGTGCTGCCAGTGGCGATCGAGTTCATGGACCGGCTCTGCATCCGGGCGACCGAGGATTTCGCCGGCGCCGGCTATCCCGATTGCGAGGCGCTGCTGATCGTCGAGGTCGAGGGCTCGGCGGCGGAGATCGACGAGCAGCTTGGCAAGATTCTGGAGATCGCGCGGCGGCATGACCCGGTGGAGCTGCGCGAGAGCAGCTCCGACGAGGAATCGGCGCGGATCTGGCTGGGGCGGAAATCGGCCTTCGGCGCCATGGGGCAGATCAACGATTACATGTGTCTCGACGGCACGATCCCGGTCTCCGAGCTGCCGATGGTGCTGCGGCGGATCGGCGAACTGGCGGCGGAATACAGCCTTCAGGTCGGCAATGTCTTTCATGCCGGCGATGGCAACATGCATCCGCTGATCCTGTTCGACGCCAACAAGCTGGGGGACCTTGAGCTTTGCGAGCAGCTCGGAGCGGAGATCCTGAAGCTCTGTGTCGAGGCGGGGGGCTGCCTGACCGGCGAGCATGGGGTCGGCGTCGAGAAGCGCGACCTGATGGGGCACCAGTTCACGCCGGAGGATCTGGAGATCCAGATGGCGGTGAAGGATGTGTTTGACCCGAAATGGCTCCTGAACCCGGCGAAGGTGTTCCCATTGGCGGCCTCTGCGGCGCGTCGGGAGCGGTCGGAATGAACGAGATGGGCAACATGACGGGGCTGGTTGCGCCGCGCGTTGGCGCCGCCCGAGAGGGCTGGACCGAAATGAAGGGAATGGAGGGCGCTGCATGCTGAAGCCTTCGAGTGAGCGGGAGTTGGCGGAGATCGTGTGCGACGCGCCCGGACCGCTCGCCTTGCGTGGCGGCGGGACGCGGCCGATCGGATGTCCGGTTGAGGGCAAGGCAGTGTCGACCGCCGGGCTGTCAGGGATATCGCTCTATGAGCCGGGCGCGCTGACGCTGGTGGCCGCGGCGGGGACGCCGGTTGCCGAGATCGAGACCGCCGTGGCGGCTGAAGGGCAACGCCTGGCATTCGAGCCGATGGATCACCGGACGCTGCTCGGGACCGAGGGGGCGCCGACGATTGGCGGCGTGGTTGCGGTGAATGCCTCCGGGCCAAGGCGCGTGCAGGCCGGGGCCTGTCGGGACGGGTTGCTGGGGGTTCGTTTCATCGACGGGACAGGGACGCTGGTCAAGAATGGCGGGCGGGTGATGAAGAATGTCACCGGCTACGATCTCGTGAAGCTGATGGCGGGGAGCTATGGCACGCTTGGCGTCCTGACAGAGGTGAGCCTCAAGGTCCTGCCGGCGCCGGAAGCCATTGCCAGCCTCTCGGTGGCCGGGCTCGGGGTAGAGCGCGCCGTGGAGGCGATGTCGGTCGCGCTGGGGTCGCCCTATGAGGTGACCGGGGCCGCACATCAACCGGGCGGGACCGACATGGCGGCGGCCACGGTCCTCCGCATCGAGGGGTTCGAAGCCTCCGTGACCTACCGGGCAGAGCGGTTGAAGGAACTGTTGGAGCCCTTCGGTTCGGTGACGATCCTGCGGGAGCCGGACCGTGTCGAGCGGCAATGGCGGGCGATCCGCGATGTCGAGGCGCTGGCCGGGGGCGAGGGGGCGGTCTGGCGGATTTCCGTGCGGCCCTCCGACGCGCCGGTTGTTGTCGCGCGGCTCCCGGAGGCCGATCTCCTGCTGGATTGGGGTGGTGGTCTGATCTGGGCGCGGCTTCCGGAAGAGGTCGACCTGCGCGCGGCGCTGGCCGGGCTGGGCGGCCACGCGACTCTGCTGCGAGCTTCGGCAGAAATGCTGGCGCGCGGGGCGGTCTTCGAGCCACAGCCGGCGCCAGTGGCGTCGATCGCAGAGGGACTTCGGGCGCGGTTCGATCCGCGCGGCATCCTCAATCCCGGGCGAATGGGTTGAGGCGAGCGATCAGATGACAGGGTAGGGCGGAATGCAGACGAATTTCACAGAAGAGCAATTGCAGGATCCCGGGATCGCGCGGGCCAACGAGATCCTGCGTGCCTGCGTGCATTGCGGCTTCTGCACGGCGACCTGTCCGAGCTACCAGGTTCTGGGCGACGAGCTGGACAGCCCGCGCGGGCGGATCTACCTGATCAAGGACATGCTTGAAAACGACCGGCCGGCGGATGCCCACACGGTCAAGCATATCGACCGTTGCCTGAGCTGCCTGGCCTGCATGTCGACCTGCCCGTCGGGCGTGAATTACATGCACCTGGTCGATCATGCGCGGGAACATATTGAAAAGACGTATAAACGTCCGCTCATGGACCGGCTGCTGCGCTGGACCCTGGCGCGCATCCTTCCCTATCCGGGCCGTTTCCGGCTGGCGATGCTGGGGGCGAAACTCGCGCGGCCGCTGCGGCGGCTGATGCCGGACGCGCGGCTGCGGGCGATGCTGGAAATGGCTCCGAAACGCATCCCTCCGGTCAGCCGAAATGACGATCCGCAGGTCTTCCCCGCCCGGGGCGAACGAAAGATGCGGGTCGCGCTGATGACCGGTTGCGCGCAGCGGGCCCTCAACACCGATATCAACGACGCCACGATCCGGCTGCTGCGGCGGCTTGGCTGCGAGGTCGTGGTCGCCGAAGGGCAGGGCTGTTGCGGCGCGGTCACCCATCACATGGGCAAGACCGACGAGGCCCATGCCACGGCGGGGAAGAATATCGAGGCCTGGTGGGCGGAGATGCAGGGCGACGGGCTGGACGCCATCGTCATCAACACCTCGGGCTGCGGCACGACGGTGAAGGATTACGGGTTCATGTTCCGGGGTGGCCCCTCGGCGGAGAAGGCGGCGGCGGTGAGCGCGATTGCGCGGGACGTGTCCGAGGTGCTGGTCGATCTCTGCGCGGAGACCGCTCCGCCGGAGCCGCTGCGCATCGCCTATCACGCCGCCTGTTCGCTGCAGCACGGCCAGCAGATCAAGACCCATCCGAAGACCCTGCTCAAGCGGGCGGGGTTCGAGGTGGTCGAGCCTGCGGACCCGCATCTGTGCTGCGGGTCGGCGGGGACCTACAACCTGATGCAACCAGAGATTTCGCAGGAGCTGAAAGCCCGCAAGGTCCGGCATCTTGAGGCAAAGGCGCCACAGGTGATCGCGGCGGGCAATATCGGCTGCATGATGCAGATCGGCTCGGGGACGGATATTCCGGTGGTCCACACGGTCGAATTGCTCGACTGGGCCCATGGCGGACCGAAACCGCGCGCTCTGGACCCGGCCGCGCTCTGACCGGGCGGCGGTGACAAAAGACGGACCGCGCGCTCCGGGCTCTTGCCACATTCCTGCCAGACGGTGATTGTATCCGGAAGGCAAGCCGTTGCCGGAGGAGTGATGCTGCGTCTTCTGTTCTTGTTCGCCTGTTTCATCGCGGCGCCCTGCGTGGCTCTCGCCGAGGAAAACAGCCGCCTGACCCGGCTGAACACCGGGGACGCAACCCGCGGCTGGGAAGCCGTCGGGCGGATCGATTTCGGCCGTGGCAGCTTCTGCACCGGCGCGCTGGTGGCGCCGGACCGCGTTCTGACGGCGGCGCATTGCCTCTATGACGCCGAGACCGGAGAGCCGCTGCCGGTCAGCCGGATGGAGTTCCTCGCCGGTTGGCGCGACGGGCGCGCCGAAGCCTATCGCGGTGTGCGCCGGGCGGTGGCCCATCCCGACTATGATTTCGGCTCGGCCCGGAAGGTCTCCCGCGTGGCGCGGGATCTTGCGCTCCTGCAGCTCGATCAGCCGATCCGCTCCAGCCGCGTCCGCCCCTTCGAGATGACGACGGACAAGCTGCGCAAAGGCGCGGAAGTGACCATCGTCTCCTATGCCCAGGACCGCTCCGAGGCGCCGTCGCTGCAACAGATCTGCCATGTGCTCGAAAGCTTTGGCGGGGTTGGAATGCTGTCCTGCTCTGTGAATTCCGGCGCTTCCGGCGCGCCAATCTTCCTCATGGGCGAGGACGGGCCGGAGATCGTCTCGGTCGTGTCCGCCAAGGCGGAAGCCAATGGGGCACCGGTCGCGCTTGTCGGTGAATTGCGCCGCTCCCTCGAGGCGCTCCAGGCGCAGCTTTCGCAGGCGCCGGTCGAGAAGCCGTTGGAACTCGGGCGGCGCTTGCCCGGAAGCCCGGAAACCGGGCGGCTTGGCGCCAAATTCCTGCGCCCATGATCGGGCGGCTGTTCTTCGCGGCGCTGCTCGCGCTCGCGTTGCCGGCGGGCGCCGACACCGATCTCAAGCGGCTGACCCTGCGCCAGGACCTGCTTGGCTGGGAAGCCGTCGGGAGGCTGGACAAGGAGGGGCGTGGCTTTTGCACCGGGGCGCTGATCGCGCCGGATCTGGTGCTGACGGCGGCGCATTGCCTGATCGACAGCCGGTCCGGCCAAAGGAGCGATCCCACGAAGATCACCTTTCGCGCGGGGTTGCGCGATGGCGTGGCGGTCGCGCAGAGCACGGGCGCCCGTGCGGTGGCCCATCCCGATTACAACCCGTTCGACCGCAACGGGCTGCGCCAGCTTCTCTCCGATGTCGCGCTGCTGCAACTCTCCGCCCCGATCCCGGCCGGGCATGCTTCCCCCTTCGCCACCTCCGCGCGCACAGGGCAGGGCCGGGATGTGACCGTGGTCTCCTTTGCCCGGGGTCGGCTGTCGGCGCCAAGCTGGCAACGCGCCTGTCGGACGACATTCAAGGCCCAGGGCGCGCTGCGCTTCTCCTGCGATACCAATTTCGGCTCCTCAGGTGCTCCGATCTTCGAGCTTTCGGCGGGCCGGCCGCGCATCGTCTCCATCGTTTCGCGCGGGTCGCGGCAGGACGGGAAGACGGAAGTGTTCGGAATGGAGATCGAGGCCCCGCTGGCCGGGCTGCGCCGCGCGCTGCGCAGCGGCTCGGGCGTCTGGGACGGGGCAGCCCGCGCGCCGCGTGTGGTTCTGCCCGGTTCGATCGACGGGGACCGGCCCGATATCGGCGCGCGCTTCGTCCGTCCCTGACCTCTTGAACCGCCGAAATCGGCCCCCCATATTCCCCTCATCCGGATGCCGCAGAGCGGGTCCGGTGACTGCAAACGGCGCCTGTCCTCATGGAAGGCGCGTCAAGACACCATCGCTCAAGAGAGGATGAAACCCTATGCGTACACTTGATTTTGCCCCGCTTTACCGCGCCACCGTCGGCTTCGACCGTATCGCCGACATGATGGACCGCGTGATGGAAACCGAGGTTTCCGCCCCAACCTACCCGCCTTACAATATCGAGAAGACCGCCGAGGATGCCTATCGCATCTCGGTCGCCGTCGCCGGTTTTGCCGAGGCCGAGCTGTCGGTCGAGGTCAAGGACGGCGCGCTGATCGTCTCGGCCCGCAAGGCCGATGAGGACAAGGAGCGCAAGTTCCTGCATCGCGGCATCGCCACCCGGGCGTTCGATCGCCGCTTCCAGCTTGCCGACCATGTCCGCGTCTCCGGCGCCAGCCATGTCGACGGCATGCTGAATATCGACCTCGTTCGGGAAGTGCCCGAGGCGCTGAAGCCTCGCCGGATCGAGATCGCAGGCGGCAAGACCGCGATCGAGGCCGAGACCGTGGAGGTCTGAGGCCGGCATACTCGTCGTCACAGATGAAGTGGGCGCGCCCGGACAGGGCGCGCCTTTTTTCTGCCCGGGCCTTCGCGGGCGCAGAAAACATTCAGGCTGCGGCATGTTGCGCCCGTTTCCCGGCCCGGCTATCGGCTAATGTAACGAAAGCTGTTTTTCCGGAGGATTCCATGAGCGATACCGAAACCCACACCCCGCCGTCCGAAAACCTGGTCCCCTTCAGCGGTGATCGTGGCTGGAAAGGTCTCGCCCGCTCCGACGGGGAGGGCGCATTCTTTGCCATCGTGGCCGTTCTGCTCGTGGTGGCTGTTTTGGCCGGCGTGACCATGGGCGTGGCCGGCATCGGGCTGGTCTTTGTGCTGCTGACCTTCGTGTCGCTGGCGGTTCTGGTCATCATTTCGATCGGGCAATAGACGCGCGAGCATCCGGTCGGGCCGGGACCCTTTGCCGCTTGCACCCGGCGGCATCCCCGCCCTAAATCCGTCGCAGGAGGGCCCGATCATGGCACGCACCGAGACAGAAATCCTTATCGCCGGCGGCGGGATCGCCGGCCTGACCGCTGCGCTGACCTTTGGGCGGGCCGGGTTTCGGACTGTTCTGGTCTCGCCTGAGCCGCCCGTGACCGAGGGCGACGCCGATGGCTCCGACCTGCGCTCCACCGCCTTCCTGCAACCGGCCAAACACCTCTTCGAACAGGTCGGTCTCTGGGACGATCTCGCGGAGACGGCGACGCCGCTGAACGTGCTGCGCGTGGTCGATACGGTGAACTGGCCGCCACAGATCCGCGACAGCCGTGAGTTCATGGCCAATGATCTCGGCGAACAGAGTTTTGGCTGGAACCTGATGAACTGGCGCGTGCTGCAGGGGCTGGCCCGGGTGCTGAAGGACCAGACCAATGTCGAGCTGCGCTTCGGAACGGCGTTTTCCTCCATGGTCAGCCGCGACAGTGGTGTGCTTGTCCGCCTGTCCAGCGGTGATTCCATTGCCGCGCAGCTCGTCGTGGCGGCGGATGGGCGCAACTCGGCCGTGCGTGAGGCGGCCGGGATCGGCGTGCACACGACGCGCTATGGGCAGAAGACGCTGGCCTTCGTGGTCGGCCATCCCAAGCCCCACGCCAATGTCTCCACCGAGATCTACAATCAAGGCGGTCCGTTCACGCTGGTGCCGCTGCCGGATCTCGACGGCCAGCCGGCCTCGGCGGTGGTCTGGATGAATCCGGGCGCGCGGGCAGAAGAACTCGCGGGGATGGAGATTGCGGAGTTCGAGGCCCGCATGTCCGAACGCTCCTGTTATATTCTTGGCCCGCTGCACCTGAAATCCGAGCGCCGGCTCTGGCCGATCATCAGCCAGCGCGCCGATCGGCTTGCCGCGCAGCGCGTGGCGATCATGGCCGAGGCGGCGCATGTGATTCCGCCGATCGGGGCGCAAGGGCTGAACACCTCACTCAACGACCTGATCCTGCTGCGCGATCTTGCTTTGATGGCGGGTCGCGAGGGGTTGGGCGGTGAGAAGATGCTTGGCGAATATGATCGCAAGCGCGGGGCGGATATCCGCAAGCGCGTAAGAGCCATCGACATTTTCAATCGCGTGACCCGGTCTCCGAATTCCCAGATGCAGATGTTGCGTCTGACCGGGATGAAGGCGGCGCATGACCTGACGGCTTTGCGTCACGCGCTCATGCGGGCCGGCATGGGGCACTGACCGACAGCGGCGCGGCGCCTCCTGACCACCGCACCGAGGTATCCCGGGACAAGTTCAGGCTGCGTTCGAGACCGAGCCGTCCGGTTGCAGCCAGGTCATGATGCTCCGGTTTCGTCCGAGCGCCTTGGCCTTGTAGAGGGCGTCATCCGCTTCCTTGATCGACCGTTCGACCTCTTTTGCCCGCTCCTTGAGAGATCCGCCGATGGAGACCGTGACCCGCAGGGTCTTGTCCTCATGCTGTGTCGCAGCGCGCTCGATGACTTTTCGGATGCGTTCGGCGATCTGCAGGCCGTCCTCCTGGCCCACGCCAAAGAGAAAGACGACAAATTCTTCTCCGCCATAGCGGCAGACGATATCCAGCGACCGGCAGTTCTTCTTCAGGATCTGCGCCACATGCCGGATCACAGCGTCGCCAGCGCTATGGCCATGCGTGTCATTGATCGACTTGAAATGGTCGATGTCGATCATCAGCGACAGGCCATACGCATCCGGGGCCTCGTTCATGCGCTTGAAAAAACAGTCCCGGGTTGCGGCGTCGGTCAACCTGTCCCGTTCCAGAAGCTGCCCGAGTTCTTGCGCAAGATGGTGGTTGCGCAGGGTTTGCCGGGCCATGATCGTCGAGAAGAACAAGCTCAGAAAAGTTGCCACAACCAGGCTAAGTGTCAGGTCAAGCGACCATTCCTCCCGCGGCGCGATATTGGCGACCAGGATCAACACAACGATATCCACGACAACCGTGATCGCAATCACCACGAGCCAGGCGTCGCGATGGCTGCGGACGAAGTCCGGATTGCGAAACGCTCTCCTGCGATCTGCGGGTCTCTGCGCGATTTTGGGCATGGTCATGGGCATGGTGTCGTCCGTCAGGCCGCGCTCTTGCTTGGCGTGTCCTGCCGCAGCCAACTCATGACGGAGCGGTTTCGTCCAAGCTCCTTCGCCCTGTAGAGCGCCTCGTCCGCCTGCTTGATGGCGCGATCGATCTGGTCCGCGCCTTGCTTGAGAGAGCCTCCGATCGAGACGGTTACCTTCAGGTCGATATCCTCATGCTGGGTCACGGCGGCTTCCACGATCTTGCGGATCCGTTCGGCCGTGTCGAAGCCATTCTCCTCGCCGACACCATACAGAAAGACGACGAATTCCTCGCCGCCGAAGCGGCAGACGATGTCTTTCTGGCGGCAGTTGCGCCGCAGGATCTGAGCGACATGGCGGATGACGGCGTCCCCGGCGAGGTGGCCATAGGTATCGTTGACCGATTTGAAATGGTCGATGTCGATCATCAGGGAGAGGCCATAGGCATCCGGCGCTTCGGTCATTCGCTTGAAGAAGAAATCCCGTGTTGCGACATCGGTCAGCCGGTCTCGTTCGAGGAGGCGACTGAGATCCTCCGCGAGCTTGAAATTCTGGATGGTCTGGCGCGCGATGAGATGGGTCAGGACAATGGCGAGGATGAGTGTCAACGTGAAGGTGATCGGAACGGTGACGGGCCATTCCGAAGGCGCGTCGAGAAACATGACCGTGGGAACAACCGCGCAATTGCCCACAAGGCCAAACCCGGCGCCGTAGAGCCAGATGTCCCGTTTTCGATGGATCACACCCATTTCGGTCCTCGCATGTACCGTGGGGAACCCTAGATGCCGGAAGCCTAATGCAAGGTAACTGCGCTCCGGCGGATTACCGAAAATTTGAGCCAGTTTGCCGGCTCAGAGCGGGCCTGAAAGCCTCTCCTCGCTCAGCAACACATTGGCCTCGACATGGCCCGCCCCGGGCAGGGTCATGATCCGCCGGCGCAGGACCCGTTCGAAGTCCGACAGGTCGCGGGCGACGACGCGCAGGCGGTAGTCGTAGAGGCCGAGGACATGTTCGATGGTCTGGACCTCGGGAATTGCGCCGGCGGCACGTTCGAACTCGTCAAGGCTGACCCGCCCCTTGGTGGCGAGCTTGATGCCGAGAAAGACCGTGACCCCGAAACCAAGCGCCTCGCGGTCGAGCACGAGGCGGCGGCCGGCCAGGATGCCCAGTCCGGTCAGGCGTTTCAGCCGGCGCCAGGCCGCGGGTTGCGACAGGCCGAGCCGACGGCCAAGCTCGCCCGTGGCCAGGGTTGCATCCTCGCGCAGGGCCCGGAGCAGCGCCCGGTCGGTCTCGTCGAGCTCGATCATATCGGCAGCGCCTCGCCGGACTTGATCGAGGCGACATGGACCAGCGCCTCGATATCGGCAATATGCGGCAGGGTCAGGATCCGAGTCCGGTAGAGGTGCTGGTAATGGGACATGTCGCGCGCGATCATCACCAGGCGAACATCGACACGGCCAAGGAATGTCTGAATCTCAAGCACTTCCGGAACCTTTCTGGCCTCTCTGATAAAGATGTCGAAGGCGTTGGTCTGGGTCTTGTCGAGCGTGAAGCGCAGCGAGACATGGACCTCGTAACCAAGGGCGTGCCAGTCGATGATGGCCTCCTGGCCCTTCAGGATACCGCGATCCCGCATCCGCGCGAGGCGGCGGGAGCAGACGGCCGGGGTCGTTCCGGCTGCCTCTGCCAGTTCGGAGGTGGCGATTCCGGGGTCGGGCTGCAGATGCCGCAGCAAGCGGCGGTCCAGGTCGTCGAGCATAAGATCACTCATAATTGAGAAAATCGATTATAGATTCAACCGCACCTTTTGCCAATGGCGCGTTTTTGAAACGTCTATGCGCCATAAACTCTTATGATGCCCATCATCAACACCGCTCAATCGAAGGATAACAACATGCGCGTGTATTATGACCGCGATTGCGACATCAACCTGATCAAGGACATGAAGGTCGCCATCCTGGGCTATGGCTCGCAGGGCCACGCCCACGCCCTCAACCTGCGCGACAGCGGCGCCAAGAATGTTGTCGTCGCCCTGCGCGAAGGCTCGGCCTCCGCCGCCAAGGCTGAAGGCGAAGGCCTCAAGGTGATGGGCATTGCCGAAGCTGCCGCCTGGTGTGACCTGATGATGTTCACCATGCCCGATGAGCTGCAGGCCGACACCTTCAACAAATACGTCAAGGACAATATCCGTGAGGGCGCCGCCATTGCCTTCGCCCACGGCCTGAACGTGCATTTCGGCCTGATCGAGGCGTCCAAGGGTCTCGACGTCATCATGATGGCGCCGAAGGGTCCGGGCCACACCGTGCGCGGCGAATACACCAAGGGCGGCGGCGTGCCCTGCCTCGTTGCCGTGGACAATGACGCCTCCGGCAAGGCGCTGGAAATCGGCCTGTCCTATTGCTCCGCCATCGGCGGCGGTCGTTCGGGCATCATCGAGACCAACTTCCGCGAAGAGTGCGAAACCGACCTCTTCGGCGAGCAGGCCGTGCTTTGCGGCGGCCTTGTCGAGCTGATCCGGATGGGCTTCGAGACGCTGGTCGAGGCCGGCTACGCGCCCGAGATGGCCTATTTCGAGTGCTTGCACGAAGTGAAGTTGATCGTGGACCTGATCTACGAAGGCGGCATCGCCAACATGAACTACTCGATCTCCAACACGGCCGAGTATGGCGAATATGTCTCCGGCCCGCGCATCCTGCCCTACGACGAGACCAAGGCGCGGATGAAGGCGGTTCTGACCGACATCCAGACCGGCAAGTTCGTGCGGGACTTCATGCTCGAGAACGCCGTGGGCCAGCCCTCTTTCAAGGCGACCCGGCGCATCAACGACGAGCACCAGATCGAAGCCACCGGCGAGAAGCTGCGCGGCATGATGCCGTGGATCTCCGCGGGCAAGATGGTCGACAAGTCGCGGAACTGATTGGCGCGATCACTGGAAATGAAGGGAGCCCCGGCCGGATTGGCCGGGGCTTTCTCGTTTGACCCGCGGCGGCGGGGCTGGCGTCGGTGGAACACGTCCGCGCGCCTTCGCGACGTCGCGACAAAGCCCCACAGCCCGACGCGACTGCTTGTGTCTGCGGGCCAACGGATGGAAAGCTGAGCTCATGTCAGCCCCGTCTCCGCAAAATCCCGGCCTTGCCAACTGGCTCATGATCAGCCTGCTTGGCGTGATCTGGGGGGCTGCTTTCATGTCCATGGCCGTGGCCCTGGAGGGGTTCGGTTACTGGACCGTCGCCGCGCTGCGCGTCGGCATCGGCGCGGCGGCGCTGATCGTCATCGGGGTCGCCATGGGCCAGGGCCCGGGGCAGATCACCCGGAAGGCCGGGCGGCGCGGCTGGCTCTTCGCGGTGCTGATCGGGCTGGTATCCTATGCGCTGCCCTTCGCCTTGCTGACCTGGGGCCTGCAACATGTTCCCTCCGCCTTTGCCGGTGTGACCATGGGGATGCTGCCGCTGCTTGTCCTGCCCCTTGTCGCGATCTTCTCGCCGGAAGAAGGCATCGGCCCGCGCCGGATCGCCGGCGTCAGCCTCGGTTTCATCGGCCTTCTGATCCTCTTCGGACCGGAGGCGCTGGAAAGCGACGGGACGCGGCTCGGCCTGCTGGGGCGGCTGGCCTGTTTTGCCGCTGCCTGCTGCTATGCCGTGGGATCAGTGGCAACGCGGCGCGCGCCGCCGATGCCGCCGCTGGCCTTCGCAGCGGCATCCCTGACCGCGGCCACGGTCATCCTGCTGCCGATTGCGCTCTGGGTGGAAGGCGTTCCGGAGAGCTGGCCGTTGCGCCCGACAGTTGCGGTCTTTTACGCCGCGCTCTTTCCGACCGCGCTGGCCGCCGCCGGCCGAGTCCGCGTGATCACCACCGCCGGCACGCTTTTCATGACGCTGACGAATTACATGGTCCCGATCTGGGCGGTGATCTTCGGAATCGTGCTGCTCGGGGAAGAGTTGCCGCCGCAGCTCTTCATCGCGCTGGCGCTGATCCTGTCTGGAATTGCCGTGAGCCAGAGCCGCGCCATCCAGCAAGCCCTGGCGCGGCGCCGGCCCTGAGCGGCGTCAGACCGCGCCTTCCACGGCCTCGCAAACCGAGTCCACCGCGCTCTCCATGATCGCCGCATTCTCGCTTTCGGCCATGACCCGGATCAGCGGCTCTGTCCCCGACTTGCGGATCAGCAACCGGCCATTGCCGTCCAGCTTCTCCTCCGCATCCCGGATCGCCTTCTTCACGCTTTCCAGTTCCAGCGGCGTCGTGCCCGTTTTGTAGCGCACGTTCTTGAGGAGCTGCGGCACGGTGTCGAAGCTGCGGGTCAGGCTGGAGGCCCGCTGGCCGGTCTCCGCCATGGCGGCGAGGAATTGCAGCGCCGCGATCAGCCCGTCGCCGGTTGTCGCGTAATCCGTCATCACGATATGGCCCGACTGCTCGCCGCCAAGATTCCAGCCGCCCCGGCGCATGCGCTCGACGACATAGCGGTCCCCGACAGCCGTGCGCTCCAGTCTCAGGCCGCGCCCCTCGAGGAAGCGCTCCAGGCCGAGATTGGACATGACGGTCGCCACCAGCGCATCGTTCTTCAGCCGCCCGGACCGCGCCCAGCGATCCGCGAGCAGCGCCATGATCTGGTCGCCATCGGCCACCTGGCCCTTCTCGTCGATGATCATCACCCGGTCGGCATCGCCATCGAGGCAGATCCCGATATCAGCCCCCTCGGAGAGCACCTTGGCCGCCGCGGTCTGGACATGGGTCGAGCCGACCTGGTCGTTGATATTGAAGCCATTCGGCTCGACGCCGATCTTGACGGTGTCCGCGCCAAGCTCCCAGAGAACTTCCGGCGCGGTGGCATAGGAGGCGCCGTTGGCGCAGTCGATCACCACCTTGAGTCCGTTCAGCGTCAACCCGTCCGGGAAGCTCTGCTTGGCGCGCTCGACATAGCGGAAACGACCGTCATCGATCCGGCGTGCGCGCCCGATATGCTCGGCCTTGGCCGGTCGGACGCCGAGTTCCACGAGCTGTTCGATCTCGGCCTCTGCCTCGTCTGAGAGCTTGAACCCGTCAGCGCCGAAGAACTTGATGCCATTGTCCTGCGAGGGGTTGTGGCTGGCCGAGATCATGATGCCGAAATCGGCCCGCATGGAGGTGGTCAGGAAGCCCACCGCCGGCGTCGGCACCGGGCCGAGCAGCAGCACGTTCATTCCCGTCGAGGTCAGCCCCGCCGTCAGCGCGCTCTCGAACATGTAGCCCGAGAGCCTTGTGTCCTTGCCGATCACGACGCGATGGGCTGCCGACTGGTCCTTGCGGAAATAGCGGCCGGCGGCGGCCCCGATCCTCAACGCCAGCTCGGCGGTCATCGGGTGGGTGTTGGCGCGTCCGCGCACACCGTCGGTTCCGAACAGGTTCCTGCTCAAAAATCAATCCTCCTCGGGGCTGGCCCCGGTACTCGCGGCCTCGAACAGGCGCACCGCCTGTCTCGTCTCGGCCACATCGTGAACGCGCAGGAACTGAACCCCCTGCGCCAGAGCCGCCAGAGCGACGGCAATCGATCCCGGGGCCCGGTCGCGCGCCTCGGGCGCACGGCCGATCGTCCCAATCATGCGTTTGCGCGAGGCGCCCAGCAGAACCGGACAGCCCAGCGTATGAAACAACGAGATCCGCGACAGCAGCGCGAGGTTATGCGCAAGCGTCTTGCCGAAGCCGATCCCCGGATCAAGCACGATCCGTTCCCTTGAAATACCAGCCGCGACAGCCGTGTCGACCCGCTCCGACAGGAAATCATACACGTCGAGCAGCACGTTGTCGTAGCGCGGGTTGTCCTGCATGGTCGCGGGCGTCTCGACGGAATGCATCAGGCAGAGGGGCACGGCGCGCGCCGCGACCAGCGCGCCCATGGCCGGATCGAAGCCGAGCCCGGACACGTCATTCACCAGGTTGGCCCCTGCCTCCAGCGCCGCTGCGCCCACCGATGCCTTGCGGGTGTCGATCGAGACCGGCGTGGCGAGCCCGGTTGCCCGCATTGCCGCGATCACCGGGGCTGTCCGGGCGATCTCGTCCGCGACCGCGACATCCTGCGCGCCGGGGCGGGTCGACTCGCCTCCGATATCGATGATGTCGGCCGAGGATGCCATGGCGCGGGCATGGGCGAGTGCGGCGGCGGGCGCATCATGCATGCCGCCATCGGAAAAGCTGTCCGGCGTGACATTGAGGATGCCCATGATCCTGGGTCGGTCCATGGCCAGGCCGGCAATGGCCGGGCGTGGCGTCAGCAGCCGCTCAAGGACAGGCGCCGGCAGTTCGTGAACCGGCAGGATCTCCGGCGCCGCATCGCGCCGCAACAGCTCCACGCGGTCGAACCAGGCCCAGCCGCCGGCCAGCCGTTGCGCATCGGCCGGACGCGCCGGGTCGAGCGACGGAATTGGTCGGAAATACTCGGTCATGGCGGTTCCCAGGCTCCCTGATCGGGTCTGCTACAGTTCCAGCCTGTCGGCAAGCGCCAGGGTGTCGCCGCCAGGCAGCTCCACGCCAAGGCCCAGCAACCGTTCCGCCTCCAGCAGTTTCCCGAACCAGGCGGCGAGGCCGGCCGCATCGCGCGGCGCCACGTCCGGTCCATCCACCGCATCCAGTACGATCTTCGATGGGGCCCAGACGACGATGCGGCCCTCATGGATCGCATGGGTGATCTCGGTGCGGCTGTCGACCACGATGCAGCGCCGGTCCCGCGCCGCCAGCAGCCAGGCGTTCTGTTCGAGCGCCAGCAGGTCGATCCGGCGTTGCGGCATCGGCGCGCCGGCGCGTGGAAGCGGTGTCTCGGGCAGGCCCACCGTCAGCACGACCGGGCGCTCCAGCGCCTCCAGCGCGTCGAGCCAGTGCGGCAGCCGCGCATCCGCGATTGCGGCGTTGGACAGGAACACCACCAGCGGGCGGGCGAAGCCACGCTCGGAGAGCTCGATCAGTCCGGCCTGCGCTCGCGAGCGCTCGATCTCGATGCCAAGCGCGAAGGGGCCACGGTCCAGCTTTTCGATCTTCACGAAGACCCGCCGCGCGCGCGGCTCGGCCAGCAACCGCTCCGCGATCCGTTCGGCCAGCGTCTCAAGCAGGCTCAGCCGCTCTTCGGAGAGCGAAAACTCCACCGCCTCGGTGATCGTGTCATAGCTCAGGATCCGGTCGACATCATCCTCGACCGGCGCCCCGGCCCGCCCGACCTCGACCACGATATTGAAACGCAGCCGCTGCTCGACCCCGCGCTCCTCCTGGAACGCGCCGATCTCAACTTCGCGCACATAGTCGCGCAGGCTGATCCGGTCACGGGGGGCATCCTCGGGCGCGGTGGCGGCTGCACGCTGTTCGGGGTGCACGAAGGCAAGGGAGAGATCTCTGGTCATGCGTGCTTTCTGCCATGATTGCGCAGGAATGCCACGGCGGAAACGACGGAACTCCGGCTTCCCTCGACAGCAATCGGTGGAAACCTGCCAGATTCGGGCCGGTTTGGTCGATTTCCGGCCCGCCGGCGCTGGCGGCGTGGCGCACATTCCGCAAGCGCGGTGCCACCCTTCCGCGAACGCGACAACGGCTTGACACTCTGCGACCCTCCGGACAACGGTGCGCTCATGTTCGACTTCCGCCCCGTGGGATATGTCATCGGCCTCTTGGTGGCCTCGCTCGGCGCGGTGATGCTGTTGCCGATGCTGGTCGACCTGCTCGCCGGCAACGAGCACTGGATGGTCTTCATGCTGTCCTCCGTGGTCACGATGCTGACCGGCGGGATGGTTGCGCTGGCCTGTGCCAATGCCGTGGACGAGGGGCTCAACATCCGGCAGACCTTCCTGCTGACCACCGGGGTCTGGGTCGCGCTGCCGATCTTCGGCGCCATCCCCTTCGTTCTCGGCGAGACCGAGGCCAGCTACACGGATGCATTCTTCGAGGCGATGTCGGGGCTGACCACAACCGGGTCCACCGTCTTTTCCGGGCTCGATCACCTGCCCGAGGGGCTGCTGCTCTGGCGCGGGTTGATGCAGTGGATTGGCGGCATCGGGATCATCGTTGTCGCCATGGTCTTCCTGCCCGAACTGCGGGTCGGCGGCATGCAGATCTTCCGCTCTGAAGGTTTCGACACCTTTGGCAAGATCCTGCCGCGAGCCGGTGAGATCGCCAGCCAGATCTCGGTGATCTACTTCCTGCTCACGGCCGTCTGTGCGTTGGTCTATTCCACGCTTGGCATGGGGCCGCTCGATTCCATCGTCCACGCGATGACGACGATCGCAACCGGCGGGTTCGCCAATTACGATGCGTCCTTCGGCGGGTTCACGCCGGGCGTGGAATATGCCTCCGTTATCTTCATGGTCCTCGCGGCGCTGCCATTCGTGCGCTATGTCCAGATGCTGGCTGGTGGCACCGATGCCCTGCTCCAGGACCGGCAGGTGCGCGGCTTCATCTTGACCCTCGTGATCGTGGCGGTGGTCATGGTGACCTGGCAGGTTGCGCAAAGCGGGCGCGGCTGGGAGCCGGCGCTGCGCAAGAGCCTCTTCAATGTCACTTCGATCCTCACCGGCACCGGCTATGCCAGCGAGGACTACATGCGTTGGGGCGCCTTCCCGGTCACGGTCTTCTTCTTCATCGGGCTGATCGGCGGCTGCGCCGGATCGACCGCCTGTTCGGTCAAGGTCTTCCGCTACCAGCTCCTCTTCGGCGCCGTCCTGACCCAGGTCAAGGCGCTGCACTCCCCGCGCGGCATATTCCCGTTGCGCTATGACGGCCGGGCCGTGGGAGATGACGTGCTCAACTCTGTAATGTCCTTCTTCGTCCTGTTCACCGTCACGCTTGGCGCGGTCTGCGTCGCGCTGGCGCTGACGGGGCTCGACTTTGTCACCTCGATTTCTGGCGCCAGCGCGGCACTGGCCAATATCGGCCCCGGGCTGGGCGAGATTGTCGGGCCGGCGGGCAATTTCGCCCCGCTCAACAATTCGGCCAAGTGGATCCTCTCGGCGGCGATGCTGATCGGGCGGCTGGAACTGCTCGTGGTCTACGCGCTGTTCACGGTCAATTTCTGGCGGCGCTGAGCGGAGAGAGCCCGCCGAGGAAGGCCGCGAGATCCGCCGTGTGGTGATGGATATGCGGCGCCGGGCTGGGGTCGGGCGCGACATGTATCGTGCGCATTCCCATCGCGTGTGGCGCGGCGAGGTTGCGCGGGTCGTCCTCGAACATGGCGGCCGCGCGCGGGTCCAGCCCGTCAGCGGCGAACACGGTCTCGAAAGCGGCGCGCTCGGGCTTGGGCTGGAAGTCCGCATGTTCCACGCCGTAGATCGCGTCGAAAATCCCTGCCAGCCCACGCGCAGCGACCACGCGCTCGGCATAGGGCCGAGAGCCGTTGGTATAGACGATACGGCGACCGGGCAGCGCGCTGATGCCGGAGGCAAGGTCGGGATCGGGGACCAGATGGCTGAGATCGATCTCGTGGACATGGTGCAGATAGGGGCCGGGATCGACCCCGTGCTCGCGCATCAGCCCGGCCAGCGTGGTACCATATTGCGCCCAGTAGACCTTGCGCAGCCGGTCCGCCTCGGCCCGTTCGACGCCGAGCGTCTCCATCACCCAGGCGATCATCCGGACCTCGATCTGGTCGAAGAGCCGGGCCTTGGGCGGGTAGAGCGTGTTGTCGAGGTCGAACACCCAGGTGTTCACATGCGAAAAGCTGTCGGAAACCATGGCTGGACCCTATTGCCGTGTCCGTTCGGGCGCAAGCGGGGGCGCATTCCTCGGGAACGGTTTCATCTTGTTGAATATCCGCTCATTTGCGGTAGCTTATAGGCCCGCGACCCGAGGAAACCCGATGCCGACCGAGAAACACGCTCAAAAGGACGCTTATGACCTCATCCTGGAGGCCATCGATGTCGGGGTCTACAAGCCTGGCGACAGGCTGGTGGAATCCGAACTGGCCGAACGTTTCGGTGTCTCGCGCACGCCGATCCGGGAAGCGCTGCAGCGGCTGGAGACGCAATCGCTGCTGGCGCGGGACGGGCGCAGCCTGATCGTCGCCTCGCTCGACCATAACCAGCTCGCGGAGCTCTATGTCGTGCGATCCGAGCTGGAAGCGCTGGCCGCACGGCTGGCGGCGCGCCATGCGACCGAGGAGGAGATGCGGGTGCTCGACCAGATGATCGTTGCCGATCACAAGCTGGTCGATGACCCGTCCGCGCTGGCCCGGGCCAACCGCCGGTTCCACCGGCAGATCCACCTGGCCTCTCATAATCGCTACCTCGTCCAGCAGCTCGACCTCGTCTATCGTTCCATGGCGCTGATGGCGACAACCTCGCTGGCCGCCGAAGGGCGGGGCGAGACGGCGATGGGCGAGCATGAGACCATCGTTGCCGCGATCCGCGCGCGGGATGAACAGGCGGCTTATGATGCGCTCAAGGCCCATATCTCCAACGCCTTCATCGAGCGTCTGACACAGGATAGCGAATCCTCCGTCTGACCCGGTCCGTGCCCGCCGAAGCGCCCGGATTGCCGGGGGAGGGGTGGAGGATGCTCTCGTTGTCGAGCTGTCTTCGGGGCGGGACGGTCGGGACGCGAAATGAAAAGCGGCATGGCGACTTTCCAACCGGACCGGCGCGATTGGCGCGGTTGGGCGGACCGGTCTTGGTCGACTGGTCAAATTGGCTTCTGTAGTCGCTAGGTTTTCGAAATCACACAGAGCCGGAAGCAACGTTCGCCACATTCAGCAGACGAGTTGCGGTCCTGCTGTGTGGGATCCATGCTGAGGGGTGGCCCGAAAACGACGAACGCCCGGCCTTTTGGGGGCCGGGCGCTGCAAGGATCTGTCCGGGGGATCAGACCTTGAGATTCGGGATGATCTGCTTCTTGCGGCTCAGGATGCCGGGCAGGACCACGGAATCGCCCTCGACCGTGGCGCCGAAGCTCTTCTCGGCGACGCCCTTGACCACGTTGTTCGGGATCAGCATCGTGGCTTCTTCCTTCAGTATGTCGATGACGAAGAGCAGAACGTGGTCGATTTCGTCTTCGGCGCAGACGGCGGCCATGGACTCCATGATGGAGGCCTTGCGGTCCAGCGGGATCTGCGGCGCAGTGGTTTCCAGCACGGAGACGCGGAACTTGATGCCGTCGATCTCGTTGATCTTGGAATCCATCCGGATCAGCTCGGCATCGGAGAACTCGGACACGTCGGACTTGGCTTCGAACATCTCGGAGGCATAGGCGGAGAGATCGACGCCAAGATCGGCGGCCAGTTTCTCGGCGAGGCCCTTGTCGACATCGGTGGTGGTCGGCGAGCGGAACTCCATCGTGTCGGAGAGGATGCAGGAGAGCATCGCGCCCTTGATGGCCTCGGGCATCTTCGCGGCGTCGGCGCCCATCAGGTCGTACATGATGGTCGCGGTGCAGGCGAGCGGGCGCATGGTGATGTCGATCGGCGACTTGGTCTCGATGCCACCGGTCAGCTTGTGGTGGTCGATGATCTGCAGCAGGTCGCAGGCATTGATGTCGGCGGGCAGCTCGGCGGGGTTGTTGGTGTCGACCACGACGCAAGGCTGGCCTTCACCGGCAAGCTCGATGATCTCCGGCTTGTCGAGCGACCAGCGCTCCAGCACGAAAGCGGCCTCGGTGTTGGGCTCGCCCAGAAGTTTGGCTTCGGCCGGGGTGCCTTTGATTTCGGAGAGATACCAGGCCCAGATGATGGCGGAGCCGGTGGTGTCGGTGTCGGGGGCCTTGTGGCCGAAAACCTTGATGGTCATGGAACACTTTCCGTCGTCAGGGGTGCAATTCGCCGCCCTTGTAGCGCCAGCCAGCGCCGGAGTCATGAGGAGATTGGGGCCTGCGACGAAGTAATGCTGCAGTGCAGCAATCATCTGCCGGGCATCGTGCCCCTCGGGATTGCCCTGTCGATGTCCTGTCCAGGCGGGCACCGGGAGAATTTCCAGGTCGGAACGGACAGGGATGGCAGCGCGGGATCAGGCAGCCAAAGCGGGGCGGACAGGGTCTCCGACAGGCGCCAGCCATGCTTTTCGTAGAAATGGTGGGCGCGGTCATTGCCGGCGGTGCAATGCAACACCATCTCCGACTGGCCGCGTCGGGCAAGGATTGCCTCGGCATGCCGGAGCAAGGCCGCGGCGACGCCGGTTCCGCGCCAGTCTGCGCCGACATAGAGTTTCAGCAGCTCGTTTCCGGAAACGGCCACGAAGCCCAGGACGATGTCGCCGTCGAGGGCGAGGTCGAAACGCGCTGCCTCTGCTGTCAACCACAGGTCGAAGTGATGCCGCTTGCGGAAGGCGAGTATTTCGGCGGGAACCAGCGCGGCATGCGCATCATGCCAACCGGCGTGCCAGATATCGACAATCTGCGAATGGTGCCGGCCGCGCGCCGGTTCGATATCGGTCATGGTCGTATCTGCTCCATCACCGCCCGGAACAGGCGGCGCATGCGGGACGGCCAACTCTCGACGCGCGAATTGCCATCGGTTGGGGAGGTGGGGCGGCCGGTTTCGGTTCGGCAAGATGCGGTCCAGGGGAGCAATGGCACGCGCAGACCGCCGATCCGGCGGTCTTCAGGAGCCTTGTTGGCGGAGGGGCGTTGGAAGCCCGGGGCGAAGGGTGTGTGATGGGTCGGCATGGGACGCCTCGTATGTCGTCAGATTTCTTTGGTATGTCTGGGTGCGGACGGGCAGGGCGGGCATGGCAGCGCCGCCCTGGCAGCTCGCCTGATGATGGATTGCGGTCATTGGGAACTCCTCTTTCAAATCGGTTTCGGGGAAAGGACCTGCCCGGCGGGGCCAGGCAGGTCGGGGATGTCAGGGGGTCGGCATGGTCCGCATCCAGAGAGTGAATCTCGGGATCCAGGCCCGGATGCGGCGCAGCAGGGATTGACGCGCCTCCCGATCCGCAAGAGCGCCTTCGGCCATCTCCGCAGCGATCAGGGCTTCGAGTTCGGCCCGAACAGAGCCGCTGAGTGGCGCGCGAATGCCGCGCAGGCGCCGGCTGATCGCATCGTTGGACGGGTTGGCCGCCAGGGAGTCCTGGAAGATCTTCAGGACGAGAGCATCGGTTGTGGTAAGCATTTCGGCTTTCCTTCGACAAGTCAGGAGAGAGGCCGCATGAAGCTGCAGCGCAGGAATGGGGAGTTTTCGCGCCGGGCGCGGTGAAGGGATCGGTGGGGAGACATCGGTTTTCCTCTCTGTTTCAGCGTTGTCGGGGCACGCCTTTCCCGGCCGCCCCGGCAAGATTTGCAGGGCGACAGGCCAGGGTGCGGCCTCGTTTCAGGGCATCGGCATGGTGCGTAACCAGCCGAACCATCTTGGAATCCATGCGCGAATCCGGCTTGTCAGACCGGCCCGGCGGCGCCGGGGGGCGAGGATCGCGCGGTCCTGCTCGGCCTGCGCCAGCATCGCGCCGATCTCGGCGCGCACCGCGGGGCTGTCGGGCAGGTTGACCGTGCCGTGCAGCAGGCTTGCCTCCTGTCGGAACCGGTCAGCGTGGTGTGTGTTCAGATGGGCGATGTCGATGAAGGGATGGGGCATTGAGGGCCTCGAGTTCGATATTCAAACGGATCTGGTCGGCGCGAGGGCCGGCAAACATGGACGCACAGCGTGCGGATCGGTTGAAAACACTGGTGGTGGTCATGAAAGACTCCTTTCGGGGTAAATGGGTGCATGTCGGGGGTGACGCCGCAGGAGCGTCGATGGGGATGGGTCTCCGGGGAGCCGGGCTCGAGACAGATCATTGAGGCACAGAAAGAAGCGAAACGGCAGCCAGGCGGCGCATCGGGGCTTCGGGTCTGATGAATGGTCAGTCGGAGGGCGGCCTGCGCGGGGCATGGCCGGAGAGCTTGGGCCTGCTCAGCAGGCGATCAAATGGGTGCTCATCATGTAACGTTCCTCCTCACGTGGTTCACGCGATGCCGGCGAGATAGCACGGCGAAAGCGCTTTGGCCAGTCAAAAAACCGATCTTGAAAACTCACATTTTAGGCTTTGTCGATTTTGTGACATTCGCGCCGCGTCGCCTGTTGACTCGGATATGCAGCTTGCCTACATGCCTCTCGTTAGCACTCGCTGACTGTGAGTGATAAAACTGTAAACACCAAGAACGTAGGAGCGTTCCGACATGGCATTTACTCCGCTGCATGACCGGGTTCTGGTCGAACGTGCCGAAAGCGAAGAGAAGACCGCTGGCGGCCTGATCATCCCCGACTCTGCCAAGGACAAGCCTGCTGAGGGCATCATCGTTGCTTGCGGCGAAGGCGCCCGCAAGGACAGCGGTGAGCTGATCCCGATGTCCGTCAAGGAAGGTGACAAGGTTCTGTTCGGCAAGTGGTCCGGCACCGAGGTTACCCTCGACGGCAAAGAGCTGCTGATCATGAAGGAAAGCGACATCATGGGGATCATTTCCTGATCCTTGGCGTCGCGCCAATCCCTTCCACGAAATCCAAGTATTCAGGAGTAGCAACCAATGGCTGCTAAGGACGTCAAGTTCGAATCCGAAGCCCGCAACAAGATGCTTGCAGGTGTCAACACCCTCGCCAACGCGGTGAAGGTTACCCTCGGCCCGAAAGGCCGCAACGTTGTCATCGAGAAGTCTTTCGGTGCCCCGCGCATCACCAAGGACGGCGTCACCGTCGCCAAGGAGATCGAGCTCGAGGACAAGTTCGAGAACATGGGCGCGCAGATGGTGAAGGAAGTCGCTTCCCGCACCAATGACGAGGCCGGCGACGGCACCACCACCGCCACCGTTCTCGCCCAGGCGATCATCCGCGAAGGCCTCAAGTCGGTTGCCGCCGGCATGAACCCGATGGACCTCAAGCGCGGCATCGACATGGCCGTTGCCAAGGTCATCGAGACCATCAAATCCTCCGCCCGCGAAGTGAAGGACTCCGATGAGGTCGCGCAGGTTGGCACCATCTCCGCCAACGGCGAGGCCGAAATCGGCCGCCAGATCGCTGATGCGATGCAGAAGGTCGGCAACGAGGGTGTCATCACCGTCGAGGAGAACAAAGGCCTGGAGACCGAGACCGAGGTCGTCGAAGGCATGCAGTTCGACCGTGGTTACCTGTCGCCCTACTTCGTGACCAACCCGGACAAGATGATCGCAGATCTCGAAGACTGCCTGATCCTGCTGCACGAGAAGAAACTCTCCTCGCTCCAGCCGATGGTTCCGCTTCTGGAAACCGTCATCCAGTCCGGCAAGCCGCTCCTGATTATCGCTGAAGACGTCGAAGGCGAGGCCCTGGCCACGCTCGTCGTCAACAAGCTGCGTGGCGGCCTCAAGATCGCTGCCGTCAAGGCACCGGGCTTCGGCGACCGCCGCAAGGCCATGCTGCAGGACATCGCGATCCTGACCGGCGGCCAGGTCATCTCCGAGGATCTCGGCATGAAGCTCGAGAATGTCACCATCGACATGCTCGGCTCCGCCAAGAAGATCACCATCACCAAGGACGAGACCACCATCGTCGACGGCAATGGCGAGAAGGCCGAGATCGAAGCCCGCGTGGCCCAGATCCGTCAGCAGATCGAAGAGACCTCCTCGGACTACGATCGCGAGAAGCTGCAGGAACGTGTTGCCAAGCTGGCCGGCGGCGTTGCCGTCATCCGCGTTGGCGGCATGACCGAAGTGGAAGTGAAAGAGCGCAAGGACCGCGTCGATGACGCGCTGAACGCGACCCGCGCTGCGGTTCAGGAAGGTGTCGTCGTTGGTGGCGGTGTGTCCCTGATCCAGGGCGCCAAGGCTCTCGAAGGCATGAAGGGCGCCAACAGCGACCAGAACGCCGGTATCACCATCGTTCGCAAGGCTCTCGAAGCCCCGCTGCGCCAGATCGCCGAGAACTCCGGTGTTGACGGTTCGGTTGTGGCTGGCAAGATCCGCGAAAGCGAAGACCCTTCGTTCGGCTTCAACGCGCAGACCGAAGAGTATGGCGACATGCACGTCTTTGGCGTCATCGACCCCGCCAAGGTTGTTCGCACCGCTCTGGAAGACGCCGCGTCCGTCGCCTCGCTGCTGATCACCACCGAGGCCATGATCGCCGACAAGCCCGAGAAGCCGGGTGCCGGCGGCGCTGGCATGCCCGACATGGGCGGCATGGGCGGCATGGGCGGCATGATGTAATCGCCCCCGCTATTGGGAAAGACCGGGAAGGGGTCGCCATCTGGCGGCCCCTTTTCCTGTTTGGTCGGGCGCACCCGGCCAGGCCTTGACCATTCCTTAAGACGCTCGGCCTAGGCTGGACTCAGAGGAGTGGATGATGCGAGTTTACGAGCTGCTGAACAGATTCCTGCCGGAATCCTACACTGCCAAATTCGTCGCGATCCTGGCGGCGGCCCTGGCAATGCCGGTCCTCTCCGCACTTTTGGTTCCAACCGACCGGACCGCTGGAATTGTCGCTCTGATCGCTGCGGCCGTCGTCGCCGGGATTGTGGCTCAGCGATCGATTGCCGAGCTTCTGTCCCCGCTGGAGAAAGTCTCGGATTCCCTTCAGCGCACCGAGGCAGGGTACCGCGCAAGGCCCTTGCCGGAATGCTATCGGGACGAGTTGGGACTGCTGATGGAATGCGCAAATCGGATGGCTGTCCATCTGGACGCGCAGCTTCACATCGCGGCACAGGAAGCCGAAAGGGATCCCCTGACAGGGCTTCTCAACCGACGGGGGCTGGAACGGCGCATGCCCGCGACCCGTCCGGGTGCGATCCTTGTCATCGACCTGGACCGTTTCAAGGATATCAACGACGCTTTCGGGCATTCGGCGGGTGACCGGATCCTGACGCATGTGTCCGACTTGCTGGCGACCACCTTCCGCAGCGGTGACGTGCTCGCGCGGATTGGTGGTGAAGAGTTTCTCGCATGTCTTCCGGGCGCCTCATTGGAGCAGGGGCGGCAGGCTGCGGAGCGGATAAGGATTGCGCTCGAGGATCGGATCCTGATCGAGGGACGGCCGGTGACCGCTTCCATCGGGGTGGCCTGCGGGCATCGTGGTGTCGCCGGGTGGCAGGTGCTCGAAGCGGCCGATCGCGCCGTCTTCCAGGCAAAATCTGCCGGGCGCAATCGCGTCGTCTGTGCCAAGGCTCTGAGTTCAGACAGTGATCGCGGAGCCGGGCCGACCGGGTTTCTGTTGCAGCGTCCCGGAGGGTAATTTCCGGAGCAAGCGGGTTTCACGCTGGCCGGACGTTTCGTTTCGGCAACTCAGCTTCGGCACCGTCTGATGGAAGAGCCTTCTCGTGGAAGGACTACGCCTTGAAAGGAGGCAGGCGCCGGAAAGCGCCTGCCCGTTTGGCGTGAGTGGTCGTTCAACTTGCCGCGGTCTTGAGGAAGATCGCGAGTTCGTCCGCAAGCATCCAGGCGACAGTGCCGCCGGCATCCTGGATTCCGCGCGATTTCTCCTGGAAAGCGGCTGCCTTGCCGTGTTGGGCAACAAGATCTTTCGTGGCTTCGAGCGCATCGGCTGCGGCCTGAGCGGCAGTTGCGCCGGCCGCTTCCAGTTCGGCTCCGGCTGCGGCCTGCGCTTCATACGCAGCTGCAATCGGGTCAAGGACATCGAGGACGGTCTTGTCCCCCAGCTTTGCCTTTCCGCGCATGGCCACGCCATCGGCATAGGCGCGCCAGAAGGCGCCGAGCCCAGCCGCGTCCAGACGCTCGGCATCTGCCAGCGCCTTGCCGCCGCGCAGGAACCCGGTCGCCATCAGCGTCCCCATGGTTGACGGTGCGGCTTTCGAAATCGCGCCGCCGGCCTGTTTGAGCTGGGTCGAGATGTCGGCATCGGCGAATTCACCGACCACCTTGTCCCGCGCCGCTACGAAGGCCTTGGACATCGTCAGGCCGAGGTCGCTGTCGCCGACCTTGCCGTCCAGTGCGATAAGCGCGTCCCGTTCGGCCACGAACCGGGCGGCGAAGCGCTCGAAGAGGCCGGGAAGTGTCTTGGCGTCGAGAGATTGCATGCGCGTCTCCTTATTTTCCGAAGTAGGAGAAGAAGGGCGTGTCCGCCGCGGTGGCGATCAGCGGCTCAAGCTCGTCATCCAGATGCAGGACGGAGATCGAGAACCCGGCCATTTCCATCGATGTGGCGAATTCGCCGAGCCAGACATGGCGGACGGTGACCTTCTTCTCATCCATGAGTTGGGCGACGCGGCGGAAGAGGATGTAGAGCTCTTCTTTCGGTGTTCCGCCGAGGCCATTCATCAGGATCGCGACCTCGTCGCCTTCCGCGTAGTCGGTCTCGGCGAAGATGCGTTCCATCATCTCGTCAACCACGTCATCGGCCGGGGCCAGCGTCTTGCGGGAGATACCGGGCTCGCCATGGATGCCCATGCCGATTTCCATCTCGTCCGCGCCAATCTCGAAGCCCGGCTTGCCGACTTCCGGCACGATGCAGGCAGAGAGCGCGACCCCCATAGTGCGTGTCCGGGCCTTGGCTTTCTCGGTGATGCGGGCGACATCGGCCAGCGGCAGCATCTTAGCGGCCGCAGCTCCGGCGGCCTTGTAGAGGAAGAAGATGCCGGCCACGCCGCGCCGCTTGTGCTCTTCGCCGACCACGGAGGAGGCGACGTCATCATTGCCGGTCACAGAGACGGTCTCGATATCGTCCAGCTCGACAAGCTCGCCGGCCATGTCGAAATTCATGATATCGCCGGTGTAGTTGCCATAGAGGTAAAGCACGCCGGCACCCTGGTCGACATAGCGCGTCACCTCAGCGAGCTGATCGGCGGAGGGCGACTGGAAGACGCCACCGACGCCGCAACCGTCCAGCATGTTCTTGCCGACGAAGCCGAGAAAGGTCGGCAGGTGGCCGGAGCCGCCGCCCGTGACAATGCCGACCTTGCCGGGAACCGGGTTGGCGGTCACGTAGCAGCGCAGGTCGTCGGCGGCATAGGTGACCTCAGGGTGTGCACGATAGATCCCTTCGAGCATCTCGTCGACGAAATCTTCTGGCTTGTTGAGGAACTTTTTCATCGCTGTCTCTTTCCTTGGCGGGATTACTTTTTCTGGCGCTTCACGAAGAAGGCCGCGGCGAGGAGAATGAAACCGCCGACAACGACGCGTTGCCATGTCGACGGGATACCCACGAGCACGAGGGAATTATTGACCACCGTGATCAGCAATACACCCGTTATCGTACCGAAGACGGTGCCGGTGCCGCCGGTGATGCGGGCGCCGCCGAGAACAACGGCCGCGATCACCTCGATCTCCGTGCCGACGAGGTCGAACGGGTTGGCCATGCGGTTGGCGCAGACATGGATGATGCCCGCCAGCCCGGCAAGCGCGCCGCTGAAGGCGAAGACGAAGACATGGACGATACGCTGGTTGTAGCCGAGCCTCTCGGCCACGTCCGCATTGCCGCCGGTGGCGAAGATGGCGCGGCCCATGAGCGTCTTGTTGAACATGTACCAGGTGACGATGGCGGCGGCGGGGAAAATGAGGAAATACATCGGCAGCGTGACGATCACGTCATTTACGCCGTTGAACTCCAGTAGCGGTGCCTTGCCGAACGCGGTCATCTGGGCGGGCAGTTCCATCAGCCAGACGGTGCCGATGAAGGCGAGCAGGATGCCGCGGAAGAGATATTGGGTGCCGACGGTGACGATCAGCGAGGGCACTTTCAGCGTGTGGACCATCCAGCCATTGAGGGCGCCGAGCCCCGCGCCGCCGATCACGGTCGAGGCGACGATGAGCGCCATGGGTGCGGTTGGCCAGACATTGATGACGAAGAGCGTCGCCGAATACATGGTCAGCGCGGCGATGGCCGGGAAGGAGACGTCGATCCCCCCGGCCGCGAGGATGGCGAAGACACCGAGGGCGAAGAGGCCGGTGACGACGCTCGCGCGCCCCATGTCGATCAGCGAGGAGGCTTGCAGGAAGGCGGGGTTGATCGCGGCGACGACGATGCAGAGGACGATGAGGATCGTCAGGCTCACCAGCTCCGGACGGCGCCGGAAAAGCTCGCCGAGGGAGGGGCGGGCGGACTCTTCCGGCGTGGGGATGGGGGAATTGGACATGTCTTGAACCATTGTCATTCGGCAGCCTCCCGGATGCTGGCCAGCATGGAGCGATAGATCTGTTTCTCGTCGGCCGTCTCGGCGTCCAGCTCGTCAACCATCTCGCCCCGGTTCATCACCAGGATGCGGTCGCAATTCTGGAGCAGTTCCGGCAGGTCGTCGGAGACGATGATCAGCGAGATGCCGCGTTCCGCCATTGCCTGCACGGCGCGGTAGATCGAATCCTTGGAACCGACATCGACGCCCACGGTCGGCCCGTGCAGCACGAGGATCCGCGGCTCAATGGACAGCCAGCGCCCGATCAGCACCTTTTGCTGGTTGCCGCCGGAAAGTGCGCCGACCGGAAGGTCGATATCCTTGGTGTTGACGGTCATCAACTCGGCGATCCGGCTCGCTTCGCGCCGGCCCTTGCCGGCGTTGATCATGCCGAACCTGTTGGTAAGCTTGTTGAAAATCAGCGTGATTTCGTTCTCGAGGATGGATTTCTGGATGAAGAGCCCCTCGGAGAGCCGATCTTCCGGCACATAGCCGATGCCGAGCGCGATGGCCGCGGCGGGGGAGGGGATGCGGGTTGGTTTGCCCTCGATCTCGATACTGCCATGCGTCAGGCCCAGGTGGCCGGTCATCGCCATGGCCAGCTCGTTGCGCCCCGAATCCGAAAGACCGGTGATGCCGAGGATCTCGCCCTTTTTCACCGCGAAATTCACGTCGAAGAAGGCCTCGCCGGAGCCGGCATCGCGGATGCGGATCATCTCCCCGTCCATCGGCTTGCCCTGCCGGTACCGCAGCGCCTCGATCTCGCGTCCGGTCATCAGCTTCGACAGGTCGGCCCGGGAATAGTCCTCGATCTTGCCCTGCGCGACGCATTGCCCGTCGCGGAACACGATCACCTGGCCGCCAATCCGGTAGCTTTCTTCCAGCTTGTGGGTGACGAAGAGCACGGCGACATTGCTCGCACGCAGCTTCGCCACCAGTTCGATCAGCGCATCGACCTCCTTGCGCGTCAGCGACGTGGTGGGCTCGTCCATGATCACCAGCCGCGCCTTCGAGGCGATCGCACGCGCGATGGCCACCCGTTGGCGGATCGCCAGGGGGAGCTCGGCGGTGGGGGATTTCATCAGCTCGCGGGTTGGCGAAAGCCCGACATTGCGGATCGCCTCCGCCGCCGTCTCGGCGAGCAGTTTCTTGTTCAATCCGCGCATCAGCCGGCCATTTCCGGAGACAAGCTGTTGGCCAAGCGCGATATTTTCTTCGACCGTCAGGTTGGGCAGCAGGGAGAGATCCTGGTAGACCGTCTCGATCCCCGCCTCCAGCGCCTGGATCGGCGAAAGGCTGTCAAAGGTCGTGCCGTCGAGAATGATCTCGCCTTCGCTCGGCGCATGCACGCCGGAGATCACCTTGATCACGGTGCTCTTGCCGCAGCCATTCTCGCCGAGCAGGTGATAGGCCTCGCCGGGGTGGATCAACATGTCGACGCCTTGCAGCGCATGCACGCCGCCGAAGCGCTTGTGGATGGCGCGAAGCTCTAGAAATGGCCTGGAGGTGTCAGAGTGGGACATTGTCTGCCTGTTTCCGCCGCGGGGAGGCAGGGGCCAGCGCGGCCCGCTGCCATCACCAGGTAAAGAGTGCGCGCCGGCCCAAATGGGGGAGAACCGGGCCGGCGCAGCGGTCAGGACAATCTCAGAAGAGATAGTCCTTGTAGGTATCCTTGTCGGCCAGGACCATGCCGTTGCCAAAGACCAGGAGCCCGTCGCCCGGCCCCGGCTTCACGGTGACCTTCTCATAGCCCTCGACGCCGAGATCCATGCCATCGACAATCTCGCCGCCCTCAAGCAGCGTCTTGGCGACGGAGTTCATGGCCATGCCGGCCTTCTGCGGATCCCAGAAACCGATCGCGGTGATGGCGCCGGTGTCGAGATAGGCGGCCGAGGGGTTCGGCAGGCCGGTGCCGACGACGCAGACCTTGCCGGCCAGCCCGGCTTCTTCCACGGCGCGGCCGATGCCGAGCACGTCGTTGCCAGCAGAACTCTGGAAGCCCTTCAGGTCCGGGTGCTTGCGCAGCAGTTCCTTGGTTTTCTCATAGACGAGGTTGGCGTCGTCGAAGCTCTCGTTGTTGGGATCGACAAGCTCCATGTCGGGGCTCTGCGCGGCATTCTCCTCGCCGGCGCCAACCCATTGCATATGGGTCCGGGAGCCGAGCGAGCCGACGAAGGTCGTCCATTTGCCGGTTCCGCCCATGCATTCGACAAGACGCTTGTTCATCGAGGCGCCGTAATAGGCGTTGTCGAAGGCTTCCACGTCGACCATCGTGTTCTTCTGGTTGTCGGCCTCATGGGTGACGACAATGGTGCCGCGATCCATGGCGCGCTTCAGGATGCCTTCGATGATCGCCGGATCCATCGGCACGACGGCCAGCGCATCGGTGCCCTTGGCGACGAGGTCGTTGATGATCTGAAGCTGCTGGGCGCTGTCGGCGGTCGAGGGGCCGACCTGGCTGATGGCCATGTCCGGATTCGCCTCTGCGAATTTCGTCACGCCGGTTTCCATCCGGTCGAACCACGGAATGCCGCTGATCTTGACGACGGTCGTGATCGACTTCGCGTCATCGGCAAGTGCTGCTGACGAGACCATGCCCACCGCCGACAGGATGGCGGCAGCAAAGAGGCTCGTAGTCTTCAGACCCTGTTTCATTCGATCTCCTCCCAAGAGATTCCAGTAGTATGGGTGATTTCCCTCTGGTTCATGGCTTCGAGGCGCGAGGGGGCCGCCCCGAAGAAAGGATGTCCGCGAAATGCTCCACCAGCGCGAAGCGGTTGACGAAGAGGAAGAAGAGCAGCATCGCCCCCCAGGCCAGGTCGCGGACGAAATTCGACAGCCCGATGAAGTTGAGCAGGCTGGAGATGAGCTGCAGCGCGATCGCCGAGAGCACCACGTTGACCACGCGGCCATATCCGCCATCGGGCTTCACGCCGGCCATGACGGCAATCAGGATGGCGATGAGCAGGTAGGTCGTGCCGTAGTCCCATTTCACGTTCACATTGCGCGCGGCGATGATGGCGCCGGAGAGGCCGGCGAGCAGGCCCGAGAGCGCATAGGTCACCGTGATGATGCGGGCGCGGGCGAAGCCGGAGAACTCGGCGGCCTTCTGGTTGGCGCCGGTCATCATCAGCTTGACGCCATAGGGCGTGAAGCGGAGCACGATGCCGAGCACGGTCGCCGCGAAGATGAAGAGCAGGAAGCTCCAGGGAATGCCGAGGAAATAACCGTTGCCCAGCTCGTAGAGCGGCCCCGGAGCGCCGATGCGGACGGCACGTCCGCTGGACAGGACGACGGTGATGCCGGTGAACAGCATCTGCGTGCCGAGCGTGCAGAGGATCGGCGTGATCCCGAGCCGCGAGATGATCAGGCCGTTGACCGTGCCGCCGATCAGCCCGACCAGGGCGCAGCCAAGAACGAAGAGGATCGTGAAGGCGACCGGAGCGTCATCAACGGGAAAGACCTGCAGGGCGACGAGACCGGATGCGACGCCGGCGAGGTTGGCCATCGCGATGCCCGACAGGTCGATGCCGCCATTGCCTGCGCTCATCGCCAGCATGACCCCAATGGCCAGCAGCCCGATTTCCGGCACCTGGTTGGCCATGGATTGCAGGTTGAAGAGCGAGAGATAGGTGCCGCCCGACAGCAGTCCGCCCGTGGCGAGAAGGACGACAATCAGCGTGACCAGGAGCACGAAACTTCCATCCAGCCTGCGCATGCTCTCCTCCTCCCTTTAGTGAACATTGCAATTTGTTTAGTGAATTGCTAGCATCGAGTTTAGGGGCGTTCAATAACTTTTTTAGTGAAGCCCCGCGTCGCGTTGTTGCAGGCTTGGAATTCGCTGCCCGAGCGGTGTACGAAGACAGGTCAAGGAAGAGAGGTCGCAGTTGCAAACGCATGGAAAGTGACAGGAAAAAGCCGGCCACGCTCCGACAGGTCGCGGAGATGGCGGGGGTTTCCGTTGCCACCGCTTCTCTCGTTCTCAATCGCAAGGGGGAGATTTCGGAGGCGACGCGGACCCGCGTCTTGCGCGCGATCGAAGCGATGAACTACGTGCCCCGCGGGGAGAAAGCGCGAGTCGAGGAATTCCCGAGCGACTCGGTCCACACGGTCCGTTTCCTCAAGATCGCCCGGCACGGCCAGACCGTGAACCAGAACCACAGCGTCTTCATTTCGGACTATATCGACGGCATGTCGATGGAGGCGACGCGGCGCGACTATTCGCTCCAGGTCGCAACCCATGAAGGCGAAGAAATCTCCAGCATTCTTGATGGTTTGGCCGGTGCCGACCTGCGCGGAATCGTGGCACTCGGAACCGAACTGTCCGACGAGGATATCCGCAAGATCATGGGATGCGGCATTCCGAATGTCATTATCGACACGCATCGCCCCTTCATGGGTGGCAACTTCGTCGACATGGACAATGACCAACTCGTCCACCGGGCGCTGGACCACCTGATGGAGCAGGGGTTCCGGCGTGTCGGCATGGTCTCGAGCTATTCTTCGGTGGTGAATTTCCGTCTGCGTCATGACGCTTTCCTGCGCGGCATGGCGGCTCATGGGCTGGAATACGTTCCCGAGGACATCCTGTCTGTCGAATCTACACTTGGCGGCGCCTACACCGACTCGGTCGAACAGATCTCGCGTGGCGGCGTTGCCGATGCCTATCTCTGCGCCAATGATATCATCGCTTTCGGCTTTATCCGGGCGCTGCGCGAGCATGGTTTCCGGGTTCCGGAAGATGTCTCCGTCATCGGTATCGACAATCTGCCCATGGCGGCCGTCTTCGACCCGCCCTTAACATCCCTAAACGTTCCTAAACAGAGAATCGGCGCGATGGCGATCCGGATTCTCGACGATCTCATCATCGCCGGCGTTCCCCATCCGCCGGTCAAGGTTCTCGTGGCCGGGGATCTCGTGCTTCGCGAGAGCGTCCGGCTGCGCGCGGCAGCGGAAGCGGCGGCCGCGTCGGGATAAAGCAGCAGAGCCGGCGGGGCGGGGCCTCGCCGGTCTCTGCCGGTCAGGCCAGTCAGCCGATGACAGTCATCTCGTTGACCGAGAACTCGGCGATCGCCCCTTCGGTGGCTTCCGCGTAGGCCTTCAGATGTGGTGCATTCATGTGAGCCTGCCAGAGCGGGCGCGAGTCCCAGTTCTCGTAGAAGAAGAAATGCGCAGGGGTCTCGTTGTCCTGGTGCAGGTCGTAATTGATGCAGCCTTCTTCCGCGCGTGTCGGTTCGATGAGCTTGAACAGCTCCGCCTTCACCAGTTCGATCTTGTCGGGGACGGCGGTGATATGCGCGATGATGGTCAGCTTGGACATGGGCTTCACTCCTTCTTGGTGATGCGGATTGCCTATCCGGATGTGTCGCCAGACGGAACGCGACAGTTTCGAAGGGTCGGCGCTGAAGGCTCTCGGGGCGAAGCTGCGCCCCGTGTGAAGATCCCGGGAGGCCTCAGGCGTCCGGAGGCAGTAGCCCCAAACCACGGAGATAGATCCCGATGCCCGTCTCCAGCAGGTCTTCCGGCGGGAACGGCGCCCGCCCGCCGGGCGCGCCGCGGGCATAGAGTTCGACCACGCCATGCGACATAGCCCAGATATGCGCCGACACCATCTGTGCCGGCGGTCGTTTCCCTTGCGGGATATGGTCGGAAAGCTCCTCGGCGGCACGCTCCAGGACGTTCTTCGCACGCTCGGCGGCGGCGGCAAGTTCGGCATTCCGGTTGAGCGACAGCCCGCTTTCAAACATCGCCTGGTAATGGCCCGGGTACTTGCGGGCGAATGCGAGGTAGGCGCGCCCCGTGGCCTCGAAGCTCGCCAGCGCCGAGGGCCGTCCGGAATCGTAGGCATATTCCATCAGGTCCGCAAAAATGCCGAAACCCTGCCGCGCGATCTCCGCGACCAGGTCCTCGCGCCCTTCGAAATGGCGGTAGACCGCGGCGGGTGTCACCCCGGCCGCCTTGGCAGCTTCCGACAGCGTGAATCCCTGCGGGCCCTTCGTCTCGATCAGGCCGGTTGCCGCATCGACCAGCGCCTGGCGCAGGTTGCCGTGGTGATATCCACGTTTAGGCATGGATCAGGGCAGGACCCCCGCAGATCTTCGGATTGACCTCTCCGACGACCTTCTCCTTCTTGCCATCATAGTCGATCTGGCTCAGCACAAGTCTGATGCTCTCGATCCGGGCGCGGCGCTTGTCATCGGCCCGGATCACCGTCCAGGGTGCGTAGATCTCATGCGTCAGGTGCAGCGTCTCGGAGATCGCGTCCGAATACTCCTCCCAGTGGCTCAGGCCCTCAACGTCGATCCTGGAGAGCTTCCACTGCTTGAGCGGGTCATGCTCGCGCGACAGCATCCGGTTGAGCTGCTCGGCCTGGGAGATGTTGAGCCAGATCTTGAACAGTCGAATCCCGTCCTCCGTGATCAGCTTCTCGAAATCCGGCAGCTGCTTGAAGAAGGCCTGCCGCTGGTCGTCGGTGCAAAAGCCGAACACCTTCTCGACCACGCCCCTGTTATACCATGATCGGTCGAACAGGCAGGTTTCGCCCTTGGCGGGCATCTGCTCGATATAGCGCTGGAAATACCATTGCGACGCTTCGCGGTTGGTCGGCGTGGAGAGCGCCACGATCCGCGTCGCCCGTGGGTTCATGTGCTCGGAGAACCGCTTGATCGCGCCACCCTTGCCGGCCGTGTCCCGTCCCTCGAAGACAACACAGATCCGCTCGCCCTTGTGCTGCGACCAGGCCTGCATCTTGACCAGCTCGATCTGCAGCTTGTTGAGCGTCTCTTCATACTCGTCCTTCGGCATCCGCTCCGAATAGGGATAGGGGGCGTTAAGGATGGGTTTGCCGTTCGCCTCCTTGACCGCCTTCCGAACAGTTTCGGGGGCGCTTTTCTTGTAGAACGAACTGATGGCACCTTCGAACGGCAGAGTGGACATGGTGTTGCTTGCTTCCCTTGCTTTGCGGGCCACTATGCCGCTCGTGCGCCTTCAGCGCAATCCGGCGCGTGCTACCGCGCGTATGATGGTCGCGACCACCGGCTCAGGCGCAACGTGATGTGGCATATGCCCAATTCCCTTCAACTCGGTCAGGCGACCCTGTGGCAGCCGGCGCGCCATCTGCCGCGCATGGACCATGACCGAACCGACCGCGTCATGGCTGCCATGGAGAACCTCGACCGGAAGCTCCAGCCCGGCATAGCGCTTCGCCATTTCCGTGACCTGCGGCGCGAGCCTTGCCACCTGTTTCGAATTGGCGCGAAAGCTTGGCCGACGGAACTCGGGCGGCAGCAGCAGGTGGTCGCCATAGCCGGTTGGCACGGGTTGCGGGGTGAAGATCGTCTCCAGTGTCGAATGGGTGAAGGCACGGGAATTGACCACCTCGATCACGGGCACCAGCTCCGCCCCGTCCTGCTCGCGCGACGCGAGGCGGCGGAAGGCCTGCATGGTCTCGGGCCAGGGCATGACGATGCCGGCCAGCGTCACGATGGCGGCGACACGGGGCGAGCGGCTCAACCCCCAGGCCATCGCGACCCCGCCGCCGAAGGAATGGCCAACCACGACCGCTTTCTCGATGCCGAGCGCCTGTGCGGCGCGGTCGAGATGCGCGGCTTGCTCGGCCATGGTCTCGCCATCCCTGTGCAACGCTTCGGAGCGGCCCATGCCCGGGCGATCGAAGGCGGTGACCCGGAAGCCGGCGGCAACCAGGCGGTCGGTGAAACCAAAGGTGAAATCCTGCGCATTGACCGAGGCCCCGTGGACCAGGATCACATCCGACCCGTCGCCGTATAAATGGGCATGCACGCGTTTTCCGTCGATCTCGAGAAACCTGCCGGCGGGGACGAATTGGCTGCTCGGCTGGTTCATGTGCTGCCTCCTACCAGTGGCCTGTGCCTATGGCGTCGAGATCGAACGGGGTGGACTGGTAGATCTCGTTGATCCAGTTTCCATAGAGAAGATGCGCGTGGCTGCGCCAGCGATTGGACGGGATATTTTCCGGGTCGTCGTCCGGGTAGTAGTTTACCGGTACGTTGATCGTCTTCCCGGCCGCGACATCGCGGTCATATTCTTCCTTCAGCGTGAAGCTGTCATATTCGAAATGGTTGAACATGTAGAGCGCACGGTGGGTCGGATCCTCGACCAGCGCCGGGCCGGTCTCGTCGGAGGCAATCAGCGGGATCAGGTCCGGCTGGGCCTCGACCTCGTCCATGCGCACCTCCGTCCAGCGGCTCACCGGCATCAGCAGGTCGTCCGAGAAGCCACGCAGATAGGGCGAAGCGGGCGCGAGGTTGCGATGCCGGAAACAGCCGAACGCCTTGGCGTCCAGCATGTGTTTCTTCACGCCGTGGAAATGGTTGACCATCGCCATCCCGCCCCAGCACACGCCAAAGGTCGAATGGATATTGCTCTGGGTCCAGTCGAAGATCTGCGTGAGCTCGTCCCAATAGGTCACATCCTCGTAGGGAAGATGCTCGATCGGGGCGCCGGTGATGATCAGCCCGTCATATTTCTGGTCCCGAACGTCCTCCCAGGGGCGGTAGAACTCGGCCATGTGCTCGGCGGCGGTGTTTCGGGTCTCATGCGAGGAAATACGGATCAGGTGCAGGTCGATCTGCAGCGGCGTCGCGCCGATCAGCCGGGCGAATTGCGTCTCCGTCTGGATCTTCTTCGGCATCAGGTTCAGCAATGCGATCCGGAGCGCGCGGATGTCCTGGCGTGCCGCGCGGCCCTCGCCCATGACCATGACGCCTTCGTTCTGAAGGACATCGAAGGCGGGCAGGTTGGAGGGCATCTTGATCGGCATTGGTTTTCCCTTTGCGTGAAGCCGTTCAGATAAGACTTTGGTCGGCGGCGCTCAAGAGGGCGCGCGGGCGATGGCGCCGGCGATCATCGCGTCGAACCGGTCCGGGTTGTCCGCCGCGGCGACCTCTTCGGCGGTGACAGACACGCCCCAGTTGCGGGCCATGGCGGCATAGGCGGGCTGGCGTGCTTCCATGGCACGCCGGTAGGCGAAGCGGACGAAGCTGTCGGGATCGACTTCCTCTTCCCGAATGCTGTTCTCGCGCAGGAACTCTTGCCAGTTCCGATCCGTGAAGGCGGCCCGGTAGCACATCGGCTTGGGCGCGCGCTCGAAACGGCGGACCAGCTCTTCGCTATGGGCCTCCGAGCCTTCGATCCAGACAAGCAGCATGGAGCGGGACAGCTCGGTCAGGATCGGGTCGTCCGGATCGGCAGGGTCCACGACCTCGCAGATCGATCCGCCCGAGTCGCAGACGAAATGCGGGTAGCCATAGATATCTTCGGCCCGCTCGATGAAGCGCGGCGCGTCGAGAAGGGCGGCGCGTTCGGCGGCGTGATGCTGCTCCTGGCGCTTGCGATAGTCGCCGATCGAGAGCCCGCCCTTCGCCGGATCGCCCGGCTTGCCGAGATAGGTCGAGAGCGGGGTCAGGTTGTTGAAGGTGATGTTGGAGGCGATGTAGATCGAATCCGAGAGCAGCAACTCGCGCAGATGCGGCACCTTCATCGCTTCGCGCTTGAACTCGTCGGAGATCAGCTCGCCCATGTAGCGCGTGCCGATGCGGTAATCGACCGAGTAGTGAAACCAGTCGCCGCTTCCGCGCAGCATGTTGGAAACATGTGTCTTGCCAAGGCCGGACATGCCGAAGAGAAGGACACGCTTCTGCGGCGCGGAGGTCCATGCGGCGGCATCGGGGTAGAGGCGGGGCTGGTAACTCATGCAGGGTTGGTAGCGCCCCGTATCGCGGGATTCCAGTGGCAATTGCACGGCGTGCCGGGATGTCCGGTCGAAAGACGTGACAGGCGAAGGGGGCGGCTGTTTCGTCATGCGCTGGGGTAGGTGTCGCGCAGGCGGCTCGAATTGCGTCTCCGGTCACACCGACCGGCTGCCTGCCAAAAAGCCCATCCGGGGCGGAGACCCGCTCGCACCTCACGCATGTTTATATTTTGTTCTCATTTTGCGATTGGAGAATCCGCGACGATCGCTTATCTGGTGGAGCATCCGTCAAGGGGTGAGGCATGGCTGAACAGAAGTTCATCGAGGTGCGCGGCGCGCGCGAGCACAATCTCAAGAATATCGACGTGGACATCCCGCGCGACGAACTGGTTGTGATCACCGGACTTTCCGGCTCCGGCAAGTCGAGCCTCGCCTTTGACACGGTCTATGCCGAAGGCCAGCGGCGCTACGTGGAATCGCTTTCCGCCTATGCGCGGCAGTTTCTCGACATGATGGAAAAGCCGGATGTGGATCACATTTCCGGTCTCTCGCCCGCCATCTCCATCGAGCAGAAGACGACATCCAAGAACCCGCGCTCTACCGTCGGCACCGTGACCGAGATCTACGACTATCTCCGCCTGCTCTTCGCCCGCGTCGGCACCCCCTATTCGCCCGCGACCGGAAAACCCATCGAGGCGCAGCAGGTGCAGGACATGGTGGACCGTGTCATGGCGCTGGAGGAAGGCACGCGCGCCTATCTCCTGGCCCCGATCGTGCGCGACCGGAAAGGGGAATATCGCAAGGAATTCCTGGAGCTGCGCAAGCAGGGCTTCCAGCGGGTGAAGGTGGACGGCGCCTTTTTCGAGCTTGACGAGCCCCCGAAGCTCGACAAGAAGTTCCGCCATGACATCGATGTCGTGGTGGACCGGATCGTCGTGCGCGAGGGGAGCGAGACGCGGCTGGCAGACAGTTTCCGCACCGCGCTGGATCTCGCGGACGGCATCGCCATCCTGGAAACCGCGCCGAAACCCGAGGAGGGCGAACCGGAGCGGATCACCTTCTCGGAAAATTTCGCCTGTCCTGTCAGCGGCTTCACCATTCCCGAGATCGAGCCGCGGCTGTTCTCGTTCAACGCGCCGTTCGGCGCCTGTCCCGATTGCGACGGGCTCGGCGTGGAGCTTTTCTTCGACGAGCGCCTCGTGGTGCCGGACGCGACGCTGAAGATCGCCGACGGCGCGCTGGCGCCCTGGCGCAAGGGCAAGTCGCCCTATTTCCTGCAGACCATCGAGGCCATCGCCAAGCATTACAAGTTCGACAAGAATGCCCGCTGGAAGGATGTCCCGAAAGAGGTCCAGGAGGTCTTCCTCCGCGGCTCAGGCAATGAAGAAATCGAGTTCCGCTATGACGAGGGCGGTCGGGTCTACCAGGTGACGCGCAGCTTCGAGGGTGTGATCCCGAACATGGAGCGCCGCTACCGGGAGACGGATTCCAACTGGATTCGCGAGGAGTTCGAGCGGTACCAGAACAACCGCCCCTGCGGCAGCTGCGGCGGTTTCCGGCTGCGGCCCGAGGCGCTGGCGGTGAAGATCGGGTCCGCCGAGGGCGGTGAGGGCGGGCTTCTGCATGCCGGTCAGGTTGTGCAGATGTCGATCAAGGAGGCGCTCGACTGGTGCGAGAGCGTTCCGGGCAGCCTGACCGTCCAGAAGAACGAGATTGCCCGGGCGATCCTTAAGGAGATCCGCGAGCGGCTTGGATTCCTGAACAATGTCGGCCTCGAATACCTCTCGCTATCGCGCAACTCGGGCACGCTCAGCGGTGGCGAAAGCCAGCGCATCCGGCTGGCCAGCCAGATCGGCTCGGGCCTGACGGGCGTGCTCTACGTGCTCGACGAACCCTCCATCGGTCTGCACCAGCGCGACAATGACCGGTTGCTCGGCACTCTGAAGAACCTGCGTGACCAGGGCAACACGGTGATCGTGGTCGAGCATGACGAGGAGGCGATCCGCGAGGCGGACTACGTCTTCGATATCGGCCCCGGCGCGGGCGTGCATGGCGGCGCGGTCGTGGCTTGCGGCACGCCGGCGGAGATCATGGCGCATGAGGGCTCGGTGACCGGCGAATATCTCAACGGCACGCGCGAGATCCCGATCAGCCAGCTCCGGCGCGAGGGCAATGGCAAGAAGGTCTCGGTGGTCAAGGCCACCGGGAACAATCTCAAGCAGGTCACGGCCGATTTCCCGCTGGGGAAATTCGTCTGCGTGACCGGCGTGTCCGGCGGCGGCAAGTCGACGCTGACCATCGAGACCCTGTTCAAGACCGCCTCGATGCGGCTGAACGGGGCGCGGCAGACGCCGGCGCCCTGCGAGACGATCAAGGGGCTGGAGCATCTCGACAAGGTGATCGATATCGACCAGCGCCCGATCGGGCGCACGCCGCGCTCAAACCCCGCGACCTATACCGGCGCTTTCACCCCGATCCGGGACTGGTTTGCCGGGCTCCCGGAGGCAAAGGCCCGCGGCTATAAACCAGGGCGCTTCAGTTTCAACGTCAAGGGGGGGCGTTGCGAAGCCTGCCAGGGCGACGGTGTCATCAAGATCGAGATGCACTTTCTTCCGGACGTCTATGTTACCTGTGAAACCTGTCATGGGGCCCGGTATAACCGCGAAACTCTTGAGATTAAGTTCAAGGGCAAGTCGATTGCCGATGTTCTCGACATGACGGTCGAGGATGCGCAGGCCTTCTTCAAGGCGGTGCCCTCGATCCGGGAGAAGATGGATGCGCTGGTGCGCGTGGGGCTGGGCTATATCAAGGTCGGCCAGCAGGCGACGACGCTCTCGGGCGGCGAGGCGCAGCGGGTGAAGCTCTCCAAGGAGCTGGCCAAGCGCTCGACCGGCCGCACGCTCTATATTCTCGACGAGCCGACCACGGGCCTGCATTTCGAGGATGTGCGCAAGCTGCTGGAAGTGCTGCATGAACTCGTGGAGCAGGGCAACACGGTCGTGGTGATCGAGCATAATCTCGATGTCATCAAGACGGCGGACTGGATCATCGATATCGGGCCTGAGGGCGGCGATGGCGGCGGGCGGATCGTGGCGACGGGCACGCCGGAACAGGTGGCCGAGGAGCCGGAGAGCCATACCGGGCGCTATCTCAGGCCGATGCTGGCGGCAGCAGGCCGGGTGGCGGCTGAATAGCGTTTCAAATCTTCGCCGCATTTTCCGTGCAGGATGCTGCCGCAGCCCCGCGGGAGAGAGAATGCGCACCCTTGCGATCAACCTGACCTGTCTTTGCGCCGCCCTCGGGCCGGTTCGCGCCGATGCGGGCCAACCGATCAGCGAGAGCCTCGTCGATTGTGCCGCGCTGTTCACGATCTCGAACCGCGCCTTCCCGGAACGCAGTGATGCGGGCAAGGGGCGGGTGCTGGAGCAATTCCGCGAGACACTGCTTGCTGCGGCCGAGCTGCGGGCGCGGTCCGAGGGACGGAAAGATCCGAGTGGCTATGTCTGCGAGCTTGAGGCCGAGAAGGATGCGCTCTGGGATGCACGCGGCGCGTTCTTCGTCTTCAGCGAGGAGTATCGTGACTGGGCGCGCTATTGCCGCGCGCTGTCCGATCATCTCGGGATCGCCTTGCCGCGGTAGGATGGGTTTGCCCGATGCGGCGTGTCTTACCTCAGGCCGACACGGTCACGAATATCCGCCGGACTTTCGCCATCGGCCCGGTACTTTGAGATTGCGCGCGCGTCGTCCCGCTTGGCGAGGCGTTTGCCGGCCTCGTCGCGGATCAGGCGGTGGTGATGATAACGCGGTGTTGGCAGGCCAAGAAGCATTTGCAGCAGGGCATGGATTGCGGTTGCCTCGAAAAGATCCTGCCCGCGGATGACATGGGTGATCTCCTGCGCGGCATCGTCGAGGACGACGGCAAGGTGATAGGAGGTGCCCATGTCGCGGCGGGCAAGGACGATGTCGCCGATGCCGTCGACCAGTTGGTCCTGCGGGATCTCCTGTCGGCCGGTTTCGCCGTCCGGGCCGGTGCCTTCTTCCATGAATGACACGGGTCCGATCCCCTGCAGGGCCTTGCGCATGTTCAGACGGAGCGCTTCCTCGGGCATCTTGGGTGGGAGGGGCTTGTCGCGGCAGGTGCCGGGATAGACGATGCCATCCGGACCGACCGGCGGCGTGCCGCCTTCCTGCGGGGCGCTCGCGGCTTCGACAATGTCACGGCGATGGCAGCTGCAGGGATAGAGGAGCCCCCGGTCCCAGAGGGTTTCGAGGGCGGCACGGTAGGCCGGCAGACGGTCCGACTGGCGCAGGACCGGCTCCGGCCAGTCGAGGCCGAGCCAGTGAAGGTCGTCGAAGATCTGCGCCTCCCATGCGGGGCGGGCGCGGCTGCGGTCGATATCCTCGATCCGCAGCAGGAAGTCGCCTCCTGCCTTGCGCGCCATGTCATAGGCCAGTAGCGCCGAATAGGCGTGGCCGAGATGCAATGGCCCGGTCGGCGAGGGGGCGAAGCGGGTCCTCATGGCCCCTTGGTCACGACGCCCTGGTGGATCAGGAACCAGGCCAGGAGGATGAACATCGGGTGGGTCAGCCCGCTGGAAAAGATCACCGCCGGCAGCCAGATCAGGAAGACGATGATCCCGAGGATCGGTCGTCCGGCGATCATGATCGAGAGCGGCGGCAACAGCAGGGCAAGCACGTAATTCATGAGGGGGGCTCCATCGCAGGGGCGGGCGGGGGCAGGCCGAGCCAGTCGCACCAGGCGGCCTTGGCACGGTCGGTATAGATCTTGTAGCGAACCTTGCGCCCCTTGCGCCCCCCCTTGGCATCAACCGGACGGAAGAGGCCGAAATTCACGTTCATCGGCTGGAAGGTCTTCGCCTCGGCGCCGCCGGTGATGTGGTTCACAAGCGCCCCCATGGCAGTGTCGACCGGGACGGGGGCAAGGGTTTCGCCGCGCAGTTCGGCGGCGGCGAGGCGGCCGGCGAGCAGCCCCATCGCGGCGCTCTCGACATAGCCTTCAACGCCAGTGATCTGGCCGGCAAAGCGGATATGGGGTTTCGATTTCAGCCGCATCTGGTCGTCGAGCAGGGTCGGCGAGTTGATGAAAGTGTTGCGGTGGATGCCGCCGAGCCGGGCGAAACGGGCCTCTTGCAACCCCGGGATCATCCGGAACACTTCAGTTTGGGCGCCGTATTTCATTTTCGTCTGGAAGCCGACGATATTGTAGAGCGTGCCGAGCGCGTTATCCCGCCGGAGCTGGACGACGGCGTAGGCCTTCTCCCCCGGCATGTGGCTGTTGGTCAGCCCGACCGGCTTCATTGGCCCGTGGCGCAGGGTCTCGCGGCCGCGCTCGGCCATGACCTCGATCGGCAGGCAACCGTCGAAATACTTCGCCGTCTCGCCGGGCTTGAACTCGGTTTTCTCGGCGGCGAGCAGCGCGTCGATGAATCCCTCGTACTGGGCCTTGTCCATCGGGCAGTTGAGATAGGCCTTCTGTTCTTCCTCGGTCTCGCCCTTGTCATAGCGCGACTGCATCCAGGCCACGTCCATGTCCACGGAGTCGAAATAGACGATGGGGGCGATGGCGTCGAAAAAGGCGAGGCTGTCCTGCCCGGTTTCGGCGGCGATGGCCTCGGCCAGCGGGCCGGAGGTCAGCGGACCGGTGGCGATGATGACGGGGCCGTCCTCCGGGCCGGGCAGCGCGGTTATCTCGCCCTCGGCAATGGTGACATTGGGATGGGCGCGCAGCTTGCGGGTCACCTCTTCGGCGAAGACATCGCGGTCCACCGCGAGCGCGCCTCCGGCGGGGACCGCATGGGCATCCGCCGTGGTCATGATCAACCCGTTCGCCGTTCGCATCTCCCAATGCAGCAGGCCGACGGCGTTGTTCTCGTCATCGTCGGAGCGGAAGGAGTTGGAGCAGACCATCTCGGCGAGGTTGCCGGTGCGATGGGCGAAGGTGCCGGTTGTCGGACGCATTTCGTGCAGGACGACAGGGATGCCCAGTTCGGCGGCCTGCCAGGCGGCTTCGGAGCCGGCCATGCCGCCTCCGACGATATGAAGGGTTTGTGTCATGGGGCCGATCTAGGGGATCGGCGACACATTTGAAAGGCCGGGGCGGTGGTCAACCCGCGCGAGCGTGTTCGAAATCCTCCTGAAAGAGCTCTTCGATCTCTTCCATGGAGAGCTGGTCGCGCGGCGAGGCGAGATTTGGCGCCTTCAGCTCGCGTCCATATGTCTTGTGGAGCAGGCTGTTTCCGCGGGAGCGGGAATAGGTCAGCATCAGCGCGCCGATCAGCGCGAGGTCGCGCCAGAACACGCCCAGATCGGTGCCCATCCCTTGCTCCATCATCCGCAGGTAGCTGGCCCAGAAGGTCAGGATCCCGAGCAGGAGCGCCGCCCCGCGCAGCCAGATCCCGATCATGACCATGTAGGCGAGCACGAAAATGGTGGTCGCGGAGATCGGACCGGAAAGCGCTGGGGGCAGGAGCCGTTCGGTGAGTGGCAAAAGGTCGATACCCGGGATCAGGCCGATCGCACCAGCGATGAAATAGGAGGAGATGAGGCACCGCAAAAGGGTCTGGGCGTTGCTCCCCAGAGGGGGGTGTGGTTCGGATCTTTCAGTCATGCTCGTGTCCCTGCTCGAGGCCGCACGGGGGCAGTAGGGTGGCTCCTACGCCGTGGCGACGACAATCCCTGTCAGCGTCGAGAATTGTTCAGGAAAGCGGCGTGTGAAGGGAAGCTTTGTGAAGTTTTCGGTCGAAGATCATGGTGGAAATTGGAGACGGAGTGTTTCCGGATGGCGAATTATGGCTTGGAATTGCCTCAAATTCTTGGGAAAGGGCGCGAATCTGGCGGAGAGAAGTCCAGTCCCCGCCATGGTTCTGCCTCATTGCGGCAGGGAAGGCCCAAATGTGTTCGGTTCCGCCGCAATCGTTGGGCGAAGCTTTTCGTTCGTTGTTTCCAGTTGGAAAACAGGTTTTGCGAAATTGAGAACAACCGAGTCGCACGGGCCCTGGAGACACGGGCACGCACCCTCGCCCCGGACGGGATGAGGGACCGTCGTTGAGAGCCAGGTTTTCGTCTTGCCGGAGGGCTCAGCCCACGGCTTCCAGCTTGTCTTGTGTCTGCAACTCGAAATCGGACGCGTCGTGGCGTTCGTGGAGCTGTTTCTCGGGCGGACCGGAGGTTCGGTTGACCATTCGGCCGCGCTCGACCGCCGGACGGGCAGTGATCTCGTCGCTCCAGCGACGCAGGTTGGTATAGCTCTCGACATCAAGGAACGTGCCGGCGTCGTAGAGATTGCCAAGCACGAGATTGCCGTACCAGGGCCAGGTCGCGATATCGGCGATGGAATACGCATCGCCGCCAAGGAAGCGGCTCTCCGCAAGGCGTCGATCGAGCACATCCATCTGCCGCTTGGCTTCCATCGTGAAGCGGTCGATCGGGTATTCGAACTTCTCCGGCGCATAGGCGTAGAAATGACCGAAACCGCCGCCGAGATAGGGCGCCGAGCCCTGCAGCCAGAAGAGCCAGTTCAGCGTCTCGGTCCGCGCGGCCGGGTCCTTTGGCAGGAAGCGTCCGAATTTCTCCGCAAGGTAGAGCAGGATGGCGCCGGATTCGAAGACGCGGGACCCGGTTTCGGTATCCAGCAGCGCCGGAATCTTGGAATTCGGGTTCAGATCGACAAAGCCGGAGGAGAACTGGTCGCCTTCACCGATCCGGATCAGGTGGGCGTCGTATTCCGCACCGCTCTCGCCCTCGGCCAGGAGTTCCTCGAGCAGGATCGTGACCTTCTGCCCGTTCGGAGTGGCCAGAGAATAGAGTTGAAGCGGGTGACGACCGCGGGGCAGGACCGCGTCATGGGTCGCCCCGGCGATGGGGCGGTTGACCTTGGCCCACTCGCCGCCGTTCTCGGCGTCCCAGGTCCATACCTTGGGAGGTTGGTAATCATAGGGCATATCTGCATTTCCTTCTGTTCGAACAGCGCGCCGGAGGGCCGTACCCGTGCGGGACCCCCGATGTAATCGTCCCGGCTGTCGGTACAAGTGCCCTGTTGCACGGAGCCTGTGCGCCCGAGGTATTTTCCTGTCCGGACGGGTCGTCTCGCCCCCCCGGATCCGGAAAGCCGATCCCGCGCGGGCGCGTGAATCTCAGCGGGTGACGCCCCCGACATTCGTGACCGCTTTTCCGAAGCCTATGCGCTTGAGCAGGGCGCCAAGCAGGCGTTCGATCGCATGCAGCGAGGTGCCGTCAATTGGCAGCGGTTCGGCCGGGTAATCCTCCCAGCACAGCCCAAGCGTGACGAACCGGTCGAGATAGGTCGATCGGGCCCACAACATGTTGCCCATCGGGAAGCTGAAATGGTTGTGCAGATGGGTGATGTACATCTGTTCGGCGACGTTTTGAGCCGGGCCCAGATTCTCGGTCCATTCGAGGATATTCGGATCGTCGGGATAGACGATGCCGAGCGTGGGATCTTCCGTCATCGCGGTCAGGATCCGGTCGCTCATCGCGCCGCCGCTCTCGCCGCCGAGCAGGTTCTCCATCAGGAAGCTGGTCCAGGCGTCGATGGTTCGCCGGTTGGTCGCGTGCAGCGAGCGCTTGGTATGGAGATGGCCGAAGATGTCGAATTCCTGCACCAGAGTCGGGCCGAAGAGCGTCAGCAGCGGAGCGATGTCGCGCCCGTGATTCGGCACCGCCCGGATCTCGCCCACCGGGCCGGAATAGTCGTCGAGGGCGCTCTGAACCCGCGCTTCCTTGCCATCGCCCGTGCTGACAAAGAGCGTCGGGCGGATCACGTTGCGCCGCAGCCTCTTGAGCACGGCTTGCAGTTCTTCGACATAGAAGGCGTGGAGATGCAGGGCGATCCGGGTCGGGTCGATGCTGTCGACCCCGACCGGGCTGGCCGTATCGATGACCGGCAGCATCCAGGGACCGACCGGCCGTCCGGCCTTGAGAAACCGCACGAAGGGGTCCTCGGGTTTCGCCCATCCGTCGTCCTCGGCAAGGATCAACTGGTTGCAGCCGGGGACCGGCTTGCGCATTCAATGCCCGATGCGATTGCTTTCCAGGTAGCGCCGGATCGTCTCTTCCTCGGTCCCATCCGTCTCCCGGATCGGGGCGCAGAAAGCGCGCCGCAGCGCCACGGATTCCTGGATATAGGCGATGTCGTGCGCCATCTGCCGGTGCTTCGGCAGATGCGAGATGGCGATCTCGTCGAGCCGCTCGGCGTATCGGGCGGCGTTGAAGGATTGCCGCGCGACAGCGGCGCCGCGCTCGGCGACCGTGGCCAGAGGCGCGGGGTCGTCGGAGAGGCAGCGGATCTTCGCGGCCATCTCCGTCGCGTCGAGATATTGGGCCGCGCAATGCTCGGCAATGCCAGCCTCGCGAAGGAAGCCCGCGATCCCGGTCGTGCGCGCAAAGCAGAAGACAGGTTTGCCGATCAGCAGCATGTCGATGGCAACATTCGGGAGCGGATTGAGGCGGAAGGACAGCAGCAACGCGTCCGCCTGGGCATAGGCGTATTCGATTTCGCTGGTGGCGCGCACGATCCTGACATGGGCGTTGAGGCCCGCCCGTTCGATCTGATCGGCGATATGGGCCGATCGCGTGTTGCCATATTCGGGCGTGTGGCCATCGCCGATCCAGACGAAATGGAACCGGACGCCGCCGCGTTCGGCGATTATACGGGGCCCGCTTGCGTTCCGAATTCAGGAACTTGGCCCGTCGTTTCCCGGAAAACACCTTGTCCAGACCGGCGAGGAAACAGAGCGCCGCGGAATAGTATTTTCGCTGCAGCCATGTGCCGGGCCGGGTTCGGGCCCAGGCGAGCTCCTCTCGCAGGCGTGCACTTTCCCTTTCAGCAACGGCCAGCAGGCCCCTGTTGTTCTTCGTTTCCGCGAGCCGTGTCAGCAGGCGCCGGGTCTGGTCGAGTTGTCTTTCCAGCTCGCCAGGCGCATCGGCGGGGTCTTCCTCGCCGGATCGGTCGAGCAGGGCATCGCGGGACCGCTGGGCAACAGCCAGGGCGAAGGCGTCGCGAAGGATCCCGCTCTCCGGCTCCTGGAAGAAAGCCTCGGCGACCCCTTTCAGCCGTTGCGAAATGGCCTCGCCGAGAAAGAGGACAGCAAGCCCGGGGCCATCGGAAAACCGCATCGACGGTCCGGTGTCGAGAAATTCCGACCAGAACGCGTCCATCTCCGAGCCCGGCTCCAGCGTTTGCAACCCGTGAAGCAGCACGATCGAGGCGTCCGAGAGCTTCGGCATCCATGCGCCGAGCTCGTCGCGCAGCGCGTCGGGGTCTTGCCGGATGTCGAGAGAGAGCAGGTCGATACTGCCATCCCCGACCGTCGCGGTCACCTCGGAGGCGGGATCCGGCGACAGGCGGCTGAAACCGGCATATCGCGCCTGTTCCATCCGGGTCGTCTCCGAGAAAGCCGTCTTGCCGGGATCGGTGTGCCCGGCCGTGACGGCAAGACAACCGGTCGCGAGCCCGGCTTCACGGACAGACTGGCACATCGCGAAATCGGTCGCGCTGTCGCTGAAACCCAGCTCGACGAGCTGTGTCGGCTCCAGGCGTCGCACCAGCCACATCGCGAAGCTGAGATGGGCAGGCGCGGCTGTTTCGGGCAGGACGTCCGGGAAGTGTATCTCGGTGCTCAGGAAATCCATCGGGTCCGCTGTTTGCCTCGGGTCCGATTGTCCGATGCTGCGCCGAACCAGCCGTTCCAGCAGGCCGCTGTCTGGCTCCTCATGCACCCACCATGCGCAGGGGACGACGGCCATCTCGCTTCCCTGCCACACCCGTTTCGCACGAAACGAATCGTGTTTTCGTCTTGCAGGGCGTCGTTATGTGCCTTGGTCCAAACGGTTGATCGATTTGGCGCCCGCTTCGGTGCGTCCGAAATTCGCGCGGCATTACCCGCGGAGATCTACCGAAGACGGGTTCACGTCACGAGCCTTTCGAAAGGGTCGTAAAGGAGGCTCTCGCCCCAGGCCGCTTGCGCCAGCGAGTCGGGCTTGACCCGCAGCGCGCCGATATGATCCTGCGCGACCCATTGGCGGCGGTTCACGATGCCTTCGGGATCCTGCCAACTCTCCGACAGCGTCCCCGCGATCAGGGCGCAGCGAAAGAAGATCTCCACCTGGTGAAAGCCCGATCCCGGATCGTGGAACTCGTTGACGAGACAGGGCAGGCCGACCTCGATCTCCAGCCCGGTCTCCTCCAGCACCTCGCGCCGCAGGTTGTCGGGGAGCGATTGCCCCGGCTCCACGCCGCCGCCAGGGGCACACCAGAGGTTGCAGTCCGGTCCGGGCCAGGCATTGACCAGCAGCAGGCGCCCCTGGTCGAGGACAATGGCGCGCGCGGCGAGGCGCGGCGAGGGGCGGTTGAAGTTGCTCATGATCTTGGGGGTCCTGCGCGGCGCGCCCGTGTTAATCGCGCATTTCGCGCAGCTGGTAGACGCCTTCCGGCAGGTTCAGCGCGGCGGCGAGATCGCGCAATTGCTCTGGCGACAGGGTGACCTTCTGGACCCTGTCGGTATGCGGCTCCAGCTGCTCGATCGTGATGCATTCCTCGAAGGCATTGATCGTGACGTCTTCCTGGATTGGTGAATCGCCCTCGTCGACAAGGGTGATCACGGTGGAATCGAATTCGTGCTCGATGGTAAACATGCTGCGAGCCTAGCGGGCTGTGTGCCTGCTGTCAGCCATTCCCCGACGCGAGAGCCGGTAATTCGGACCAGGCGGGTGGGTGCGCTCCGGATTCGGTTTTGCCTGATTTTTCGGCGGTTGTTGCGTGTCTGGTCAGGTTTTGGGCGCTGATCTGAGCCATGCGCCGCCGACAGGGCCGGTTTTCGGCGCTCTGGCTGGATCGAGGCACCATCTTGACCTGTATCAAGGCGCCGCCGGGGACGAGATGTCACCTGTGCCGCCGAAACATCGAAGACAGGACTGCCGCAATGAGACCTCTCGGCCCGCAACGGGACCATTACTGGCTGGCGCTGAGCATGGCCAAGGCCGCCGGTGTCGACCTTCAGGCCGCTATCGACGAGGGACGTTTCAGCCAGGAGAAATGGGCCGAAACCGTCCAACGGTGCCGTGGTTGTGAATGGGGCGGGGACTGCCCGCATTGGCTGCGCGAAAATCACGAAGTCGAGGCGGCCCCGCAGAATTGCGTCAACGCAAAGCTGTTTGCCGCGCTGAAGGCGACGCAGGAAAAAGCGCCGCTTTCCGAACTGCAGCGGAGCTGACAGACGGTGAGCCATATGTGCATTCCGGGCGATACCGATTTCCACTTCTGGCTGACGCGGAGCGTCGGGCGCTGCATCGGGCTCAATTTCCGCGAGGCGATGGATGAAGGTCGGCTGAGCGCGGATGGCTATCGCAACCTCGTTCAATCCTGCCAGGCCTGCCCGCATGTCGATTCCTGCCAGCACTGGCTGGGCGGGCAGCGGGGCATGCCGAAGATGACGCGTGCGCCGGATTTTTGCCCCAACGGACGCAAGCTGGACTCGCTGCGCCCGCATTGAGCTCCTCTCCATTCGGCGCTAGAGCCTTCGGACATGGAAGTCTTCGACGGAATTCTCACGGATCGCGGCTCGAAATATGCCGTGTCCGGCGGGCCGGTCGGCAGTCGGGCGGAGGCAACGGCCTTTCTCAAGGTGCTCTGCCGCAAGAAGAAATTCGCCAAGGCAACGCATAACACCTGGGCCGTGCTGCTGCCCGACGGTCCTCTCAAGAATGACGATGGCGAGAGCGGTGCGGGGATGGTGATCCTGCGGATGCTCGAACGCGAGGGGCTTGAAGGCCATATCGTCGTTGTGACGCGTTGGTATGGCGGTGTGAAGCTCGGCGGCGACCGCTTCCGGCGGGTGCAGGACGCGGTACGCCATTATTTCGATCATAGAGCCTGAGGAGAGGCCACCTCCTGTGATAGAATAGAGCGAGTTTGCAGGAGAGAATTATGCGCGCACTCTATTTTGCTTCCGGAGCCCTGGCACTTGTGGCCTGTACGGAAATGGCCGGCGGGACCCTTCCGCTCGGCGCAGGTTATCGCGATCCGGCGGATCAATGCGTCCGCGTCGGCGAGAACGACTTTACCAACCAGTTCCTCGGCGATGCCTCCGATCTCGTCGGATGCCCTGTGGATTACGAGGGAACCGGCGTCTTCATGACCGAGACCGGCGCGGTGCTGGTTGCTGTCGCCGATGGCTACGAACTCTATTCCGTGCCGCTGCGTTAGACCAGCCGGCCCCAGAGGTCGTATTCGCTGGCCTCATCCACCTCGACCGATACAATCTGGCCGGGTTCCAGCGCCTCGAACCCCTCATCGATGAAGAGATTGCCGTCGATCTCCGGCGCGTCGGCCTTGGTGCGGCAGGTGGCGGCATCTTCCTCGACCAGATCGACGATCACCTCCATGCGCTGCCCGACCTTCGCGGCCAGCTTCTCCTCGGAGATTGCCTGCGCCTTCTCCATGAAACGTTCCCAGCGGTCCTGCTTGACCTCTGCCGGGACATGGTCCGGCAGGTCGTTGGAGCGCGCGCCGTCGACATTCTCGTATTGGAAGCAGCCGATCCGATCGAGCCGCGCCTCGTCCATCCAGTCGAGAAGGGTCTGGAATTCCTCTTCGGTTTCGCCGGGATAGCCGACGATGAAGGTCGAGCGCAGGGTGAGATCCGGGCAGACATCCCGCCAGGCGGCGATCTCGTCCAGCGTCTTGGCGGCAGCGGCCGGGCGGGCCATGCGCTTGAGCGTCTCGGGATGGGCGTGCTGGAAGGGGATGTCGAGATAGGGCAGAACCAGCCCCTCCGCCATCAGCGGGATCAGCTGGCGCACATGCGGGTAGGGATAGACGTAATGCAGCCGGGTCCAGGCGCCGAGCTTGCCCAACTCGCGGGCAAGATCGGTGATGTGGCTGCGGATCTCGCCGCCCTTCCACGGGTGGCTGTCATGCTTGCGGTCGACGCCATAGGCCGAGGTGTCCTGGCTGATGACCAGCAACTCCTTCACGCCGCTCTCGACCAGCTTCTCCGCCTCTCGCAGCACCGCATGGGCGGGGCGGCTGGCAAGGCGGCCGCGCATGTCGGGGATGATGCAGAACTTGCACTTGTGGTTACAGCCCTCGGAGATCTTGAGATAGCTGTAGTGTCGGGGCGTGAGGCTGACGCCGCTGGCCGGCATCAGGTCCACGAACGGGTCGGGATCGGGCGGCACCGCGGCGTGGACGGCATCCAGCACCTGCTCGTATTGATGCGGGCCTGTGACGGCGAGCACCTTGGGGTGGACGCCAGTGATATAGTCCGGCTCCGCGCCAAGGCAGCCGGTGACCAGTACCTTGCCATTCTCCTTGAGCGCCTCGCCGATGGCTTCGAGGCTCTCGGCCTTGGCGCTGTCGAGGAAGCCGCAGGTATTGACGATGACCGCGTCCGCGCCGGCGTAATCAGGCGAGATCCCGTAGCCCTCGGCGCGCAGCCGGGTCAGGATCCGTTCGCTGTCGACCAGCGCCTTGGGACAGCCAAGCGAGACCATGCCGATGGTCGGCTGGCCGGGGCGGCTGGACTCGGAGACTTGCGCGCGGGCGAGGTCGGGGCGGAGATCGGGCGGGTTGCTGGACATGGGCGGCGTATAGACGGGAAGGCGCGGCGCGAAAAGCCCGGCTTTTGCTTTCACACGAAATCGCAAATCGACTGCAAGGCAGCGATGTAGTCCGGATCATGGGTCCAGTTGGGAAGCTGTGCCGCCATCATCTCCGGGGTGACCTGCGGATTGGTCTCGCGCCATTTCCGGGCCGCCGCCAGTGCCTCGGCGCGGTTGCCCGCCAGAAAATGGGTTCCAAAGAGCATGCGATAGGCCCAGGTGGCGCCGGACCCTTCCTGCAATCCCCGCTCGATCAGGTCTATGGCCTCGTCATACCGCCCCGCCGCTCGCAATGCCGCGGAACGGCCGAAGAGCAGGTTGAAATGGAACGGATCCAGCGGGCTCAGGCGTTCCATGATGTCGAAATGCGCCAGGGCGGCTTCGACCTGCCCGGAGAACACGTTGTTCCAACCCCGTCGCAGCCAGCCCCAGGCATTGTTTGGATCGAGCACCAGGGCCCGGTCGAGACAGGTTTCCGACAGGCTGTAATCATGCTTGGAGATCGTGATCGCCGCAGCGAGGGCCACGAGCGCGTTGGGGTCGTCCTGGACCATTGGCAACGTGCGGGACACCAGGTCCTCGACGGCGTCACGATCCGCGTCCGGGGTGGTGCTCCAGAGGTAGCATCCCTGCTGCGCGTGGCACCACGCCTTCATCGACCGCGCCAGCGGATAGTCCGGGTCGCAGGCCAGCGCTTCGTCGTAGAGAGCCAGTGCCCGCGAATTGTCCTCGCGGCGATGCGACCAGAACCACGGATAGGCCGTCAGCACGAGGTCATAGGCGGTCCGGTCCCGCGGCGCTTTGGCGCGCGCGCGCTCGATCTCGGCGCTGCGCAGGTTGGGCGAGAGCTGTCCGGCGACATGGGCGGCGATGCGGTCCTGAAGGTCGAACAGGTTGTCCAGCCGCTCGTCCTGCCGGTCCGACCACAGGACATGCCGGCTCCGGGACAGGACCAGCCGCGTGGTGATGCGCACCCGGTCGCCGGCCCGTTGGAGGCTGCCTTCGAGCAGGTAATCTGCGCCGAGCCGCGCACCGGCCTCCTCGGCGGGCACATCCTGTCCGCGCAGGGCAAAGCTCGACTGGCGCGCGATGACGTGGAAATCGCAGCTGCGGCTGAGGGAGGCGGTGATCTCCTCGACAACCCCATCCGCGAACATGTCATTCGGGTCGGAGCCGATCTCGTCGAAGGGGAGGATCGCCAGAACCGGTCGCCCGTCCTTGCCCGTCGCGCAGAGCTCCGGGGCTGCGGGCGGTGCCGCAACGGCCGGCGCGCCCTGCCTGAGATCCTCGGCGAGGGCGCAGGTTTCCGGCAGGGGGGACAGGTCGAGCTCTTCGGCGAGGTAGGTCTCGAAGCGTTTCAGCCGGGCGAGCGCCCCCGGCCGGTCGCCGCCGCGCAGGGCCGCCCGCAAGAGCACCTGCATGGCAAGCTCGCTTGCCGGGTCCACGTCCAGCGCGGTCAGGGCGGCGTCCTGCGCGGTCTTGCCATCGCCAGCCTCCAGAGCGGCGCTCGCTTCGGCCAACCAGTTCTCGCGCGCCCGGTCCAGCCGCCGCGCGCGTTCATCCCGCAGCCAGTCCTCGAAGCCACGCGACGCGAGGTCGAACCCGTCGAGCAAGGGGGCGCCCTGTCCCGGCAGGATCCGGAGTGTATCGAGTTGAAGGCGCACGTCGGAGCGGTCTGCTGCCAGCACCGCCTCCGGCAGGATGCGCCGGAGCCGCGATAATTCCTGGCGTAGGGAGGCGCTGGCCTGTTCGCGGCTGCGCTCCGACCAGAGCAGTTCCATCAGCACAGCGCGCGACGCCACCATTCCGGGCTGGCAGGCGAGATAGGCCAATAGCGCCTGTCCCCGCTTCGACAGGCCCTCGATGGGCATATCGGCAGGGCCCAGGGCCTCGAAGCTGCCTTCGAGGCGCAAAGTGAGCGCATGTGTCATGGATTTCGAAAGTAGCGGGTTTCACGCTGGCAGATCAAATGCGCTGTCGCTTTTCACGAAGAAATTGCGCTGCGACGCCCGGATTTTGCGCTGCCGATTGCGTTGGCGTTGCGGCGGCCGCGCAGGATGGAGTTGTCAGATCGAACAGGAGAATCCGATGCAACATATTTCCGAGACCCGCATTTCCGCCCCCCAAACCGCCCACAGCTCCATCGGCTCGCGGCTGCTTCACTGGCTTCTTGACATGGATCGCGGCCACCGCGAGCGCCGCGTGCTGGAACGGCTGAGCGATCACCAGCTCGACGATATCGGTCTGTCGCGCTCCGAGCTTGAAGCCGGGATGACGGCGCGTCGCGACCGCTGACTCCGCGCGGGCTGGCGGTCAGGGCTTGATCCGCCAGCCTGTCTTGAAGATCCACCAGATCGCGGCGAGACAGGCGCTCAGGAAGATACCGATGGCGACAAGCGATGTTCGGCATCAGCGCTTGTGGGCCTGATTGAGGGATTTGCGTAACGGAGGATTTCTGGCTCATCTGAACCGTCAAGGAGTGAAGATGAGAAAGAAGCGCGGAGGATCAGGCAGCTTCGGCAGGTCCGTGCTCTCCAGCAAAGCCTGCCCCGATGTAACCGAGACATTGTTCGGCAGCAGCCCCATCAACGCCAGCGAGGTGATCGACTTGCCAGATCCACTTTTGCCCGCGATGACCAGGGTCTCTCCGGAGCGAAGGTCGAAAGACAATCCCGCCACCAACGGGCGCACCACGCCGCGGTCCTTGACGGAGATGGTCAGGTCGCGCACCGACAGAAGGGGTGCAGTCGCCCCCGAAGGGGCGGCCGCGGTTTGTGTCATGATCATTCGAGCACCATCCGGGGAAATAGAAGGAGACGACCCAGTTGGGCATGTCGACGATCTCCGAGATACGCAGATCGCCACAGGTTGAGATCAACATATAGGCATCCACCGCCGACATGCCGTACCTGGTGGTCAACAGGTCGATCATGCCGGAGACCGCATCGCGGGCGCCGCTCATCAAATCCGGTCCGATCCCGGTCGTGACCTCATAACCCTGGGCATCGAGGTGACGCGTCACCGGGCCGGGCGTGGTAAAGCGCGGCATCTTGAGGTGCGCGCCTTTCACGAGGTCGAGAGTCAGGGTCACATCCATCGGACTTTCGATGGCGGTGCCAAAGACCTCGCCGTCACCCTGCGCCGCGTGGGTATCCCCCAACGAGAATAGCGCGCCAGCCACTTCGACCGGCAGGTACAACTCGGTTCCGGCGGCCAGATCGCGGATGTCGAGATTGCCGCCCACGCGCCGCGGTGGCACGATGGAATGCAGTCCAGGTTCCGCCGTGGCCACGCCGTTGGTGCCGGCAAAGGGCTTGAGCGGCACGCGGCCCATGTCGCCCCAGAGCGCAGGCTCAAGGGTTTGCGCCTCGTATTTCCAGATCGTCAGCGCCGGATCTTCAAACTGGTCCGCCAGCAGGCCGAAGCCCGGAATATTGGCGGTCCATCCCCATGCGCTGCCGTCCTGCTCGCGTGGCGCAAAGCTGTCGAGCGGGATCCTCAGCGCATCGCCGGGTTCCGCCCCGTCGATGTAAATCGGCCCCGAGACCGGGTTGATCTTGCCGAAGTCGAGAGCCTTGACGTCTTTAACGGTGCTCGACGGGCAAAGCTGGTCCGCCGAAGAATCCATGCAGTTGAAGCAGATGGTCGTCCCTGGCGCGACCGTCTCGACCGGGGCAATGGAAATGTCCCAGCCGAAATGGTGCTGTGCGCCATGGATCGTGTAATCACAGGCCTTGCACATGCGCTTACTCGGTCACGTAGACGTAGTCGTAGTTGACCGGGGTCGACACTGGATCGACATAGAGCGCGTCATCGCCGCGCATGCGAGTCGACTTCATGGTGTAGCGCTGTTCGTTGAACACCGGCACCCACGGCGCCTGCTCCATCACCTTCATGTAGGTGTCGGACCACATCTCCAGGCGTTCCGGCGCCGATGGATCGGTCATGCTGTCGGCCTCCGTCGCCATGGCGTCGATGCATTCGTCACAGAACTTGGACCAGTTCCAGCCGCCCTCACCGGCGCCCGCACAGCCAAGTATCGGGCCGTAGAAGTTGGACGGATCGGGGAAGTCCGCAATCCACGCCATGCCGCCGGACCAGATCATCGGCGCTTGGCCCGCGCCGCCTGCTTCGATCACATTGGCCTGAGCAAGCGAGCGAATTTCTACGGCCACGCCGATAGCCTTGAGATCCTGCTGGATCGCCTGCGCGATGCGCGGGTTCGGATCGGTGTTCATGACGTAGAGTTCGGTCGAAAACCCGTCTTCCAGTCCGGCCTCTGCCAGCTTGGCCTTTGCGGCCTCGACATCGAACGCGAAGCCGTCGCAACCGTCCGTGTAGCCGGGCATCGTCGGCGGCAGCGGCTGCGAGGCAGGCACGGCACGGCCATTGATGATCTGGGTGATGCGCTCCTTGTTGATGGCCATGTTGATGGCCTCGAGCACGGGCAGCTTGTCGAGCGGTTCGATGCCGACGTTCAGGGTGATGTAGCCGGTGTGCGGCTGACCGCCCTCGACCACGCGGGCGGCCTGATCGGGATCCCCCATGACTTCCTGGAACTTCGCCGGTGGGATGCCGTCGCCCGGTACGTCCACTTCACCCTGTTGCAGACGCAGCAGCGCGACGATGGGCTCCTGGCCAACTTCGAAGGTCACGCCGTCGAGATAGGGCACACCGTCCCGCCAGTAGTCTTCGTTCTTGGCAAAGACCAGACGCTGGCCGATGGTCCATTCGTCCAGCTTGAACGCGCCGGTGCCGATAGGATGCTTGCCAAAGTCGGTGCCGTGCTCGGCCACGGTCTCTTGCGGCACGATGGAGGCGAAGTTCAGCGCCATCACGTGCAGGAAGGTGGCATCAGGGCGCGACAGGGTGATCTTGACGGTCTCGGGATCGACGACCTCGACGCCGGACAGCGTGTCGGCGTCACCGGAAGAAATCGCGTCGAAGCCGGCGATGGAAGCGAAGAAACCCGCGCCCGGCGATTGGGTTTCCGGCGCGGTCACGCGGTCGAGCGAATTTTTTACGTCCTCGGCGGTCATCTCGCGCCCGTTGTGGAACTTGACCCCCTCGCGCAGGGTGAAGGTGAACACAGTGCCATTCTCGGAGATCTCGTAGCTTTCGGCCAGACCGGGGCGCAGTTCGGTGGTGCCGGGGACATAGTCCAGCAGCCCGTCGAACAGCGATTTGATCATCGACCAGTTCTGCCAGTCGTAGCCGATTGCCGGATCGAGCGTGGCGACGTCATCTTTGTAGGTGACAGTGATCATGCCGCCGGGCGTGGCGTCGGGGTCAGGCGTATAGTCCTGAGCAAGGCCGGGCAGCGCCATGGCGGCCAGCAGCGCGGTGGAGAGGAGGAGTTTTTTCATGTATTTCTTTCCTGTTGGTGGTGTTTGAAACGTCGGTGGCGGTCGTGGACAGAGCTCATCGCAACTTGATGCGTGGATCGATGAGCGGGGTAATGAGGTCGGCCAGAAGGTTGCCGATGATGATGGCCGTGGCTGAAACCATGGTGACGCCCATGATCACGGGGATGTCGACGCGCTGGATCGCCTGCCATGCCAACTGCCCGATGCCCGGCCAGCCGAAGACGGACTCGACCACGACGATGCCGCCCATGAATATGCCGATGTCGATCCCGATCATCGCGATGATGGGCAATATGGCGTTGGGTAGGACGTGACGGATCAGGATGCGGGCGCGGGTCAGGCCCTTGGCCCCGGGCGGTGCGGATGTAGTCCTGCCGCAGCACCTCGACCATGCTCGAGCGCATCATGCGCGAATACCAGCCCGACCCCATGATTCCCAGCGTCACGGCCGGCAGCACGAGATGCGCAGCCGTGCCATAGCCCCCGATGGGGAACCAGCCAAGCTGCACGGCAAAGACGTAAAGCAGGAGTAGACCGACCACGAATTGCGGGGCAGACACGGCGACGAAGGACATCACCATCAGGCCCTGGTCCAGCGGGCGGCCCCGATAGACGGCCGCGACCACGCCAAAGGTCAGGCCGATCAGCAATTCGCAGGCGATGCCCCCGGCCATCAGCAGCAGCGAGGCAGGCAAACGCGAGGCGACGAGCGTCGAGACTTCGGTCTTCTGTAGGTAGCTGCGGCCCATGTCGCCCTGCAGCAGCCCTGTGAGGTAGCGCCAGTACTGCACCAGCATCGGCTGATCGAGGCCAAGCTGCTGGCGGATGTTCTCCACTGTCTGCGCGGTGGCCGAGCGCCCCGCGATCTGGCGCACGGGGTCGGCGGGCAACACGAACAGCAGCACAAAAGTGATGAAGCTCACCCCCAGAAGGATCAGCGCGGACTGGATCAATCGGCGGGTCAAGTATCCGGCCATCAGTCGTTGCCCCTTTGCGTCGGGTCGAGGACATCGCGCAGCGCGTCCCCCACGAGGTTGAAGGCCAGCGCCAGCAGCAGGATCGCCGCGCCGGGGATGAAGACCAGCCACGGGGCGGCCTGGAAATAGGTCTGGTTCTCGAAGATGATGTTGCCCCAGCTTGGCGTCGGCGGCTGGACCCCCACGCCGAGGAAAGACAGCGTGGCCTCCAGCAACACGGTGACAGAGATCCCCAGCGTGCCCCGGACGATCAGCGTCGGGACCAGATGCGGCAGGATGTGCCTGAACAGGATGCGGGCCTGCGATGCGCCCAGCGTCTTCTCCGCTGCGATGAACTCGCGTTCGGCAAGCGAGGTGGTTTCCGTGTAGACGACCCGCGCCGTCTGCACCCAGTTCACAAGCGCGATAACCATGGCCACGATCCACAGCGAGGGCTGGAAGATTGCCGCGAGACAGATCGCCAGAAGCAACGCTGGAAAGGCCATCATCAGGTCGGTGAAGCGCATCAGCACCGAACCCACCCAGCCGCGCAGGAAACCGGCCAGCACGCCGACCAACGTGCCGATCACCAACGCGACGCCATTGGCCACCACCCCGATGATCAACGAGATTTGCGCGCCATAGAGCATCCGGCTGAACAGATCCCGGCCCAAAAGGTCGGTTCCCATCAGAAAATCTCCACCGGGCGGCATGGGTTCACCAAACAGTGTCAGCCCTTCGAACAGTTGTTCGTCCGGCGCAAATGGCGCGATACTCGGGGCGAAAACAGCGCCCCCCACGACCAGCGTGATGATCGCGAAGCCAAAGAGCGCCAGCTTCCGCCGCATCTTCGAAGCTGACACGCCAGGCCATGGCCATGCCGCGCAGCTGCGCGTAGGCCTCGTCCTCGGTCTTGCCGCGGGCGGCCAGCAGCGCGACGGCTTGCACGACGGTCTGCCGCTGACCAAGGCGTCGGCGCAGGGCGTCGATCTCACCTGCCAGCCCGATCCGGGCATCAAAGGTCGCCCGTGCAATCAGAAGCGCGGAGTAGACGCCGTTGTCACCGACGGGCTTGAGGATCTGCGCGTCGGCCACGAAATTCATCAACCATTCGATCCGGCCCGGCGCTTCGTACCCGATGAGCGCGATGGTTGGTAGCGGCGCTTCGCCCGGCTCCCACGGGAACTGGTCGTCATGCGCCGTGTCGACATCGATGAACAGGTAATCTGCAGCCCGTGCCGCAGCGGGAAGGTCCGGCCAGTGGCACTCGACCAGGAGCCCCACGGCCTGCAGCTGTCGTGTGAGGGCCGCGACGGAGGCATGCGGACGGTGCAGGATCTCCGCGCGCGCACCGCCAAGATCGGGAATGCTGAGGCGGCGTCTCATATTACCACCTTGATCAAGGGAAGCACCACTGGCGTCTGCGTTCGCGTGAGATAGGGATCCCCTTCGATGGGTGCGTAGGTCTTGATCGGAACAAAGGCCCCGTTGCGAACCTGTGTAATTGCGACCGGCAGGGTCAGATGGTGGGTGCGCGCGCTGATCCCCAAGGTCGCGGCGTCCGGAAGGGCCAGCAACTCCGGCAAGGACGCGGTCTCTGCATCCGGGCTGCTCGCCAGCAGCCTTGCCAGCATCATGACGGACCCGTGCGACACTGCCTCGAAGGACGACCCGAAGTCCTCGCGGCCTTCGTTCCCCGGCAGCGCCGGCGCCAGCTTTCGGAACCATGGTCCGGCGGAGATCACACCTTCGGCAGCAGCGCCAATCGCGGGCAGCTCCGCCTCTGTCATGTTGCATGAAAGGATCGGACAGTGACCTTCGGAAAATACGGGATCACGCAACCGAAGATCGGCCATAGCCTCAAGAAACGCATATTGCGATGACCCGATCAGCTGATTGAGAACGAAGTCGGGCTTCAGCGCGGCGATCTCGTCGATGAGGCGGGCAATATCGGTGGATCCGATCGGGATGTAGCGCTCTCCCAGAACATCGGCACCGCCCCGATCGCTGGCCTCACGCGCGATACGGTTCATTTCCCAGCCCCAGATGTAGTTGGACCCGGTCAGGTAGAGGCGCTGGCCATAGGCCGCAAAGCAATGGTCGAGCAGCGGGAGCAGGTGCTGGTTGGGGCAGGCATGGGCATAGACCACCCGATCCGATGCCTCGAACCCTTCGTAGGGCGTGGGATACCACAGGAAGCCGCCCATACGTTCCAAGCTCGGGATGACTTCCTTGCGGCTCCAGGACGTAGTGCAGCCGACGACGTGACGCGCGGCGCTGGACTTGAGGATATCCTCGCAAAGTGGGGCATAGGCGTCGATGTCGCCGCCCGGGTCGCGCTCTACCGCACGGAACGCGAAATCGAGAGACCGGTCGGCGTTCACCTGTGCGATGGCCTTCAACGCCCCCAACCGGCTGGCCTGCCCCATGAGATGGTAGGGGCCAGTGGTCGAGAAAAGCAGTCCAAGATCGATGATGCGATTCACAACAAGCTCCAAAAACGAAAAAAAACGCCCCGCACCCGTCATATGTCCCGAGGACAGACAATGGAGTGCGAGGCGCTTTTCGCTCGCCCTTGCCGCCCCGATGGCCGCCAATGCCGGTGACATCGGTGAGCAGGCCCTCAAGGGCGCAGTGGCCGGCGCAGCGCTGACGGAGATCACCGGCGGCGACGCGAAGGACGGCCTGGCCCTTGGCGCCGCGGCTGGTGCGTTCGGCGGCAAGATCGCCGAAGACCGCGACCGCGAAGATCGCAAGGACGACCGCAGGAAGGGCGGCAACAAGCACAAGCGCTGATCCTGCAACGAGATAACCGGAACGGTTGGCCCCTTCCAAGCGACGCTGGAGCGATCCGGCATCTGCTTCAAACCCGGCAGGCCCCAGGCTCGCCGGGTTTGTTGGTTGGGACGAAGCAAGGCAGGCCACGGTCCTGGTCCGAGCCGAAATCCCGGCATGGCCTCAATTGACAATGTAATGGCCATAAATCGTAATCGAAGGTGGATGGGTTTCCCTAAATTCAATGACAGAAGGCAGCCACGGAGGTTGCCACAGTCAGACAAGGTTGGAACCCATGACAAACACTCTCAAGACCGCTCTCTTCTCCGCCGTTGCCGCCGCGATGCTCGTGACCCTCCCGATGGCAGCCCAGGCCAACCACGTTGCCGAAAAGGCCGTGAAGGGCGCTGTGGCCGGTGCGGTGGTTGCGGAAGTCTCGGGCGGAGACGCAGCCCAGGGCGCGGCCACTGGTGCCGCTGTCGGCGCAGTCGCCGGCGCAGTCGACAAGAACAATGTCGAGGATCGCGTCGAAGATCGCCAGGACCGGAGAAACTGATCCCGGACGCAAATCGTCTGCACCCGGCGATTTGCATGGTACGATCCCGCGGGCAAGGTCTGATCCCGCAACTGGATAACCGGAACGGTCAACCCCTTCCAACCGACGCCAGAGACCTCTGGCTTCAGCTTCAGACCCGGTAGGCCGCAAGCCTGCCGGGTTTGTTGCGCCAGGGTGGTTCAGGATGACGGAGAGACGTGCAAATGCGGGTCTATGATCCGAGCAGTCCGGCCTCTGTTCAGATCGTTCGTCCTATGACATGGGCGCTTCTGTTGCAGGCCGCTCCCTGAAGTCGCTTGGCGGCTGTCCGTACCACCTCCGGAATGCCGTGCTGAAGGTACTGGCGTCGCTATATCCAAGAAGATAGGCGATCTCGGTGAGCGGAAGCGTGCTGTTGAGCAGATAGTCCCGGGCAAGCGCCTTTCGCAGGTTGGCGACGACGGCTGCGAATCTCGTGCCCTCTTTGGTCAGTCGGCGGGCCAGTGTTCGGGCGCTCATCCCAAGTTCAGCCGCAATCGCATCCTGCTGGGCCGTGCCGGCTGCAAGACGCGCCGTGATCTGCCTTTCAACCAACCGGGCCATGCTGTTCGGCGTTTGTGGCATCTGGGCCAGCGTGTTCTCGCAAATGACCGAAAGCGTCCGCTGCAGGTTGTCGTCGGCCGTCAACAGCGGCACATCCATATCAGCCGCCTTGAAAGCAATGCTGTTCTCCGAGGCACCAAACAGGACATTGCAGCCAAAGAACCTGTCGAGGGCCTCGGTGCCGATCAGCCGTTGATGTGCGAACTCAACCTTTGTCGGACGGATATGCCGATTGGAGTAGTCCCGCAGGGCGAAGACCGTGCCAACGGCTCCAAACTCGGCATATTGCCCGGTCGGCTGCAGCCCACGGGGCTGTCAGCTTGACGACTTGAAGTATTAAGGATGCGGTTTGTCGCCTCGACTTTTAAGATGTCCGGTTGCGACATAATCGTATGCGGTGCCTGGTGCCCACCTTTCTGAGATCCGACTGATTTGAGGTTCACGTTCTGTTGGCTGGCAGGAGGTGAGTTTCTCAATGGATATTTCGAGAGAGTTTCTCAAAGATCTGGGTGTCGAAATCTCAAATGGCGGGTACCGGCGGTGGCCGGATCACGTCAAGGCGCGGATCGTGGCGGAAAGGCTGTTGCCGGGTGCGACGGTGAATGACGTGGCGCGGAAGTATGAACTTTTGCCGAACCATCTGTCTGCCTGGCGACGCATGGCCAAGGATGGTTGCCTTGTTCTACCCGCTCCTGAGGCGACGGAGGATTTCGCCCCATTGGTTGTTTTCGATGTTGAACCGCCTTCGGCAAGCGCATCGCCCGAACCGGCGCAGGGGGCAATCGAGATCGTGTCCGGATCAGTTTCTGTCCGGCTGGACGGGGCCACGCCTGCGGGCCGGGTTGTGGAGATCGTCCGCGCGCTCGGGGGCGGCATATGATCTTTCCATCGAATCGGGTGCGCATCCTGGTAGCAACGCGGCCCGTTGACTTCCGAAAGGGTCACGACGGCCTGAGCGCCATGGTGCAGTCTGTGCTCCGAAAGGATCCGTTCACGGGGACGGTATTCGTTTTTCGGGCGAGGCGCGCGGACCGGTTGAAGCTGCTCTATTGGGACGGAACCGGGCTGGTAATGGCATACAAGCGGCTGGAAGACACGACCTTCATCTGGCCTGCGATCACGGACGGGATGATGGCGCTGAACCACGCGCAATTCGAGGCCCTTTTCGCCGGGCTTGATTGGCGAAAGGTGAAAGCTCTGGACAGCCGGCCACCGGCTGCGGCGGAGTGAATCGGACGGTCGAATGCAACAGCCATTGCCCTGATCCAGATATACAAACCGGCCCATGACCGCCGCCACCGACGACCTCGATCTCTCTGCTCTGCCGCTCGAATACCGGGCTGCATTCGAAAGGTTGCAAGCGCAGGCTGCCCGTGTGGCGGAGTTGGAGGAGATCACCCGGCGCCAGGAACACCTGATCGCCGAGATGCATCACGCGCTCTACGGCAAGAAGTCCGAGAAATTGGACGACGACGACCGGCAGTTGGCCTTTGAAGACCTTCAGGTTGCGCAGGCGGAGGTCGAGGAACAAAAGAAAACGGCGGCACCGGACACCGAGCAGCCCAGGCGCAAGAAAGTCGCCAAACGCAATCGCGGTAATCTGCCTGAGGGGCTGGAGCGCATTGAGCAGGTGATTGAGCCAGACAGCCTGGAATGCCCCTGTGGCTGCGGGCAAATGCACAAGATCGGCGAGGACCGCAGCGAGCGGCTGGATATCGTGCCCGCGCAGCTGCGGGTGATCGTCACCGTGCGCCCGAAGTGAGGGCAGGACTGCCACCGGTTCGAAGGAATGCCCGAACGCCTGTCGGACTTGCACCGACGGGGTCACGCAGGCACCGACGCCGCCCTGGCTGATCGAGGGAGGACTTCCGACCGAAGGCGCCATCGCCCACGTTCTGGTCAGCAAGTATGCGGACCACTGCCCCTTGTATCGCCAGTCGCAAATCCTGGTTCGTTCCGGGATAGACATTCACCGATCCACGTTGGCCGATTGGGTTGGCGTGGCGGCGTTCCATCTTCGGCCAATTGTGGATCGGCTGGCAGAACACCTGAAAGCTTCCACGAAGCTCTTCATGGACGAAACCACCGCCCCGGTGCTGGATCCGGGGCGCGGCTGTACGAAAACCGGGTTCCTCCGGGCCCTGGCCCGCGATGACCGATCATGGGGCGGCGATGACCCGCCCGGTGTGGTCTATTTCTACGCCCCCGGGCGCCATGGCGAAAATGCCGAGAAGTTCCTGACCGGGTTCAACGGCACGCTGCAGCTCGACGGCTACCAGGGCTACAACCGGCTGACACGCCCCTCCCGCAAGGGCGGGGAACCGATCGTCGTGGCGCATTGCTGGGCCCACGCTCGCCGCAAGCTGAAGGAAGTGTTCGACCGCGACGGATCAAA